>CAVVTR010000006.1:0-366635 GCA_963751245.1 uncultured Acidobacteriota bacterium | reverse complement strand
CGAGGCGGCCCCCCGAACCCCCACGCTCGGAGGAAGTGAATTCCTCCTCGCTCAGCTCGCCTCCGGCCCCCCTCCGCCCCACCTGCGCCTCCCGGTTCTGCGGTGGCCTTCTCGGGACGACTACTGAACGGCCCGGCGGCCTCCGAGCCCCCCGGACCACTGACCGCGTGGCCGCGACGATCCTGCACAACCGAATGTAGCCCAGGTCCGGCGGGCTGAATCCCGTGCTGCATCTGCGCTGGAGCAAGACAGCCTCCGCCCCTCCACCCGCTGCCGGTTGGACGAGCCTCCAGGCCGCTTCTCGCCACCCGCCCTGTCCTCCGCGAGGCCAGACCTGGGTTTGCAGGTCGTGACGACGACCGCCCGGCCAGCCGCGCACCTGGCGGACTGAATCCCGTGCTGGTCCTGCGTTGGCGGAAGACCGCCTCCAACCTCCCGCCCGCTGCCGGTCCGACGGATCGCCAGGCCGCTTCTCGCGGCCCGCCCACCCCCAAGCCCTAAAGGGCTTGGCTACATCGGGTAATTCGGCGCGGCGGCGCTGCCACCCGCTAACCAGTGGCCGCGCAGCTCGGCCGGCCTTGCATAACCAAACGTAGCCCAGTGCATTAGCCCTGGGACCGCAGGCCGAGGCGACGACCGCCGGCTCTCCCGCGTACCCGGCGGGTTGAATCCTGTGATGAAGCTGCGGTGGCGGAGGGCGCGCTCCGCTGCCTCGGTGCGGACCGCGCCGGGGCCGGGGGCCTCGGTCGCGGCGCGACGAAATTGCGACGAAATATGGGCAGTAAGCGTTTGAAATGGGATGGAATCAGGACGGTTCGCGGGGTGCTTTCACTCACAGATCGCTTCACGGACAGATGGGGGGGAACATGTGGAGGTTGACGCGATTCATGGCGCTCGCCGCCGTGGCTGCGTTCGCCACGCCGGCCGGAGCGGCCCTCTTCACGGTGGGACCGGACGGTGCGTACAGCACGATCCAGGCGGGGCTCGAGGCGGCGATCGCCGCCGGGGGCAGCAACGAGGTGCGCGTAGAAACGGGGACCTACGCGGAGAACGTGTACACGGGCGACCAGCCCACGAGCGGGTCGGTCGTCCTTTCCGGCGGCTGGAACGCAGAGTTCACCATTCCCACCGACGACGCCGGCGCCACCGTCATCGACGGCACGACGGGAGGCTACTGCCTCGACATGCGGCCGCAGGGCGGCAGCATCGTCATCACGGGCCTGACCTTCACGCACTCGGGGACGGGGTCGGGCGGCGGGCTGTACCTGGACCTCGAGGGCGACGCCGCAGCCCAGGTGCGCCACTGCCGGGCGACCGGCAACGCCGTCTCCGGCACCGGGGCCGTGGACATCGAGGGCGCCGGGATCTACGCCTACGCGGGGAGCACGTCGCACGTGGAGATCACCGGCTGCACCGTGACAGGCAACTCGCTCACCGCAGACACGGGCTCCGCGGCGGGCGCGGGGCTGACGGTCTATGCCTTCGACTCCGGCTACGCCCTGGCCTCCGGCAACGTGATCTCCGACAACACCGCCGTGGCGCTGCAGAACCAGGTCACCGGTGCCGGTCTCGACGTGCTCGCCGGGGGCGGGTCGACCGTCTTCGTCGACGACAACATCGTCGCTCGCAACATGGGCACGGTCGATGCCTACGGCATGCTCGGCTCCGGAGCGTCGATGGGGGCATCCGATCAGGCGGCGATCACCGCCCGGCGGAACGCCTTCCTCGGCAACGGTGCGCCCAACGACAAGCCCAACAACCAGTGCGAGATCTCGGCGTTCAACTCGGCGACGCTCCTGTTCACGGATGCGCTGGCGGCGGCGGGCTCGGGCAGCGAGACCGGAGGGCTGGCAGCCGCGCAGTACGATACGGGCACCGTGTACGTCGCCAACCTCACCGTGGCCGACAACCCGACCTTCGGCGTCACGGCCTGGGCCCAGGGCGGAACGTGCACCGTCACGAACGCGATCGCGCACGGCAACGGAACGGAGACCGACCAGGGCGGCGGTGCGGTGGTGACCAACACCCTGATCTTCGACGATCCGATGTTCGTGGACCCGGCGCACTGGGACTACCGGCTGAGGCAGGGGTCGCCGGCGATCGACGCGGGCGACGACTCGCCGCCGGGCGGGCTCGGCACCACCGACCTCGCCGGCACGCCGCGCGTGGCCGGCGCCCACGTCGACGAAGGCGCCTTCGAGCACCGGCAGGTGGTCTCGGCCATTCCGGTCGTCGCGCACCTCTTCGGCGCCGGCGGCACGCCGTTCCGTTCGGCGCTGACGGCCGCGAATCTCGCCGCGTCGGGCGGGCAAACCGGCTTCGACCTCCACTTCACTGAGGCGGGCAAGGAAACGGTATTTCGGTACCTCGGTGCAGGGCAAGCGGACCGCCTCGTACGACGACGTCGTGGTGAACGCGCTGGGATTTCCGTCTCGGAGCAGCATTCCGGGGCGCTGGGCATCCGCCAACTCCCCGGGCATGGCTTCTCGTCGCGCACCTTCGCCGATCCCGGGAACGGCGACGGGACGTACGGCCAGTTCCTCCCGGCGGTGGGGGACGCCGACATGCTGGGGGCGGGGGACACGGCGATCATCCCGCTCGTGCGCAGCGACGCGGGCTCCTACACGAACGTCGGCATGGTCAACGGGAGCGACGTGAGCTGTACGGGCGAGGTGCGGCTGTTCGGCGCCTCGGGGACGCAGGTCGGCACTACCCAGACGGTGACGGCCGGGCCGCGGGAGTGGGCGCAGATCTTCGACGTCTTCGCCAAGGCCGGTGTGAGCGGCGTGTCGGTCGCCTACGCCGTGGTGCACGTGACGACCGCTGGCGGGAGGGCGTGGTTCTACGGCTCGGTGATCGACCGCACGACGAAGGATCCGACGACGGTGCCGATGCAGATGGCGACGCCGGGGGGGAGCGTGCTCTACCTGCCGGCGGCGGCGCACCTGTCGGGAGCGGGCGGCACGCCGTGGCGAACCAGGCTCGGCGTCGTCAACACCGGAACGGGCACGGCCACGGCGACTCTCGTGTACCGGACGGGGGCGACGAGCGTGACGCGCACCGTCACGATCCCCGCCCTCGGGGTAGAGGGCTGGGACGACCTCCTCGTGGGGCTGTTCGGATACGCCAACGGGGACTCCACGTCGGGCTCGGTGGAGATCACGGCGAACGAGCCGCTGGCGGTGGCGGGGCGGAGCTACGCGGACATGGGGGCCGGCGGGACGTACGGGCAGTTCCTGCCGGCGCTCCAGGCCGGGCCGGACGGGACGGGCAGCCTGGTGGACGGGGTGCTCACCCAGCTCCGCAAGGACGGGTCGTTCTACACCAACGTGGGTTTCCAGAACCTCCGCGGGGCGCCGTGCGATGTGAGAGTGACGCTGCACGGGCCGGACGGGTCGCAGCTCGGCTCGCCGGTGACGAAGACGCTGACGGCTGGAGCGTGGGTCCAGATCAACGACGTCTTCGGGGCAACAGGCGGCGGCAACGCTCAGGTGGCGTACGCGGACGTCGAGGTGCTGACCCCCGGGGGGAGGGTGTGGGCCTACGCCTCGGTGATCGATTCGGTGAGCCGCGACCCCACCACCGTGCCGCTGGCCCGCCCCTGGGTGATCGGCCCGCCGATCACGTGAGGCTCCGCGGCGCCTGGGATAGAATGCGTGCGTGAGCATCGTTTTCCGACCCCTGCCCGCGCCGGTCGCGGCCGGTGCGCGGGTGGGGGTGATGACGCTGGCCGGGCCGGTGGATCCGGACCGGGTCTCCGAGGGGCTCGCCCTGCTCCGTGAGTCCGGGTTCTCCGTCGTTCAGGCACCCAACCTCCACCGCCGGACGGGGTACCTGGCCGGCGGTGACGGGGAGCGCCTCGCGGGTCTCGAGGCCCTGCTCGACGCGGGCGTGGATGTGCTCATCGCGGCCCGCGGCGGCTACGGGACGACGAGGCTTCTGCCGGATCTCCCGTGGGAGCGCCTGGAGGCGTGGGGCGGCTGGGTGGTGGGGTTCTCCGACGTGACGGCCCTCCACGCCGCGCTGTCGCCCCGGTTTCCGGTCGCGACGCTGCACGGGCCAATGGTCACGACGCTCGGACGCGACCCGGAGAGCACCGGGAGGCTCCTGCGCTACCTTCGCGGGGCGACCCCGTCAGAGCTGTTCGATCTCGCCGGGACGGTGGTGCTGCGGGGCGGAGTGGCCGCGGGGCCCGCGGTGGGCGGCAACCTGTCGGTGCTCGCTGCACTGGAGGGAACGCCCTACCGTCCGTCGTACGAGGGCGCGGTGCTGTTCCTCGAGGACGTGGGCGAGCCCGGCTACCGCCTCGACCGCCTGCTCACGCAGCTGCGGCAGACGTCGGCGCTGGCCGGGGTCCGGGCGGTGCTGGCGGGCGAGCTGCACCGCTGCGGGCGCGACGAGCCCGGCTTCGAGGCGCGCTGGCACGAGCTGCTCCTGGAGGCGGCACCCGCCGGGGCGGTGGTGGTGGCGGGGCTCTCGTTCGGTCACGGGACCGTGAACGTGCCGTTTCCCCTCGGGGGCGGCGTGGAGGTGGACACGCGGCGCGGCGTGGTCCGTTGGGAGGGCCCGTAGGTGGTGAAGGTCAGGTTCGACCGGAGCCAGCTCCGGCTGCGCGACGTCAGGCGGCGGTTCGCCGCCGACGAGGTGATCTTCCGGGAGGGCGATCCGGGCTGCGACATGTTCATCATCCAGAAGGGCGAGGTGGTGATCTCGCGGGGCAGCGGGGGGGGGAGCGGCGCCTGGCGATTTTGGAGAAGGGGGACTTCTTCGGGGAGATGTCGCTGCTGGAGGAGTACCCGGAGCGCTCGGCCACCGCGTCCGCCATCACCGACGTGGAGGTGCTGCAGCTGGGTGCGGCCGACCTGCAGGGGCTGCTCACCAGCCGGCCTCTCATCGCCCTCCACATGATGGCGAAGCTCTCCGAGAGGGTGCGGGAGGCCAACCGCCGCCTGGAGGAGCTGGGGGGCGCGGGGCTCGAGGTGGGGGCACTCCCGGAGGAACCGTCGAGCCAGGGCATCGAGAGCCGCACCATCCTTTTCGAGCCTTCCGCGGGACGCATCTTCCCGGTCAAGGAGGAGGGCGACACGACCATCGGGCGCCGCGACCCCGTCACCGGCGTCGCGCCCGACATCGAGCTCAGCGCGGTGGACCCCCGTCACTCGGTGTCGCGCCGGCACGCCACCATCCGCTCGCAGGGCGGCGAGCTGAGCGTGATCGAGACCAACGCGTCCACCAACGGCACCTACCTCAACGGGCGCAGGCTCGAGCCGTTCAAGGTTCACCCGCTGGTGGACGGGGACCTGCTCCAGGTGGCGCTGATCTCCCTTCGCCTCCGGGTCCTCGGCAGGAGCTGATGCTGCCGGGACCCTCCAGCGGCCTCGGCGCCGTCAGGGGGATCGGGCCGTCGCTGACGCGGGCGTTCGCCGCGGCGGGCATCCGCACCGTCTCCGACCTCCTCTGGCACCTGCCGCACCGCTACGAGGACCGCTCGCGTCCCGCGACCATCGCGTCGCTCACGCGCCCCGACGTGGCCGTCACCGTGGGAGGGCGGGTCGTGGAGCTGGTGGAGCGGCGCGCGCACCGGCGCCGCATGACCATCGTGGAGGCGCTGGTGGAGGACGGCACCGGCGCCCTCCCGGTGGTGTGGTTCAACCAGCCGTACCTGAGCTCCTCCCTCAAGGCGGGGACCCGCGTGTGGCTCTACGGTCCCCTGCGCCCGGCCCGCAGCGGGTGGGGGCTGCAAATGGTGGCGCCGGAGTGGGAGGTGGAGGACGAGGACGCCGAGCCGGTGCACCTCGCCCGGATCGTGCCCATCTACCGGCGGGTGGGGAGCGTTGGAGGGCGGCGGATCCGCTCCCTGGTCGCCCGGGTCCTCGACGAGACGGACCCGGGTCCGGATCTGCTGGCGCCGTACGTCCCCGCCGAGCTGGGGCTGCCCTCCCGGGAGGAGGCGCTGCGCCAGGTCCACTTCCCCGCCGGGGACGGGGAGGGCAACGGGGAGCTGATCGCCGCCCTGGCCGAGCGCCGCACGCCGGCGCAGCGCCGTCTCGCGTTCGACGAGCTCCTCGGGCTCGCGGCGGTGCTGGAGCGGGCGCGGGAGCAGCGGCGCAGCCAGCGGGCGGTGCGATGCGTGATCACGGACGAGGTGAGGGAGCGGGCGCGGGCCGTGCTGCCGTTCCAGCTCACCCGGGCGCAGCGCGGCGCCCTCGCCGAGATCGTGGCCGACCTGCAGCGGCCGTTCCCGATGGCTCGGCTGCTGCAGGGCGACGTGGGCGCCGGCAAGACCGTGGTGGCGATGCTGGCGGCGCTGGTGGTGCTCGAGTCGGGGGGACAGGTCGCCATCCTGGCGCCCACCGAGCTCCTCGCCCAGCAGCACCACACCACGCTCACCGGGCTGATGGCGGCGACGCCGTTCGCACCGGAGTTGCTGGTCGGGTCCATGAGCGCCGGGGAGAAGCGCGCGGTCCACGCCGCCCTTGCGGAGGGGCGCCAGCGGTTCGTGATCGGGACCCACGCGCTCATCGAGGACGCGGTGGCGTTCCCCCGCCTGGGCCTGGCGGTGATCGACGAGCAGCACCGCTTCGGCGTGGCGCAGCGCGACGCCCTGCGGGCCAAGGGCGAGGCGCCCCACCTGCTGGTCATGACGGCCACGCCCATTCCGCGGTCCATGGCGCTGTCCCTCTACGGCGACCTGGACGTTTCCGTCATCGACGAGCTGCCGCCGGGGCGGCGGCCGGTGCGGACCGCCCTGCGCGAGGATCCCGCGAGGGGCGCCCTGATGGCGTTCCTGCGGCGGGAGGTGGAGGAGGGGGGGCGCGTCTACTGGGTGTTCCCTCTCATCGAGGAGTCGGAGTCGCTCTCGCTGCGGGCGGTGACGACCCACGTCCGCGCGGTACGGCGCGCGCTCCCGGACATCGATGTGGGCGTCGTCCACGGCCGCCTCGGAGCGGCGGAGCGCGAGGAGGTGATGGCGGCGTTCGCGGCGGGAGAGATCCAGGTGCTCTGCGCCACCACGGTGATCGAGGTGGGTATCGACGTGCCTGAGGCGTCGGTGATGGTGATCGAGAACGCGGAGCGCTTCGGGCTCGCCCAGCTGCACCAGCTGCGCGGACGGGTGGGCCGCGGGACGCGGCGCTCGTTCTGCGCGCTCCTCGTGGGGGAGGCCTGCGCCCCCGAGGCGCGGCGGCGGCTCGAGGTGTTCGCCTCGACCACCGACGGGTTCCGCATCGCCGAGGAGGACTTCCGGATGCGCGGTCCCGGCGAGCTCACCGGGCTACGTCAGTGGGGCCGGCCGGAGTTCAAGGTGGCGAGCCTGTTCAGCCACCGCCGCGAGCTCGAGGCGGCCCGATCGGCGGCGGCCGGCATCGCCGCGGCGGGAGGGCTCGGCGCCCTGGAGGCCGCCCTTGCGGGGGTCGGAGCGGAGCCGGGTACGGTGGGCACGGGTTAGAATTGTGTCATGGCAAACCCTGAGCACGTGAAGCTGCTGGGCACGCCGGAGTGGTCACGGTGGCGGGCCGCCAACACGCGGATCATCCCCGACCTCGTCGGCGCCGACCTCTCCGGGCGCGATCTCTCCGGCGTCGACCTCTCCAAGGCGGTGATGCTGAGCGTCAACCTGCGGGGCGCGAACCTGCGGGGTGCGAACCTGGCGGCCGCGCAGCTCGACGCTGCGGCGCTGGAGGGGGCGATCCTGGACGAGGCCGACCTCTCCGGAGTCCACCTCGACATGCTCGACCTCCGCGGGGCGAGCTTCCGCCGGACGAGACTGACCAACGCCACGGTGCGGGGCACGGACCTCACAGGGTGCGACCTGGCGGAGGCCGAGCTGTCGCAGGTGAACCTGGACGGGGCCGCCCTCGACGGCGCGGTGCTGGACAACGCCACGCTCAAGGGCTCGTCCCTGAGGGGGGCGAGGGTCGCCGGTGCCAGCTTCTGCGGCGCCAACCTCGACGGCGCCGTGCTCGAGGCCGTCAACCTCAACGGCGACGACCTCACCGGCGCCAGCATGAACGGAACGCTGGCGGCGCGCGCGCAGCTGGTCAAGGCGGTGCTGCGGGGCGCGAGGATCACCTCCGCCAACTTCCGCGAAGCGAACCTCATGGGGGCCGACCTGCGCGAGGTGGAGTGCTCCGAGACGGCGTTCCTCCACGCCATCATGACCGGCGCCAGCCTGGAGGGGGCGCGGTTCGTGAGCTGCGACATGCAGGCCGTGGACCTGAGGGAGGCGAATCTGACGTCGGCCTCGCTGGACCGCGTGCAGCTGGCGGGTTCGCGCCTCGACGGCTTCGACGTCCGCGCCCTCAGGGTAGCCCACGTCGGGCTGTCCAAGGCCAACTTGACGGGCGCCGTGCTGTCCGGCCACGACATGCGGGGCTGGCGTCTGGAGCAGGCGCGGCTGGAGGGCGCGGACCTGCGGGAGGCCAACCTCGAGGGTGCCGCCATGGAGGGGGCCTGGCTCACCGGCGCGCAGGTGCGCGGGGCCCGGATGCGCCAGGTCAACCTGTCGGGCGCCGTGCTCGCCGACGCGGACGTGTCGGGGTGCGACCTCATGATGGCCAACCTGGCGGGGGCCGACTTCACCCGCGCGGACGCTCGCTTCACCAAGTTCGTCGGGGCCGACTGCAGCCGCGTACGGTTCAACTGGTCGGATCTGCGGGGCGCCGACTTCACGCGTGCCTCGGTGGGCAGCAGCCGGTTCTGGGGTGCGAGGCTGCGGCACGCGAAGCTTCCGGCGGCCGCCGTGCACTGGCGCATCGTCCAGATCGTGACGGCGCTCTTCCTTTCGGCCCGGCGCAAGCGCGAGGAACGCCTCAAGCGCGAACAGCAGCGGCGCATCCGGGACACCGTGAAGCTGGTGCGGGACATCGAGAGCAAGGACCCCAGGGTGCGCCGCCAGGCGCGCAGCGGCGGCCGCTGAGGCCGCCCCGGGGCGGAGCTTCACAGATCCACTGCAGGAGGTCCGTCGCCGCCCCGGCGGGCGGCGGCGCGTGCGCGCCCCGCGGGGTCCGGAGCCACGGCGAGGAGCGGCGGGTCCGGGGCGGGCTCCAGGCGTTCGGCGGCGGCCAGCAGCAGCCGCCTTGCCTCGCTCCGCCGCCCGCGGGAGAGGTGGTGAGCCGCGCCGGCGAGCATGATGAGCCCCTGCACCCAGCGCCTCTCGGGGCCGGACAGGGCGCGCCAGGCGGTCTCCCAGGCCTGGTGCGCCTCCCACGGACGGCCACCCCGGTAGAGGCGCAACCCCTCCTCGAGGGCGGCGGTCACTTCGGGGGCGGGGGCGCCGCCCATGGCCCCGTCCGGGCTCAGCCGATCTCGCGGGCGTCCACGTGGATCGGGCCGGCGTGGACGAAATCGAGGTTGGCGGCGCGCCGGTGGAGCTCGACGACGGCGGGGAAAGGACCCGAGACGGTGGCGCCGGCCTTGTAGGTGTAGTCGTGCATGGGCGCGTAGAGCTCGGCGCCGCGCGCCTCCGGATCGATCTCCTCGGACTCCTCGCGGTCCGCGAAGGTCACGCCTTCCGGAAGCTCCCCGAAGAGGTTCTGGCGGATGACGCCGGCCACGTCCTTGGAGTACGCCTCCGCTTTGAACTCGAAACGGGCGCCGGTGACCTCGCGCACGCTCTCGAGGCTGACCCCGGCGTCGTCGCCGTCGCGGCGGATGGTCTCGGCGAGCCGGTCCGCCACCGTGGAGGTGGCGAAGACGACCTGGTGGGATCCCGCGTCGAAGAGCTCGCGGACCCTCTCGGTGAGCGACGACTTCTCGAGGTCGAGGTCACACCCCAGGACCAGCCCCTCGCGGTGCCCCAGACCGACCTCGTAGCCGGCAACGAAGGCGCGGAGGACCTTTTCGGAACACTCGATGACGATCTCGTGCCAAACGCTCATCGTTCCCCTCCTACTCAAAGAATACCCAGGTCACGACCACGAAGATGGGGATCAGCACCGGCAGGGAGTAGCGGAAGATGTAGCCGAAGAACGAGGGCATCTCCACCCCGGACTCCTCGGCGATGGACTTCACCATGAAGTTGGGGGCGTTGCCGATGTAGGTGTTGGCCCCCATGAAGACGGCGCCCGTGGCGATGGCCTGGAGGTAGGCGTGGTTCTCGCCGATGAGCTTGAGGATGGCGGCGCGCTCGGGGAGCCCCGGGTAGAGGCGCCCCAGGGCGGTGGACAGGAAGGTCAGGTAGGTGGGTGCGTTGTCCAGGAAGGATGACAGCCCGCCGGTGGCCCAGAAGAAATGGGCCGGGTCGTTCACCGAGCGGATGATGAAGGCCATGGCGCCGTGCTCGCCGGCGCGGAGCATGGCCAGCGCCGGGATGATGGTCGCGAAGATGCCGGCGAAGAGGATGGCCACCTCGCGGATGGGCTCCCAGGTGAACTCGTTCTCCTCGCGGACGCGGCGCGGAGTGGTGAACCAGGACGCCGCCAGCATGGCGACGAGGAGGGCGTCACGGAGGAGGTTCTGGATGTGCTGCTGGACGCCGAGGATGGTGACCTCGCCGGGGTGCCACACGCCGGACATGATGACACCCGCGAGGACGCCGCCGAGGAGCAGGAAGTTGTGCCAGCCTTCGATGCGCAGGGGCTCCCGCTCGCCCTCGGCGGGGCGGTGCAGGAGCGGGTCCTCCCGCCGCCACTGGACGATGTCGACAACCACGTAGACGAGGAGGACGGCGACGGCGACGGCGATCATCTCCTTCCACAGGGAGAGCGTCCAGAAGAACGGGACGCCGTGGAGGAAGCCGAGGAAGAGGGGCGGATCGCCGAGGGGGGTGAGCGCGCCGCCGATGTTTGCGACGAGGAAGATGAAGAAGACGACGGTGTGGGCCTTGTGGCGGCGGTCGCGGTTGGCGCGCAGGAGCGGGCGGATGAGCAGCATCGCCGCTCCGGTGGTGCCGATCCACGAGGCCAGCACGGCGCCGATGGCCATGATGGCAGCGTTCACGCCGGGGGCCCCGCGCAGCGAGCCCCGCACGTAGATGCCGCCGCCGATGGTGAACAGTGCGGCGAGCAGGATGATGAACGGGATGTAATCGATGATCGCCATGTGGGCGATCTCGTGGAAGGCCTCCGCCCCGTACGCGATGAGGAACGGGACCACCAGGATCAGCGCCCACGCCCCGGTCACCTTGGGGTAGTGGTGGTGCCAGAATCTGGGGGCGAGCAGGGGGAAGAGCGCGATGGACAGCAGGATCCCCGCGAAGGGGAGCGCGCTCCATGCGGGAAGCTGGCTGCCCAGCTCCGCGGCCTGCCCCTCGCCCGCAGCGAAGGCGAAGGATGGGGTGAGCAGGACGGTGAGGAAGCCGAGGACCACGAGAAGGCGACGCTGCATGTCATCTCCCTTGGCGCTGGCCGGGAGCGGCCGGCAAAGGCCGTCAGCTTACCATAACGGTCGCGTCCCGCTTGCGGCGGCACGGGCGGGCCGTGAGAATGGGATGGACGAGGAGGAGCGGCGATGATCCCGGTGCTCGACAACGATGGCATGCGCGGCGCCGACGCGGCGACCATCCGGGGGCTGGGCCTGCCGGGCCTGGTGCTCATGGAGTCGGCGGCCTCCGCGGTCACCCAGGTGGTGGCGGCACGGTTCGCGGAAGCAGGACGGGTGCTCGTGGTGTGCGGGCCGGGCAACAACGGCGGCGACGGCCTCGCGGCGGCGCGGCAACTGCGCTGCCTCGGCGCCGACGTGGAGGTGGTGCTGCCCCTCGGGGCGGACTCCCTCCGCGGGGATGCCGCAAAGCAGCTGGAGCTCGCGCGTGCGTTCGGAGTGGAGGTGCGCGGGGGCGGGGAGGGACCGGTCTCGGCGGTGGAGGCGGCCCTCGAGGGCGTGGCGGTGGTGGTGGACGCGTTGTTCGGGACGGGACTGGACCGGCCGCTGGAGGGGCCCCTTCTCGAGGTGGTGCGGCTCCTCAACGCGTCGGGGCGGCCCGTGGTGGCGGTGGACGTCCCCTCGGGGCTGTCGGGCTCCCGCGCCGACGTCTTCGGCGAGACCGTCGACGCCGCGGTGACGGTGACGTTCGGGGCGCCCAAGGTGGCCCACGTGCTGCCTCCCGCGTGCTACCGCTGCGGCGACGTGGCGGTGGCGGACATCGGCATCCCGCCGTGGGTGCTGGAGGAGCACGCCGCGCTGGGCGTGGTGGAGGGGATCGACGTGGCCGGGTGGATGCCCCGCCGGGCCGCCGACGCGCACAAGGGGCACTTCGGCCACCTGGTGGTCGTGGCGGGGCGCACGGGTCGAGCGGGGGCGGCGGCCCTGGCCGCTCGCGCCGGCGTCGTTCTGGGGGCCGGGCTGGTCACCGTCGGGACCGTCGCAGCCGCCGTGGCGCCCCTCCAGGCGCTGGTGCCCGAGGCCATGGTGGACGTGCTCCCCGCGGGCCCGGACGGCACCGTCTCGGGAGAGGGCCTGGAAGGGCTGCTCGGCAAGGCGACCGCCGTGGCGGTGGGCCCGGGGCTGGGCACGGGAGACGGACCGCGGCGCCTCGTCGAAGCGATGATCAGGGACTGGAAGGGGCCGCTGCTCCTCGACGCCGACGCCCTCACCCTGATCGCCGGCCGCCTCGAGATTGTCGCGGCGAGGGAGGGCGCCACGGTGCTGACGCCCCACCCCGGGGAGCTCGCGCGGGTGCTCGGGCGCGAAACGGCCGACGTGGTCCGCGACCGCCTGGGCGCGGCGGCGGATGCCGCCCGGCTCGGCGGCGCGGTGGTGCTGGCCAAGGGGGCCCGCACGGTGGTGGCGGCGCCGGGGCGGCGCACCCTGATCAACCCCACCGGCTCGCCTGGACTTGCCTCGGGCGGCGCAGGGGACACCCTGACGGGGCTCATCGGCTCGCTGCTGGCGCAGGGGGTCGAGGGCCGGGAGGCGGCCGCGGCCGGGGCCTACCTCCACGGCCGGGCGGCCGAGCTCGCCGAGGAACGGTTCCCCGGTGCGATCCCCGCCGGGGAGCTCGCGGGCTTCGTGCCGGCGGCGGAGGCCGAGGTGAGGGCGCTGCTGTGAGCGCGGACGAGCTGCGGGAGGATGTGGTGCTGGCCGACCAGGAGGCCACCGAGCAGCTCGGCGCCGCCGTGGCCCGGGCGCTTCGTCCGGGCGACCTGGTCCTCCTGGAGGGGCCGCTGGGCGCGGGGAAGACAACGCTGGTGCGGGGGCTGGTCGCCGGGCTGGGCGGAGACGGCGGGGAGGTGTGCTCGCCCACGTTCGTCCTCCTCGAGACCTACGAGGTGCACGGCGGGGCGATCCTGCGCGTCCACCACGCGGACCTCTACCGCCTGCGCGGGATGGGCCGGGCGCCCTGGGACGAGGTCGGGCTCGGCGAGGTGCTCGACGACGCCGCCGCGGTGACGGCGGTGGAGTGGCCGGAGGAGCTGGGCTGGCAGGGGGCCGAGGGCGCGCGGGTGCTACGCGTGCGCCTCGACTACGACGGCGACGGGCGGCGGGCGACGCTGGGCTGGCTGGGAGCCTGTCCCGCGTAGGCTCCGGCGGGGCGGTCAGCGCTTGAAGAAGCCGGTCCCGGCCTTTTCGGCGGGGGCCTTGCCGCCGCCGACCAGCTGCTGGTTGAGCTCGCGGATCCGCTCGTTGAGCTTCTCGACCCGGACGTTGGACTCCTGGGCGAGGCGGTCCTTCTCGGACCGGAGGTTCTCGAGCTGGGCGCGAAGCTCGGTGGTGGCGGAGCTGCCGTCGCTCATCTCCTGGCGCAGGTCGGCCATGCTGCCCTCGAGCTGGGCGATGATCTCGTCCTTCTCCTGCAGGCGCTGGCGCCAGCGCTCTTCCTGATCGTCGTAGAGGCGCTTGACCTCCATGAGCTCCTGGATGTGCGCGAAGTCACCCGGGGATGGTGCCACTTTGCCCTCCCGTTGCTCCTCCTCGATGGAGGGGAACAGCTTGCGGAGCATGAGCGAGAGATCGTCGGGATCGAGGGATCGCTCCATGGCGTGCTCGTAGGTGATGACACCGTTGGCGAGCAGCGCGAGGATGCTCTGGTTCATGCTCTGCATCCGATAGTAGGACACGGAGCTCCCGATCTCGTCCGGGATGCTCTTGATCTCGCCCTTCTCGATGTGCTTGGAGATCTTGGGGGAGTTGATCAGGACCTCGACGGCGGGCACTCGCCCCTGGCCGTCGGCCCTGGTCAGGAGCTGCATGGAGACGACGCCCCGGAGGACCTGCGCGAGCTGGGCCCGGATCTGGTCCTGCTGGTCCGGGGGGAAGATGTCGATGATGCGGTCGATGGTCTGGCTCGCGCTGTTGGTGTGCAGCGTCGAGAACACGAGGTGCCCGGTCTCGGCGGCCGTGATCACGGTCCCCATGGTCTCCAGGTCCCGCATCTCGCCGACCATGATCACGTCGGGGTCCTGCCGCAGCGAGTTACGCAGAGCATCGTGGAAGTCGGCGTGTCCGTACCGACCTCGCGCTGCGAGATCGTCGCCATGTGGTCGGTGAAGAGGAACTCCATGGGGTCCTCGATGGTGACCACGTGGCAGGGGCGCGCCCGGGCGATGTCCTGGATGATGGCGGCCAGGGTCGTCGACTTCCCGGAGCCGGTGGGCCCGGTGACCAGGATGAGCCCGGCCGGGTGGTTGGCGAAGGTGCTCACCACGTCGGGCAGGTTGAGGTCGGAGTAGTCCTTGATCTCGAAGGGAATCCGCCGGAAGACCGCGGCGACGGAGCCGCGCTGCTGGTAGATGTTGCAGCGGAACCGCGCCACCCCGGGCACGCCGTACCCGATGTCCACCGACTGGGCCGTCTCGAACTTCTCCCGCTGCATGGGGTTGAGAAGCGGGAACACCATGCGCTCCAGCTCGTCGGGCTTGAGCGGCACCGACTTGACCGGCACCAGCCTTCCCTGGATGCGGAGCAGGGGCGGGCGCATCGGCTTGAGGTGGAGATCCGAAGCCGCCTTCTTGGTCATGAACCGGAGCAGGTCGTCCAGCCCCAAAGGTGCGTCCATTGGCACAATCTAGCATCGCCCGAGGCGGACGGTCAACGAAGTCCGTGCCGTCGCAGCCACCGGCGGGCCTGCGGGGCGCTTCGGACCTCGCCCGACGCCCTCGCCGCCCGCAGCGCGGCGACGGCGTCGGCCCTGGCGGGGCCCGACGGGAGGCCCAGGATGGCGGCGACCTCGTCGCCCGGGAGCAGGGGGGGCGCCGCGAGAAGCGTCTCCACCACGCCAGCGCCGCGCGGGCGCGTTGGAGCACGTCGTGTCCGTGCTCGCGGGCGGTGGCAACCGCCCAGGCGAGGGACGCGGGCACACCGGCGGGGGGGGCGACGGCGAGGGCTCTCCGGAGCTCCGGGCCGTCCGGCTCGAGGAGGGAGGCGAGGCGGACGCCGGCTCCGGCGGCGCGGGCGAGCGCCCAGGCCCCGCGAGGCGGCCAGCCCGCCGCGACGAGAGCGGCCGCGGCGGCGTCCTCCTCCCACTGCCCGGCGTGGCCGGCGGCGGGAATGGCGAGCACCGCAGGCGCCACGGCGGTGGCGGCGGCGGCGAGGGCGTCGCGCCGGTCCGCCGACACGGCGCCGAGGTGGCTGGCCATGGCGGCGGCGCCCGCCGCCCGCTCGAGATCCTTCCAGGCAGGGAGGATGGGGGCCAGGGCGCCGGTGCGGCTGCCGTTGAGCAGCGCGCGCTCGGCGCCGGGGGCGGTCACGGTGAGCTGGAGCTCGTACTGGACGCGCTCCCGGGCCACCGAGCGCAGGGAGGGGGCGTGCCGGGACAGCGCAGCCGCCGTGCCGGCGGTGAGGGAAAGCTGGGGGTGGGTGGCCAGCAGGCGGATGGCGCGGAGGACGCGGAGGGGGTCGTCGGCGAGGTTGCGCTCGGCCACCACCCGGATGCATCCCGCCGCGAGGTCGTCGAGGCCGCCGACGAGGTCGAGGAGGGGGCCGCGGGGCAGCCTCCAGAGCATGGCGTTGACGGTGAAGTCGCGGCGCATGACGTCGTCGGCGAGGGCGCCGGCGAAGCCGGTGACGTCGATCAGGTGCCGGGGTCCGGCGACCCGCCAGGTCGTGAGCGGTGGCCTTCCCAGGGTAAACGCCCGCCCGCCGGCGCGCCGTGCGATGGCCCTCGCGGCGCCCTCCGGGTCGCCGTCGACGACGAGGTCCAGATCGTGTACGCGCCGCCGCAGGAGCCGGTCGCGCAGGGAGCCTCCGGTGAGGAAGACACCGCCTCCGGGACAGGCGGCGGCGATCTCCCGGAGCACCCGAGAGGCGAGGAGGAGGCGGGCCGCTTCGTCGACCGTCACGGCCGGGGCCACCGTGCTTCCGGGTCCGCGTGCTGGCCAGCCATGCCCGAACGCCCCTCCCCGGGCCTTACGGTCCCTCCGCGCCGGGCTCCCGGGGTGCGGGAGGGGCGGGCGGCAAGCGTGATACCATCGGCCCCGTCACGTGATGCGACGGGAGTCTAACACGCAGGATGCCGGGGGCGGGGAGGCCTGGATGGCAGTGCCGCCGGTGAGCGTGTGGTGACGCCGGCCGCCCTGCTCCTGTCCGCGGCGATGACCGTCGCCGGGAGCAGGATCACGGCGGACGTGAGCGCCGGCGTCCGGGCGGTGTGGGAGCAGGGAAGCGCGCCCGCAGCGCTGGTGCTTCCCCGCGGCGGGGAGGGGTGGACGACCCTGGCCGAGCGCGTCGCCGTGGGACGCGGGGCCACCGGCGCCCTGCGCGCGGCCAACCCCGACATGGAGTACCCCCTCCGAGACGTGCGGGTGCTGGTGCCCTGGGATCTGCTCAGCGGCCGGCTGCGCGCGGCGGTCCTGGAGGCGCTCTTCCCCTGGGACCGGCGGACGTCAGCGGGGTGGGTCCACGTGGTGGCGGCTCCCTGGAAGGGCGACGGGGAGTCGTGGTGGGAGATCGCGCAGTGGTGGTGCGGCCACGGCGACGCCTACCCGGAGCTGCGCCGGATCAACCCGGAAGTTCCGCTCTACCCCGCCCGCGGCGCCCGGATCCTCATCCCCGAGGCACTCCTGGTCCCCGAGCTGAAGGCCATGGCGCCCACGGCGCCGGACGCTGCAACGGTCACGGTCGCGGGGCCCGGTCCGCGGGGGACGCCCCCGCCGGAGCCCACGCCCGCTCCGGCACCCGCAGAGACGGCGGCCGCGGCGCGGAAGGTCGACGGCGTGCTGGAGTACCGCGACGGCGTGGCGGTCTACCGCCTCAGGCCGGGCGAGGCGCTCTACTCCTCGGTGGTGGTGCGGTTCACGGGGCAACTGCACGGCCCCGACGTGAACGCGACGGCGGTGGAGCTGGCCAGGTTGTCCGGGATCAGGGACGTGACGGACATCCCGGTGGGCTATCCCGTGCAGATCCCGCTCGACATCCTGCTCCCCGAGTACCTGCCCGAGGGGAGCCCGCGCCGGCGGGCGTGGGAGAAGGAGCGGGACGAGCTGGCCGAGATCCGGAGGGTGATCCGGTCCGCGAACCTCGACGGCATCCACGTGATCCTGGACGCGGGACACGGGGGCGGAGACACCGGTGCCATGGTCGCAGGCGTCCGCGAGAGCACCTACGTCTACGACGTCATGGAGCGGGTGAAACGCGTGCTGCAGAAGGAGACCAGGGCCACGGTGTGGACCCTGGTCCGGGACACCGGGGCGGCCAACGGGCCTCCGGACCGCGACGTGCTGCCGGCGACGCGCAGCCAGCAGCTGCTCGTGCACCCCCCCTACGACCTCTCCAACTCGAGCACGGGGGTGCACCTGCGCTGGATCCTCACCGATTCCATCCTGCAGCGCCTGCGGGCGCAGCACGTGGACCCGGAACGGGTGGCGTTCGTGTCCATCCACGCCGACTCCCTGCACCCCGCGGTCCGCGGCCTCATGGTGTACGCGCCGGGGAGGACGCTGCGGCCGACACGGGGGCCGGTGCCCGCCGCCCTGTACTCCTGTCGGGAGTCCCGCGAGCTGCGCCGCCCGCGCTTCTCGGCGCGCTTCCGCTCCCGGGCGGAGGCGCTGTCGCTCCAGCTCGGCCATGCCGTGGTGGACAAGGCCCGCCAGTTCGACCTCCCGGTGCACGCCTTCGAGCCGGTGCGCTCCTCGGTGCTGCGGGGGCGGTCGCGGTGGGTTCCCGCCGTGCTGCGGTACAGCGAGGTCCCCACCTCGGTGCTCATCGAGATCTGCAACCTCAACAACAAGGAGGACCGCGAGCTCCTCCTCACCTGGCGCTACCGCGAGAAGCTGGCCCACGCCATCGCGGCCGGCCTGGCGGAGGCGTTCTCGCGGTGAGGGGAAGGGCCTTCGTCGGCCTGTCGGTGGCCGTGCTGGCGGTGTCGTGGGGGGCGCCGCTCGCACGGCTCACCCACGCCGCTCCCCTGGCCGTGGCGATGTGGCGGATGGTGCTGGCCACGGCGCTCATCGCCCCGGTGGCGGTGGCCCGTGGCGGGGTGGGTGTGCCACGCCGCTTCCGCCGGGAGGCGGTGCTCGCGGGGGTGATGCTCGGGCTCCACTTCGGCCTGTGGATCCCCTCTCTGTGGCTGACGACCGTGAGCGCCTCCGTGGTCCTCGTGACCACCCAGCCGCTGTTCATCCTGCTTGCCTCGCCGCGTTTCCTCGGGGTGAGGATCCTGGGGCGCAACCTGCTCAGCTTCGGGCTGGCCCTGACCGGGGTGGCGATCATCGCCTGGGGCGACCTGCAGGTCTCCATGCGGGCCATCCTGGGGGACGGCATGGCCCTGGCCGCTGGGGCCTGCATGGCGGGGTACATGATCGTCGGCAAGCGTCTACGCGGCGCCGTGCCGCTTGACCGCTACCTCACCGTCGTCTACGGAGGCGCCGCGGTGACGCTGGTGGCCTCGGTGGCATTGGCGGGATCGTCCCCCCTGCCGGCGGACTCCGTGTCCTGGCTGACGCTGCTGGGGCTGGCGGTGGTGCCGACGCTGACAGGCCACACGCTGCTCAACTGGGCGCTCGCCCACCTCCAGGCCTACCACGTCAACCTCGCGGTGCTCCTCGAACCCGTGCTCTCCACGCTGTGGGCCTGGTGGCTGCTCTCCCAGCCGCCTCCGCTGCACGTGATCCCCGGCGCGCTGCTCGTCATGGCGGCCCTGACCCTCGAGTACCTGCCCCGCCGGAAGGGGGCCGTGCCGCCGGCTACCGCGGCGTCGTGACGCAGGTCGCGAAAGGGCGTTGCGGGCGTCCCCGGACGGACATTCCTGTGGTAGCATTCGCACTCCGAGGAGCGACCGTTCGGAAGCGTTCGGGGAGGCGCGATGACACGAGTGCAGGTGCTGGACGCACGCGGGATCGCCAGAGTGCTGGAGCGCATCGCGGCGGAGATCGTCGAGCAGGTCGGTGACGAGCGCCTCCTGTACCTCGTCGGCGTCCAGACCCGCGGGGTGCCACTGGCGCGGCGGCTCGCCGGCCTGATCGAGGGGGCCACAGGGCACGAGCCCCCGGTGGGCGCCCTGGACATCACCCTCTACAGGGACGACGTCGGACCGTGGCGGGCGGCGCACCAGCAGCCGCTGCTGCGTGACACGGACCTCCCCGCGTCGGTGGACGGCAAGGTCGTCTGCCTCGTGGACGATGTGCTCTACACGGGGCGAACGGTCCGGGCCGCCCTCGACACCCTGATGGACTACGGGCGCCCGCGGACGATCAGGCTGGTCGTCCTGGTGGACCGGGGCCACCGCGAGCTCCCGATCGCCGCGGACTTCGTCGGGAGGGTCGTGCCCACGGCCCACAGCGAGGACGTCCAGGTGGCCCTGAGGGAGTGCGACGGGGAGGAGGGCGTCTGGATCGCCAAGGAGGTGGGCGAATGACGGGCCAGGCGGCAGCGTCGTTGCGGAGCAAGGACCTCGTCGGCATCGATCCGCTCTCTCCGGAGGAGATCCAGCTGATCCTGGACACGGCGGAGCAGATGCGCGAGGTGGCCGAGCGTCCGATCAAGAAGGTCCCTGCGCTGCGGGGCAAGACGGTGGTCAACCTTTTCATGGAGCCTTCCACGCGGACCCGGTTCTCCTTCGAGGTCGCGGAGAAGAGGCTCTCCGCCGACTCTTTGAACTTCTCGGCGAGCACGTCCTCCGTGACCAAGGGCGAGACGCTCCTCGACACCGCCAGGAACCTGGAGGCGATGCAGCCGGACTTCATCGTGCTGCGGCACCCCTACGCCGGCGCACCCCACCGGCTCGCCAGGGTGCTGAAGTCCTCCGTGATCAACGCCGGTGACGGGGCCCACGAGCACCCGACCCAGGCGCTCCTCGACGCCCTCACCATCCGGCGTGCCCGCGGCACGCTCGAGGGGCAGGTGGTGGCCATCGTCGGGGACCTGGAGCACTCCCGGGTGGTGCGGTCGAACATCCTGCTGCTCCACCGCATGGGCGCCACCGTCCGGGTCGCGGGGCCGCCGAGCCTGGTGCCGCCGGGGATGGAAGCGCTGGGGTGCGAGGTGCACCACCGCATGGAGCCCGCCGTGACCGGCGCGGACGTCGTGATGATGCTGCGCATCCAGCTCGAGCGGCAGGGCAGGGCCAACTTCCCCACGGTGCGCGAGTACTACGACTTCTTCGCCCTCACCCCGGAGCGGCTCAAGCTCGCCCGGAAGGACTGCCTGGTCATGCATCCGGGACCGATGAACCGCGGCGTGGAGATCGACTCCCGGGTGGCCGACGGGCCCCAGTCGGTGATCCTCGAGCAGGTCACCAACGGCGTGGCGGTGCGGATGGCGGTGCTCTACCTGCTGGCCGGAGGACACGGTGAAGCGACTGCTGATTAGGTATGCCCGCGTGGTGGACCCCTCCCAGCGCCTCGACGAGGGCGTCGACATTCTCATCGCCGAAGGCAGGATCGCCCGCATCGGCGGCCGCATCGAGGACCGCGAGGCCGAGGTCTTCGACGCCACCGGCCTGGTGGCGGCGCCGGGTTTCGTGGACGGGCACGTGCACCTCCGTGAGCCCGGCTACGAGTACAAGGAGACCGTGGCCACGGGTTCGGCGGCGGCGGTGGCCGGTGGGTTCACCTCCGTGTGCTGCATGCCCAACACCCAGCCGGTGAACGACACGGCGGCGGTGACCGAGTTCATCCGCGCCCGCGCCGCGGAGGCGGGCCTGGCCAGGGTGTACCCGGTCGGGGCGGTGACCAAGGGGCTGGAGGGCGTGGAGCTGGCCGAGATGGGCGAGATGTCGCGGTCCGGGGCGGTGGCGTTCTCCGACGACGGCAGGCCGGTGCACAACGCCTACGTGATGCGGCGTGCCCTGGAGTACTCGCAGCTGTTCGGGACCCCGGTGGTGAACCACTGCGAGGACCTTCAACTGGTCAACCGCGGCGTGATGCACGAGGGCCCGGTCTCGACGAGGCTGGGGCTCAAGGGTCAGCCCGCCGCCGCCGAGGAGGTCATGGTGGCGAGGGACATCTCGCTGGCCGAGCTGACGGGCGGGCGTCTCCACATCGCCCACCTGTCCACGGCTGGAGGGCTCCGCCACGTCCGCGAGGCCAGGGAGAAGGGCCTCGCCGTGACGTGCGAGGCGACCCCCCACCACCTCGCCCTCACCGACGAGGCGGTGGCCGAGCGGGAGTACGACACCAACACGAAGATGAACCCCCCGCTGCGCAGCCGCGACCACGTGGACGCGCTCATCGAGGGTGTTCTGGACGGCTCCGTGGACTGCCTGGCGACGGATCACGCGCCACACCACGCGGACGAGAAGGCACTGGAGTTCGACCTCGCGCCGTTCGGCGTCATCGGCCTCGAAACGGCCGTTCCGGTGACCTACGACCTGCTCGTGCGGCGCCACAAGATGCCGCTGTCCCGCTTCGTATCGCTGTGGTCCACGAACCCCTCCCGGCTGTTCAGGCTTCCCGGCGGAACGCTGAAGGCGGGGAGCCCGGCGGACATCACGCTCCTCGACCTGGAGAGCCGTGCGACGGTGAACCCGGAGCGCTTCAGGTCCCTGGCGCGGAACACCCCGTTCGCGGGGATGCGCCTGCGCGGGTGGCCGGCGGCGACGGTGGTGGGGGGGCGGATGGTGTGGCGTCGTGACCGCAGGTAGGTCCCGCAGGGTCGTCGTCATCGACGACTCCCCGCTTCAATGCGTGGTGTGGCGGCGGCTTCTCGAGGACCGGTACGGAGACCGGGTCGCCGTGGAGACCTACGAGGATCCGAGAGCTGCGGTGCCGCACCTCCAGCCCGACATCCACCTGATGCTGCTCGACTGGGAGATGCCCGAGATCGACGGCGCGGCGCTCCTGCAGCAGGCGAGCAACAGGGGGGTGAACCTCAAACGCATCATCATCACCTCGGCCCACCCGGCACGGGAGCTGCACGAGGTGTTCGACCGAACAGGCTGCCTGGCCGTGATCGAGAAGAGCGAACCGGAGCAGCAGGCGGCCTTTTTGATGATCCTGGACTCGATCATGCGCCGGTGAGAACGCTGAGGGACGTCGCGTCATGCTCAAGCTGAAACTGACGGGTCCGGAGGAGGCAGGGAGCGGCAGGGACCGCCCAGGGGGTTGCATGCGTTTGGCGAGGTTGGCAATGGCAGTGGTCGTGAGCGGCGTGTTGGGGGCGTGCGGTTCGGGGGCCGGTTCGGGGGCGGCCGTTCAGGAGGCCGCGCCCGCTCAGGTGGGCGTGGTGAGGGTGGAGGGGACGCCACTGGACGTCTCCATCACCAGCGTCGGCACCATCGAGCCGGAGAACCGGGTCGTGGTGGCCGCCCAGGAGGAGGGGGTCGTCACGGCGCTCAACGTCCGCGAAGGGGACGTGGTCACCAGGGGCGACGTAGTGGTCCAGCTGGACGACCGCGAGATCGCGGCGGCGCTCCAGGAGGAGCAGGCGCGCCTGGCCGAGAGCGAGGGGCAGTGGAACCGGAGCCGCTCCCTGGTCGAGGAGGGGCTCATCACTCAGGCCTCCGCCGACAGCGCCCGGGCGACGTTCCAGGTCGAGAAGGCCCGGGTCGACGCGTTGCGAACGCGGCTGTCGTTCACCCGCGTCGTCGCGCCCGTGGGCGGCGTGGTCACGGTACGCCACGTGGAGCTCGGCGACCTGGTGAAGGCGGGGGCGGCGGTGGTGGATCTGGCGGCGGGGCGCCGGGTGCTGCGGGTGCCCGTCTCCGAGCTCGACGTCGTGCACCTCGGCCGGGGCGACGCGGCCACGGTGAGCGTCGACGCGCTGCCGGGGGCGGAGCTCCCGGCGCGGATCGAGCGCATCTTTCCCGCCGCCGACGCGCAGTCCCGTCAGGTCACCGTGGAGCTGGTCCTAAACGAGGTCCCCCAGAAGCTCAGGCCGGGCTTCCTCGCCCGCGCGAAGCTGGTCCTGGAGCGCATCCCCGACGCCATCATGGTGCCCGAGCCGGCGGTCATGCGGGGCTCCGAGGTGGGCAGCTTCGTGTACGTGGTCACCGACGGCGTCGCCCACGTGCGCGCCGTGACCCTTGGGCAGCGGGAGAGCGGCAAGGTCCGCATCGTCAAGGGCCTCGAGGCCGGCGACCGCGTGGTGGTCGAGGGCATGGGGCTGCTGCGCGACGAGGCCCCCGTGGCCGCCAGTGAGCGCGGGGAGGGAGCATGATCAGGCCCGCCGGTTCGGGAGAGCGGCGCGGCCTGGTTCACTGGGCCATCACGCGGCCGGTGGGGACCGGCATGATCTCCCTGGCCATCTGCATCGTGGGAGCGTCGATGTTCGGGCGCCTCGCGGTGGACCTGCTGCCCAAGATCATCTACCCGCAGGTCCGGGCGTCGGTGCGCAACCCCGGCGTGGACCCGGAGGTGATGGAGCAGACGGTGGCGAAGGTCCTCGAGCCGCGGCTGGCCACCACCGAGGACGCGATCCTGATCAGCTCGGAGTCCAGCGAGGGGAACACCGGCGTCAACGTGCACTTCTCCTATGGCACGGACATCGACTTCGCGCTGCGGGACGCGTCCACCAAGCTCGACCAGGCGCGCGGGGCGCTGCCCGAGGAGTCGGACCCGCCGGTGATCTTCAAGTTCGACCCGGCGCAGATCCCGGTGCTGCAGTTCGCGGTGTCGTCCTCGACCAGGGACGAGGTGTGGCTGAAGCGCTGGTGCGAGGACCAGCTCGCCAAGCAGCTCCTCACCGTCGAGGGCGTCGCCTCCGTCGACGTGGCCGGAGGGCTCGATCGCGAGATCCAGGTCATCGTGGACCCGGAGCGCCTCCGTTCCTACGGGCTCACCGTCTCCGAGCTCCTCACCCGGGTCCACGACGAGAACCAGGACATCTCGGGAGGCCGGCTGCAGTCCACGGCCCGGGAGGTGCTGTCGAAGACCAAGGGCAAGTTCCGCGACGTCGACGACATCCGGCGCGTGCGGATCCCGCTTCGCGGGGGCGGGGACGTGGCGCTCACCGATATCGCGAAGGTCGTGGACACGCACACGGACGAGCGTGTCTTCGCGCGCCTGAACGGCAAGCCGGCGGTGCAGGTCTCGGTGTCCAAGCAGCCCGACGCCAACACGGTGAAGGTCGTGGACGGCTGCAACACGGTGCTGGCCTCCCTCAAGCGGGACGGGTTCTTCCCCGCGGGGGTGAACACCGAGGTGGTGGACGACCAGGCGTTCTACGTGCGCTCGGCCGTGACGGGCGTGGGCCAGGCGGCGCTGCTCGGCGGCGGCCTGGCCATGCTCGTGGTCTTCCTGTTCCTGCGCTCCTGGCGCCGCACCCTGATCATCGGGACTTCGATCCCCATCGCGATCCTCGGGTGCATCGCGCTCATGGGCGTGTCGGGGATGACCCTCAACATCATGTCGCTGGGCGGGCTGGCGCTGGGCATCGGCATGCTGGTGGACAACAGCATCGTGATGCTGGAGAACATCGACCGCCACCAGGCCGAGGAGCCGGACTCGGTGGAGGCCGCGCACGAGGGCGCCGGCGAGGTGTCCTCGGCGGTCACCGCCTCGACCATCACCAACCTGGCCGCGGTGGTGCCGTTCCTGCTCATCAGCGGGCTGGCGGCGCTCCTGTTCAAGGAGCTCCTGCTGACGATCTCTTTCGCCATCGTGACGTCGCTGGTCGTGGCGCTCACCCTGGTGCCGATGCTCTCGGCCCAGCTGTTCAAGCTGCGCCGTACCACGGGCCTGCAGCGCTCGCGGATCCTGGCGGTGGTGCCCGCCCTGGTGGGCTGGATGGAGGCCCGCTACCGTCGCGTTCTACCCTGGGTGATCCGGCACCGCGCGATCGTCATGCTCCTGGTGGCGGCCTCCCTGGGCGTCAGCGTGTGGCTGGCGGGGACGCTGGGCAACGAGTTCCTGCCGCAGGTCGACGACGGCCGGGTGCGCGCCTACATCCGGATGCCCCCGGAGACGCCCCTGCAGGTGACCGACGCCGCCACGCGGGACGCCGAGCAGGTGATCCGCGGCCTCCCCGAGGTGGTGCGCCTGTTCGCGGTGGCGGGCGGGCACATCCACGGGCGGAGCATGTCGTACAACCCGACCCGGGCCTCGTTCATGATCGAGCTCACGCCGAGGCGGGAGCGCAGCCTCACGGCGACGGCGTGGATCCAGATGGCGCAGGAGAAGCTCATGGAGCTGCCGTCCCTTGCCAACGCGCAGCTGCGCCTGTCGCCGCCGCGGATCCGCGGGCTGCGGACGTCCACCAGCGAGGAGGACATCGAGGTCAAGGTGTTCGGCGACGACCTGCCGACCCTGGAGCGCATCGGGCGCGATCTTTCCGCCCGTCTGGCCAGGCTCCAGGGGCTCGCCAACGTGGACAGCTCGTACGAGGAGACCTCCCCCGAGGTACGCGTGGAGCTGGACCGGGTGCGCGCGGCGGACCTGGGGCTCGACGTGGCGGAGGTGGGCGAGACGGTTCGCACGGCGGTGGGCGGCGAGGTGCCGACGAAGCTCACGGAGGGCGACCGGGAGTACGACATCCGGGTGCGGTTCGACCGCAACCGGGTGCGCACCACCGACCAGCTCGCCATGGTGCCGCTGTTCCCCAGCTCGGGCGCGCCGATCCGGCTTCGTGACGTGGCCGAAGTGACGGAAGCCATCGCCCCCCAGACCATCGAGCGGGAGAACCAGAACCGGCTCGTCCGGGTCACCGCGGAGGTGCTGCCGGCGGTGTGGTCCACCGGCGAGGCCTCGCGGCGGGTGAGGGAGCTTCTGACCGGCTACGCTCTGCCAGACGGGTACACGGTCCGGTTCGGCGGCCAGGAGGAGGCGATCAAGGACAACCGCAAGGTCCTGCTTACGGTGGTCGGACTCGCGGTGTTCCTCGTGTTCGCGGTGATGGCGGTGCAGTACGAGTCGCTGGTCAACCCCCTGGTGATCATGGCGGCCATCCCCCTGGCGCTGGTGGGCGTCGTCGTGTCGCTCAAGGTGGCGGGGCTGCCCCTGTCAGCTCCGGTGATGCTCGGGGTGATCCTGCTGGCGGGCATCGTCGTCAACAACGGCATCCTGCTCGTGGAGTACATCGAGATCCGAAGACGCGGCGGGACGGTGCCACGGGAGGAAGCCATCCTGGAGGCCGCGCCGCTCCGGCTGCGGCCCATCCTGATGACCGTGACCACGACGGTGGTGGGCATGGTCCCGCTGGCGCTCAACCCCGCCGAGGGCGGCGAGCTGATGATGCCGCTGGCGGTCTGCGTGATCGGAGGGCTGATGTTCTCGACGGTGCTCACGCTGTTCGTGGTGCCGTCGTTCTACCTCACCATGACCCGGGGCGCCGACCGCCTGAAGGCGTGGGCCACCGGGACGCCGGTGGAGGGGAACTGAGGGTTCAGTCGCTGGAGGGGCGGCGCCGCCGCCCCTCCAGGAGGCCCTCGTGTTCGAGGGTGGCCGCGACCTCACCGCCGAACAGGATGGACATCGCCGTGAGGTAGAGCCACAGCAGCAGGACGATGATGCCGCCCACCACCCCGTAGGTCTTCCCGTAGGTGCCGACCTTTTGCACGTAGAGGTGGAAGCCCAGGGTGGCGAGGGTCCACAGCGACGCCCCGACGGTCGCCCCCACCGCGATGCACCGCCATGCGCCCCGCTGGGAACGGTCGGGGAGCAGCACGTACAGCACCGCCATCAGTGCGGTCACGGCCAGAAACGAGACGGGCCAGCTGATCACGTGCCAGACGATGCCGACCCCCATGGCGGCGAGGAACGGCCTCCCGACGACGAGAACCACGGCGCTCACGGTGAGCAGCACCACGGACGCCAGGAGCGCGGTCATGGAGAACAGCCGGCGCCGCAGCCAGGGCCGGTGCTCCTCGACGTTGTACATGGAGTTCAACCCGGCGGCCAGGATGACGAAGATGTTCGAAGCGGTGTAGAGCATGAAGACGAGCCCGACGGACAGCACTCCGGGGCGGCGCGACTCGGTGACGTCGCGGACGAAGGACTCCAGGTAGTCCGACGCGGGGCCGGGGAGGGCCTGCCGGAGACGGGCCATCACCCATTCGAAGGCAGCGTGGCCGCCGACAAGCCCCGTGAACGCGAACAGCACGAGAATGAAGGGGAAGAGGGAGAGGAAGAAGTAGTAGGCGACCTTCGCCGATTCTCCCGAGATGTCGTCGGCGTCGGCCGCCACGATGATCTTCTTGGAGACGAGCCAGAACGTCTTCAGCGCCGCCTTCATCGCCTCCGTCCAAACGACGTGCGGCGGGCGCGGCGCGCCGGCCGCGGTCAGGCCTAGACCTGCTTGAGCACCATCGAGAGGTCGCGGCCCTCGAGCCTCGCCGGCGGCGCCTGCTCGACCTCCGCCACCTCGGCCAGCTCCTCGGCCACCCGGGCGAGGACCTCGTAGCCGTTCTCGGGGCGCCGCAGCTCGCGCCGCCGGAACATCACGGTCACGCGCACACGCTTGCCCTTCTCGAGGAACCGCTCGGCCATCTTGACCTTGGTCTGGAAGTCGTGCTCCTCGATTGCGGGGCGGAACTTGACCTCCTTGACCTCCACCTGCTGCTGGTGCTTGCGGGCCTCCTTGGCCTTCTTCTCCTCCTCGTACAGGAAACGGCCGTGGTCCATGATCTTGCAGACCACCGGCCGGGCCTGGGGCGCCACCTCGACGAGGTCGAGGTTGGCCTCGCGCGCCTTTGCACGGGCCTCCTCGATGGGCAGGATGCCAAGCTGGTTTCCATCCTGGTCGATGAGCCTCACCGGGGAGATTCGAATCCGCTCGTTGATGCGGTGCTCCGGTATCGGCGGGGGTTCACGGAACAGACGCTTTCTCTTCAGTATCGCTGGGCTCCTTTCAGGCTAGGGGTTGAGTGTACGGCGTGCCAGCTCGCGTGCGGCGGCGTCACGATACCGCGCCGCGGGCTCGCTTGCACGAGAGATGTGGAAGACAAAACACAAGTTCATGGTACCAGAGCGCCGGCGGCCCGGCAAACGCGCGCGCGGGCGGCAACCCGGGGGCCGGCGCCGGTAGAATCGCCTCGGAGCTTCGAGCCGACACGATGAAGGACGTCCTCCTCCGCTTCTGGCCCCACATCCTCACCGCGGCCGCCATCGCCGCGGCGCTGCTGGCGTCTGCGCACGCGGTCATGTACAAGCGGGACTCGCGGGCCGCGGTGGGCTGGGTCGTCTTCATCTGGTTCGCGCCGGTGGTCGGACCCCTGGCCTACCTGCTCCTCGGGGTCAACCGCATCCGCCGGCGTGCCACCGCGTTGCGGCCGGCGTCCGCTCTCATGCCGGGCCGGCGGGCCGGCCCGGTGCTGGCGCTGGCCGGAATGGCCGACCGTCTGCACCCCGACGACCGGCACCTCCGGCGCCTGGGCGAGCTCGTCGACCAGGTGGTGCGGCTGCCTCTTCTGAGCGGCAACAGCGTGGACGTCTTCGACACTGGCCCGAAGGCCTACGAGGCGATGATCGCCGCCATCGACGGGGCTCGGGACTCGCTGGCACTGCAGACCTACATCTTCGACAACGACCGTACGGGGCAGCGCTTCGCCGAGAGCCTGGCGGGGGCGGTGCGCCGCGGTGTCGAGGTGAGGGTCATCGTGGACGCGGTGGGGAGCCGGTACTCCTGGCCCCCGATGGTGCGCACCCTGGAGCGAATGGGTATCCCCGCCGCGCTGTTCCTGCCCACGCGGGTGCCGTGGCGGATGCCCTACATGAACCTCAGGAGCCACCGCAAGGTCCTCGTGGCCGACGGCGCGTGTGGCGTTCACCGGCGGCATGAACATCCGGCACGGCCACGAGCTGCAGGACGCGTCCCCGCGCGCCATCCGGGACGTCCATTTCCGCCTCCGCGGCCCGGTGGTTGGCCAGCTCCGCGAGGTCTTCGCCGAGGACTGGGCGTTCTGCCGGGGTGAGAAGCTCCGCGGCGCCCGCTGGCACCCTCCGCTGGTCGAGCGCGGAGCGGTGCTGGCGCGGGCCATCGCCGAGGGGCCCGACGCGGACCTGGGCAAGCTGCGCTGGGTGCTGCTGGGGGCGCTGGGGTGCGCCGACCGCTCGGTGCGCATCATGACGCCGTACTTCGTACCGGATCAGGTGCTGATCACGGCGCTGAACACCGCAGCGCGCCGGGGAGTGGCCGTCGACATCGTCCTGCCCGGGCGCAACAACCTGCGGATGGTCCAGTGGGCGTCGACGGCCACGCTGTGGCAGGTGCTCGAGGGGGCCTGCCGCGTGTGGCTGTCCCGGCCCCCCTTCGACCACGGCAAGATCATGGTCGTGGACGACGTGTGGTCGCTGATCGGGTCGGCGAACTGGGATGCGCGCAGCCTGCGGCTCAACTTCGAGCTCGACGTGGAGTGCTACGACCGGGGCCTGGCCGCCGCGCTGGCGGCGGTGGTGGATGCGAGGATTGCCGGCGGGCGGCAGGTCACCTTCGCCGAGGTGGACGGCCGGAGCGTGCCGACGCGGCTGCGCGACGGCGTCGCGCGTCTGTTCTCGCCCTATCTCTAGCTGACGTGGGAGAACGCCCCCGCGCGAGGCGCGGGGGCGGGCGAGCGCAACGGGAGCAGGGGGCGCTCTGCCCCCGCGGTCAGTCGTTCGCGGGGGTCGTGGGCGGGGGCTCCATGGTGTAGTCGGCACCGAGGGCGTAGCGGGCGAACCAGGACAGCTCCTTGTTGATCTTGTAGAGCTGGTGGCGGAGCTCGCGAGGCCCGTGGGGCTCGCGGGGGAAGACCACGAGCTCGGTGGGCACCCCGTTGGACCGCAGGGCCCGGAACATCTCCACCGACTGGGGCATGGGGACGCGGACGTCCTTCTCGCCGACCAGGATCAGGGTGGGCGTCGAGACCCGGTAGGCGGTCATGAACGGCGAGGCCTCCAGGTACCGTTGGATGGGCGCGTCCTTCTGCCACGGCGTGCCGCGGAACCAGGGCGTGCTGTAGGTGCGCACGTCGCTCTGCGCGTACATGGAGATCCAGTTGGCCGCGCCGGCGCCGGAGGAGGCGGCCTTGAAACGGTCCGTGTACGTGATGATCCTGTTCGTCATGTGGCCGCCGGCGCTCCAGCCCATCTTGGCCATGCGGTCGCCGTCCACGAACCCGCGGCGGATGAGGTCGTCCACGCCGGCCATGACGTCCTTGTGGGCCTGGTGGAAGTAGTGGCCCACCATGTCGCGCAGGAACGCGTCGCCGTAGCCGGTGCTGCCCCGGTAGTTCGGGTCGAGGACGGCGTAGCCGTGGGCGGCGAGCACGGGCGTGTAGGTGGCCCAGCTGGGGAAGCGCAGCGTCGAGGACGCCGCCGGCCCGCCGTGGACCTGTGTGACGAGGGGGACGCGCTGCCCCTCGCGGTAGTCGAGGGGGTAGGTGAGGATGCCCTCGACCTCCTGGCCGTCGGCGCCCTTCCAGTGGATCACCTCGGTCCGGGGCAGCCGGTAGGAGGCCGCGAGCTCCTCGGCGTAGCGCGTCAGGCGGCGTGGGGCCGGCTGCCCGGGGGCGGCGAGCCACACGTCTCCCGGCGAGGAGGGAGAGGAGGCCACGTAGGCCACCTCGGCCCGGGCGGACACGAGGGAGAAGCCGCGGATGGTGTGCTGCCCTGTGGTGAGCGGCCGGAGCGCCCCGGTGGAGGGATCGAGCCGGAAGAGCTGCGTGGTGACGCCGAGGTTGGCCAGCACCAGGATGGACCCGTCCGCCGCCCACTCCGCGGCGACCACCTCGTGAGGAAAGTCCGCCGCCAGCAGGCGGGGCGCCCCGCCGGTGGCGGGAACGGTGAACACGTTGCCCTCGTGGTAGGGCTCGAACGCCTGGTCGGCGTCCGCCACGAAGAGCACCGTGCCGCCGTCGGGGGAGAGCTCGCCGCCGCTCTCGGCGACGCCGTTGCGGGTGAGCTGCAGGGCGGCACCGTCCCGCAGCTCGCGGATCCACACCTCGCCCTCGTCGGCGTCGTCGTACAGCGGCGTCGGGGCGGCCTCGTAGACCACCTTGTCGCCGTCGGCGGAGATGGTGTAGCCGCGCACGGAGAACGCCCCCTCCGTGACGCGCCTCTCCGCGCCGGTGGCGGTGTCCACCGCCCAGAGGTGCTTCTGGTGGTAGTTCCGGTCGAAGGAGTAGGCGCCGCCGATGCGGACGTCCTGCTCCTTCTCCTCCCTGGTCTCCGCGTCTTCGGCGAGGAAGTAGACGGTACCGCCATCGGGGGACCAGCGGGCGTCGCCGACCGCCGTGGCGTGGTCGGTGAGGCGGATCGCCTCGCCGCCCGTCGCCGACTGCACGTAGACCTGGCGGAAGGTGTCGCCTCGACGGGCGAGGAACAGGAAGCGCCGGCCGTCCGCCGCCCACACGGCGTCGGCCTCGCCGTCCTCGCCGTTGGTCATCTGCACCGGCGCCGCCGTGGCGGTGGCCAGCCAGATGTGCGAGATCTGCTTGTCCCGCGCCCAGTCGGCGCTGGAGCGTGTGAACAGGACGGAGCGGCCGTCGGGGGAGAGCGCCGGCGAGCCCTGGGTCGACACGCCGATGAGCTGGACGGGAGACATGGGTGCGGGCGCGGCGGTGACCGCGGCCGCAGCCGCCATCACGAGCACCGCGAGAACGGGGGAGAGCCGAGCGGGCATGGGAGCCCCTCCTGTGCGCCGTTGTGGCTCGGGGATGGTAGCAGAGCGGCCGGGGTGTCAGCGCCCCACAAGCGCGCGCGCGCGCCCGGCGACGGCCTCGGCTGTGAGGCCGAAATGGGCGTAGATCTCCTTCCACGGTGCGCTGGCGCCGAAGCGGTCGATGCCCACCACCGCGCCGTCCCCGGTCACCCACTCGAGCCAGCCCTGGGTGGCGCCGGCCTCCACCGCGACGCGGGTGCGGACGGCGGGGGGCAGGACGCGGTCGCGGTAGGCTTCATCCTGGGCGCGGAAGAGCTCCCAACTGGGCATGCTCACCACGCGGACGTCGAGGCCGTCCCGGGAGAGGATATCCCTGGCCCCGAGGGCGATGTGGACCTCGGATCCCGAGGCGAGGAGGATGGCGTCGGGGGATTCGCCGCTCTCGGGGGCCAGCACGTACCCCCCGCGGAGCGCGCCGGAAGCGGGGGCGAGGGCGGCCCGGTCGAGCACGGGGAGCTTCTGCCGGGTGAGCACCAGCATGGTGGGGCCGCCCGTGCGGCTCATGGCCGACCGCCACGCCATCGCGGTCTCGTTGGCGTCGGCGGGCCGGATCACCGTCATCCCCGGCATGGCCCGGAACGAGGCGAGGTGCTCCACGGCCTGGTGGGTGGGCCCGTCCTCGCCGAGGCCGATGGAGTCGTGGGTCATGACGTAGACGACCGGCAGCTCCATGAGGGAGGCGAGACGGATCGAGGGCCGGGCGTAGTCGGTAAAGATGAAGAAGGTGGAGGCGTAGGGGCGGACGCCGCCGTGGAGGGCCATGCCGTTGGAGGCCCCGCACATGGCGTGCTCGCGGATCCCCCAGTGCATGTTTCTGCCGGCGTGATCGTGGGAGGAGAAGTCGCCGCCGCCGTCGATGAGGGTCTTGGTGGACCCCGCGAGGTCGGCGGCGCCGCCCATCAGGGTCGGAACGCGGTTGGCGACCGCGTTGAGCACCAGGCCGGAGGCCTTGCGCGTCGCCATGGGGCCGTCGGCGGGGGTGAAGTCGGGGATGCCGGCGTCCCAGCCGGCGTCGAGGCTGCCGGCCATGGCCGCGTCCAGGCGCGCCGCCAGCTCGGGGTAGGCCGTCCGGTACGCGGTGATGCGGCGCTCCCACTCGGCCTCCTCGTCGGGGCCGCGGGCGGCGAGCTTTCGCATGTGCTCGAGGGCCCGGTGGGGGACCAGGAACGCCGGTTCCTCGGGCCACCCGTAGAAGCGCTTGGCGCCGCGCACCTCCGCCTCGCCCAGGGGGGAGCCGTGGGCGGCGGCGGTGTCCTGCTTGGTGGGTGCGCCGTAGCCGATGTGGGAGCGGACGATGACGAGGGACGGCTTCGCCGTCTCCTTGCGGGCGTTGGCCAGCGCCAGCGTGAGGGCCTCGAGGTCCTCGGAGGCCTCGCCGAGGTTCTGGACGTGCCAGTGGTAGGCCTCGAAGCGCCGCGCCACGTCGTCGGAGTAGGCGAGGGCGGTGTCCCCCTCGATGGTGATGTGGTTGTCGTCGTAGATCCAGATGAGCTTGCCGAGCCCGAGGTGCCCCGCCAGGGAGGCCGCCTCGTGGGAGGCGCCCTCCATGAGATCCCCGTCGCCGCAGATGGCGTAGGTGTTGTGGTTGACCACGGCGTGGCCGGGGCGGTTGTAGGTGGCGGCGAGGTGCGCCTCGGCGATGGCCATGCCGACGGAGTTCATGAGCCCCTGACCGAGGGGGCCGGTGGTGGTCTCGACGCCCGGTGTGACGCCGTGCTCCGGGTGGCCGGGCGTGTGAGAGCCCCACTGCCGGAAACGGCGGAGGTCGTCCAGGGACAGGCCGTAGCCGGTCAGGAAGAGCATGGCGTACTGGAGCATGGAGGCGTGCCCCGCCGAGAGGACGAAGCGGTCCCGGTCGAACCACGCGGGGTTGCGGGGGTTGAAACGCAGGAACCGGCTCCACAGCACGTAGGCGAGGGGTGCCAGGGCCATGGGGGTGCCTGGGTGCCCCGAGTCCGCCTGCTGGACCGCGTCCATGGCGAGGGTGCGGATGGTGTTGATGGTGACGGCCTCCAGGGACATGCCGTCCAGGGAGGACGACGCGGAGGCGTGCCGGGAGGGTTGGGATGATGCGTCCGTTGACCGTTCGTCTCTCACAGTCATGTCTCCTTGTCGTGTTGTTGCGGCGGTTCGCGGGCAAACGCGCCCTGCCCCCATAACGCCGTCCGCGCCGGAGGAAATCCGGCGCGGACGGTCGCAGCTCCCGAGGGAGCCGCCGCGAGGCGCGGCGTTGCCTTCTCAGAGGTTGAGGCGCATGCGGACGCTCAGGGCCGTGCCGGCCAGCATTGCCGCGGCCCCGACTGCGAGCAGCCCCACCAGCGTCAGGGTGAGCGGCGCGATCGAGAGCACACCGAGGATGCCCAGCGTCAGCGCTCCGAGGCCCAGGAGCACCTGACCGCCATTGGCCACGGTGACCGCCTCGCGGGTGAGGCGCCGCCTCTCCTCGGAGGCGCGATCGCCGAGCACGAACTGGTTGAGGTCGTGGCTCGCCCCGGTTCCGAAGAGGAACGCCGCGCCGAAGCCGATCATGGCCACCGGGAGCAGGACCAGGGGGTCGACGGACAGCAACGCCAGGATGCCGAGGACGACGCCCGCGACGCCTCCCACGGACTCGGCGGCCATGCCGCGGCCGAGGAAGCGGTGGGCGAGGTCGGCCCGCTGGGCCTCGGTGAGGAGGTCGTCGAAGCGTCCGGCGATGGCCGCGCCCTCGAAGAGCAGCCCGGCGCCGACGGCGATGGTCCCGATGGCCGCGAAAGCCAAGGGCAGGACGTTCGCGAGGGCCAGGATGGCGACCGTCACGGTGCCGACTCCGGTCATCGCCTCGGCGAGGGATCCGGCCGTCACGTACCGTGCGGACTTGACGATCTCGTCGTGGGGTATGCCTTGTTCGATGCTTGCCATGGTTCACCTCCCAGGTGGAAAACGAAGGCGAATGAGACGCCATTCCGGAACCGGAGCCGGGACCGCCGCCGATGAGCGGCGGTAAAATGTTATTCTGCAGGATCTTGTGACGTTCGCGCCGGGAGCGGTGCTGCGTCCGGAGGGGGAGCGGGCGATTGGTACGGAAGCCGTGCGGAATGAGATGTTTGCAGTCGCTGACGTTCGCCTCTTTTCACGAGGGAGAAAGGTACGGGTTCATCGAAGGCCTCCTGCGGGCGGATGGAGTCTCGGGACCGGCCACGCAGACGCGACCGTGGACGTCGGGGCCTTGGCGGCGGCGCGGAGGGGCGGGCGGGGGCCGGACATGGAGCCGCCCGCGCCGGAACCATTTCCGGGGCGGGCGGCCGTGACACGCGATGCAGGTCGGCGCCAGCCGACGAACGCGGCTAGCTGCGCTGGGCCGGCCTGACTCGCGCCGTCAGGGCGGTGCCGCTCAACAGCGTGGCGCCGCCGATGCTGAGAAGCGCGACGAGGGTCAGGGCGACGGGGCTCAGGCCGATCACGCCGAGAACACCCAGCGCGACGGCGGCGACCCCGACCAGCGCCTGGCCGCCGGTGGCAGCGGTGACCGCACCACGGGCCGCCTTGTGGGCCTCAGGTCCGATCCAGAGAGTCGCTGCGTACCTGTTGAGGTCGCGGTTCGCGCCGCTCCCCACCAGCAGGGCCGCACCGAAGACGATGGCGGCGACGGGCAACAGCACCATCGGGGCCACCCCCACGAGCGTGAGAATGCCCAGAACGATGCCCGCGACGCCGCCGACGGACTCAGCGGCCATCCCACTTCCCAATGAACGATGCTGCAGGTGAGCTGCCTCGGCCTCGAAGAGAAGGTCGTTGTACCGGGCCATGATGGCGCCGCCTTCGGTGAGAAGGCCGACACCCACGGCGATTGTCGCGATTGCGGCGAAGTACGCGGGCAGCACCCCTGCCAACCCGAGGATGGCCAGAGTCGCCGTGCCGGCGCCGGCGAGCGCCTCGAAGAGGGAGCCGGCTTCCACGTACTCCTCTGACCGCTTCAACTCCTCACGGTTAACGCTTTGCTCGATGCTTGCCATGGTTCCTTACCTCCCACCGTTCGTAAACAGGCTTGGCTGAGTCGCTATTTCACAAGCGCGGAAGAGACAGCCGTTCCAGGATTTTGCGCATCATATCCAACAAACGACGCGCCGGTAATACCTTACGGAAACAATGCCCTGACAGCCGGTGTCGTCCTGCCCGTTCCCCGAAGCTCCGGTCACGATGCAAGTAAACATTGATTAGAACCGGTGCTCTGCCAGCATTCGGCACGCATCCGACACGAATGTGAAGAAGAGCTCAAGAGAATTGCTGGAACGATGGTCTCAGGAGAACTGAATCAGTTGATATTCGTGGTCCACGGGAGCACCGGCTCCGCCCCGCCTTGGCGGGCGGCTGCCGGCAGCGAAAGCGATGACGTCCCGAGCGTGTTGCACGATGATGGAGCGACAGCGGGAGAGGAGGACGCGATGACGATCAAGGCGGTGTACCCCGCGACGGGGGCGGTGATCGGCGAGTATCCGGAGATGGGGGCGGACGAGGTCGACGGGATCCTCGAGCGCTCGTACCGGGCCTTCGAGGCGTGGCGGCGGACCCGGTTCGAGGACCGGGCGGCGCTGATGAGGCGGGCGGCGGCCATCCTTCGCGCCCGCAAGGACGAGTACGGGGCGCTCATGGCGCAGGAGATGGGCAAGCCCGTCAAGGACGGCAGGGCGGAGGCCGAGAAGTGCGCGTGGGTCTGCGAGTACTACGCCGAGCACGCGGAGGGCTTCCTGCGGTCGGAGGACGCGGAGACGGACGCCGCGCCGCAGCTACGTCGCGTTTCGCCCCCTCGGCGTCGTGCTCGCCGTGATGCCCTGGAACTTCCCGTTCTGGCAGGTGTTCCGCTTCGCGGCGCCCGGGCCTGATGGCGGGCAACGCCGGCGTGCTCAAGCACGCGTCCAACGTGCCCGGCTGCGCGCTGGCCATCGAGGAGGTGTTCCGCGAGGCGGGGTTCCCGGCGTCGCTCTTCAGCACGCTGCTCATCGGCAGCTCCGCGGTGGAGCGCGTGATCGCGAGCCCGCTGGTCGCGGCGGTGACGCTGACGGGGAGCGTTCCCGCGGGGCGGGCGGTGGCCGCCGCGGCCGGCGCCACCTGAAGAAGACCGTCCTGGAGCTCGGCGGCAGCGATCCCTACGTGATCCTCGCCGACGCCGACGTGGCCGCCGCGGCGGCGACCTGCGCGAAGAGCCGGCTCATCAACTCGGGCCAGAGCTGCATCGCCGCCAAGCGCTTCGTCGTGGTGGCGGCCGTCCGCGAGCAGTTCGAGAGGCTCCTCGTCGACGAGCATGCGCGCGGCGCGCATGGGCGACCCGCATGGACGAGGCCACGGAGGTCGGCCCGCAGGCCCGGGCCGACCTGCGCGACGACCTCCACCGCCAGGTCCGCGAGAGCGTCGCAGAAGGGCGCCCGCTGCGTCCTCGGGGGCGAGGTGCCCGAGGGGCGCGGCGCGTGCTACCCGCCGACGGTGCTCACCGGAGTGCGCAAGGGGATGCCGGCCTACGACGAGGAGATGTTCGGGCCGGTCGCGGCGGTGATCCAGGCCACGGACGAGGCGGACGCCATCCGCCTGGCCAACGACTCGGTGTTCGGTCTCGGCGCCGCCGTCTTCACCCGGGACGCGGCCCGCGGCGAGCGGATCGCCGCCGACGAGCTCCACGCGGGTGCGTGCTTCGTCAACGGGTTCGTGAAGTCGGATCCGCGGCTGCCGTTCGGGGGCGTGAAGGACTCGGGCTACGGACGCGAGCTCGTCCTCGTTCGGCATCCGGGAGTTCGTCAACGTCAAGACGGTGTGGATCGGCTGAGGGCGCCGTCGGGCCCGCCGCCTCGCGGTCCTCGCCGCCAGCGTCGCAGGATGGACGCCGGGACCGCTCGGAATGCGCATTTCGGGGCGCAGGTTGCAAGCACCAGATCGCAGGCGGCTCATCCATGGCCCCGGGCGGCGAGGTCCACGCGGGCCGGGCGCCCCGGACCGGCCGCCGGGCCTCGCCGAGGAGGGTGCCGCCATGAAAGCTGTCGCCGTCAATCCCACCAAGCGCTCCGTGGATCTGGTGGACATCCCCGAGCCCAGGCTGTCCACCCCCACCCAGGTGCAGCTCCGGGTCCTGGAGGTGGGGGTGTGCGGCACGGACCGGGAGATCGTCCGGTTCGACTACGGCACGCCCCCTCCCGGCTCGGAGTTCCTCGTCATCGGGCACGAGTGCCTGGCGGAGGTGGCGGCGCTGGGGGAGGAGGTGACTCAGGGAGCGCAGGGCGACCTGGTCGTCCCGATGGTCCGCCGGCCCTGCGCCCACCCCGAGTGCGCCCCCTGCCGGGCCGGGCGGCAGGACTTCTGCGTCACCGGGGACTTCACCGAGCGGGGGATCAAGGGACGGCACGGCTACATGACCGAGGTGGTGGTCGTGGACGCCGCCTATCTCACGTTCGTTCCCGCCTCCCTGCGCTCCGTGGCCGTGCTGGTGGAGCCGCTGACCATCGCCGAGAAGGCTCTCATCCAGGTGGGGGAGATCCAGAAGCGCCTGCCCTGGTCGCTGCAGCACGCCGGGGTCCCGGAGCCCGCGTCGGCGACGGCGCCGGCGGGCGGCCCCCGCCACAACGCGCTCGTCATCGGGGCGGGCCCGGTGGGGCTGCTGGGGGCGATGGCCCTGTCCTCCAGGCACTACAACACCTTCGTGTACTCCAAGGAGGGGGCGGACAGCGACAAGGCGGGACTGGTCCGGGCCATCGGCGCCACCTACCTCGCCGCGGACGACCACCCGGTGGCGTCGCTGCCCGGCGCCATCGGCAACATCGACGTCGTCTACGAGGCCGCCGGGGCCTCGCGGATCGCCTTCGATGTGCTGGGCGTGCTCGGGGTCAACGGGGTCTTCGTGTTCACCGGCGTGCCCGGTCGGCGCGGGCCGGTGGAGCTGGACACCGACCGGGTGATGCGCGACCTGGTGCTCAAGAACCAGGTGGTCCTGGGAACGGTCAACGCGGGTCGCGACGCTTTCGCCGCCGCCGTGTCGGACCTCGCCGTGTTCACGACGCGGTGGCCCGGCCAGGTCGCGGCCCTGATCACACAGCGGCACGCCCCGGAGGATTTCGAGGCGCCGCTCGAGGGGCCCGGCGGCGGGATCAAGCACGTCATCCGCTTCGCCAGGGGGTGACGGTCCGCCGGCGGGGTCGGCCCGGTGGTGGTCCGGACCGTCCGCGAGCCGGGAAGGGGAGGGGCAGGATGGCGTATCAGCCCATCGAGGACTACGGGATCATCGGCGACCTGAGCACGGTAGCGCTGGTCGGCAAGAACGGGTCCATCGACTTCCTCTGCTTTCCGGACTTCGACTCGCCCACGGTGTTCGCGGCGCTGCTCGACGACCGCAAGGGGGGACGCTTCCGGATCGCCCCGATCGCTCGACGGACGTCCGCCACAAGCAGCTCTACATGCCCGACAGCAACGTGCTCCTGACCCGCTTCCTGTCCGAGGACGGGGTGGCGGAGATCACCGACTGCATGCCCGTGGAGGCCGTGGGGTACGTGCACAACGTGATCCGGCGGGTGAAGACGGTGCGCGGGGAGGTGCGGTTCCGCATGGTGCTGCGAGCCCCGCTTCGACTACGGACGCGGCGCCGCACCGGGTGGAGCGGCGCGACGGCGAGGTGCTGTTCGTCTCCAGGAGGCGCCGGCGGACATGGTCCTGCGGCTGCGCGCCAGCGTTCCCCTCAAGGTCGCGCGACGGGGCGGCGCGACGCCGAGTTCACGCTGCGCGCCGGGGAGGCCGCGGACTTCATCCTGGAAGAGGTGCAGGAAGGCTCCGAGCCGCCGTCGGAGGGGACCGGCTACGTCTCGGAGTCCATCAAGTCGACGGTGGACTTCTGGCGGCGGCTGGATCGGACGGTCGAGCTACCGGGGGCGCTGGCGGGAGATGGTGAACCGTTCGGCGCTGACGCTGAAGCTCCTGGTCTCCCAGCCGTACGGCTCCCTGGTCGCGGCGCCCACGTTCGGGCTCCCGGAGCAGGTCGGCGGAGAGCGCAACTGGGACTACCGCTACACCTGGGTGCGGGACGCGGCGTTCACCCTGTTCGCTCTGAACCGGCTCGGCTACACCGACGAGGCGGCGGCGTTCATGCGCTGGGTGGAGGAGCGCTGCGGCGAGCTGCCGACGCGAGCGGCGGCGGGGCGCCGCTGCAGATCATGTACGGCATCGACGGGCGCCACGGCCTCCAGGAGGAGGTCCTGTCGACACTTCGAGGGCTACAGGGTCGTCGCCGGTGCGCATCGGCAACGGCGCCTCCGACCAGCTCCAGCTGGACATCTACGGGGAGCTGCTCGACGCCGTCTACCTGTTACAACAACCACGGCGACGCCCATCTCCTCGACCTGTGGCGCACCGGTGGCGCGGCTGGCGGACTGGGTCTGCGACAACTGGAGGCGGAAGCCGACGAGGGCATCTGGGAGGTCCGCGGCGGTGCCCGGGAGTTCCTGTACTCGAGGGTGATGTGCTGGGTGGCCCTGGACCGGGCCGCGCGCATCGCCTGGTACCGCTCGTTCCCGGCCCCGCTGGACCGCTGGATCGGCGTGCGCGACCAGATCCACCAGGAGATCTGACGAGGTCTTCTGGCACGACGGCCGCGGCGCCTTCGTGCAGAGCCGCGGCTCCACGGCGGTGGACGCGGCCAGCCTGCTGATGCCCATGATGAAGTTCATCTCGTTCAAGGATCCCCGCTGGGCCTCGCACCTGTCCGTGGTCGAGCGCGAGCTCCTCGACGACTCCCTGGTCTACCGCTACCGCATCGGGGAGGCGGCCTCCGACGGCCTGAGCGGCCGCGAGGGCACGTTCTCCATGTGCTCGTTCTGGTACGTGGAGAATCTGGCCCGCAGCGGGCGCCTGGACGAGGCGCGGTTCTTCTTCGAGAAGATGCACACCTACGCCAACCACCTGGGGCTCTACGCCGAGCAGCTGGGGCCGACCGGCGAGCACCTGGGCAACTTCCCCCAGGCTTTCACGCACCTCGGGCTCATCACGGCGGCCATGAGCCTCGACCGGGCGCTCTCGGAGGCCGGGTGGAAGGCGTGACGACGGGGAAGGGGACCGGTCGGACGGGCGCGCCCGGCGGCGGGCGCCTCTCCGGAAGGGAGACGGACGGGTGAAGCTCCGGCGATCGCTGATCTTCGACACGGTGCTCCTGGGGGTCGTGGGCGCCCTCGCGGCCCAGGTGTTCATGGTCCTCCTCCGCCTGTGCAACACGCTGTTCCTGGTGGACCTGGCGGGCTACCGGGCCCCGGGGCTCGCGAGCGAGGGGGTCGCGACGGCCGAGGCGATCGGTCCTCACGGGCTGTGGCTGATCCCGCTGGTGACCACGCTCGGCGGCCTCATCTCGGGCATCCTGGTCTATACCTTCGCTCCCGAGGCGGAAGGCCACGGCACGGACACGGCGGTGCGCGCGTACCACCGCTCCGCCGGCTTCATCCGGGCGCGGGTGGCACCGCTGAAGACCATCGCATCCGCGATCACCATCGGCTCCGGAGGCTCGGCCGGCCGCGAGGGGCCCACCGCGCTCATCGCGGCGGGCGTGGGCTCCATCTACGCCACCCTCCTCAAGCGCCCCGAGAAGGAGCGCCGTCTGCTGGTCCTGGTCGGCATGGCGGCGGGGCTGTCCGCCGTCTTCCGGTCGCCCATCGGCACCGCGATCTTCGCCATCGAGGTGCTCTACAGCGAGATGGAGTTCGACGCCGGAGCGCTCCTCCACACCATGCTGGGCGCGGTCACGGCCTACGCGGTGAACGGGCTGTTCGTGGGCTGGGCGCCGCTGTTCGCGGTGCCCTCGGGGCTCGGCGTGGCGGGCTTCACCGACTACCTCTGGTACGCCCTGCTGGGGCTGCTGGCCGGCCCGGTCGCCACGCTGGTGCCGATGGTCTTCTACGGCATGCGCGACCTCTTCCACGCCATTCCGATCCCGCCCCACGTCAAGCCGGCCATCGGCGGCCTGGGTGTGGGGCTCCTCGCCCTCGAGATGCCCCAGGTCCTGGGCGGTGGCTACGGCTGGATCCAGGCCGCCATCGACGGCAAGCTGGTGCTGTGGGTGCTGGCGGCCCTGGTGCTGGCCAAGCTGATCGCATTCGCGCTGACGGTGTCGTCGGGGGGCTCGGGCGGCGTGTTCGCGCCGACCCTGTTCGTGGGCGCCATGCTGGGAGGGGTGCTGGCCCACGTCTTCGACATGCCGCCCGCGGCGTTCGCCGTGGTGGGGATGGCGGCGGTCTTCGGGGGTGCGGCGCGGATTCCCATCGCGACCCTGCTCATGGTCACCGAGATGACGGGCGGGTACAACCTGCTGGTGCCGGCGGCGCTCGCCGTGATGCTCAGCTACCTCGTGCAGACCAGGCTGTCCCGCGGGTTGAAGTACAAGAGCCTGTACGAGGCCCAGGTGCCGGGGCCCTCGTTCTCGCCGGCGCACCGCGCGGACCAGGTCCGGGCGACGCTGCGGATGATGAAGGAGGGCCGGTTCTCGCTCTCGGAGGCCGTGGGTCACCTGGATCTGCTGTCGCTGCTCGGTTCCGGGGTGCCGGTGGACCTGCCCGACGACAAGCAGCTTGTGAGCGGTTGGCTGAAGGCGGACAGCGAGTGCGTCGGACGCCCCATCGGCGCAGGGTGCCTGGGCCGACAGGGATCGGGGCTGGAGACCGTGGCGGTCTTCCGGAAGGGTGAGACGCTGCTCCCGCACTCGGGGGAGATCTACAAGGCCGGCGACGAGATCCTCATCGTCGCCGACGCGGCGTCACGGGATCGCGTGTCCCGGCACCTGACGAGCAAGCCGGAGAGCGGCGGGGCCCGTGGCCACTCCCCGGCCTGACGGGGATCCGCCCGCGGGGGACGCGGGGGCCGGCGGCGGCTGGCTGCAGCGGCTCGGCGGCAACAGGCTGGTCCTGGCGCTCTCCGTGGCGCGATTCGGGGACGCGGTGGGCAACAGCATCCTGTTCATCGCGCTGCCGTTGTACGTGGGCAAGCTGTCGGCGCCGTGGTTCCCCTTTCCCGAGTCGGTGCGGGTCGGCATCCTCCTGGCCCTCTACGGTCTCGTCAGTGCCACGCTCCAGCCGGTGATGGGCGGGATCTCCGACCGTCTGGGCAGGCGCAAACCTCTGATCCTCATCGGCCTGCTGATCATGGGGCTGGGCACCCTCGGGTTCATGCTCGCGGTCCGCTTCACGGATCTGCTGGTCCTCCGGGCGCTCCAAGGGGTCGGGGTCGCCCTCACCATCCCCGCCTCCATGGCCCTCATGGCCGCGGGCACCCACCGCGCCAACCGCGGCGGGTCCATGGGGATCTACACGACCATGCGGATGGGGGGGTTCGTGATGGGACCGCTCATCGGCGGCGTCCTCCAGGTCCACGTCGGATTCAACGCCGCGTTTCTCGCCGGCGGCGCCTTCATCCTCGCCGGCTTCGTCCTGGTGCAGCTGTGGGTCCGCGAGGTGCCCGTGGAGGAAGGGGTCCGGGACGCCGGGGGCGCGAGGCCCCCCATCTTCGACCGCAAGCTCCTCTCACCGGGGATCGTCGGCACGGGCATCGCCACGCTGCTGATGGCGGGGGCGTTCTCGATGATGACGACCCTCGAGCAGCAGTTCAACACGAGGCTCAACGAGACCGCCGTGGGTTTCAGCGTGGCCTTCAGCGCCCTCATGGTCAGCCGGCTGCTCTTCCAGGTCCCCCTCGGGCGGCTCTCCGACCGGATCGGGCGCAAGCCGCTGATCATCGCGGGGCTGCTGCTCATGGCGCCGTCCACCGCCGTCCTGGGGCTGGTGACCTCCACGTTCCAGCTCACCATGGCGAGGCTGGTCCAGGGCGTCGCCGCGGCGGCCATCGCGGCGCCGGCGTTCGCCCTGGCAGGGGACCTGTCGACCCGGGGCGGAGAGGGGCGGCAGATGAGCTTGATCACCAGCGGCTTCGGCCTGGGGATCGCGGTGGGACCTCTGGTCGCAGGAGTCCTCGCCGTGGTCTCGTTCGAGCTGCCGTTCGTGGTGGGCGGCGTCCTGCTGCTCGCCGGCGCCGTGGTCGTCCAGCGCATGGTCACGGAGACCGTGCACCGCGGCCATTCGTGACCCCGGGGACCTGCCGCGTCACTCCGCGCGGGGGGGTCAGCGAGGTGGCGGGGTGGGTTGAGCCGGTGCCGCCGGTGTCGGCCGGCCCTCGTCGGCGGGCTCCGCGGCCTCGCCGGGCTCTCCGCCCTCGGCCTTCTCCGCCGCGGCGACCTCCTTCTCGAACTGGCCTGGCTGCAGCTTGGGCAGCTGGCGGATCACCGCCACCAGGGACCAGATGTCGTGCTCGTCGGTGGTTGGGCCGAAGCCGGGCATGCCGGTCATGCGGATGCCGTGGTCGACGATCCAGTACATCCGCTGGTCGCTCATCGTCTGGGTGCCGTGGGACCACAGGTGCGGGGGATGCGGGTTGAGGCCCTTCCCGACGGGGGTCTCCTTGAGGCCCGGGGCGCTGTGGCAGACCACGCACATGTCGTCGTAGTGGGTGTAGCCGAGGCGGACCAGCGCCGGGTCGTCCAGGTTCGGCGCGGTGACGCCCCCTTCGCGGACCGAGATCGACCGGTGACGGACCGCACCGGCGAGGAAGCGCTCGACGCCGGAGGGCGGTGAGGTCGCGGCGACGTCGTAGACGCCAGACTCGATGAAGAAGAAGCCGCCGAGGGCTCCCAGCACGACGAGCACGATCAAGGTCCAGATGACGGTCTTCACGGTCTTCATGGCAGCACCTCGTCCCTTCCGGTGATGCTCCGTTAAACCGTGGAGGGAGCGATTTATTCTCAACCTTCTCGCAGCGCCAGGGGGACGGAGCGGACGTTTCCGGGGCGGGGGAAGGAGGGCTCGCCGGACGGAATTTGACGTGCCGGAGCCCGGTTGCGATTGGCCAGATGGACTGGGAACCTTTCCTGCCAACCGGAAGTGCCGGCCAGGAGGCGCGATCCCCCGAGACACCCACGACACGGTGCAGGAGGACGGTGTGACCCGGCGTGAGGCCGGGTGATGCGGCGTGCTCATGGTGCGGCGCAGCAAGGAGAACGGATCGAGATGAGCTCAGGAAATCGAGGTGTGCGGCAGAGCGGGAGACCGGCGCGGTCGCCGTGGACCCCGGTGGTGACATTTATCGTCGTGGCGGCGGCCCTCGCGCTGTCCGGGGCGGCACCGGCCGCGGAGGCCGCGATCCCGCGGTTTCCGACTCTCCACGGCGACACCATCGTCTTCTCCAGCGGCGGCAACCTGTGGAGCGTGAGCCGGTCCGGAGGGGCCGCCCGGCGGCTGACGACCGACAAGGGCATGGACATCATGCCGCGGTTCTCGCCGGACGGCAGGACCATCGCGTTCACGGGTTCGTACTCGGGGCAGACCGACGTGTACACGATCCCGGCGGAGGGGGGGGCGCCGACCCGGCTCACCTTCCACTCCGACGTCGTGAAGAGCGCGCCGCTGCGATGGGGACCCAACAACATGGTGATCACATGGTCGCCGGACGGGCGCGGCGTGGTCTTCCTGTCCAGGAGGAACACCTTCAATTCCTGGTTCGGACAGCTCTTCACGGTGAACGCCGCGGGGGGGCTGGCGACGCAGATGGACCTGCCCAAGGGCGGTGTCCTCACGTTCAGCCCCGACGGGAAGAAGATCGCCTACAACAGGATCTTCCGCAACTTCAGGACATGGAAGAGGTACTACGGCGGGCTGGCGCAGGACGTGTGGATCTACGACCTGTCCACCCACGCCACCGAGCGGGTCACGGACTGGAAGGGCACCGACACCTTCCCCATGTGGTGGAAGAACACGATCTACTTCGCCTCCGACCGGGGCCCGCAAAAGCGCTTGAACATCTGGGCCTACGACCTCGGGAGCAAGACGTTTCGCCAGGTCACGCACTTCACCGACTACGACGTCGACTGGCCCTCCCTGGGGGACTCCGGGATCGTGCTCCAGTGCGGCGGCTCGCTGTACGTCCTGGACCTGCCCTCCGAGGAGCTTCACAAGCTCGACGTCACCGTCCCCAGCGACAACGTCCAGATGCAGCGCCACTGGGTGCACACCGCCAAGCTCATCCAGAGCTACGACATCGCCCCCAACGGCAAGCGCGCCGTCTTCGGGGCGCGCGGCGAGGTGTTCACGGTGCCCGCCGAGCACGGCAACACCAGGGACCTGACGCAGACCTCGGGGGCGCGGGAGCAGTACCCGGCATGGTCCCCTGACGGCACCACGGTGGCCTACGTCACCGACCGCAACGGCGAGGCTCAGATCGCGGTCCGAAACGCCGACGGTACCGGCGCCGAGACCATGGTCACGGACCCCATCCAGCGCTGGCTGTACGGTCCCGCGTGGTCTCCGGACAGCTCGAAGCTGGCCTACTCCGACAGCGAGCACGCGCTCTGGTACGTCGGGGTGAAGGACCACAAGCCGGTCAAGGTGGACGAGGACCCGCGCAACGAGATCCACGACTACGCCTGGTCGCCGGACAGCAAGTGGCTGGCGTACTCGAAGAACGAGGACAACGGGATGCAGGTGGTCTACTTGTACAGCCTGGCCTCGGGCAGGGCGACACGGGTGACCACGGGTTTCACCAGCGACTACAGCCCGGTGTTCGGGAGCCACGGAAAGTACTTGTTCTTCATCTCCCAGCGCCACGCGAACCCGGTCTTCAGCGAGAGCGAGTTCAACGAGGCGACCGTCAAGATGGACGGCATCTACGTTGCGACGCTGCAGGCCGATGAGGCGTCGCCGTTCGCTCCGCGCTCCGACGAGGGCACCCCCGAGAAGGCGGAGAAGGGGAAGGCCGAGGGCGGTTCGGGACCCTCCGCCAAGCCGGCCGCCAAGAAGGAGGAGACCGCCCCGGCGGTGAAGATCGACCTCGAGGGGCTGGACTCGCGGATCGTGCCGCTGCCCATCCCCTCGGCGGACATCACCGGACTCATGACAGCGCAGGACAGCGTGTACTACGTGACGTTGCCGGTGATGAGCCTCGACGGGCCTCTGCCGGGGGAGCAGGCGACCCTTCACGCCTTCGACATGAAAGCGCGCAAGTCGTCGGAGATCACGTCACCCCTCGACGGGTACGCCCTGAGCGCCGACGGCTCCAGCGTGCTGGTCCAGCAGGGCGAGAGCTTTACCATCCTGCCCGCCGAGGCCGGCGCCAAGGGAACGGCGGCGAAGGCGCTGGACCTGTCGCGCATGCAGGCGGACATCGACCCGGTGGCGGAGTGGAGGGAGATCTTCGGCCAGGCGTGGCGGCTCGAGAGGGACTTCTTCTACAGCACGGCCATGAACGGAGCGGACTGGAAGGCGGTCCGTGGCCGCTACGAACCGCTCCTGGCCGAGGCCACCTGCCGCGAGGACGTCAACTACCTCATTGGCGAGATGATCGGCGAGCTCTGCAACTCGCACACCTACGTCGGCGGCGGGGACATCCCCACCAGCCGGTACGTCCCCGTGGGACTGCTCGGCGTGGACTTCGCACTGGACGCCGGCTCGGGACGCTACCGGCTGGCCACGATCTACAAGGGCGACAACTCCCGGCCGGACTTCCGCTCGCCGCTCACGGAGCCGGGGGTGAACGTCAAGGAGGGTGACTACCTGCTGGCGGTGAACGGGCATGAGCTCAAGGCCCCCACCAACCCCTACGCGCTCTTCGTGAACACCCTCGGAAGCACCGTGACGCTCACGGTGGCCGAGACGGCGGACGGCAAGAACCGGCGCGACGTGACGGTCAAGCCGATCTCCGACGAGCTGCAGATCCGGCTCAATGCCTGGGTGGAGGCGAACCGCGAGCACGTCAACAAGGTTTCGGACGGGAAGATCGGCTACATCTACCTGTCCGACATGGAATCGATGGGGATGGACGAGTTCATCCGCCAGTTCTACCCGCAGATCCGCAAGCAGGGTCTCGTGGTGGACGTGCGCTGGAACGGCGGCGGGTTCATCGACCAGATCATCCTCGAGCGGTTGCGCAGGGTGCTGGTGGGGATGGACGTGAACCGGCAGCACGTGGGCACGCCGATCCCCCAGCAGGTGCTTCACGGGTTCAAGGCCTGCTTGATCAACCACTACTCGGCCTCGGACGGGGACATCTTCCCGTTCTACTTCCGCAAGTACGGGCTCGGACCGCTCATCGGCGAGCGAACCTGGGGCGGTGTCCGCGGCATCCGAGGAATGTGGCCGCTCACCGACGGCGGGTACGTCACGATCCCCGAGGAGAGCCTCTACGGGCTGGACTCCGAGTGGGTCATCGAAAACCACGGCGTGGAGCCGGACATGGAGGTGGACGACCTGCCCGGGGACGTGATGGCCGGCAAGGACGCCCAGCTCGACACGGCGATCAAGGTCATCATGGAGAAGCTCGCGACGCAGCCCATGTCGCTGCCGAAGCCGCCCGCGCTGCTGCCGCCCTATCCGCCGAAGGGACGGTGAGCCGGGTCCGGCGCTCCGGACGGGTGGAAGCGTGAGTGATGCCGCCCTCCGCGGCCTTGTGGCCGTGGAGGGCGGCGTTGCGTTCCCGGTGACTTTCCCGGGAGGGTGGTATAGCGTGGTGGCGGGTGCTCCTGCCGGGTCTTTCGGGCGGGGCACCGGAAGGGGTCGCGATCATGACGGATGTTTCCACCGTGGCGAAGGACTGCGTCGTCTCCATCCACTACACGCTGACGGATGACGCCGGCAAGGTGCTGGATTCGAGCGAGGGGGCGCAGCCCCTCAGCTACCTCCACGGCCATGGCCAGATCATCGCGGGGCTGGAGCGCAAGCTTTCGGATGCGGCTGTGGGCGACGAGTTCGAGCTCTCGGTGCCGGCCGGGGACGGCTACGGCGAGCACGATCCCAAGCGGATCATTGACGTACCACGGGGCCGCCTCGACTTCGATGTGAAGGCCGGGGACGTGGTCAGCGCCAAGGAGCCCAGCGGGCGGACCGTGCCGTTCCAGGTGGTTTCGGTGAGCGACGAGCATGTCACGCTGGACGGGAACCACCCGCTGGCGGGCAAGAACCTCAACTTCGCGGTGCGCGTCGTGGCGGTGCGCCCGGCGTCACCGGAAGAGCTCGAGCACAGGCACGCCCACTCGTAGGGCGCAGGGATGCCCCGCGGCGAGGGCCGTCAGGAGTCTCGGGGCGGCATGAACGCCGGGATCCCCGTGAGATGCTCGCCAAGGATGAGGGTGTGCATGTCGTGTGTGCCCTCGTAGGTGTAGACGGATTCGATGTTCATCAGGTGGCGCATCACCGGGTACTCGTTGACGATCCCGTTCGCGCCGTGGATCTCGCGGGCGAAGCGCGCGCATTCGCGGGCGACCCAGCACGAGTTGCGCTTGGCCTGGGAGACCTGCACGAAGGTGGCGGCGCCCTCGTCCTTGAGGCGCCCCAGGCGCCACACCATGAGCTGCCCCTTGGTGATCTCGTTGGCCATCCAGACGAGGCGCTCCTGGATGATCTGGTGGGACGCGATGGGACGGCCGCCGAACTGGATGCGGGCGAGGGCGTAGTCCAGCGCGGCGTGGAAGGTGGCCAGGGCCGAGCCGAGAGCGCCCCAGGCGATCCCGTAGCGGGCCTGGGTGAGGCAGGACAGCGGGCACTTCAGGCCGGCTGCGCCGGGAAGGCGCCGCGAGTCGCCGACGCGGCAGGACGCGAGGACGAGCTGCGAGGTGACGGCGGCGCGGAGCGAGTACTTTCCCCGGTGCTCCACCGTGGAGAACCCCGGGTCGCCCTTCTCCACGAGGAAGCCCCGCACGGCGCCCTCGTCGTCGCGGGCCCACACGACCGCGACGTCGGCGATGGAGCCGTTGGTGATCCATGCCTTCTCGCCGTCGAGGACCCAGCCATCCCCGTCCCGCCGCGCCCTGGTCCGCATGCCCCCGGGGTTCGAACCGAAGTCGGGCTCGGTGAGCCCGAAGCAGCCGACCGCCTCGCCCCCCGCAAGGGCCGGGATCCACCGGTCACGCTGCTCCTGCGAGCCCCAGGTCATGATGGGATACATCACCAGGGCCGACTGCACCGAGGCGAAGGAGCGCAGGCCCGAGTCGCCCCGCTCGAGCTCCTGCATCACGAGGCCGTAGGCCACGTTGCTCAACCCGGGAAGGCCGTAGTCGGTGAAGGTGGACCCGAACATCCCGAGGGACGCCATCTCCGGCACCAGCTCGAGGGGGAAGCGGCCCTCCCAGGCCCACTCCTCGATGTCGGGGAGCACGCGGTCGGCGACCCAGCTCCGGACCGTGTCGCGTACCAGGCGCTCCTCGGAGGTGAGAAGGCCCTCGATGTCGTAAAGGTCCAGGGTCGCCGGTGCCATGAGCCGCCTCCGGGCGCCGCAACGGTGGAGGAGGGCGGCGCCATTCCACGGCAAGCTTAAGGCACCCGGCGATCGACAGCGTTGCGGGCGTTACAGTAGGATGACGGAGCAGGCCCCCGCAAGGCGGCAGCACCCGGACCGGGGGGCCGCGCGGGAGGGTGACCATGGCCCCGTACCTCGGCGGATCGGCGCCGGCGATGGCCGCGCAGGTGGCGGAAGGCTACACGCTGGTGACCGCGGTGCAGCTCAAACGGCTCACCGACGGCGAGCTGGCCCAGCTCCAGGCGGAGCTGGAGAGGGCGCTGCGCGACCTGCGCGGTACGCTGGTCTCCACAGACGACGCCCAAGCGTTCCAGGCCAGGAACCGCAAGCAGGGGAGGATTACCGGGGCGCTGCAGCAGATCCAGCTCACGCTGACGCGGCGCCGGCGAGGAGCATGAGCGAGATTCCGGCGCCCTGGTGGCGCCACCTGCGCGGCGACCCGAGCCGGTTCTTGCTCAGCGACGACGAACCCGGGGTCGTGTGGCGCTGCCAGGTCGACCTCCTGGGGCGCCCGCCGGACTCGCCGGCGGTGCTGCGGGCGAGGGCGGCCAGCCGCTCCTGCGGGCTCGCCGCCGCGATCCTCGACCGGCAGGAGGAGGGCGGCTACTGGGGATCGCCGTTCGCCTACGGGCTGCGGTGGAGCGGGACGGCTTGGCAGGTCATGGCCCTGGCTGGGCTAGGGGCGGACCCCGAGGACCCCCGCGTTCGCCGCGGCGTGGACGTTCTCCTCGACGTGATGACGCCGGCCGGTGGCGGCTTCGCCCCGGGGCGCGGGCAGGCGGCCTCGGCCTGCTTCACGGCGCAGCTGTGCGCCGCCATGGCGCGGCTCGGCTTCGCCCACGAGGCCCGGGTGCGCGAGGCGGTGGGGTGGCTCATGGAGCGGGACGGCGGGCGGGGAGGGTGGTCGTGTCCGGACCTGCGACACCTGGTCGAAGGGGGGTGTCCCGTGGCGGCGGTGGGCGCCCTCGACCTGGTGGCGGAGCTCCCCCCGGGGGAGCGCCGGCAGCTCCAGGCGCTCTCCTCGCGGGCCTGGCGGTGGCTGGCGGGCCACCGCCTCTTCCTCGCCGGGCCGGCGCCGCGCGGGTGGTGGCGGTTCGCACAGCCGTGCCTGGGCAGGACCGACCTGGTGGAGGCGCTGGCGGTGCTCGGCAGGGCCGGCGCGGAGGGTGACGCGTGCCTGGCGGAGGCCGTGCTGGCGGTGCTGTCGCGGCAGGAGGCGGCGGGGCGCTGGGTGCAGCAGCTGCCCGTGCCCATGGGAGAGGCGAAGGGAGAGCCGGGGCGGTGGGTCACGCTCCGCGCCCTGGTGGCGGTGGCAGCGTACTCCGGGATGCTCGGAGGTGGGGAATGAGGACGGTGGTGGTGACGGGAGCTTCGAGCGGCATCGGGCTGGCCTGCGCCCGGGCGTTCCTGTCGTCGGGGGACCGGGTGGTGGCGCAGTACCGCTCCGCGGCCGCGCCCGTGGAGGCGCTGCGGGAGGAGTTCGGCGCCGGGAGGGTCGTCCCCGTGCAGGCGGAGCTCGGGACCGAGGAGGGGTGCGTCGCGGCCCTGGCGCCGACACGGTCGGTGGACGTCCTGGTGCACGCCGCGGGGATCTGGAACGAGGCTCCCATCGCGCGGCTCGACCGGGAGGCGCTGGAGGAGATGTTCCGGGTCAATACCTTCTCGGCGTACTACCTGGTCCGGGAGGTGGTCCCGAAGATGGCGTCGGGCAGCGTGGTCCTGGTGGGCTCGACGGCGGGTCAGCGGGGCGAGCCCCGACACGCCCACTATGCGGGCTCCAAGGCCGCGCTGTGGGGGCTCGTGCAGTCGCTGGCCCAGGAGCTCGCCCCCGGGATCCGCGTCAACTTGGTCTCGCCGGGGTGGGTGCGGACGCCCATGGCGGAGATGGCGCTGGCCCAGCCGGGGCGCTACGAGCGCATCGTGGGCGGGATTCCCCTGCGCCGGGTCGCGGACGCGGAGGATGTCGCGTCGGCGGTGGCGTTCCTCGCCGACGACCGGCAAAGGCACCTCACCGGCGTCGACCTGCCGGTCTCGGGGGGTGCGCTGCTCCCCATGTCCCGGGGGTAGCGGCGGCGCAGACGGGAGCCGACCGGGACCGGGGCGAACCTGCCGCGGTTGCGGCGGAACGCACCTTGTGCGTACAATTCACAAACCAGGGGGGTCGCTTCATGGATATTGCTATCCCTAAGGAGACGAGAGCGAACGAGCATCGCGTGGCCCTGACGCCCATCGGCGTGCGGGCCCTCGTCCACGAAGGCCATCGCGTGTGGGTCGAGACCGAAGCGGGCGGGGAGGCCGGCTACTCCGACGAGGACTACCAGGCCGCCGGGGCCACCACGGTGTACAGTCGGCATGAGGTGCTGGCCCGGGGCGACCTGGTGGTGTCGGTGTACGCGCCGCCCCCCGACGAGTACGAGCTGCTCCACCCGGGACAGGTGGTGGTGTCGTTCTGGGCGCTCCCCGCGGCGCGGCCGGAGGACTTCAGGGCCATCCTGGAAACCGGCGTCACCGCGGTGGGCATCGAGATCATCGAGGACGGCGCAGGCCACGCGCCGGTGCTGACCTCCATGTCGGAGATCGCCGGCAAGCTGGCGCTGACCATCGGTTCAGGCCTGCTCCTCACGGAGTTCGGCGGCAAGGGAATCCTGCTTTCCGGGGCGCCGGGAGTGCCGCCCGCCAACTTCGTGATCATCGGCGCCGGTGTGCTGGGGCGGGCCGCCGCGCAGGCGGCGACGGGAATGGGCGCCCACGTGGTGCTCCTCGACCGCAGCGTCAGCCACCTGCGCTACGCCTGCCAGCACCTCGGCCGCTCGCTGCCCAGCATGCTGGCGACGCAGCCCAACATCGAGAAGGCCCTCTCTTTCGCCGACCTCGTCCTCGCCTCGGTGGCGGTGCGGGGCCAGCGGCCGCCGGTGCTGATCAGCCGCGAGATGCTCAAGGGGATGAAACCCCGGAGCGTGATCATGGACCTCTCCATCGACATGGGGGGGTGCATGGAGACCTCGCGGCCCACCTCGTTCCCGAACCCGGTCTACGAGGTCGACGGCATCCTCCACTTCTGCGTGCCCAACCTGCCGTCGGTGGCGGCGCGGTCAGCGACGGTGGCGCTCACCAACGCCCTGCTGCCGTATCTGATGGAGATCGCCGAGCTGGGGGCGGCACGTGCGCTGGAGGAGGACCTCGACCTGGCCCGGGGGACGTACGTGTTCGAAGGAGAGTGCTGCAAGGAACCGCTGTCCCGGATGTTCGCCGTGCCGTTCCGACGCCTGGAACGGGACGTGGAGTAGGAGGGGGAGAAGAGTGCGATGGCATGAACTTTACCGGACGCGGGTGACCAGCGCCGAGGAGGCGGTGAAGGCGATCCGCTCCGGAGACCGCGTGTGGATCCACGCGGGGTGCAACAACCCGGAAGAGCTGATCAGGGCCATGGTGTCGCGGGCCGGCGAGCTGGAAGACGTGCAGGTCTCCCACCTCCTCACCTTCGGCTGCGCCGACTACGCCGAGCCTCAGTACCAGCGCTCGTTCCGGCACCGGGCCCTTTTCACCGGCCACAACGTCCGCGCGGCCGTGAACGAGGGACGGGCCGACTTCGTCCCCATCCACCTCTCCCAGGTGCCCCGGCTGATCTACGAGGACCTCCTCGGGGTGGACGTGGCGCTCATCCACATCTCGCCGCCGGACGAGCACGGCTTCTGCTCCTTCGGGGTGGGGGTGGAGTGCACCAAGGCGGCGGCTGAGCGTGCGAAGACGGTGATCGCCCTCGTGAACAAGCAGATGCCGCGGTCCCTGGGCGACTCGTTCATCAACGTCTCGAAGCTGACCCACGTGGTCGAGGTGGACCGCCTGCCCCTGGAGCTGCCGCAGGTGCATGACATCGGCGACGTGGCGAGGGCGATCGGGCACAACATCGCGGAGCTCATCGACGACGGGGCGACGCTGCAGATGGGCATCGGCGAGATCCCCGACGCGGTGCTGCTGTTCCTGAAGGAAAAGCGCCACCTGGGAATCCACACGGAGATGTTCTCCGACGGCGTGGTGGAGCTGGTGGAGGCCGGGGTCATCACGAACGAGTCCAAGACGCTCCACCGGGGCAAGACGGTGGCGTCGTTCATCCTCGGCTCCCGCAAGACGTTCGACTTCCTGGACAACAATCCCTTCGTGGAGTTCCACCCCTCGGACTACGTCAACGATCCCTTCATCGTGGCGCAGAACGAGCGGATGGTGGCCATCAACTCGGCGCTCGCGGTGGACATCACCGGCCAGGTCTGCGCCGACTCGCTGGGCAGGCGGATCTACTCCGGCTTCGGCGGGCAGGTGGACTTCATCCGCGGCGCGGCCCGCTCCAAGGGTGGCAAGCCCGTCATCGCCCTGCCGTCGACGGCGCGCAAGGGCGAGGTGTCGCGCATCGTCGACGTGCTCAGCGAGGGGTCGGGCGTGGTGACCAGCAGGGCCGACGTGCACTACGTCGTCACCGAGTACGGCATCGCGAGCCTCTTCGGGAAGAGCCTGAGGGAGCGGGCGCTGGAGCTCATCAGCATCGCGCACCCCGACTTCCGGGAGGAGCTCCAGCGCGCCGCCCGCAAGCGGAATCTTCTCTGAAGCGGTTACACTTTCACGTTTGGAGGAACGCAGGATGAGCGACAGCACTGTCGAGTTCGGAATCAACGAGGCCATGCGGCCCGAGGAGGCCGTCAAGCTTGCCATGGAGCGGGAGCGCACGGCGCAGGACTTCTACCTGCGGTGCGCGGCGGCGGTCAACGACCCCGGGGTCAAGAAGATGTTCGAGTTCCTGGCCCGCGAGGAGGGCAAGCACTTCGACCTCCTCGAGAAGGAGTACGACCGCTTCATCTCCGGGGAGAACTGATCGTGAGCGAGCGTGTCATCGTGCTCGGCGACGTGACCCGCCGCCACGAGGTGGAGCGCCTCCTCGCCGAGCGGCATCCGGAGATCCACGTGGAGTCCGTCGCCCACACCTGGGAGCTGGTGGAGCGGGCGGTGTCGGAGAGCTTCGACGTGGCGCTCCTCCTCAAGGGGAGCATCACCGAGCACGAGCGGCGCGTGGCCACCGTGGCGGCGCTGCGCCGTGACGGCTTCCGTGGCCGCATCCTGTTCGAGGGGGTCTTCCTCACGGAGAAGCAGGACGCCCTGGCCGCCGGCGCCGATTTCGCCTACGACCCCGGGGAACACGCGTCCGAGGAGGTCCTCGCCGCTTCGCTGCGCCGCCCCCGGGTCGCGGCCGACCACGCCTACCTTCAGGCCATGTTCGTCGGCGAGTGGGCCGAGGTGACGTCCTTCGACCGGGCCCTCCCCGGCGGTCCGCTGGACCTCGTCGTGGCTTCCACCGCCTCGCACCCTGACGCCGCGTTCTGGGAGGCTCTGGCCGTGGCCGTCGAGTGCGCACCGGCGCCCCGCGTCGTCATCGTGGAGGACGGCGGGGACGAGGACGTCCACGGCGAGGCCCTTGCCACCGGGATCGAGACCTACGTGATCCTGGCCGAGGAGGGCGTGGCGAGGCTGCAGGAGGTGCTCCGCACCTTCCTGAGGGAGTCGTGGCTGACGGGGGTGAGCCGGGCCTGAGGCCCGGTCCGCGATCGCTCCGGCAGGATGGGCGGCCCCCCGGGGCCGCCCATGCCGCGTTTGGCGCCTGGGGACGGTCGGCTACAATGGCGTCACGTCATGGATGCATCTCCACGGGGCTGGCAGCGGCGGGTTCTGGCCGGGATCGGCGTGATGGCCGTGCTGTTCTCCACCGGGTACCTGGTCGTCTACGCCATGGCGTTGCGGGCCGTCGAGCGGTCGTGGATCGCCGAGGCCGACCACACTGTGCAGGCGGGCGCCGCGCAGATCGGCGGGAAGATGGCCGACGTCGCCGAGGAGCTCCAGGAGCTCGCCTCTGCCTACGGACGCGCGCCGTCGGCAGACGGCGCCGCGTGGGCGGCCCTCCTCGATCGAGCCCGCGCCCGCGAAGCGGGGCTGGTCGCCGCCATCCTCCTCCTGGAGCGGGAGGGGCGCGTCCTGGCCTGCACCCCCGAGCGCTGGCCCCGTGTGCCGTCCGTCGTTCGCGATGCGGCCATCCACCGCTGTGCCGCGTCAGGCTCCTTCCGGGTGGGTGGGCCCGTCTACGGCGGCGACGGTTTCCGCTACGTGGTGCTGGCGGCTCCGGCGGGGACGGCGGGGACGGCGGGGAACGGTGCACCACTCGTGCTGGCGGCGGTCATCGACCTGCACGCCCTGGGGAGAAGGTTCCTGGACACGCTGACCATGCCCCGGGAGGCCACGGCGTTCCTCGCCACCGGCCAGGGTCGCCTGATCTCAGTGAGCGGCGAGGTGCAGGGCTCCTTTCCGGCAACGGTGGATGCACTGGTTCCCGGGGAGGGACTGGCGCGGCTGAGGGCCCTGATGCTCGCCGGCGGAAGCCCGGACACGGGAACCCGCGTGCGGCGAGAGGGCGCGGCCGGAACGTTCTTCCTGCGCAGCGCCTGGACCAGGATGGCGGGGTCTCCGTGGCTGGTCGGGCTGCTGTGGCCGACCGATCAACCCGGCGGTGGGACTCGGCTGCTGCTGCTGGCGACGGGGCTGCTCTTCCTCCTGCCGCTGGCCGCCGCCGTGGGCCTTGGAGCGGCCTGGAAGCGCCAGAGCCGCACGTCGGCCGCGGCGGAGCGGGAGGTGACCCACTGGCGGCAGGTGGCGGAGGAATCGCAGCGCCTGACGCGCTGGCAGGTCCTGGGCGAGGCCTCCCGCGAACCCATCGTCTTCCTCGGAGGGCTGGACGTGGAGTCCGCCAACGAGCGCGCGGCGGACGCCCTGGGGTTCACCCGCGCGGAGGAGCTGGAGGGACGCAGCATCCTCGAGCTCCTCGCCCCCGAGGACAGGCCCACGGCCCAGCGCTGGCTGGCGCACAGGGAAACCGGCGGAACCGATCCCGGCACGTTCCGTGCGCAGCTCCTGACCCGCACCGGGGAGCACCGCCAGGTGGAGCTGGCGGTCTCCGCCCTGACCGTGCAGGGGCGGGAGCTCACCCGGGTGACGTGGCGGGACCTGACAGCCCGGGAGCGGGCCGAGGCGGTCCTGCGCGTCGTCGCGGGTGCGGTGCCGCTCGGGCTCGCGCTCCTCGACCCTTCGGGCACGGTGATGTGGTCGAACGACGCCTTCTCCCGACGGCTGCGCGGCGTGTCCGGCGGCGGCGCGGAGGGCCCGCCGCTGGCGGCGGTCGCCCCCGGAGACCGGCGGCGGGCGCGGGCGCTGTTCGCCCGGGCGGCGCGGGGGCGTGCCGGGGAGGAGGTGCTGCGGGCCGTGCCTGGTTCGGGGCAGGCCCTGGCTGCCGTGTGCGCCGCGCCGGTGGTGGTCGGAGGGGAGCTCTTCGGGGTCGTGCTGGTGGCCAGGGACGCGGACGCGGAGGGCGCCGCGGGGAGCGCGGCGCGGCCGGAGCCCGGCCCGTACAGCGGGCTCGGGCAGTCGCTGACGCACCGTCTCAACAACGACCTCCAGGCGCTGGTCGGGCTGGTCCAGAGGACCGGCGGGGGGGCCGATGGAGAGCACCGTCTCGGGCAAATGGCGGCTCTGGTCGAGGACGCGACGAGACAGCTCCGGCACTTGACCATCGTGTGCCGGACGGATCCGGTCACGCTCAGGCGCCTCCGGCTGGGTGCGGCCGCGGAGCGCTGGGCCGCCGCGGCTTCGGCGGGGCTGCCGGCCGCGGTCCGCGTGACGGTGAGGCGCCAGACCCTGGACGACCTGGTGCTGGTGGACGCAGGGCAGCTCGAGCTCTTCCTGGACCTCGCCGTGGCGGGATCGACGTCGGTGCTGCTCGGGGGCGGCGTCATCGAGGTCGCCGTGGAGAGGGCGCAGCAGCCCGGCTTCGTCCGGCTCGCCGTGGCCGACACCGGGCCCCCGGCATCGGCGGCAACGGAGGAGCTCACGGGTGAGGCGGCTTCGGTGTTCCGCTCCCAGGACCTCGCCCGGGAGGTGCTGCGCGCGCTGGCGGCACGCGTGGGCGGGCGGGCGGACGCGAAGTCGACGACCGGGATCGGGAACCGGCTGTGGTGCGACCTGCCTCTGCAGCAGGGGCGCGGTGAGGGGAGCGGCGCCGCGGCTCCGCCAGGGGGAGCGATCCTGGTGGCGGACGACGAGGACCTGGTCCGCATGGCCCTGGCCGCGGCGTTGCGGGAGGCCGGGTTCGAGGTGCTGGAGGCCGCCGACGGCGCCGAGGTGCTGCGGCTCGTGGAGAGGGACCCTGGACGCCTGGCGCTGGTGGTCCTGGATCTCGTCATGCCGGTGCTGGATGGCCGGGAGACGCTGGAGCGCCTGCGACGGGCGTGGCCGGGGCTTCAGGTCCTGCTGTGCACGGGCTACGACCCGGCGGGGGACGCGGTGCTGCGCGGCACCGAGGCGATCGTGAAGCCGTTCGGCATCCCGGAGTTCCTCGGCCGGGTCCGCGCCATGCTGTCCGGAACCCCCGGCGACGGCGGGGACGGTGGTAGGATGACGGCGTGAAGGTGTATACCCGCAAGGGGGATGACGGGTCGACGGCTCTCGCCGACGGCACCCGGGTCGCGAAGTCGGCCTCGCGGGTGGCGGCGTACGGCGAGGTCGACGAGCTCAACGCCATGCTGGGCGTGCTCCGGGCGGAGCTGGGCGAGAGCCCCCAGGACGGGCGGCTGTCGCACGTCCAGGGCGTGCTGTTCGAGGTGGGGGCCTTCCTGGCGAACCCCACGGGGGCGTTCGCGCTCCCTCCGGAGGCGCGGGACGCCTCGTGGCTGGAGGGCTGGATCGACGCCATGGAGGAGGACCTTCCGCCGCTCCGTCACTTCGTCCTGCCCGCTGGAACGAGGGCAGCGGCGGCCTCGCACGCGGCCCGGACGGTGTGCCGGCGCGCCGAGAGGCAGGTGGTTGCGGCCGGCGGCGACGACCCCCACGTGCGGGACGTGGTTCCGCTCCTCAACCGGCTCTCGGACACGCTCTTCGTCCTCGCGAGGTGGCTCAACCACAGCGCGGGGGTGGGCGACACCCGCTGGCCGGCCGGTTCCTGAGGCGGGCGTCCGGGTGCTCTCCCTTCCTGTCGGACCTCACGCTGCGGTGTCTCGACCGCGGAGCGCGGGAGACCTCCCGGAGCAGGAAGCGGTGAAGGTGGAGAGAACGGCACGATGACGACGATCACCCTGCCCGAGGGGACCCTGGAGACGCTCTCGGGCACCATGGAGGAGAACTTCAGGTACCTGTCGGAGCGCCTCGGGCTGAAGATCGCGGCGCGCGGGGATACGGTCAGCCTCGAGGGGGACGACGAGGCGGTGGCCCTCGCGACGCGCCTGCTCGACGACCTCAGCAGGCTCGTCGAGGCGGGGTACACCCTGGGGAGGGAGGACTACCGCACGGCGATCAGGGTGCTCGAGGAGGATCCCGGCGTGGACCTCGTCGAGTTCTTCATGGACGCCTCCATCCCCGATTCTGTCAAGCGCCTGCTGGTGCCGCGGAACCTCAAGCAGCGCCTGTTCATCCAGACGGTGCTGTCCCACGACGTGGTGTTCGCCGTCGGGCCGGCAGGCACGGGAAAGACGTACCTGGGTGTGGCGCTGGCGGCGGCAGCCCTCGCCGAGCACCGGGTCAAGCGGATCATTCTCACGCGTCCCGCGGTCGAGGCGGGGGAGAAGCTGGGCTTCCTGCCTGGGGACCTGATCGAGAAGGTGAACCCCTACCTCAGGCCCGTGTACGACGCCCTCTACGACATCCTCGGCTACGACAAGGTGCTCCGGTACCTGGAGCGGGGCGTGATCGAGATCGCGCCGCTGGCGTTCATGCGCGGCCGGACCCTCAACGACGCCTTCATCCTCTTGGACGAGGCCCAGAACACGACCCCGGAGCAGATGAAGATGTTCCTGACCCGCATGGGCTTCCACTCCCAGGTCGTGATCACCGGCGACGTCACCCAGGTGGACCTGCCCAGCGACCGCATTTCGGGCCTGGTGCAGGCCCGAGAGATCCTGGAGCGCTTCGAGGGGATCGCGTTCTTCGACTTCACCAAGGCGGACGTGGTCAGGCACCGGCTGGTCCAGAGGATCGTCGATGCCTACGAGCAGTTCGACGCCCGGCGGCGACAGGGAGAACGGTGAGCGAGAAGCCGAAAGGCACCCGGCGCGTCCGCGCCACGGCGGCGCGGCTGGCGATCCGGCGCGGCGAGTTCGTGCAGCTCCGGCGCCGGCTCCTCGACCAGACGTGGCTTTGGTTCGTGGTGTTCGTGGTGGCGGCGGTGGTCATCGTCTCGCCGTGGAAGCCCCGCGAGTACCCCGCCCTGGAGGCGGGGGAGGTGGCGCAGCAGGACATCGTCGTCGACCGCGACGTGACGCTGCCCGATCCCGAGTCCACCGAGCAGAAGCGTCAGCGGGCCTCGGCCGAGGTGCTCCCGGTCTACCTCTTCGACAAGAGCGTGGGCGAGCAGATGCTCGCCCGCCTCGACACGCTCTTCCAGGTGGGGCGCGAGAACGGATCGGGGAGCCAGAGCGAGCTGGCGGCACGCCTGTCGGACGCCACGGGGATGACGGTGACGCCCGCCGAGGCCGCGCTCCTTCGCCAGGCCCGCTTCGGCAACGACCTCCTCGCGACCCTGCGGGAGGTCGCGGAGAGGATGTACCGGCAGGGCATCGTGGCCGACCGGACGGAGCTGCTCCGCAGCGCCGACCGCGGCGTGGTGCTGCGGTACGTGGGCAACAACGTGGAGCGGGTGGACCTGGACGTGTACCGCTTCATCGACGCGTCGTCCGGCCTCACCGAGGCGGTGGAGCAGCGGCTGGCCGCCGAGGCCAGCATCCCCCGCCGCTGGCGCACCGCGCTTGCGGCGCTCATGGGCCGGGCGATGGCGCCCAACGTGGTCTTCGACCGGGGTGAGACCCTCACCCGGCGGCTCAAGGCGGCCGCCCAGGTCGAGGAGGTGGTGGTGCGCCTGCCGCGCGGGCGCGTGCTGGTCCGCCGCGGCGATGAGGTCACGCCCCAGATGGCCCGGCTCCTCAAGGCCCTGGCGGCGCGGCGGTCCTCCTCGAGCAGCACCCTGCCGGCCATCGGTATCACGCTGCTGACGGTGCTGCTGGCGCTCACGTGGCTGTTCTACCTGCGCCGGCAGAGCAGCGTCCGGGACGAGTTCCGAGCGCGGTTCGGCGCGGTGGTGATTCTGAGCGTCATGGCGTTGCTGGTGGAGCGGGGCACGGCATTCCTGGCGGGTGGGGTCGCGGCCAGCGTGATGCGGGACCCCTTCGGACACATCGGCATCTACCTCCCGGCGCTGCCTCACGCCGCGGGTCCGATCCTCGCCGGCCTGATGTTCGGGCTCCCGGTGGCGGTGCTCTTCGCCGTGATCCAGGGGGTGCTGGTGGCACTGATGCTGGGCGGTGACGTGGCGGTGGCCATCTACGCCCTGATCGGCGGCATGGCGGCGGCGTTCGCCTCGCAGCGGCTCAAGGACCGCAACGTGCTGGCCCGGGCGGGGATCATCGTGGCTGCGGTCAACGTGGTGGCGGTGCTGGGGCTGGCCCTGTGGCACGGCAAGATCGCCGATGGCATGGTGCTGGCCGTGGAGATGGGCTCGGCGGCGCTGGGCGGGGTGGTGGCGGCGGCCATGGCCAGCTTTCTGCTGCCGGTGATGGAGTCCCTCACCGGGAGCATCACCGACATCCGCCTGCTGGAGCTGTCGAACCCGAACCTGCCGCTGCTCCGCAGGCTGGCGTCCGAGGCCCCGGGGACGTTCCAGCACACCCTCACCATGGCCAACCTGGCGGAGGCGGCCGCGGAGGCGATCGGCGCCAACCCGCTGCTGGCCCGGGTGTGCTGCTACTACCACGACGTCGGAAAGCTCGGCAAGCCGGACTACTTCGTCGAGAACCAGCGCGGCGACAACCCCCACGACCACCTGACGCCGTGGATGTCCGCCCTGGTGGTGTCGAACCACGTCAAGAACGGGCTCGAGCTGGCCCGGCAGTACAAGCTCCCCGAACCCATCCGCGAGGCCATCACCAGCCACCACGGGACGAAGCTGATCCGCTACTTCTACTCACGGGCCAAGGAGCGGGAGGAGCCGGACCGGGGCGAGGTCCAGGAGACCGAGTTCCGCTACCCCGGTCCCAAGCCGAGCAGCAAGGAGATGGGCATCCTCCTGCTGGCCGATTCGGTGGAGGCGGCGGCGCGGACCTTGAAGAACCCCTCCGGCGGCCGCATCCAGGGGATGATCGACCAGATCATCAAGAACTCCCTCGACGACGGGCAGCTGGACGAGTGTGACCTGACGCTGAAGGACCTCGAGAAGATCTCCGCGGCGTTTCTGTGGGTGCTGACCAGCGCCTTCCACCACCGCATCGACTACCCCGGGTTCGACTTCAACGGGAAGCAGCAGCATGAGCGCTGAGCTCCGCATTGCGTTTCGCTGGCAGCGGCACCCCGGCGGGCGCCCCACCGAGGCGCTGCGCGCCATGGCGCTCGAGGTGCTCGCCCGCCTCGGCGTCCAGCGGGGCGAGGTGGGCGTGCTGGTGTGCGACGACGCCACCATCCGCCATCTCAACAGCCACTTCAGGCGCAAGGACCGGGCCACCGACGTGCTCTCGTTCTCCGGCGGTTTCGACCAGCCCGACGGGCCCCCCTACGTGGGCGACATCGCCATCTCCCTGGAGACGGCACGGCGGCAGGCCTCCGAGGCCGGGGTCACGCCCGAGCGCGAGATGCAGCAGCTTCTCCTGCACGGGCTGCTGCACCTGTGCGGCTACGACCACGAGGCCGACCAGGGCGAGATGGAGGCGCTGGAGCGGCGGCTGTGGCGGGAGCTGCTGCCGTGAACGGCATGGGAGACGCGCTCGTGGCGTGGTGGGCCAACCCGGTGACGGCGGGACTGGTCGCCGCGATCGCGTTCGTTCTGCTCGAGGTGGGCCTCGCGGGGCTGGTGGCGGTGGTCCGTCTGGGAGGGATCCAGCTCGGCGGCCTGCTCGCGCAGCACCCCCGCCTGCTCCCCGGCTACCCGCGACGGGGCGACGCCTATGGCACGCTGATCCTCTTCCTGTTGATGGGCGTGGGGCTGGTGCTCGGCGTCTTCTCCCTCGGCTTGGTGCGCGCCGTGGGGCTGTCCGGACTCGGCCTGCTGGAGACCCTGGTCATCCTGCTTGCGGCGTGGGTGCTGGGACTGGGCACGGCGCTGATGGCGATCCGCGGCTCGCGGGTCGAGCCCTACGCCATGTTCATCCTGGTCTCCCTCCGTCCGCTGACGCCTCTGCTCGTCCGCATGGCCGAGCAGGGGGAGGAGGACGAGGAGGTCGAGGAGGACGAGGACGAGGAGGTGGACGAGCACGACGTCCAGGCGTTCATCGGGGCGGGGGAGGAGGCCGGGATCCTGGAGCGTGAGGACGCCATCCTCATCGCGTCCATCGTGGAGCTCGGCGACACCGTGGCCCGCGAGATCATGACCCCGCGGACGGACATCGTGGCCGTGCCGCTGACGGCGGAGTTCACCGCCGTGGAGAAGCAGTTCGCCGAGTCCATGTTCACCCGGCTCCCCGTCTACCGCGAGACCCTGGACCGCATCGAGGGCGTGGTCCACGTCAAGCTCGTGCTGCGGGCCCTCGCGGCCGGCACCCGCCCCACCGTGGCCGAGCTCATGCGGCCGGTACCAGTGGTACCTGAGACCAAGCCTCTGCGCGAGCTGCTGCGGGAGTTCCAGAGCACCCGGCAGCAGCTGGCTGTGGTGGTGGACGAGTACGGCGGCACCTCCGGGATCGTCACCCTGGAGGACGTGCTGGAGGAGATCGTCGGCGAGATCCAGGACGAGCACGACCGGGAGACCCCGGAGGTGGAGGAGGCCGGCGAGGGCGTCTACCTCGTGGCCGGCAGCGCCCACGTCGACGTCCTCAAGGAGCTCTTCGGGGTGGAGATCGAGGAGGCGGGCTTCGACTCGGTGGCAGGTCTGGTCCTGGAGCGCCTCGGCCACCTGCCCAAGCCGGGCGAGACGGTGGTCTGGCGCGGGCTCGAGCTCAAGACCATCGAGGTGGAGCGGCGGCGCCTGCGCAGAGTGCGGGTGTCCCGGTCCGCGGGGAGGGAGCCATGAGCCGGTCGGGGACGGTGGCGCTGCTGGGCCGGCCCAACGCCGGCAAGAGCACGCTCCTCAACGCCCTGCTGGGCGAGAAGGTCGCCATCGTGTCGGCGCGGCCGCAGACCACGCGGCACCGCATCGCCGGCATCCTCACCGAGGCGCGCGGGCAGGCGCTCCTGTTCGACCTGCCCGGCGTGCACCGCCCCCTCAACCGGATGAACGCGCAGATGATGCACGTGATCCGGGAGACCCTCCGCGAGGTGGACGTCGTCCTGCAGCTGTTCGACGCCGAGCAGGCCCCGGGGGCCGGCGAGGCTTTCGTGGTCGGGCTCCTGGAGGGCCTCGAGACGCCGGTGATCCTGCTGGCCAACAAGATGGACCGGCGCGACGCCCAGAAGCACCTCCAGCAGCGGCAGGCGTTCTACACGGAACGGCGCGTCTACACCGAGGTGGTCCTCGTCTCGGCGCTGACCGGACGGGGCGTCGAGGAGGTCAAGGCGGCCCTCTTCACCCACCTCCCGGAGGGCGAGCCCTGGCTCGGCACCGAGTACGCCACGACCCAGAGCGAGCGGTTCTTCATCAGCGAGCTGATCCGTGAGGCCGTCCTCGAGCGGGTGGCGGCGGAGCTCCCCTTCACGACGGCGGTGGCCGTGCGGCAGATCGAGGAGGAGGAGACCGCCCGGGGGACGCTGCTGCGGGTCTGGGCGGACATCGTCGTCGAGCGGGGCAGCCAGAAGGCGATCCTGGTGGGACGGGGGGGTGCCATGATCCGCGCGGTGGGGACGGCGGCGCGCACGCGGATCGAGGCGCTCCTCGGCGCCCGGGTCTATCTCGACCTGCTGGTCAAGACTCACCCGGGCTGGCGAGAGGACAGCCGCTTCCTCGCCGAGCTCGACCCTGTCGAGGTGCCGCTCGACGAGCTCGGCGGGGGGGAGGACGAGACAACGTGAGCGTCACGGTCTTCGTCTCCGACGGCTGCGTCCACTGCGAGCGCCTGCTCGCTGATCTGTCCCGCCGCGGCGTTCGCTACGTGACCGTGAACCTGTCCCGTGAGCCCGGGAGGCTGCGGGAGCTGGAGCGTCTGACCCGGGAGCGCCGCGTGCCCGTGGTGGTGGACCACGAGCGGTGCTCGGTGGGATTCGCGGGGGCCAGCACGGCCCTGGAGGAACTGGGCCTCAGCTGAGGGGAGCGCGCCGCCGGCTTGGCTATACTGGCGCGCGAGGGAGGACCCGGAAGGCATGACGACGTCACCACTCCACACCAAGATCAAGCAGATGATCATCGAGCGGCTCCAGCTCGAGGGCATGAAGCCGGAGGACATCGAGGACGGTGCGCCTCTGTTCGGCGACGGGCTGGGGCTCGACTCCATCGATGCGCTGGAGCTGGTGATCGGCATCGAGAAGACGTTCGGCGTCCGCATCGAGGACGAGGAGGTCGGCGCCAAGGCGTTCAGCTCCGTGGACGCGCTGGCGGCCTTCCTCGGGAGCAAGGGTGTCGTTGCCGCACCCTGAGGCGCTCCCGCACGCGTTTCCGTTCCGGCTCGTCGAGCGCGCCGAGGACGTCGGCGGGCTGCGGACCGCGGTGGTGCTCGCCTCCGGCGGTGGCTTCCTTGCGCCGGGGACCCCCTGGCCGGTGACGCTCGTTGCCGAGGCCATCGCGCAGTCCATCCTCCTCGTCGCGGAGCGCCCGGTGAACGCCGGGACGCTGCGTCTGGTCGGCATCGACGGTGTGCGGCTGCTCCAGCCGGTCACGGCCGGCGACCGGCTGGAGATCGAGGTCCGCCGGGCAGCCGGCTACGCCGCGCTGCAACGCTTCGACTGCCGTGCCGTGAAGGCGGGAGCACTCGCCGCAGTGGCCGAGGTCACCGTGTCGCAATCCTGAAGGGAGCTGGTATGGAGATGAAGCGCTCGGAAGAGGGTGGGGTCACGACCCTGGAAGTGAAGGGGACCGTGAAGCTGGGGGAGTCCGCCAAGCTGCTCGCCGCGGAGCTCAAGGACATCTTCGACTCGACCCGGGGCGGCGTGGTCATCGACGTGGCACAGATCGACTACCTGGACTCCACGGGGATCGGCGAGCTCGTCGGGTACCTGCAAAAGTTCAGCAGGGCGAACCGGAGGGTGGCGCTGCTCCGCCCGCACAAGCGACTCGAGTCCCTGCTCAAGCTGACCCGCCTCGACAGCATCTTTCCGCTGTTCTGGGAGCGGGACGAGGCCGTCGCCTTCGTCAAAGGCGGGGACGTTGCGTAGGAGCTCCTGCTGCCGTGGTTTCAGGATTGGTGCGAAAGGGGGGACTCGAACCCCCATGAGCGTATGCTCACAAGATCCTGAATCTTGCGCGTCTACCTATTCCGCCACTTTCGCACGCGCGCTGTGGAGTCTAGCGGCGGCCGGCAGGGCTGTCAACCGCGTTCCCGCCGGTGCGAGCGGGGGGGACGGCCGGTGATCGTCAGGCGTCAGCTGCTCGAGACGCTGCGGACCGGACGCGACCGCGGGCTCACCGTGGCGGAGCTGGTCCGGCGTCTCGCCGGCGGCGAGGGGGACCCGTCCGAGGTGAAGCGCCGGGTCGACGAGCTTCTCGCGGAGGCGGAGGAGCGCGGCGAGGTGGTGGCGGCGGGGAAGGGCCGCGTCGTCGCCGTCGAGTACACGGAGTTCTACGTGGGCACCGTGCGGCTCACCGCCCGGGGGTTCGGGGTGGTGCGGCTGGACGCCGACGCCGGCATCCCGGAGATCGTCGTCCCCCCCGAGGCCCTGACCTCGGCGATGGACGGCGACCTGGTGATGGTGAAGCGCCGCACGAGGCGGCGAAAGGGGCAGCTCGTCGAGGAGCGCTTCGGCGAGGTCACCCGCGTGCTGCGCCGCCGCCGGACCACGGTGGTGGGGCGGTACATGCCCGATCCCAACGCGCCCTGGGTAGAGCCTTTCGCGCGGCGGCTCACGATGCGGGTGCTGCTGACCGGGACGATCGACCCGGAGCCGCGTCCCGGGGAGTTCGTCGAGGTCGCCCTGGAGTCGGTGCCCGAGGGCGGCGGGGACGCCAGCGGGCGGCTGCTGCGTCGTCTGGGCGCCGCCGGCGAGCAGGGCGTGGCCGAGGACGTGACCCTGGCGGACCTGGGCATCCCCGTCGAGTTCCCCCCGGCGGCGCTCCGGGAGGCGGCGGAGCTGCCCGACGCCGTCGCGGAGGAGGACGGCGCGGGCCGGGTCGACCGGCGGGACCACCCGGCGGTCACCATCGACGGCGAGACCGCCCGGGACTTCGACGACGCCGTCGTCGCGTTTCCCGCCGCGGGCGGGGGCGTCGAGGTTTTCGTCCACATCGCCGACGTTTCCCACTACGTCGTTCCGGGGACGGCGCTGGACGCAGCGGCCCGTGAGCGGGGAACGAGCGTGTACCTGCCGGGACGCGCCATCGCCATGCTGCCGGAGAAGCTCTCCAACGGCCTCTGCTCGCTGGTGGAGGGCGAGGACCGCCTCGCGTTCTCGGTTCGGTTCGTGGTGACGCCGGACGGCGGCGTGGAGGGTTACAGAGCCGAGCGCTCGGTGTTCCGGTCGCGCCGGCGCTGCACGTACACCGAGGTGTTCGGCTGGCTCGAGTCGGGGGGCTGGCCCGCCGGGCTCCCCGCGGGGGTGAAGGGCTCCCTCGAGCTGCTGGACGAGGCGGCGCACCGCCTCGGAGAACGCCGGCGGATCCGGGGCGCCATCGACTTCGACCTTCCGGAGCCGGAGATCCTCCTCGATCCCGAGGGGTTCATGACGGGGATCCGGGCCGTGGAGCGCAACCGCGCGCACCGCCTGATCGAGGAGCTGATGATCACGGCCAACGAGTGCGTGGCCAGGATGCTCGTGTGGGGCCGGCAGCCCGGCCTCTTCCGGGTGCACGAGCGCCCCAGCGCGGGCAGGCTGGCCGAGCTGCAGGCGGTCCTCGAGGAGTTCGACCTCACTCTCCGGGGGGATCTGGAGGAGCTTCCTCCCAAGGAACTGCAGCGCGTGCTGGGCGAGATCGTGGGACGGCCGGAGGAGCGCTTCCTGCAGACCCTGATCCTGCGCTCCCTGGCGCGGGCCGCCTACCTTCCCGAGTGCAAGGGCCACTACGCCCTCGCGACGGACTTCTACCTGCACTTTACCTCGCCCATCCGGCGCTACCCGGACCTGGTGGTCCACCGCTTCCTCGGCGAGCTGCTGGCGAAGGGGAGCCTCCGGGGGCCGGAGCGGGACCGCGCCGTGGCGGGGCTGGAGGACCTGGCGCCGCACTGCTCGTTCACGGAGCGCCGGGCCGAGGAGGCCGAGCGGCGGGTGGCGCAGTGGAAACAGGTGGAGTACATGCGCGAGCACGTCGGCGAGGAGTTCTCGGGGCACGTCGGCGGGGTCGTGGCGTTCGGCCTGTTCGTCCAGCTCGACGAGGTGTTCGTCGAGGGCCTGGTCCACGTCAGCGACCTGCGCGACGACACCTACCGGTACGACGAGATCGGCCACCGGCTCCTGGGCGCCCGGCACGGCGGCGCGTACCGCCTCGGCGACGCGGTGCGGGTGCGGGTGAAGGGGGTGGACGAGGAGTCGCTGCAGGTGGACCTGGTGCCGGTGGGAGCGCCGGCGCGAGGGGAAGACGGCAGGGGGCGGGAACGGCGGGTCGGCACGGCGGAGAAGCCCCGGGCGCCGAAGCAGCCCGGACGCCCGCCGCGCCGCCGCCCCGGGCCGCCCGCCGGCCGCAGACGCTCACGCCGGCGCTGACACCGGTAAGTGGGACCTCCCCGCCGCCTCTGGGGGCGGCGGCCTCACAGCAGCGTGACGCCGGGAAGCACGTAGCGGCCGAGGCTCGGGACCGGGCCACGGCTCATCCAGGTCCCTGCTGCCGGGCAGTCGGCCCCCGCCTCGAGGAGAGTCTCCACGGCGGTCTCGAACACGGCGGGCACCAGGACTTCGACGGTGTCGCCGGCCTGACCGGCGAACTGCAGCGCCCAGCCCAGGGCGGCCATGGCGCTCTCGACGGTGGATGCAACCACGGGTCCGCACTGTCCCTGCCCACCGTAGGCGTACGCGGCCACGAGCTGTCCGTCCCGGACCGTCGCGAGGCGGAGGGAGCGCTGGGCCACCCAGTACTCGTGGTCCATCGGGCGCGTGATGCCGCGGGTGATGCGGTCGAGGCGCTCGAGGTCGCCGAACCCCACCCGGCGGGCCATGGCGTCCTGGGTCAGCTCGCCGCCCGGCAGGCCGCCGGCGAGGACGCGGCCCGTGTCCAGGGCGAGGTCCGCCGTGAGCACGAGCCGGTAGACGGGGAAGCGGGGGCGGAACCCGAAGCGGAAGAGGAGCGCCTCGTGGCGGGCGCCGCCGAGCACGTGGGCGCTGTAGTCCTGGGCCGCCGCCCGGTCGCCGAACACCAGCGCGCGGCGGACGAGAGCCGCCGCGGCGGCGGCGTGGTCGGCGAAGTCCGGGAGCAGCCAGAGCTGGGCGAGCACGAGCTGGCGGGCGCGCACGTAGTTGACGCCGAAGCCCACCACCTCGTTCCCCATGCTCGCGGTGAAGAGGCCGTCGGCGTCGTGGCGCGCCAGATGGGCGAGGTCGCTGGCGAAGGCGGAAGGTGTCCGCGGGCGGCCGTCGGCGGGGGCGGTGTCGGTCCAGCCTGGCAGGAGAGCCCGTAGCTGCTCGGCCATCTCCACCAGGGGGTCCAGACCCATGCGTGAAATCGGCTGAATCTTCAACTTGCCACTCATGACCGCTCCCCCTGCCGGGCCGTGGTCCCGGCGGTCGCCGCATGCTTTCAATCGAGCCCGGCCGGCCGATGCCCGGGAACAAGCACCTCTCCAGCCGCTCCCGCCCGCTCGGGCGGCAGCGAATTGTACCAGCCCCGGGCGGTCACTGAATGGTGGTTCATTTCTGCGCGCCCTTGTGGGACAATGCAACGACACCCCGGCAGGGGAAAAGGGGGGCGCATGACGCACTTCGCGACGGCAGGATCGTTCTTGGGCGTTTCCGGAACCACCTGGTTCATCCTCCTCACCATCGCGTCCGTGGTGGGCGTGATCTGGTCGCTGAGCCGCAAGCTGCAGCTCGTCGGAGCGGGATCGCACGACGTCCGGCTGGGCGAGTGGGGCAGGCGGATCCGCGACCTCTTCGTGTACGCCTTCGGCCAGAAGAGGATGTTCCAGGAACCCGGCGCTGGGCTGATGCACGCCCTGATCTTCTGGGGCTTCCTCGTGTTCTCGGTGAGGTCGACCTCGCTGGTGGTCGAGGGGCTCACCCACGGCTGGGAGCTGCCCTTCCTGCACACCTTCCTAGGCCACGCGTACCTGCTCACGAAGGACCTCTTCGCCCTGATCGTCTTCGCCGCGGTCCTGGTGGCCGCGTGGCGCCGGCTGGTGACGCGTCCGGCGCGCCTCGAGCTCAGCATGGACGCGTGGGTCATCCTCGGCCTCATCGCCCTGCTCATGGTCACCGACGTTCTGGCCGACGGCGCCCGCATCGCCGGAGGGGCCCCGGGTCCGTGGATCTGGACGCCGATCTCGGCGGGGGTGGGGGCGGCGCTCGCCGGAGTAGGAAGGGGAGCCCTCCACGGCATCTACGCGGTGGCGTGGTGGGTGCACCTCTCGTCGCTCTACCTCTTCGCCAACTACCTGCCGTACTCCAAGCACTTCCACGTCTACCTGGCGCTTCCCAACGTGCTCCTCCGCCCGCTCAAGGAGCCCGGGCGGCTGGTACCGATGGACCTCGAGACCATCGACGAGAACTCCACGTTCGGCGCCGCCCGCATCACCGACCTGAGCTGGAAGCAGCTCCTCGACCTCTACACCTGCACCGAGTGCGGCCGCTGCACCGTGGTGTGCCCCACGACGATCACCCACAAGCCGCTGATCCCGAGGGATCTCACCACGGAACTGCGCGACCACCTGACGGCTTCCACGAAGGAGATCCTGGGCGCTCCGGGAGACAAACCAGGGGTGCCGTCGCGGGAGCTCGCCGGTGACGTCATCGACCCGGAGGTGGTGTGGGCATGCACGACCTGCCGGTGGTGCGAGGAGGCGTGTCCGCTCTTCATCTCGTACGTAGACCGGATCGTCGAGATGCGTCGCCACCTGGTGCTCGAGAAGACCGAGTTCCCGGACGAGGCCAACCCCGCCTTCCGCGGCATGGAGATCAACGGCAATCCGTGGCAGCTGCCGCAGGAGTCCCGCGCCGACTGGGCGAAAGACCTCGACGTGCCGCTCGCCTCCGACGGCGACTTCGACGTGCTGTTCTGGGTGGGGTGCGCGGGCTCGTACGACGACGCCGGCAAGCACACCTCCGAGGCGTTCGTGAAGCTCCTGAAGCGCGCCGGGGTGCGCTTCGCCATCCTGGGCGCCGAGGAGACGTGCACGGGGGACTCGGCGCGGCGGCTGGGCAACGAGTACCTGTTCCAGACGCTCGCCCAGGCCAACGTGGAGACCCTCAACCGATATGGAGTCAAGAAGATCGTCACGAACTGCCCGCACTGCTTCAACACGCTGGCCCACGAGTACTCCGACTTCGGAGGTAGCTTCGAGGTGGAGCACGGCACCCAGCTCCTCGCCCGTCTCCTCGCCGAGGGTCGGCTCCGCTTCGAGGGGCGGGTCGCCGAGGAGCTCACGTTCCACGACCCCTGCTACCTGGGCCGGACCAACGGTGAGTACGACGCGCCCCGCCGGGTGCTGGCGGCGATTCCCGGCCTCTCTCTCAAGGAGGCGCCGCTGTCCCGCGGCCACGCCATGTGCTGCGGCGCCGGCGGCGGACGGATGTGGCTGGAGGAGAAGCTCGGAGAGCGGATCAACCAGGTCCGCCTGCGCCAGCTCGGCGAGTCCGGGTGCCGCGACGTGGCGGTGGCCTGTCCGTTCTGCCACGTGATGGTGGGTAACGCGCAGCAGGAGCTCGGCATGGAGGAGGCGAGGACCCTCGACGTTGTGCAGTTGGCGGCGCGGGCCCTGGCTCCCGGGGGAGATGCCCCGCAGGCGTGACCGGCGCGGCGTCACGGCGCGCCGCGGGGAGGCCCTGGCCGCACTCTACCTGCGGCTGAGGGGACACCGCATCCTGGCGCGCAACTGGCGGTGCCACAGGGGCGAGATCGATATCGTCTCCGAGCACCGCGGCGTGCTGGTGTTCGTGGAGGTCAAGACCCGGCTCAACCGGAGGGCGGGGGCGCCGGAGGATGCGGTCGACGCCCGCAAGCAGGCCCGGCTCGTGGAGCTGGCCACCGCCTACGTGACCCGGTACGGCCTCCACGAGATCCCGTGCCGCTTCGACGTGGTGGCGGTGGAGCCCCGTTGGGGGGTGCCATGGCTGCGGCACCTCCGGGACGCGTTCTCCGCGGACGGCACGCTCTGGTGATCGGGGCCCGCAGGAGTCGCTACAATACGCTCGCGGTGGGACGGTGCCGCGGACCGGCAACGGTGTCGCGGCCGGAGCCGTAGACCCACCGTGAGGGGGAACAAGACGGTGAAGAGCCAGGAGAGCGGGGAAGCCACCCGCACCGAGGCGCAGGCCCGCGCACTGCGTCCGCTGCACGAGATCACGCCGCCCGTCATCTTCGAGGAGCTCCGCCGGGGCGTCCTCGGCCAGGACGAGGCCCTGAGGTACGTGTCGGTGGCGCTGTACAAGCACACCACGGGCAAGGTCCCCGGCAACATCCTGCTCATCGGCAACTCGGGGACGGGCAAGACCACCATCATGAACAACATCCAGCGCCTCTACCACGAGGTGGCGGAGTACGCGCCGTTCCGCGCCATGACGATCATCAACGCCAACCTCCTGGTGGACGGGGAGCGCCTGGAGTTCAGGCCCGACCGGCTCCTCGCGGCGGTGGAGCAGCGCGCCCGGGCCGTCATCGGTCACGCCCCCACGGCGGTTGAGCTGAAGGCCACCATGGAGCGCGCCACCATCTGCATCGACGAGGTTGACAAGATGTCGGCGGTGGTGGCCGGCAAGCCCAACGCCATCGGCGTCGTCCTGCAGCAGGGCCTGCTCACCCTGATGGAAGGCGACAAGGTGCCCCACGCCTCGCACGTGGTCGAGAACGGGGAGGAGAAGCTGCGCACCCTCGAGATCGACACCGCGGGGATGATGTTCATCTGCGGCGGGGCGTTCGAGGGGCTGTACGACCAGGTCTACTTGCGCGTGACGACCCCCGGGAGCGGCGAGAAGCTGCGCTCCACGGCGGTGCGCGCCGCCAACGGCCAGGTCCATATCGAGGCCCGGTTCGTCCTCGGCGACTTCTTCAAGGTCGACGACCTCTTCCAGTACGGCGTGGTGCCCCAGTTCACGGCGCGGTTCGACAATGTGGTGTTGCTGTCGGACCTCAACGTCGACGTGCTGCGCGAGATCCTCCTGCAGGCGGTGGACTCGCCGTACGTCCGCTCCCGGCGGTTCCTCGAGGTCATGGGCATCACGCTGGAGATCGACGACATGGCCGCGGCGCTCATCGCCGAGCAGGCGGAGAAGCAGTCCAGGACCGGCGCAAGGGCCCTGCGAACCATCTTCGGCAAGATCATCAACCCCCTGGAGTACGATCCCGCCTCGAGTGGAGCGCTGGAGCCCGCGGGCGACGGACGCACGACCCTGCGGGTCACCGCCGAGATGGTGCGGGAGGTCCTGACGCTCTAGCAGGCTGTTGCGCATCGCGACGAAGGCGAAGGTTGCGATGGCGCCGGCGGGCGGGGGGGGTGGGCGAAACGCCCGCAGGCATGGTTGAAGTCTGCGTCGGGGACGTTTCGTGAAGTCCGCGACCTGCGAGGGCGGGTCGGGGGGTGTCGAGCGCGGATGCTGATCGAGCGTTCTCACCCCGGCCGCCGCCAGACGGATGCCGGTGCAAGCCGCAGCCGAAGTCTCCGTGCCACAACCTCCCAGCGTGGCCCGGGCGGCGCAGGCGGCCCCGGGGCGGGCCTTTTCGCGGGAGGGCAGGCCACCGCGTCAGGAGGTTCTGCAGGCTCCGGGCCCACCACGTCGCTTCAGTTCTTGACATACCCGTGACGTGGTCCCATGTTGAGGGATACCAGAAAGAGCAGGGTTTCGAGACCGGACAACGTCCGGTTGCGGGGGAGGTGACCTTGCGCCCACGGGATCCGATCTGAAGCGTTCGAGACAGTGACGTTGAGGCTGTGATCCGGAACTGCAGGAGGCGATGGTCACCGAGAGGTTCCGGGGAGCCAGTGGTGAAACCGGCAACGTCTGTGCGTTGCCGGTTTTTGCTATTGGTGGCGGCGCAGCCGGAAGGCGGTGCCGGCTCATGGCAGGTCCGTCGGCGGAGAGCGACGGTCGCCGCAGCGAGCGCGCTCCGGAGGAGCGCGGCCACCAGGGGACGCCCGGCAGAGCGGGCGCCCGGACGAGAGGGACGGGGAGAAAGGGGGTGCCAGGAGGAGCGCTTCGCGTCACCGGTTCCGACTCCGCCGGAGCCCTGATCGCGGGTCGGCGGAACCCGCCTGGCCGGTGCCGTCCCCGGCGGCGGGCAGGGAGGTGGAGGACGGCGCGGCCTGACGACGAACGTCCGGGGCCGGGCACGGCTCGGCCCTCCGCCGGAAGCGGGGCGGGTTCGCGGCACCCGGGACCGGACGATCAGGGGAGGATCCACCATGCACTGCATGAGGAAGTGCCTCGAGCTCGCGGCGTGCTGCGCTGCCGTGTCCATCATCGCTTTCACCGCGGTTCCCGAGGCGGCGGCCAAGGGAACCGGGGGAGGGCCGCCGAACGGCGGAGAGACCACGGGCAACAACCTCAGCGTTCCCGTCTACTTCACCGGTGGGGGGATCGCACTGCGTGGCACCAGCGGCGAGTACACCTTCGACGGGCCGTACTGGTACGGCTGGATCGACGGCTCGGGGGTGCAGGTCGCCTGCGACCCGAGCGTCGATGGGTGTCCCCCCGAGGGTGTCGACCTGTACCGCATCTACCTCCAGAAGGAGCTGGACAACACCTGGCAGGCCCAGACCGTCGTCGGGAACGGGGTCACGTCGGTCGACTACCTGGACTGGAGCGACAACCTGGAGAGCCAGACGTGGACCGCGAGCTCGATGATCCGCGTGGAGACGGTGCCGTTCAGGATGGACAACACGTTGCTGGGCTTCGAGACGTGGTGGGCCACCGGTCTCGGCGTCGACGAGATGTGGGGGGCGCGGGCGACCAACCCGGCCCCGGATCCGGATGATCCGACCCAGGACTCCGAGCCGGCGACGCCCGTCAGCGCGTACTACCCGGGCTTCGCGACCATCCACGACAGCTCGGCCTGGCTGACGATGCAGAAGCTCGAGGCGGGAGGGGGCTCGATCAACTCGCCGCCGGACACGGACGGTTTGGCCTGGGAGGCCGCTTCGCACCAATGGGTGGTCGCGGGTCCGGAGGACGCGGTGACCTTCGCGCCGTACACGCCGCCAGATTTCCCCGCCGCCTACACCGCGGAGCTCAACATCGGCGGCAAGCTCATCTTCGGCCACGTCTGGAACCTGAAGCGGACCGTGATGACGGAGGGCGTGACCAAGGACGGCTGGTGGCGTCTGACGTTCTCCACCGACTCCTGTCTCATCGACTTCACCGCCACGACGCAGCTCGGTCCCCCGCCGCTGCCCGGGGAGGCGAGCGTGGCGGAGGAGGGTGAGACCACCGCGTACACCGCCGTCATCGATCCCGGCCTGGACATCACCTACATCGACATCTACATCGCGGGCGCGAAGGGCGGCGGCAAGCGCCTGTAGCGCCGCTTCTCCGGGGCACGCCAGGCCCGGTCCCGCCCGTCAGGGGGGCCGGACCGCTTCGCGTCCCGGGCCGGGCATCCGAGCCCGAGGGCGTGGCAAACGTCAGGAGAATGTGCGTAAGCGGACTTGACAAAACCATGACCTCATTCTCAGATTGTGATGCAGCTCACAGTTTCCGGTCGTGGCAGGTGGTCGGGGGACGTCCACCTGGGGAGGTGTCGCTGACGCGGCAGCGGTGATGACGGCACAGGAGGTTTCCGCGCAGCGTTGAGGCCGTGATCCGGCATCCGGGGGGCAGTGGCCACCGGGAAGGTGCCGGGGAGCCAGGGGTGAAACCGACAACGCTCAGGCGCTGCCGGTTCGAACGTTTCGGACCGGAAGGAAGCGAAGAGGACCGGAGCGGACGCGGCGCGGCGACCAGCCGTCTGAGGCTTCGGAGCGGGAGAGGAGGTGGAGCGGACGAGGGAGTCGACGTGACCCGATACGCCGAGGCGAGGATCCGGTGCCGCTGTCTGGTCACCCGAGGTGCCGGGAAGCCAATGGTGAAACCGGCGGTGTGGAGGGCTGAAGCGGAGTCATTCCAACGAGGGGGAGGTCATCATGAAATCGAGGATTCTGCGGTTCTCCGTCATGGCCCTGGCCGCCGCGGCGCTGCTGCTCGCGCCCTCGGCCTGGGCCGTCCACAACATCGGGCTCTTCCAGCTCGATGGCGACGCGTACCACAACCTACCAGTGCCACCGCCGCCCGGCGACGACTGGGACCTGCTGTACGGCCACCAGCTCAACGGCTCGCTGGTCTACAGTTTCGTGCCGGACCCCGCGGGGTTTTCGATCTTCACCACCGGCGGGTCCAAGGACATCAGCGACGTCTCGTCGTGGCAGTGGGACGACGGCAACGTCCCCGACAAGGACGAGATCACCAGCGCCTACGCGGCGCTGTACCAGAACCCGGCCAACGGCCACTTCATCGTCTACTTCGGCCTGGACCGGTACGCCAACAACGGCGACGCCCAGATCGGCTTCTGGTTCCTGCAGGCGCCGACCTACCTGTGCGGCCTGCCCGCCGGAAGCCCCAACGCGCCTCCGGGGGGCTGCGCGGACGCGCTGATCGGCAGGTTCGTCGACGCCTCCGGGAACCTCGCGACCCACACCGACGGCGATGTGCTGGTCCTCGTCGATTTCACCGGCGGGGGCGTCATCGTGCAGGAGAGCATCTACAGGTGGGTCGCGGGGGCGGCTTCCAACCCCGTGCTCATCACACCGGGGGCGGACGACGTGTACGCCGTGGTGAACCAGGCGGACACGGGCTCGCCGTGGTCGTACCAGGCGAAGGACAACAAGTACTCGGCCAACGTCTTTCCGCCCGGCAGCTTCTTCGAGGCGGGGATCGACCTCACGAACCTGGTTCCCAACGCCACCTGCTTCTCGAACTTCCTCGCCGAGACGCGCTCCTCCCAGGAGCTCACCGCTCAGCTCAAGGACCTGGCGTTCGGCCGCTTCGAGACCTGCGGGGTCTCGGTGGAGAAGAGCGGGCCGGCGCTGTCCAAGATCGGCGACGAGATCACCTACCACTACGTGGTGTCCAACACGGGCATCTCGGCCATGTACCTGGTGAGCGCCGTGGACCAGAGCAACCGGACCGCCGCGGACAGCGTCAACCTCGTCACGGAGGTCCCGACTCCCAGCGAGTGCGACACCCTGCAGCCCATGGGCATGCCGGGTGACACGTGCTCCTTCGACTGGCCGTACACGCCGGTCGAGGGCGATCCTGACCCGCTGACCAACACGGTCACCGTGACCTACAACTCGGGCGAGGGTCCGGACTACGCGGGGGTGGACTACCTGGCGACGGACGAGCTGTCCATCAACATGTTCCAGCCGGCCGTCGAGGTGACCAAGAGCGCCGACAAGACCGACGCCATGGCGGGCGACGTCATCACCTATACGTTCACGGTCCACAACACGAGCTCGGCCGACAGCCCGAGCCTCGTGTTCGACAGCATGAGCGACGCCGGCAACGGCTGGGCGGGCCTCGGCGACCTCGCCGCGGACGCCGCGACGGCCGGCTGCGGCACGCTCGCCTCCGACGGCTCGTGCACCTTCACGAAGACCTACACGGTGCAGGCGGGCGATCCCGACCCGCTGGAGAACACGGCCACCGTGCACTACCACCCGGACGGCTTCCCCAACGACATCACCGACTCGGACACGCACTACGTCAACCTGTTCGAGCCGGGCGTGCAGGTGGTGAAGACCGGTCCCACGCTCTCCAAGATCGGCGACGACGTGACGTACCACTTCGTCATCACCAACACCGGCAGCGCCGACAGCCCGGACCTCGTCCTCGACAGCGTCGTGGACGACAAGATCGGGAGCCTGACGTCGACCGCGAGCGGCGCGGGCTGCGGCACGCTGGCGCCGGGGGCGTCGTGCAACTTCGACGTGCCGTGGACCATCCCGGACGGCGCCGCCGATCCCTACGTGAACACGGTGACGGTGCACTACCACCTGACGGGCACCGCCACCGACGTCACCGACAGCGACTTCCACGAGATCAACCTCTTCACCGCGAACTTTGAGATTTCCAAGAGCGGACCGTCACTGTCGAAGATCGGCGACGAGGTGACGTACACCTACACGATCCACAACCTGTCGAGCTCCGATGCGCCGGTGCTCAACCTGTCGAGCCTGTCCGACGACCGCATCGGCTCGCTGGTGGCGGCGGCGACGACGGCAGGCTGCGACGTGCTCAGCGACGACGAGACCTGCTCGTTCACCAAGACCTGGACGATCCCTGCCGACGCCGGAGACCCCTACGTCAACACGGTGACGGCGACGTACGGGGTGGCCGGGTTCCCCAACACCTACACCCACACCGCGTCGTGGAGCATCAACCTGTTCACCGCGGAGTTCGAGATCTCCAAGAGCGGACCGGCCCAGTCCAAGATCGGCGACGACGTCACCTACACCTACACAGTCCACAATCTCTCCAGTGACGACGCGCCGGTGCTCAACCTGTCGGTGCTGTCCGACGACCGCATCGGCTCCCTCGTGGCCGAGGCGACGTCGGAGGGCTGCAACGTCCTCACCTACGACGAGACGTGCTCGTTCACGAAGACCTGGACCATCCCCGCCGACGCCGGGGACCCGTACGTGAACACGGTGACGGCGACCTACGGCGTGGCCGGGTTCCCCAACACCTACACCCACACCGCGTCGTGGAGCATCGACCTGTTCACGGCGGAGTTCTCCATCGCCAAGAGCGGGCCCTCGCTGTCGAAGATCGGCGACGAGGTAACCTACACCTACACGATCCACAACCTGTCGAGCTCCGACGCGCCGGTGCTCAACCTGTCGAGCCTGTCCGACGACCGCATCGGCTCCCTGGTGGCGGCGGCGACGACGGCGGGCTGCGACGTGCTGAGCTACGACGAGACCTGCTCGTTCACCAGGACCTGGACCATCCCGGCCGACGCCGGGGACCCGTACGTCAACACGGTGACGGCGACCTACGGGGTGGACGGGTTCCCCAACACCTACACCCACACCGCGTCGTGGAGCATCAACCTGTTCACCGCGGAGTTCGAGATCTCCAAGAGCGGGCCGTCGTTGTCGAAGATCGGCGACGATGTGACCTACACGTACACCATCCACAACCTCTCCAGCGAGGACGCCCCGGTGCTGAACCTGTCGAGCCTGTCCGACGACCGGATCGGCTCGCTGGTGGCCGACGCGACGACGGCGGGCTGCAACGTCCTCACCTACGACGAGACCTGCTCGTTCACCAAGACCTGGACCATCCCTGCCGACGCCGGGGACCCGTACGTGAACACGGTGACGGCGACCTACGGCGTGGCGGGGTTCCCCAACACCTACACGCACACCGCGTCGTGGAGCATCGACCTGTTCACGGCGGAGTTCGAGATCTCCAAGAGCGGGCCCTCGCTGTCGAAGATCGGCGACGAGGTGACGTACTCCTACACGATCCACAACCTGTCGAGCTCCGACGCGCCGGTGCTCAACCTGTCGAGCCTGTCCGACGACCGCATCGGCTCCCTGGTGGCGGCGGCGACGACGGCGGGCTGCGACGTCCTGAGCTACGACGAGACCTGCTCGTTCACCCGCACCTGGACCGTCCCGGCGGACGCCGGAGATCCCTACGTCAACACGGTGACGGCGACGTACGGGGTGGCCGGGTTCTCCAACACCTACACGCACACCGCGTCGTGGAGCATCAACCTCTTCCAGCCGTCGATCTCCCTGGCCAAGAACGGCGACGCCTACTCCAAGGCCGGAGACGACGCCCACTACACCATCACTCTGGCCAACACCAGCTCGGCGGACACCCCGGACCTGGTGTGCACCATCAGCGACGCGCTCCTCGGTCTGTCGAAGGGCGTGACGCTGGCCTCCGGCGCGACCGACATCACCAACGCCTCGCGCGTCGTCCTGGCCGGTGACCCCGACCCGCTGGTGAACACGGCATCGGTTTCCTGCTCGCCGACGGGGTTCCCCAACATTCTGAGCACAACGGCCTCGCACTCGACCGACCTGGTTCACCCCGACTTCACGGTGGCCAAGGACTGCATCTCCGACCAGCCGGTGCCTCCGGGCGCCTCGGCCAACTTCCGCATCGTGGTCTCCAACACCGGCGACGTGCCGCTGGTGTTCCACGTGGTCGACACCACACTGGGCATCGACGACACGCAGACCGTCGCCAACGGCGGCGTGCTGACCTACGAGCAGGGGATCGTCGCCACCGGCACCGAGGTCTTCAACTCCGTGGACGTGAACGCGACCCTGCCGGCGGAGTACAACCTGTCCAACTCGTACGACAAGTCGGCGAGCGCCACCTGCCTGGTGGGCGGCGGCGCCACCCGGACGCCGGGCTTCTGGAAGACCCACCTGGACTACGCCACCCACGTGTTCAACGTCCACCTCGCCAACGTCGACACCACCGTGCCGCCGGACGAAGTTCCCGACGCCACCTCCATCGACCTCGGCTGGAAGACCGTGACCTCCATCGAGGAGGCGATGGGGATCTTCTGGGCGAACCCCGCCAAGGAGTCCGACGGCGACAAGCGGAGCAAGCTGTGCCAGGCCCGCGAGCTCGCGTCGTTCCAGGCGATGGCCGCGATCCTCAACAGCGGCCTGTCCAACGGCGCGGGGCTGCCGGTGAGCCTGGCGGAGATCGCCTCGATCCTGGGTGGCAACGACGTCAAGGCCATCCAGAACCTGGCCGGCCTGCTCGACACCTACAACAACAGCGGCGACTCGGTGGCCATCGTGGACATCGACGGGTACATGATCCTGAAGGCGGACCCGAACGGCGCGAAGGACATCGCCGACATCCCGTTCGCGGACTGCCCGTGATCGCTGACGCCGTATGAACCCGGAGGGCCGGCCCCGCGCCGGCCCTCCTGCTGTCCGGACACCCGGCGTTTCAAAGAGAAGGGGCGGGGTCGCCCCCGCCCCTCGATGGGTCACGCGGAACGAGCGGCTACGGCCGCTCGAGCAGGTAGGCGAAGCCCATGCCGCCGCCGATGCACATGGTGACGACACCGCGCTTGACGTCGCGACGGGCCATCTCGCCGAGGATCTTGCAGGTCAGGATGGCGCCGGTGGCTCCCAGGGGGTGGCCGGTGGCGATGGCGCCGCCGTTGACGTTGGTCTTCTCGGGGTCGAGGCCGAGCTCTCGCATGCAGTACACGGACTGGCTCGCGAAGGCCTCGTTGATCTCCACGAGATCGATGTCCGCCAGGGTCAGGCCGGTCTTGGCGAGGAGCTTGGGCACAGCCTTGGTGGGGCCGATGCCCATGATGTCCGGGGGCACTCCGGCGGCCACCCACTGGCGCACGTACGCAACCGGGGCGAGGCCCATCTCCGCGGCCTTCTCGGTGGACATCACGACCACCATGCCGGCGCCGTCGTTGATCTGGGAGGAGTTGCCGGCGGTCACGGTGCCGCGGGGGTCGAAGGCCGGCCGGAGCTTGCCCAGCGCCTCCAGGGAGCTGTCGGGACGCGGGCCCTCGTCGGTGTCGAAGACGAACTCGCGCCAGGCGCCGTTGTCCATGGTGCGGACCTTCAACGGGACGATCTCGTCGGCGAACTTCCCCGCGGCGACGGCCGCGGCGGCGCGCTGGTGGGAGCGCAGGGCGAAGGCGTCCTGGTCCTCCCGGCTGATGCCGAACTGGCGCGCCACGACCTCCGCGGTGGTGCCCATGCCGGCGTAGGCGTTGGGCAGCGCGTCCATGAGGGCGGGGTCGGCGGTGAGCTTGTTGCCGCCCATGGGCACCATGGACATGGACTCGACGCCGCCTGCGATGATGATGTCGGCGTTGCCGGCCTTGATGGTGTCGGCCGCCCAGGCGATGGACTGGGAGCCCGACGAGCAGAAGCGGTTGATGGTGGTGGCGGGGACCTCCACGGGGAACCCGGCCAGGAGGGTGACCAGCCGGGCCACGTTCATGCCCTGCTCCCCCTCGGGCATGGCGCAGCCGAGGACCACGTCGTCCACCATTTCGGGGGACAGGCCGGGGGTGCGCTGGACCAGCGCCTTGAGGACCTCCGCGGCGAACTCCTCCGGACGGGTGTCCTTCAAGCTGCCCTTCTTCGCCCGTCCGACGGGGGTGCGAGCGTACGAGACGATGACGGCTTCACGCATTCTGGACGCTCCTTCCTAGTTCCGCAGAGGCTTGTTGTTCAGGAGCATGAACTGGATGCGCTCCTGCGTCTTGGGCTCGCCGCACAGGGAGAGGAACGCCTCTCTCTCGAGGTCGAGGATGCGCTGCTGCGGCACCGGGTTGTTGATGGTCGTGTCCCCTCCCGAGAGGATGTTGGCGATGTGGCCGGCGATCTTTTCGTCGTGGGAGGAGATGAAGTGGGTGAGCTTCAGATTGTGGAGCATCATCTGGAAGGTGGCGATGCCTTCACGGCCGGGGAGGGTGTAGGTGGCGGGCGCCGGGGGCAGGTAGCCTTCCTCGTCCATGGCGATGGCCATGCGCTTCGCCGTCCACAGCTGCTGGTCGCGGTTCATCTCCACGTGGTCGAAGGGGCGCAGGTAGCGGTACTCCCTCGCCTCGTCCGCGGAGGTCCCGACCTTGGCCATGGCAATGACCTCGAAGGCGTTGCGGAGGAAGGGAAGGTTCGACAGCACGGGCTCGTCGAGGCCCGCGAGGACCCGGTCGAGCATGAAGACGTGGCCGCCTCCCGCGGGCACCAGGCCGACCCCCACCTCCACCAGGCCCATGTACGTCTCGGCCAGGGCGCAGGCGCGGTCGCCGGACATGGTGATCTCGGCTCCGCCGCCGAAGGTGAAGCCGAACGGCGCGGTCACCACGGGCACACGGGCGTGCCTCATCCCCATGGTCATGGCGTGGAACCGGCGCACCATCTCGTCGATGGCCTTCCACTGCTGGCTCTGGGCCGCGCCGAGGAGCATGAGAAGGTTGGCGCCGGCGCAGAACTGCTCGCCCTGGTGGTGCACCACCAGGCCCCTGAAGTCCTTCTCGGCGATCTCGATGCCCTTGAGGACCACCTCCATGATCTGGTCGTCGATGGGGTTGAGCTTGGGCTGCAGGGCCGAGTGGAACTCGATGCACAGCACGCCGTCACCGAGGTCGACGAGGGACGCGCCGGCGTTGCCGTAGACCTCCGGGGTGCGCTGCTTCATCTCGGAGAGGACCAGGAACGTGGACGGCCGCGGCACCGGGGCGTAGGCGCCCGCGCGGGCGTCGTAGAACTCCAGCCCGGACGCGCCGACGCGGTAGAACGAGCCGGCGCCGGAAGCGAGCATCTTCTCGACCCAGCCGGCGGGCTCGACGCCCTCCGCCTTCATGCGGTCGACGACGGCGGCCACGCCCAGGGCGTCCCAGGTCTCGAAGGGGCCGAGCTCCCAGTTGAACCCCCACTTGAGGGCGTTGTCGATGTCCACGATGGTGTCGGAGATCTCGCCCAGGCGGCGCGAGGAGTAGGCGAGGGCGTCACGGATGACGCGCCACGCGAACCGCCCGGCGCGGTCGTCGGCCTCGACGAGCAGCTTGATGCGCTGGCCCGGATCGTGGATCTTCCTGGTCTCCTTGAGGGAGGGCGCTTCCATCTTGGCCTTGGCACGGTAGGTGAACGTCTTCCAGTCGAGGACGAGGTCGATCTTCTCGCCGCCCGGGCCCTTCTCGCGCTTGAAGAAGCCGCCCTTCGCCTTGCGCCCGAGCATCCCCTCGGAGACCATCCGGGAGATGAACTCCGGCACCTGGAAAACGGGCTGTCCCTCGTCGTCGGGCAGGCTGTCCCGCAGCGTCCCGACGACGTGGACCATGGTGTCGAGGCCCACCAGGTCGGTGGTGCCGAACGACGCGCTCTTGGGCCGGGCCATGGCCGGACCTGTGATGGCGTCGACCTCGTCGATCTGGTAGTCCATCTCCATCATCGCGTGGATGGTGGCCATGATGCCGTAGACGCCGATGCGGTTGCCGACGAAGTTGGGGGTGTCCTTGCCGTAGACGATACCCTTGCCCAGGCGGAACTGGCCGAAGTCGGCCATGAAGCGCACCACGTCGGGGTCGGTCTCCGTCCCGGCGACGATCTCGAGGAGCCGCATGTACCGGACGGGGTTGAAGAAGTGGGTGACGAGGAAGTTCTTCCGGAACGCCTCGCCGCGCCCCTCCATCATCTGCTTGATGGGGAGACCGGAGGTGTTGGAGCTCACGATGGTGCCGGGCCGGACCGTCTTCTCCAGGCGCTCGAACACCTGCCGCTTGATGTCCAGCCGCTCGACCACCACCTCCACGATCCAGTCGCACTCGGCCAGCCGCTGCCAGTCGTCCTCGAAGTTCCCGACCTCGACGTAGGGCAGCAGCTTCTTGGTGTAGATCAGCGACGGACGGGACTTCTTGATGTTGTCGAGGGCTGCGAGACCGAGCTTGTTGCGGAAGCGCGGATCCTCCCGCGTCAACCCGGCGGCCTCGTCCTCGGGCGTGAGCCTGGGCGGCACGATGTCGAGCAGAAGCACCGGGATCCGGGCGTTGGCCAGATGCGCCGCGATACCCGAGCCCATGACCCCTCCCCCCAGCACGGCCACCCTGCGAATTTCTCTCCTCATTAGGGACCCCCCTTCACATCCTTGATGACGTGGAGGCGGTCGCCGCCCTGCGCGACCGGCGCCGCCCTGACCTGACGCTGGTACGAATGAACCACCATTCATTTTGCCGGGGTCCGCGGCGAATCACAAGGGGTCGGAGCTCCGCGGCGGCCCCGGCGTCGCGCGCGGCGGCCGGGCGGCCCGTTGCGGCGCGTCAGAACAGGCCCACACCCCAGAGGTCGTGGAGGTGGACGATGCCGAGCACACGGGCCTCGCCGTCCACGACGATGAGCGACGTGATGCGGCGCTCCTCGAGCAGACGGAGGGCCTGGGTCGCGAGGACGCCGGGCGGCACCGTCACACCGCCCTGGTGCATCACCTGCGTGGCGGTGTGGGAGAGGGGGTCGGGATCGCGCTCCATGAGCCGGCGGAGATCGCCGTCGGTGATGACGCCGAGCAGGCGCCCCTCGCGGTCCTGGACCGTGGTGAGCCCGAGCCCCTTGCGGGACATCTCGTAGATGACGTCCTTCATTGCGGTGTCGGTGGCGACGCGAGGCACCTGCTCGCCGGTGTGGGCGAGCTCCCCGGCCGTGAGGAGGCGTTTCCCCAGCTTGCCGCCCGGGTGCAGGCGCGCGAAGTCTTCGGGCTGAAAGCCCTTGCGCACGGACACGACGACGGCCAGGGCGTCACCGAGGGCCATGGAAGCGGTGGTGGAGGCGGTGGGGGCGAGGTTCAGGGGGCACGCCTCGCGGTCCACGCCCAGGTCCAGGTGGATGTCGGCGTTGCGGGCGAGGCTGGAGGCCGCGTTGGAGGTGATCGCCACGAGGGACGTGCCGAGGCGCTTGAGGTACTCGACGAGCCTGAGGATCTCCTCGGTCTCGCCGGAGTTCGACAGGGCGACCACGACGTCGCCCGGCGAGACCATGCCGAGGTCGCCGTGGATGGCCTCCGCGGGGTGCAGGAAGAGCGCCGGGGTGCCGGTGGAAGCCATGGTGGCGGCGATCTTGCGGCAGACGATCCCGGACTTGCCCATGCCGGTCCAGATCACCCTTCCGCGGCAGGAGACGACGAGCTCGACGGCCGCGATGAAGGCGGCGTCCAGACGATCACGGGTCGTGATGATCGCTTCGGCTTCGGTGGTCAGCACCTGCCGTGCAAGGTCGAGAGACATGGCCACTCCCATCCAGCAGACACGCCATTCTAGCGTCTTCCGCCGGCACCGCCCGGCGGCGGGTGCGAGGGCCCGCGGGGCGACGGGCCGGGACGCCCGGAACGGGAGAGGGGGGTAGACTGCCGCGCGTGACGAGGAGGAACGGGCAGGGCGCGGCCTCGAGGCTGCCGGCCTTGGAGGACCGCCGGCTGGTGGCGTCGGTGGACGCCGCCTGCGCGAGGGCGGTCGCGCGCGCCGGGGCCGCGGTGGCGTGCAGACGGGGGTGCACGGCGTGCTGCATCGGTCCGTTCGAGATCTCGGCGGCGGACGGGTGGAGGCTCGAGCGGGGGCTGCGGCGGCTGGCCGCGATGGACGCGCCGGCCGCGCGGGCGCTGCGGCGGAGGGCGGGGGCGTCGTGGTCCCGCATGCGGAGGTCGTTCCCGGGAGAGGGGGGGCGCCTCGGCGGCGACGAGGCGGCGAGGGAGACGTTCTTCGAGGCGTTCGGGGAGGAGCCGTGCCCGGTTCTGGACCCGGAGAGCGGCGCGTGCCTGCTGTACCGGTGGCGTCCGCTGGCGTGCCGGGTCCAGGGGGTGCCGGGCCGCTACGGCGAGGTCGTGGTGCCGGCGTGCCGGCTCAACTTCATCGGCTCCGCCCCGGCGGTCGCGGCGGCAGCGACGGTCGACGTCGACCCGGACGACGCCGAGGCCGCGGTGCTGGCGGGGCTCGAGGCGGCGGGCGCGGGAGTCGGGGATACCATCGTGGCGGCCGCGGTCCGTGCCCCCGGGGGCCTGCGGGGCGGGGTTGACAAGGATGCTGAGAAGGAGAATAGTTCGTTGAGATGCTGAAGATCGTTTCGGCCAAGCACTCGAGCCACCTGGAGCAGACCCCCGAGCAGATCCGCGAACGGCTCCGCGCCACGCTGGAGGAGGCGGGGTACGCCCTCACCGCCCAGCGCCGAGTCATCTTCCAGGAGCTCGCGGCCTGCCGGGACCACCCCACCGCCGAGGAGCTCCACCTGAGGCTGCGGGAGCACCTGCCCGAGCTGTCGCTCGCCACCGTCTACAAGAACCTGCACATCTTCTCGCGGCTGGGGCTGGCGCGTCCGGTGGCCACTCCGGACGGGAAGGCGCGCTTCGACGCCGGAATCGTGCGGCACCATCACCTGCGATGCGTGCAGTGCGGCACGATCGTGGACCTGGTGGGCCCGGGGCTCGACCTCGAGGTGCCGAAGGAGGTCGTCGAGCAGAGCGGCTACCTCCTCCTCGACGCCGAGATCCAGCTGTCCGGCCTGTGCCCGGCCTGTCAGCGGGGCAACGGCGACGGGCAGGTCAGCGCGAAGCAGCCAGGTCTGCGGCGGCGCTCCGGGCCTCGGTCACGCACGCGTTGAGGGCGATCCCCCGGTAGCCGTTGCCGGCCAGGACCAGGCCCGGCCACCGCGCGGCCGCGGTCCTGATGGCGGCGAGCCGGTCGAGGTGGCCCAGCGTGTACTGCGGAATGGCGACGTCGTGCCGCATGATCCGGACGAAGTCGGGCGCCGGGTCGCCCCCCAGGGCGGCGTCGAGCTCCCGCCGCACCAGCGACAGCAGGTCGCCGTCGGCGAGGTCGACGAGGCCGCCGTTGCGCGCGCCGCCGACGAGGGTCCGGAGGAGGGTGGCGCCGGCCGGGGCCTGACCGGGAAACGTCGAATCGCAGAAGATCGTGCCGAGGATGTCGCGCCTCTCCCGTCCCGGGACGAGGAACCCGAACCCCCGCGCAGGGTGCCGGAACGGGTCGCGGGAAGCATAGCCGGTCATGACAACGGCGACCCTCACGGTGGGGATGTCCTCGAGGGCCTGCAGCGCCTCGGGCGTCAGGAGCCCGGCGAGGATGCGGGCCGCGGCGCCGGGCAGGACGGCCACGGCGACCCGCCTCGCCTCGACGGTCCCGCCGCCCGCGAGGATGACGGCGAAGCCGCCCTCCGGGCGCGTCCGGACCTCCCGCACGGGGGAGGCGAGGCGCAGCCGGGGGCCGAGCTCGGACGCGAGGGTGTCGGTGAGCTGCTGCATGCCGGCGCGGAACGTCGTCAGGGTGCCGCCGGGCCCGGCCGGCCCGCCGCCGGCGCCGGAGCGCCGCCGGGCGATCATGGCGCGGGTCAGGGAGCCGTGGGCGCGCTCCATGGCGCGCATCTTCGGGAACGTGGCGGGCAGGGACAGTAGCGCGGGGTCGCCCGCGTAGACGCCGGTCACCATGGCGTCCACGAGCACTGTCGCCGCCTGCCGGCCGATGCGCCGGCTGGCGAAGTCGAGGACCGACTCCTCCTCGGCGCCCGGGCCCATGAGCGGCTCCAGGAGGAGCCGGAGCTTGCCGGAGAGGGGGAGCACGTCGGAGGCCAGGAACGACGGGGGGGTCACCGGCACCCGCCGGAGGCGGCCCTTGCGCATGATGAACCGGTCCCCGGCGGTGTCGGCGGCGCGGACGAGCTCGCCGGACAGGCCGAGCTGCCCGACCAGCTCCAGGGTGTCCGGCACGTTGTCGAGGAAGCCCTGAGGGCCCCACTCGCAGCACCAGCCGTCCACCCAGTCGGTCTGGACCTTGCCTCCGGGGCGGGGCGCGGCCTCCAGGACCGCGAGATCCTCCAGACCCTCGCGGAGGGCGAAGTGGGCGAGGGCCAGGCCGGAGATGCCGCCGCCGCAGATGACCAGATCGTGCATGACGCGCTCCTCACGGGCCGCCGGGGTGGGCGGAGGGTCCGGGGCCCGGCTCAGATCGTACGAGAGTACAGCGGCTTTCCGGTGTCACGTCGCAGGTACGTGTCGAAGGGCATGCAGATGTTCCGGATGAAGACGCGCCCGCGGGGCAGGACGGTGACGCCGTCGCCGGTCACGGAGACGAGGCCGTCGCTCTCGAAGGCGCGCAGGGTCTCGAGCTCCGGAGCGAACAGCGTGGCCGCGTCCTCGCCGAAGCGGCTCCGCACCCAGCCGAAGTCGAGGCGGAAGGCGGAGATCAGGCGCCGGATCACGGCGCCGCGGAGCTCGTCCTCCGGGGTGCGCAGGACGCCGCGCTCGACGGGGAGCCGCCCCGCGGCGACGGTCCGCTCGTAGCGCCCGAGGTTCTTCTCGTTCTGGACGTACGCGCCGGCGATGTCGCCGATGGAGGTCACGCCGACGCCGATCTGGTCGGTGGCGGGCTGCACCGTGTAGCCCATGAAGTTGCGGTGCAGCGTGCCGGCGTCGAGGGCACGGGTGAGCTCGTCGCCGGGCTTGGCGAAGTGATCCATGCCGATGAAACGGTACCCCGCGGCCAGGAACCGCTCGGCGGCGGCCGCGAAGATGCGGAACTTCTCCCACCCCAGCGGCCGGGGCATGCCTTCCAGCGTCTTCTGGTGCGGCTTGATCCAGGGCACGTGGGCGTAGGAGAAGACCGCCACCCGGTCCGGCGAGAGCCGCTCCACGATGCGGTCGACGGTGCCCGCGAAGCTGTCCGCCGTCTGGTAGGGGAGCCCGTAGATCAGGTCGACGTTCACGCTCGCGAAGCCCAGCTCCCGCGCCCGGTCCACCATGTGGGCGGTGAGCTCGAGAGGCTGGACCCTCTTCACCGCCTCCTGCACGCGGGGATCGAGGTCCTGCACGCCGAGGGAGATGCGGTTGAAGCCGAGCTCCCTCAGGGCCTCCAGGTGCTCGTCGCAGGTCACGCAGGGATCGACCTCGATGGCCACCTCGGCGCCGGGCGCGAGCCGGAAGTGCCGGCCGATGGCGCGGAAGAGCCGGCGCGTCTGGTCCGGGGTGAGGAACGTCGGCGTGCCGCCCCCCAATGAAGCTGGTTGAGGGTGCGGCGCGCGCCCAGCCGGCCGGCGACCATCGCGAGCTCGCCCTCGATGGCCTCGAGGTAGCGCTCCTCGGGGCCGCGGTGCGGGGAGATGACGACGCTGCACCCGCAGTAGCTGCACCGGGCCTCGCAGAACGGGATGTGGACGTAGAGGGACAGCGGATCGCCCACGCGCTCGGAGGCGCGGGCGAGGGCGGCCTCGTAGTCGTCGGCGGTGAAGCCGGTGTGGAACTGCGGCGCCGTCGGATAGGAGGTGTAGCGGGGCCCCGGACGGTCGTAGCGCTGCAGGAGCTCCGGCGTCACGCTCGCGAAGTCCACCTCGGGGACGCGGTTGTCTGCCGGCATCACGAGCTCCCCCTGACGGAGGCCAGCAGCGCGTCCACCGACTCCACCGGCGTGCCCGGAAGGATCCCGTGCCCGAGGTTCGCGACGTAGCCGCGGGCGGGGGCCGTTGCGAGCATGCGCGCCGCCTCCCGCCGGACCACCCCGGGGCCGGCGAGCATGGCGGCGGGATCCAGGTTGCCCTGGACCGTCTTGCCGGCGAGCGCCGCGGCGGCGACATCGAGCGGGGTGCGCCAGTCCACGCCGATCACCTCGCAGGGCAGGGTCGCCAGGACGCCGAGAAGGTGGGCGCCGCCGCCGGCGTACACGATCCTCGGAACGGTGCCTTCGAGGCGCCCGAGGAGCCGGGCGAGGGAGGGCGCCACGTGGGCGGCGTAGTCCTCCGCGGAGAGCGCGCCGGCCCAGGAGTCGAAGACCTGGACCGCCTGGGCGCCGGCCTCGACCTGCCCTCGCAGGTAGGTGGCCATGGCGCCGGCGAGGGTGTCGAGGAGCGCGCCGAAGCGTTCGGGATCGGCCAGGAGCGCGGCCTTGACCGCGGCGTGGTCGCGGGAGGTCCCCCCTCCACCAGGTAGCTGGCCAGGGTCCACGGGGCGCCGGAGAAGCCGATGAGAGCCACCTCGCCGGGCAGCGCCGCGCGCACCTTCGCGATGGCCTCCGCGACGAAGTCCAGGGTGTCGCCGCCCTCGGGCGACAGCCGCTCCCAGTCCGACGGACGGGCGAGGGGCGCGGAGAGGCGCGGACCGCCTTCGTCGGGGAACGCGAAGTCGACGCCCAGCGCCGACAGCGGCAGCAGGATGTCCGAGAAGATGATGGCCGCGTCGAAGCCGAACCGCCGGATGGGCTGCAGCGTCACCTCGGCGGCGAGCTCGGGGTTGCGGCACAGCGCCAGGAACGACCCGGCCCGCTCGCGGGTGCGGCGGTACTCGGGGAGGTAGCGTCCGGCCTGGCGCATCACCCAGACCGGCGGGCGGGCCACCGGCCGGCCGGCGCAGGCGTCGAGGAAGGGGACGCCGCTCACCGGTAGGCCTCCGCGAGGGCCTGCTCCAGCGCCCTCGCCGTGACGGCAACGTCGTCGTCGGTGTGGGCCGTCGAGAGGAAGCCCACCTCGAAAGCCGAGGGCGCCAGGTAGACGCCGCGGCGCAGGCAGGCGCCGTGGAAGCGCGCGTAGCGCTTTGCGGCCGCGGCCTCGATGGCGTCGAACCGCCGCGGCGCGGCGCCCTCCTGGAGCGAGAGCCAGAACAGCGACCCCTCGCGGACGAAGGAGGCCGGCACGCCGAGGCGCCGGATGGCGTCGTCGACGGCGGCGCCGAGCTGGCCGCCCAGGGTCTCCAGGCGCGTCCACGCGTCCTCGGCCGAGAGCACCCGCAGGGTGGCGAGCCCTGCCGCCATGGCGGTGGGGTTGCCGGAGAGGGTACCGGCCTGGTAGACGGGGCCCAGCGGGGCGATCTGCTCCATGAGCTCGCGGCGCCCGCCGTAGGCTCCGACGGGCATGCCGCCGCCAATGACCTTGCCGAAGGTGGCCAGGTCCGGGGTGATGCCGAGCAGGGAGGCCGCGCCTCCACCGCCCAGGCGGAAGCCGGAGATGACCTCGTCGAAGATGAGCAGCGCGCCGTGGGAGCGGGCGAGCCGGGCGAGCCGGAGGAGGAAGTCGGGGCGCTGCAGCAGCAGGCCGGCGTTGGCCGGGACGGGCTCGATGATGACCGCGGCGATCTCCCGGCCGAAGCGGCTGAAGACGGCTTCCACGGCCGCCTCGTCGTCCAGCGGCGCGACCGAGGTGAGCTCGGCGAGGGCGGCGGGGACGCCGGCGGAGGAGGGCGCCCCGAAGGTGGCGAGCCCCGAGCCGGCCTTGACCAGGAGGGAGTCCCCGTGGCCGTGGTAGCAGCCGTCGAACTTGAGGATGCGCGGCCGTCCGGTGGCGCCGCGGGCGAGGCGGATGGCGGACATGACGGCCTCGGTGCCCGAGGAGACGAACCGTACCATGTCGCAGCCCGGGTAGGAGGCGACAACGGTCTCGGCGAGCTCGACCTCGTCCCGGCACGGGGCGCCGAAGGAGAGCCCCCGGGCGGCGGCGGCGCTCACCGCCTCGACGACCGCGGGGTGGGCGTGGCCGAGGATCAGCGGTCCCCAGGACATGACGAAGTCGATGAAGGTGTTCCCGTCCTCGTCGGTGAAACGGCTGCCGTGCGCCTCGCGGTAGAACAGGGGCGTGCCGCCCACCGCCCGGAAGGCGCGCACGGGCGAGCTCACCCCGGCGGGGAGGACGGCGCACGCCCGCTCGTAGAGCGCCGCGGAGCGGGGGTGGTCGGAGCCGCTCACAGCCACCCCTCCCGGGCGGCCTGCCGCGAGTGGTAGGTGATGAGGATGTCCGCCCCGGCCCGCCGGAAGGCGTGGAGGTTTTCCATGACCACCGCGCGCTCGTCGATCCAGCCCCGCTCGGCGGCGGCCTTCACCATCGAGTACTCGCCGGAGACGTTGTACACCGCGAGGGGCTGCGAGAAGTTGTCGCGGAGCAGGCGGAGCACGTCCAGGTAGGCGAGCCCCGGCTTCACCATGAGGATGTCCGCGCCCTCTTCCAGGTCCAGCGCCGCCTCCGTGAGGGCCTCACGCGCGTTGCGGGCGTCCATCTGATAGGAGCGCCGGTCTCCGAACTGCGGCGCCGAGTGGGCGGCCTCCCGGAACGGTCCGTAGTACGCCGACGCGTACTTCACCGAGTAGCTCATGATCGGCGTGTCGACCAGCCCGCTGCCGTCGAGGGCCTCGCGGATGGCGAGGACGCGGCCGTCCATCATGTCCGACGGCGCCACCACGTCGGCGCCGGCGGCGGCGTGGGCCACGGCCATGCGCGCCAGGTGCTCAAGGGACGGGTCGTTGGCCACGCGCCCGTTCTCGATGACGCCGCAGTGGCCGCTGTCGGTGTAGGCGCACAGGCAGACGTCGGTGATGACGATGAGGTCGTCGCCGAAGCGCTTCTTGAGCGCCGCCACCGCGCCGGGAACGAGGGCGTCGTCGGCGTAGGCGCTGCGGCCGTCGGGGTGCTTGGGCTCCTCGTCCTCGGGCACGCCGAACAGCAGCACGGCGCGGATGCCGAGCGCGAGGTCGGACTCCACGGTGGCGAGGAGCGGCTCGAGGCCCTCGCGCCGGATCCCGGGCATGGCGTCGATCTCCTGTACGGCGCCCTTGTCGCGCAGCACGAAGTGCGGCATCACGAGCATGCGGCGGTCGAGGCGGGCCTCCGCCACCATGTCCCGGACGGCGGGGTGGAAGCGGAGTCGGCGGGGTCTCACGAGCAGATCTGACATAGCTCCTCCACGATGCATTCTGGTGTGGGCCGACGCAAGGTGACCACGGACAGGCCGGCCTCCCGGGCCGCCCGTGCCGTGGTGGGTCCGAAGGCCAGGTGGGGCGCGGCGGCGAAGCGGCGCGCCGTGGCCGCCAGGTAGGCTGTGGTGGCGCGCGGGGAAGAGAGGACCACCGCGGCGGGGACGCCCTCCGGCAGCTCGGGGAGCGTGGCCGGGTGCGCCTCCTCCATGGCGTAGACGGGCACGGTGACGACGCCGACGCCCGCCGCGGCGAGGGACTCGCCGAGCTCGCGCCGGTGCTCGCTCCCACACAGGTGGAGGACCGCGTCGCCCGGCGCCAGACGGAGCGCCAGGCGGGCCGCGAGGTCGGCGGCGCCGGCCTCGCCGGTCAGCTCCACGCGCCAGCCCTGGCGCCGCGCCGCCTCCGCGGTGGCTTCGCCCACCGCGGCGACGGGCAGCGCGTTGACGCGGCGGCGGGTGGAAGCGCCGGTGTCGAGCGCGGCGAACGCCGTTGCGGCCCTCGGGCTGGTGAGAACGACCCAGCGCACCGCATCCAGGGTGGCCGCGGCCCGGGCCCACGCTTCTGTCCCGGTGACCGGACGCTCGCGCAGGACCGGGTAGGGGACCACCGTGATGCCGAGGGCCCCCAGAGGCGCCGCGAGCTCAGCGGCCCGGTCGGGGCCACGGGTCAGCAGGACCCAGCAGGTCACGCCCCGGCACCATCGCGAAGGGCCGCGAGAGCGTTGGCGGCGGCCTGCTCGGGCGTCCCGCCGTGCACGCGGACCCGCTTGACCGTCGCGCTGGTGACCTCGCTGTCGAGCTCGCCCCAGGAGGCCCGGAGGTCGAACGCCGAGCCGCTCCAGGTGGCGTGCGTGCCCAGGGGCAGGTGGCATCCGCCGCCGAGGCCCTTGAGGACCGCGCGCTCGCAGCGTGTCGCCTGGGCCACGGCGGGATCGTCGAGCTGGGAGACCGCGTCGCGGGTGGCGGCGTCGTCCGACCGGATCTCCACAGCCAGGGCGCCCTGTCCGGGAGCGGGAAGGAAGAGGTCGAGGTCGAGGCGCCGGGCCACCAGCCCCTCGAGGTCGACGCCGAGACGGTCGACTCCCGCGCTGGCGAGGAGGATGGCGTCGAAGCGTCCGTCGCGCAGCCGGGCGATGCGCGTCGGGACGTTGCCCCTGAGGGGCAGGACCCTGATGTCCGGCTGGGCTGCCAGCGCCTGGGCCGAGCGCCTCAGGGAGGAGGTGCCCAGGCGCACCCCGGGGCGCAGTCCCAGGGGGCCGTCGCCCGCAGCCTCCGGAGACGCGAGGAGGAGGTCCCGCACGTCGGCACGGTCGAGCACCGCGGCCAGGGCAAGCCCCTCCGGCTCCTCGATGGGGAGGTCCTTGAGGGAGTGCACGACCAGGTCGACGTGGCCGTCGAGGAGGGAGCGCTGGAGCTCCTTGGTGAAGAACCCGCTGCCGGGGAGCTCGTGAAGGGAGCGTGAGTGGTCCTTGTCGCCGCTCGTATGCACGATCACAAGCTCCGCCACGGCCGTGGCGTGGTGCGCGAGGAGGGTCGAGACGTGGCGCGCCTGCCAGAGCGCGAGCTCGGAGCCGCGCGTTCCCACCCGGAGCGTGCCGCTCATCGATCCACCGCTGCCAGAAAGGTGTTGAGCACGTCGGCGGAGTGCATCCAGGCGACCTCGCGGAGGCCCTTCATGGGGAGACGGACGAGGCGCTGCGAGATGCGTTCCACGGCCGCTTCGAGGTGCCCGTTGCCGCTGATGGCGCCCTCCTCCTCGAGGTAGAGGCGCTGCAGCTCGGCCCGGGCCACTTCGCGGAACGCTTCCACCAGGCGCCGCGCGACGGGGGACAGTTGATGCTCCATCACCTCGTAGGCGAGCTCGTGAAGCTGCTCCTCGAGGATGGCCTCGGCCTTGGAGACCTCCACCGACCGGGCCTGCCGGTTGGCGTCCGCCTCGGCGCGCAGGGTCTTCTGGTCCACGAGCTCGATGCCCCCGACCTGGGCGCACTCCGGGGCGATGTTGGCCGGGAGGGAGAGGTCCAGGAGCAGGGCGGGCGCGATCCGCGCCGCGATCTCCTGCGTGACGAGCGGCGACTTCGCCGACGTGGCGGCGATGACGACGCTGAGCTCCGGCCCGGCTTCGGGGAGGGTGGAGAGGGGCTGGAAGGTGGCGTCGAATCGCGCCGCCATCGCCTCCCCCCGCTCCGGCGTGCGGTTGAAGACGGCGACACGGCGCTCGGGATCGAGCTTGCGGATCAGCTCGAGGGCCACCGTCGCCATCTCCCCGCTGCCGAGGACCGCGACGGCCCCGGGGTCGCTCGCCAGGCGCCTGCCGATCTGACGCTCCGCGAGGGACACGAGGGAGACCGGACGGCGGGACAGCGTCGTCTCCGTACGGATCCGTTTTGCCGTGCGGAACGCCTGGGTGAACAGCGTGTGCAGCAGCGGCCCCACCAGCTCGAGATCCTCGGCGCTGCGGAACGCGGCCTTGACCTGGCCGAGGATCTGGGTCTCGCCCACCATCAGCGAGTCCAGCGCCGAGACGACGCGGAACAGGTGCCGGGCGGCCTTGTCTCCCTGCAGGGCCACGCAGCGCTCCACCTGCGGGAAGCGGCTGCGCCCGCCGGTGAGGACGCTCAGGAGCGGCGCCAGCGCCATGGTGAGGCGCCCCGGGCAGAGCTCGCCATCGTAGTGGATGTACCACTCCGTACGGTGGCAGGTCGCCAGGTACACGAGCTCCTTCAAGCCGAGCTTCTCACGAATTTGCCCCAAGGTTTCCGACAGGATATCCTCGGGGATCCGGGCACCGGCGACCTCGTCGAGACTGGCCGCGGAGTGGTTACAGCCCAGCACAACGAATCGTCGCATCCGCCACTCCCTCTCTTCCTGGAATAGTGTGCGTTTTGAAGTGTCATATGGGAAGAGGATTTTCGTAACGAGACCGTGGAGAAACTGTCACACTTTCATCATTTCGCGATTCTCTCTCAACTCCGAGCGCTTTTCTCTCAGGAGCGGCGGGGTGTGAGCGGGGTCACGAGCCGGCGGCGCTTGGCAGGCCGGGCGCGGCGTTGTAGCGTGGCGCCGTGAACCCACGACCGCCGCGCGGATCCGGAAAGCTCATCGCCACCTGTACGAGGGGCCTCGAAGAGGTGCTTGCCGGGGAGGTGCGGCGGTTCGCCGCGGAGGGCGTCGAAACCGGGCGCGGCGTGGTCCGCTTCGCCGGCACCGTGGAGGACGTGATGCACGCGAACCTCCACCTCCGGTCGGCGATGCGCGTGCTGCTCGCCGTCACCGCGGGCCCCGTGGCGGGGCGCGACGACCTCTACGCGCTGTGTGCCGCGGTGCCGTGGGAGGACCTGCTGAGCCCCGAGCAGAGCCTCATGGTGGAGGTGGCGGGGCGGACCCCCGCCTTCGCGAGCGGGGGCTTCGCCGCCCTGGTGGTGAAGGACGCCGTGGTGGACCGGATGCGGGCGCGGCGGGGGCGGCGGCCGTCGGTGGACCGGTCGAACCCCGAGGTGCGGATCCACCTGCACCTGTCGGAGGACGCGGCAGAGGTGGCGCTGGACGGCAGCGGCGAGCCGTTGAACCGGCGGGGCTACCGGCCGCGCGGGGGGCCGGCTCCCCTCGCGGAGACCCTCGCTGCGGGGATGCTCCTCCTCGCCGGTTACGACGGAGGGATGCCGTTCCTCGACCCAATGTGCGGTACGGGCACCCTCGCCATCGAGGCCGCCCTGATCGCCGCTGGGATCGCGCCGGGAAAGGGTCGCGCCTTCGCGTGCGAGCGCTGGCGCTTCGCGTCGCAGGATGCGTTCCGCCGGGCGCGGGAGGAGGCCGCCGCGCTGCGCCGCGACCCGGCGGCGCCCGTCGTGGCGAGGGACGCCGATCCTCGGGCGGTGGCGGCCGCACGGCGTAACGCGGAGGCCGCCGGGGTCGCGGACGTCCTGCGCGTCGAGAGGGGGGACGTTGCGGACCTCCGGGTGGCCGGCCCCGGCTGGCTCCTCGTGACGAACCCTCCCTACGGGCACCGGCTGGGAGCGCCCGAGGAGCTGGGCGTCCTCTACCGGGCCATGGGGGATGCGCTCAAACGCGGAGCGCAGGGTTGCACCGCCTGGCTCCTCGTCGGGGAGCCAGGGCTGGCCAAGCAGGTGGGGCTGCGCGCCTCGCGCCGGATCGTGCTGTTCAACGGGCCCATCGAGTGCCGCCTGCTGCGTTACGACCTCTTCGAGGGCCCGATGCGTCCCCGAGAGGGCCCGAAGCCGTCTTGAGCGCGCCTGAAGCCGGTGGTAGTCTTGCCCCCCCATGGGCTTGGCTCCGACGGCTCTCATTGCGGCCTTCAACTGCGCGGGCCGGATCGGCGAGGTGGTAGCCGGCGTCCGGCGGCACCTCGGCTCGGTGCTGGTTGTGGACGACGGCTCCACCGACGCAACCGCTGAGGAGGCGCGCCGGGCCGGCGCGCGGGTCGTGGTGCACGACAGGAACCGGGGCAAGGGGGCGGCGGTTTCGTCGGGACTGGCCGTGCTCCTGGGCGAGGAGCACACCCACGTCGTGATGCTCGACGGCGACGGCCAGCACGACGCCGACGACGTGCCGGGCTTCCTCGCCGCGGCGCGGGAGGCGGAGTTCGTGCTCGGGACGCGCCTGTGGAACCCCGGGGCTATTCCGCCCCGGCGCTTCTGGACCAACTACATCGGGAGCCGCGCGCTGCAGTTCATGACCGGCTTTCCGGTCGAGGACTCCCAGTGCGGGTTCCGGATGGTGACCGCGGGCGGGCTGCGACGCATGGGACTGACGGGCCGGCGCTACTCCGTGGACACCGAGATCCTGGTGCGGGCGGGCAAGCTGGGGCTGAGCTTCGCCCACGTGCCCGTGCGCGTGATCTACGAGGGTGCCGTGTCCCACTACCGGCCCCTGCGGGACACGGTGCACATCGTGTTCTCCGCGGGCCGCTTCAAGGTGGACGAGGGGGACCTGCGGCGCGATCCGGGGACGGAGGCGTGGCGCCGCCGGATCGAGGCGCCCCCTGTGACCACGCCGGAGGTCCGGGCCGCCGGTCCGGACGTGCTGACGGCCACGCTCTGAGACGGGGGACGAAAACGGCGCATGACACGGGAACGTGGCAGGGAGCGGGGCGGAGAGCCCGGGAGCTGGGAGCGGTGCTGACGGCGGTCGTCAGCGGCGGGTCCCGCGGGATCGGCAGGGCCGTCGTCGAGCGGCTCGCCCGCGCCGGCTACCGCGTCCACTTCCTCTACCTCGAGCGCGACGACGCCGCCGCCGATGTCGTCGGCGCGGTGGCGGCAGCGGGCGGCGAGGCCGTGGCCCACCGCTGCGACGTCGCCGACCCCACGGCGGTCGCCGCGTTCCTCGAAGGGATCGCCGGAGAGACCGTCCACGCCCTGGTGAACAACGCCGCGCTGCTGCGCGACGGTCACTTCCTGCTCATGGACGAAGGCAGGTGGTCCGCGGTGCTGCGGGCCGCCCTCGACGGCACCTACCGCCTCACCCGGGGCTGCCTGCGCTCCATGGTCCTGGCCGGGCGCGGGAGGGTGGTCAACGTGGGCTCCCTCACCGCGCTGCTGGGCCAGCCCGGCCAGGCGAACTACGCCGCCGCGAAGGGGGGGGTCATCGCGTTCGGCCGGGCGCTGGCGCGGGAGGTCGGACGGTACGGGATCACCGTCAACACGGTGGTCCCGGGCTGGATCGAGACCGACGTGCTGGCGGCACTGCCCGCCAAGCGCCGCCAGCGGGCTCTGGAAGACGTTCCCCTGGGGCGCTTCGGGGCGCCGGAGGACGTGGCGGAGGTGGTGCACTTCCTGGTCTCGGAGGCCGCCTCCTACATCACGGGGGCGACGCTGCGGGTCGACGGCGGCGTCGGCGCCTGAGCAGGGGCCGCGGGCGGCGGCTCAGCCGAGAGGTCCCCAGAAGCGCCGCTGGAAATGGTAGGCGAGCTGCAGGGTCAGTGGCCCCGGCGTCCCCGTCCCCACGGGTCTGCCATCCAGTCTGACCACCGGCTGCAGCAGCGCGGTGGTCGACGCGAGGAAGACCTCGTCCGCGGCCTTGAGCTCGCTGAGGGTGAGGAAGTGCTCCTCGAAGGCGATGCCGAGGGCCGCGCAGACCTCCCGGACCTCGTGGGAGGAGACCCCGGCGAGGATGCGGCGGGAGGGTGGGGGAGTGAGGACGGCCCGCTGGCGGACGACGAACACGGTGGACGAGGCACCCTCGTTCACGTAGCCGTCCTGGCCGACGAAGATCGCCTCCTCGGCGGCGTTGTCGGCGGCCTCGCGCTTGGCGAGGACGGAGGCCAGAAGCATGGTGGTCTTGACGTCGCACCGCGCCCATCGCGTCTCTGGCAGTGTGATCGTGGCGATGCCCCGCGAGACGTCCGCGGGCATGGGGAAGCGATGCGCCTGGAGGTAGGCGAAGAAGAGCGGGGTGCGGCCCGCCACGGGCAGGTGCCGCCGGGGTGCCGCCCCGCCCGTGAGCTGGGCGTAGAGGATGGCGGTGCGGTGCGGCTCCCGGCGGTGGAGCTCGGCGATGATGCGCCGCCACCCGTCAAGGGACGGCAGGCCCTCGGCCAGGTGCATCTCGCTGGCGAACAGGGCCATGCGCTCCACGTGCTCCTCGAGGCGCCATGCGGATCCCGCCACTACCGCCACCACCTCGTACAGGCTCTCGCCGAACTGGAGCCCGCGGTCCTCGATGGGGACGCGGGCCTCGCTGAACGGAATGATCCGTCCGTCGAACCAGGCCCACGAGGGCGACCGCCCTGCGTCCACCATGGCACGAGTCTACACGCTGCGCGGCCGTCGATGCTTGGGGTATCCTGCCCGCACGGAGGTCGGCATGGCGGGCGTGTTCAAGGCGTACGACATTCGGGGCCTGTACCCCGGCGAGGTTGACGAGAGGCTCGGGTTCGAGGTGGGGTACAACTTCCGGACGATCCTGGAGGAGGAGGACCTCGCGTGCGGCGAGCGCGTGGTCGTGAGCCACGACATGCGCCCGTCGTCGCCCAAGCTGGCGGCGGCGCTGTGCGACGGCCTGCGCACCAGCGGGCTCGGGGTCGTGCACATCGGGCTCGCGACGACGCCGATGAACTACTTCGCCATCGGGCACCTGGGCACCTCGGGGGGCATCCAGGTGACGGCCAGCCACAACCCGGCCGCGTACAACGGCTTCAAGATGTCGCGGCGCACGGCGATCCCGGTGAGCAGCGAGACGGGGATCGGGGCGCTGGAGGCCCGGATCCGCGAGGGCGGGCCGCACGACGCGGAGCCGCGGGCGGGGATCGAGCACGCGGACATCTTCGCGGCGTACACCGGGCACGTGCTCGGCTTCGTGCGGCGGCGCACGCCCCGGCTCAAGGTGGCCGTGGACGTGGCCAACGGGATGGCGACGCTCTACCGGGGTCTGCTCGAGAGCCTGGACATCGACCTGGTGCCCCTGTTCTTCGGCCTCGACGGGTCCTTCCCCAACCACGAGGCGAATCCGCTCAAGCCCGAGAACATGCGCGACCTCCAGCGGGCGGTCCGGGAGCACGGATGCTCGCTGGGCGTGGCTTTCGACGGCGATGCCGACCGGGCCATCTTCGTCGACGACGGCGGCGCCATCGTCGGCGCCGATCTGGTGACGGCCCTGCTCGCGGGGCAGATCCTCGAGCGCTTCCCGGGAGCGCCCATCGTCTACGACGTGCGCTCCTCCTGGGCCACCCGGGAGGCCATCGAGGCCGCGGGGGGCGTGCCGGTGAGGGAGCGGGTGGGCCATTCGTTCATGAAGGCCACCATGCGGCGCCTGGACAGCCCTTTCGGTGGCGAGCTCGCGGGCCACTTCTACTACAAGGAGAACTACTTCGCGGACTCGTCGCTGATCACGACCATCGAGGTCCTGAACCTGCTCCGGCGGTCGGGAGCCTCGATGAGCGCCCTCCTCCAGCCTCTCCGGCGCTATGCGGGCACCGGCGAGGTCAACTTCCACGTGGAGGACAAGGACGGGATGATCCGCCGGATCGGGGAGATCTTCGGCGATGGCCGGATGGACACCATCGACGGGATCACCGTGGAGTACGACGACTGGTGGTTCAACGTGCGCCCCTCGAACACGGAGCCGCTGCTCCGGCTGGTCATGGAGGCGCGCGACGCCGGCACCCTCGCCCGGGCCAGGGAGAGGGTCCTAGCTGTCCTGGGAACGCCCGAGGGTTAGGTCCGCGTCCTGCGCGGGGCTCGGGTCGAGGACGCGGTAGAGGCCGCTGTCCGGTGCCGCCGCGGCCGGCGGGGCCGTGACATCCGCGGTGACGACCTCGACCAGCGCCTCCACGACCACGGGGTCGAACTGGCGTCCGGCCTCGGCGCGGAGCTCCGCGATTCCCTCGGCGAGGGGCCGGCGGGGGGCGTAGGGCCGTCCCACGGTCATGGCGTCGAAGGCATCCACCGCGAGGATGATCCGCGACTCCAGGGGGATCTCCTCGCTCCGCAGTCCCCGGGGGTATCCCGAGCCGTCGAAGTGCTCGTGGGCGCAGCGGATGATCTCTGCCGCCCGCTCGAGCTTCCCCATCCGTTCGACGATGAGCGCCCCGACCTCGGGGTGACTGAGGATCTGGGCCCGCTCGTCGGCGTCGAGCGGCCCCGACTTGTTGAGGATCTCGTTGGAGATGGAGATCTTGCCGACGTCGTGGAGGATCGCCGCCACGCTCAACAGGAAGCGCTGGTGGCTGGAGAAGCGGACCCAGCCCCGCTGCTCGAGGAGGACCGCGGTGGCCATGGTGAGCCGCTCGACCCGCTCGATATGCTCGCGGGTGTAGTGGGACTTCGCCTCCACGACCTCGGCCAGGGTGGAGATGACGCCCAGGTAGGTGTTGCGGATTTCGTCCGCCATCCGGTTGAACTCCCGCGTGAGCGCGCCCAGCTCGTCCCGGCGGGAGGCCGGCAGCCTGATCATGAGGTGGCCCCGGGCCATGGCCGCGGTGCCCTCGATGAGGGCCCGCAGCGGCGCGAGGATGCGCCTCGCGAGCGCCGTGCCGAGGACGAAGGCGAGGACCACCGCCGTGGCGAAGACCAGGAACCAGGCGCGCAGGCCGTGGAGGAGGACCTCGCCGCTGCGGGTCGGGGCGGCGAGGAGATCCACGGACAGGGTCGAGCCGTCCTCGAGCTGGAGGGTGGCCCGGTGCGCCGCCACCACCGCGAAGAGGCGCGCCAAGGGGCCGGGGTGCAGGAGGCTCTCCAGGTCGGCCGGGGTGGGACGGGGCTTGTCGGGCTGCTGCGGCCACGCCACCAGGACCCCCTCCTGGTCGCGGATGGCGCCGACCACGTCGGGGGGGATGATGCGTTCCACGAGGCTGGCGTCCAGCGGCTCGGTGACCACGACCCATCGGTGGCCGGCGTCCACTCCGCCTTCTACGGGGGCGCACAGCTTCAGCGCCGGAGGGCCGTTCTGGGAGCGCTGGATCCAGGTGGCGGCGTGTCCACCGGCGACCTGGGCCGCCACCCGTGGATCGGCCGGCAGCCACGCCGTGGCGAGGCCGGTACCGACCCCGCGCTCCCAGCTGTAGGCGTGGGCCTCGAGGGCGAGGCCCCGGAAGATCTCGACCCTCGGGAGACGGTGGCGGACGCAGAGCTCGTGGAGCCTGATGGTCTCGTCCACGCCATCGGGGTCCGGGGCCAGCGAGGCTGCCATGCTCGCGATCGCGTCCCGGGCGGCCTGCAGGTCCTCGACCCGGCTGAGGAGGACCTGGCTCGCGGCGGCGGCCGCGCTGTCGAGGTTCTGCTCCTCCGCCGCCCGGATGCTCCGGAGCAGGAGGAAGAAGCTGACGGCTCCGATGAGCACGGCGTACAGGGTCATTGCCCCCAGGTGGGAGAGCACCAGTTGCCAACGGAGCTTCACGGCGCGTCGCTCCGCAGCGCCCGGGCGAGCTCGGCCGGGCTGGGGGGAGAGGGCAGGAGCGTGAGACCGCGAAGCTCGGCGGCGACACGCTCGGAGCCCTGGGTCCAGCGGGTTTCCGCGGGGAAGAACTGACCGTCCTCGAGGGCGCGAAGAAAGCCGATGGTGCCCCTCGAGGTGAGCGCCTGTTCGGTGCGGTAGGAGTTCAGCAGCACCGGGAGCCGCCGCGTCGCCAGGTTCAGCCGCTCGTTGACCGGCGAGCTGCACAGGCGCTCGGCGATGTCCAGGGCGACGTCGGCCCAGGGGGAGCCGTGCGCCACCGCGGCGCACTGGTAGCCCACCAGGGCGCGGGCGGGGTGGGGCGAGTCGACGAAGGGGGGAATGGGGACGACGGCGAAGGGGTGGCCTCCGGCCTCCAGGGCCGGGAGCAGCCAGGGACCGGCGAGAAAGCTGGCCAGCCGCCCGTCCTCGAAGAGCTGGAGCTGCAGCGATTCGAGGTCGCTGCCGCGGCAGATCCGCCAGCCCAGAGGGCTTCCCCACGCGGGGCGGAGCTTCTCGAGGACGCGTCCGACCACCTCGTTCCTCCAGGTGAACGAGCCAGAGAGGTCGAGGAGGAAGCCCTGGTAGGAGCTCACGAGAGGAGCGAGGTAGTAGGGGCTCGAGAGGTCGAGGGCGAAGGGCTGGACGCCGGGCGGCATCGGGGTGGAGAGGACCTGGTCCAGCGTGGCCGGTGCGGAGGGGAAGCGCCCGGGGTCGTAGACGAGGGCGAGGGCCTCGCCGCAGACGGGATAGGCGAGCACGTGGTCGCTGTCGCTGACGGCGAGGAGGGCCTGACGCACGAGCCTCTGCTGGAGGTGCTCGACGCGCTGGGGAGGAACCTCGATCAGGAGCCGGCGCTGCCAGAGGCGGCCAAGCCAGTCGTTGGGAACGATCATCAGGTCCAGCCGGCGTCCACCGACGAGGGGCTGGCTCTTGAAGACGTAGTCGTCGAGGCTCGCGAGCGTGAAGGTGCGCACGTCGATGCTGACCGCGCCCATGTCGCCGGCGATTCCCATGAGCTCCCGCTGCAACGACTCGGCCGCGGGGCCTCCCCAGTAGGTGCCGATGGTGATCCGCGCCTGCTGCCTGCCGGCCTCGTGGCAGGATGCGGCGAGGAGCAGCGCGAGGAACACCAGAACGACGGCCACCAGTCGTCTGGCTCCGCCTTTCGCCCGCGCACTGATCGCCGATCTCGCTCCGCTCATCCAGGTGGCCGGTCGCGGTCAGTCTATCAAACGTTTCCTGGTCTACCATCGTGTCGAGGTGAGCGACGACGCCCCGCGGACCGTCCCGATGGAGACGCTGGCCAGGCTCCGGCGCGGCGAAGCCGTGGACGAGGCCGCCCTGACAGCATCCCTGCGGTCGCCGCACTGCCCTGCGGCGCTGGTCGATCTCGTCATCCTGACCCAGTGGCCACGGGCGTCGCGGCGGGTGGCCCGGTTGCTGGTCTGCCACCCGGCGTGCCCACGGACGTTCACCTGGGACATCCTGCCGTCCCTGGGCTGGCACGACCTCATGGAGGTGGCCCGCAGCGTACGGACGCCGCCGGCCGTGCGGAGACAGGCGGAGAGGAAGCTCCTCCAGCGGCTCCCCAAGCTCACCGTCGGCGAGCGCACGGCGTTGGCGCGCGCCGCGCCCCGGACCGTCATCGAGCCGCTGCTGGGCTCAGCGGACCCCGCCTGCATCAGGGCGCTCCTGGACAACCCGCGATTCGGCGAGACCGACGCCGTGCGGTTGGTGAACGAGAACGGCTCGGCCGCGTGCGTGCTGGAGGTGATCAGGCACCGGCGGTGGGGCCGCTCGAGGGAGGTGACACGGGCCGCGCTGCGGCACGCGGCGCTGCCCCTTCCCGTGGCCATGGGGCTGATGGCGTCCGCCGCCGCCGTGGAGCTCTCCGCCCTCGCCGGGAGCGAGGGAACGCCGCCGGCGCTGCGGTCGGCCGCGGCAGAGCTGCTGCGTCACCGCAGCGGGCGGGAGGGTGGTGGTTGAGGGCGGCCTCTTGCACTTCGGCTCGCACGCCGTAAACTCGTTCACAATGGATCCGTCGTCCACAGCCACGCCGAACGGTTTCGGGGAGGCGCTCCGGAGTGCGCGCGAGTCGCGTGGAGTGACGCTGGAGACCATCGGCGACAGGACCAAGATCTCGAGGTCGGTGCTCCTTGCCCTCGAGGCCGGCGACTTCGCCAAGCTCCCGGACCGTGTGTTCGTGCGCATGTTCCTGCGCCAGGTGCTGAGCATTCTGGACGAGGACGAGCGTCCCTGGCTGCAGGCGTTCGAAGGCGCGTGGGGAAGGTTCGTCCGCGCCAGCCAGCCGCTGGTCGTGGTGGCGCCGCCCTCTCCGGTGCGCCGCACGAGGCCGGGGCCGTGGATCCTCGGTGGCGTCATCGCGGTCGCCTCCGTGGTGCTGCTCGTCCACCTGGGCACCCGGTCGGCACGGAGCGGGCGCCCCGGGGAACCCGGTACCACGGCCACCGTGCCGTCCGCGCCCGCGTCCCGCGGTGGCGCGCCGGGTATGGTGCCGCTACCTTCCCAGACGCCCGCGGCGGTCGAGGCGCCGCCGACGCCGCAGCCGTCCGGGCCGGCCGCCGGAAGCCTGCTGGTGATCTCCACCACCGGTGGGTCGTGCTGGGCCTCGGTGACCGTGGCCGGCCGCGCGCCCCTGGAGAAGCTCCTGCCGCCCGGCTTCCGGTGGGAGGTGGAGACCGGTGGCAAGCCGGTGGACCTGGTACTGGGCGACGCGGGCGTGGCGCAGGTCGACTACGACGGCGTGCACCGCGGGCCGGTCGGGGCGCGGGGGCAGGTGGTCAGACTGCACCTTGCGCCGGCGGAAGCGGGCGACGGCGCCCAGCCATGACCGGCCCCGACGGCCTGGCCAGCGTAGGCGAGCTCCTCGAGGGCCTGCGGAAGGGGATGGTGCCGCGGGCGGTCCGTATGTTCGCGGCCCAGGGCCTGGTCCCGGTCAGCAGGGACAGCCTGATCCGCATCCTGGTCATTCTCGCCTCCGACGGTGACGAGGAGGTCGCGGCGCTTGCCAGCACGACGCTGATCGGCTTCACCCTCGAGCAGTTCGTGGAGGTCCTGGAGGTCGAGGCTCTCGAGCCGCTGGAGGTGGACCTCCTCGCCCGGCAGGTCCCCGACGAGCAGCTCTGGGCGCGCATCGTGCGCGACCCGCGGACGGCGGACGAGACGCTGCGGTGGATGGCTCGGGTCGGGGGAGAGAACACCCAGGACGCGCTGATCACCAACCAGCGGCGCATTATGGGCTGTCTGGAGCTGCTCCAGGACCTCCGCGACAACCCCTCCGCCACCCCGGTGGTGCTCCGGAGGGTCCGCGAGTTCGAGGAGGAGTTTCTGGAGAAGGCCTGTGCCTGGGCGGCCGCGGAGTCGGAGGAGGAGATCCCGGTTTCCGGGGTCTCCATCGAGGAGGAGATCGCCGCCCTCAAGGCAATCGGCATGCACATCCGCGGCATGGACCTGGGCGGAGAGGCCCTGGCGGAACCCGAGGAGGACGAGCCGGAAGAGATCCACGACGCCTTCCTCCGCCTCAGCCGCATGAATACCTTCGAGAAGATGATGCAGGCCCTCAAGGGCAGCCGCGAGGAGCGGCTGATCCTCGTTCGCGACCGCAACCGCCTGGTGGTGCGGGCGGTGATGCAGAGCCCGAAGCTCGGCGATTCGGAGGTGCAGTCCATCGCGGGGATGCGGGCGGCAAGCGAGGAGGCCCTGCGCATGATCGGAACCCGGCCCCGGTGGCTTCGTCGCTACGGCGTGCTCCGGAACCTCGTGTTCAACCCCAAGACACCGCCGGGACTCGCGGCGTCACTGCTCCCGAGGCTCTCGGAGCGTGACCTGGGCATCCTGACCCGTGACCGCAACGTCTCCGAGGCGGTGAGGTCGTTCGCGCGGAGCGTCAGGGCGAAGCGACGTTGAGCGCTTGTTACGCTATTATCGTGGTGCTACTTGCTGAAAGGTGAGCATGTCCGGTCAGCCGAACTACTATGAGATTCTCGGGGTCAGTTACGAGGCCTCCGCCGAGCAGATCCGGGCGGCGTTCCGGAAGCTTGCCATGGAGCGCCATCCCGACCGCTTCTCCGGAGAAGCGCGGACCGTGGCGGAGCAGGAGTTCCAGACGCTCACGGAGGCCTACAACGTGCTCTTCGATGCCGAGCAGAGGGCGCGGTACGACAAGTCCCTCGGCTCGAGGATGCAGGACGTCGCCTCCAACCCGAAGGAGCTCGCCCGGGCGCTCCTCGCCCGGGCGGTGACGGTAATGAAGTCGGGCGACGCGGAGAAGGCGGAGCTGTTCTTCTCGCAGGCGGTGGCCCACGACCCGCAGAACGCCAAGGCGCAGCACCTGTTCGGCCTGTTCCTCGCACGCCAGCCCGGAAGGCTCGAGGAGGCGCTCCGCAACCTCGACCAGGCGGTCCGCCTCGATCCCCTCAACGTCAGGGCGCTCCTGGATGCCTCGCGTCTCTTTGCGCGGGCGGGGATGTTCGCGCGGGCCACGCGGTTCGCCAGCTCGGCAGCGGAGCTCTCACCGGGCGACACCGCGGTGGAGGCCTGGCTCCAGCAGCTCCAGGCGGAGCGGACCCGCTCCGAAAGGGGACGGGACCGCAGCGGGAGGGGGAGCGCGTAGTGGAGCGCGGCGACGTCTTCGGCGCGTCCCACAAGGGCCTCCGCCGGCGGCACAACGAGGATGCGTTCCTGGTTCGCCCGGACCTTGGCCTGCTGGTGGTGGCGGACGGCATGGGTGGCCACGCTGCGGGGGAGGTGGCGGCCGCCATCGCCGTCCGCGAGGTGGAGCGTTACCTGGATGCGTCCCGGGTGGAGGCGGGCGGTGCCGCCCGGCAGGGTGGAGAAGCGCAGTCGGCGGCCGCGGCGCGCCTGGGTGGCAGCATCGAGTCGGCCCACCGCAGCGTCACGGCGGCGGTGGAACGGAACCTGGGGCTGCGGGGCATGGGCGCGACGATCGTGGCGGCGTTGGTCGACTGCGAGAGCTCCACGGCCATCCTCGCCCACGTGGGCGACTCGCGCGCCTACGTGTTCCGGGACCGCCGCCTCGAGCTGCTGACCTCCGACCATTCGTGGGTCCACGAGCAGGTCGTGGCCGGGCTGCTCTCCGAGGAGGACGCGCGGACCCACCCGCTGAAGAACGTGGTCACGCGGGCCCTCGGCGGGGCGCAGGACCCGGTGGTCGACGTGACCGAGGTGGCGCTCAAGCCCGGCGACGTCCTGATGCTGTGCTCGGACGGGCTCAACACCATGCTGTCCGACGTCGAGATCGAGAACGTGATGGCGCGGGAGGCGGCCCTCGAGGCCCTTTCTCAGGAGCTCATCGACGAAGCAAACCGGAGAGGGGGTATCGACAACATCACCGTGATCCTCCTCCGGATGCAGGCTTGACACAGTTTTCCGCCTCCTCCAGTGTTGACACGATGAAGGCGCGTACGAGGCGGCTCGCGGTGTGTCCCGGTCACCGGGGTGGGCCCGCGGGGCGCGGGTGAGCGTCGGCGAAGCAGGCGTGCCCGCTGCGGGAGGGCGGCTCCGACGGGCCGCTCCGGCGGAGGCGGCGTGAAGGAAGGTCTCCCCGTCGTTTCCTTCGTGGTCCAGAGGGCGCAGGCGCCTTCGTTCCGGCTGCGCCTCAGGGCACTGCGGCCTTTTCTGGAGGCCGGCGGGGACGTCGCCGTCGACGAGATCGTGCTCCCGCGCCGTCCCGAGTGGCTCCGGACCTGGCGGGAGCGGGAGCGGTGGGCCGCCAGCGACGTGCTGGTCTTCTCGAAGCTCAAGCTCCTCGCTGGCGAGGTGGGGTTCGTCGCCCGGCGCTGTCCGAAGTGGGTCCTCGACGTCGACGACGCTGTGATGGTGGCGAAGCCCAGGCGGCACGGAGAGGCGCCGGACACGGCGTGGTGGCGGCGCCGGCGGTTCCGGCGCATGGTGGACCGCTGCGCGCTGGTGGTGGCCGGCTCCCGCAGCCTGGCGGCGATGGTCGAGGGCCGTCCGGGGCGTCTCGAGGTGCTGCCGACGCCCGTGGACATGACCCGCTATCCCGAGGTTGCGGACGACGGGCACGCCACGTTGCGCATCGCCTGGATCGGGCTTGGCGAGAACCTTCGCTACCTGGAGGACCTGGCGCCCGTGCTGCGGGAGGTGGCCGGCGCGGGGGTGCCTCTCGAGCTGCGGGTGATCTCGGACCGGCTGCCGGCGTTCGAGGGCTTCACCGCCACGCTGGTGCCCTGGAGCGAGGAGGGTGAGGGAAGGGCCCTGGCCTCGTGCGACCTGGGGGTCGCGCCCATGGCCGACGACATGTGGACGCGGGGCAAGGGCGGGTACCGCTGTGTCCAGTACGCGGCTGCGGGCCTCGCGACGATCACGTCGCCGGTGGGGGCCAACCGGGAGATCGTGGAGCCGGGCGCCACCGGGTTGTGGGCATCGACACCGCAGGAGTGGCGGGAGACCCTGATGCGCCTCGCCGGCGACGCGACGCTGCGGCGGGCCATGGGACGCCGGGCCCGGGCCATCGCGGCCGCGCGCTACGCCCTGGACCACCTGGGGCCCGTGTACGCGGGATGGCTGCGCGGGCTGGCGCGGGGAGACTCCGGATGAGGCTTGCGGGTGTCGTCTCCGTGGCGTCGTCCCGGCAGAGGGCGGAACGATGGACCGCCGCCTGCTGAGGAGGGCCGCGGCCGCTGGCGCCGTGGTGGCCGTGGCCGCGTTCGCCGGCGCCGCAGCGTGGTGGCTCACGCCGGGACAGGACATCGGTGCGTGGTCCCAGGGTCCTCCGTCCCGGAGCTGGGCGTCGTGGCTGCGGCAGGAGGAGCTGTGGCGCAGCGAGCAGCTGAGCCGGTCGCCGCAGCACGACTACCGTCCTCTGGAGGCGATCAGCCCCGACCTGCCCCTCGCGGTGCTCGTGAGCGAGGACATCGGCTTCCTCGATCATGGGGCGGTGGACCCCCGGGCGGTGTGGGAGGCGCTGGGGGAGTGGGCGCGCGGCGCGCGTTTGCGGGGCGCCTCCACCATCTCGCAGCAGCTCGCGAGGATCCTGTTCCTTTCCCCGGAGCGGTCGTTCAGCCGGAAGCTGAACGAGGTGCGGCTGGCGTGGTGGCTGGAGCGCCGGCTTGGAAAGCGACGCATCCTCGAGCTCTACCTCAACACTGTGGAGTTCGGTCCCGGGCTGTTCGGCGCCGAGGCCGCGTCTCGGCACTACTTCGGCGTTGGCGCCTGCGCCCTCGACGGCGAGGCTGCCGCGGGGCTGGCCGCCGCCATCCCGTCGCCGGGCCGGGACAACCCCGCCACAAGTACCGCCCGGTGGCGGCTGAGGCGGGAAGTCATCCAGCGCCGCATGGCCAACGCCGTGCAGCTCCGCTCCCGTCTCCTCCGTCTCGTCGGCGCCCCCGCTCCGCCCGGTCGCACGGCCCGCTCGGGGCGCTGAGGCAAGGCCCCGGGCCTTGTCAATCGGCAACGGGGCGTCTACAGTCCCCGCATGGGCGGAAGCCAGTCACTGCCGTTTCTCGCACCCCTGGAGGATCTGCGCCACCGCCTCGCCCTGGCAGAGCAGCCCGGGGGTGGGGTGCCGCGTGGCGAGGCCGCCAGCTTGCGGGAGGAGTTCGAGAGCACCGCGCAGCAGCTGATGAGCTCTCTGACGCCGTGGCAGCGGTGCCTCCTGGCCCGGCACGTGGATCGCCCCTATACCCTCGACTACGTCCGGGGGCTGTTCACCGAGTGGGTGGAGCTCCACGGCGACCGGCTGTTCGGCGACGACCCCGCCATCGTGTCGGGGCTGGCCAGATTCGACGGCGAGCCCGTTGCGGTGGTCGGCCACCAGAAGGGGCGCGACACCCGTGACCGGCTCTACCGCAACTTCGGTCAGCCGCGTCCCGAGGGCTACCGCAAGGCGCTCCGCGTCATGAAGCTGGCGGAGCGCTTCGAGCGCCCGGTGATCTCCCTCGTGGACACTCCCGGCGCCTACCCGGGGCTCGACGCGGAGGAGCGCGGGCAGGCCGAGGCCATCGCCCGCAACCTCCGCGAGATGGCATCGCTGAAGGTTCCCATCGTCGTGGTGGTCACCGGCGAGGGGGGATCGGGGGGTGCGCTGGCGCTCGGGGTCGGCGACCACGTCATGATGCTCGAGAACGCGGTCTACTCGGTGATCTCCCCCGAAGGGTGCGCCGCCATCCTGTGGAAGGACCAGGCCCAGGTCCAGGCGGCGGCCGCTTCCCTGCGCCTGACGGCGCGGGATCTGCTCGAGCTGGGGGTCATCGACGAGATCGTTCCCGAGCCCCTGGGCGGAGCCCAGCTCGATCCGGCCGGGGCGGTGCGCAACGTGGGCGCGGCGATCCGCAAGGCCCTGGTGGACCTCCGCCGGGTCAAGAGTGCGGACCTGACGCGCCGGCGCTACGCCAAGTTCCGGGTGCTGGGCCAGATCAACGAACGGTGAACCAGCGTAAGCGGGTCATCAGGCGGGGATCGCTCATCCTGCTCTTGGTCTGGGTGGGTGTGCTGGTAGGCGCCCTGATCCAGGCGCAGCTGCGCCGGCGGCCACCGGTGGCCCCGGTCGAGCTCGGCGAGGTCTCCCGGGGCCAGGAAGAGACTCCGGTCCGCGTCCAGAAGGGATTCGTCTACAACGACGTGCTGGGCGTCGAGCCCAACTTCCGGATCGCCGCGCGGGAGACGGTGGAGTTCGCGTCGGGGTGGTACGAGCTGCGGGACGTGGACGTGTCGCTGTACCGCAACGGGCAGGTCGCCTACGGACTGGTGGCGCGGCAGGCCCGCTTCAACCCCACGAGGAAGGAAGCGCTCGTCACCGGCGACGTCCAGGTCTCCCTGGCCCACGGGATCGCAATGCGGGCGGACCAGGTCGTGCTCCACGGCGGCGACCGCGACCTCGAGAGCGTTGGGGGAGTCACCTTCGCGGGTCCGGGGTGGGGCGGGACCGCCGGCCGGCTGGCCGTCGCGGTAGGCGGCGACGTCGTGCAGCTCCTCGACGGCGTCTCGGTGTCGGTGAGGCAGGCCGCCACCGCGACGCAGTCGGTCATCATCCTGGCGCCCAAGGTGACCTACTCCCGGGAGCGCGCACTGGCCTCCTTCCCCAACGGGCTGACGGTCCTCCGCGCCGGCCTCCGCCTCACCGGGGCCTCGGGGGAGGTCCAGCTCAAAGCCCAGACGGGCACGCTGCGCGACGCGCTCCTCCGGGCCCCGGTGCGGGTCGACGGCGTGCTGGACGACGGCAGCTACGTCGAGCTCGACGCGGGCGACACCCACATGGAGGCGACGGAGGACGGGGGCGCCAACGTGACCGTGCTGCCCTCCGCGGGAACGGGCTGGGTCGAGGCAAGGTGGACGCAGCCGGACGGCTCCTGGCGGCGGTTCACCACCTGGCGGCTGGTCGGACGCCGCTCCGCCACGGACTGGGAGTGGCTGGAGGGCCAGGAGAAGGTCTGTGCCGACGAGAGGGAGCCGGCGGCGCAGAACCGGAGGCTGGAGGCCGACCTCACCCGGCTGAGCTTCGATCGAGGACGCCCGACCACCGTTCATGCCAGCGGGTCGGTGACCCTGCGGTCGGGAACGGACTGGGCCTCCGGCGACGACCTCACCTATTCGCCCGACAAGGCCACGTTCGTCCTGCTGCCTGGCAAGAGCTCGCGCGTCCGCTTCGGGGCACCGGACCTGGCCGCCGAGTGCGATCGCATCGCCGGCGGCAGCGGTGGAAGCATCACGGCGAGCGGCCAGGTGAACGGGGTGGTGACGCGGAAGGTCGCTCAGGGCCCCGGAGCAAAGGCCCCGGTGCGCTTCGCCAGCGACTCCGCCGAGGTGCGGGGGGACGACGTCACGCTCGACGGCAACGCGCGGCTCTGGCAGGGAGACCGGCTGCTGCGGGCGGACCACCTCGTCTACCACCGCGCCGCGGAGAGCGTCTCGGGGTCGGGTCACGTGGTGACGGCGGGCGCCCTCGCCGGGGGCGAGGGGGAGGCTCCGCAGCAGGTCCGGATCTCGGCGAGGACCCTGGAGTATGATCGCGTGGCCGGAGCAGTGACGTACGAGGGAAACGTCCAGGTGGAGGATCCGCAAGCCGTGACCACCTGCCAGAAGATGGTCGTGAGGCTGGGCGCGGCGGGGGAGATCGAGGAGGCGAACCTGACGGGCGGCGTGGAGGTGCGCGAGCGTGGCTCGAACAGGACGCTCAAGGGGGACCGCGCCAGGCTGCTGAGCTCGGAGGACCTGTTCGAGGTCTGGGGAAAGCCCGTGCTCCTCCAGGAGCCGGGCGGGAACCAGATCCGGGGCGACAAGCTGGAGTGGAGAAAGGACTCGAACACGGTGCTGGTGGTCGGGTCCGAGGAGAATCCGAGCGAGACCATCTACACTCCCGCCAAGCCGGCGCCGACCGCACCGGCCGGGGGGAAGGCGCCGGGAAAGGGGACGAGGCCATAGAATCCGCGCGACTCGAAGCCCGCGAGCTGGTCAAGCGCTACCACGGCAGGACCGTGGTCAACGGCGTGTCCCTGGAGCTGAACAGCGGCGAGGTCGTGGGGCTGCTGGGCCCCAACGGCGCCGGGAAGACCACGACCTTCTACATGCTCGTGGGGCTCGTCGAGCCGGACTCGGGAAGCGTCTGGGTCAGCGACGTGGAGGTCACGGACCAGCCCATGTTCCGCCGGGCGCGGCTCGGGATCTCGTACCTGCCTCAGGAAGCGTCGGTGTTCCGCCGCCTCACGGTGGAGGAGAACCTCTACGGCGTCCTCGAGCTCCTCGGCGTGCGCTGGGAGACGGCCAACACCCGGGTGTGCCGGCTGCTCGAGGAGTTCGGCCTCGAGAAGGTCCGCCACCAGAGGGGGGACACTCTCTCCGGCGGCGAGCGGCGGCGCGTCGAGATCGCCCGGGCCCTGGTCACCGAGCCTCGCTTCCTGCTCCTGGACGAGCCCTTCGCCGGCATCGACCCCATCACGGTGCTGGACGTGCAGCGGCTGATCCGGCACCTCCGCCACCGCGGGCTCGGTATCCTCATCACAGATCACAACGTCCGTGACACCTTGAAAATTACCGACAGGGCCTCTATCATCAAGGACGGCAAGGTTTTTGCAAGCGGAGATCCGGAAACCCTTGCCTCGGACCCTCAGGTGAGGCAGTTCTACCTGGGAGAGGAGTTCAGACTCTAGGCCCATGGCACTGGAACAGCGACTTCAGCTCAAGCTTACGCAGAAGCTCGTGATGACGCCGACGTTGCAGCAGGCCATCAAGCTGCTGCAGCTGTCGCGCCTGGAGCTCGAACAGGCCCTCGAGCAGGAGCTCGAGGTGAATCCCCTCCTGGAGCTGACGGAAGAGTCGCCGGCGGAGGAGGCCGCCGCCGCGTCGCAGGCGAACCCCTCCGACGAGGCGGGAAGTCCGCGCGAGGAGCAGGCCGACGCCGCCTCCAGCGAGGTCTTTGGCGAGGTGGAGATCGAGGCGTTGTTCTCGAACTACCTCCACGACGCGCCCGCCGTTGCCGCGACGTGGCAGGACGAGGAGGACGCGCCCCTGGAGAACTCGCCGGGGCCGGAACCGAGCCTGTTCGACGCGCTGTGCGAGCAGCTCCGCTTCCTCGATGTCCCGCAAGTCCTCGAGACCGCCTGCGAGTACGTCATCGGCAACCTCGACGGCGACGGCTACCTGAGGGCGCCGGAGGAGGACCTCGCCGAGCAGCTCGGCGTCGGGATCGCGGTCGTGGAGAGGGCCGTCGCGGTGGTGCAGGAGCTCGATCCGCCGGGCATCGGCGCCCGGTCACTGCGGGAGTGCTTCCTGCTCCAGCTCCGGCGCGCCGGCAGCACTGCCTCGGACTCGCCCGCGGCGCCGCTGGCCATCCGGGTGGTGGGCGAGGCGTTCGAGGATCTCCTCAACCAGCGCTGGGAGAAGCTCGAGCAGCGCTTCGGCGTGGGGCTCGACGAGGTGCGGGGCGTGATCGAACTGCTGAAGACGCTGGAGGTCCACCCCGGCGCCCAGCTCGGTCCCAGCGACAACGCAGCCGTGGAGCCCGACGTCATGGTCACCAAGGTCGACGGCGAGTGGCGCGTGAGCCAGAACGACGACGGCATGCCGCGGCTGCGCCTCTCGCCCCGGTACCTGAGCCTTCTCAAGAGCCGGTCGCTGGACAGCGACGCCTCGGGGTTCGTGCGGGAGCGGATGCGGGCGGCGTTGTGGTTCCTGCGCTCGGTGGAGCAGCGCAAGAACACCATCATCAAGGTGTCCGAGGCGATCGTGCGGCGACAGCAGGAGTTCCTGGAGAAGGGCCTGCACCAGCTCCGTCCGCTGGTGCTCAGGGACATCGCCGACGACATCGGTATGCACGAGTCGACGGTGAGCCGGGTGGTGGCCAACAAGTACATGGCGACCCCACGAGGCGTGTTCCCCCTCAAGTTCTTCTTCCACTCCTCGATCTCACACGCTGTGCACGGCGACATCTCGTCGGTGGTGGTCAAGCAGCGTATCCGCGACCTGATCGAGAGCGAGGAGGACCAGCGGCCCCTCTCGGACGCGCGGGTGGCCCGGCAGCTCAACCGCCTGGGAATTCGCATCGCCAGGCGCACAGTTGCGAAATACCGAGAGGAAATGGGGATCCCTTCCTCGGAGCAGCGCCGCCGAGTGCTGCGGTAGGTCGAACCTCGACGGGCTACAATGGAGCCGACGGCAGGGTGTGTGAGAGAACGAGAAGGGGGAACCCATGGAACTTGAACTGGTCGGCCGCAATCTGGAGATCTCCGAGCAGCAGCGCGCGATGATCCAGAAGAAGTTCGCACGACTGGACAAGTACTTCAACGCCGTTCACGAGGCCCGTTTCACGCTGTCCCAGGAGAAGCACCGGTTCTCGGCGGAGGCCTTCGTCCGCGGCAAGGACTTCGAGGTGGCTGCCTCGTCCGAGACCGACGAATGGAGCGTCTCGCTCCAGGACGTCGTCGAGAAGCTCGAGCAGCAGGCACGGCGGATGAAGCAGCGCCTCACCGGCCGCAAGCGCCACGTCAGCAAGGAGAGCGCCTGGCAGGTGGACGTGGTGGAGGCGGAGTCGGTGCGGCGGGGGAGTCCGGAGGTCGTGGAGACCCGGCACGTGCCGGTGGTGCCCATGACCGTGGAGGAGGCCGCCCTGCAGCTCGAAGGCTCCAGGGACGACTTCATCGTTTTCAGAGAGGCCGAGTCCGATCGTGTGAACGTTCTCTACCGACGCAGGGACCGGACCTACGGGCTGGTCACCCCGGAGTACTGAGCAGCCGGGACGCGAGAGAAAAGACGACCGTGAAGCTGAGCAACCTGTTCAAACCGGAACACATCTATCTCGACATCCCGGCGCGCAGCCGGGAAGAGGTGCTGGTCTACGTGGCCGAGCATCTGGAGCAGGCAGGAGCGGTCAGGAACGCCCAGGACCTCGTGGATCTCCTGCTCGACCGTGAGCGCCTGGGGGCCACGGTGGTCGGCGACGAGACCGCCATCCCGCACTGCAAGGTGCCGGGCCTGAAGAACATCGTCGCCGCGTTCGCCAGGGCGCCGGAGGCCATTCCCTTCGGCACCGGCGACGGCGACCGCGCGCGGCTCTTCTTCTTCGTGCTGTCGCCGAGGGAGCAACCTGCGGCGCACCTGCAAGTCCTGGCGAACATCGCGCGCCTGCTGCGCAACCCGCAGGCGCGCCGCTCGTTTCTCGAGGCGCGGCGGGGTGAGGACCTGATGGCCTCGTTGGCCAAGTTCGAGGCGAACCTGTGAGCGTCCGCAGGGACCACGTCTCCACCGGGGACCTGCTCCGCGAGCCCCATTTGGCGCCGCTGGGGCTGGCCCTGATCGCCGGAGAGAACGGCGTCGGCCGGCGGATCACGAACGCCCGCCTGCAGAAGCCGGGGCTGGCGCTGGCCGGTCACCTCCCCTACGTGAAGGAGGGCCGGGTCGAAGTCATCGGGGCCAGCGAGTGCGAGTTCCTCGTCACCCTCCAGCCCGCCATCGCGGCGGAGCGAGCGGAGGCGGTGGTCAAGCTGGAACCTCCGCTGATCGTGGTGACGAAGGGGCTGCGCGAGGCGGCGGCGCTGTTCATGGACCCCTGCCAGCGGCACGGTGTCCCCCTCATCCTCACCGACGCCACGACCTCCACCGTGATCGAACGCTTCTCCGAGGCGCTGGAGTTTCTGCTCTCCACCCGCGAGGTGCGTCACGGCGATCTCCTCGACATCTTCGCGATCGGCGTCCTGCTCCAGGGGGACTCCGGCTCGGGGAAGAGCGAGTGCGCGCTGGAGCTCGTGCATCGCGGCCACCGCCTGGTAGCCGACGACGTGGTGGAGATCCACCGGATGCGGCACGAGGAGCTGATCGGCCGGGCGCCCGCGGAGATCCGCGGCCTCATGGAGGTCCGCGGCCTGGGGCTGATCTCCATCGAGCAGCTGTTCGGGTCGGTGGCCGTGCGGGACTCCAAGCCCATCGACCTCGTGGTGAACCTGGTCCCCGACAAGACGCTCCTCATCGAGCGGCTGGGGCTCGCGGAGAGCACGGAGGAGATTCTCGGTCTGGCGCGTCCGGCGCTGACGATCCTGGTCGCGCCGGGCAGGAGCCTGGCGTTGCTCATCGAGTGCGCCGCCAGGAAGCACCTCCTGACCCAGCGCGGCGTCCCTGATGCGGCCAAGGAGTACCTGCTCAGGCACGATCGCAACCTCGCCGGGCCATGAGCCGGACGGCGGGAATGATCGTCGTCACCGGACTGTCCGGGGCCGGGAAGAGCATCGTCACCAGGTGCTTCGAGGATCTCGGCTACACCTGTGTCGACAACCTTCCCCTGGACCTCATCGAGCCGCTCTTCAGCCACGCCGCCGAGAAGCCGGGCACACCTCCGTGGGTGGTGGTGGTGGACGTCAGGACGCCGGAGTTCGCGCAGAGCTTCCCGGGCCTGATGGCGCGGCTCAGGGAGCGGTTCCCCCGGATGCGGCTGGTCTTCGTGGAAGCGAGCAGCTCGTCCCTGGTCCGGCGCTTCTCGGAGACCCGTCGCCCTCATCCGTACCGTCACCTCGCTCTCGCCGAGGCGGTGCAGGCCGAGCGCGAGGCCCTGGAACCGGTGAAGATCCTGGCCGACGAGGTGATCGACACCTCCGACCTGACCCCTCACGAGCTGCGGGCCCACGTCGCCTCGCGCTTCGGCACCACCTCGCTGGCGCTGCCCATGGTGGTGCGGTGCGAGAGCTTCGGCTTCAAGTACGGGCTGCCGCACGAGGTCAACCTGGTCTTCGACGTCCGCTTCCTTCCCAACCCCCACTTCGTGCCGGAGCTGCGCCCGCTGCCCGGCGACCACCCCCGGGTGATGGAGTGGCTGGAGAGCCACCCCGAGGTGGAGGAGAGCTTCATCCGCTTCCGCGACCTCTGCGATGCGCTGCTCCCGGCCTACCGCCGGGAACAGAAGAGCTACGTCGTGGTGGCCTTCGGCTGCACCGGTGGAAAGCACCGCTCCGTCTACCTGGCGAAGCGGCTGGCGGACCACCTCTCGGAGCAGCACTGGGTCGTGAGCGTCCACCACCGCGACAGGGACCGGGAGACGTGAGACCGTGATCCCTTGCGGCGGGGAAGAGGGCTTGGAATAATCGCGCCATGATCGGCATCCTGCTCATCTCGCACGGCCGCCTGGCCACGGAGCTTCTCGCCGCTGGCCGCACCATCGAGCCCGACCTGGCCGAACAGGCAAGGGCGATCACGCTCGAGTGGAGCGTCGACCCGGAGAAGGCCAGGGCCGACATCGCCCGCAGCCTCAAGGAGCTCGACACGGGCGACGGCGTCCTCGTGCTCACCGACATGTTCGGCGGCACGCCGACCAACCTCTCACTGGGCTTTCTCGACCCGGCGCGTTCCGAGGTGGTCACGGGTGTCAACCTGCCGATGCTGATCAAGCTCGCCGGGGTCCGGAGGCAGAGCCCGGAGAGCCTGCGGCACCTCGCCAGGGTGGTGGCCGACAAGGGGCAGAAGAGCATCTACGTGGTGAGCGAGATCCTCGAGAAGCGCCCGGGGAAGCGGGATCATGGTCCAACGGGAGGTTGAGCTCGTCAACCGGCTCGGGCTCCACGCCCGGGCGGCGGCCAAGCTGGTCCACGAGGCATCCCGGTTCTCCTCGAAGGTGTACGTGTCCCACAACCAGGAGGAGGTGAACGGGAAGTCCATCCTCGGGCTCCTGCTCCTGGCGGCGCCGTACGGGTCCCGCCTCGTCCTGCGGGCGGAGGGTGAGGACGAGGAGGCGGCTCTCGACGCGATCCAGGCGCTGATCGACGCCCGCTTCGGAGAGGAGGAGTGAGCACGCCACGGACCCTGGTGGGGATGGGCGTCTCTCCGGGTATCGCCATCGGCCGGCCGGTCGTGGTGGAGAACCGCCCGCTTCCCGTGGCCCTGGTGGCGGTGCCCGCGGAGGGCATCGCTGCCGAGGTGGCGAGGCTCCACGAAGCGGCGCGCACGGCGGCGGTCCACATGGCGGGGGTCATCGAGGACACGGCGAGCCGCATGGGGGGCGAGTACCGCTCCATCCTGGAGGCCCACCAGCTGCTCCTCGAGGACCCGACCCTCCTCAAGGAGGTGGAGGACGTCATCCGGACCCGCTCGGTCAACGCCGAGTGGGCGCTGGAACACGTCATCAACAAGCTGGTGGCGCAGTTCGAGAGGCTCGGGGACGTCTACCTCCGGGAGCGCCAGACCGATCTCATCGACGTCGGCGCCCAGCTGCAGCGTGAGCTGCAGGGCCGGTCGCGGCCGAACCTGGAGCGGATGGAGGCGGGGTCGGTGCTGGTCGGCGACGACATCCCACCCGCCCAGGCGATCCAGTTCGCAGGTGCGGCGTTCGGCTTCGCCACCGAGACCGGCGGCAAGACGTCGCACACCACCATCATCGCCAAGTCCCTGGGCATCCCCGCCGTGGTGGGCGTGGCCGGCCTGGTGGAGGCCGCGCGGAAGGCGTCCCTCGTCATCGTGGACGGTTTCGAGGGCCACGTGCTCGTGTCCCCCGACCCAGCCCTGGTGCAGGTCTACCGCCTGCGCGCCGAGGAGCACCGCCGCCGGCAGGAGGAGCTGCTCGGCCTCGCCCACTACCCGGCGGAGACCCTCGACGGCCGGAGGATCAGGCTCCTGGCCAACGTGGACCTCCTGCACGAGCTGCCGGCCGCGGTGGCGGGGGGCGCCGAGGGCATCGGGCTCTTCCGGAGCGAGTTCATCTACCTCCAGGCGAGCCCGGACCTGCCCGATGAGAAGGAGCAGAGCGACGCCTACTCCGCGATCCTGGCGGCGTTCCCGGACAAGCCCGTGGCGATCAGGACATTCGATCTCGGCGGCAAGAAGCTGGCCCGGGAGGTCATCGGCAACCCCGAGGGAAACCCGGTGCTGGGCCTGCGCGGCGTGCGGCTGTGCCTGCAGCGTCCGGACTTCTTCCGCACCCAGCTGCGGGCGCTGCTGCGGGCTGCCGGCAGCAACGGGGCCAACCTCCGAGTGATGGTTCCCCTCGTGAGCCACATCGAGGAGGTCCGGACCGTGCGGGTGCTGCTGCGGCGCTTCGCCGAGGAGGTCAGGTCCGAGGGGTACGACGTTCCGGAGAAGTTGGCCGTGGGAGCCATGATCGAGGTGCCGGCCGCCGCTCTCGTGGCCGAGCACCTCGCCCACGAGGTCGACTTCTTCGCCATCGGCACCAACGACCTCACCCAGTACACGCTGGCGGTGGACCGCGCCAACGAGCAGGTCGCCGACCTCTATCATCCGTTCCACCCCGCGGTGCTGCGGCTCGTGGAGAGGGTCATCACCGCCGGCCGCCGGGGCGGCGTCCCCGTGTCGCTGTGCGGCGAGATGGCAGCGGATCCACTGGCGGTGCCCGTCCTCGTGGGGCTCGGTCTCGAGGAGTTCTCCATGCACCCGCCGGCGCTCCCGGTGGTGCGCAAGCTGATCCGTTCGCTGTCCTACCGCGAGGCCCGGAAGATCGCCCAGCGGGCGCTGGCCATGGCCACCGCAAGGGACGTCGAGGAGTACCTCCTGGAGCGGCTCTCCGGCCTCATGGCCCACCTCAAGGTCCGTATCCGACTCTGAACCAATCGGTTCCGTTGTGGAGACGTCACACCGTGGGACGCGCGGCTGGGGTATCATGGGAATCGACCCCGGGTCGCGGGCCGGCTGGCCGGCGGCGCTGCGGGGCGGAGGCACCATGGTTCTGATCTCGCTGCTCCTGACCGCGGCGCAGGCGGCGACGCCGGCCCCGACTCCGGCGCCGGCCCCGCCGGCGATCAAGGTGCTGCTCGGCCAGCAATCCACCGAATCCACCGCCAGGCGCTCCTCCCTGGAAGCGGTGGCGAAGCGCATCAAGCTCCGCCTGCCCGAGAACGGCGCGTCCCGGACCATCACCAACGAGACGGTGGTCAAGCTCTCCGCCGGTGTCGAGCTGACCACCGCCGAGCCCTCCTCGGGCTCCCCACCCTCCGGAGAAGAAGCCAGCGGGTCGGGCGAGGGGAGGAAGGCCTTCTGGCAGCAGGCGTACCAGGACGCCCGCGCGACGGTCGCCTACTGGCGGGAGGAAGAGGTTCGCCTCAACGGAGAGGTCAACCGGCTCGAACGCCAGTTCTACGCCGAGGACGACCCCGCCTACCGCGACGGGGTGATCAAGCCCGCCTGGGACAAGGCGCTGGTCGAGTGGCGCAACGCCAAGGCGCAGGCCGAACAGACCGTGGGCCTGCCGGACAAGGTGATGAACGACGCCCGGAAGGACGGGGCCCTGCCGGGCTGGTTCAGGGGCCTGCCCGAGCCGGAGCCGAAGCTGCCTGCCCAGAAGTTCCCCAACCAGCCTCCGCTCCCGGAGGGCGTGAGGAAGAAGTAGGGGCGATCCGCCGGGCCTTGCGCACGGCGGCCGGACCGGGTATGAAGGCGGACGCCGCCCGGCGTCCGCAGCGTCTCGGGGCCCGGCGGCACCGGGGGAAAGAGCGCACGTGAGGACGTACTTCATCGAAACCTGGGGCTGCCAGATGAACACCCTGGACAGCCAGCACCTCGCCGGCATCCTGGAGGCCCGGGGGCTGGAGCGGGTCGAGGAGCCGGGCGACGCCGACGTGGCCCTCCTCAACACCTGCTCGGTCCGCGAGAAGGCGGTCCAGAAGGTCCTCTCCCGGCTGGGCGAGCTGCGCCGCCTGCGGGACGAGGGGGGCCGTCCCCGGCTCGTCGGCCTGTGCGGCTGCGTCGCCGAGCAGGAGGGCGGCCGGCTGCTGGCCCGGAGCCCGGTGCTGGGGTTCGTGCTGGGGCCCGGGCGGATCGGGCAGCTGGGGGACGCCCTGGACGCCGCGGCCGACGGACGGTGCGCCGAGCTCACGGGGTTCGACGCCACCCGGGACCTGGACACCCACCTCGTCGCCCGGGGGAGCTCGGCGCGGCAGTACGTCACCGTCATCCACGGCTGCGACCAGCACTGCACCTTCTGCGTTGTCCCCTACACGCGGGGGCGGGAGGTGAGCCGGCCCCTCGAAGACATCGTCTCGGAGGTACGCGACCTGGCCGTCCGCGGCGCCAGGGAGGTCACCCTCCTCGGACAGACCGTGAACGCCTACCGGTGCCCGGACACCGGTGCCAGCCTCGCCGACTTGCTCTCCAGGGTCACCGCGTCGCGGGAGCTCTGGCGCGTCCAGTTCATCACGTCGCACCCGCGCTACTTCGACCGCACCCTGGTCGAGGCGTTGGCCACGCTGCCGCGGTTGAGCTCCTACCTCCACCTGCCCTTCCAGTCGGGGTCCGACACCGTCCTGCGGCGGATGCACCGGCGCTACACCCGCGCCGAATACGTGGAGCTGGTCGCCTCGATCCGCGCCGCGAGACCCGACGTGACCTTGTCCACCGACGTCATCGTCGGCTTCCCCGGAGAGACCGACGCGGAGTTCGAGGAGACGATGACGCTGGTCGAGGAGATCGGGTTCGGCCAGCTCTACGGCTTCGCGTACTCGCCGCGCCCCCGAACGCCGGCGGCACGCTACCCCGGCGCGGTGCCACGGCCGGTGGCCGGAGAGCGGCTGCAGAGGCTCTTCGATCTCCAGGGCCGTATCCAGCTGGCGCTCAACCAGGCGCGCATCGGGCGCACCGTCGAGGTGCTCGTGGACGGGCCGGCCAAGCGGGGGACCGGGGTGTGGCAGGGCAGGGGAGACGACAACCGGGTCGTCAACTTCCCGTCCTGGGAGGGGATCCGTGCCGGTGCGCTGGCCTCGGTCACCGTCACCGGCGCCACCGCGCACGCCCTGCTCGGAGAGCGGGCTCTGATGCCGGCGAGACTGCTTCCTTCGGCTTGACAGGGGTCACACTATGGTTGACATTAAAAGCGTGAGCGAGCCGCGCTCGGACGAGCCGACGCTGTGGGACGTCGAGATCCGGGGTCTCATCCTGGACCCGGTTTCCAACACGCCCATCGTGATCCTCAAGAGGCCGGAGGAGAACCTCTTCCTGCCCATCTGGATCGGCGTCTTCGAGGCCAACGCAATCGCCCTCGAGCTGGAGGGCGTGCAGACCCCGAGGCCGATGACCCACGACCTGCTGCGCGGTGTGGTAGAGGCCCTCGGGGCGTCGGTGGCGTCGATCACCGTGCACTCGCTGCAGGAGAGCACTTTCCACGCGAGCATCGTGCTCCGCACCTCGAACGGCGGCACGGTGAACGTCGATGCGCGCCCGTCGGATGCCATCGCCCTGGCGCTGCGCTGCCACGCGCCGATCCGGGTCGCGGAGAACGTCTTCACAGATGCCCACGCCCTCGACTTCGGCGACGGCGAGGACCCGGAGCAGCGCCTGAGGGACTGGCTCGAATCGCTGACCCCCGAGCAACTCGGCAAGTACAAGATGTGACGGGCCGAAGCCCCTCTTCTGCGCGGCGAGCGGGGTCCGGTCGCCTTGACATGGATTTGAGCGCCCCGATAAAGTGCCAGAGCTGAGCGTGACCGACGACGATGATAATCACCATTGCCAACCAGAAGGGTGGAGTCGGGAAGACCACCACCGCAATCAACCTGGCCGCCGCCCTGGCGCTGAAGGGCGTGCGGACGCTGCTCGTGGACCTGGATCCACAGTCCAACACGACCCTGTCCTTCGTCGACCCGGCGGATCTCGGGCGCTCCATGTACGACGTGCTGGTGGACGGAACACCCATCCGGGACGTCATCGTCCCCACGCAGCTCGAACGGCTCGAGCTGGCTCCCGCGAGGATCTCCCTCGCCAAGGTGGAGAGCGCCCTGGTCGGCGAGCTGGAGGCGCACTTCCGGCTCAAGGACAGGATCTCCGAGGTGCTCGACCGGTACGAGTACGTCATCGTCGACACCCCGCCGACCCTCGGGCTCATCACCGTGAACGCCCTCGTCGCGGCCAGCCACCTGCTCATTCCCATCCAGGCGTCGTACTTCGCCCTGGAGGGGACCGACGATCTGCTGGAGACGATGGACAAGATCAAGTCCCGCGCCAACCCCGACCTGCAGCTCCTCGGCGTGCTGGTCACCCTGTTCGACCGCCGCACCATCATTGCCCGGGACAGCCTGGACCAGATCAGCGGCGTGTTCGGGAACAAGGTGTTCAAGACGGTGGTGACCCGCTCGGTCAGGCTCGAGGAGAGCCCGGCGTACCGGACCTCGATCTTCGAGCACGCACCCGACTCCTCCGGCGCCGTCGAGTACTATGCGCTGTGTGAGGAGGTGATGTCCCGTGTCTAGCAGGAAGGGGTTGCCCGGCCACCAGAAGATGAGGCACGACCGCCACTTCGTGGAGGCCCTCGCCAACCACTCCGTGACCGGAGTCGGGCTGATGCTGCGCACCGAGGACATCGAGACGAACCCCGAGCAGCCGCGTTCCAACCTCGGAGACCTGCAGGACCTGGCGGAGTCCATCCGGAGGAGGGGAGTGCTGGAGCCGCTCCTCGTCCGCCGCGCCGCGGAGGGTTCCTCCCGCTACCAGCTCATCGCCGGCGAGCGGCGCTTCCACGCCGCCCTCGAGGCGGGGCTCACGGAGGTTCCCTGCGTCGAGCTCACCGCCACCGACCAGGAGGCGCTGGAGCTGGCCCTCGTGGAGAACCTGCAGCGCCGGGATCTGTCCGCCTTCGAGGAGGCCGAGGGGTACCGCACCCTCGTGGAGAAGTACGGCTACACCCACGAGGCCGTCGCCGGAGCCGTGGGGAAGTCGCGCTCGACGGTGACGGAGGGCCTCAAGCTCCTCGCCATGCCTCCGGGCATCCGCGACTTGTGTCGGCATGCCGACATCACGGCGAAGAGCGTTCTCCTGCTCATCGCCCGCGCGGAGTCGGTGGAGGCCATGGAGACGCTCGTCCAGGAGATCGCCGAGGGGCGCCTCGACCGGGAGGCCGCCCGCTACACCTCCCAGCAGCTCAGGCATGGCGAGGACGGCGAGGCCCCCGACGCCGGCGCCGGGAACGCGGAGGGTGCCTCAGACGGCGCGCCGGGCGCGGACGCCGGGCGCTTCCGTCCCATCCAGATTCGCTACCGCCCGGCGGCGGATGCACCGGTGCACCTGTCGCTGTCGATCCGGCGGCCGGGGATCACGCGGGCCGAGGTGATCGACACGCTGGAGTCACTCCTGGCCCGGGTGCGCAGCGGGGAGCTCGACGAGCGCCTGCAGCCACCTTCGCCGGCGGCCGGCGCCGGCGAAGGCGAGCAGGACTGAGCCCGCTACCGTCCGGCCGTACCTCACACAATCGAAGCGGCGCCCGAGGGGCGCAGCAGCATCCGAAGAGAGAGGGTGGAGAGGCCTCGGTGAGCCGTCGGCGCATCGGGCGCCGTCACTCCCGGCTTGAAGTTAACATAATATTTCTTATCGGACATTGAAACTGGAACCGGGGCATGTGGAAACCCGCCGTCCTGTGGAAATCCCTGCGGAGGAAGCCGTCCCCTTGCCGGCGCTGGGTCGGGGCTGTGGAAAGCGCCGGCAACGCGCTTTCCGGGAGTCGCGTCGAAGCCCGCGGCCGCCGGCGGTCTGGCGGCTCCGGCACGGGTGACGTACCATGCCCGGGTATGGCACGCCGTCCGCGCCTCGTCGTGTCTCGCGCCCTGGTCCGCGAGATGCTCCCCACCTTCCTGCTGGCCACGGGCGTGAGCTCGTTCCTGCTCCTCATCCGCTCGCTGTTCGTCCTGGCGGACCTGTTCATCTCGCACAGTGCCCCGGTCACGGTGGCGCTGGAGCTGCTCCTCCTGAGCGTGCCCAACGTCCTCGCCCTGACGATCCCGATGGGCACGCTGTTCGCCGTGCTGATGACCGCCGCCCGCTGGTCGTCCGACTCGGAGCTCATCGCCGCTCAGGCGTGCGGCGTTCGCCTCTCCAGGCTCGCCCGCCCCCTCGTCGTCGCCGCCGCGGTCATGTTCCTCGTCGACGCCGCGCTCACCGTGGAGGTGATGCCCCGGGCCAACGGCACCTTCCAGCAGCTGGCCATGAAGGTCGCCCTCTCGGGGGGCGCGCGGACGGCCGTCGAGCCCCGCGAGTTCAACGAGGAGTTCCCCGGTCTCCTGCTCTACGTGAACCGCATTAACCGGGACACCGGCGAATGGCACGGCATCCTCCTCTTCGACAGCACCTCGCCCACCGAGGAGCGCCTGATCACCGCGGAGTCCGGCGAGTTCACGGTAGATCCCCGGGACGGCACCGCATGGCTCAACCTGGATGACACGACCTCGCACGTGATGCAGCCGGACCGGCCGCAGAGCTACCAGATGAGCTCCAACCGGGAGCAGAAGATCCTGCTTCGCGCGCCGGCCGCGGCCAGCTCGTCGACCAGCCGGGTCGGTGTCCGGGAGACCACCACGGCGGAGTTGCTCGGTCGGGTCAAGAAGGCCGGGCGGGCCAGTCCCGAGCGCCGGGATGCCCTGATCGAGCTGAACAAGCGGGTGGCGATTCCGGCGGCGGCGCTGGTGTTCGGCTTCGTGGGCTTCCCCCTCGGGGTCAGCAACCGACGCGGCGGCAAGGGGTTCGGCCTCACGGCGTCGGTGGCGCTGGTGGTCGCCTACTACGTCCTCCTCAACAACGGCGAGCTCCTGGCCCAGTCGGGGAAGCTGCCGGTGGCCGCCGGGATCTGGCTGCCCAACCTCGCCCTCGTCGCCTTCGGTCTCGCGCTGCTGCGCCGCGTCAGCCGCGGCGTGGAGCGGGAGTCCATCCTGTCGGCGGTGTGGCGGCGGCTCCGCCGCAAGCCCTCCGGGGAGCCGGACGAGCTGGCCGGGGAAGCCGCTTCGGTGCAGCCTTCCCGCGTGTACTCGCGTTCCGTGGTGCGCTGCGGCGCCGAGGACGGCGGCAACGGCAGCCCGCGGGGGTTCAACCTGCTGGGCGTCATGGACCGCAGGCTGGTCCGCCAGTGCCTCGGCTTCTTCACCCTGGTGGTGGTCGCCGTCTGCGCCATCTACGTGACCATCAACCTGTCCGAGAAGCTCGACGAGATCCAGCGCCACGCCGTGCCGTTCCTGGTCGTTGCGTCGTACTACTTCTTCAGCCTTCCCCAGATCCTCCACGAGATCGTGCCGCTGGCCTTCGTCATCGCCTTCCTGGGCACCACGGCCTCGCTGGAGAAGACCAACGAGTCCACCGCGCTCAAGGCGGCCGGCGTCTCCCTGACCCGGGTGGCCGCTCCCCTCCTCATCCTGGCGTTCCTGCTCGGGGTGGGACTGTTCACGGTGGACGACTCGCTGGTCCAGCGGGCCAACCGTACGAGCCAGAGGCTCGAGGACGTCATCAAGGGGCGCAAGGTGGCCCGATCCTACCGGGCCACCGACCGCCTCTGGCTCTTCCTCCCCGACGGCCGCACCCTGGTCAACTTCGTGCAGTTCGATCCCGACACGAGGACCCTCGTCCGCCCCTCCATCTACGTCTTCGACCAGCGCATGGACCTGCGCGCCCGCTACATGGCGCGCACCGCGCGGTACGTGGACGGCAAGTGGATCGGCGAGAGCGCGTGGTCGCGGGTGTTTCTCGCCGACGGCACCGCCGATTTCGCCGAGCACCCCGCCCCCATCGTGCTGCCCATCTCCCAGGGGCCGTCGTACTTCGGGCGGGAGTACCGCAAGCCCTCGCAGATGAGCTTCAGGGAGCTGTACGACTACATCCGCACGCTGCGCACCGCCGGCTACCGGGTGGACCGCTACACCGTGCAGCTGTACCAGAAGGTCGCCTACCCCCTGAGCCTGCTGCTGCTGTCGTGGCTCGCCCTCCCCTACGCCTTTCGCATGGGACGCAAGGGCGCGGTGAAAGGGATCGCGCTGGCCCTCGTCCTGGGCATGGGGTACTTCGCGATCACAGCCTTCGTCACCAAGCTGGGGGAGGCCTCGCTGATCCCGCCGGTGATGGCGGCGTGGACGCCGACGGTGGTGTTCGCGCTCCTGGCCATCAACCGCTCGACGACGCTGCGGACGTGAGGCCGCCGGGGGCCCCCGCCGCCTCGCTCCCCGCAGCCCTCTCCGCTCGGTGCCGGAGGTGTCGGCGTGCCGACACTGTCCCCTGGACGAGGAAAGGCCCCGGCGTCGCCGCCGGGGCCCCGTGAAGCGTGGTGGCTCGCCGGAGCGGTCAGCCGAGCACGCGCGCGATGCGCTCCATGGCCCAGTCGATCTCTTCGCGGGTGATGGTGAGGGGCGGCGCGAAGCGGATGGTGTCCACGTGGGTCTCCTTGCACAGGAGACCCTCCTCCTGCAGCTGCTCGCAGAACCTGCGGGCGCCCCCCGCCTCGGGCTGGAGCTGCACGCCGATCCACAGCCCGCGGCCGCGGATCTCCTTGACGTGGCGGGAGCCCAGCGCCCGCAGCCGGGCGATGAAGTAGTCCCCGAGCCGGGCGGAGTTTTCGATCATGCCCTCCTCGACGAGGACCTTGATGGCGGTCCGGGCCGTGGCGCAGGCCAGCGGGTTGCCGCCGAAGGTGGAGCCGTGGTCGCCGGGCTTGAACACGCCCATGACCTCGTCGTCGGCGAGGATCGCGGAGATGGGCACGCACCCTCCGCCCAGCGCCTTGCCGATGATGACGATGTCCGGGCGGATGCCCTCGTGCTCGAAGGCGAACAGCTTCCCTGTGCGCCCCAGGCCGGACTGGATCTCGTCGGTGACGAGGAGGACGCGATTGGCGGTGGCCAGCTCGCGCAGCCGCCGCAGGTAGCCGTCCGGAGGCACGATGATCCCGCCCTCGCCCTGGATCGGCTCGACGAGAATGGCCACGGTGTTGCTCGTGATGGCGCCGGCCACCGCCTCGGCGTCGCCGTACGGCAGGAGACGGAACCCCGGGGTGAAGGGGCCGAACCCCTCGCGGTACTGCTCCTCGCTGGAGAAGCCCACGATGGTGGTGGTGCGGCCGTGGAAGTTGCCGTCGAAGACGAGGATCTCGGCGCGGCCCTCGGGCACGCCCTTGACGGTGTACCCCCACTTGCGGGCGGCCTTGATGGCCGTCTCCACGGCCTCCGCGCCCGAGTTCATGGGGAGCACCCGCGCGTACCCCGTCATCCCGGCGAGCTCCGCGCAGAACGGACCGAGCTGGTCGTTGCGGAAGGCGCGGGAGGTGAGGGTGACCAGGCCGGCCTGGACTCTCAGCGCCTCGACGATCCTGGGATGACAGTGCCCCTGGTTGACCGCCGAGTAGGCGGCGAGGAAGTCGAGGTACCTCTTGCCTTCGACGTCCCAGACCCACACGCCCTCGGCCCGGTTGATGACCACGTCCAGGGGATGGTAGTTGTGCGCCCCGAAGCGCTCTTCGAGCGCGATGAGGTCCGCACTGGAAACGACGTCTCTACTGCTCATCTTGGCCTCCGGTGCCCCGCGGGAGTGCCGCGGGCGCACCTAGCCTAAGAGATCGTCCGTGCAGGCGCAAGGCCGCGCCCGCGCGCCCCCCGTCAGGACGCGCCGTTGCCGTTGAAGATGTAGTCGGCGTGTCCCGGCCCGAGGAGCGAGTCGAGGGCCGGGATGAGGGCGGCGGGGTCCACGCCCAGGACGCGGCTGGGCACCAGGTCCGCCTGCCACCCCGCCCCGACGAGGCGGAGGCGGACCGAGGTCCTCCCCTCGTGCCGCAGCAGCAGTTGCTGGAGGTGCTCCAGCATCTCCCGGCCGGAGTGGTGCTCCAGGTCGAGGCGGATGCGTAGCGCTGCGGCGGTGCGTGCCTCGATGCCCTCCAGAGGCGTCGCCTCCTCCACGGAGAGCTCCACGTGGTCGGGGTCCGGGGAGCGCAGGGCGGCGGTGACGAGGACGGGGGTCCCGTCGGCGAGCACCCGGTCCAGGCGTGTGAAGGCGTCGGCGAAGACCACCGCCCGGACGCTTCCGGTCTGATCCTCGAGCATGAAGGAGGCCATCCGCTTGCCCTGGTTGCGCCCCTCGCGGATGACGCGGACCTTCAGTCCCGACACGAGCCCCGCCGCCGTGGCGCGGTCGGCTCCCCCGGCCATCAGCTCGGCGAGCTCGGCCACCGGTGCCACCCGCAGCTCACGGAGAACCCTTGCCCATCGGTTGAGGGGGTGCCCGGAGAGGTAGAACCCCAGCGTCTCGCGTTCCCCGTGCAGCAGCTCCTCGTGGGACGGGCCCGTCGCGCGCCCCTCGGCCACCGGCTCCGGCTCGGGGTCGTCGAGGGCGAAGAGGAACCCCTGGCCCACCTCGAGGGCCTGCCGCTCCCGGCCGGCCTTGTCGATGAGGGCGTCGAGCCCGCCGAGCAGTGCGGCGCGGTCGCCGTGGACGCCGTCGAAGGCGCCCGCCCGGGCGAGGCACTCCACGACCTTGCGGTTGACCGCCCGCTCGCCGACGGTGCGCAGGAAATGCCCGGCACCGGTGAAGCCGTCCTCCCGCTGCCGCGCCTCGAGGATGGCCTGGACCGCCCCCTCCCCCACCCCCTTGACGGCGCACAGCCCGACCCGGATGGCCTGGCCTTCCACCGTGAACGGGAAGTCCGAGGCGTTGACGTCCGGCCCGAGGATCTTCACGCCGGAGGCGGAAAGCATCGCCACGTAGGTCGCCAGCTTGTCGGTGTTCGAGGCCTCGGAGGACAGCATCGCTGCCCAGAAGTGCAATTGATAGTGTGACTTGAGGTACGCTGTCTGGTACGCGACGTAGGCGTAGGCCACCGAGTGCGATTTGTTGAAGCCGTACTGCGCGAAGGGGACGATCTGGCGCCACAGCGCCTCGACCTTGTCCTTCGGGTAGCCTCGCTCCGTGGCGCCGGCGACGAACCGCTCGCCCTCGTCATCGATGAGCTCCTTGATCTTCTTGCCCATCGCCTTGCGCAGGGTGTCGGCCTGGGCGAGGGTGAACCCGGCGATGCGTCCCGCGATGCGCATCACCTGTTCCTGGTACACGATGATGCCGTAGGTCTCGGCCAGGATCTCCTCGAGCTCCGGGAAGATGTAGACGATCTTCTTGCGCCCGTGCTTGCGGTCGGCGTAGTCGGCGGTCCACTGCATGGGTCCCGGCCGGTAGAGGGCGTTGAGGGCGGCGATCTCCTCGAAGCGCTCGGGCTGGACGGTGCGCAGCAGGTCGCGCATGCCCGAGGACTCGAACTGGAAGATCCCGTCCGTGTCCCCTACCCGGAAGAGCTCGTACACCGCCGGGTCGTCCAGACCCATCGAGTCGAAGTCGGGCGCCTCGACGCCGCTGCGCTCGATGCTGCGCAGGCAGTCGTCGATGACGGTCAGGGTCTTCAGCCCGAGAAAGTCCATCTTGAGAAGGCCCATCTTCTCGATGACGTCCTTGTCGAACTGGGTGACCACCTCCTGGCGGGACGTGCGGTAGAGGGGGACGATCTCCTGCACCGGCCGGGGCGCGATGACGACCCCCGCCGCGTGCACGCCACAGTGACGGGCCAGTCCCTCGAGGCGGCGGCCGATGTCGATGAGGCGCGCGACGTCCGCGTCGGCCTTCATGGCCTCTTCCAGGCGCGGGGACTCCTTGACGGCGTGGTCGAGGGTGACGCCGGGGCCCTCCGGGACGAGCTTGGCGATACGGTCCGTGTCGCCGTAGGACATGCCCATGACCCGCCCCACGTCCCGGATGCACGAGCGGGCCTGCAGCACGTTGAAGGTGGCGATCTGGCAGACGTTCTCCTCGCCGTAGACCTCGCGGACGTGCTGGATCACCCGGTCGCGGCGGCGCTGGCAGAAGTCGATGTCGATGTCGGGCATCGAGATCCGGTCCGGGTTGAGGAACCGCTCGAAGAGCAGGTCGTACTCGAGGGGGTCGATGTCCGTGATCCGCAGGCTGTAGGCCACCACCGAGCCCGCCGCGCTGCCGCGGCCGGGGCCGACGGGGATGCCGTTCTCGCGGGCGTACCGGATGAAGTCCCACACCACCAGGAAGTACCCGTCGAAACCCATGCCGTGGATGATGCGCATCTCGTTCTCGAGACGCTTGGCGTACTCGGCCGGCTGCCGCTTCCGCGGCCTGCCGTCGGCGAGGCGTTCGGCCAGCCCCTCCCGGGCGATCTGCTCCAGGTAGGCGTCCGCCGGCGCACCCTCGGGGACCGGGAAGCGAGGCAGGTGGAACGGTCCCTCGGTGAAGCTGACGTGGCAGCGCTGGGCGATGGCGGCCGTCCTCGCCACCGCCTCGGGCGCCTCCGGGAACAGCTCGAGCATCTCCTCCGGGGACTTGACGTAGAACTCGTCGTTGTACGCGTAGTCCCGGGCGAGATCGTCCAGGGTCTTGTTCTGGCCGATGCCGATGAGGACACGGTGCGCCTCGACGTCCTCGCGCCGGTGGAAATGGCAGTCGTTGGTCGCCACCAGAGGGATCCCGGTGCGCTGTGCGAGACGGCGCGCCCCCTCGACCACCACCCTCTCCTCGGCGAGACCGTGGTTCTGGATCTCCAGGAAGAAGTTGTCCTCCCCCAGGATCTCCCTGTACTCCTCGGCCGCGGCGGCGGCGCGGTCCTCGTCGCCGGCGAGGATGTTGCTGGCCACCTCCCCGCTCAGGCACGCCGACAGGCCGATGATCCCCTCGTGGAGCTCGGCGAGCAGCTCCTTGTCGATCCGCGGCCGGTGGTAGAAGCCCTCGAGGTAGCCTCTCGTGACCAGCAGAGAGAGGTTCTGCCAGCCGACCTGGTTTTCGGCCAGCAGGACGAGGTGGTGATAGGGCTTGCGCGAGCCGTAGGGGCTTCCGGAGCGCTCCGTCCGCCCCCCGGGGGCCACGTAGACCTCGCACCCGAGCACCGGCTTCAGGCCGGCCTTCTTGGCGGCGCTGTAGAACTCATAGGCCCCGAAGAGGTTGCCGTGGTCGGTCAGGGCCACCGCGGACATGCCGAGGTCGGCCACCTGCCGCATGAGCTCGGCGGGCTTGATCGCCGAGTCCAGGAGCGAGTAGTTGGAGTGGAGGTGCAGGTGTACGAAGCGATCCGGCATGACGGCCCATTGTAGTCAGTCGCGGCGCGTTGCGGGAACGCGGCCGGGCGGCGGGTCACGGGACGGAGGGAGGCCCCGAGCGCATGGGCGCGAGGCGTGCCAGCCACGAGGTCGCGGCCACTCCGTCTGCGAGGAGCACTCCGCTGGTGCGCACCTCTCCGTTGGCGCCCGCCGTGAAGGTCTCGACGCCGACGATCCTCCGCTCCGGAGAGGTGTACCGGACGATCATGCCAGCCTCGTCGAAGACCCCTTCCCCGAACAGGACGGTGCCGAGCGGCATGGAATCCATGCGGAAGCGCAGGGTGCCGCTCCCCGTGAGATCGAGGTGGTAGGTCGAGCGCACCGGCCGGGCGGCGGGATCGGTGGCGGAGCGTACCTCCCCCTCGACGCGGAGGGTCTCCGGGAACTCCTCCGCCGGGCGCACCCGGATCATGCCGGTGACCGGCTGGAGGGGCTTTCCGGACGGGAAGTACGTGCCGTCGACCAGCCACGCCCCGGGGATGAGAAATGGATGCACCGGCTCTCATTGTACCTCCGGGCGCTGCTACCATTCCGCCGATGCTCAGGCCCTTCCCCTCTTACCCCCTCTGCCCCGTGTGCGGCGACCCGGCGGTCAACCCGGCGACGCTCGGCGTCCGGTGGTTCTGGGACGAGGAGCGCCGTCGGGTGGTGGGACGGTTCACGCCGGCCGCGCGCCATACCGGGTACGAGAACCAGGTTCACGGCGGCATCCTCGCCAGTCTCGCCGACGAGGCCCTGGCGTGGGCCTGCGCCGTCGAGCGGGGCACCTACTGCGTCACCGGCGAGCTCACCCTGCGCTTCGCCGCCCCGGCGCCGCTGGACGCACCGCTGGACGTGTCGGCACGGACCGGCGTCTCGTGGGGCCGCTACGTGCGGGCCACGGCGCGCATCGAGCTCGCGGGGGGCGCCCTGGCCGCGAGGGCCACGGGGACCTTCGCGGTGATGCCTCGCGAGCGGGCGCTCCACCTGCGGCGCTCCCTGCACGTCGCCCCCGGGGATCTCGACGTCCTGGCCGGCACCGACGCCGAGGCCTGAGCCTCCCCTCTTCCCTCCTCCCGCCGATGCCGCTAGACTGCGGGCTTGTGAGGGAGCGGAACTTGCTCCCGGACCGTTCCGCGGTACCACCGGAAACCCCATGCCCGGAGGCGGCGTCGCCGGCGGCACGACGCCGGGCGCCCCGGAGGGCGTGACGAGGAGGATGGCATGACGAAGCAGGAGATTCTCGAGGCTTTGAACATCTCTGCGGTGAACCCGGGCTCGTGGGCCGGTGAGTGGATCGCCCCGGCCGACGGCAAGCGGCTCCGCTCCATCTGCCCCGCCGACGGCGAAACCATCGCCGAGGTCGTGCAGGCCGACGCCGCAACCTACGAGGCGGTGTCGGCGAAGGCGCAGGCCGCCTTCCTGTCGTGGCGCATGGTGCCCGCGCCCAAGCGCGGCGAGGTCGTGCGCGCGCTCGGCGACGAGCTCCGGGCCCACAAGGAGGCGCTCGGACGCCTGGTCTCCCTGGAGATGGGCAAGATCCTCTCCGAGGGCCTCGGCGAGGTCCAGGAGATGATCGACATGTGCGACTTCGCCGTCGGCCTGTCCCGCCAGCTCTACGGCCTCACCATCCAGTCCGAGCGGCCCCGCCACCGGATGTACGAGCAGTGGCACCCCCTCGGGCCCGTCGGTGTCGTGAGCGCCTTCAACTTCCCCGTCGCGGTGTGGTCCTGGAACGCCGCCCTGGCGGCCGTCTGCGGCGACACGGTGATCTGGAAGCCGTCGTCGAAGACGCCGCTGACCGCCGTCGCCGTGCAGCACATCTGCAACCGCGTCACGGAGCGCTTCGGCCTCGACGGGATCTTCAACCTGGTCATCGGGAGCGGGCGCGAGGTCGGCCAGCGCCTGGTCGACGACCCTGGCGTGCCGCTGATCTCCTTCACCGGCTCCACCGCCCAGGGGAGGAAGGTGTCGACGTCGGTGGCGGCCCGGTTCGGCCGCAGCATCCTCGAGCTGGGCGGCAACAACGCGGTCATCGTCGCCGAGGACGCGAACCTGGACCTGGCGCTGCGCGCCATCCTGTTCGCCGCGGTGGGCACCGCCGGCCAGCGGTGCACGACGCTGCGGCGCCTCATCGTGCACCGCAGCGTCGCGCCCGCCCTCGTGGGCCGGCTGGTCAAGGCGTACGGCTCCGTGCCCATCGGGGACCCGCTCGAGCCGGGCACGCTCATGGGACCGCTGGTGGACGAGACGGCGGTGGAGGACATGATGGCGGCCCTCGGCCAGGTCCGGGAGCAGGGCGGCGAGATCCTCGTCGGCGGCGCGAGGGTCGAGGGCGCGGGTTTCTTCGTGCAGCCCACCGTCGTCCGGGCGCACAAGGGGATGAAGATCGCCGAGGAGGAGACCTTCGCCCCGATCCTCTACGTCTACGAGTTCGACACGCTGGAGGACGCCATCGAGCTGCACAACGCTGTCCCCCAGGGGCTGTCCTCCGCGATCTTCACCACCAACCTGCTCTCCGCCGAGACGTTCCTGTCCCACGAGGGCTCGGACTGCGGCATTGCCAACGTCAACATCGGCACCTCGGGCGCCGAGATCGGCGGCGCCTTCGGCGGCGAGAAGGAGACGGGCGGCGGCCGCGAGGCGGGCTCCGACGCGTGGAAGGCGTACATGCGGCGCCAGACCTGTACGATCAACTGGTCCACCGAGCTGCCTCTGGCCCAGGGCGTGGAGTTCCACGTCGACTGAAGAAGGAAGCGCTTCCGCGGCGTGCCGCGGAGGATCGGCCCGGACACCGAGAGCCCCGGAGACCCCGGGGCTCTCGTCCGTGGGACCGGGACCCGGCAGGTCGGGCTTCAGGCGGCCGTGGTGAGGCCGCTCCGCAACGTCTCCAGGAGCGTCCGCACCCGGGCGCACTGCTCGCAGTCCGCCGAGGCGGAGCTGCACGGCACGCCGTCCGCCTGCATCTCGGGACAGTGCGGTTCGCGGACGAACTCGAACAGGCGCTCGATGAGCTCCTCGCAGAGGTCGCGCAGCGGGCTCGGCGGAATATCCCGCAGCGCCGAGATCATCTGGCGCTCCCTCGGTGTCAGGGCGATCGCGATGGTTTCCTCGGACATTCAGACTCCTCCTCGTGGTCCCATGCTCTCATCAACGGGTTCACTTTGCCACCGGCGTGCGCGAGCGGAGGAAGCTCGGCCCTGAGGATCGTGATCGCGGCCACGGCGCGGAGTCCGGCGAGGGCCGCCCGTTCCCCGGCTTCCGCGCGCCGCGGCTCCAGGGGCCACGCTCCCAGCCTCTCCGCGCCGGCCGCCACCCGGGCGGGCTCCCGGAGCACGGCCAGCGGACCCATGATCTCGTCCACGAGCGCCTCGAACGACTCCGGGTCCGCGGGGTCCGCGGCCGGCTCGAGGGACGGCGGCGGCGGCGCCGCTCCCAGCCGCCCCGCGTCGCCGGCCACGGCGCAGGCGGCGCGGAGGGCGAAGACCCGTCGCCTCGATGAGCCCGGTCCCCATGGTCCTGCAGGCGCCCTGGACACCCCCGGCCGCCTCGCCGCAGGCGTACAGTCCCGGCAGCGAGCAGCGCCCGTGCCCGTCGATGGCGACTCCCCCCATGGCGTGGTGAACGGCCAGCGCGAGAGGGACGAGACCGTTCCGGCTCACCGCGCGGCTGTCCCGCAGCCGGGGCGGCAGCAGGTCGGTGTCGCCGCTGCGGGCGTCGAGCTCCACCCGTCGCCCCTCGGCGAGCGCACGGGCGATTGCGGCGGTGGCCTCGCCCAGGTCCCGAACAGACGCCAGCGCCTCTCCGTCCAGCAGCAGCCGCCCGCCCAGCAGCGTGGCGGTGGTCGGGAAATACAGCGGCGGCGTGGCGGTCACCGGAAGGGTCTGGGTGAGGCCGGGCCGGTGCAGGAGCGCGCCCGCCCCGGCCGCCAGGGTCAGCGCGCTCCCCCGGCACCATCGCGGTGCAGTGGTCGTGGGGAAAACCGCACCCACCCCTCCGCAGGCCAGGACGACGGCGTCGGCGGGCAGCACCTCGATGCGGGAGCCCGTGCGCCGGAGCACCTCCACGCCGCAGGCGCGGTCCGACGCGACCGCGACTCTCAACGCCAGTGTGCGGTCCTGGATGCGGACCCCCGCTGCGCGGCACGCGTGCACCAGCGGTGCGCCGAGGGGCCCGGGCGCGGCGGGACGGCAGCGCAGCCCCCGGGGGTGGTCGTCGCCTGGAAGCAGCACGGGTTTCTCGTCCATGCGCTCGAGATGGAGGAGCCGCACGAGGTCGAGCACGGTCTCGTGCGAGGCCTCGGCCAATACCGCCGCGAGACCAGGACGGCCCAGCCCTTCGGCCCGGTGCTCCAGATCCTCCGCGTACCGGGACGGGCTGTCGCCCCGCACCCACGGGGCCGTGAGCAGTACCCAGGGCGCCAGCGCGTGGACACGGTGGGTGGCGCCGTCCGCTCCCGCACGTCCCGGCGAGATCGCTGTGACCTCCCAGCCGGCGCGGCGCAGCTCGAGGGCGCAGGACAGGCCGGCGAGTCCGCTGCCGACGACGACGGCGCGAGGGTGGTGCGACCGGCTCACCCGAGCAGTCTGCCACAACCGCAGGGGTGCCCGGGGGACCGCGGAGGCGGCCGGGTCACTCGTACCGGAGCGCCTCGATGGGGTCCAGCGCCGCCGCCTTGGCCGCGGGGTAGATGCCGAAGAAGACGCCCACCGTCGAGGCGAACCCGATGCCCAGGAGCACTGCCCAGACGGGCACGTGCGCGGCCGGGAACCCCGGGATCGCCTTCGCGCCCACCGCACCCATCCCCCACCCCAGGATCACGCCCAGGGAGCCGCCGAGCGCCGACAGGGTGATGGCCTCGATGAGGAATTGCTGCAGGATGTCGTTGCGCCGGGCGCCGACGGCCTTGCGCACGCCGATCTCCCGCGTGCGCTCGGTGACGGAGACCAGCATGATGTTCATGATGCCGATGCCGCCGACCAGCAGGGCGATGCCCACCACCGCACCGATGACCTTGGTGACGGTGCCCAGGATGGTCGACGTGGTCTTGAGGATCTCCTCCTGCAGGTAGATGTGGAAGTCGTTGGGCATCTTGCCCTTGAGGCCGTGCCTCTCGCGCAGAATCGAGGTCATCAGCTCCTTGGCCCGGTCCACGTCCTCCGGGGACCGGGCCTTGAAGTCGAGGACCAGCTGCTTCATGGCATTTTCGCCGTACATCTCCCGGGCGGTGGTGAACGGGATGATGATCATGTCGTCCCGGTTCTGGCCGAGGAACTGGCCCTTCTTCTCCATCACACCGACCACTGTGAAGGTGGCGCTCCCCACCTGGATGTCCTTCCCCAGCGGAGAGCCGCCGAGCTCGAGGTCGTCGACCACCGCCTGCCCCACGAGGCAGACCCGGGCCCGGCTCCTCATGTCGACGGTGGAGAAGAACCGGCCGCGGTCCACCCAGTGGTTCACGACCTCCTGGTAGGACTCGCCCACGGCGAGCATGGTCGGAGTGTCGGTGCGGTCCCTGTAGCGGAGCCGCTCGGCGCGGAAGAAGATGGGCGTGAAGGCGGCGATCTCCGGCACCTTCTCCATGATCGCCTCGCCGTCCTCGTAGGTCAGGCGGATGTCCCGTCCGGCCAGGTCGGGGTTGTTGAGGTCGCGCTCCGGCGCGACCCGGATGTAGGTGGCGCCGACCCCCTCGAGCTGCCCGGAGATCCAGAAGTTCAGTCCCTGGACGATGGAGACGACGCCGATCACCGCGGCGACGCCGATGATGATGCCGAGGGTCGTGAGCGCCGAGCGCATCTTGTGCGCCATGATGGAGCGCAGGGCCATGTGCACGTTCTCGAAGAACATCACTCGCCCCCGCCGCCGTCGACGATCCTGCCGTCGCGCAACCGGATGACGCGGCCGGCGTGCTCGGCGATGTCCTCCTCGTGAGTGACCAGGATGATGGTGTTGCCCTCCCGGTTGAGGTGATCGAACAGCTCCATGATCTCGTCGCCGGTGCGGGAGTCCAGGTTACCCGTGGGCTCGTCGGCCAGCAGGATCGAGGGCTCGTTGATCAGGGCACGGGCCACGGCGACCCGCTGCCGCTGCCCGCCGGAGAGCTCGCTGGGCTGGTGCGTCATGCGGTCGGCGAGGCCGACCCGCTCGAGCATCTCCTTGGCGCGCCGGTGCCGCTCGGTGCGGGGAACGCCGGCGTAGACCAGGGGAACCTCGACGTTCTCGAGGGCGGAGGTGCGGGCGAGCAGGTTGAAGGTCTGAAAAACGAAGCCGATCTCCTTGTTCCGGATCCGCGCCAGCTCGTCGTCGGTGAGCTCGTTGACCATCTGCTCGTTGAGGCGGTAGGTGCCGCCGCTGGGCGTGTCCAGGCAGCCGATCAGGTTCATGAGCGTGGACTTGCCCGAGCCCGAGGGACCCATGATGGCGAGGTATTCGCCGCGCTCGACGTCGAGGCTGACTCCGTCCAGCGCATTGACGGCGACGCTGCCCATCTCGTAGACCTTCGTCAGGTCGCGGATCTCGATGAGCACGCTGCTACTCTCCGGTCCGGCCGTCCTGTGCCGGGGACGCGGGCTTCTCGCGCCGCACGTCCTCCCCGTCCTTCATGGTGCGCAGCGTCCTGTACGGCCCCGTGATCACCTCGTCGCCGTCGGCGAGTCCCTTGGTGATCTCCACCCAGAGCTCGTCGTGCACGCCGGGCGTGACCGTGGTCTGGACCGCCTTGCCGCCCCGGTAGAGGTAGACGACGCTGATCTCCTTCTGCGAGGTGTCACCCTCGCGCCGGGTCACCGCCTTCCCCGCCTCGTCGACCCAGCGGCTCTGTACGGCCTGCTGGGGTACCGCAAGAGCGTCTTTCGCGGTGGCGGTTGTGATCTCGACCTTGGCGGTCATGCCGGGCTTGATGCGCGGGTCCCGGCGCTCCAGCTTCACCTTGACCTTGAACTTGACGACGTCGCCGTCCTTGATCCCGGAGGACGAGATCTCGACGACCTCGCCGGGGATGGCCACCTCCGGCAACGCGTCCAGGGTGACGGTCGCGGGCTGGCCGAGCGCGAGGCCGACGACCTCGCTCTCCGCCACCTGCACCTCGGCGACGATCTCGGAGAGGTCCCCGATCACCATCAGCACGGAGCCGGGGTAGTTCATGGTGCCCATGATGGCCGTCTCCCCGACCTCGACGTTGAGGGCGGTGACGGTACCGTCCATGGGGGCCCGGATGGTGGTGCGGTCGACGTCCTCCACGGCCTTCTGGTAGGCGGACTGGAACTGGCGGATGGACTCCTTCTGGGCCTTCACGGCGATGGCGGCGGTCTGCTCGGCGAGCTTCGACTGCTCCAGCATCTCCTGCGACACGACGCCCTCGTCGAAGAGCTTCTGGGAGCGGCCGAGCCTGAGGCGGGCGTCGGCGAGCTCCGCCTCGGTGCGCTCCAGGGTGACGGTGGTCTGGTCGAGGGCGGCCCGGGCCTGGTCCAGGGCAGCCACGTAGAGCTTCTTCTCGATCTGGAGGATGACCTGCCCCTCCTTGACCTTGTCGCCCTCTTTGATCGGGATGGCGGTGATCTCGCCGATCACCTTGGACTGGATCTCCACCTTGTGCAGAGGGTTGATCTCACCGCTGGCCTTGACGCTGGCGACCACCGTCCGGCGGCCGACCCGCTCGACCTCGACCGACGGTCCGTTGCCCTCGGACTCCCCGAGCGACAGCCACAACACGACAGCGACGACGGCGACGACGCCGGCGCCGATCACGATCCGCTTCACGGCTGCTCCCCTCACATCGCCGACTGCACGGCGGCCCAACCGACCCTCGCCAACATCCACACGCCCCACACCGTCGCCACGACGGTCACGGCGCGGCGGCGGCTCACGCGCAGTACGATCTCGAAGCCGAGCACCAGCAGCACGGCCTGCCAGATGTTGAACACGTCCACGACCCCGGCCGCCGCCTGCACGACCTTGGGTGTGGAGGCGGGCAGGATTGCGCCGAGGTTCGACCTCACGAGGCGGGTGGCCTGCTCCTGGATCACGGTGCCCCGGTGAATCACCACCCCCATCATGACCACGCTCGACACCACCAGCGCGGGTGTCGCCGCGTGGAGGAGCGTCGAGAACACGGGTTTGTACTCCACCTCCGACGTCACGGACCTCAGACCCAGGTAGTAGATCCCGGCGATGAGCAGCAGGACCAAGGGGACCACCAGCGGCGAGAGGAACGTGGAGATCCTGGCCATCTTCTTGGAGATCGCAACGGCCCGCTCGATCTGCTGCTCGGTCATCTGCGTCGAGCTCCGCTGGGCGAGGGCGTTGCGGACCGACGTCTCGAGGTCGATGCGCGGTACCACCACCAGCTGGGTCGCCAGCGTCACGAGCATGGCCAGGAGCAGCGGGGGCACCCACGAGGGGTGCAGCCGGAGCTCCCGGAACACCGAGGCAGGCTCGTAGAACATGCGAGGAAGCCGCCCCCACGCCGAACCGGCAGGAGGCGCCTCCCCGGGGATCTCTTCGTCGAGGCGGTAGTCGCCCTCCTCCATCCGCTTCTACTCCTTCCCCGCCTGCGCCTCGGGCGCCGGCGGTGGCTCGAGGGCGTGGCTCCAATGGCCGTACTTGAGCCACTCCACGTTCTTCAGCGCCGCGTGGGGCTCCTTCGCCAGGCCGAGGTCCTCGAGGGCGATGCCCATCCGGGGAAGCAGAGAGCCCACCGCCACATCATAGGCCACCCGGGAGTCGCGATACGCGACGCGGGAGTTCAGCTCCGCAACCTGAGCGGCGGCGAGGTCCGCCTGGATCTGGAGCACCTGGTAGTTGGTGGACATCCCGTTGGCGAACTTCTTCTGCTCGGCGTCCAGGTTCTGCTCGGCGAGCTCCCTGGCCTTGACCGCCGCGCTGATGGACTTGGCGTTGTCGGCGAGGTTCCGCACCGCCTGGCGGACGTCGGCGATGACCTGCTGCCGCTCCGCCGCGATGGCCTGCTTCGCCGAATCGAGCTGGAAGCGCCGCTGCGCGAGGGTGGCGCGGGCCTGGTGGTTCCCCAGGGGGAACGAGAAGTTCACGCCCGCGGACCACTGGTCGTAGGTCTGGTTCCAGATCTGCTGGATGGCGTCCCCCCAGCCCCCGTTCGCCGTCGTGCCGGCGCCGGCCGCGTTCACCGTGCCGTCCACACCGATCCGGCCGTAGTTGAGGAAGAGGTCGAGCTGCGGCCTGGTGGCGTTGTCCGCCACGAGCACGCCCAGGCGCTGGATCTCCTCGTTGACCACCTGCTCCTTGAGCTCGACCCGCTGGTTCAGCCCCGTGCGGATCGACTCGTCGAGGTCCACGGGCCCTCCCGGCTCGCCGAGCGAGTCGAGGGGCACGATCTGGGAGGTCCAGTCCGTGAGGTTCTCGAACCCCATGAGCTGCTTGAGCTGGTCGGCGGCCGCCTGGACCGCGTTCTCCGCGATGATGATCGACTGCTCCCGGGCCGCCACCGTGGCCTCGGACTGCACGATGTCGATGGGCGCCGAGGTCCCGATGCGAACCCGCGTGCGCGTCTGGTCGAGGAGGTCCTGGGCGAGCTTGAGGGATTCCTGCTGGACCTTGAGGTTCTCCCCCGTGTAGACGAGGTTCCAGTACGCGCTCTCGACCTGCTGCAGGGTCGAGGTCACGATGCGCTCGAACTCGAGCAGGGAGATCTTGCGGTTGCGGCGGGCCACCTCGATGTTGCTGCGGGTGACGTCGGTACCGAAGCCCTTGAGCAACGGCTGGGTGAGGCTCAGGGTGAGGCCGCTGTTGTAGCTCGGGTTGAGGAAGTAATACGAGGAGTTGGTCTTGCTCCTCGAGTTGCTCCACGACACCGAGGCCTCGGCGCCGGTGGCGAAGAGCTGCGACAACCCCAGGTTGAAGGTGCGCTGGCGGACGATGTTGACCTGTGCGCCGATGAGCTCGTTGGTGGCCGGCGTCGTCGAGGACGACGCCGCCAGGCGGGCCTGCGCGAGGGGGTCGAAGATCCCCGTGGCCGCGATGAAGCCCTCGCTGGACTGGGCCAGGGAGAGGCGGGACACCTCAAGGTTGATGTTGTGCTCCAGGGCAAGGGTCACGGCCTTCTGGAGAGTGAGAGGGAGCTCCGGCGCCGCCATCTTGGCCCCGCGGGCCTGCTGGCCCGGAGCCGTGCTGACTGTCACCGGTGGTTCCTGGGCCACGGCGAGCGTGCAGGTCGAGATGAGAGCAGTCAGAAGAACGCCACAGAACAGTGATCTCGCAGCCACAAGCACCTCCATACTCCTATCGAACGCTCATACGCAACGGCGTCACGAGGGGTTTCAACCCCCGTCGTGATCGCGATGACACGCAACCTCGTGGTTCTCGCCGGCGCGCCTCGCGGCGGGAGCCCGGTCACACGGCGGACCCGCCACGGGGCACGAGCGCCGGTAGGCGCACCCCCCCGCCCAGGGCCGGCCCCACTCGTCCTCCTCCTCCGCCGCTCCCGTCCCCTCGCCGGACGCCACCGCAACGAGCGCCCGGGTGTACGGATGCCTCGGCCGGCCGAGGACCTCGGCCACCGGTCCCTCCTCCACGATACGTCCGGCCAGCATCACCCCGACCCGCGAGCACGTTCCGGCCACGACCTGGACGTCGTGTGAGATGAGCATCATCGTCAGATCGAGCCGTTCGCGCAACTCCCCCAGGAGATTGAGCACCTGGCCGCGCACCGAGGCGTCCAGCGCCGAGACCGGTTCGTCGAGGAGCATGACGGTGGGTTCGCAGGCCAGCGCGCGGGCCATGGCCACCCTCTGACGCTCACCCCCCGAGAGCTCGCGGGGAAGCCGGGACAGGAGTCCCGCGCCCCTGCCCAGGCCCACGGCCTCGAGAAGCTCCTCGACGCGACCGCGGCGCCGGGAGGGACCGAGCGCCCCGCGCACGGCCAGCGGCTCGGACACCGCCCGGAGAACGGACTGACGGGGATCGAGGGCGGCGCCCGCATCCTGGAAGACGAGCTGGACCCTGCGCCTGAGCTCCCGCCGCCGTTCCCGCGCGGCGCCCCCGACCGGTTCGCCGGCGATCATCACATCGCCCTCGTCGGGCGTCTCCAGCCCGGCGAGCAGCCGCGCAAGCGTGCTCTTCCCTGCTCCAGAGCGGCCGACCAGCCCGTAGACCCGCGCCTTCTCCAGGCGGATGCTGACACCGTCGACGGCGGCGAAGACGGCCTTCCTGCGGTCGCGGAACAGGCCCCGGGGAGCGTACCGGCGGACCAGGGCGCGTCCCTCCACGGCGGCCGGCTCAGGCACTCGGGACCTCGGCGTCGTTGTGCAGGAAACACCTCACCTGGCGGTCCGGACCCGCCGGCCCGAGCGCCGGCCGCGCCTCGCGGCAGTGGGCGAAGGCCAGCGGGCAACGGGGCTCGAACCGGCATCCCGGCGCCCACGTCCCGGGACGCGGGACGCTCCCGGGTATGGCGGGAAACGGTCCGCCGGGTCCCCGGGCGGGTACGGGCCGTCTCGTCTCCAGCAGCGCCCGGGTGTAGGGGTGGGCCGGCGCCTCGAAGAGCCCGGCCCGGGGCGCGACCTCCACCGTCTCGCCCGCGTAGACGACGGTCACTTTCTCCGCGAGGCGAGCCACGAGATCGAGGTCGTGGGAGATCAGCACCAGCGTCAGCCCGCGCCGCTCACGCAGCGACTCCAGCTGCTCCAGGAGCGCCGCGCCGGTCAGCGGGTCCAGCGCCGACGAGGGCTCGTCCGCGACCAGCAGCCCGGGGTCCGCGGACAGCGCTGCGGCCAGCATGACCCTCTGGCGCTGACCCCCGGAGAGCTGGTGGGGATAGGCCGAAGGCAGTCGGGGGTCCCCCCCAGCCCCACCTCGCGCAGGCGCTCCACGGCCAGGCGCCGGGCGGCCGCCCGGTCCACGCCGCGGTGAATGCGGGCCGCCTCGGTGAGCTGGTCCCACACCGGGCGTACCGGGTTCATCGCCTGCCCGGGCTCCTGGAAGACCAGCCCCACGTCTCGCCCGCGGAGCGAGCTCAGGCGCGCTTCAGGGGCGGCCAGCACATCGACTCCGGCGACCTCCAGGCGGCGTGCGCGGGCCCTGCCCCCTTCCGGCAGGAGCGCCAGCATGGCCAGCGCGGTGAGCGACTTTCCCGAGCCTGACTCGCCGACGACGCCCACCGCCTCGCCCTCGGCCGCCGACAGGAAGACCCCGTCCACCACCGGCAACCGGCCCGGACGCCCGTCCGAGGGGAAATCGACCTGCAGATCCTCGATGGCCACGGCGGTCGGCATGGGTGCATTCTACGCGGTGCCGCCCGGCGCGCCCGGCGCGCCCGGAGTAGCATGGCGATGGGAGGTGACCGTGGCATCCAGCAGCGAGGTGCAGAGGCGTGCCGGGCGGGTCCGCGCCCTCGTTCTCGACGTGGACGGGGTGCTCACCGACGCCGGCCTGTACTACGGCCCGCACGGTGAGACCATGAAGCGCTTCTCCGCGCGGGACGGCTTCGGGATCGTCGTGGCCCGCCACGCGGGCCTCGCCGTCGCCGTGCTCTCGGGCCGTGTGGCGCCGCCGCTGCGCTCCCGGCTCCGTGACCTCGGCGTACCGCCCGACAGGGTGATCCAGGGGAGCACCAACAAGGCCGAGGACATCGACAGGCTGTCGCAGTTGCTGCACGTGTCGCTGGACGAGATGGCCTTCATGGGGGACGACGTGCCGGACCTCCCCGCCCTGCTCCGAGTGGGGCTCGCGGCGTGTCCCGCCGACGCCGTGCCGGAGGTCGTCGAGGTGGCCCACATGGTCTCCCGCTTCCGGGGCGGGTCCGGCGCCGTCAGGGACCTCGTGGAGACGGTCCTCGAGGCCCAGGGGCGCTGGGCACCGCTGGTCCGGGCCTGGCGCGAAGGCACACCGCCCGCGGTCGCCACGGGCAAGGAGTAGCGGGCGTCCTGCCGGGCGCGGCCGGCGCAGGCTATGATGAAGGGGACCCCACCATGAACGGGACCATCTCGCGGCTCCGGCCAGGCGTCTGGGAGGTGGCGGCCGTCGGAGGCATGAGGGTCCCTGCGCGGATCTTCGCCAGCGACCGGCTCCTCGAGTCGATGCGGGGCGACGCTTCCATCCGACAGGCGTGCAACGTGGCTCACCTGCCCGGGATCGTCACGTCGTCCCTGGCGATGCCCGACGCTCACGAGGGCTACGGTTTCCCCATCGGGGGCGTGGCCGCTTTCGACGTGTCCGACGGCGTGGTCTCTCCCGGAGGCGTCGGCTACGACATCAACTGCGGGGTGCGCCTCGTGCGGTCGGAGATCCGGGTCTCCGACCTCGGCGACGGCGTCGGGCGGCTGGTGCGGAAGCTCCAGAGCGCCGTCCCCGCGGGTGTCGGCAGCGAGGGCGCCATCTCCACTCTCGACGGTCCCGAGCTGACCCGGGTGCTGACCCGGGGCGCCTCGTGGGCCGTGGAGAACGGGTACGGGCTGCCCGAGGACCTCGACCGGACGGAGTCCGGGGGGACGCTCGAAGGCGCCTCCGCCGGTGCCGTCTCCACACGAGCCCGCGAACGCGGAGCGCCTCAGCTCGGGACCCTGGGATCCGGCAACCACTTCGTGGAGCTCCAGGAGGTCGACCGGATCTACGACCCGCGCACAGCGGAGGCGTTCGGCCTCTTCCCGGGGACGCTGAGCGTGATGATCCACACGGGTTCGAGGGGGCTCGGCTATCAGGTCTGCGCCGACACCCTCTCTGCCATGCACAAGGCCGTCCGGCACCACGGGATCGAGCTCCCCGATCCCCAGCTCGTCGCGGTTCCGGTCGCCTCCACGGACGGACAGCGGTACCTCGCGGCCATGCGGGCCGCCGCCAACTACGCGTGGGCCAACCGGCAGGTCATCATGGCCCTGGCGCTCGAGGCGTTGCTGCAAGAGCTCGGCGGTGACCGGCGCGCGCACGGCCTCCGGCTCGTGTACGACGTGGCCCACAACATCGCCAAGGTCGAGGAGCACCTCGTCGACGGCAGACCCCGCCGCGTCGTCGTGCACCGCAAGGGGGCCACGCGGGCGTTTCCGGCCGGCTGCCCCGATCTACCCGAGGCGTATCGGGAGACGGGACACCCCGTCCTGATCCCCGGGGACATGGGCCGCGGCTCGTTTGTCTGCGTGGGCACGGCGACCGCGATGGCGGAGACGTTCGGGTCCGCCGCTCACGGCGCCGGACGCGCCCTCTCGCGCACCGCGGCCCGCCGCGTCAGCGGCTCCAGGGACATCGCCGCGGAGCTCGCCCGCCAGGGCATCGTCGTCGCCGCGCACTCGCGAAGGACCCTCGCCGAGGAGATGCCCGAGGCGTACAAGGACGCATCCGAGGTGGTGGATGCCCTTGTCCTCGCGGGGATTGCGCGCCCGGTCGTCCGCCTGCGCCCCATCGGCGTCATCAAGGGCTGACCACCCCTCCCCCGCGAGGTTGACACTCCCCCTCCGTCCCGGCATACTTCGCCCCGCCTGGAACGTGCCCAGGTAGCTCAGATGGTAGAGCAGGGGACTGAAAATCCCCGTGTCGGCGGTTCAATTCCGTCCCTGGGCACCATCCATTGCGGGGGTCCGGCCGCCCCCCACCCCGTCCTCCGCGGCCTCGCCCCCCGAGCCCCCGCGCGAGGCGGAAGTGAATTCCGCCTCGCTTGATTTCGCCTCCGCTCCCCCCACCCTCCACCCCGGAATCCCCCTGTTCTGCGTGGTGCGCAGCTGCGCTCGTGTTGGATTTTCAGGCCCCTGCTCTACAGGGGGTTCGGGGGGCGTCAGCCCCCCGAGACGAATAGCCAGGGGACGACCGGAGCGAAGGCGGCTCGCAGAGCCGCCGCAGCGCAGGGAAAATCCCCGTGTCGGCGGTTCAATTCCGTCCCTGGGCACCATCCATTGCGGGGGGCCGGCCGCCCCCCACCCCGTCCTCCGCGGCCTCGACCCCCGAGCCCCCGCGCGAGGCGGAAGTGAATTCCACGTATCTTGGTCGCGGGGGTCCGGCCGTCCCCCGCCCACACCTCCGCGGCCAGCGGGCTGGGTCGCTGCCTGCCCTTTCGGCGGCGCAGGCCTGCCGCTTATCCCCCCGCCCGCTGCCGGCCCGACGGATCGTCAGGCCGCTTCTCGCCGCCCGCCCGCACCCCCGCGAGGCGCGACACCATCGATTGCGGGGGGGGCCCGTGTGGCCCCCCACCCTCCCCCGCCACAGCTCGCCCCCCGAGCCCCCGCGCGCCCGGGAAGTGAATTCCCGGGCGCTTTCGATGCCCACCGGACCACCCGTCCCCCGACCCTCGGGCGCCCGGTTCTGCGCGAGGCGGCTGTTGGTTGCGGGGGGGCGGCCTCCGCGCGCCCGCACCGCCGCGAGGGGCGGCCGCCGAGCGCCCACGCGGGCCTTCGCCGGCCTGCGGGCCGCCGGGGTGCGGGGAAGCGGTGTCAGGGGGCGGTCAGGGTGGCGAGGACGTCGTCGGGGACGTCCACACGGCAGCGGAGCAGCGCCTGCGCGTGGGTCTTCCCCTGGGCGTCGGTCAGCAGGCTCGCCGACCCGCCGCCGCCGAGGGAGTCGTGGAGGATGAAGTTCAGGGCGAGCACGTGGGGCACCTCGAACCGCTCCACGCGCCCCTTCACCACGGCGCCGAAGACACCCTTCACCCACGCCGGCGTGATGGCCGCCTTCATCCAGCAGTAGACAGCCTCGTTCCGTGCGATCAGGCCCACGTTGGAGGAATCGCCCTTGTCGCCCGACCGTCCGTAGGCCACCGTCTCCAGTGTCACCAGCGCCACGCATCACCCCCGCCCGCAGGCTAGCAGAGTCGGTGCCCCGACGGGAGGGAGCCCCGGCGGCCTGCGGTCCCGGCTAGAATGAGGCCGTGCGCAGCAGACACCGCAGCGTGGGCGCCCTGGTCCTCCTGATCCTGCTGGCGGCCATGCTCTACCCCGCCCTGGTGCTGGGGTTGCGGGTGGCGCCTGAGGTGAGCCTGAAGAGCGCCGCCCCGTGGCGCCTGCAGTGGGGTCCGCACCCGTCGCCCTCGCCCCTGTCGGTGGAGGCCGCGACCACCCTGGGCCCGAGGCTCGCCGCCATTGCCCGCGACGGCTTTTCGGTGGCCGTCTGGAACCCGTACATCGGTGGAGGCCGGGCGGGGTGGCTCTCCTCCCCTGCCGAGGGGGGCGCTCCCCTGGTGCTGGCGGCGGCGCTCGGCGCACGGACGGGGTGGGCCTGGACGGCCTTGGTCGCCGTCGAGCTCGCCGTCGCCTTCGGGGCGGCCTTCTGGGTGCTGAGCCTGCTCGATGCCGGGGGATGGCCGGGAGCGGCCGGGGCCCTCGCCTACGTGCTCTCGGGAGCGGTGGCTTCCCACCTCCTCGGCTTCGGCGGCTCGGCCGCGGCCCTCGGCCCCCTGGCACTTGTGGCGGCCCTGCGCCCGTGGCGCACCCTCGCGGGTCACGCGGCGGGGTGGTTCGCCGTCCTGCTGCTCCTCGTGCCCGCCGGCGCCCAGGCCCTGCCGTTCCTGGCGTTCGGGGCGCTCGCCGAGGTGTTCCGCCCCGGCACACGGCGCTCCCTCCTCCCCCGCGCCGGGGCCGTGCTGGCCGCCCTCACCCTGGCGCTGCTGGTCTGGGTGCCGTCGTTCTGGCTTCATCGCGCCGGTGCCGAGCCCGGGTTCCTGCCGCCCGGCCCCCGGCCCGTGGCTGCTCTGACCACGGTGCGCGCCCTGGCGGTGCCGTTCCCCGAAGGCGACCCGGCCTCGCCGGAGACCTTCGCCGGAGGGACGTCGGATCCCACCGCGCGGGGCGAGGGCTTCCTCGGGCTCGGCGTGCTGCTCCTCGCCGTGGTCGGGGGCGCCGGCGCGCTCCGCCGGGGCGAGGTCCTCTGGCTCGCGGTCGCGCTGTTCGCCGCCGCCGCGGCGTTCGTGCCGGCGGCGTGGCTGGTACGCGCGGGCGCGGCGGAACGGCCGCTGGGCGTCCTCGCCCTGGCCACCGCCATCCTCGCCGGCCTGGGCGTGCGGTGGCTCCTTCAAGGCGTGCCTCAGGGGTGGCAGGCCGGGGTCGGCGCGCTGGTGTGCGCCGTCCTGCTCGTCCGCATGGTGCCGCCGGCCGCCCACCGGCTCCCCTACGCGGACGGACCCGACGCCCGTCTGGCCTCGCCCCTGAACGAGGGGGAGACCGCCGGGGAGCGGCGCCTCGCGGCTCTCCTCGACACGCTGCCCCCGGACGTCTCCGCGAGCCTGGCGCTGCGCGACGTGCGCGCCGCCGACCTGGTCTCGGAGCCTCGCTACGCACGCCTGCTGGAGGCCGGGCCCGACGGCGAGCTGCCGCCGTCACGGGTCCTCGATTCCTCGCTGGCCGAGCTCGGCGCTGCCTTGATCCTCGAGCCCCTGCCGTTCCGAGTGGTCTCGGGCGAGATCTTCTCCCGGATCGATACGGCGCCGGCCAGGCTCGTGGACCGCACCGGCGACGAGGCCCGCTTCGAGGTCGCCGTGCCCGCCGACGCCACGCGGCTCGGACTGCCCGCCGGCCAGTCCACCGCGCGGGTCGAGCTCGTGGCGGCCGGGGAGCGGCGCGTGCTTTCCCCGGATCCGACGCTGGCGGGGGAGAGCGCCTCGTGGTCGTGGTTCGCCGTGCCCCGCGGCTGGCCCGCCGGGACGGCCACCCTGGTGACGGCCTCCGCCTCCCGGATGGAGCCCGGAATGGCCGTGGCCTGGGATCACTCGGGTCTCCGGCTGGAGCGGGAGTCCCTGGGGGTGCGGATCTGGTCGTGGGACCAGGCCCAGCCGGTGGCGTCCCTGGCGAGGGAGATCATCGAAGGCCCGGCGGTCCCGGTGCGGCCTGGCATGGTGAGCCTGCCCCCGGGCACCCTTGCGGCCCTCGGCGGCGTGGGTCCCGTGGAGGGGGGCAAAGCGGTCGTGACCGGCGCCGGCGCGGACACCCTGAGCATCGCCGTGTCCTCCCCCGCCCCCGCGCTGCTGCTGGCGCAGGTCAAGTACCGGCCGGCGCTGTGGTCGGCCACGGTGGATGGCATGGCGGTGGACACCGTGCGGGCCGACGAAGTGTGGACCGGAGTGGCGGTCGGGTCCGGGAGCCACACGGTGCGCCTGCGCGCGCAACTTCCGGCGAGGATCTGGGCCCTGTCGGCCGCGGCGCTCGCCGCCGGCCTTCTGCTGGCCCTGTGGGGATGGAGGGGACGCCCGTGAAGCTCGTGATCCAGGTACCCGCGTGGAACGAGGCCGCGCACCTCCCCGCCACCCTCGCCGAGCTGCCCGGGGCGGTCCCCGGGTTCGACGAGGTCGAGGTGTTGGTGGTGGACGACGGTTCCTCGGACGCCACGTCGGAAGCGGCCGGCGCCGCGGGGGCGGCGGTGGTCCGGCTGCCGCTCCACCGGGGTCTGGCCAGTGCATTCACGGCGGGGATCGAGGCCTCCCTCCGGCGCGGCGCCGACGTCATCGTCAACACCGACGCGGACGGACAGTACGACCCCGCCGGGATCGCAGCGCTGGTCGCCCCCATCCTCGCAGGCGAGGCCGACATGGTGCTCGGCGACCGCGGCGTCGCGAGCCTCGGCCACTTCTCCCCCTCCAAGCGCCTTCTCCAGCGTGCCGGCGCCGCCGCCGTCCGACTCCTGTCCGGAGTGCCCGCGCCGGACGCCACCACGGGGTTCCGCGCCTTCTCGCGGCACGCCGCCGCGCGGCTCAACTGCTTCACGACCTTCACCTACACCCTGGAGACCCTGATCCAGGCGGGACAGTCCGGGCTGACGGTGGCGTCGGTACCCGTCGCGGCGCGCCCCACGTCCCGCCCCTCGCGGCTCTTCCGCACCAACACCGGCTACGTGATGCTGTCCATCGCCACCCTCCTGCGGCTCGTGTTCCTCTACCGGCCGCTGAAGGCGCTGCTGATCCTCGGCGGCGCCTCTGCCCTGGCCGGCGCGGTCCTCTTCGCGCGGTTCCTTCTCTTCTTCTTCACCGGCGTCTCGCCGGCAGGGCACATGCAGTCCCTCCTGGCCGGTGCCGTGCTCACGCTTCTGGGCGTCCAGCTCGGAGTGCTCGGCTTTCTGGCGGACCTGACCGCGGTCAACCGCCGGCTCCTCGACGATCTGCGCGCCCGCGACCGCGAACGCCGCTGAGCGCAGCACGTCCGTCAGCCGGAGGACCACCCGGGAAGCCTCGCCAGGGCGCGCCGGGCCAGGTTGACGGCGCTGCGGGCCTCCGCGGGCGCGGCCAGGAGGGTGAGGCTCACGCGCCACTCCACGTCTCCCGGCCGGATCTCGACCAGGAGGGCGTGCCGGCAGCGTCCCCGGGAGACCAGCGCGGCGAGGCGGTCCGGCGTCGCCGGGAAGGGCTCGAAGGGGGGGACCGCCTGCGCCAGGTATGTGCCCGGTGAGAGGGTCAGCCACGCGTGCGGGTGGAGACGGGACGCGCCTACCAGGATGGACCGTTCCACCCGGTCGGCCACCAGGTCCCGTCGCGGTGCCACCGTGACGAGCACCGGGTCCTCGTCGGGGACGGCCGTGACCATGCCGAGGTGGAGCCCCGCCGCGGCCGCCGCCTCCGCGACCCCGGTGGCCAGCGCCACGGCCACCTCGGCGACGCGCCCGGACGGGACCCCCAGCGTGCACAGGACGCGCGCGGGGTTGCCCGCGCGGCGGCTGACCCTGGCCCGCAACGTGCTCCCGCGGCGGCGCACGCGCACCGAACGACGGACCATGGCGACGGTGCCGCCCACGAGCACAGCGGGCAGAGACACGACGGCGAGGCAACCCCTGAGAGGCCTCACGGATCGGCCCAGAGGCGGCGGCCCGCCACAGCCTCGTCGAGCCGGGCGGTGAGACGGTCGATGTCCTCGGCGATGGCCGCCGTCGCCTCCTCGCTCCTGACGCGCAGGCGGGCGGGCTCCCAGGGCTCGCCGTAGGCGACGACGACGCGGGTGAACGGCCTGGGCAGGAGCATGCGGTCCCACGACCCGAGCACGGAGCCTCGGCGGCACGAGAACGTGGCGGGCACGAGGGGGATGGCGAGGCGCCGGGCCAGCACCACCGCCCCGGCCTGCACCCGCCGCCACGGGCCGTGGGGACCGTCCACGGTGAGGGCGGCCCGCGGCGCACCGCCGCGCAGCGCCGCCCGCATCTCCATCAGGGCCTCCCCGCCGCCGCGGGAGCTCGAGCCCCGCGTGACGCACAGCCCCAGCGCCCGGACGGCTCCGGCGGCGAGGGCGCCGTCCGCGGAGCGGCTCGCCATGGTCACCAGCCCGGAGCCCGCCTGGTCCATGAGGACGCCCATCAGCCTGCCGTGCCACACCGCCAGGACGCACGGGCCGGCGAGCGCTTCCCGGTTCACGGCCTCGATGCGCAGCGTCGTCCGCCACACCCGGACCAGCCCCCCCAGCAGGAGCCCCGTGCGGTACCAGCCCCGTTCCTTCACCGCCACATTGTCACACGGCGCGCTCCGGAGGTCCCGGGCGACGGTGCTAGTCTTGCCCCGTGGAAACACTGAGGGTCTTCCGCCGGGTGCTCGGCTACTACGGGCGCCACCGTGCCGCGGCGCTGGTGGGTGCGCTGTCCGTCGTGGCCTCGGCGCTCCTCGGCCTCGCCGTCCCCGGGGTCGTCCGGCGCGCCGTGGACACGCTCTCGGCGCACCAGCCCCTGGCGGCGGTGGGGCACGACGCCCTCGCCCTCCTCGCCCTCACGGCCGGTGCCGGGGTGTTCCTCTTCCTCCAGCGCCGCCTCCTGGTCGGGGTCTCCCGCCACCTCGAGCACCACCTCCGCGTCGACCTCTACGAGCACGTGCTTCGTCTGCCGCCGAGCTTCTTCATGCGCCAGCGGATCGGAGACCTGCTGACGAGGGCCGTGAGCGACGTCGGGACGGTGCGCATGGCCGTGGGGCCGGCGCTCATGTACACCATCAACACCGTCACGGTCATCGTGGTGGCGACCTTCCTCATGGCCAGGATCAGCCCCATGCTCACGGGCATCTCCCTTGCCATCGTGCCCCTGGTGGCTCTCGTCACACGCTCGTTCGGGACGAGGATCCACCACCGCTGGGGGCGGACGCAGGAGGCGCTGTCCACCTACACGGCCCGTCTCCAGGAGCACCTGGTGGGCCTCAGGGTGCTGCGCGCCTACACCTGCGAGGGCTCCGAGATGCGGACGTTGGCGGCGAGGAACGACGAGTACGTCGCTGCCAGCGAGCGCCTCATCAACCTCCAGGCGGTGTTTCACCCGCTCCTCCAGACCGTCATCGGGCTCTCCTTCGTCGCCGTCCTCGCCATCGGAGGATCGGCGGTCCGCGGCGGGACCATGACCCTGGGCCAGTTCGTGGAGTTCAACCTGTACCTGGTGCGCATGATCTGGCCGATGATCGCGCTGGGATGGGTCGTCAACCTGGTGCAGCGCGGAGCCGCCTCCATGTCGCGGGTGGAGGCGATCTTCGAGCACCCGCCCCTGCCCGAGATCGCGCGCACCGGCGCGGCGCCGCCGGTGCCCGGGACACCGGCCGGGGTCGTCCTCCGGGACGTCACCTTCGCCTACCCGGATGCGCCCGCACCGGCCCTGCGCCGGGTGAGCTTCGCCGTTGCGCCGGGCTCGCGCCTCGCCGTCGTGGGCGGCGTGGGGAGCGGCAAGAGCACCCTGCTCTCGCTGATCCCGCGTCTCCTCGAGGTGGAGCCGGGCCACGTGCTGCTGGACGGTCACGACATCCGCTCCCTCTCGCTGGCCTCGCTGCGCAGCCAGGTGGCGCTGGTTCCGCAGGGCAGCTTCCTGTTCTCCACCACGCTGCGGGAGAACATCGCCCTGGCCCGCCCGGACGCCGGCGACGAGGCGGTGCTGGCCGCCCTGGTGGCCGCCGGGCTGGAGGAGGACCTCGCCACCCTCCCCAGAGGCCTCGACACCGTGATCGGGGAGCGCGGCATCACCCTCTCGGGGGGGCAGCGCCAGCGGGTCGCCATCGCCCGCGCGCTGCTCGTCAAGCCCCGCCTTCTCCTCCTCGACGACTGCCTGTCCGCGGTGGACACCCGCACCGAGCGGATCATCCTCGATCACCTGCCCGACACCACCCTGGTCCTCGCCACCCACCGTCTGGCCGCGGCCGAGCTGTGCGACCAGGTCGTCGTGCTGGAGGATGGCGAGGTCATCGAGAGCGGTTCTCCGACCGAGCTCGCGGCCGCGGGCGGCACCTACGCCAGGCTCCTCTCGCTCCAGAGGCTCGAGCAGGACCCGGGGTGGTCCGAACGGAGCGCCTGAGGCGCGGGTATGATGCGCCGATGCAGCTGACCGTCGTGTTGGTGCGTTCCCGCTACGCCGGGAACCTGGGGTCCGCCGTCCGCGTCGCCGCCAACCTCGGGGTCGCGCGCCTCGTCCTCGTCAATCCCTCCTGCTCCATGGAGGACATCGAGTACATGCGAATGTCGACGGGGTGCGAGGACGTGGTCGACGTGAGGACGGTGGACTCCCTGGCCGAGGCCGTGTCGGAGGCCGACGCGGTGGTGGCGACCACGTCCTCCAGGAACCGTGATCCGCGGGGGCTGGAGACCCCCTCCGAGGTGCGCATGCGCCTGGCCGGCAGCGGCGCGGAGCGGGTCGCGCTGGTGTTCGGCCCGGAGCGCAGCGGCCTGTCCCACGAGGAGCTGCGGGCCTGCACCATGCTGCTCACGGTCCCGACCAACCCAGCGGCACCGGTGCTCAATCTGGCGCAGGCGGTGGGAATCGTCACGGCAGCCCTGGCGCCCGACTCCTTCCAGGTCCCGCGGCCGCGCGGCGAGATGGACGGCCCGGCCTCCGCCGGGGAGCTCGACGCGGCCCTCGGACAGCTCCGTGGCGTGCTGCTGGACACCGGCTTCCTCGACCCCGCGAACCCGGACAGGGTGATGGACCAGCTGAGACGCTGGGTGGGGCGGAGCGTGCCAACCCGCCGGGAGCTGGCCATCCTCCGCGCTCTGGCGGCTCACATGGCCTACGTCTCCGGACACTCCCCCCGCGAGGGCTGAGGGCACCGCCGCGAACGGAGCGCCTCCACCGGGTCGCGCCGCGTCAGGCGCAGGAAGCGGTCGCCGAGACCCTCCGCGCCTTCGCTGCTCTCGTCGAGCTCGACGCGCTCCAACCGGTGCGCCGGCAGGAAGAGGGTCACCGAGCCCAGCAGGACAGGGGCGCCGGTGACGAACTGGCGCATCCAGTCATCGAAGGCTTCCAGGGCCACCGCGCGCAGGGTGACGCCGGCCACGTCCAGCGCCTCCAGCACGCCCCAGAACTTCTCCCTGGGAGCGCCGCAGGAGACCACGACGAGGTCGCCGGGGCTCATGGCTCAGGGCCCCGGCGATTGGGCCAGCTCGATGAGCACGCCACCGCCGGAACGGGGATGGACGAAACACACCAGGCTGCCGTGGGCCCCTGGGAGCGGCTCGGGGGAGAGGAGCTGGAAGCCCTCCGCCTCCAGCTGCCGCATGGTCGCCCGGATGTCCTCCACCCGGAAGCAGATGTGATGCAGCCCCTCGCCACGCTTGGCGATGAACGCCGCCACCGGCGAATCCTCCGCCGTGGGCTCGAGCAGCTCCAGGCGCGTCCCCTCCACGGGCAGGAACGCGACACGAACCTTCTGGCCCGCCACCTCCTCGCCGCCGCGTGGCTCCAGGCCGAGGGCGCGGTAGAGGCCCACGCGCTCCTCGATGGAACGGACGGCGATGCCGATGTGATCGATGGTCTTCATGGTCTCTCCTCGAACAGGGCGGCGAACAGGCGGCGCGCGGCGGCGTAGGGGTCCAGGCCGCCGTCCCCGCACTCGGAGAGGATGGCCGCCCGCCGGGCACCGTCCAGGCGCCGGGTCCGCTCCACCACGAGGGCCGCCAGCAGCTTCTCGATCCGGTGCGCCAGGCGCCGCCGCCGCTTCTCCTCGCGCCGTCCGGCCTCGTCCAGGTGGCGCTGGTGCGCCTCGACGGCTTCAAGCAACCCCTCCACGCCTTCTCCGCTGCGCGCTGCCGTGCGCACCACCGGGGGACGCCAGCGTGCGGCCGGGGCGAGGTCGAGCATGCCCTCCAGCGCCGCGACGACCGCGTCGGCGCCGGGACGATCCGCCTTGTTCACGGCGAACACGTCGCCGATCTCGAGCAGCCCGGCCTTGGCAGTCTGCACGTCGTCCCCCGCCCCGGGCATGAGCGTCACGACGACCGTCTCCACCTCCATGGCGACGTCCACCTCGTCCTGCCCGACGCCGACGGTCTCCACCACAACCCAGGAGAAGCCCGCCGCCTCGAGCACGTCGACGGCGTCCGCGGCCGCCGCCGCCAGCCCTCCCAGTGCTCCCCGGGTCGCCATCGAGCGGACGAAACCGCCCAGGGCGGCGAGGGTGTTCATGCGGATCCGGTCACCTAGAAGCGCGCCCCCCGTGAACGGGCTCGACGGGTCGACCGCCAGCACGGCGACCTTCTCCCCTCGCCGCAACAGCGCCGTGCCGAGCGCTTCCACCAGGGTGCTCTTGCCCACACCGAAGGCGCCGGTCACGCCCAGCAGGCGCGCCTGGCGCTCCGGCTGCCGAAGGGCGGCCATGAGGGCTTCCGCCTCCGCGCCGCCCTGCTCCACCAGGCTCAGCGCCCTCGAGATGCCGCGCAGCTTCCCGCCGCGCACCTCGTCGGCCAGCGTCTGGGCAACGGCCACAGGGCTCAGGACCCCAGCAGCTCCCTGGCGATGACGAGCCGCTGGATCTCGCTCGTGCCCTCGCCGATCGTGCAGAGCTTGCTGTCTCGCCAGAACTTCTCCGCAGGGTACTCCTTGATGTAGCCGTAGCCACCGTGGATCTGCACGCCCTGCTCGGCCACCCTGACCGCCACCTCGGAGGCGTACAGCTTGGCCTGCGAGGACATCAGCGTGGTGGTCTCGCCGGCATCCTTGGCGACGGCCGCACGCTCGGTGAGGAGGCGGGCCGCGTCCAGCTCGGTGGCCATGTCGGCAAGCTTGAAGCGGGTTGCCTGGAAGCTGGCGATAGGCCGGCCGAACTGCTCCCGCTGGCGGGCGTAGTCCAGGGCCGCCTCGAACGCGCCCCTGGCGATCCCCACGCTCAGCGCCGCGATGGAGATCCTGCCCCCGTCCAGCACCACCATGGCCTGCCGGAAGCCGTCGCCCACCTCGCCGAGGAGCGCATCGGGCCCCACCCGGCAGTCGTCGAAGATCAGCGACGCCGTGTCGGAGAGCCGCATCCCCACCTTGTCCTCATGCTTCCCGACGCTCACTCCCGGGTTGTCGAGGGGCACGACGAAGGCCGAGATCCCGCGATGGTCGGTGCCAGGGGAGGTCCGGGCCATCGCCACGACGACGCCGCCGACGGAGGCGTTGGTGATGAAGTTCTTGCTGCCGCGGAGCACCCACCCGCCACCGTCCCGCTCCGCCACGGTCCGCGTGCCCCCGGCGTCGGAGCCGGCGCCCGGCTCGGTGAGACCCCACGCGCCCAGCATCTCTCCGCTGGTCAGGCGCGGCAGCCAGCGCCGTCTCTGTGCGTCGTCGCCGAACTTGAAGATGTGGTTCGTGCACAGCGAGTTGTGTGCCGCGACGGTGAGCGCCACACCGCCTTCGACGGCGCCGAGCTCTTCGATGACGGCCACGTAGTGCCGGTAGTCCAGCCCGGCGCCTCCGTACTCCTCGGGAAAGATCACGCCGAGGATGCCGAGCTCGCCGAGGCGGTGCAGGACGTCCACCGGGCAGCGGGACTCCTCGTCCCAGGCCCGGACGTGGGGACCGATCTCCGTGCGCGCGAAGGCGCGAACCATCTCCCGGATCTGCGTCACGCTCTCGGCGTCGGCTTCGCTCATTGACTCCCCTTCCCGCTCCCCGGCCACGTGGACAGGGTTGCGCCAGTGTAGTACGTGGCCAGGATCTCGCCGAAGGTCTCCCCGGCCTGGGCGAGGCCGAAGGCTCCGTTCTGGCACAGACCGATACCGTGTCCCCAGCCCCGGCCGACGAAGTGGGCCACGGTGCCGTCGGGCGTCCGCCTCAGGGTCACGACGAAAAGGGTGTCCGGCAGGTCCAGTGCCCGCCGGAACGCGAAACCGTCCACCTCGCGCCTCCCGGCCGCGGCGGCCACGGAGACGGCCAGCGCGCGGCCGGACACGCCGCGGCGCGCGACCTCGAGCCCCGTGACGCCGGGGAGCCCAAGCGCCCGGGACACCTGCCCGAGCGGCACGTCGCGCAGCCACCACGACCACGCCGATCCGGAGTCGGCCTCTTCCCAGCGCTCGATCTCCACCGCCGGACACCGGTCGCCGACGCACCACAGCGTCGCGGGTGCCCCGGCACGCACCGTGACGTCGGTACGGCGGAACGTCCCGCCGCGCCGTTCCAGGACCATCTCGCGCCCGGTCAGCTCGGTGACGCTCCCGTCCTTGTCGGCCACCACCCGCACCCCGGCGGGGTCCGCCAGCACGCGCCCGTCGACGGTGCGCACCGCCCCCGCCACCTGGGCGAGCCGCAGCACCAGGGCGAGGTTCCAGGCCGCGGCGCTCATGGTGCCGTCGGGCGCGTCGAGGGGCAGCCTGAAGGTGTCGAGCAGCGCCAGCACCTCGCGCCGCTCGTCGGTGCCCGCGGTTCCGTGGAGCAGGATGAGGGCGTCGTCCAGTCCGAAGGCGTGCAGCAGGCCGGCAATCCCCGGACCCGCCGGGCGGCCGCCGAGCCGGGAGGCCAGCGCGCGCGGCTCCGCCGCGACGCCCGCAATGGCGGCGACCCGTCCCGCCACCGCGGCGAGCCTCTCTACCGGGCCCATCCAGCCGGTCGCCCCGCCCGTTCCCGTCACCCGCACCGTGCTCTCCGCGCGGCACGGGACACCCACGAGGTACGGCGCCGCCCGGTCGGGAAGGATCGCCGCGGCGTCCTCGGTGTGGCCGCCGCAGGTGGACTGGTACATGGCATCGATGGGAGCCCCCTGCCAGGTCAGGATCACGCCGGCCGTCCGGGCCACCGCCCGGTCCGTGAGCGGGCGCTCGGCGTCGACGCCGCCATAGACCTGGCAGGCCGGGGTGGCGCACAGGTCGTAGCCCTCGTCCTCGTGGTCCCCGAGGTGGGCCACGGCATAGGTCCGGGCCGCCACCGCCTGAGCCTTGAGCGCCTCGAGCGCCGGGAACCGCGCCGGCCCCATCTCGGAGGGCACGACGCCCCGAAGGTAGCTCTCGAGGGAGAGCACGTTGATCAGGCCGACCCCCGCCTGCGTCGCCCGCAGGTCGAAGCCGCCGCGGTAGGCGCTTCGTCCCATCCGGCACGGCAGCGGGTCGAGCGGCACCAGGCGGATCCGCTCGCCCTGCAGGGTGGCGCCGGCCTCCCCGACCACCTCCACCTGGCCGGCGCTGACCACGACCGCCGCGCCGGGCGCCGGAAAGCCGGCGGCGGCCAGCCGGGCGGCGAGGGAAGCCGGAGCCTCCTCCGCCGAACCCGCTGCCACGACCCGGGTGAGCCCTCCGGAGGTGCTGCTGCGGGCATCGAACCCCGCCGCCTGCAGCCTCACCACCAGGGCCCGCGCATTGTCGGGCTGGCCGAAGGCTCCGACCTGGAAGCCGTTGACGCCCCCTCTGGCGGTGGCGGTGACGGGCCCCCGGATCTCCACGGGCCGCCCGTCGACGACGCAGGCGTAGCGCCGCCCGGGGTCGTCCAGCGAGACCTCCGGCCCCTGGGCGAGGAGGATGCGCACCAGGGGCGGGGCCATGTCGGTCCGTGCCGGAATCGCCGGCTGCCGCGGCGGCGGAGCGGGCAGCGGCCGGGGCGTGGCAACGGGCGCGGGCACCGGCGCCGGGGTCGCCACCGGCACCAGAGCCGGCGGCGCCACCACCGGCGGCGCCGCACTGCGGCATCCCACCACCCCCAGCGCGAGCAGCGCGACGGCGCCCGCTGTCCTGCGGAGGCTCACGCCCGCCTCCTGCGAGAGCCCGCGGCGCGCTCCCGGTAGTCACCCTCGCAGCGGATCTCCACCAGATCGCACATCTCGTACAGCCGCGAGCGCAGCGGCGCGGAGATGCGGTCCGCGAGGCTCTCCTCCGTCCTCATGAGCCCGGCTCCGCGGCTCTTCGGGAAGTCGGAGTAGTTGGTCGTGAAGAGGGTGATCCGCTCCGCCATGTAGCGCGAGTTGATGATGTAGTAGAAGAGGTCCTGGACCCAGGGGCTCGGCTTGCCCGCCCCGAGCTCGTCGAGCACCAGCACCGGCGCCTCGACCACGGGCGTGATGATCTCCTCTCGCGGCCGCCCCGTGTGGTCGAACGTCATCTGGAGCTCCTGGACCAGGTCGATGGCGTTGGCGTACAGGCCCCCCTTCCCCTTCGTCAGGACGATCTCGCGGAGCGCCGCGACGGCCAGGTGCGTCTTTCCCGTGCCCGTCTTGCCGATGTACAGCAGGCCCTTCGAGACGGAGGGGAAGCAGTCCACGAACTCCTTGGTCTTGCGCCTGGCCTGCTGGAGCAGCCGCTTCCCCGCCTCGTCCGTGTCCCAGATCTCGAAACCGTCGATGGTGCAGTGCTCGTACCGGGCCGGGATGCGGCTCACCGCGAGGAGTCGGTCGCGCCGGGCGCCCTTCCTGCACTCGCAGCGCACCGCGACCTCGTGGCCGTTCCGGGCCGCGATGACCCACCCCGACCCCCCGCAGGCCGGACACGCGCTCGCCGTTGTCTCGCTCACCCGCCGATTCTAGCGCGGCCGGGCGGTCCGCGCGCCTTCCGCTCCGCCGCCGCGCTACACTCCGGCGATGGACGCCGACGCCCTCCTGAGCTGGTTCGAGGCGCAGCAGCGTCCGCTGCCGTGGCGGGGACCGTTTCCCCGCGATCCCTACCGGGTGCTGGTCTCCGAGGTGATGCTCCAGCAGACCCGGGTGGAGCGTGTCGTCGACGCGTTCCGTCTTTTCCTCGCGAGCTTCCCCACCGTGGGCGAGCTGGCCGCCGCGGGCACCGACGACGTAATCCGCGCCTTCTCCGGTCTCGGCTACTACCGCAGGGCCCGCCACCTCCACGCGGCTGCGCGCGCCGTCGCCGGCCTCGGAGACTGGCCCCGGACCCGCGCCGCCCTGGCGGCGCTGCCGGGGATCGGGGCGTACACCAGCGCCGCCGTCGCGGCGTTCGCCTTCGGCGGCGGGGACCCTCCGGTGGACGGCAACGTGGCACGGGTGGCAGCGCGGCACCTCGGCCTGGCGCTGCCCCTGGGCAGTCCGACCCTCACCGCGAACGCCGACGCCTTCGCCCGGTCGCTCCACGCCGCTCATCCGGAACCGGCGCTCTGGGAGGCGCTGATGGAGCTTGGCGCGCGGGTGTGCGTCCCCGGCATCCCCCGCTGTGGCCGCTGTCCCCTGGCAGAGGGCTGCCACGCCCGCGAGCTCGGCTCCCCCGGGGCGTTCCCCCTGCCCCGGCGGGTGAGGGCTCCGGAGGCCCGGGAGTGGGTCGCCCTGTGGGTGCGGCGCGCCGACGGCGCCGTCCTCCTGCGCCGGGTGGACGACCACCTCTTGCTCGGGGGCCTGTGGCTCCCTCCCTTCGCCGCGGTGGCCCCCGGCCGCCGCGCCGGGACGGTGGCCGGCGCGCTCATGGACGACCTCGGACTCAGCGGCCGCCTCCAGCTGCGGCCGCCGGTGAGGCACACCATCACCCACCGTCGCATCACGGTGCAGCCCTTCGTCGCGGAGATCGCCTCGCCCCGGGTCGCGGAGGGCGCCGCCGCCCTCGCCTGGCGGGACCCGGAGCGGCCACACCTGGCCACCTCGACGCTCCTCGCGAAGCTGCGCGCCGTCTGCGGCCCGCCGCCCGCGGCCCCCGGAAGCGGGTCGGGGGAGCGGTGACGGGGCCGCCTGGAAAGGAGAGCCCCGTGCCCAGACCCGAGACACCCTCCCTCACCGTGGACGCCGTCATCGCCGACCCCATCCTCGGAGTGATCCTGATCCGCCGGCGCAACCCCCCCTACCAGGGGAGCTGGGCGCTCCCGGGCGGCTTCGTGGACGTGGGCGAGAGCTGCGAGACGGCATGCCGGCGGGAGGCGCAGGAGGAGACGGGGCTGTTGGTGGAGACCGTGGAGCTCCTCGGTGTCTACTCCGATCCCGCCCGCGACCCGCGACGCCACACGGCCTCGGCGGTCTATCTGTGCCGGGTCACGGGAGGCACCGCCCGCAGCGGTGATGATGCCGCCGAGGTGCGGTGGTTCAGGGAGCTCGGCGGCGTCGAGCTGGCCTTCGACCACGCCAGGATCCTGGCCGAGGCCGGGTTCGCTTCCCCCGCACGTTGAGCGCCGTCAGCGCTCGATGTCCATCGCCGTCACGATCTCGGCCTCGGGCTCGGCGAAGACGAGCCCCGTCTGGCAGACCGGCAGCAGCACCGTGTGCTGACGCCCCTGGCTCGCCATGCGCAGCTCGTAGGTCCCGTCGGTGCGCACGGCGAACAGCGTGCCCGGCGTTCCGCTCAGGTTCAGGATGCTGCTGTAGATGAGCACACTGGTCGGAAGCTCCATGGACCCTCCCTGGCTTCAATCCTCGCCCTCTTCGCCGGGTCCGAGGGCGCCGTACTCCTTGAGCTTGCGCTGCAGCGTCCTCAACCCGATGCCCAGGAGCTGCGCCGCCCGGGCGCGGTGGCCGCTGGTGTACTCCAGTGTCCGGAGGATGGCGTCCCGTTCCAGGTCTGCCATGGGACGCGGCTGCCACGCCTGACCCGGCTCCGGCGGAACCGGGGCGAGGCCGGCCCCGGCGCGGAACTCCGGGGGAAGGTCCCCCAGGGTGAGCTCGTCCTTGCCGGCGAACAGCACCATGTTCTCCACGACGTTGCGCAGCTCGCGGACGTTGCCGGGCCACGGCAGTTCGCGGAGCAGCGCGAGGAGCTGCGGCGCTACCCGGGTCACGTGTCTTCCCAGCTGGTCGTTGAAGCGCTCCACGAAGTGATTGACCAGCAGTGGAATGTCCTCGGGACGCTGGCGCAGCGACGGCAGCGCGATGGTGACGACCTTGAGCCGGTAGTAGAGGTCCTGGCGGAACCGGCCGATCCGCACCTCGCCCTCGAGGTCGCGGTTGGTGGCCGCGACGAGGCGGAAGTCCACCTGGATCTCGTCGTTGCCGCCGACCCGGGTGATCCTCCGCTCCTCGAGCACCCGGAGCAGCTTGACCTGGAGGTCGGCGGAGAGCTCCGAGATCTCGTCGAGGAACAGGGTGCCGCCGTGGGCCGACTCGATCTTGCCGATGCGCCGCTGGTGCGCGCCGGTGAACGCTCCCCGCTCGTGGCCGAACAGCTCGGCCTCCAGGATCTCGCCGGGGATGGCCCCGCAGTTGAGGGCGACGAAGCGGGCCCCGGTCCTCGGCGAGTGCTCGTGGATCGCGTTGGCGATGAGCTCCTTGCCCGTGCCCGATTCGCCGACGATGAGAACGGTGCTGGGGGCCGGCGCGACGACGCGCACCCGCTCGATCACCCGTTCCATGGCCTCCGACCGGCCGATGATGTTACCGAAGCCGAAGAACTTCTCGAGCCTCTCCTTGAGCTCGCGCGTCTCGCGGCTGAGGGAGCGCCGCTCCAGCTGGAGCTCGACCCGCCGGCGCAGCTCCATGAGGTTGACGGGCTTCGTCAGGTAGTCGTCGGCGCCGCCCTGGAGAGCCTTCACAGCCCCGTCCACGTCGCCGAACGCGGTGACCATCAGGATCGCGACACCGGAGCGCAGCTCCCTTGCACGCCGCACGACCTCGTAGCCGTCAATGCCCGGCATGCGGACGTCGGTGACCAGGGCGTCGAACCCGCTGGAACCCTCGAGGAGCGCCACGGCGTCCTCGCCGCTGTCGAGCTCGACCACCTCGTAGCCGACCCGGCGCAACCCCGTGGCCATCGCCGAGCGGGAGCCGTCGTCGTCGTCCACCAGAACGATCCGGCCGCGGCTCACCGTACCACCCCCGTCGCGTCGGCTCCGTTCCCCCGCCGAGGCCCTGGTGCCGTCACCGTCCGCCGCATCTCTCACTCTGTGGCTCCGGTCGCCTTGCCGCGCCCCCGCCGCCGCCGCGGGCGCCGCCGGCGGGCGGAGGGCGGGGCCGTCGTGTTGGCCACCGGGGCGAGACCGGCGTTCACCCGGGCCACCGCCCGCTCCCACTCCTCCATCGCCGCACCGCCCTCGCCGGTCACCGCCCGGACGACCCCGGCGAGCTGCCAGGCCACGGGAAATGCGTCGTGCCGGACCGTGCGGATCGCCTGCTTTCCCTGGCGAGGCGGGCTGAGCAGCCGCGGGAGCAGGAAGAAGCCGTAGCGGAGGAGATGCACGCGGAAGTTGGACAGCGCGAGCCGGAGCGACGGCTCCGCCAGGGCGTCGCGGACCGCGCGCTCCAGCTCCGGGAGGCGGAGCCGGCCCGCCGCGGCCTCGCGGATGAGCGGCCACAGCCCGGGCAGGAAGAGCAGGCCCAGCAGCGCGTCGTTCCCGAGCCGCCCTCCGTTCCCGGCCAGAGCGTCGGCCTGGCCGAGGAGGTCCCACAGGCTCGGCGCTCCCGGCACCTCCGCGGCATGATCGGCCTCGGGCACCACCAGGGCCAGGAGGCCGCTGTCGTGAAGGCCGCGGAAGATCGGAGCCGCCTGTCCGCCGGACAGGCTCTCGAGGAGCTCGTAGCCGATCCGCGCGGGCGCCGCGCGGTGGATCTCGCCGCGCAGCGTGTCGATCCCCGCCACCGTCGGCTCCTCGATGCGGAAGCCGAGCCGCGCAGAGTACTCCACCGCCCGCATCATGCGCACCGGGTCCTCCTGGAACCGCACGAGGGGGTCGCCGATGGTCCGGATCACCCCGGCCTCCAGGTCCTCGAGCCCTCCCACGTAGTCGATGACCGAGAAGTCGGCGATGTTGTAGAAGAGCCCGTTCACGGTGAAGTCGCGCCGCCAGGCGTCCTCCTCCGGCGTGCCGAACTCCTCCCCCTCCCTGATCGGCGCCAGGACGTCGGCGGATTCGGCCTCCTCGTCGTCCGGAGGCTCCGGGGAGCGGCGAAAGGTCGCGACCTCGACGACCTCGTCGTTGAACAGGATCCGGGCCAGCCTGAAGCGCCGGCCGATGAGGCGGGCGTTGCGGAACAGCTGCTTCACCTGCTGCGGGCGCGCGTCGGTGCCGATGTCGAAATCCTTGGGCCGGCGGTGGAGCATGAGGTCGCGGACGGCGCCGCCGACGAGGTACCCGAGGAAGCCGGAGCGGTGCAGGCGGTACATCACCTTGATCGCGTGCTCCGAGATCAGGCTGCGTGAGACCGGGTGCTCCGGCCGCGGCAGGACACGCGGCTGCGGCCGGTTCAGGGCATGCCGTCCGCTCACCGGGGTCCCGCCTCCCGCGCCGCCTCTTCACCGATGGACAGCACGAGCTTGCCGAAGTGGTCGCGGCCGGCGAGCCGCTCGTACGCCTCGCGCCCCCGCTCGAGGGGGAGGACCCGGTCGATCACCGGGTGGATCTGCCACCGCTCCACCGCCTCCACCATCGCCCGCCAGTCCGTCGCCGAGCCCATCGTCGAGCCGAGGATCGAGAGCTGGTTCCAGAACACGAGTCTGATCTCCTCGGCCGGGTTCGGTCCCGTCGTGGCGCCGCAGGTCACGATCCTGCCTCCCTTGGCGGCGGACTTCAGCGAGCTGAGCCAGGTTGCGTCGCCGGTGGTCTCGACCACAACGTCCACACCGCGCTTGCCCGTCACCGCCCGGATCTCTCTGGCGATGTCGCGCTGCGTGTAGTTGAGGGCGAGGTCCGCGCCCATCCTGCCCGCCTCCTCGAGCTTGGCGTCACTGGACGATGTCACGAAGACCGTGGCGCCGAGCTTCTTTCCGATCGTCAGGGCGGCCAGCGCCACGCCACCCCCGATGCCGTGGACCAGCACCGTCTCCCCGGCGGCCAGCCGCCCCCGGGTCACGAGCATCCGCCACGCGGTCAAGAACGTCAGAGGAAACGCCGCGGATTCCGCCCAGCTCAGGTGGCCGGGCCGAGATCCGAGGGCGGCCGCACGAACCTTGACGAGCTCGGCGAAGGTGCCGGGCAGGTGCTCACCGAGCAGGGAGAAGCGGACGCAGAGCGACTCCTCTCCGCGGCGGCAGAACTCGCAGGAACCGCACCAGACCCCCGGGTTGATGACGACCTCGTCGCCGGCCTTCCATCCCTGGACGTCCTCCCCCACCCGGGCGACGACACCGGCGCCATCGGCGCCGGGCACGTGGGGAAACGAGGGAGGGACCCCGGGCAGACCCGAGAGGACGAAGAGGTCCAGGTGGTTGAGGGCGGCCGCGCGCAGGGCGACCACCACCTCGCCGGGGCCCGGCTCCGGGTCCCGGACCTCCCTGACCTCGAGCTTCTCGAACCCTCCCTGACCTGTGACGAGCAGTGCCTGCATCGCATCCTCCCGCGAGAGGGGCATCGTAACCGCAACGGACCCCGAAACGAAACCGCCCCGGAACGGTTCCGGGGCGGGGGTCGTCGCATCTGGCGCGGTTCAGCTTGGATTGTCGAACGCCACCGGGCGCTGCACCCAGTAGTTGGTGCCGCCGGCGGCGTCCACGGTCTCGAGCACGATCTGGTGCACGCCGTCCGTGTACCGCGTGGTGTCCAGCGTGTACTCGAAGCCCACGTAGTTCCAGTAGAACGTCGGGTAGAACGGGTACCTGGTGGCCAGGTCCGCCCGCGGCATGCGGAAGGTCGGCGAGCCCGTCGTCAGGCTACCGTCCAGCAGGCCGTCGACGTAGACGTTGAGACGGACCACGCCGTCGAAGTCCAGGACCCAGCCCTTGAGCACCTCTGAGCCCTGCATCGCCTCCATGACGGTGGGCGACTCCAGGTCGCCGAAGCTGGGCCGGTTCGTCGGCGGGCACTCCACGATGATGGGAATCTCGCCGATGGTCACGGCGTCCCCGTGCACCGGCACCGCACGCACCTGGAGGTGGTGCAGCCCGACCGTGAGGTCCTTGAGCACCACGTCCATGTCGAGGGCGAAGAAGAAGCCGGAGTACTTGGCGTCGTCGGCGAACTGCGGGTAGTCGTACAGCACGTCGGGCCGGGCGTAGAGGCCGTAGCAGTTCACGGCGGGCAGCGGCGAGAACTGCGGTACGTACTCGCAGTCGGTGTTGGTGCTCTTCAGGGCCGCGCCGCCGGTGCCGAGGCCGGAGCCGTCGATGTAGAGCTTGACCGACTGGATGCCGCCCTGGTCCTGGGCCAGCGCCCACCCCGAGATCCACTCGATGCGGTGCCCCGGGGCGTACTCGACGCCGGAGGGGAAGCCGCTGTTGGGCTGACAGGACGTGGAGAAGAGGTGGGCGTTCGGCATCGGGAAGTCGATGGCGCCGATGGGGCCGGTGGTCGCCGCCGTGTTGTCGAACACCACCGTGCGGGCGCCCAGCACCCGGCTCTTGCCCAGGATGTCCCAGGCCCGCACCGAGATGGTGTGCATCCCGTTGTCGAACTTGGCCGTGTTGAGGTTCATCTGGTAGCCGGAGTTGACGGCGCCGGCCACGTCAGGGTACGCGTTCGCCACGTCCGGGCGGGGCAGCATGTAGAGCGACTGCCCCACCGACTTCTCGTCGACCATCACCTCGATGGCGGCGATGGGGTGGCCGTTGCCGTCCATGTCCAGCCGGATGCCCTGGTCGTCGATGGCCCACCCGGTGACGGGGAAGATGCCGTGGACGTAGTCGGTCATGCCGACGGTCCCGGGGTCCCTCGGGCTGTCGATGCCCCCGAGAGGCGCCTGATTGATGGTGCTGTCCACCACCACGGTGCGCTCGCCGAGGACCTCGGTGACCGTGTCACCCGCCGCGAGGGTCGAGTCCGCGTAGGTCACCCGGACTGCGACGGTGTGCTCGCCGTCGGCGAAATTGGAGGCCAGAAACGACGTCGCGAAACCGGCGTTGTCCGGGAACGTCTCACCTTGAAATCCCGGATACTTCAGCCGCACGTCCATCCGCGGCTGATTCAGGTCCGCGTCGTGCACCGGAGTGCCGTCGACGAGCAGCGTGACCTCCGCGATGCCGCGTACAGGATTGATCACGAAACCGCGGACGGGAACGATCCCGTAAACGGTCGCTCCTTCCGCCGGTGAGTCGAGGCTCCAGATGGTCTGGGCCGTCGGGGTGATCGTGCCGCGTCGGGTGATGGTGCCCGCCGCTGCAGCCGATGCTACGAGCAGGCACACTCCCAGTACCGCCCCATTCCGGTATACTCTGCGCATCGTCAACCCTCCTGGTTTCGTGCTCTGCACAAAGGCCTCTTTCGGTAAAAACTACAGGCACAACCCCAGAAAGTCAAGAGCCAGCGATATTCGAGAGCCCCGACAGGAAGCTGTGAACCGACCGTTGCAGGGCTTCTGGATTGTATCCGCCTTCCAGCACCGCGAGCATCGGAGAGCCCCCGCGGGCCCCCGAGATGAGCCTCCCGACGGCCTCGAAGCCCTCTCCGGTGAGCGACATGCCGCCGAGCGGATCGTCGCGGTGGCCGTCGAAGCCCGCGGAGATCACCCAGGCTCGGGGTGTGACGGCCGTCACCAGATCCTCGAGCCCGGCGGTGAGCGCCTCGAGGAAGACGGCGTTCCCGGCGCCCTCGACCAGCGGAAGGTTTCGCGTGAAACCCCGCCCCCTCCCCTCCCCGACCTCGTCGGCCCCGCCGCTGCCGGGGAAGAACGGGTACCGGTGCACCGAGAGGTAGTAGACATCGTCGCGCAGCCAGAAGTGACCCTGGGTGCCGTTGCCGTGGTGGACGTCGAAGTCGACGACCGCTACCGGGCCGGCGCCGCCGGCGAGGAGCTCCTCCGCCGCGATGGCGGCGTTGTTGAGGAAGCAGAAGCCCATGGCGCGCCCCCGTAGCGCGTGGTGCCCCGGGGGACGCACCGGCGCCCAGACCGTCCTGCCCTGCCCGGCGAGGAGGGCCCCGGCACCGGCCACCACGGCCGCCGCTGCGGCGCGCGCCGCAGCGGCCGTGCCCGTGCTGACCGGGTTGTCGGGGGAATCGAAGATGCCCGGAGCCGTCCGGCACGCTGCGTCGAGGCGGGCGAGCAGGCCCGGGTCGTGGACCCGTTCGACGGCGGTCCGCAGGAGGCGGGGATCCACCTTCACCTCCAGGGGGCGCGCGTCGGGCAGCGCGCTGCCCGCGATCGCCGCCACGAGGCGCTCCGGCCGGTCCGGATGCCCCAGCGTGGGACGGTGCAGCGCACAGTCCGCGTGGGACGCCACCAGGATCCCGTCGGTTGCCCTCATGGTCGACCGATACTACCCTTAGGGCCGTGTCGGGAGCAACGAGGGGACGTGCGTGGAAGGTGGCCGCGAGCCTGCTGCTCGCGGTGGGGCTGTTCGCCTACTTCCTGTGGCGGGCGCCCCTCGGGGAGGTCGTCCACCGCATCGAGGGGATCCACGCAGGCTGGCTCGCGGTCTCCATCGCCCTCGCCCTCCTCTCCTACTTCCTGCGCGCGCTGCGCTGGGGCGTGATCCTCTCGCCGGTGGGCCACGCCAGCGTCCAGGACCTGTGGGGCTGCACCGCCGCCGGATTCGCCACCTCCACGGTGCTCCCCGCCAGGGCCGGCGAGGTCGTGCGTCCGCTCCTGCTCTCGGGCCGGAGCGGGCTGCCGGCGGCGGGAACCCTGGCCTCGATCGTCACCGAGCGCCTGGCGGACCTGGCCACGGTGGTGGTCCTGTTCAGCGTCGCCGTGTTCGCGGCGCGCTCGCCCCTGACCCCCGCGTGGATCGTGCCGCTGCGCCGCGGCGCCGACATCATCGCCGCCGGCCTCCTCGTGGGCGTCGCCGTGATCCTCCTGCTCCTCCACTACCGGGAGGGCGCCGTGGCGCGCGCCTCCCGCCTCGTCCCCGAACGCTGGCGCGAGCCCGCGGAGCGCTTCCTCCGGCACGTGCTCGACGGCGTCGAGGTCGTCCGCAAGCCCGTCCAGCTCGTTCAGCTCGCCCTGTGGAGCCTGGCGGTGTGGGCCGTCATCGGTCTGCAGGTGGCGGCGCTGGCGCTGGCGTTCGGCCTCAGGTTCGGCTTCGGGGAGACCTACATCCTCATCACCGTCTCCGTCATCGGGCTGTCCGTGCCGACCCCCGGCGGCGTCGGCGGCTTCCACGCCGTGACGCAGTTCGCCCTCACCGAGATGTTCGGCCTCGGTCTCGGCACGGCGTCGGCGTTCGCCCTCGTCCACCACGCCGTCTCGTTCTTCCCCATCACCCTGATCGGGCTCGCCACCATGGCCGCGTACGGTCTCAGCTTCGCCCGGGTGCGCCGCATGGGTGACGCCGGACGTCGGGAAGAAGAGGAGCCCTGAGATGCGCTGTCCCTACTGCGGCCACGCCGAGGACCGGGTGGTGGACTCCCGCGAGCTCGCCGAGGGCAGCCAGGTCCGCCGCCGCAGGGAGTGCCTGAGCTGCGGCAGGAGGTTCACGTCCTACGAGCGCATCGAGGAGGTCCCCGCCCTGGTCGTCAAGCGCGACGGCCGCCGGGAGCCCTACGACCGCGCCAAGGTCCTCGGGGGCCTGCTGCGGGCGTGCGAGAAGCGGTCCGTCACCTCCCGGCAGCTCGAGGACACCGCCGACGCCGTGGAGGGCGCGCTCAACCGCAAGGACGACCGGGAGATCCCGTCGGAGGAGATCGGCCGCATCGTCATGGACCGCCTCCGCGAGCTCGACCAGGTCGCCTACGTCCGCTTCGCCAGCGTGTACCGCCGCTTCGAGGACGTGGAGCAGTTCCTCGAGGAGCTCGAGCGTCTCCGTCACGATCCGGGAGGTGGGGAGTGAAGCGCCGCATCACCTCGGTCAGCGAGCTGGAGGTCCTGAGCCAGCGCATCGACGAGCTGCTGGGCCTCCTGGCTGCGGGGGCCTCCGGACAGGGCCCGGTATGGTCGCCGCCGGTGGATGTGGTCGAACGACCCGACTGCATGCTGGTCCGGGTGGACCTGCCCGGCGTCGAGGCGGCGCAGCTCGAGGTCTCGGTGTGCGACCAGGACCTGTGCATTGCCGGCCGGAAGGGCGACCGCGAGTCCGGGGCCCGCCGCTATCACCAGATGGAGCGGGGCTCGGGGTCGTTCTGTCTCGAGATCGCCCTGTCGGGCCCGGTGGACGCAGGAGGGTGCCGGGCCACCCTGCGCGCCGGCGTGCTCGAGGTCGCCATCCCCCGAGTCCAGGACCGCAGGCGGTCCGTCCACCCCGTGCCCGTCACCGAAGAGGAGCCATGAGCGATCCAGAAGCCACCACCGCGGACGCCCGCGAGGAAGCCGTCAACATCCCCGAGGTTCTTCCGGCCATGTCGCTGAAGGACCAGGTCCTCTTCCCCTTCGTCATGATGCCGCTCACCATCTCCGACGAGCGCTCCGTGGCCGCGGTGGACCAGTCCCTGGCCGAACAGCGGCTGATCCTGCTCCTGACCCAGAAGGATCCCTCCGTCGACGAGCCGGGGGCCGACGACCTCCCCGGCGTCGGCACCGTCGCCGGCATCGTGCGCATGATCAAGCTGCCCGACAACCGCATCCGCATCCTCGCCCAGGGTGTGGCGCGCGCCCGGGTCGACTACCTGATCCAGGAGGAGCCGTACCTCAAGGCCCGCGTGACCAGGATCGAGGAGCCGTCGACGGACGAGGGCGACCTGGAGCTGGAGGCGTTCGTCCGCACCGTGCGCTCGTCGTTCGAGCGCGTGGTGGAGCTCGGGAAGTCGATCTCCCCCGACGTCATGCTCATCGCCAGCTCGGTCACCGACGCCTCGCGCCTGGTGGACCTGGTGGCGTCGAACCTGACGCTCAAGCCCGCCGACGCCCAGCGCATTCTCGAGTCCGTCGACCTCAAGGAGCGGCTGCGGCTGGTGAACGAGTACCTGGAGCACGAGATCGCGCTGCTGCAGGTGCAGCGGGAGATCTCCTCCCAGGTGCAGGGCGAGATGGACAAGTCCCACCGCGAGTACCTCCTCAGGCAGCAGCTCAAGGCGATCCAGCGCGAGCTCGGGGCCAGCGACGACGTGGAGCAGGAGATCGAGCGCTACGAGGCCGCGCTGGACGAGAAGAAGGTGCCCGAAGAGGCGCGCCAGGAGGCGACGAAGCAGCTGCGGCGCCTGCGGCTCACCAACAGCGAGTCGGCGGAGGCGTCGGTCATCAGGACCTACCTGGACTGGCTCACCGGGCTCCCCTGGGCGACCTTCTCGGAGGACGACCTCGACCTCCAGCACGCCCGCCGCATTCTTGACGAGGACCACTGGGACCTCGAGAAGATCAAGCAGCGCATCATCGAGTTCCTCGCCGTCCGCACCCTCAAGGAGGACAGCAAGGGACCCATCCTCTGCTTCGTCGGCCCGCCGGGCGTGGGAAAGACCTCCCTGGGCCGCTCCGTGGCGCGGGCCATGGGGCGCCGCTTCGTCCGGCTGTCGCTGGGCGGGGTCCACGACGAGGCCGAGATCCGCGGCCACCGCCGCACCTACGTGGGCGCCATGCCGGGCCGCGTCCTCCAGGGGATCAACCAGGCCGGCACATCGAACCCGGTGTTCATGCTGGACGAGATCGACAAGATCGGCGCCGACTCACGGGGCGACCCCTCCGCCGCGCTCCTCGAGGTCCTGGACCCCGAGCAGAACAGCACCTTCCGCGACCACTACCTGGACGTCGCCTACGACCTCTCCACCGTCCTGTTCATCGCCACCGCCAACGTGACCGAGACCATCCACCCGGCCTTCCTCGACCGCATGGAGGTCATCAGGCTGTCCGGCTACACCGAGGAGGAGAAGCTCCACATCGCGCACCGCCACCTGGTACCCAAGCAGCTGCGGGAGAACGGCCTCGGCGAGGGAGCCGTGCGCTTCACGGAGCCCGGCCTGCGGCACATCATCAACGGGTACACGCGGGAGGCGGGGCTGCGCAACCTGGAGCGGGAGATCGGCTCGGTGTGCCGCAAGGTCGCCGTGCGGGTGGCCGAGGGGCGCCAGGCCCCGCGGAGCATCACGCCGGGGACCGTGGAGCGCCTCCTCGGTCCCGTTCGTCTCCTGCCCGACGCCCAGCTCTCGCGGGACCGGGTCGGCGTCGCGACCGGCCTGGCCTGGACCCCGGTGGGAGGAGAAGTGCTCCACGTCGAGGCCCTGGCCCTGCCCGGGAAGGGAGAGCTCCGCCTCACCGGCCACCTGGGCGAGGTGATGAAGGAGTCGGCCCAGGCCGCCCTGTCGTACCTGCGGGTCAACGCCGCGGAGCTCGGTATCGACCCCTCGTTCTTCGACACCCACGGCTTCCACGTCCACGTGCCCGCGGGAGCCATCCCCAAGGACGGGCCCTCGGCGGGCGTCACGGTCCTGTGCGCCCTGGCCTCCGCCGCGAGCGGCCGGCCCATCCGGCGCGATGTCGCCATGACCGGGGAGATCACGCTGCGGGGCGAGGTGCTTCCCGTCGGAGGGATCAAGGAGAAGGTGCTGGCGGCTCTGCGCGCGGGCATCTCGGAGGTGTGCATGCCGCGGGAGAACCAGCGCGATCTCGTCGACCTGCCCCCGGGCCCGCGACGCCGGGTGCGCTTCCACTGGCTCGAGGACGGCAGCGACATCCTCCGTCTGGCCCTCCTGCCCGCGCCCGGCGGCGAAGGCCGGGCCGGGAAGGCCTCGTGAGGGGGCTCGCCGAAAGGTTCCGAACCCGCCTGCAGGCGGCGGTGGGGACCCACGAACCGCCGAGCCGCCTCGCCGCGGCCTGGGGCATCGGCATCGCGGTGGGGTTGTCCCCTTTCCTCGGCCTGCACACGGTGCTCGCCCTGCTCCTCGCGTTCTCATTCAAGCTCAACAAGCTGGATGTCCTGCTCGGGACATTGATCATGAACCCGTGGACGTTCCCCCTCTACTTCCCGGCGGCGACGCTGCTGGGCCGCTGGATCACGGGAGTCCGCGTGCCCCGGGTCGTCCTGCCGCGCGTCGCGCAGCTGCTGCGTCCCGATGTCTGGCGAGAGCAGGCCGAGTGGCTACGGCCGCTCCTCCTGGTGTGGGGCGTGGGCGCCACCATCGTCGCCGCGGCCGGCGGCATCGCCACGTTCTACTTCGTGCGCACCCTCATCGTGGCCCATCGCCGGCGCCGCCACGGCGGGCGGCCCTCTCAGCGGGACGCCGGCTGAACCGTGAGCCTCGCCTCCCCGTCCAGCAGGCCGGGGGAGCTTTGGTGGACCTCGCGGAAGTGGTCCACGGTCCGGCGCAGCCCCTCCTCCAGGGTGACCCGGGGGCTCCACCCCAGCCGCGTCCGGGCCACGGTGATGTCCGGCTGCCGCACCTTGGGGTCGTCCACCGGCAGCGCGCGCCGCTCGATGGACACCGACGGATCGACCAGGTCGCGGATCGCCTCGGCGAAGGCGAGCACCGTCATCTCCTCGGGATTTCCGATGTTGACGGGCTCGGAGATCTCGGAGAAGAGCAGCCGGACGATGCCCTCGACGAGGTCGTCCACGAAGCAGAACGATCGCGTCTGCGAGCCGTCGCCAAAAATGGTCAGGGGGCGTCCGGAGAGGGCCTGGCAGATGAAGGTGGGCACCACCCGTCCGTCCCCCACCCTCATGCGCGGGCCGTAGGTGTTGAAGATCCGCACGATGCGCGTGGCGACGCCGTGGAAGCGGTGGTAGGCCATGGTGAGCGCCTCGGAGAAGCGCTTCGCCTCGTCGTAGACGCCCCGGGGGCCCACGGGGTTGACGTTCCCCCAGTAGGACTCGGGCTGGGGATGGAGCAGAGGGTCCCCGTAGACCTCGGACGTTGAGGCGAGGAGGAACCTCGCCCCCTTGGCCTTGGCCAGCCCCAGCGCCTTGTGGGTTCCCAGCGATCCCACCTTCAGGGTCTGAATGGGCAGCTCCAGGTAGTCGATGGGCGAGGCCGGAGACGCGAAGTGCAGCACGAACGCCACCTCTCCCGGTACGTGGAGGTAGTTGGTCACGTCGTACTTCACGAAGGTGAACCCGTCCCGGCCGAACAGGTGCTCCACGTTCGCGAGGTTACCGGTGAGCAGGTTGTCGATGCACACCACCTCCATGCCATCCGCGAGAAGACGCTCGCACAGGTGCGAGCCGAGGAAACCGGCGCCGCCCGTGACCACCGCGCGTGCTCGTGCCATTGTGGATCCTCCAGCGTTGCATTATGCACCCGCGCGCGCCGCACCGTCGGCCCCCGCCACGAGCGAACGTGGGCCCCTTGCATTCGGCCCTCGTGCCGAGCAAAATGAATGAGCGTTCATTCTGATGGCTTGAGCGGGAAGGAGGACGACGTGGGGTATCAGGCTGACATGAGGGATATCACGTTTCAGCTCTTCGAGTGGCTCCCCAGCGAGAAGCTCTTCGATCACGAGCTCTTCTCTCAGTGGGCCGCCTCGGACGTGGACATGGTGCTTCAGGAGGCGCTGAAGCTCGCCCAGGAACAGCTGGGGCCCACCAACGTGGACGGTGACCGCGAGGGGGTCCGCTGGGAGGACGGCCGGGTCTTCATGCCCGCGTCGTTCCATCCCGCCTACGAGACGATCCGCGAGGGGGGCTGGGTTGGCTGCATCAACAGCCCGGAGTACGGCGGCATGGGCCTGCCCCACACCGTCGGGACCGCCATCAACGAGATCTTCTTCGGCGCCAACATGGCGCTGTCCCTCACCGCCCTGCTCACGCGGGGCGCCGCCTACCTCGTCGAGCAGTTCGGCACCGACGAGATGCGCCAGCTCTTCTGCGAGCGCATGTACACCGGCCAGTGGGCGGGGACCATGTGCCTGACCGAGCCCCAGGCGGGCTCCGACGTGGGTGCCTCGAAGGCCCGCGCGGTCAAGCAGCCCAACGGCCGCTACCTCATCCAGGGCGAGAAGATCTTCATCACCTCCGGAGACCAGGACCTCACCGAGAACATCATCCACGCCGTTCTCGCCCGCACCCCGGAGGCGCCGTCCGGCACGGCCGGCCTCTCGCTGTTCATCGTGCCCAAGGTGCGCATCAACGCCGACGGGAGCCTGGCCGGGCCCAACGACGTGGTGTGCTCCAACGTCGAGCACAAGCTCGGCATCCACGGCTCCCCGACCTGCTCCATGGTGTTCGGCGCCAACGACGCCTGCGAGGGCTTCCTCCTCGGCGAGGAGCACCACGGCATGAAGCTCATGTTCCACATGATGAACCCCGCCCGGATCGAGGTCGGCCTCCAGGGCGCCGCGGTGGCCGGCGCCTCGCACCAGGCCGCCCTGGAGTACGCCCGCACCCGCCTGCAGAGCCGGCACTGGTCGAAGATGCGGGACCACGAGGCGCCGCAGGTGCCGATCATCGAGCACCCCGACGTCCGCCGCATGCTCTTCACCTCCGGCGCCTACGTCCAGGCGATGCGGGCGCTCCTTATGCAGACCTCCTACTTCATCGATATGACCCACGTCACCGACGGCGAGGAGCGGGACCGCTACCAGTCCTACGTCGAGGTCCTCACCCCCATCTGCAAGGCCTGGGCGTCCGACTGGGGCTTCCGCGTCACGGAGTGGTGCCTCCAGGTGTACGGAGGCTACGGTTACGTCAACGAGTACCCGGCGGAGCAGTACCTCCGCGACGCCAAGATCGCGTCGATCTACGAAGGCACCAACGGCATCCAGGCCCTCGACCTCGTCGCCCGCAAGCTGCCCGCCAAGGGCGGCAAGCCCGTGCGAGAGCTCCTCGGCATGGCCGAGGCCACCTTCAAGAAGCTCCGCAACGACAAGCAGTTCATGGAGCCGGCCTGGATGCTCGGCGCCGCGCTTCAGCAGATCCAGGACATCTCCAAGGGGCTCACCAAGCGCCCCGACGCCGTCATGGTCGTGCTGCTCAACTCGGTTCCGCTCCTCGACATGATCGGCGACGTCCTGGGCGCCCACTTCCTGCTCGAACAGGCCGGGATCGCGAGGGAGAAGCTCCACGCCATCCTCGCCGAGCACGGCGTCGACCCGGCGGACGCCGAGGCGGTGAAGGCTTTCGCCGCCCAGCACGCCGACGCCGCGTTCTACCACAACAAGGTGGAGTCCGCGATCCACTTCGCCTACCGCGTGCTGCCCCACGTCACGGCCCGGGCCGTGGCCATCCGCGCCGGCGAGATGGGCCCCATGAACGCCATCCTCTGATCTCCGGAGCTGCCTCGAACCCGGCCCCGTCCCTCGCGGACGGGGCCTTTCTCTTTCCGGGCGCGCCTGGGCTCAGGCCTCCGCGGACTCGAGCTCGGCGAGGCGCGCCTCCAGAGCGGCAGCCTCCTCCTCCTCCTCGCTCCAGCGCTCGAAGAGCTCCTCGACGAGCTCCTTCACCTCGTCCGCCTCCGCCGCGAGGGTCCGCGCCTGCCCGGGGTCGGAGAACACCTCCCGCCGGCACAGCAGCTCGTCCAGCTCGCGCCCGCGGCGCTCCGCGCCGTCAAGCTCCGCGGCGAGGCCATCGGCGCGCTCCCGGGCCCGCGCTGAGTCGCGGCGCAGCCGCCGGCGCTCCTCCTCCACGGGGCTCCGCCGCGCGGGGCGCGTCTCCTCCTCCCGCTCCCGCGGCACCGGTGCGGCCATCCCGATGCGGGCGAACGCCTCCGACACCCGGTCCACCACCGTCGCCGTGCCTTCGGCGATGAGGAGCACACCCGTGCAGACCCTCTCCACCAGCCGCCGGTCGTGGCTCACCACCAGCACGGCTCCGGGGAACTCCGCGAGCGCGTTCTCCAGAACCTCGCAGGTGGCGATGTCGAGGTGGTTGGTGGGCTCGTCCAGCAGCAGCAGGTTGGGAGCCTCGGCGATGAGCCTGGCCAGCGCCAGGCGCGCCCGCTCGCCTCCCGACAGCGTGCCCGTGTCGGCCTCCGCCGCGTCACCAGAGAAGCCGAAGCGCCCGGCCCACGAGCGGGCCTCGGCGGGCGCCCAGTCGGGACGGCTCGCCAGCAGGCACCCCAGCACGCTCTGCCCTCCGGGCAGCTCGGCCTCCTCCTGGTCGTACCACGCCGCCACCACGCCGGTTCCGAGCCGGATGCCGCCGCGCAGCTGCGGGATCCGCCCGGCCAGCGTCTTCATCAGGGTGCTCTTGCCCGCTCCGTTGCGCCCCACCACCGCGAGGCGGTCGCCGCGGCGCAGCAACAGTCCCACTCCACGCAGGAGCGGCCTGTCCCACCCCACTTCGAGCCCCTCCACCTCCAGGACGCGGTCCCCGCTTCGCGAACGCTCGGGCCAGCGCAGCCTGAGCGGCCCGGGGTCGGGCTCGGGAGGCTCGAGGCGCACGATCTTGTCGAGGAGCTTCTGGCGTGCCTGGGCCTGGCGGGTGTTCTGCCCGGCGATGTTGCGGCGGATGAACTCCTCCTGCCGCTGGATCTCCTCCTGCTGCTGCTCCCACTCCTTGCGCTGCCGGGCCCGGCGCTGGGCCCTTTCGCGGCGGTAGCGCTCGAAGCCGCCCGGGTACCGTTCCAGCCGCCCCCCGTGGAGCTCGATGATCGCTCCGCCGACGCGGTCCACCAGGTCCCGGTCGTGGGTGACGAGCAGGAACGCGCCCTCGCGGGAGGCGAGCTCCGTGGCCAGGAACTCCACTCCGAGCAGGTCCAGGTGGTTCGTCGGCTCGTCGAGCAGGAGCAGCTCCGCGGGCGAGAGCAGGGCCCGGACCAACGCCACGCGCGTACGCTGCCCGCCGGACAGCGATCCCAGAGTCCGTCCATGCTTCTCGGCGGCGAGGCCTACCGCCTGCAGGGACGCCTGCGCACGCGGGCGGAGGCGGTAGCCGTCCATGCGCTCGTACGCCTCCTGCAGCTCGTGGAAACGGGCCAGCGCCGCCTCCCCGCCCCGGGACAGCGTGTCGCCGGCCTCCGCGAGCTCGGCCTCGATGGCCAGGAACCGCGGGAACGCGCTGAGGCAATGGTCGAGCACGGTGCTCCGCGGATCCGCGGTGAGGATCTGCTCCAGCCTCGCGACCGACAGCGCGCTGGCCGGAGTCACGCGCCCCTCCTCCGGCTCGAGCTCGCCGGAGACGACTCGCAGCAGCGTGGTCTTGCCCGAGCCGTTGCGCCCGAGCAGCACGATCTTCTCCCCGGGGTTGTGCTGGAAGGAAATGCCGCGCAGGATGGCGCGGCCGGCGAAGCTTACCCCGACGTCGTCCAGCCGGTACAGCACCTCAAGCGCTCCCCCCCAGGCGCCGCACGACCAGAGGGGGCCGGGGCGCTTCGGCGTCGGCCAGGGAGAAAGCGGCGCGAGCCCTCGCCGACAACACGTCGAGCTCCACCTCCCGCTCGCCGACCTCCAGGACGACCAGCGGCGCCCCCACCTCGATGCGGTCGCCGATGCGGGCGCGCACCACCACGCCCGCAGCCGGGTCGACCGCGTCGCCGCGCCGGCGTCGCCCGGCACCGAGGCTCACCGCGATCCAGCCGAGCGCCTCTGCGTCGATGCCGCCGACGAAACCACCGCGCTCCGCCCGGATCGTCACGCTGCGACGGCTCCTGGCCAGCCTCGCAGGGTCGGGGTCGCCGCCGTGGGCGCGCACCATCGCGTCGTAGGCCGTGGCGGCCGCACCGGAGGCCAGCGCGCGCTCCAGCTCGGCCCGCGCCTCCCCCTCCCCGCGCCCCGCGAGCAGCAGCGCCTCCTCCGCGAGCACCAGGGTGGCCTCGCGCAGGCGGAGGTCGCCGCCGCCGGCCAGGACCTCCACTGCGGCACGGACCTCGAGGGCGCAGCCGAGGCGGTCGCCCAAGGGCTGCGTCATGTCGGTGATGAGCGCCCGGACCTCAACGCCGGCGCCGGTGGCCACGCCCACCAGCGCCTCGGCCAGCCGGTCCGCCGCCTCGCGGTCCCGGGCGAACGCCCCGTTGCCGCACTTGACGTCGAGGACCAGACGGGAGGCGCCCACCGCCAGCTTCTTCGACATGATCGAGCCCACGATCAGCGGGAGCGACGGCACCGTCGCCGTCAGGTCGCGCAGAGCGTAGAGCTTGCGGTCCGCCGGGGCGATCCCGTCCGTCTGCATCGCCACGCACACCCCCGCGGTTCGCAGGCGCTCCAGCGCCTCGTCGCGGGACCTCGCCGGGACGAAGCCGGGGATCGCGTTCAGCTTGTCGAGGGTGCCCTGCGTGTGCCCCAGACCGGCTCCCGCCATCATTGCGACGGGCACGCCGCACGAGGCCACCAGCGGCGCGAAGACCAGGGAGACCGTGTCCCCCACGCCACCGGTCGAGTGCTTGTCGACGGCCTCCGGAGCCGCCTCCCCGAGTCCCCACTTCTCGCCCGAGTCGCGCATCGACTCCACGAGGGCCTGCGTCTCCGCCGCGTCGGCGCCCCGCAGGCAGATGGCCATGAGGAGCGCGGCGAGCTGCTCGTCGCCGATCGTGCCCTTCGACGCCCCCGCCACGAAGGCCTCGATCTCCGGCCTGGTCAGCGCGCCGCCGTCGCGTTTCCTTGCGATCACCTCGACGAAGTTCAATGGGCCTCCCGGAGACGGGCGCCAACCCCGCGCGGGCCGCGGTAGCGGCCGCCCGTCAGCTGGCCCCGGAGAGCCGCTGCTGGGCGTCGTTGCGGTAGGGAGAGCCCGGGAACTCGTCCAGGAGCTTGCGGTAGAGCTGCGCCGCCTCCACGTGGTTCCCGCTGTCCTCCTGGATGCGGCCGAGCTCGTAGAGCGCCGCGTCGGGGGGAAGCCGGGAGTCCTTGCCGTCGACCATGGCCTGCAGCGTCGGGATCAGCTCCCGGGCGTCCGACTTGGCGATGCGCAGGTTGACGAGGTCCAGCATGGCCAGGCGCACCGCCGGGCTCGCCGACCCCCTGCCGGCCACGGCCGTCATGGCGCGGATGGCCGCGTCGGTGTCGCCGCGCTGGGCCTGGATGCAGGCCAGGTAGAACCGGGCCAGCCCCGCCTGAGGTGTGAGCCAGTAGTGAGACTTCACCGAAGCGAACGCCTTTTCCGCCGCGTCGAGCTTGGCGCTCTCGGTGGCGAACTTCTCGGTTGCATCCGCCGGGGCGGCGCTCCCGACGGGCGCGTTGAGGATGCCGATGGCCTTCGTGAGGGCCACCGAGGCGGCGTCCTGCCGGCTGCCCAGCAGCGCCGTTCCTCCCCACCACAGCAGGGCGAGCACCACCACGGCGGCAGCGGCGGCCACGCTCTGCCGCCAGTTCTCGCCCATCCAGTGAACCAGCCTGTCGACGAGGGTCACGAACTCGTCGTGCTTGATCTGCTTGCGTGTCAGTCGCCGTCCCACGTCTCCACTCCAACTCTCGCCTCTCGCGCGGGGTGGCACGCCGTCGCGCGCACCCGCGGCGTCCTGCGAACGGTTCCCCTACTTGGCCGGCGTGCTCTTCGCCGCGGCCACCGGGTAGGTGTCGTTGTAGATCTTGACGACCTGCTCGGTGACGTCCGAGGCGGGCGTAAGGTAGATCACGTCGTTGGGCTTGAGGATGAACACCGCCGTGTACCCCTCCTTCTGCGCGAGGGTCGACACGATCTTGTTCATCTTGTCGCCGATCTCCTTGAGGACGACGCTCTGCTTCTGCTCGTAGTCGCGCTTGGCGTTGCGCTGCCTGTCCTCGAACTCCCGCTGCCGGGCGACGAGCTGGCGGTTGAGCTCCTGCAGGCTGGCATCGTTGGCGACCCCGCGCTTGCTCTGGATCTCCTGCTGAAGGCGCTGAATCTCCTCCCCGAGCTTCTGCAGCTCCTCGTTCCGCGGCTTCGCCCAGGCCTGGAGCTCCTTGAAGCGTGCCTGTCCCTCGCCGATCTCGAAGACGGCCTTCTCCACGTCCACGAAGGCGATCTTCGTCGGCGCCGCGGCCTGCTGCGCCATTGCCACGGCTCCGGAGAGCATCAGAAACCCACCTACGACCACCGCGCTCCAACGTACCGGACGCATTCCTCGGACCTCCTGCCGCATTGGCGGCACGAGATTCTAGCACGGGGAGCGGGGCTCCGTGCGTGGGTTGCGGGCCCTTGCCCCGGTCGCGGAATGGGCGGCCGCCGGCCGTCCTTTTCCCAAACGGAGCGTCACGCGCGACGGCGGCCCCCACCGGAGGCGCAGGAGCGCTTCCGGATCACGCGGAGGAGAGCGATGAAGGGAAACGACAAGGTCATCCAGGCACTCAACGACCGGCTCGCCGAGGAGCTCACGGCCATCAACCAGTACATGCTCCACTCGGAGATGTGCGAGAACTGGGGCTACGGCAAGCTCCACAAGGCCATCCGCGCCCAGGCAATGGACGAGATGCACCACGCCGAGTGGCTGATCGAGCGCATCATCTTCCTCGAGGGCCTCCCGCAGGTCTCCAAGCTCAACCCCATGAAGATCGGCAAGACCGTCAAGGACATGGTCACCAACGACTACCAGGACGAGATCGACGCCGTCCGGCTCTACAACGAGTCCATGAAGCTCGCCACGCAGGCGGGCGACAACGGGACCCGCGAGCTGTTCAAGAAGATCCTCGAGATGGAGGAGGGCCACGTCGACTGGGCCGAGGAGCAGCGCGACCAGATCGAGCAGATGGGCCTCGCCAACTACCTGGCCAACCAGGCCCTCGACGACTGACGCCTCGGCGGCGCGCTCCTAGGACACGCCCCGGACCACCGTGACCGTGAGCCCTGCGGCCTCCCAGGCGGCCTGCTTGCCCTCGTCCTCGGTGGTGCCGGCGAGGAGGTCGTGGACGGCCGCAAACCCCGCGGCGGCGGCCGGCTCGCGGAGGCGATCCACCACGACCAGGGTGTCCGCGCCGTTGGGGTTGGTGAGCTCCCCGCTGACGATGACCACCGGGTCGTCGTCGTCCGCGTCGCCGTCCGCGACGGTGTGAGGAACGAAGGAGCCGGGTGAGAACGTCCACAGGTACTCGTCGAAGGTGGCCACCCGCGAGCCCTCGGTGATCCACACCACGACTCGGTGGCCGGCCGCGTGGAGGGCCTCCACGAGACGGCAGGCGTCCAGCGCCTTCTTCGTACCAGCCAACTGATGGAGGGTGACCTCGCCCACCCGCGTCTCCTCCCGGCTGCGATCCGCCGGAGCCGGAGCATATCAGACCCCCGTACGAAGCGGGGCCCCGGCGCCGTCGGCGCCGGGGCCCCAGGGGTTGTCCGTCCCTCCGGGCTACTCGCCGATGGGCTGGAGGGTCATGGGGTCGCGGAGCGGCACGCGCACCAGCGGCCCGAGCCTGTCGAAGGTGATGTCCGGGTAATCAGGGTGTCCCTTGAGGAGGTCGTCCACGTTGCCCACCACCAGGATGATCAGCCCGTCCCGGTGAATGTGGGCGGCCGCCGCCGCGCGAACCGCGGCCGCGTCCACTGCGGCCATCCGCTGCCGGTACCCCGTCCAGTAGCTGTGGGGACGCCCGACCAGCTCGTCGGACGCGAAGCGGCTCACCGTCCGCAGCCTCGTCTCGAAGGCCCGGGGGAGCGTCTCGATGAAGGAGCTCTTGCTGGTGGCCAGCTCCTTCGCGCTCACCGTGCCGGTGCGGATCGTATCGATGAGGTCCACCGTGAGCTTCGCCGCCCTGGCGCAGGTGGAGGACTTGGACTGGAAGAACGCGCGGAACGTGCCGGGGTACAGGTCGCCGACACCGTAGTTGGAGTAGGCCGAGTACGCGAGGCCCTCGTCGGAGCGCACCCGAGACATCATCCACGCCGTGAATCCGCCGCCGCCGAGGATGTCGTTGGCGACGTCGAGGGCGGCCTCGTCGTCGAGGGGCCGCCGGACGCCCAGGTGGCCGATGGAGACCCGCCCCTGGTTCACGTCGGACTTGTTGACCAGGTAGACCCCGGGCGCGGCGGAGCCGGTCGGCTGCGGCACCGGCGGCACGCTTCCAGCGCCGCTCCTGACCGCGCCGATGGTGGCGTCGAGGGCGGAGATCATGGCGGCACGGTCGAAGTCGCCCGCCACGGCCACGACGAAGTTGGCCGGATCGGCGAGCTGCTTCTCGAACGCCACGAGGTCGTCGCGGGTGATGCCCTCCACCGAGGCGCGGGTGGGCAGGCGGTTGAGCCAGTAGTCGTCACCGTAGACCAGGCGGGACCACTCTCGGGACTCGATGCCCGCGGTGTCGTCGTTGCGGCGCTTCATCTCCGCGAGGAGGTCGTCCTTCGCCTTCGCCAGGCGGTCGGCGTCGAACCGGGGCCTGAGCAGCAGGTCCATGAGCAGGGAGAGCCCCTCGTCGCGGTCCTTGGCGAGCAGGTTCAGTGAGACCATTCCCGTGGCGTCGCCGATGCGCGTGCTCAGCTGGGCCGCGAGGTAGTCGAGCTTCTCGTCGAGCGCGGCGGGGTCCAGCCCGCCGGCGCCGCCGCTGCGCCATACGGTCTCGGTGAGCGAGGCCAGCCCTTCCTTGCCGGCGGGCTCGAGGTAGCGTCCGCCCCGGAAGAGCAGCTGGACCGTCACGAGGGGTAGCTCCTTGTCCTCGGCGATGTAGACGGGGACGCCGTTGGCGAGGGTGACGCGCAGGGCGCCGGCGTCGGGGACCTGGTAGGCGAGGGGCGGAAACGCGAGCTGCTCCGGTCTCGCAGGGATGCTCCCGGCGAAGGCGGCGGCCGCGAGCGTCACGGCCAGCAGCGCTGAAACGGTCAGACGTCGCATCTCACTTGCCTCCTTCCGGGGTCTTCACCGGCGCCGGGGCGGCCTTGCCGCCGCTCAGGGACTCGAGGCGCTCCTGCGCCTTGGTGGTGAGGTACTCCAGCGCCGGCTTCATGGCCGGCGGCACCTGGCCGCCCATCTGCTGCAGCCGGGAGACGATCTCGGTGAGCTTCGCGGCGTCGTCGATGCTCTGGATCTGTGCCAGCTGCTGCTTGACCATCCCCTTCATCTGGGGCGGGAACGCCGCCAACGCCGGGTCCTCGGGCGCCGTCCCCTCCTTGCGCAGGAACGTCTCGACGTTGCTGTTCTCCTTGATGAAGGTCGTCTTCGCCACGCGCTGGATGTCCGCGGCGGTGACCGCGGAGACCTTGGCCGGCGAGTCGTTGATGTAGTGCCAGTCGCCCCAGGAGTCGTAGAGCATCAGCTGCAGCAGCAGGTAGAAGTTGGAGCCCAGGCGGCGGAACGAGTTCGCCATCTCCTGGTTCTTCACCTTCTGCAGCTCCTGCTCCCCCACCGGCGCGGCCGCCAAGGCGTCGAGCTCCGCCCGGAGCGCCGCCTCGACCTCGGCGGGCGTCCTGCCGTCCCGCACCTCCGCCCCCACCTCGAGCATGCCCTCGTACTTCATGGGCCGGTAGAAGGCGTAGGGCTCCCCCACCGCGAGCTTCTTGCCGTCCACCAGGTTCTTGTACAGCCGCCCGGTGCGACGGTTGAGCAGGTCGGTGATGAGCTCGAGGGCGTACATGTCCTTGTGCTCGAACGGCACGGCGTGGAAGCGGATGTTGACCTCGGGGTTGGTCTCGGCCTCCGCCACGAAGCGCTTCTCCGCCTCCTGCGGCATCTCGTCGGTGATCATCTCCGGCGGCGGGTTCTTGCCCCTGGGGATGCGGGCGAAGTACTTCTGCGCCAGGGCCATCGCCCTGGCGGGGTCGAAGTCGCCCACCATCACCGCGGTGATGTTGTTGGGCGCGTAGTAGGTCGCGAAGTAGTCCTCGGCCTGCTTCCGCGTGATGGACTCCACGTCCGAGGGCCACCCCACGACGGGGTGCGAGTACGGGGAGGACTCCCAGAACATGGCGTCGAAGCCCTCTTCGAACTTGCCCGTCGGCGTGGACTCGGTGCGCAGGCGCCGCTCCTCGCGGACCACGTCCCGCTCCGAGTAGAACTCCCTGAACACCGGGTTGAGGAGGCGGTCCGACTCCATCCAGAACCACAGCTCGAGCTTGTTTGCCGGCACCGTCACGAAGTAGAAGGTCTGGTCCTCGGTGGTGCCCGCGTTGAGGCCGGAGGCGCCGTTGCTGGTGTAGATCTGGTCCAGCTCGTCCTTGACGATGACCTTCTTCTCGGCTGCGTAGAGCTTCTCGAGCTCCGCCTGGAGCTCCTTGAGGCGCGGCGTGCGGTTGTCGGGGTCGTAGATGCTGCCGCTGATCTCTCCGCGGCGCCGCTTCAGCCTCAGGATCGTGTACTCCTTCTCCATCTCCGCCCGCACCGCGTCCTGCCGCGCCATGATCTTCTCGTCCGCGGCGTAGTCGCTCGTGCCGATGGTCTTCGTGCCCTTGAACATCATGTGCTCGAACAGGTGTGAGATTCCGGTGATCCCCTGCGGCTCGTTCACCGAGCCCACCCGCGCCACCCAGCCGCACGCCACGGTGGGGGAGTCGTGCCGTTCCACCATGAGCAGGCGCATCCCGTTGGGCAGCGTCTCCTCCCGGACGGCGACCTGCTGCGCCCCCGCGACCGCGGCCGCGAGCGACACCACCAGGCCCGCCATCAACCAACGTCCTCGCATATCACGCTCCTTTCGATGTCTCCCCGCCCCTGCGGCGGCTGCCGCCGGCGGCGGATGAGACCCTGCCAGACCCGTCACCGCTGCACGGTCCGGGACACCGGATCTCCGGTGCGCTCGTCCACCACAGAGAGGAACGCCGTCGCCGACGAGCCGCTCCCCACCACTTCCACGCGGAGCGTGCCGTCGACAACGTCGCCCCCCACGCCCAGCGAGGTCAGCACGTCGTTGACCTGCCGGTACTCGTAGGGCAGGAGCGTCTCCGTGTGCGCCGCGCCCAGCTCGCCGCCGTCCGCGGCCATCGCCGACACCACGACCTGCGCCTGCACCCCGGAGGTGTTGAGCAGGACGAGGTTGCTGCGGAAGGAAGCGCTCCTCACCAGCCCGGGGATCGTGCCGGTCTCTCCCGGCACCAGTGTCTGCGACGGCGTCAGCGGAGGCACGTTCTGGCCGAACGTCGCGCCCTCCTCGAGCCCCCAGGCGTTGCCAGCCAGGAGCAGGTTGTAGGTCCGGCTGGCCACGAGGATTCCGCCCGTCGCGTCGACGCGCAGCGCGCCCTTGACCCCCGTGAGATTGAAGAGCGCCGGCATCACGTTCACGATGCGGCGCGACTCCCCCGCCGCCAGGTGGATCGCATCCGACTGCTGGGGCGAGGTGTTCGCGCGCTTCTCCTGCAGGAAGTCCACGGTCACGTCCACCGCGGTGGCTCCCGGGTTGAACAGCGCCAGGTCCGTGCGCCAGTTGGTGTCCGCCTGGCCCGTCACGTGGGCCGCCGCGGGCACGTACCAGACCGCCGACGGCGAGGAGGTGGGCAGCAGGGTCACCGGATCCGCCGTGGGCTTACCGTCCACCACGGAGGCGTAGGCCACGACCGGATCTCCCCCCGCCGCCACCGACACCTTCACGCTCGCGGCGGGAACGCCGCCCGCGACGGTGCGCATGACCTGGTCGAGCTGCTGGTAGCCGTAGCCTCCCAGGCTCACCTGCTTGGACAGGATGGTGCTGCCGTCCTCGCCGGTGAAGTCCAGGGTCACGCTCGCGCCAGAGGGACCCGTGGCCACGAAGCCGACGTTCGTGCGCGCAACGCCGTCTTCCTGGACGAGCCCGGTGATCCACGCGTGGCCGCCGGCGGGAATGGCGCCGCTCACCGGCACGGCGGGCATCTCCTGCCCGAACGTCGAGCCCGCGGGCAGCCCCATGGTGTTGCCGGCGCCGAGCAGGTTGTACGTCCGGCTGGTGAGGGCCAGCCGGCCCCCGCCCATGCTCTGCCAGCGGACCAGCACGCTTCCCTTGCCGGCGTCGACGCCGAACAGGGACGCGGCCACGTCGCCGAAGCTCCCGCCCCCTTCGGGGACCGCCAGCACGCGGTGGATGGGGGTCGTACTCGACGAGCCCGCCGCCGGCAGGTACGTCGCGTCGACGAGGGCGTAGCCGCCGCCGGTGACGCTGCCGAACACGTCGGTGCGCCAGTTGGTGCCGTTGGTGCCGGCCAGGTGCGCGGCGCCAGGAAGGACCAGCGTCTCCCCCGAAGCGATGGCGCTCGCACAGGCCGTGCCGGCCTCGGACACGGAGCCTTCGACCTGGCCGGAACCGGAGGCCGAGTCCACCTGCAACACGAGGTCGTGGGTGCCGCCGGTCCCGCCGATGACCCCGTAGGAGACCACCGTGTAGGCACCGCCCCCGAGGTCCTCCACCGACGTGACGGGCACGTCGCGCCCGTCGGCGGTGAGGGCGAAGTCGCCGGTGCCGAGACCGGTCACCGGACCCGAGGCGTCGCTGACCGTGACCCGCCACTCGGCCCGCGGACAGCCGGAAAGCTGCGTGGTGGTGAGCGTCAGGGTGTCCGGCGCGGCCGCGAGCGAGATCTGCCCTGCCAGCGCGCCGCCGCCCCCCTGTCCCGACCCGTAGCTGCCGATCACCACGTAGACGGGCACGCCCCGCTGCACCGGGATGCCGTCGACCTTCGAGCCCGTGTTGTGCGGCGAGCCGCCGATGTCGTCGTTGCACCCCAGCACTTGGAGGTTCCCGCAGCTGCCGCCGAGAACGGCGGCGACGGTGTCGAAGCTCGAGCCGTCGGTGGTCACCGAGAGCGTGCCGGTGCGGGCGGGGATCACCCTGAACCAGCCCGTGGCGGAGATCGGTGCGCACAGGACCGGCGTGTCGCCTCCGGTGGCCTGGGCGAGGTTGAGGCCCGCGAGGGAGTAGGCCTGCCCCGCCCCGAGCGGGACGTCCACGGCGGTGGAGCAGTCATCCCCGGGGAAACCCACCGGGTCGGGGGCCGCGTACGTCAGCGGGATGCTCTCGCTGCCGGCGTCGCCGACGGACAGCGAGACCCCGGAGGGGCTGCCGTCGTAGCGCTGCGCGCCGGGTGTCGTGGTGTCGTCGAAGACGGTGGCGTTCCCGGCCCAGTACAGCATGGTGCGGGCCGCGTCCTTGGTGTCGACTGTCGAGCCGGTTCTGCCCGTCGGCTTCCTCGAGGTCCACCTTGCGGTGAGCGTCGTCCGTGTTGTCCGGCATCGACTCGTCGATGTGCCACACGGCGAGGCCGCCGCCGGCCGCGAACCCCGCGCTGTCGAAACGGATGAGTCCCGCGTCGAAGCCCTGCGGCACGCGGTACTCCGCGAGGAAGTACTGGCTCGGATCGCCGCTGCCGATGCGGTAGACCGTGCCGTCCCGGTACGACGGCGGCACGTCCACGGTGCCGTTGCCCGTGAGGTCGACGGGGCGGGAGATCGCCGTCGCCACCCTGGACCACGCGCACAGCAGCACGGGTGTCGCGCCCATCAGCACCGGGCTGCTCCCCTCGCCGCCCCACGACCCCGCACCCATGAGCCCCCAGCCGCCGATGCCCGCGGAGGAGCCGTCGGTATCGTAGAGATCCGGCAGGCCCAGGGTGTCGTGGCCCAGCTCGTGGACCATGACACCGATGGTGGAGCGGTGGCCGTTGGTCCTGCTCGACTGCATCCACTCGCCGAAGGTGGAGTAGCCGCCACCGGAGTAGCCGTCGCCGACGCTGACGCCGTCCACCACCGGAGCGGAAACCACGCCGCCGCCGTCGTTGCCGCCGAACGACCAGCGATGGCCCCAGTTGGCGTTGGGATAGTCCGTGCTGTAGCCGCCGAAGGACGCCTCATAGCCGGCGGTGATGACCACCACCGCCAGCTCGTCGCGGGTGATGACGCCGTCGTGGTTGGTGTCGTAGGCGGCGAAGTCCACGTAGGGGTCCGCCGCCTGGATGGCCGCTTTGATGGCCAGGCGCGAGCTGTGCTCGGCGGAGGTCTTCTCGTCGTCCGTCGCGGTGTCGGAGTTGCTCAGCCCGTACTTCGGGTGGTCCATGTCGAGCTTGAGCCAGCCTACGACGCCGTCGCCGGGCGTGCCCTCCGAGTCGTTGACAGGAGCCATCTCGAGCTTGCCGAAGGTGGCCTCGTGGTAGTACTCGGCCACGCTGCTGCCGGCACCGAAGAAGGCGTCGGCAAAGTCCTTCGTGGTGGCGCCGACGGGCGCCTGGTTGTTGAACTCGACGAGGATCACCAGCACGGGTTGAATGGTGGTGGTGGAGGCCGCCAGCGCCCTCACGGTGGCCTCGCGTGCCCCCTCAGGGACCGGCCTGAGCTCGCCAGGGGCGGTGCCCACCAGGGTCGGCCGCAGGTGCCGGGGCACGGCTGCGAGGCTCTGCGCCGAGACGGTGCCCGCGCCGGTCTCCGGACGCGGCTGCAGGCGCCCGTTGGCGTCACGACCCGCCACCCGCCACCAGCCCGTCGCGTCCCGGACCACCGTGTAGCCCGAGGGCAGCTCCCAGAACATGTTGTACTCGTCGCCGGAGGGGATCAGCTGGAGCGTCGTGCCGTCCGGCTGCTGCACCGTACGCGGGATGGGCGCCACGGGAACGGCTGCCGCCGGGCGAGCGAGAGCGAGCCCGAGGCCCGCGAGGAGGATCATGATGAGCATGTTCTTCAAGGTCGTCATCGTTTTCTCCGCCAGGGATGCTACACCATCGCGTGAATGAGACAAACGCTTCCGTACCAGCCCGAGGCGCGGGTACCATACGTCTCATGCGACCCCTGGACCGTGTCTGGCGCTTCCTGAGACGTCCCGAAGGCCTCGTCCTCGCCCTCGGCGGAGGAGGGGCCCGGGGCATCGCCCACGTGGCCGTCCTCGAAACCCTGGAGGAGGCCGGCATCCCCGTGGCCGGGATCGCCGGCACCAGCGCCGGAGCGCTGGTGGGAGCGATGTGGCTGCGGTTCGGCTCCGCCGAGGCCACTCTCACACGCTGGCGCTCGTTTCTGGCGTCCGGGTTCCCCGGTACGCTCCCGGAGGTCCGCCTCACCGAGGCGGTGACCACCCGTGACAACCTCCTGCTCCAGTTCGCGCGCCGGGTCCGCCGCGGCGCCGCGGTGATCCTCGCGCTGGAGCGCCGCAGCCTCGTGGAGCCCGAGGACTTCCAGAAGGCTCTGGACCTGCTCCTCCCGGAGGGCAGGATCGAGGACCTCCGGCTCCCCTTCTGCGCCGTGGCCACGGATTTCGCGACCGGTCAGCCACGGGAGATCCGCAGCGGCTCCCTCCAGCGGGCGATCACCGCCTCCTCGGCGGTCCCGGGCGTGCTCCAGCCGGTGCTGATCGACGGCCACTACCTGGTCGACGGCGGCGTCGTCGCCGACGTGCCCGTGTGCGAGGCCCGCCGTCTCAGACCGCGGCCGGTGGTTGCGGTCGACGTGGGCGAGGTGGCCGGACCCCAGGACTTCGAGAGCATCACAGTGCCCCGCGCGATTCTCAGGGCGGACATCCTCACGCACGCCGCCTTCCGGAACGTCATGGTGCGTCACGCGGACCTGCTGATCCGCCCCGCCGTCGGCGCCATCCACTGGTCCGAGTTCATCCGTCTCGAGGAGGCGTACCAGGCCGGCCGGCAAGCCGCCCGCGAGGCGCTGCCGCAGCTGCGCGCCCTGGCCTCTCGTCCCTGGCCGAGCGCCCGCGGTGGTTCCGTCTGCGAGAGCAGGTCCTGACATGCCGGCAGAGGAGCCTGCCTCCGTGAACGGCTTCCCGTTCTGTTGTCCCGTGGAGGTCCGCTACTCCGACGTGGACGCCATGAACCACGTCAACAACGCCGTCACCGTCTCCTACCTCGAGGTCGCCCGGGTGAAGCTGTGGCGCAGCCGCTTCGCCTTCCGCGGCGGCGCCGCGGACTTTCCCTTCATCGTCGCGCGAATTGAGGTGGACTACCGCAGCCCCATCGAGCTCGGCGACACCGTCGTGGTCGGCCTCGGCGTCCCCCACATCGGGCGGACGAGCTTCACCTTCGCCTACCGCATCGAGGCCTCGGGCCGTCTCGCCGCCGAGGCCCGCAGCGTGCAGGTCGTCTACGATTACGCCCGCTCGGCCGCGGCGCCCATCCCCGGTGAGCTGCGCGAGCGCCTGGCGGCCCTCACCCTGCCCGGCCGGCCCCGCTGACGGCCCCCGCCCTCCTCCGGCACGACGAAAAGGGGCGGCGCCACCGGCGCCGCCCCCTTGCTTTCCTGGAAGTGGACCTCAGCTCAGCAGCGGAGCGATCACCAGGCTCACCACCGCCATCAGCTTGATGAGGATGTTCAGGGCTCGGGCCCGGCGGTGTCCTTGAACGGATCGCCCACGGTGTCGCCGACCACGGCCGCCTTGTGGGCGTCGGAGCCCTTGCCGCCGTAGCGCCCCGCCCTCGATGTGCTTCTTGGCGTTGTCCCAGGCGCCGCCGGCGTTGGCCATGAAGATGGCCAGCAGCACGCCGGAGACGGTCACCCCGACCAGCAGGCCGCCCAGCATGCGTCTTGTCGTAGAAGCCGACAACGACCGGGACGAGCACCGCGCAGCAGACCCGGCACGATCATGCGGCGGATCGCCGCCTGGGTGGAGATGTCGACGCACTGCGCGTAGTCGGCCTTGGCCTTGCCCTCCATCAGGCCGGGGATCTCGCGGAACTGCCGCCGCACCTCCTCGATCATGTCGAAGGCCGCGTTGCCCACCGCGCGCATGGCCATGGAGGAGAACAGGAACGGCAGCATGGCGCCGATGAACAGGCCGGCCATGACCTTGGGGTTGGCCACGTCGATCCGATCGATGTTGGCGGTCGTGCGTGTACGCGCGAGAACAGGGCCAGGGCCGTGAGCGCGGCCGAGCCGATGGCGAAGCCCTTGCCGATGGCGGCGGTGGTGTTGCCAACCGCGTCGAGCTTGTCGGTGCGTCCCCGCACCTCCTTGGGCGAGCTGGCTCATCTCGGCGATGCCGCCGGCGTTGTCGGCGATGGGACCGTAGGCGTCGACCGCGAGCTGGATGCCCGTGGTCGACAGCATGCCCAGGGCCGCGATGGCGATGCCGTACAGGCCCGCGGTGTAGAAGGACACCATGATGGCCGCGGCGATGAAGATGAGGGGAAGGGCCGTCGACTGCATGCCGATGGCGAGCCCGGCGATGATGTTCGTGGCCGCGCCCGTGAGGGAGTCCTTGGCGATGGTGCGGGCCGGGCCGCGGGCCTCCGAGGTGTAGTACTCGGTGACCAGGCCGATGGCGATGCCCGCCGCGAGGCCGAAGATGGCCGCGATGAAGATGCCGGTGGAGGTGATCGACTTCCCGGCGTGCAGGATCGGCTCCGGGACCAGCCACTTCAGGATGAACCAGGTCAGGATGGTCATCAGGATACCGGCGCCGAACGTCCCCGGTTGAGCGCCGCCTGCGGGTTCCCGCCCTCGTTGGTACGCACGAAGAAGGTGCCCAGGATCGAGACCAGGATGCCGACGGCGGCGACCAGGAGGGGCAGGATGACCAGGTTCATGGACTCCATGGCGCCGCCGATGACCATGGCGCCGACGATGGATCCGACGTAGGACTCGAAGAGGTCGGCGCCCATGCCGGCCACGTCGCCCACGTTGTCACCCACGTTGTCGGCGATGACGGCGGGGTTGCGCGGATCGTCCTCGGGAATCCCGGCCTCGACCTTGCCCACCAGGTCGGCGCCGACGTCGGCGGCCTTGGTGTAGATGCCGCCGCCCACCCGGGCGAACAGGGCGATGGAAGAAGCCCCCAGGGAGAAGCCCGAGATCACGGGGAGCACCACGGCGTTCAGGGCGGACATCTGCCACCCGAACGCCTGCGTATAGGCGAGGAGCAGCCCGCTCAGCCCCAGCACCCCGAGGCCGACCACCGACATGCCCATCACCGAGCCGCCGTTGAACGCCACGCCCAGCGCCCTGGTCAGCGACGTCCGTGCGGCCTGGGTCGTCCGTACGTTGGCCGCAGTGGCCACGCGCATCCCGAAGTAGCCTGCCAGGGCCGAGCACGTGGCGCCGACGACGAAGGAGAGCGCCACCAGCCGGTTGGAGCCCTTGTTGGCGACCATGAGAAGGATCGCCACCGAGATCACGAAGAAGAACAGCACCCTGTATTCGCGACCGAGAAACGCCATGGCACCTTCCCGGATGTGGCCCGCGATGGTGCGCATCTCTTCGGTCCCCGTCTCCTGACGGTTGATCCAGGCTGTGCGCCAGAGCGCGAAGACGAGCGCGAGAGCGCCGGCAATGGGGTAAAGGTAAACGAGCCGTGTGAATTCCACTGTGGTGTCCTCCTTCTTCCAGCCATCACCGCGTCCCTGCGGCACTCCCCCTGCACGAGTTGGAGCATTATATCGACTCGCCGTGAAGCGGTACAACTACGGCAATCCCGGCGCCTCCAGCGTGGCTCGCTCCTCCGGGGCCGCCGGCAGCCGGGCGAGGAGGAGGGCGCCGGCCCCGATGAGCAGCATGACCACCGGAACGCCGGACCGCGTGGAGCCTCCGAGCTCGACGGCGACGGCGAAGAGCACCGGTCCCACCACCCCCGCCATCCGGCTCGACACGTCGAAGAACGAGAAGAACTCCGCCTCGCGGCCCGTGGGCAGCAGCCGAGCGAAGAGGGACCGCGAGAGCGCCTGCGCCCCGCCCTGCACCAGGCCCACGAGGCCGGCGAGGACCCAGAACTGCCAGGGCCGGGCGAGGACGTAACCGAAGCCCGTGATGACCACGTAGCCGGCCAGGGCGATGAGGATGCCGCGGCGGGCGCCGATCCTCCCGCCGAGCCGCCCGAAGCCCAGCGTTGCGGGCACGCCGATCAGCTGGGTGAGGAGCAGCGCTCCCAGCATGTGGGCGAGGGGGATGCCCACCGAGGCACCGTACGCCGCCGCCATCTTGATGATCGTCCCGATGCCGTCGCTGTAGAGCCAGTACGCGAGCAGGAAGCCCCACACCGCCGGCATCGACCGCGCCTCCCGGAAGGTCCTGCGGAGCCGGGCGACACCGCGGACGGTTCCGCCCTCCACCGCCGGCTCGGGAACCAGCGTCACCACGGGTACCGTGAACACGCCCCACCACACCGCGACCAGGACGAAAGCGCCCCGCACCCCTCCCCCGCCGCCGCGCAGCGCCATCACGGCGGCGGCCGCGAGGACGATCCCGCCACCGGCGTAACCCCAGGCGAAGCCGCGGGAGGAGATCGAGTCCCACCGCGCGGAGGGGGCCAGCGAAGGCAGCAGGGCGTCGTAGAAGATGTTCGCGCCGGCGAACCCCGTGGCGGCGATCACGTACAGCCCCGCGCCGGCGATCCAAGAGCCCGGCAGCACCACCGCGAGGAGAGCAGTGGCCACCGCTCCCACGGCCGCGAAGCCGGCGAGCATGGGCCGCCGCAGCCCGCGGCCGTCGGCGACCACCCCCAGCAGCGGTCCCAGCACCACCCCGGCCATGAGCCCCGCCGCGGCGGTCCACCCCCACACGGCGACGCCCGCCGTGCCGGCGTGCCCGGCGTCGACCAGGGACACCAGGTACGGCGGAAGCAGCGCCGTCATGCACACCGTGGCGAAGGCGGAGTTGCCCCAGTCGTACAGGCACCACGCCCGCTCCCTCGCCGCCTGGCTCACCGGACGCACCGCCGGAGTGTATACAATCTGCGGATGCTCATCGCACCCCTGCTCCTCGCCCTCGCTCCCCTCGCCGCCCAAACATCCCCGCCACCTCCCGCCCAGCCGGTGCCGGAGGCGGTGGTCGGCGCCGTGGCCGAGCAGCTGCGGATGGCCGAGATGCTGCTGGACGCCGACGCCTTCTCACCGCACCTGGCGCACTCGTTCACCTTCATCGAAGACGGGGCGCGGGTGTCCGGCGCCTTCGCCTACCTCGAGGCCATGCGCCGGCTGCGCGGACGGAAGGGCGAGGTGAAGACCCTCGATTGGAACGACCGCCGCGTCGCCGTCTTCGGCGCCAGCGCGGTCGTCACCTACCGGATCGACGAGGTCTGGGTGGACCACGGCGAGCGCCACCGGCGGCGGGGCTGGTGCACCGACGTGTACGAGCGGCGGGACGACGGCGCCTGGCTGCTGATCCACCGCCACCGCTGACCGCGGCGGGAGGTTCAGGGGCGGCGGACGGTGACCACCGTGTGCAGGCCGCCACGGGGGTTGTAGTCCAGGGTGATCTCCATGCTCCTGGGCGCGCACGCCGCCACCAGGTCGGCGAGGAGGCGGTTGGCCGCGTGCTCCTGGTAGATTCCCACGGACCGGTAGGTGGTCAGGTAGTACTTGAGGGACTTCAGCTCGAGGCAGCGCTCCGCGGGGACGTAGCGGATCGTCACGCTCCCGAAGTCGGGCAGCCCCGAGTAGGGACACACGCAGTTCCACTCGCCGGAAGCGATCACCACCTCCGCCTCGCGGTCCGGGTAGGCGTACGCAAAGGTCTCGAGGAGCTCGGGATCGATCTTCTCCTCGCCGTCGAACGCCAGCGTCATTCCCTCGGCCTGCACCATCTCTCCTTCACCTCCACCGCGGAGCTTAGCAGCCCGTCTCGCCGGGAGTCGCCGCGGCCCCGGTTTGACACTTCGGTGACCTGAACCTACGATAATCGTTGCGGGTCGGGAAAACTATGCACAACGCTCAGGTTCAGCCTCATCCGGTCTTGGTCCAGCGCCTCGTCGCCCTCGCAGGGGAGCTCGAGCGCACGGGACAGCCCGTGTTCGCGGCCGAGCTCCTCGACATCGCGGCATCCCTCGCCCCGGGCGGCAACAGCTACCGCGAGCGGGCGGAGCGGCTGCGCGGCACCACCGGTTCCACCGCCGACTCCGAGCGCGAGTTCCGGCGGCGCAACCTCGAGGCCTCCCACGCAGTGGGCATGGCCCGCATCTTCGAGCTCCGCGGCGAGCTCGGTCGCGCCAAGGAGATGTTCGACCTGGCGAAGCTCCGCGCGCCGTTCCACTACCTGGCCTACGCGGGCGCCGGCTACCTGCAGCTGCGGCGCCGCGACCTGCGCGCGGCGCTGGAGGACATGGTGCAGGCCCGCCGCCTCAACCCCCTCGACCGCAAGCTGGCCATTGAGGCAGCCCGCATCGCGCTGGAGCTCGTCGACTACGCCGGGGCCCTCCACCACGCCGTGGACGCCGTCCTGCTCAGCCAGGGGCTCGGCGAGGAGGCCGAGACGGCGGCCCGGCGGAGGGTCGAGACCCTCGGGAACCTGATCCGGATGAGCCGGGAAGAGCTCTCTGCCCTCTACGCCGAGCGCGCCACCGCGCTGCAGCGCGCCGCGGAGCACGTCGCCCTCAGCCGCGCCCGCCTCTTCTCCACCCTCGGCGTCCACGACCGACGCGGCGCGCAGCGCGGGCCGGCGGAGCCCCACCAGGGCCTCCTCACCCTGGCCACGGAGCTGCGGCGCTTCGCGGTGTTCAAGCACTTCTCCGACGCCCAGCTCGTCGGGCTCGTGCAGCGCGGCCGGCGCGAGGCCGTGCGCCACGCCCAGGTCATCACCAGGGAGGGGCAGGACGACCAGGACCTCTTCGTCGTCCTGGAGGGGTGCGTCCAGGCGTCACGCCGGACGCCGGTGGGGACGCAGGCCCTCGGCACGTTCCGCGCCGGCGACATCCTCGGCGAGGTCTCGTTCCTCGACGGCCTCCCCCGCAGCGCCACGGACATGGCGCTCGAACCCGGCTCCGTGCTCCGCCTTCCCGCCGAGGACGTCGTACGCAGCATGGAGGCGGACCAGGATCTCGGCGTCGCGCTGCTCTGGTCGTTCTGGCACTCCCTCGCTGCCAAGGTGCGCGCCGCGAACGCGGCGATGACCGACCTCATCGCTCCCGGCACCTCGCACTCCCCGCGCGGCCAGGGCATCCCCGGCGAGCCCGTCGTCCTCGACGCCGGCGTCGCCGCCGACGTGCTCCGCGAGCAGGGACTGTCCGCCGGCGAGCTGCGGCTCCTGGCGACGTACTCCCGGCAGGAGCGGTTCGCTCCCGAATCACTGATCTTCGGCGAGGGCCAGGCCGGCGACACCCTGTACGTGGTGGTCGAGGGGGCCGTACGCATCTCGCGCCGGCTCCACGGCATGGGGGAGGAGGCGTTGACCGTGCTCGGCCGCGGCGAGGTGTTCGGCGAGATGGCACTGGTCGACAGCCAGCCGCGCAGCGCCGACGCCCGGGCCCACACCGGCGGCTGCACCGTCTTCCGGATCGATCGCTCCCGTCTCCAGGAGGTGCTCGAGATGGACCCGGACGCCGCACGGCAGTTCCTGGGGCTGCTGTGCCGCATCCTGTGCCGCCGCCTGCGGGCCATGAACGAGCGGCTTGTGGCCTGGCGCCTCATGGCTGGGCACGGCTGATCGCGTCCCGCCGCAACCCGCCTCCGGCCTGAGCGCTCCCCCACTCCCGTCCTGCCGACCGCGAACGCCGGGGCCCGCGTACAATCCCGCTCATGGCGGTCCGCGTCGATCTCGCCGCACGCACCGTGTCGTGCTCCGTCCACGACCTCCTGCCGGAGTCGACCCAGCGTTCCCTCGGCACCCCCGGAGAGGGCCTGGCGCGCCTGTCCGTCGGTGCTGAGCTGCACCGCCTCGTCCAGGGCCAGCGCACCGCCGTGGATCCCCGCTACCGCCCCGAGGCGGCCGTGGACGCCACGCTGGAGATCGACGGCTGGTCGCTGCGCGTGATCGGACGGGCCGACGGCGTCACCACCGCGGAGGACGGCACGCCGGTGCTGGAGGAGATCAAGACCCTCCACTTCCGCTCCGAGCTGTTCGGGCTGTTCTCCCAGGAGCGCCTGGAGCGGTTCCGCTGGCAGGCCCGCATCTACGCCGCCTGCCTGTTCCCCGCGGGGGGCGCCCGGGTCCGTCTGCTCCTCGTGGACCTCGGCGGTGAGGACCGGCGCGAGGAGGAGGTGCCGTGGACCCCCGGCGAGGTCCGGGCGTTCCTCCGCGCCCGTCTCCACACCCTGGTCGCCGCCGAGCGCCAGCGCGAGCAGGTCCGGGCCGCCTGGCGCGCGGCGTCGGAGACCCTCCCCTTCCCCTTCGAGATGATCCGCCCCGTCCAGGGGGAGGCCATGGATGCCGTCGCCGAGGCGCTCGCCGCCGGCCGCCACCTCCTCCTCGCAGCCCCCACCGGGGTCGGGAAGACCGCGGCGGCTCTCCACCCGGCGGTCCGCCTCGCTCTCGCCACCGGGCGCAGGGTGGCGTTCCTCACGGCGAAAACCATGCAGCAGCACCTGGCCACCGAGACGCTCCAGCGCATGCAGCTGGGCGGCTGGCGTTCGATCCAGATCCGGGCCAAGGCCAAGATGTGCGCCAACCGCGAGGTGATCTGCCTGGAGGACACCTGCCTCCACGCCCGTGAGTACGGTGCGAAGCTGCGCGAGAGGGGTGTCCTCGAGACCATCCTGGCGGGCGCCCCGCACATCGATCCCGACCGCGTCTTCGAGGTGGCCGACGCCGCGGAGGTCTGTCCCTTCGAGACGTCGATCGAGCTGATCCCGGACTCCACCGCGGTGGTGTGCGACTACAACTACGTCTTCGACCCCGCCATCTCGCTCTTCGGCCTGGCCGCCGAGGGCGCCCTGGAGGACACCTACCTCGTCGTGGACGAGGCGCACAACCTGGTCGACCGCGCCCGCGAGTACTACTCCCCGTGGCTGTCGCGTCACGTCGTGGAGGAAGCCCGCAGGCTTCTCGGCCCCTACCGGCAGAGGGTCTGCCGTGACCTCGAGGAGGTCCTCGGGGAGCTGTCGGCCTGCATCTCCGGACGGGTCGGGGCCGCCCTCGGCGGCAGGGCGGGGGTGGAGCGTATCCCCGCCGAGCCCGGGCCCCTGGCCGAGCTGCGGCTGTCCCTGGACGCACTCATCCCGGCCTACTTCACCTTCAAGCGTTCCGTGGAGCTGTGGCTCTCCCGCGATCCCGTCGTGGACGTCCTGCTTTCCCTCGCCCGCCTCGTCGACCTCCTCGAGGACGGCGGCCGGGAGCTGGTCCCGCTCGCCCACCGCGACGAGCGCGGCGAGGAGCCGGAGGCGCTCCGCGTCTTCTGCCTGGACGCGGCGCGGTTCACCGGCGCCCTCCTGGACCGCTCCGCGGGGTGCGTGGCGATGTCGGCCACCCTGGAGCCGTTCGACTTCTACCGCGAGCTTCTCGGGTTCGACCCCGACCGCACCGACACCCTGTCGCTGCCCTCCCCGTTCCCCGCCGAGAACCGTCTGGTCATGGCGGTTGACGGCGTCGACACCTCGTACAGGAGGCGTGCGGCCAGCTACGGCCGCATCGCCGAGCTGGTCGCCGACCTCGCGCCCCCGGGGCGCAACGCCCTCGTGCTCTTTCCCTCCTACGCGTTCCTCAACGAGGTCGCAACCCGCCTCCACACGCCCGGACACCGCCTCGAGATCCAGCGGGGCGGGGACTCGGACCGCGTCCGCCATGACATGCTCCGGCTGCTGCGCAGCAACCACGAGCCCGTGCTCCTCCTCGCCGTGCTCGGCGGGGTCTTCGCCGAAGGCGTCGACTACCCCGGTGAAATGCTCTCCGAGGTCGTGGTCGTCTCCCCGGCGCTGCCGCAGGTCGGGGCCGAGCGGGAGCTGCTCAAGCGCTACTACGAGGAGCGCTACGAGAGCGGGTTCGCGTACGCGTACCTCATCCCAGGCATGACGCGGGTGGTGCAGGCGGCGGGGCGGCTCATCCGCTCCTCCGAGGACCGCGGGGTGATCGTCCTCATGTGCCGGCGCTTCCTCACCGAGCCCTACGTCTCGTTCCTCCCCGAGGCCTGGACCGGCGGCGAGCCCGCCTCCCTGCGGGCCGCGGATGCGGTCGCCGAGGTTGCCGCCTTCTTCGAACAGCCCCTGCCCGGGGCGTGATACTCTTGAGTTTGAGAATACGTACCACTGGGGGGACATCCATGGACACGATCCGAACGATCCTCAAGGAGAAGGGTTCCACGGTCCACTCCGTGGCGCCCGCGGCCACGGTTTTCGAGGCCGTGCAGGCGATGTGCGCGAACAAGGTGGGAGCGGTGCTCGTCTGCACGGCCGACCAGCCGCTCGGCATCTTCACCGAGCGCGACCTCATGACCCGCGTGATCCTCTCGCACCGCGACCCGGCCACGACCCGAGTCGAGGAGGTGATGACCCGCGAGGTCGTCTGCGTCGATCCCGACACCCGCGCGGAGGAGGCCATGGCCATCATCACCGACAGGCGTTGCCGGCACCTTCCCGTGGTCGAGGGCGCCCGCGTCGCCGGCATGGTGTCCATCGGGGACCTGGTACGCTGGACCAATCGTACCAAGGAGTTCCACATCCGCATGCTGACCGACTACATCTGCGGGAAGTACCCGGGATGAGCGCCCCCGGCGGACTCCGCCTCTTCGATGGCTCGCGGCTCGCGGCCACCGCCGAGGCGGCGCGGAGCAGCGCCCGCCGGCGCGCCAACCTCAACGTCCACCCATCCCTCGAGGACCCTGTCCAACGCTTCCTCAACGTCTTCCAGCCCGGAACCTACGTCCGCCCGCACCGCCACGAGCCCCACCGCTTCGAGCTCTTCCTGGTTCTCGGCGGCCGCGCCGGAGTGCTCGCCTTCCACGACGACGGCCGCATCGTGGAGAGCGCCGTGGTTTCCCGCGACGGCGTCTGGGCCGCGGAGGTGCCGGGCGGCGCCTGGCACACCGTGGTCTCCCTCGCCCCCGACACCATGCTGTTCGAGATCAAGCCCGGCCCGTTCCGCCCCATGGAGGAGAAGGACTTCGCGCCGTGGGCCCCGCGCGAGGGAGCATCCGGTGCGAGGGATGTCCTCGAGCTCTGGGAGAAGACTCTCGGGGGGGCGGTCAGCGATCCCAGAGGTTGAACTTCAGGATGCACCAGATCGCCTCGAAGCCGTCCCGCCAGCCGATCTTTTTCCCCTCCTTGTAGGTGCGCCCGTGGTAGCTGATCGGAACCTCGTAGATCCTCACCCGCAACCGGGCGACCCGGGCCGTCACCTCCGGCTCGAACCCGAAGCGCTTCGAGGTGATGCGGAGCCGCTGTTTCACGTCCCTGGTGAAGACCTTGTAGCAGGTCTCCATGTCCGAGAGATTGAGGTCGGTCAGCATGTTGGAGAGCAGCGTGAGAAAGAGGTTCCCGAGCCAGTGCCAGAAGAAGAGCACCCGGTGCGGGCCGGACAGGAAACGGCTGCCGTAGACCACGTCGGCCTTGCCCGACAGGATGGGCTTGAGCAGCGCGGGGTAGTCGAGAGGGTCGTACTCCAGGTCCGCGTCCTGGATGATGACCACGTCGCCCCCGGCGACGGCCAGACCCGTAGCCAGGGCGGCGCCCTTGCCCTGGTTGGTCTCGTGCCGGAGCGTGGTGACCGCCGCCGGCAGCGGGACGTCCGCCGGTGCACGGTAGGCGCTCAGCACCTCCCCCGTGCCGTCCCTCGAGCCGTCGTCCACGGCGACGATCTCGACCGCCGAGACCCCCTCGGGGTACGGGGCGCGAACCACGCGGTCGAGGAGCTCCGAGACCGTGCTCGCCTCGTTGTAGACCGGGACCACCACCGAGACCTTCACGTCACCCACGCCCCTTTCCCCGCCGCCGGGGTGCCTTGCCCGCCGACTCCCGACACGATACCGTGAGCGGGTCATGGCCTCTCTTTCGCTCCCCGTTCTCGTCATCCTGGCCTGGGGCATCCCCGGCCTGCTGTGGTGGGATCAGCGCCACCACGTCATCGCACCGCCGCAGCTGCCGTGGACCATGGCCGGCATGGCACTGGTGGTTCTCGCCATGGCCATCGCCCTCGTCAGCGTGCCCGCGCCCGCCCTCATCCAGGGCCTGCGGGGCGTGGTCCTGCTGGAGGGCGTGTACGGCTTCGTGGTCCTCACCCGCAGGGGCCGGAAACGTGGCTGACGTGGACTCCGGGGAGGACGCGCCGGTTCCCGTGCCCCTCGAGGCCACCCTGGACCTCCACACCTTTCCGCCTCGCGACGTCCCCGAGATCGTGGAAGAGTACCTGCTCGCGGCGCGAGCCGCCGGCCTCGCCGAGGTGCGCGTCATCCACGGCAGGGGCCGCGGCGTGCAGCGCGCCAGGGTCCTCGCGCTCCTCGCCCGGATCCCGTTCGTCGCCGCCGTCTCGGAGGCGCCCCCAGACCGCGGCGGCTGGGGGGCGACCGTCGTGCGTCTGGACGTCCGGCAGGGCTCGGGCACCTGACCTCAGTCCAGGTCGATGTCCCGCACCGGCTTGGTCACCGGCTCCTTGCCCGCGGATTCGAGCAGCTTGCGGAACTTCTCCTCCCGGATCTGCTCGCCCGCCTTCTCGGAGCGGAAGGCTTCGGCGAGCTTCGCCTTGGCGGCCTCCTTCTCCTGGGCGAGGGCGGTGAGACGGTCCTCGATGGAGGTGGTGAACCGGGGCTTCTCCTCCGCCGTGGCCGAAACGACGACCTCGCGGTCGCCGTCCATCTCGAGCAGGGCTTGACAGTGCGGGCACGTGACGGTGAAGCGGCTCATGGCTCTCCCCTCGCCGAATTGTACCCGGCGCCCGGACCCGCCGCGCTCACCGTGCCGCGTGGTGGAGCACCAGCTCGTCCAGCGCCGCCAGAAAGCGCTCGTTCTCGGCCCGTGTGCCCACCGAGACGCGGGCGCACCGGTCCAGGCCGGGGCCGCCCACCGGCCGGATGATGACCCCCCGCCTCTGGAACTCCACGAACAGCTCGCGGACGTCCCGGTCCAGCTCGATGAGCACGAAGTTGGTCACCGTGGGGGTGAACACCACGCCCCGGGCGGACAGCTCCTGCTGCAGGAACGCCACCTCGGTGAGGTTGTGCAGGCGGGAGCGCTCCACCCAGGCCTCGTCGTCCAGGGCCCGCAGCGCCGCGGCCTGGGCCAGGGACGACGTGTTGAACGGCGAGCGCACGCGGTTGAGCGTGGCGATGACCTCGGGGGAGGCGATCCCGTACCCGATGCGAAGCCCGGCGAGGCCGTAGATCTTGGAGAAGGTCCTCAGGACGATCACGTTGTGCCCGGCCTTCAGGTCGTCGAGGCCGTCGGGGAAGTCGGGGCGGTCCACGTACTCCTGGTAGGCCTGGTCCAGGACCACGAGCACGCGTTCGCCCACGTCCTCCAGGAGCCGGTCGAGCTCCCGCCGCGTCGTGTACGTGCCGGTGGGGTTGCACGGGTTCGCCACGAAGACCAGCTTGGTCCGGCTCCCGATGGCCCCGGCCATGGCCGTCACGTCGTGGCGGCGGTCCGTCGTGGTGGGCACGGCGAGGGGCCGGCCGTTGACCTGGTTGACCGCCAGCTCGTACATGACGAAGGACTGCTGGGAGATGACCGCCTCGTCACCGTCCGCCAGGTACGCCCTGACGAGCATCTCGATGATCTCGCAGGAACCGTTGCCGAGGATGATCTGGTCCAGGTCAACGCCGTGGCGTCCGGCCACCGCCCGGCGCAGGGCGAATCCGCCGCCGTCCGGGTACCGGTTCAGGGTCGGCAGCGCCTCTCTTACGGCGGCCACGGCCTTGGGCGACGTCCCCAGGGGATTCTCGTTGGACGCCAGCTTGACGATGTCCACGACGCCCAGCTCCCGCTGGACCTCCTCGATCGGCTTTCCCGGCACGTACACGGCCAGCCTTCTGATGTAGTCGGGCGCCTGTGGTCCCCGCATCGCTTTTCCTCCCTGTCGTCTTCGCCCCGTGCCGGAGCTGCGCGACCTCCTCCGGCTCCAGCTCACGCCAGGTTCCCGGGCGCAGTCCCTCGTCGCGCAGCGGCCCGATGGCCGTCCGCACGAGACGCTGCACCGGGTGTCCGACGCGGCGGAACATCTCGCGCACCTCGTGCGTCTTGCCCTCTCCCACCACCACCCGCCACCAGGAGTTGGTCCCGCCCCGCGTGGTCCGGAGGAACGCCACCTCGTGGGGCACGACCCGGTGGCCGTCGATGACCGTGCCCCGGGCCAGCTGCCCGGTGGCGGTCTCGGAGGGCACGCCCCGGACCTTCGCGCGGTACTCCCGCAACACGCCGTACCGTGGATGCGCCACGCGGAGCGCGAACTCGCCGTCGTTGGTGAGAAGCACCAGGCCTTCCGAGTGGTAGTCGAGCCGGCCCACCGGGAAGACGCGCTCCCGGACACCGGCCCGCACCAGGTCCACCACGGTGGGCCTCCCTTCGGGATCCTCGGTGGTCGTCATGACACCGTCGGGCTTGTAGAGGAGCACGTAGCGCAGGCGTGCGTCGAGCTTGAGCCGCCTGCCGTCGAGCTTGATCGAGTCCTGGGACGGGTCCACGCGCTCGCCGAGCTCCGCGACGCGCCCGTTCACCGTGACCCGCCGGTCACGGATCATCGTCTCCGCCTCGCGGCGCGAGCACACGCCCGCCTGGGCGATCACCTTCTGGAGTCTCTCACGCGTCACTGATGCCGTCCGATTCGGAGCCCTCCGCCTCCTCCGGTGTGGGGAGCTGCGAGAGGTCCTCCAAGCCGAAGTGTATCAGGAACTCCCGGGTGGTCCGGTAGAGGAGCGGGGTGCCCACGACCTTCTTCCTCCCCGCCACGCGCACCAGCCTCCGCTCCACCAGCGTCCTCACCACCCCCGAGGAGTTCACCCCGCGCAGAAAGTTGATCTCCGGCATGGTGATGGGCTGGCGGTAGGCGACGATGGCCAGGGTCTCCAGGGCGGCCTGGGACAGCCTCGTCCGCGCCCGGATCCCGAGGAACTCCCGCAGGGGCCCCTCGAGCTCGGCACGGGTGGCCAGGCGCCAGCCACCCCCCACCTGCTCCACGACCAGTCCTCCGGCGGCCTCCTCGTAGCGCCTCCTCAGCGCCTCGAGGGCCTCCTCCACGCGGGCCGCGCCCACGCCTTCGCCGGCCACCTGCGCGAGCGCCTCGGCCGTCACCGGCTCCCCCGCCACCGCGAGAATGGCCTCGCACATCGCCCCCAGGGCCGAGATCTCATCCATCGGTGAGGCCCTCCACGCGCAGCGCCTGTCCCGTCGCCGTCAGGTAGATCTCCGCGAAGGGCCTGCGCTGGTGGAGCCTCACCGTGCGCAGCCGGACGAGCTCCAGGGCGGCCAGCAGGAACGTCACCCCCTCCAGGCGGTCCGGACGCGTGAGGAAGTGCGAGAGCAGCGGAAACGACGGCTGGTGCTGAACGAGGTCGAACAGCTCGATGATCTTGTCGCGGACCGAGTACCGGATCGGCGTCACCTCGATGCCCGGCGGGTGCTCGCGGCGGTGCCGCTCCACGACGTCGCGCAGGGCCTCCGCCAGCATGATGACGTCCACCTCCTCCAGCTCGACCCCCTGCTCCGCCGACAGGTCCGGCGACGGCAGCCTGACCGGCAGCACCCCGCGGCGGACCTCGGCGATCACCGCGAGCTCGCCGGCCGAGCTCTTCACCTTCTCGTACTCGAGCAGGCGCTCCACCAGGCCCCGGCGGGGATCCTCGACCTCGTCGTCGGCGGGCCGCGGCAGCAGCATGCGGGACTTGATCACCAGCAGCCACGCCGCGTAGACCAGGTACTCCCCGGCGACCTCGAAATCCAGCTGCTCCATCCGCCTCAGGGCCTCGTGGTACTGGTCGCAGATGCGCGCGATGGGGATGTCCCAGATCGACACCCGGTTCTCGCGCACCAGGTGGAGGAGGAGGTCGAGGGGTCCCTCGAAGACCGGGAGAACCACCTCCGGCCGCGGCGGACCACCCTCGCTCAGCCCAGCAGGAGCCATATGAGCACGTTGAAGAAGGGCCTGAGGATCACGCCCAGCACGCCGAACCACAGCAGGGCGATGAGGATCAGCATGCCGAAGCGCCCGAGCTGAGCGTAGGCGACGTGGAGCCGCGGCGGCAGCACCCACTCGAGCAGGTGGCTCCCGTCCAGCGGAGGGATCGGGATCAGGTTGAAGACCGCGAGGATGATGTTGATCGCCGCCAGGAAGTACAGGAAGTAGATGATTGGCGCGGCGATCCCACGGGCGCCCATGGCGCCCTCCCGCAGCACCGCCAGCAGCAGCGGCCTGAACGTCGGCATCGTCGCCTTCATCACCAGCAACACCACCGTGACGACGCCTCCCAGCGCCACGTTGGAGACCGGCCCGGCGAGCGCCACCAGCCCCGGCCCCCACTTCTGGTTCCGCAGGTTCCGCGACACGAACGGCACGGGTTTCGCCCAGCCGATGACCGGCGCGCCGACGAAGGCCAGGAAGAGCGGGAAGATGATCGTCCCGATGGGGTCCACGTGCTTGAGGGGGTTGAGGGTGATGCGTCCGAGCCACCGCGCGGTGGGATCGCCCAGCCGCTCGGCCATCCAGCCGTGAGCCGACTCATGCACGGAGAGCGCGAGGGCGAAGGCGAGGAGCTGGCTGACGATCTCGGGCAGACGGAGGGCCAGGTCGTTCATCGCCGCTCATGCTAGCAGACATTCCCGCGCTCAGGCCCTCTGCAACAGCACCTCGACCCGGTCCGGCGAGCCCGAGCGGGCGGTGATCCGCAGCAGCCGCTCGCGGGTGTCGCGGGCGACGAAGACGAAGCCGAGAGCGGCCCCCGCGTGGCTCGGTCCCTCGACCCAGGCGTCCTCCAGCGTCAGCTCGAGGCGCTCGGAACCCATCAGCAGCGCGACGGGCCTGTCCCGGCCCCGGCGCTCGCTGCGCCACTCCACCCTCGCGACCATCGCCACCCAACGCTCCACAGGGGCAGCCCTCCGGGACCCAGTATGGGGCCTTCCGGGCCTCTCGCGCGCTCTTGCTACACTTCCGACGGAGGCTTCATGAACGATCGCGTGCACGTCGCGGGGCTGGAGACGTACTGCATCATCGGCACCAACCCCTGGGAGCGCGAGGTCAAGCAGAAGGTGCGCGTCGACCTGGAGATCGAGGCCGACTGCCGGCGCGCCGGTCGCTCCGACGATCTCGGCGACGCCCTCGACTACCGCGCCGCCGCCAAGGGCGTGCAGGCCCTCGTGGAGGCCAGCGCCTTCAACCTCGTGGAGGCGCTGGCCGAGCACATCGCCGCGGACCTCCTCGGCCGCTTCCCCGCGGCGTCGGTGGTGCGAGTCCGGGTCGCCAAGCCCGGCGCGGTCAAGTGGGCCGAGAGCGTCGGTGTCGAGATCGTGCGGGGACGGGGGGAGCCGCCCGCGTGAGCAGGGCCTTCGTGTCGGTGGGGTCCAACATCCGCCCGGAGATCCACGTTCCGGCGGCGGTGGGGCGCGTCCGCGCGCGCTTCGGTCCCTGCCGGATCTCCCCCGTCTACCTGACGGCGCCGGTGGGCGATCACGACCAGCCCGACTTCTGGAACCTCGCGGTCTGCTTCGAGTGCGACCTCGACCCCGAGACCGTCCAGGAGGAGCTGCACGCCATCGAGGATGCGCTGGGGCGGCGACGCGACGCGTCGCGTCCCCTGGGACCCCGCGTCGCGGACCTGGACCTGGTCCTGATGGAGGGGAGGGTCGGCGAGTTCGGCGCCCTTCTCCTGCCCTCGCCCCACCTGGAACGGGACAGCTTCGTGGCGGTGCCGGTGGCCGACCTCGACCCCGTCCTCGCCCATCCCGTCCTCGGCGTCACCATGGCCGAGGTCGCCCGCCGGGCCGTCGACCGGGGCGGAGGACCGCCCCCGCGGCGACTCCCCGAGGGGCTCGGACAGTGAGCGCGAGCCCGCGGACGGTTCTCGTCACCGGCGGTGCCGTCCGCCTCGGCCGCGCGGTGGTGGAGGCGTTCGCCTCCCGAGGCTGGAGCGTCGCCTACACCTACCACCGTTCCAGGGACGCGGCCGCGGCGCTCGAGGCCTCGCTGCGCGGAACCGGCGCCGACGTCGCGGCGATGGAGCTCGACGTCGACGACTCCGGGGCCCGCGCCGCGATCCCCCGACGGGTCATCGAGCGCTTCGGGCGTCTCGATGCGCTGGTCAACAACGCGGCCGTCTTCCCGCGGACCCCCGTCGCGACCCTGGACGAAGCGACGTTCCGCGCCGTGCTGGCCACCAACCTCGAGGCGCCGCTCTTCCTCGCGCTGGCGTGCGCGTCGGCGCTGCGGGAGTCGGGGGGATCGGTGGTGAACATCGCCGACATCTACGGCCTCCACCCCCTGCGTGCCCATCTCGCCTACTCCGTGTCCAAGGCGGGGCTCATCGCCGCCACCCGGGCCCTTGCGGTGGAGCTCGCCCCCGAGGTGCGCGTGAACGCGGTGGCGCCCGGCATCGCGATGTTCCCGGAGGACGCTCCGGCCGAGACCCGGAGCCGCCTGCTCGCCAGGACCCTCCTCGGCCGTGAGGGCGGGGCCGGCGAGATCGCCGCCGCGGTGAGGTATCTGGTCGAGGAGACCGTCACCACCACGGGGCAGGTCCTCGTTCTCGACGGTGGCCGCACGGTGGCGCTGTAGGGCGGGCTCGGCCCACTTGCCCTTTTCGCTTCCCCGCATATACTCCCGCAGTGCTTCTCGTGGTGAATCCCGCTGCCGCGGGCGGCCGTCTCGGTCGCTCCTGGCCCGACATCGCCCGGCGTCTCGCGGGCGCCGGTGTCGAAGCGCCGGTCGTCATGACCCGGGCCCCCGGCCACGCCAGCGAGATCGCGGCCGCCGCCGCCGGCGACGGCCACCGCTTGATCGTCGCCGTGGGCGGAGACGGCACCATCTGCGAGGTCGTCCAGGGGATCGGGGACGCGGGGCGGGGCGAGGTGGGCATCATCCCCCTCGGGACCGGGAACGACGCCGCCCGCACCCTGGGCATTCCGCTCGGCGTCGAGGAAGCCGCCGCCGTGCTCCTCGCCGGGGAGCGCCGTCAGGTGGACCTCATCAGGGTCGGCGACCGGGTCGTGCTCAACGCCGTCGGCATCGGGCTGTTGGGCGCGATCAACGTCAACGCCGCCGCCATCAAGGTGGTGCGGGGGATCAGCGCCTACCTCGCGGCCGCCGCGGTCAGCCTGTTCCGTTACCGGGCGCCCCGGATCACGGTCCGGAGCGACGGGTTCACGTTCGAGGGCGCCGTGGTCATCCTCGCCGTCCACAACGGCCCCACCACCGGCGGTGGCTTCCGTCTGGCCCCCGGAGCCCTCCCCTCCGACGGCCGCCTCGACGCCTGCCTGGTGGAGGACATTCCGCCGCTGCGCCGCGTGGGGAGGCTCGTTTCCGCCCTCCGGGGCACCCTCGGTGGGCGCCCCGGCTCCCATCCCTTCACCTTCACGCGGCTCGAGCTCGGCTGCGCCGCCCCCCTCCCCTGTCACCTGGACGGGAACCCGTTCCACATCGAGCCTCCCGGCGTCGTCATCGAGCTCATGCCGCGGGCGCTCGGCGTCATCGTCCCGGCCGCTTCCCGCCAGGCCCCGGGGCCGGCCCCGAACGAGTAGGCGGCGGAGCTCGACGCCCCGCCGCCAGGATGCCTCGTCGCTTCCGGCGGCGCCCCGACGGCGCCTCCCGGAGGGACCGCTACTTCAACACCGCGCGCACCATCTCCTCGATCACGCCGGGCTCGATCTCCTCGAGCTCGTACGTCACCTCGGCGATGGGCTTGTTGACCTTGAGGACTCGGGTGAGGTCGATGGGAGTGCCCTCGACCACGACGTCGCAGGGCGTTGCGTTGATGGTCGTCTCGAGGTCGGAGATCTGCTGGTCGGAGTACCCCATGGCGGGCAGGATCTGCCCGGCGTTGGGGTACTTCTTGTAGGTCGCCGCGATGGAGCCGACGGCGAAGGGCTTGGCGTCCACGATCTCCGCTGCGCCCGCGTTCTTGGCCGCGAACCAGCCGGCGCCGTACGTCATGCCGCCGTGGGTCAACGTCGGGCCGTCCTCGACCACGAGGGCGCGCTTGCCCTTGATCAGTTCCGGCCTGTCCACCGTGATGGTCGAGGCGCACTTGATGACGCGGGCGCGGGGGTTGTAGGTACGGCAGTTATCCACGACCTCCTCGACCTTGACGGGGTCCGCCGTCTGCACCTTGTTGACGATGAGCAGGTCGGCCATGAGGAAGTTGGTCTCGCCCGGGTAGTAGCTGAGCTCGTGGCCCGGCCGGTGGGGATCGACCAGGGTGATGTGGAGGTCGGGCTTGTAGAACGGCGTGTCGTTGTTGCCGCCGTCCCACAGGATGACGTCGGCCTCCTTCTCGGCCTCGCGCAGGATCTTCTCGTAGTCCACGCCGGCGTAGACCACGAAGCCGTTGTCGATGTGCGGCTCGTACTCCTCGCGCTCCTCGATGGTGCACTCGTGGCGGTCGAGGTCCTCGTAGGTCGCGAAGCGCTGGCTCACCTGCCGGGCGAGGTCCCCGTAGGGCATCGGGTGGCGGATGGCGACCACGCGCTTCCCGAGGTTCTTCAGGATGCGCGACACGTAGCTGGTCGTCTGCGACTTTCCGACCCCGGTCCGCACCGCCGTGATGGCGATGACCGGCTTGGTCGACGCGATCATCGTGCGCTGCGCCGAGCAGATTCCGAAGCTGGCGCCCCAGGCGATGACGTGGCTCCCCTTGTCCATGACGTACTGGTGCGGCACGTCGGAGTAGGAGAACCAGACCTCGTCGACGTCGTTGTCCTTCACCAGCCTCTCAAGGTCGGCCTCGGCCACGATGGGGATCCCGTTGGGGTACAGGGGTCCCGAGAGAACGGGCGGGTACCGGCGCCCCTCGATGTCGGGGATCTGCGTGGCCGTGAACGCGACCACCTCCACGTCGGGGTTGTTGCGGAACAGGCAGTTGAAGTTGTGGAAGTCGCGGCCCGCGGCCCCCATGATGACAACCTTGCGCTTCGCCATTGAGTCACCTCCCTGAAGGTGCCGGTGGATCCCAACCACCGGGGCCCGGCATGGCGTACCGGGCAGCTCCGCCGGGTATGGCTGAACCGGCGGCTATGTGCTCGCTCACTCCCACTCGATGGTGCCCGGGGGCTTCGACGTCACGTCGTAGACCACCCGGTTGATGCCCCTCACCTCGTTGACGACGCGCCGCGCCACCCGATCCAGCACCTCGGGAGGGAACCGGAACCAGTCCGCGGTCATGAAGTCGTCCGTGGTCACCGCACGCAGCGCCACGACGTGCTCGTACGTGCGCTGGTCGCCCATGACGCCGACGCTCCTCACCGGCAGCAGCACCGCCAGGGCCTGGGCGATCTCGCCGTACAGCCCCGCCTGCCGGATCTCGTCCATGAACACGGCGTCGGCCCGCTGCAGAATCTCCACGCGCTCCGGGGTCACCTCGCCGAGGATGCGCACGGCCAGCCCGGGCCCGGGGAACGGGTGCCGCCAGACGAACTCCGTCGGCAGGCCGAGCTCCTCGCCCAGTCGCCGCGCCTCGTCCTTGAAGAGATCCCGGAGGGGCTCGACCAGGGACAGCCCGAGGCGTTCCGGCAGCCCGCCGACGTTGTGGTGTGTCTTGATGGTGGCGGAGGGACCGCGCACCGACGTCGACTCGATGACGTCCGGGTACAGGGTGCCCTGGGCCAGGAAGCGCGCGTCCGCGAACCGCCCCGCCTCCTCCTCGAACACGGCGATGAACTCGTGGCCGATCCGGCGCCGTTTCTCCTCCGGGTCGTCCACGCCGGCGAGCCGTGCGAAGAAGCGACCGGCGGCGTTGATCCGGCGGATGGGAAGGCCGAACTCGGCGAACCGCCGCTCCACCCGGTCGCCCTCGTCGAGGCGCAGCAGCCCGGTGTCGACGAAGATGGGAACCGTCCTCCCGCCCACCGCCTCGCGGCACAGAAGCGCGGTCACCGAGGAGTCCACGCCCCCCGAGAGAGCGACGATGATCCGGCCGTCGCAGGCCTGCGCGCGGATGCGCGACACCGCCTCCGAGCGGATGGACGCCGCGGTCCAGTCCCGCCGGGCCCCACAGGCGGTGAGGAAGTTGTCCACCAGGGTGCGGCCGTGCTCCGTGTGATGCACTTCGGGGTGGAACTGGATGCCGAAGAACCGCCGCTCCTCGTCCGCCATGGATGCCACCGGAGAATTCGAGGTCCGCCCCACCTCGCGGAACCCCTCGGGCAGCCGGGTGACGCGGTCCCCGTGGGACATCCACACACGCTGCAGGGAGGGCGTCCCCAGGAACAGGGCGCAGGAAGGATCCGCCTCCAGCTCCGCCGCGCCGTACTCCCGGCTCCCCGCCGCCTCGACCTGCCCGCCCAGCATCGACGCCATGGCCTGCTGGCCGTAGCACACCCCGAGGACCGGCACGCCGAGGGTGAACACCTCCGGCGCGGGACGGATCGCGCCCTCCTCGTAGATGGACGACGGGCCGCCCGACAGCACCACGCCGATGGGCGCGATCTCCGCGATGGCTTCGCCGCTCAGATCCCCCCGGTGGATCTCGCTGCGCACGCCCAGCTCGCGTACCCGGCGCGCGATGAGCTGGGTGTACTGCGAACCGAAGTCGAGGACCAGCAGTGTCTGGTGGCGTGTCATAAGGGCCCGCTCCGCGGGCGGGCTCATCCTAGCAGTGCCGGCGGGCGCCGGGCAAGGCTCGCGGGCCGCTCAGGGTGCCGGCGCGAGGAGCCACCGCAGGAGCTCCGGAGCAGTGCGCATCCAGTCCCGCCAGGCATGGCGGGCCCCCGGCACCGAGGCCGCGTCCACCGCGATGCCATGGGTGCGCAGCACCTCGAGGAGCTCGACCGCCCCCGGCTCCCACCGGTCGCGCGAGCCCGTGCGGACGAACAGCGGCGGCACGGCTGCGGGGTCCGCCTCCGCCGCGATGCGGAACAGGTCGTTGGCCTCGAACCGGCTCTCGGCCCGGCTCGCGCCGAAGACGGGCTCGACGAGCCAGCGGCCGAGAAGCCCCCGGTGGGCGGCGTACCCGGCCCAGGAGAGGTGTTGCACCCAGGGCGCCAGGGCGGCGGCCCTCCCGAACACGTCCGGGTGGCGCAGGGCCAGCTTCAGCGCGCCGTAGCCACCCATCGAGATGCCCCATACCGCGCGGGCACCGCGCGAGCCGCCCGCGCCAGGGAAGGCGCGCTCGAGAGCCGCCACGAGATCCTCCGCGAGAAACGACTCCATCGCCGCCCTGGGACTGTCCGAGACGAAAGTGCCCCGGGTGCGGGGGCTCGCCACCAGCACCGGAGGCAGGACCCCGTCACGCTCGCAGGCGACGACCAGGGCCGCGAGGCCGTGCTTCTCGAAGGAGCGCTCGCTGCCCCGGCCGTCGTGGAGGAACACCATCAGGCGCGCCGGCGACCCGGGGCGCCACCCCGGCGGCAGCACGACCCGCGTCACCACGCCCCCGGGTGCCGCAGCGCCCGCGACGCGAAGCTCGCGCACCTCCGCCGGCGCTGCAGCTGCGGCTCCAAGGCCCAGAACGAGGGTGGCGCTCACGGCGAGGCTCCGCATCGTCTGCTCAACGGCGGCCCGACGGCGGGGCATTCCGGCCGCGTCGACGTGGCGCGCGGGCTCTCCCCGCCGTACAATCGCAGCGCCGCCGCTGCGGCTCCGAGGTGCCCGGTGACCTTTCCCTACCGTTTCTCCCGCCTCGCGGAGGGCATGCAGCCGTCCCCCATCCGGGAGCTCTTCCCGCTCATCCGGCGCCCCGGCATGATCTCCTTTGCCGGGGGGCTGCCGGACCCCGCCATCTTCCCGGTGGAGGCTTTCGCGGACTGTGCCTCGCAGCTCCGGGACGCGGGCCGGGTGGCCCTCCAGTACGGTGCCACCGAGGGTCTTCCCGAGCTGGTCGAGCAGGTGATCGCCCGCCTCGAGCCCCTTCTCGGGCGTCCCCTCGACCGTGGCGAGGTGCTGATCACGACCGGGTCCCAACAGGCCATGGATCTCCTGGGCAGGGTGCTCCTCGACCCCGGTGACGTCGTCGTCGTCGAGGCGCCGACCTACCCCGGCGCCCTCCACACGTTCCGCAACCTCGGCGCCCGCTTCGCAGCAGTCCCGTGTGACGGCGATGGCATGATCGTGGCACGGCTCCCGGAGATCATCGAGCAGTGCCGGAGCGTGACGGGCGCCCCGCCGAGGTTGATCTACACCATCGTCAATTTCTCCAACCCCTCCGGTGCCTGCCTGAGCCGGCGCCGTCGCGAGGAGCTGGCGGAGGTGGCCGGCCGGTTCGGAATCCCCGTCCTCGAGGACGACCCTTACGGGGATCTGCGCTACGACGGGAGGCCCATTCCGTCCCTCGCGGCCATCGGCGGCCCCGGCATCGTCCACGTTGGCTCCTTCTCCAAGATCCTCGCCCCCGGCGTGCGGCTGGCCTGGGTGGCCGGCGAGCCCGGGCTCGTCCGCAGGATGGTGCTGGCCAAGCAGGGCTCGGACCTGTGCACCTCCACCGTGGACCAGCTCCTCGTCGCCGAGTATTGCCGGCGGGGCGAGCTGGACCGTCACCTGGCCCGCATCGTCGAGCACTACCGGGCCAAGCGCGACGTCATGGCCGCGGCGCTCGTGGGTGCGCTCCCCGCCGGCCGGGCCTCCTGGCACCGCCCCGGAGGGGGGTTCTTCTTCTGGCTCACGCTGGACGCGGACAGCCGCGACGTGTTCGCCCGCGCCGTCGATGCGGGCGTCGCCTTCCTCCCCGGCCCCGCCTTCTTCCCGGCCGGCTCCGAGAGCGTGGGTGAAGCGGTCGATCCTGCCCCGTTCGCCCGGCTCTGCTTCACCTTCGCCCAGCCGGCCGAGATCGAGGAGGGGTGCCGGCGGCTGGCCGGAGCCCTGGAGGCGTCGCCGGGTTGACGGCGGCGGCCGGCGGACATACATTCCAAAATGGTTATATGGAGGTTTGCATGGTGCCGGAGATCACCCCCGCGATCACCATCGAAGAGCTCGTCGAGCGCTGCCCCAGGGCGCCCGCCGTCCTGCGCCGCCATGGCATCGTGTGCATCCAGTGCGGCGAGCCGGTCTGGGGCACTCTTGAGGAAGTGGCGCGGGACAAGGGGATCAGCGACCTCGCTCCCATCCTCGCGGAACTGGAGCGCCTGATCGCGGCGCCGTAGCGGACCGCGGAACGGATCACGCCCTTCTGCGTATACTGAGACCGTGAGATTCCGCCTTGCCGCCGCACTGATCCCGGCGCTGCTGCTCGCCGGCTGCCTCACCTCCCAGAGGTCCATGATGAACCTCGGCCCCGAGGAGTGGAAGGCCCAGGTGGCCCTGCGCGGCGTCGACCCCGCCAGCGTGCCCGACCCGCTCCTGATCACCCCCGAGATGCGCGAGGTCACCCGCCGCCTTGCCGGGATGGGCACTGACCTGGAGAAGATGACCCGCCTCCAGGAGGCGCTCTTCGACCAGAAGCGCTTCCCCTTCGCCTACGACAACCGCGGCACGTTCACCGCCGCCGAGGCTTTCTTCCGCCGCGAGGGCAACTGCCTCTCGTTCACCAACCTGTTCGTCGCGATGGCGCGCTCCCTCAACATCACGGTCACGACCGCTCTGGTGCTGCGGGCGCGGGCGAGCGAGCAGGACGGCGACCTCATCGTCGTCAACACCCACGTCATCGCCGTGATGCCCTACGGCGAGGAGCGGGTCTACTTCGACTTCGACCGCACCCGCCGCGACCGCCCCGCCGTGGTGATGCCGCTGGACGACATGCAGGTGACCGCGCTCTACCTCAACAACCGGGGGGCCGAGGACCTGCGCTCGGGCCACCCCGAGACAGCCATCACGAAGTTCGAGAAGGCCGTCAAGCTCGCCCCGGAGATTGCCGCCGCCTGGGCCAACCTCGGGGTCGCGCGCCGGCGCATGGGCGACGGGCCCGGTGCCATGAAGGCCTACGCGCGGGCGCTGTCCATCGATCCGGGAAACCCGACCACCCTGGCCAACCTGGCGGCGTTCTACCGCTCCCAGGGCAAGGTGCAGGAGGCCAGGGAGGCCCTGGTCGCCGCTGATCTCTCCAAGGCTTCGGCCCACATGCTGCTGGTGCGCGGCGACCTCGAGCTCAGCCAGGGCAACACGGCGGAGGCCGTCAAGCTCTACCGGCGGGCCCGCCACGCCGCACCCACGTTGCCGGCGCCGCTCCTCGGCCTCGCCCGCGCCGAGCTGCTGCGCTCCCGCCCCGCGAAGGCCGAACGGTACCTGAAAGAGGCGCTGGAGATCGATCCCGGCAGCGTCGAGGCGCAGGGCCTGCTGGCACGCCTGCAAGAGCGCTGAACCCCGCGGCGGTGGTACTCTCTGCCCCGACGGCACGGCGCCTCGAGCGGCGCGCGGTCGCGTGGGGGGCGAGCATGGATGCGAAGCGGCGCAGGCGGAAGGGGAACGGACAGCCCCGGGGGAGCACCCCGAAGTCGCTGTTCCGGCGGGTCGAGCGGACGCTGGACACCATCGAGCACGGCGAGACCAGCCTGGGCACGATCGTCAACGTGGCCGAGTACATGACGGCCAACTTCCGCGACGACCTGGGCCTCACCGGAGGCCGAATCTACCGGCTCGCCGACGAGGACTACGAGCTGGTCGCCACCTTCGGCTCCGTGGAGCGCTCCGTCATCGGGAACAGGGTGGCCAAGCACTACCTCGCGGTGGAGGCCGTCCTCGACTCGGGGCTGGTGGTCATGGACCGCAACGCCCCCGGGCTCGACCAGGAGATCGAGAGCCAGCTCGGCACCCGCGAGCGCTTCGCCGCCGTCAACGTGGCGGACGGCGATTACCTCATTTCCTTCGACGTCGTACCCGGCCACGGCAACGTGGAGGACCTGCACTCGTCCCTCAACATCATCCGCCTCGCCATCAACCAGAAGCTGCGCCAGGAGCGGTTCCAGGAGATCCTCGAGGACGCCCGCCGGATCCAGGCCTCGATCCTTCCCAAGCGGGTGCCGGAGTACGCGGACTTCGACATGGCCGGGGACTCACGCCCCGCCGAGACCGTCGGCGGTGACTTCTACGACTACATCCCCGTCACACCAGACATCTTCGACCTGGTCGTCGCCGACGCCTCCGGCCACGGCCTGCCCGCCGCGCTGCAGGTCCGCGACGTCCACGTCGGGCTGCGCATGGGCCTGACGAGGGACTTCAAGGTGTCCCGCACCGTCGAGCGCCTCAACGCCATCATCAACCGCTCGAAGCTGGTCTCAAAGTTCGTCTCCCTCTTCATCGCCGAGCTGGAGACCAACGGCAACCTCATCTACACCAACGCCGGCCACGTGCCGCCGTTCATCCTCCACGAGGACGGCGAGATCGAATACCTCCGCGAGGGCGGCATGGTGCTGGGTCCCTCCCCCGATGCCACCTATCGCCGGGGGTTCGCGCAGCTGCATCCCGGCGAGATCCTGGTCCTCTACACCGACGGCATCACGGAGTGTCCGCACCTGCGCACCGGCGAGGAGTTCGGTGTGACCCGGTTGCAGAAGCTCATCCTCAAGCAGGCCCACCGCCCGGCCCAGGAGATCGTGCAGGCCGTCTTCCGCGCGGTGGCACGCTTCGCCGGCGATGACACGCCCACCGACGACCAGACGCTGGTGGTGGTGCGGCGGCCCGCCGAATCCCCGGAGCCGGCGGCGCTCTGAGCCGCGCTATACTTGCACCCATGGACTGGCTAGAGGCAGGCAACTTCTTCTCGCTCAATACGTTCGAGCACAGTTCCCTGTTCGTACCGGGACAGCCCGTCTACGCGGCGCTCGGCACCGCCCTCGACGAGTACCTGGCGGCGCGCGGGCAATGGGAGATCGAGACACCCCTGCCGCCGGGGGTCCACGTCCTCGGCGGTCCCATCGCCATCGCTCCGGGGTGCCGCGTCGAGCCCGGCGCGGTGCTGCGCGGCCCCCTGATCGTGGGCGAGGGCAGCGAGATCCGGACCGGCGCCTACCTGCGCGGGAGGGTCGTGATCGGCTGCGGCTGCGTCGTCGGAGCCCACTCCGAGGTCAAGGGCTCGATCCTCCTGGACGGCGCCCATGCTCCCCACCAGAACTACGTCGGCGACAGCATTCTGGGCGCCGACGTCAACCTGGGGGCGGGCACCATCCTCTCCAACGTGAAGAACGTCGGCCGTGACATCGCCATCCGTCACGGCGACAGGGTCGTGAGCACCGGGCTCCGCAAGCTCGGCGCCATCCTCGGCGATGGTTGCCGGACCGGGTGCAACGCCGTGCTCAACCCCGGCACGCTGATGGGGCCGGGCTGCGTTGTCTACCCCAACGCCACGCTGAGGAGCGGCTTCTACCCCCCGGGGACCCTGGTCAAGGTGAGGCAGGTCCAGCAGCAGATCGTGCTGGACGCGGTGAGGCGCTGACCTGGCACGCTCCTTGCTCTTTCCCCGGGCAGCCGGAGAAAGGGAGGCCCCGATGAGAACACGGACACTCGCCATCGCCGCAGCGATCGCCCTCGCGCTGCTGAGCGCCACGGCCCATGCCGAGGACGATGCGACCTCTCTGAGCTACATCTCCTACCTGGAGCGCTACGCCACCGTCCGTCCCGCCGACGGGTCGGCGACCCTCGACGCCGTCATCAACATGCCGGTCCTGGCCGGCGATCGGATGGAGACGGCGAGGGGCGCGAGGGTGGAGGTCCAGCTGGCCGATGGGACCACGCTCTGGCTCGACGAGTTCTCCACCCTCGATTTCGACGCCGTCGCTTTCTCCAGGGACGCCCAGGCCTCCCACACCTCTCTCTACCTTGTCGAGGGCGCCGCCACCGTCGAGATCCCCGAGGTGGCCCTGGGTGACGGCACCATGCGCTTCGACTCCCCCGGCGGCACGGTCTACCTCCACCGCCCGGGGCTCTACCGCGTCGATGTCCGGGGCGGCCCGGTCCGCGTCGAGGCCTTGAGCGGGCTGGTCGAGCTCCCCTCCGGTGTGGGCTCGGCCCTGCTCCGCACCGGACAGCAGGCCTGGCTCGGGACCGACGGGGCCGTGGAGACGGCCGCGGTCAACACCGGTGAGGACGACTTCACCCGCTGGGTGGGCGAGCGCCGGCACCCGAGGACGGACGGCCCCACCGCCCAGTACGTGGACGCCCGGGACGCCCAGCGCGCCGGGATCCTGGACAGCTACGGCGAGTGGGTCTACGTCGACGCCTTTTCGAGTAGGATGTGGCGGCCCCGCGTCGGCGCCGGCTGGGCGCCCTACTCCAACGGCCGCTGGTACTGGACCCCCGTCGGGTGGAACTGGATCTCCTACGAGCCGTGGGGCTGGTACCCGTTCCACTACGGCTCGTGGTACCTGGATGCCCAGCTCGGCTGGCTGTGGTGCTGGGACTGGGTCTGGGGTCCCGCGTGGGTCGACTGGCTCTACACCCCCGGCTACGTCGGCTGGTGCCCCCGCGGCTACTACGACTTCTGGTACTACAACCAGTTCGGATACGGCCACCGCGGCGGCGGCGGCGGTCCGGTCGGACCCGGGCACGTGCGCCCGCCGCGCCGCTGGGCCCGCCACAGCCTCGATTTCTCCGGACGCGTCCGCCTCCGGGACGTCGATCCCCTGCCCTGGACCATCGTGCCTTCCGGGCAGTTCACCAACACGAACCTGTCGCGCGTCCGCCTGGCACCGGGAAGGTTCGAGAAGGAGCTCGCCCCCGACCGTGAGGCGTTCGTGCGCTCGGGCCCCCTCTTCACCCGTACCCCGGCCCGGACCGCGCCGGAGGAGGCCTTCGACCGCGGCTTCCGCGCGGAGAACCGCCCTGTTCCCGGGCTTTCGTCCCTGCTTCGGCGGCAGGCCGGGACCGCGACGTCCGACGTGCGCGCGCTGATGCTCCGGACCTCGACCACCGACGACATCGTCCGGCAGTCCCGCCGCTCGCCGGAGAGCGCCGTGGCTCCTCGCGGCGGCGCCGGTGGCGGAGCGGGAGCCGCGCCGTCCCCCGGCCGCTCCGGGGAACGCGCAACACCGTCCCGTCCCGGCGCCTCGCCGGGCACCCGCGCCGTCCCCCGGAGCTCCGAGGTCGTCCGCGGGTCGCAGCAGCCCGCGACGCCCCGTTCCTCCAACCGCGAGGTCGCCCCGCGGACGGTACAGCGGCAGCCGGCGCCCTCGCGGCCGAGCTCGCCGCCGCCGAGCCGGAACGTGACCCCTCCGCCCCCCGTGCAGCGGGTCCCCGACCGGCCGCCCTCCCGCTGGAGCTCCCAGAGCGAGGTGCGGCGCGAGCTCTCCACCATGGTGCCGCGCCAGGTGGAGCCCCGCAGCCGGACCGAGGTTCGCCGGTGGGAGACCACCACGTCCACGGGCCCGACCCTGCTGGAGCCGCGCGGCCGCGTGCTGACACCACGGCCGGGGAACATCGCCCCCGGGGGGCGGAGCCTCACCGGCTCCGCGCCCTCGCGGCGGGCCGCGCCGCCACGGGCGGTCGGCTCGCCCTCGGGCCGGTCCGTGACCACGCGCACCCTCCCGGCGCCGTCCCGCCCAGCCGCCGGGCGCTCCGCGGCGCCCTCGCGTCCCGCGACGCGCCCGGGCGGCGGCTCGCACGCCGCCCCGGCCCAGCGGTCCACCTCGGGCAGCAAGGGAAAGCACCGCGGGTGAGCCGCCCGGAGGGGTTGCGTACAATGGCGGCGTGGGCATCCGCCACCTCTTCCTGATCGCCGCGCTCGCGGCCGCCGCCCTCTCAGCGCCGGCCGCCTCGCCTCCGCCCGGCCCCGTGCTCCCCCTCCGGGTGCCGGCGTTCCGCATGGGTGGCTGCTGGATCTCCAACCTCCCGCTGTCGGCGATCCTCGCCACCGCGGCGGGCGCTCCCGGCCGCCCCGTCACCCTCTCCCCCCCTCAGCGCATCGCCCTCACCCGGTACCTGGCGACGCTGTCGGCCATGGGGCCCGGCACGCGCCCCGAGCTCTTTCCGCAGCCGGACGATGCCGTCGCGTACCTGGTGAACGCGTACCTCGCCTGGGCCATCGCCCTGAACGAGCAGGGCTCGGCACACGCGGCCGATGCGCTGCACGCCCCTTTTCCCCTCGACGGCGGCCGCTGGACCCTGTCTCGGATCGCCGCCACCCTGGCGGAGCTCACCCCCGACGAGCCTCGCGTCGCCTTCTTCCTCGCCGGGACGGGCCCCCTTCCTCCCCTGCCCACTGCGCCGCTTGAGGGGTACTCGTTCCAGTGGCAGCTGGGCGAGCAGGCCCGGCGCACCGGTGCGGCGCCCGGGTTCTGGGTCTACGACGCCGCCTCCCGCACCATCCACCTCCCCCGCCTGGTGGTGAGCGTGCCCGGGCTGGCCGGAGATCTCCGCAGCCGCGCGGACCGGCTCCTCCGCCTCGCTCCCCCGATCGCCGCCGTGGCCGCCGCGATCCGGTCCGGGTGCGGGAGCGACCTCGCGCTCTGCGAGGTCGTGGCCGGGCCTCCCCCTGCCTGATCGTGGGCGCGGTCTATACTCCTGCCGTGCCCCTCGATCTCGCCGAATGGCTGCCCCGCTTTCCCGTGCGGGAACACTGCCTCTACCTGGACCACGCGGGCGTGGCGCCGTTGCCCGCCCGGGCCGCCGACGCCATGCGGGCGAGCGTGGCTGCGCTCGAGACGGGCACCGTTCCGCCGGGAGACGGCCCGCTGGAGGAAGAGCTCGCCGTACGTGCGCTGTCGGGGCAGCTCCTGTCATGCAGCGCCGACGACGTCTCCGTGGTCCCCTCGGCGCCTGCCGGGCTGTCGCTCCTGCTCCGCAGCATCCCCTGGCGGAAGGGCGACGTGGTCCTGCTGGGGGCCGAGGAGGTGGCGTCCATCGCCACTCCCGTGCTCGCCCTGCAGCATCAGGGGGTCAAGGTCCGGCGCATCCTCACCGAGGCCGGCCGGGTCACCACGGAGACGTTCGCTCCGCTCCTGGGCAAGAGCGTGCGGCTCGCCGTGCTCTCCTGGGTGGCGCCGCACCGCGGCTGCGTGACCGCCGCCGCCGAGGTCTGCCGCGTCGCCCGCGATGCCGGCGTCCCGGTCGTGCTCGACCTCAGCCAGGGGCTCGGCGCGCTGCCCTGCACGCTTCGCGGACTGGGGGCCGACGCCGTGGTGGCCGATGGCCACCGCTGGCTCCTCGGACCTCAGGGAACCGGGCTCCTCGTCACCCGGCCCGAGCTGCGGCACGCCCTGCGCCCCGCCCTCGCCGGCTGGCACAACACCGGCACCGCCCCCGACGCGCCCGGCGCGGGCCCGGTGGACTTTCCCCAGGACGGCAGGCGCTTCGAGGCGGAGGCCGCTGCCCCGGTGCTCCTCGCCGGCTTCGCCGCCGCCCTCGACCTGGTCGTGGAGGCGGGCCCCTCCGCCATCGCCGAGCGGCTGGGGACGCTCACCCGCGGGCTCACCCACCACCTCCTCGAGGAGGGCTGGGCCGTCGAGTCGCCCGGTTCCGGCCACGCCACGGCCGGCATCGTGGCCGCTCGCCACCCCTTCCTCCCGCCGGACGAGGTCGTGGCCAGGCTGCGGCGCCGGCACATCGTGGCCGGCTCGATCCAGAGAACGGTCCGCTTCTCGCCTCACTTCTACGTCACGGCCGGTGAGATCGACGCCCTCCGGGTCATCCTCGGGAAGCTCTGAGGGGGGATGAGCGTTGCCGGATCGGGTGTCATGACTGCCGAGCGCACGGCCGACGTGCTCATCGTTGGCGGGGGGCCGGCGGGCAGCACGGCCGCCACCCTCCTCGCCGAGGCCGGGATCGCGGCCTCCCTGGTGGAGTCGGCGACGTTCCCACGCTTCCACGTCGGAGAGTCGCTCCTGCCCCACACCCTCCCCCTCCTCGAGCGCCTCGGCGTGGCGGAGGCGGTGGCCCGTCTCCCGCACACCCGGCGCAAGGAAGGCGCGAGCTTCTTCACGCCGGCGGGAGACCGCCACGTCGCCTACTGGTTCGACGAGGCGGAGCCCCCGGCGATCCCCTACAGCTACCAGGTGCGTCGCGACGAGTTCGACGCGCTGCTCCTCGAGCGCGCACGCAGCGCCGGAGCGGAAGTGCTGACCGGGTGGCGGGCCGCGGCCCCGGTGTGGGAGGGGAACCGGCTGGCCGGTGCCCGGCTCCACGACGCTGACGGGCACGAGGTCACCGTGCGGTCGCGCGTCCTGCTCGATGCCAGCGGGCAGTCGGCGTTCGTCGCCAACAAGATGGGCTGGCGGTTTCCCTACCCGAAGCACCGGCGCCTGGCGGTTTTCGGGCACCACCGGGGGGTGGAGCCGCTGCCGGGCCGCGAGGGCGGAAACATCGCGATCATCCTCAGCGGGGGAGGATGGATCTGGGTGATCCCCTTCGAAGACGGCTCGGCCTCCGTGGGCGTCGTGGTGGACCTGGCCCGGCGCGCCGGCCGCGAGAGCTCGGCGGAGCTGTTCCAACGGATCGTGGCGGCCACGCCCGAGGCGGCGCGGCGCCTGGCGCGCGCGCAGCAGCTCGAGCCCGTAGCCAGCTGTCAGAGCTTCTCCTACCGCGTGCTGCACATGGCCGGAGACGGCTACTGCCTGCTGGGGGACGCCGCGGGCTTCCTGGATCCCGTCTTCTCCAGCGGCGTCTTCATCGCGACCACCACCGCCGCCTCGGCGGCGCAGGACATCGTGGAGGGGTTCGCCCGGCACCCGCGGCTCGAGGCCAACGACTTCGCCCCCACGGTGACCCTGGCGCGCTCGCTCCAGCGGCTCTTCTTCAGCCTGGTCCGTTCCTACTACAACCCGGACTTCCGGGCCTTCCTCTTCTCTCCGCAGAGCACCCTGGGGATCCCCGCCGCCGTGGTCTCCATCCTGGCCGGCGACGTGCTGGGCCGGGGGCGGTGTCGAAGGGTCGCCCGGTACCGCGCCCTCGTCGGCCTGTCCGTGCTGCAGGGCCTGGGAGCCCGTTGGGGCCGGCCGCTCGTGGAGCCGGTACCGTGAGCGCACCGCCGGGCCGCCCCGGCGCCGCGGAGGCGGCGGAGCCCATGCCCCGCCTCGAGCGATCCCGCCTGTTCGGCTGGCTCCTGCGCTGGGGCCGCCCCTACGTGCACCGGGTGGCGGGCGCGTCGGTCCTCATCATCTTCGGCTCCGTCCTGCAGATCGTCGGTCCCCTCCTCACCGCGGCCGCCATCGATCTCTACCTCAAGCCCGCCCCCGACCCCACCGCCAGCCGGATCGCGGACGTGCTCCGCTGGTTCCACCTGCCCACCGTGGGGATGCCGGGCCTCCTCTCAATGGCGGGGGTCTACCTGGTCAGCCTCCTGCTCGGGGGGCTCCTCCTGACCTGGCAGGCCCGCACCATGCTGATGACCGGGCAGCTGGTCATGAAGGACCTCCGCAACGCCCTGTTCGCCCACCTCCAGAGCCTCGATCTCGCCTGGTTCGACCACACCCCCACCGGCCGGGTGATCACGCGGCTCACCAGCGACGTGGAGGCGGTCAACGACCTTTTCACCTCCGGACTGGTCCAGATCCTCGCCGACATCGTGCTCCTCGGCGGTATCGTCGCGGTCCTCTTCAGCCTCGACTGGCGGCTCGCCCTGGTTGCGTTCTCCGTGCTGCCCGTGCTGGTCCTGCTCGCCACCTGGTTCCGCTCCCGCGCCCGCGCCGTCTATCGCCAGGTGAGGGCCCGCATCGCGGCCATCAACACCCACCTGCAGGAGCATTTTGCGGGCATGTCGGTGGTGCAGCTCGCCCGCGCCGAAGACCGCTCCGCCAAGACCTTCCGCACCCTGGACGCCGCCCACCGGGACGTGAACATCCGCGGCATCTTCTACTACGCGGTCTTCTACCCCTCGGTGGAGATGCTCACCGCCGTCGGCCTCGCCCTCCTCCTCGTACTGGGCGGTCGCTGGAGCTACCAGGGCACCCTCTCCCTCGGCGTGCTCATCGCCTTCATCCAGTACATCCAGCGGTTCTACCGGCCCATCTCCGACCTCGCAGAGAAGTACAACGTGCTGCAGGCCTCCCTGGCCGCCGCCGAGAGGCTCCAGGGACTGCTCCGCACCCGCGCCCGCGTGCTCCCGCCGGCCCACCCCGAGCCCGCGCCCGCGCCCCGCGGCACGTTCGCCTTCGCGGGCCTCTCCTTCGCCTACACGCCCGACGCGTGGGCCCTGCGCGACGTCGGCTTCGCCGCCGCCCCGGGCGAGCGCCTCGCGGTGGTCGGCCACACCGGCGCGGGCAAGAGCACGCTGGTCAACCTGCTGCTCCGCTTCTACGACCCCCAGGCCGGGGCCGTCACCGTGGACGGTCTCGACGTTCGCCGGTGGGACCTGCCGGCGCTTCGCTCCCGCTTCGCCGTGGTTCTCCAGGAGGTGGACTGCTTCGCCGGCACCCTCAGGGAAAACATCCGCCTGGGGCGGGAGGGGATCGACGACCCGCGCCTTGTCTGGGCCCTCGAGCAGGTCCACGCCGGCGGGCTCCTCGGTCGCCTGCCCCGCGGCTTGGACACGGTCCTCGGCGAGCGCGGAACCGGCCTGTCCGCCGGCGAGCGCCAGCTCGTCTCCTTCGCCCGGGCGCTCGTGGGCGACCCCGAGTTTCTCCTCCTGGACGAGGCGACGGCCTCCGTCGATCCCATCACGGAGGCGGTGATTCAGGAGGCGCTGGAGCGGCTGCTGAGCCACCGGACGTCCCTCATCATCGCCCACCGCCTCGCCACCGTGGTGGGCTGCGACCGCGTCCTGGTGTTTCACGGCGGACGCCTCGCGGAAGAGGGACCGCACGCGGCGCTGCTCGAGCGCGGAGGGCTGTACCGCACCCTGTACGACCTGCAGCTGCTGCGCTCGGCCGCCTCCCCTTCGGCCGCCTCGGCACCCTGACGCGGCGGGCGGACTCTGCTAGATTGGGCATCGTCGCCCTTTCCGGGGCGGCTTCATGGAGGCGACGTGCACCAGTCCCGCGACGGGGAGGACGAGCTCGCCACCCTGCGCGACACCATCGCCGGCGTCGACCGGGGCATCCTCGAGCTGTTGCGGCGGCGCATGGAGCTGGCCGCCCGGATCGGCGAGGTCAAGGCGGCCACCGGGGCGCCGGTGGTGGCGAGGAACGTGGAGGACCGGGTCTACACCCGGGCGCGCCAGCACGCCGAGGCCTGCGGCGTCTCCGGCGAGGTCATGGAGGCCATCTTCCAGGCCATCGTGCGGGGCTCCGTGGAGCGCCAGCACAGGGTGGGCATCGCCGCCCGCGCCCGCCACGGCGGCCGGGTGCTGGTGGTCGGCGGCGCCGGTGGCATGGGCTCCTGGTTCCGCGCGTTCCTGGCCGAGGGCGGCCACCAGGTCGACACGGTGGACCCGGCGTGGCGCGCGCTGGCGGTGCTGCCCGGCCGCTTCGCGTCCCTGGAGGAGGCCGGCGACCTCGACGTCTACGACCACGTCCTCGTCTCGGTGCCCCTGGCCGGGACGCCGGGCGTCCTCGCCGAACTGGCCGCCCGGAAGGTGCGCGGGACCGTGGTGGAGATCGCGTCGATCAAGAGCCATCTGACCGCCGCCCTGGGCGAGGCGGACGCGGCCGGGGTCGATGTCGTCGACCTCCATCCCATGTTCGGCCCGTCCAAGTCCCTCTACGAGCCCCTGACGTTCGTCCTCGCCTGCCGGGACGCAAACGATGACGCCGGAAAGCGCCTCGAGCCCCTGCTGCGCCACCCGACCACGGAGCTGGTGACGCTGCCCTTCGAACGGCACGACCGCCTCATGGGTTGGCTGTTGGGCCTCGCCCACCTGTCGGGTATGCTGTTCGGAACGGCCCTCGCCCGCGCCGGCCTCGACCGGCGCGAGCTCGCCGCCTGCGCATCCACGACGTTCTCCCGCCAGGCGGCAACCGCGCTGTCCGTGCTCTCGGAGGACCCCGGCCTCTACCTCGACATCCAGCGCCTCAACCCTCACCGGGGCGAGGTCTACGCGGCCGTCCGCGACGCCTTCGAGGAGCTCGTCGGCCTCGTCGACGCGGAGGACCGGCAGGGGTTCGCCGACGCGATGGCCGCGGCCCGGCGGAGCCTCGAGGGCCCGCGGTGAGACCCCGCCACGCCCTTGAGTACGCCGGCCTCCTCGGCGTCGCCGGCGTGATGCGCTCCCTGCCGCGGCCGTTGGCGCTGGGCGCCGGCGCCCTGATCGGCACCCTGGGCTGGTGGCTCCGGATCCGCCGCCGGCTGGTCCTCTCGAACCTTGCCCAGGCGCTCCCCGACGTCGCTCCCTTCCGCCGTCGCGCCGTCGCCGCGAAGGCGGCGCGCAACTTCGGGCGCACCGTCGCGGAGTTCGTCCGCTTCGCCGGGCGCGACCGCCGGCGCGTCCTGGAGTTCGTGACGGTCTCCGACCTCGAGACCCTCCGCGGGGCTCTCGCCGAGGGGCGCGGTGCCATCGTCGTCACCGGCCACCTGGGCAGCTGGGCCCTGTACGTCACGGCCCTCGCGGCCAGTGGCCTGCCCAGCGCGCTTCTCGTCGGCCGCCAGCACAACGAGCGGGTGGACCGGTTCATCCTCGACATCCCCGGCGACGCCGTACGCTTCATCTCCAAGGGGCGGACGGCTCCCCGCGAGGTGCTGCGCTGCCTGAAGGAGGGCATGGCGGTGGTCATGGTGGCGGACCAGGACGCCGGCTCCCAGGGAACCTTCGCGCCGTTCCTCGGGCGGCGGGCCTCCACCCTTTCCCTACCCGGAGCCATCGCGGCCCGCCACGGCACACCCCTGGTCCTCATGGCCGGGCACCGCACACGGGCCGGCCGGCACACCGTGTCCCTGACCCGCCTCGTTCCGGGGGAGGGCCGCGGTCCGGAGCAGATCACCGCGGCGTGCAACGACGCCCTCGGCCGCGCGATCCTCGCCTACCCCGACCAGTACTTCTGGTACCACCGGCGCTGGCGCGACCACGCCGCCGCTCCTCCCCCGCCGCCCGCGCCCGCGAAGCGCGGCGCGTAGGGAACCGCCCCGCCTCTGCTCCCGCCCGAGCTACCCGCCGAGGGCCCTTCGCGGTGCTCAGGTCCGTGCACTCACGGGGGCGCTCACGTCGCGGGCTCGATGCACCCGGGGCCCTCGTTGGCCGGGTTGTTGACGCGCAGGCCGACGGCCCGCGCCACCATCGCCTCCGGAGGCGCCGGGACGAGCAGACCGGCCACGGCCTCCGGGCGGCGCTCCCGGGGGTCGAGCCAGAGTCCGTGCGCGGCGGCGGGGACGATGACCGGCATGCGGTCGTGCAGCGGTGCCACGACCTCGTTGGGGGCGGTGGTGAGGATCGTGCAGGACTCGAGGGTCTCCCCGCCTCCCCCCTGCCAGCTCTCCCACAGGCCCGCCAGTCCGAAGGGGCGGCCGTCGGCATAGGCGATCAGGTACGGCTGCTTCCTCGTGCCTCCGCTCGCCCACTCGTAGAAGCCGTCGGCCACCACGAGGCACCGGCGGCCCCGCAGCCCGGCCCGGAACGCCGGCTTGTCCGCGGCCGTCTCCGCCCTGGCGTTGATCAGGCGGTTGCCGATGGCAGGGTCCTTCGCCCAGGAGGGGACCAGCCCCCAGCGAAGGGACCCGAGCGCCCGCGACCCGTCCGCTCCCGCGCGGACCACGGCCACCTGCTGCCCCGGCGCGATGTTGTACCGCGGCGCGAGGACGGGAACCTCCCCGAGGCCGAAGACCTCCGCCACGACCTCGCTGGGACTCGCCAGGGTGAAGCGGCCGCACATGGTCCGATGATAGCCTCCGCGCGGCGTTCAAGCATCGCGCTGCGGCGGCGCCCCGATCGCCGCGCGGGGCGGGCCCGCCAGGGCGGCGAGGAACGCGACCACGGCATCGGCGACCGCCACCGGACGCTCCACGCTGGGCGTGTGCCCCGCTCCGGGGATCACGGCCAGGGTGGCGCGGGGCAGCGCGGCCGCCATCGCCTGCGCCGCCTCCTGGGGCGTGATCGCGTCCTCCGCGCCCACCAGGACGAGGGCCGGCACGTCGAGCCCTGCCAGGAGGGGACGGCTGTCCGGACGCTCCATCATCCCTCGCAGGCACCCGGCGAGAACGTGCGCCGGGGCCTCGCTGCCGATGTCCTCGAGGTCGTGCAGGAAACGCGGCGCCCGTTGGCGCGTCGTGGCTCCCACCAGGTTGGGGACGAAGGATGCAAGGAAAGCCGCCGCTCCCTCCTCCCCGATCCGTCTGATGGAGGCCTCCCGCGCCCGCCGCCCCTCGGCGGTGTCCGCCTCCGCCCGGGTGTCCACGAGCACCAGCCCCGCGATCCGCTCAGGGATCCGCGCGGCGACCTGGAAGCCCACGTACCCCCCCATCGAGTGGCCCCCGAGGACGAACCGGTCGAGGCCGAGCCGGTCCGCGAGCGCGACGACGTCCCCGGCCAGGACGTCCATCCCGTAGGACCCCTCCGGCTTGTCCGAGCGCCCGAAGCCGCGCAGGTCCGGCGTCACCAGCCGCGCCACCTGCTCCACGGCGGGACGGACCCCGGCCCAGATCTCCGACGAGAGCGGGAAGCCGTGCAGGAGCACGACGGGCAGCCCCTCACCGTGGTCCTCCACCTCCAGACCGACACCTTGAACCTCGATCCGCATGACGACCTCCCGCGCCGAGTGTAGCGGGAACCGTCCTTGACGCCCGTCCCCGGCTCAGGCACAGTACCCCCGTCAACGGCGCGGCCCCGGCGGGCCGCGGCGATCCGTGGGGGTGCCCGGCGAGGTCCAGGCCGGGCTGAGATCACACCCCAGGAACCTGATCCGGGTCATGCCGGCGGAGGGAACGGACATGAAGGCTCTCGGCTCCACATCCAGGAAGAACGTTCCATGCGTCCTGAGGTCCGTGGCGTGCCTTTTCGCGGTCCTGCTAGCGGCCGGCGCCGCCGCGCTGCCCGCCCCGGCCCCGCCGCCGCCCGTCCTCTACGTCACGGGCAGGGTCGTGGACGCGGTGACGCGGTCGCCTCTCGCGGGCGCAGCGGTGGCCGTCGGCGGAGCCACCACCAGGACCGATGCGGACGGGGTCTTCGAGCTCCAGGTGCCGCCCTCGGCCGGCCTCGTCGCCACCGTCTCCCTCCCCGGGTACACCCCCGTCCGGCTCACCCTCGCCCCCGGCCCCTCGGGACCGCTCACCGTGCCTCTCCGGCCCGCGGTCTCCTACACCGACCGGGTCGAGGTGACCGCCAACCGCGCCCGCGAGGGCGAGGATCCCGTCACCTTCACCAACATTCCGCGGGAGGTCATCGACGAGCAGCACTGGGCCCAGGACCCGGCCATGCTCCTCGCCGACGTCGCCCCGGGCTTCTACGCCTACAGCGACAACGGCAACGGCATCGGCTACTCGTATTTCTCGATCCGCGGGTTCTCCCAGGCCCGGACCCGGGTCACCCTCAACGGGGCGCCCCTCAACGACGCCGAGTCGGGCGAGCTCTTCTTCGTGGACCTCGCCGACTTCCTCTCGACCGCCGGAGACGTGCAGATCCAGCGCGGCGTGTTCGGCCTGTCCGGCATCGGCGGCGCGGTGGACATCACCACCGCCGCCCCCGCCCTCCGGCCCTCCTTCACCCTGCGCGCCGGCGCCGGCAGCTACGGCACGCACACCCTCACCGCCCACTACGAGTCCGGCCTGCTGGGAGGAGCCTGGGCGCTGTCCGCGCGGTACTCGAGGGTCACCACCGACGGCTACCGCGACCAGTCCTGGGTCGACATGTGGAACGCCTACCTCTCCCTGGCCCGGTTCGGCGAGCGTTCCAGGGTCCGGATCATCCTCTTCGGCGGACCCGAGAAGACCCACCTCGCCTACGAGGGCGTCCCCGCCGACGTGCTCCACGGAGGCCTGACCGGCGACGCCGGTCGCGACCGCCGCACCAACCCCCTGTCCTACCCCGGCGAGATCGACACCTTCACCCAACCGCACCTGCAGATCGTCCACGAGCTGCAGATCGGCCCCGCGACCCGGCTCGAGGAGACGTTCTTCGCCTTCCTCGGCAACGGCTCGTATCACCAGTACAAGCGGGACCGCAGCCTCGCCGAGTACAACCTCCCCGACGTGCCACTGCCCGGCGGCGGATCGGTCACGACCAGCGACCTCGTCCGCAAGCGCAGCGTGGACGAGTGGGACGCCGGCTGGGTTCCGACCCTTTCCCGCACCACCGGCGCCTGGACGCTCACGGCCCGCGGCCAGGTGCGCGTCCACGAGGCCCGCCACGAGGGAGCGGTCACGTGGGCCCGGGCGTACGAGGCCCTGTCCCTGCCCGACACGCACTACTACGACTACCGGGTCAGCAAGCGTTCGGCCTCCCTCCTCCTCACTGCCACCTGGACTCCCGTCACCACCCTCTCCATCCAGGGCGGCGTGGAGCTCTCGCAGGCCTCCTACCGCCTCCACGACGACGAGCTCGAGCACGTTGCGTTCACCGACCGTTTCGACTTCGTGCTGCCCCGCCTCGGCGCCGTGCTCCGCATCGCACCGGCCAGCGAGCTCTACGTCAACGTGGCGCGCGGCATGCGCCCTCCCGGCTTCAGCGACCTCTACGACCCCGAGGATCCCTACGCCGCGAGGGCGTTTCTGGCCCCTGAGGACGTCTGGGACTGGGAGGCCGGCGTGTCGTCCCGGGGCGCCTCGTGGCGCGCGCGGGCCAACGTGTTCTGGATGGACTTCGCCAACGAGATCGTCTACGCGGGCGCCCTCGACGACAACGGAGTGCCGGTGTACGGCAACGGCGCCCGCTCCGTCCATCGCGGCGTGGAGCTGGACGCCGGCTGGAGCCCCGCCGGCGGTTTCTCCGCGGATGGCACGGTGACCCTCTCCCGGAACACGTTCACCCGCTACCGGGAGTACGGCTGGGACGGCTCCACCGCCGTGTACGACGGCAACCGCATCGCCGGGTTCCCCGACGTCCTGGCGACGCTCGCGGCACGCTGGCGGGGCCGCTTCGGGACGGTGATGATCCGCGGCCGCCACGTGGGCCGCTTCTTCCTCGACAACAGCGAGGACAACGTCCGCGATCCCTTCCTGCGGCTGGCCCCCGGGTACGTCCCCCTCATCAACCCCGCCTACGACGTGGTGGACGCCGCGGTGACCCTCCCCCTGCCCAGAGCCGCAGTGGCGCCGCTCGGCCTCGCCACGGCGGAGGTCACCGTCCGCGTCAACAACCTCCTCGACGAGCGCTACACCGCCTTCGGCTACGTCGACACGGGAATCCCCCTGTTCATGCCGGCGGCGGGCCGGAACGTCTTCGTCAGCCTCGCCCTGGGGCTGTGAGCGCGCATCGGCTATCCTCCACCGATGGACCTCCACGTCGTCGCCCGGCTGGCCGCGCTGGGGTTCGCAGCGGCCATGATCGCGGTGGGCGTGGGGGCCTGGCGGGCGGAGCGCCGGCGGGGCACGGACACCGAGGGCTTCTGGACCGCTCACCGCTCCCTCGCGGGGTGGACCCTGGGCCTGTCCATCTCCGCGTCGATGCTCAGCGTCTCCTGGTCCCTGGTCTACGGCGTCGAGCTCCTCTACCGCTGGGGACCCGGCGGAGCGTGGCTCCTCGCCATCCCCTGGCTCGTCGTCCTCGCCCTCTTCGCGCTGCTCGCGCCGCGGCTCCGGAGATTCCGGGCGTTCTCCCAGGGGGAGCTGTTCGACCGCCTCTACGGTCCCGGCGTCCGGCGGCTCACCGTGGCGGTCCTCAGTGTGGTCTTCCTGCTGTGGTGCGGCGCCGAGATCGCCGCGGCCGGTGAGCTGCTGGCCCCTCTACTGGCCCTTCCCGCCACCGCGATCATGACCGCCATCGCCGTACTCGTCGCCGCCTACACCTGGACCGGAGGCTTCCGCTCCGTGGTGCTGACCGACGTCGTCCAGTTCGTGCTCATCGCGGGCTTCCTGTCCGTGGTCGGCGGCCGGGCCCTGCCCGGGGCGCGCGGCGTCTGGGGCGCGTGGGCCGCCGTCGCCGCCCCTTCGGCCGGCGTCGTGCTCATCACCCTGCTCGCCTACGTGACCGGATGGCTGGCAGAGGCCGACATCTGGCTGCGCCTCACCGCCGCTCCCGACGACCGCCAGGCGCGCGTCGCCCTCCTCGTCACCGGCGCCGCGTCCGTGGTCTTCGTCGTCGCCCTCCCCGCCCTCCTCGCCGCCCGCGCCCGCGCCCTCTTCCCGGACCCCGCGGTGCTCCGGGGCCCCGTCCTCAGCGCCCTGCTGCCTGCGCTGTTACCCCGGAGCCTCGAGGTGCTCCTGCTCACCGGGCTCGCCGCCGTGGCCCTGTCCACGGTCTCCACCACCGCCAACGTCGTGGCGGTGACGCTGGGGCGGGACGGCCCCTTCGGGCGCGGCGCGGACGCCGGGCTCGCCGGCGCGCGCCGCGTCAGCGTCCTGGCCACCCTTGGGGGGCTCGCCGTGGCCCTGGCCTCGCGTTCCCTGGCCGAGCTCTTCTACCTGTCGTCGGGTCTCCTCGCCGCGGTGCTGTTCTGGCCGACGGTGGGGCTGTTGTGGGACCGGACGCCGGTGCGCGCGGCCCGCGCCGGCGCCTTCACCGGTCTCGTCGCGGTGGTCGTCTCGTTTCTGGCCGACCGCCGCGGGCTCCTGGCGCCCTTCACGGCGCCGGCGGTCGCCGACATGGGGATCGCCTACATCGTGCCCGGGGTGCTGGCCGGGGCGGTGGCCTTCGGCGCCGTGTTCCTGGCCGAGCGCCGGAACGCACCCTCCCCCTAGGAGGGTGTTGCACAGAGGCTCCGACTGCGGCTTGCGCCCGCTTTCGTCGCTGCGCGCGACAGCCTCCTGGCTTCAGCCCTTCTTGGTGGTCCCGTTGTCGAAGCCCAGCACCACGTAGGTCCCCGAGCGCTGGTCGCGGCGAAGCTTGACCACGTGGTTCTTCTCGGCGTCCTCCAGGAGGGACGAGAATGTCGAGTAACCGTAGTACTCCTCGTTGAACTCCGGGCGCTTGCGCTGCATCGCCTGCTTGATCATGGAGCCCCAAAGGACCTCCTTGCCGTCGCGCATGAGACCCTTGGTGGCGTCCACGAGCAGGGCGAAGCAGTCCTTCTTCTTCTTCGGCAGGCCTTCCAGCGTCGGCGCCTCCTCCTGCGAGCGGATGAGGTCCTCGTAGAAGACGAACTCGTCGCAGTTGGAGACGAGGAGCTCCGAGGTGGAGTTCTTGACGCCCATGCCGATGACGTACTTGTCGTTCTCGCGCAGCTTGGAGACGAGGGGCGAGAAGTCGGAGTCCCCCGAGACCAGGGCGAAGGTGGTGATGTGCTCCTTGGAGTAGCACAGGTCCAGGGCGTCCACGACCATGCGGATGTCGGCGGAGTTCTTGCCCGAGTACGCCTTCAGCGGGATGTGGAGGAGCTCGACGGCCGCCTCGTGGAACGGGCGCTTGTAGTTGCCGTAGCGGTCCCAGTCCGCGTACGCGCGGCGCACCACCACCTTCCCCTTCTCCAGCAGCCGCTCGAGCACGAGCTGCAGCTCGAAGGTCTTGTGCGGCGTGTCCCGCAGGCCCAGGGCGATGTTCTCGAAGTCGATGAACAGAGCGATCTTGTGATCCTCTACGGCCACGTATCCTCCCGGACGGCGCCCGCGACATCGCTCCGCCCCGGTAATGCTATCCTCATCAACAGCTCAGTGGCAATCGACGCCACGGAACGCGGGGAGACCAGTCGTGGGCAACGCACTCTTCGACCTTCCGCTGGAGGATCTCCTCCCGCACCTCGCCGAACGCCGCGCGACGGGCACCCTCAACGTCGAGACGCGGCGCTCCCGCAAGAAGGTCTACCTCCTCGACGGCCTCCTCGCGGGCCTGTCGTCCAGCAACCCGCCGGAGCTCATCGGACACTTCCTGGTGGGCTGGGGGCTGATCAGCGAGGAGCAGCTCTCCGAGGCGACGCAGCTGCAGGAGAAGCTCGGCAGCCCTCTCGGGCGCATCCTGGTCCGTCTCGGCGCCCTGGACGACGACAGCCTGGATCGCGCCCTCCAGGCGCAGGCCGAGGAGGCCCTGCTTGAGCTCTTCCTCGTGCCCATCGTCGAGCAGCGCTTCCTCGAGAACGTGGTCCCCGCCGACCACCCCCTCTCGCTGCGGCTGCCGGTCCCCGAGCTCGTCCTCGAGGGGCTGCGCCGGCGCCAGCGCGCCGCGGAGCTGCTCCGCGTTCTTGGCGGCTTCGATGCGGTGCCACGGCGGACCGAGGCCACGCACCCCGACGACCTCAGCGGCAGGGAGCTGCACATCCTGGCCGAGATCGACGGCTCGCGCGACCTGGAGGCGGTCGGCCTGGCCAGCCACATCGACACGTTCCACGTGGCGGAGCTTGCCGCCCGCGGGGTCTCGGACGGGTTTCTCGCCGTCAGCAGGGCCCGCTCCTCGGACGCCCTGCTGGCGCCGGACGAGCTCCTCAACCGGGCGGAGGAGGCCCTCGCCGAGAGCGACCTCCGCGCCTGCTGGAGCATGATCGAGCGTCTCCGCACCGTCGACACCGACAACGCCACCCGGCGGCGCATCACGGTGCTGGAGCGCGGCGTCGCCGAGGCCCTCGCCCAGCGCCGCATCGCCGGCAACCTCGTTCCCCGGATCCTCGGGCTCGAGCCCCGCAAGGCGTCCGAGAGCCTCTCGCCGGCGGAGGCGTTCGTCCTGTCGCGGATCAACGACCGCTGGAGCCTGCGCGAGATTCAGCGCATCACGCCGGTAGGCGAGCTGAGCTTCGGCGTCATCGTCGACACCCTGGTCCGCTCCAGGCTCATCGAGCTCCGGCACCCCAAGGGCGGTCCGGCCCTGGCCTGAGGCGGGCCGCCGGGGCACTGGCCCGGGGTTAGAGGCTCGCCGCCGCCTGCGCCTTGGTCACCTCGCCGCGGGACAGCCGGGCGAGCCAGTCGTGGATGCCATGCGCCGCCACCTTCCCCGCGCCCATGGCGAGGATCACGGTGGCGGCGCCGGTGACGATGTCACCCCCGGCGAACACGCCCGGAATCGAGGTCATCATGGTCTCGGCGTCGACCACGATGTTGCCGTGCCGGTTGAGCTCGAGCCCCTCGGTGGAGCGCGTCGCAACCGGGTTCGGGCCCTGGCCGATGGCGATGATCACCGTGTCGACGTCGAAGTCGTACTCGGAGCCCTCCACGGGGACCGGGCGGCGGCGGCCCGACGCGTCGGGCTCCCCGAGCTCCATACGCTGGACCCTCATTCCGGTGACGAAGCCCTCGTCGTTGCCGTAGATCTCCAGAGGCGACGACAGCCAGCGGAAATCGATCTGCTCCTCCTCCGCGTGCTCCAGCTCCTCGCGCCGCGCCGGCGACTCGTTGCGGGTGCGACGGTAGATGCAGATGACCTCCTCCGCCCCCAGCCGCTTGGCCGTCCTCAGGCAGTCCATGGCCACGTTGCCGGACCCCACGACCGCCACGCGCCGGCCCGTCCGCACGGGCGTGTCGGACCGCGGGAAGTCGTACGCCTTCATGAGGTTCACCCGAGTGAGGAACTCGTTGGCCGAGAGCACGCCGATGTAGTTCTCGCCGGGGATCCCGAGGAAGTACGGCAGGCCGGCTCCGGTGCCGAGGAACACGGCGTCGAACCCGCGCTCGTGGAGCAGCTCGTGGACCGTCGCGGTCTTCCCCACGATGAAGTCGGTGCGCAGCTCCACCCCCATGCGGGTGAGGTTGGCGATCTCGAAGCCCACGATCTCCTTCGGCAGGCGGAACTCCGGGATGCCGTAGACGAGGACGCCTCCGGGCTTGTGGAGAGCCTCCAGGATCGTCACCGAGTGGCCGAATCGTGCGAGCTCCGCGGCGCAGGCGAGACCGGCCGGCCCCGAGCCCACCACCGCCACCCGGTGCGGCGTGCCCGGCGCCCGCTCGGGGAGGTTCACCTCGCCGCTGGCCCGCTCCATGTCGGCGACGTACCGCTCCATCCTGCCGATCGCGACGGGCTCGAACTTCTTGGCCAGCACGCAGACCACCTCGCACTGCTCCTCCTGCGGACAGACGCGGCCGCAGATGGCGGGCAGCGTGTTGGTCTCCTTGATCTTCGCGAGCGCCCCTGCGAAGTCCCCTTCGCGGACCAGGTTCACGAACGCCGGGATGTCGATCCCGACGGGGCAGCCGCCGACGCAGGGGCGCTCCTTGCACTGCAGGCAACGCTGCGCCTCCTCCATCGCGTCCTCGGCGCTGTACCCAAGCGCGACCTCGTTGAAGTTGCGGATCCTTGCTTCGGGCTCCTGCGCCGGCATCGCATGCCGGCGGATCTTCATGCGGTCCGCCTTCTTCAGCTCGGGGAGACCCCGCGAAACGTCCGCCATCTCAAGCTCCTTCCGTGCAGCGGCAGGTGTGGCTGGCGAGGAAGCGCTCGCGCGCCACCTGTTCCTCCGGGATGTACATGCGCAGGCGCTTGATGAGCAGGTCGAAGTCCACCTGGTGGGCGTCGAACTCCGGACCGTCCACACACACGAACTTCGTCTCGCCGCCCACCGAGATGCGGCAGGCGCCGCACATCCCCGTGCCGTCGACCATGATCGAGTTGAGGGAGGCCAGGGTCGGGATGCCCAGGGGCCGCGTCATCTCGGCCACCGCCCGCATCATCACCGCCGGTCCGATGGCGACCACCAGCGCCGGCTTGCCGCGATCGGCGACCAGGTCGGTGAGGGCGTGTGTGACCAGGCCCTTGCGGCCGAAAGAGCCGTCGTCGGTGGTGTAGAAGACCTCGTCAGAGACCGCCGTCATTTCCTCCCGCAGGATCACCAGCTCGGACGTCCGTCCGCCCAGGATCGACAGCACCGTGTTCCCGGCGGCCTTGAGCCCGCCCGCGATGGGCAGCATCGGGGCGATGCCGGCGCCGCCGCCCACGCACACCACGGTGCCGAACTTCTCGATGTGGGTGGGCGTGCCCAGTGGCCCGACCACGGACAGGAAGGCGTCGCCCGCCTTGAGCAGCCCCATGGACATCGTGGTCTTGCCCATCTCCTGGACCACCAGCATGATCGTGCCGGCGTCGGCGTCGGAGGCGGCGATGGTCAGCGGAATCCGCTCGCCGCTCTCGTCGGGGAGCACCATGACGAACTGTCCCGGACGGTGCTTGTGGGCGATCTCCGGCGCCTCGACGATGAACCTGTGGAACCTGGGAGCGATCTCCTCTTTGTGAAGAATCCTGAACACGCCTGCCTTCCTTCCGTGCGTCGTGCCGTTGGCCGCGCCGTGCACCGCGGCAACGGCGATCGGACGGGCCGTTCGTTTCCCCGCGCCGGCCCGGCCCCCCCAAAACCCGTGAGATTGTACGGTCTGGCACGAGAGTTGGCAAGGAACCGCACCGCCGGCAACTCCTTCCATGCGATGCGCCTGCGGCTTTCCGCCGCACGGATCCCGCGCCCCGGCTGCGCTATGCTCCTCCCGTGGACGATCCGCCCGTCTCCCGCAAGGTCTCGATCCGGCCCCACGCCGCCTCGGGGCGGACCCTCCGCTACGAGGACGACCTCAACCCCGAGCAGCTGGCCGCCGTGATGCATCCCGGCGGTCCCATGCTCGTGCTGGCCGGCGCGGGCTCCGGCAAGACGCGCACCGTCGTCTACCGCGTGGCCCGCCTCCTGGAGGACGGGGCGGACCCGGCGAGCATCCTCCTGCTCACCTTCACCAATCGGGCCTCGAAGGAGATGCTTCAGCGCGTCGCGCAGCTCCTCGGGCGCGATGCCGGCCGCGTCATGGGCGGGACGTTCCACTCGGTGGGCAACCGCCTCCTGCGGCGCTTCGGGGACCGGCTGGGCTACCCTCCCAGCTACGGCATTCTCGACCGCGAGGACTCCCGGGACCTGATGGCCAACGCCCTCGCCGACGTCGCGCCGGCGGCGGGCGAGCGCAGGCTGCCCGGCGCCGCGGCGCTGGCCGACGCCTACTCCTTCGTCATCAACACGGGACGCTCTCTGGCCGACGTGCTGTCGCAGCGCTTCCCCCAGTTCGTCGGCGACGAGGAGGTCGTCCAGGCCGTCTTCCGCCGCTACCTGGAGCGGAAGCGCGCGGCGCAGGTGATGGACTACGACGACCTCCTGCTCAACTGGCTCCTGCTCCTGCGCCGGCACGACGACGTCCGCCGTCACCTGGCGGGCCGCTTCCATCACGTGCTGGTGGACGAGTACCAGGACACCAACCGGCTCCAGGCCGACATTGTGGACTCCATGCTCGGGCCGGGCCGCCACCTGCTCGTGGTGGGAGACGACGCGCAGTCCATCTACGCCTTCCGCGGCGCCGAGTACGCCAACATCCTCTCGTTCCCCCAGCGGTACCCCGACGCGGCGGTGTTCCGGCTGGAGACCAATTACCGTTCGCTGCCGCCGATCCTGGCGCTGGCCAACGCATCCATCGCGAACAACGACCGCCAGTTCAGCAAGACGCTCCGCCCCGTGCGGGAGGGCGGCGAGCCTCCGGTGGTGTGCTCGGCCCCCAGCCCCGAGGGGCAGGGGGCGTTCGTCGCCCAGCAGATCCTCGAGCTCGCGGACGAGGGCCTGGCGCTCGGCGACATCGCCGTCCTCTACCGCAACCACAGCCACTCCCTCGAGCTCGAGGTGGAGATGGCGCGGCGCGGCATCCCCTACGAGGTCCGCTCGGGGCTGCGGTTCTTCGAGCAGCGCCACGTCAAGGACGTGCTGGCCCACCTGCGCTTCGTGGCCAACCCCCGGGACGAGATCGCCTTCACCCGCCTGGCCCGGCTCCGCCCCCGCCTCGGCCAGCGCCTCGCCGCACGGACCTGGCAGCATCTCGCCGCCTCGCGGGACGTCCTCGCGGCACTGGCCTCTCTGGAGCCCTCCGCCGCCGGTCTGGGCGGTGCCGCCGCGCACTCCATCCGCGCCGTGGCCGCGCTGGTGGCGAAGCTCGAACGGTTGCGCGAGCGCCCCGGCGAGATGGTCCGCGAGGTCGTGGCCGGAGGGTACCGCGACTACGTCAGGAGCCAGTTCGACAACGCCGCCGCCCGCCTCGACGACCTGGAGCAGCTCGCGCTGTTCGCCGACGGCTACGAGGGACTCGCCGCCTTTCTCGACGAGGTCACGCTGATGAACGAGCTCTCCGGCGAGGACGTCACCGCGGAGGCCGGCGAGACGGAGAAGGTCACGCTCTCCACCATCCACCAGGCCAAGGGGCTCGAGTGGCGCGCCGTCTTCGTCATCTGGCTCGCCGAGGGGCGGTTCCCCTCCGCCCGGGCGGAGGACCTCGAGGAGGAGCGGCGGCTGTTCTACGTGGCCTGCACCCGGGCCCGGGACGAGCTCTTCCTGTGCTACCCCCTGATCGCCCGGGACCGCTACCGGGTCGACGTCATCACCGAGACCTCGCGGTTCGTGGCGGAGCTCCCCGAGGCCTCCTTCCAGCGTTGGGTCGTGGACGAGGGAGAGGAGCGCGCGGAGCTGTCCGCCGGCGGTGCCTACCAGCTCCCCGGATTCGTCGACGGTGACGTCAACTGAGCGCGCGCGCGGGCGCCGCCGGGCCGCCTCCGGCGCCCGGTCCCCGCAGGGCGGCGCCGGTGCCTGAGTGCGCCGTCGTCGGCGCCGGCCTCACCGGACTGGTCGCGGCCTACCGCCTGGCCTCCGCCGGACACGCCGTGACCGTCTTCGAGCGCTACCCGGCCGCGGGCGGCCTGGTGGCCACCTTCGAGGCCGGCGGCGAACGGCTCGAGTGCTTCTACCACCACCTCTTCACCACCGACACCGATTACGTCGCTCTGGCCCGCGAGCTGGGGCTGGGGGACGCCATCGAGTGGCTCCCGTCGCGGATGGGCATCTTCTCGTCGGGACGGCTGTGGGACTTCGGGACGCCCGCCTCCCTGCTCCGCTTCGCCCCCCTTCCCTGGCCCGACAAGGTGCGCTTCGCCCTCAGCACTCTGTGGCTCAACAGGGTGCACCGCTGGCGCCGGTACGAGCGCGTCACCGCGCGGGACTGGATCCTCCGCCACGCCGGACCCCGGGTCTGGGAGACGGTCTGGGGTCCGCTCCTCCGCCAGAAGTACGCCGAGCGCGCCGACCGCGTGGCCATGGCGTGGCTGTGGGGAAAGATCTTCCTGCGGGGCCGGTCGCGGTCGGCCTCGGGGATGGGCGAGCGGCTCGGCTACATGCGCGGCTCCTTCGGACGCCTCGTGGACGTGCTGGTCAAGCGGTGCCGCGACCTCGGCGTGCGCTTCGAGCTCGCCACCCCGGTGCGGCGCCTGTCCGCCGGGGCCGGCGGCGTCGAGGTCGGCACGCGCGCCGGCGCCGGCCCCTTCTCCGCCCTCCTCTTCACCGCCTCCCCCGAGGAGCTCCTCGCGGTGGCGGCGGAGGCTCTCCCTCCCGGCGGCGCGACGCGCCTCGCCGCGCTCGAGAGCACGGCGGCGCTGTGCTGCGTGCTCGAGCTGCGCCGCCCCCTCTCCCCCTACTACTGGATCAACGTCGCCGACTCTGACGCCCCCTTCGGCGGCGTGATCGAGCACACCAACTACCTCCCCCCCGAACGCTACGGCGGTCGGAGGATCGTCTACCTCTCCAAGTACCTGTTCGAGAGCCACCCCCTCTGGCGCGCCCGGGACGAGGCCGTGTGGGCCGCCTTCGCTCCGTTCCTGCGCCGCCTCGAACCCACCTTCGAAGAGGGCTGGGTGCTCGCCCGCCACGTGTTCCGCGCGGCCCACGCCCAGCCGGTGATCCCCCTTCACTACTCCGAGCGCATTCCGCCCTTCGAGACCGGCATCCCGGGGGTGTTCCACGCCTGCATGGCGCAGATCTATCCGGAGGACCGGGGCCAGAACTACGCCGTGCGCGCCGGAAACGTCGCGGCGGCACGCATCCTCGGCCACCTCACAGGGGCCGTCCGGACGGCAGCGACACCGGACATGCTTGCACCGCCCGGCGGCGCGGGGTAGCGTACGCAAACGACGGAGGTCTCCAGAATGCGCGTGGTCCTCTTCTTCCTCACCGCGATCCTGTGCGCCGGCACCGTGCTCGCCCAGGCGGCGCTCCCACCGGCCCAGGACACCCCCCCCACCCTCGACGAGGTCCGCCGTCAGATGGGCATCCCCTCACTGGGGCAGAACATGCGCGGCCAGCGCGACACCGTCGGCTTCGCCTTCGCCTCGAAGCAGATGGAGGCGGTCTGGGAGCTCTCTGCCACGCCGCCCGCCCCCGAGAAGCTCGGCGACGCTCCCGGTCCCGGCGTGGCCGGAGTCATCTGCCCCCACGACGATTACATGTACGCGGGGCGTGTCTATCGCAGCGTGCTGCCGCTGGTGACCGCGAAGACCGTCGTCGTGGTCGGGGTGTTCCACCGCTACCGCAAGTTCGGCGCCCACGACGTGCTGGTGTTCGACCCCTACCGCACCTGGCGCGCCCCCGACGGCGAGATCCGTGTCTCCTCCCTGCGCCGGGAGGTGCTCGCCGCGCTCCCCGCCGGGGACTGGGTCCAGGACTACGCCATGCACGACTCGGAGCACTCCCTGGAGGCCGTCACCAACTGGCTGCGGCACCTCGACCCCGACGTCGAGATCCTCCCCATCATCGTGCCCTCGGCGAGCTTCGAACGCTTCGAGACCCTGGCGGACCACCTCGCCACGGCGCTCGCCGCGGCCATGGGGAAGCGCGGCTGGGTCCTCGGCCGCGACGTCTCCGTCGTCATCTCCTCCGACGCCGTCCACTACGGCGCGGACTTCGGCTACACCCCCTACGGCGAGGGCGGCATCGACGCCTACGTCAGAGCCTGCGAGAAGGACCGAGAGGTCCTCCGCGGGCCCCTCGCCGGGCCGCTCACCACGGACAAGATCCGCTCGTTCTACGAAACCTGTGTGAACCCCGGGGACCCCGACGAGTACAGGCTGACCTGGTGCGGGAGGTTCGCCATCCCGATGGGTCTCCTCCTCATCGACCGGCTCGCCGAGCGCACCGGGGCGGGAACCGCCGTCGGCCATCCCGTCGCCTACGGCACCTCGGTGGGCGGCCCCGAGCTGCCGCTCCGGCCCCTCGGCCTGGGCACCACGGCGCCCTCCAACCTGTACCACTTCGTCGGCCAGCCCGGGGTGGCCATCACGGTGGCGCCTCAGTCGTAGCCGGCCTCGGCCATCATCGTCACCACCTCCGCCTCGACGGCGTCGGCCATCGACTCCCCGAGCTCCGGCGGCCGGCCACCGGCGTCCGCGATGGCGCGCCGCAACGCCGCCTCGCCACGGTGCGCCAGGAGCTCCGGCACCCAGCGGGCGTGCAGGACACCCCGCCAGTCCACCCCAGACTCGGCCGCCGCGCGCGCCATGGCGGCCAGCTCTCCCAGCGGATCGCTGCTCCTCACGCATCCTCCCCGGTGCCGCTACCCCCGGTGCCACACGGGGCCGTGGGGCGTGTCCTCCACCACGATCCTGCGGCGTGTCAGCTCGTCGCGGATGGCGTCGGCGCGGGCGAAGTCGCGGCGTTGCCGCGCTGTCGCGCGCTCCGCGACCAGCGCGTCGATCTCCGCGTCGTCGCCCGCCCCGCCGCCGAGGTCGGGAACGACGTTGAGCACGGCCCGCACGCGGTCGACCGCCCCGTCGAGGGCTCCGCGGACCGGCGCGGCGATCCCGGCGCCGTCCAGCGCCTGGTTGACCCTCGTGAGCAGCGTGTGGAGCGCCGCGAGGGCCCGGGCGGTGTTGAGGTCGTCGGCCATGGCGGCGTCGAAGTCCCGGCGGAACCCCTCCACCTCGCCCGCCGCCAGGGCGCCGGCGCCCTCGGCCGGAGGCGTGTGCGCCAGACGACGGAGCGTGTTGGCGATGCGCTCCACCGCGGCGTGAGCGCCGCGGAGCCCCTCGAACGTGAAGTTGAGCTTCTGCCTGTAGGGTACCGAGACGAGCAGGTAGCGGATCGCCGGCGCGTCGTACCCCTGCTCCAGCAGGTCGCGCAGGGTGAAGAAGTTGCCCCTGGACTTCGCCATCTTCTCGCCCTCCACGACGAGGTGCTCGGCGTGGAGCCACGTGTGCACGAAGGGCCTGCCCGTCGCCCCTTCGCTCTGGGCGATCTCGTTCTCGTGGTGCGGGAAGATCAGGTCGACGCCCCCGGCGTGGATGTCGATGCTCTCGCCGAGCAGGTCCATGGCCATGGTCGAGCACTCGAGGTGCCACCCCGGCCTGCCCGCCCCCAGCGGCGTCGGCCACGAGGGCTCCCCCTGCCTCGCCGCCTTCCACAGGACGAAGTCCCGGGCGTCCTCCTTCTCGTACTCGTCCGCATCGACCCTGGCGCCCGACCTCACCTGTGAGAGGTCGGCGCCGGAGAGCGCGCCGTAGCTCGGAAGCGAGGCGATCCTGAAGTAGGTCGAGCCGTCCTGGACGTAGGTGTACCCGCGCTCCGAGAGGCGCTCGACCAGCTTCACCATCTGGGGAACGTAGTCCGTCGCCCGGGGGTAGACCTCCGCTGGCTCCACCCCCAGGGTGCGCAGGTCCTCGAAGAACGCCTCGATGTAGCGATCGGTGTACACCCTCAGGGGAACACCCTCCTCGGCGGCGCCCTTGATGGTCTTGTCGTCGATGTCGGTGAGGTTCATGACCTGGGTGACCCGGTAGCCGAACGCCTCGAGGGTGCGCCGCAGCACGTCCTCGAAGAGGAAGGTGCGCAGGTTGCCGATGTGCGCGTAGTTGTAGACCGTCGGTCCGCAGGTGTAGAGGCGGACGTGCTCGTCCTCGAGCGGCCTGAACGTCTCCTGCCTCCGCGTCAGCGTGTTGTAGAAGCGGATCTCCTGCGCCATCGTTCCTCCACCCACGCATTGTACCGGCGTACCGGACCACGCTTCCGGGGGGCGCCCGGCGCCCCCCGGAAGCAGGCGCCCCGCCGGCCGCGGCCGGCGGGGCGCCCTCACACCCCCGGCTCCGGGCGGACTACCAGGGAAGCGCGGACGGGTCGGCGGGCAGGTCCGACAGCAGCACCTCGACCGCCCGCTCCAGCTGGGCGTCCGCGTCGGCGCTCAGGTCCTGCTCCGGCGGCTGCGGCACCAGCACGTCGGGCGGGCAGCCGTGGTGCTCCATGTTGACGTCGGAGCCCGCCACGTACCACCCGCGGCGCGGCAGCCGCACGAACGAGCCGTCGACCAGCCGGGCGCCCCCGGTCGAGATCACGGCCCCGAAGGTCGGCATCCCGACCACCGGCCCACGCTTGAGGGTCTTGAACGCCCAGGAGAAGATCTCGGCGTTGGAGTAGCTGGCCTGGTCGCACAGCAGCGCCGCCGGGCGGGTCCACGCCGGCAGCGGCAGCCGGTCCTGCGGGTACCCCTTGACCGCCGGGTCGCCGCCGCGCGGCAGCGTCCAGGCGTGGCGGCGGACCTCCAGGATGGCCATGAGGTAATCCGTCGTGGAGCCGCCCCCGTTGTTCCTGACATCGATGAGCAACCCCTCCTTGCCGTGGCCCGCCGCGTACAGGTCGCGCTCGAACTCCTCCAGGGAAGGCATGTTCATCCCCTGGATGTGGATGTAGCCGAGCTTGCCACCCGACAGCCGGTCCACCATGGCGCGGCGCTCCCGCACCCACTGGACGTAGCGCGCCTGGCGGACGTCCCGCTGTCCCACCGGTGTGACGACCACGTCCCGCTCGCCGGCGGGGCCGGCGACGCGGAGCACGACGGTCTGTCCCCTGGTGTCGGCCATGCGCGCGAAGAAGTTGTCGTGAAGACCGACCGGCGCGCCGTCCACCGCCAGGATGCGGTCGCCCCTGGCGAGCCCCACGTCGACCCGGGAGGCCGGCGTATTCGGAAGCACCTCGGTCACGACCACTCCGGCGCCCCCGGGCGCAGGCTCCACCTCCACCCCGAGATCGCCGGTCGACAGGGTGCCGTCCGCCCGGGGCGGACGGAAGCCCATGTGCGAGGCGTTGAGCTCTCCCAGCATGAGGTTCACGGCGTCGTCGAAGTCCCGGCGCGCCGGCGCTCCCAGGACCAGGGGCCGGTAGCGGTCGTGCACGGCCGTCCAGTCGGCACCGTGGAACGCCGGGTCGTAGAACTGCCGGTCCAGCTCCCGCCACGCCTCGTCGAAGACCTCCGCCCGCATCGCGTCACGGCCGTACTCGACCCGCGCGGCGAACGGCACGGGGTCGCCCCGCTTGCCGTCGAGGTCCACGACCCCCACCGTCCCTTTCCCGCTGCGGTAGACGATTGTCGACCCGCCGGCGAAGGCGGGCTCTCTCGGGTTCTGGCCTCCATCCGTGAGCCTCTTCAGCTTCTTGCCGTCCCACCGCACCGAGTACAGGTCCCGTTCACCCTCCGGCGAGGCCGTGAAGACCACCGTGCGGCTGTCCGGCGACACGGCGAACTCGCCCTCGTTGCCGGGCAGCTCCGTGAGCGCCTCGGCACGGAGGTAGAGCCCGTCGAAGTCGATGTGCACGGTGCTCGGGGCGGCGGCCTCCTCCGCGCGCGCCTTCCTGGCGGCCGGGCCGCGGCCGCCCCGGCGGGGAGACGGCGAGTCCCCCGCCTCCTGGAAGGCCTCCACCCACTCCTCCGGAGACCTCTCGTAGTCGGCCTTCGTCAGGTACACGCCCCACAGATCCATGGCGCGCTGGTGCCGGTCCGAGACCCAGTAGAGACGCCGGCCGTCAGGCGACCAGCGCGGGTGGACGTCGTCGCCCGGATGCTGGGACACGTTGACCGCCGTCCCGCCCGCGGCCGGGATGATGAAGACGTCGGTGTTGAAGGAGGCGTCCTCCTTCGAGAACGCCAGCCACGCCGAGTCCGGCGACCAGTCGAACTCCACCGCGCTCCAGTGCGTGAACACCACGCGGGGGTCCTCGGCGGCCGGTCCGGCGACGACCAGGTCCCCCTGCCCCCTCCGGTACGCGAGGTGCTTCCCGTCAGGCGAGAACCGCGGCAGGTGCTCGTCCTCGGGCGTGGCCGTGAGCCTCCGCTCGGTGAAACGGGAGGCACGGTAGAAGAGCCCGTCATCGCGGTCCGCCGGCGTGACGGCGTAGAGGTCCGCCTCGCCGTTGCGGCCGGACACGTAGACGAGCTCCTTGCCGTCGGGGCGCCACGTCACGTCCCCCTCCCGCGCGACCGTGTTCGTCACGCGGACGGTCGGTGGTGCCGCGACCGAGGCGACGTCCCGCGACCAGCGAGGCACCACGTAGATGTCGCCGCCGACCACGAGCGCCACCTGGGTGCCGTCGGGGGAGACCACGACCTCCTGCGCTCCCGCCTTCTCGATCTCCCGGATGGTCTCCGGCTCGAGGGTGTCGCCGCTCACGGCGACGTCCAGCCTGCGCGGCGCCACGGAACCGTCCGTGGGCACGACGTACACGCCGTCCCAGAGCTCGTAGGCCGCGAGACGCCCGTCGGCGGAGGTCGCCGGGTTGCGGACGTCGCTGCCCGAGTGGTTGGTGAGCTGTGTGATCGCCTTCGTGGCGAGGTCCATGCGGTAGAGGTTGCGATCGGTCCCGCCACCGTCGCTGCGGTACACCAGCGCGCCGGCACCGGCCCAGGCGACCCCGTCCTCGTCCCACGGCGTGTCGGTGAGCCGCCGCAGCGAGCCCGTCGCCCGCTCGACCAGCCACAGGTCGCGGTTCGCCGCGCCCCGGTAGTGGCGCCGGTCCGCCGGGGTACCGCCCCGCACCAGGGCGATCCAGCGGCCGTCCGGAGACGGCCGGGCCTCCAGGGCGAGCTCCTTCAGGGCGAGCTTCTCGGTGCCGCCGGACAGCGGGACCTCGTAGACCGCCGGTTGCCGGTCCCAGGCCTCGTGGCGCCGGGAGGTGAACAGCAGCGAGCTGCCGACGAAGCCCTCCACCAGGTCGGGCGCCTCGTGGAAGGTGAGCCGCACGGGCGCGGCCGCGTCCTCGAAGCCGCGGGAGGCCGTGATCAGGTAGACGTCGTCGGAGCCGGCCCGGTCGGAGACGAACGCCAGCGAGCGTCCGTCCGCCGAGAACACCGGGTGGTGGTCGTACCCGGGGCTCGCCGTGAGCCTGCGGGCGGTTCCGCCCGAAGCGGGAACCAGCCAGAGGTCGCCGTTCCAGGAGAAGACGATCTGTGAGCCGTCCGGGGAGGGCGTCGGGTACCGGGGCATGACGGGTGTCACCGCCAGGGCGGCGGTGGCGAGCAGGATGGTCGGCAGTAGCAGGACGAACTTGCGCACTCGCTCCTCCAGAGGGAAGCCTCCCTCGATCAACTCACGTCATCGGGCCAGCGTCCGAGCGGCCGGCCGCGGCGCCGAGGTCCATCACGAGTCCCAGAAGTTCCGCGTTGCGTTCCCACGGGAGGGGGTACTCGACGGCCAGATCGGCTTCCTCCCGTCCCACGGCCGCGGCGTAGCCGGCGGAGGTCGGGGCGGCGACGTCGACACCCGCCTCGCGCTGCGCGTCGACCCAGGCCCGCACCGCATCGGCCGTCCTGGCCTCGGTCCGCACCTGGATCGCCTCGAAAAGGGAGCGCCCCGCGGCGGGCCGCCCCACGGCGGGGTACGGGAAGCCGCACACCAGATCGACGGCGGCGCCGCGGGACAGCGCCGGCAGCGTCACGACCCCGACGCCGCCCCAGCGCAGCCCCTCGCGCTCCCCGCCGGGCCGCGGGCCCCAGCCTCCCGGAAAGCTCGCCGCCACGAGCAGCAGCTCGCCGGCCTCCGCCGCATCCACCCCGCCGAGCTCCACCGAGCGGCGGGCACCGCTGCCCAACTCCTCGACGCAGACCCACACCCTCGCACCCGCGGCGCGCAGGCGCGCGGGCACCCCCGCCATCTCGGGGGCCAGGTGCTCGGCCAGGGAGACCGGGTCGAGCCAGCCGTCGAGGGTCCAGGCGTCGGCGCAGACCCTCACACCGGTGCCGGGACCCAGACGCTCCTCGGCAGCGCTGATCCGCGAACGCAGGAGAGGCGCTCCGGAGGTCGCCTGGCGCCGCCAGCGGCGCTCCGCCTCGGCAGCCTCGCCGAGCAGCGCCAGCACGGCCACCTGGGCGCCGAGCCCCGCTCCGAGCCCCCACCCCCACCGGCGGCCGCCCCGGGCCAGCGCCGCCACGGCCGCGGCGGCGAAACCGGCGTGCACGCCGTCGGCGAGGACGACGAGCCCCCTCCCCTCCGTGTCAGACCCGGTCATGCCGCAGGGATGCTACCACTGTCAGGAGGCCCGTCTCACCCTGAGGAGGTCGGCCCTCTCGACGTCGGCGGGAAAGGCGACTCCGAGGGGCGCCGTCTGCGCCGGCTCCTGCCAGGCGAACAGCACGGTGTCGCCCAGCGAGAGCAGGCCGTCCCCGTCGTCCTTGACGAGCACGAGGTAGCGGCCCTCGGCCCGCAGCGCGTCGCCCGCCGCCACGGCGGTGCCCCAGCGCAGGGGCGCCCCCCCGGACGACGCGCGCCACGCGGTCCCGTCCGAGACCACCGGCACCGGCTTCGCCCAGGGCTCGGTGAGCGGGTCCCCCACCGCGCCCGCGGCGAGGCTCTCCGGAGTGACGATGTAGCCGCCTGCGACCATCCTGGCGGGGCTCAACGGAAACGGCCACGCGGCGCCGCCGTCGGGCCAGACTCCCGGCGCGAACGTGAAGCAGGCGAGCCGCAGGAACCGGGCGATGCCGGGATCGATGCCGGGAGGGAACGGCACGCCGACGATGATGCCGGGCACCTTCCCGGTGAGCACGTCCGCCGCCCCGGGCGACGACAGCGCCTGGCTGGACACCAGGTCCGACTCCTGCTTGTACGCGCCGACGCGGACCTTGAGCCGGACCACGCCCCCGCCGAGCTCGTTGCCCGGCGCCGGCTTGCCGAGGAAGTCGTCGTCGTGGGCCTCCAGCGAGACGGTGGCCGTCACCTTGCGGCCCATCTCCATGGCGAGGAAGTCCTTGTAGGCCATGACGTCGGCCGCCGTGGCCGCGGTGACTCCCGCCCCCCGAGGTGGCTCGGCTCCACGGTGTACCACAGGCCCCGCAGCGAGCCCCCGCTGGAGGGCCACGAGGAGAGCGGCTCCACCGCCACCCGGTGCCCGTCCATCTCGACATCGGGCAGCCCGCAGATGAAGTGGACCGGCCCTTCGTCGCCGCGCCGGTAGGCGATCACCGCGGCGGCCTGCACCCGGCTCCCGGGCGGTACCGGCCGCAGGCGGTCGGTGGCCACCGCCTCTCCCGGCGCCTGGGTCACCACGCGCACCTCGACGAGCCGGGGCGCCTTGACCGATCGCCATTTGAGCGCCACCACCACCGCCACAACCGCCGCGGCGAGCGCTGCCACGACCACCACAAGCCTACGCAGGTCGCTGTCCATGCCAACCATTCTATCGGGACCGCAGTGCGTTCAGATGATGCGCTCGTACTCCTCGCGCCGCAGCCGCCACACCGGCACGCCGCAGAAGCGGTCGCCCTCCGGGCAGAACGGGCGGCGTCCCGCCGCGTTCCGCACGGCGCAGGGCGGCGCCAGCCACCGCCCGATGACCGGCTCCACCGCGCGAAATCTCCTCCGCCTCGTCCAGGGAGGCGCTGCCAGATCTCCTCCTGGGCGTTGTAGCAGAGCCGCATGCGGTGCTTGTGGTGGAGGTTGAGCAGGTCGGCGGACTCGATGAAGCGGAGCGCCGTAGCGTTCGGCAGCAGGTAGGACGCGGCCTCCCACGTCCCCCCGCCCCGCACCACCGCCGCCGCCTCGTCCCAGGCCGCCGCCGACGCCTCGTCGAAGAGCCGCTGCGCCTCGCCTCCGGCAGCGTGCACGAGGCGGGGCACCACCACGTCCGGTCCCTCCCCGGCCACCGCACGCAGCACAGGCCTGGCGGCGGGCGTCATGCGGTGCCGCTGGTCCTGGGAATCGGCCGCGTGGGACAGCTTCTTGGCGAAGGTGTAGTGCGCGTGGTGCAGACAGCGGCCCAGCTTCGACAGGGTCGTCAGGTTGAGATCCTCGCCCAGCAGGGTGTTGGCGGCCGGGTCCAGGACCGCCCGCACGGCGTCCTCGTCGCTCAGCCCGGCCCGCGGCACGCCGAAGACGACCCGTACCGCCGCAGCGACGCAGCCCACGTTGTCGGAGCCCCGTGCCAGAAGCCTCGACGTGAGCCCACCCAGGTCGCGGTCGAACTCCTCCACGAAGGCCTTCCCCCGCGGCGCGTCGCCGTGGAGCCCCGCGAGCATGCGGTACTCCGGGGTCTCCTCCAGAGGCAGAGGCTCCTGCATCACCACCGCGAGGTCCGGCGCCTCGGCGAGCACGGCGGCCACCATGGCGTTGACCACCGCCTCCGTCTCGGCGGGCACGTCGAGCTGCCGGCACAGCCGCCGGTAGCGGAACAGCGACAGGCACGAGACCGTGTGGTAGAGGGCGGTGAGGGTCGCCACGGGGAGCACCGCGCGGGCCACCTCCAGCGCCTTCCGCGACGCGGCGCGGTCGAGCCTGGCGGGGTGGCGCCCCCAGCCCGGGAAACGGCGCAGGACCTCGTGCCGCGCCACCGGCGTCAGCACCTCCACGAGCCGCCGGTACGCCTCGTGCCGCCGTGCGACGGCGGCGAGGAACGCCGTCTCCGCGGCCGGCGGCAGGTCGGGGACGTGGACGGCGTCGGCGGCCACGGGCACGTAGCGCTGCGACACCTGCTCCGAGTTGGCGAAGGGGTGCGCGTGCAGGAACGACCACACGAACTGCCGGCTGACACCCTCGAGGACGAAGACGAAGTGGACGTGCTGGAACGTCGTGTGGTGCCCCGCCTCGTAGAGGGAGCGCGCGAGGGCCTCGCGCCGCTCCAGGGCGCGGCGGCGGCGGCCCTCGTCCGTCTCGTCCACGGCGGCCACGGTGTCCGGGACCACGGGCCCGTCCGCCGAGTAGCAGGTCCGCGCGGCCGCCACGGCGGCGTCCAGCGGGTCCGGGCCGACGGCGAGGAGGCGAACGCTGGGAAGGGGACGCATGGGAGGCATTCTAGCGGCTTCCCTTCCCATTCCCGGCCGGTCCGCTACAATTCGCGCGCGGGCCGGGAGGTCCTCATGCCGATCTTCGAGTACCTGTGCCGCAGCTGCAATCGGATCTACAGCTTCCTGTCCCTCGCCCCCACACCGAAGCGCGACCCTGTCTGTCCGCGGTGCGGCGCCACCGGGCTCAGCCGGGTGCCGTCCGCTTTCGCCGTGGCCTCGCGGCGGACGGAGGAGCCGGCCACGGGGGCGCCGGGCGAGAGCGGCGCCATGGACCGTCTCGAGCAGGAGGCCATGCGCATGGCCGGCGAGCTCGACGAGAAGGATGCCGAGGACCCGCGGGTCATGGCCAGGATGATGCGGCGCCTCGCGGACGCCTCGGGCGAGCGCGTCCCCGCCATGGAGGAGATGCTCCGCCGCCTCGAGGCCGGCGAGGACCCGGACGCTCTCGAGGACGAGCTCGGGCCGCGGATCGAGGAGGAGATGGGCGACGAGGAGGGGGGAGCGGCGGGAGCACCCAGCCGGGACGACGGCCTCTACTCCCTGTGACCCTCACACGGGGTCGGTGTCGACCATCACCTGGGCCTCGTCGCCGTGGAGCTCGCGAATACGCTCGATCACGGCCTCGGTGATCTCGTGGGTCCGTTCGAAGGACGTCTGCCGCTCGACCAGTAGCCGGAACTCGAAGAACGACGTCCCCCCTGCGCGCCGCGACCGGAACGCGCGGTAGCCCCGGACCTCCGGCGCGAAGTGCTCGAGCAGACCCTTCACGTTCTCCTCCACCTCGTGGGGCAGCCCGCGGTCGAGCAGCTCGTCGGCGGCGTCCCGGAGGATCTCGAGGGCGCTGCGGATGATGTACACCGCGATGAGGAGCGAGGCGGCCGGGTCCAGCCACCTCCAGCCGAGCAGCTCGTAGCCGACCAGCGCCAGCCCTGCGACCACGTTGGTGGCGAGGTCGGTCACGTAGTGGAACGCGTCCGCGTGGAGCGCCACGGAACCCGTCCGGCGCGCCACCCGGCGCAGGAAGAGCGCCAGCGGCAGAGACACGAGGAACGAGAGCCCGACGACGATCACCCCGGCGAGGGGGCGCACCACCGGCTCCGGCTGGACGAGGCGGATCCCCGCACGGATGATGAGCCAGACTCCCCCCATCGTGATGATGGTGGCCTGGATGACGCCGGAGAGGGCTTCGGCCTTGCCGTGGCCGAAGGCGTGCTCCGCGTCCGGCGGGTGCCGCGCGACCTGGAGGAAGTAGGCGTTGAGGGCGGAGCACGCCAGGTCCATCAGGGAGTCCACGGCGGCCGCGAGCACGGCGAGGGACCCGGTGAGCACGCCCACCACGAGCTTGGCGACCGCCAGGACGAGCGCCGACGACGCCGCCACGGAGGCGGCCACGACCTTGTGCCGGCCTCCGTTCAGCGCGGCGGACGTACCCCACCCCCGAGCATCAGGTCGCGCAATGCCGCCCTCGGCTCCGCGCCCTCCGGGCGCCACACCACCCCCCCGCGCAGCACCAGCGGCCGGCACTCGCCGCCGTCAAGGACCCGGACCTCGATGTCCCCGGCCACCCCTGCCAGCGCCGGCGCGTCCCGGTGGCCCAGCCTCCCGGAGCGCACGGCGTCTCCGAGGCCGCTCAGGCACCTCCTGCGGAAGTCGTCGCGGCCCTCCCCGATGGAGGACACGGCGTCCAGCGTCCGGTGGCGGCAGACCTCCGGCCGCCACCCCCGCCACACCGCCAGAGTCGCCGCTCGCAGCGCAGCCTCGTCCTCGATGCCGGCGTCTCCGCGCTGCGCGGCCGGCGGCTCGCCCGCGAACGCGGCCCGCGCCCCGGGCCAGATGCGCCGCACGCTCTCCGTCACCACGCGACCGGCCGCCACGGGCGCGGCCCAGTGGAGCCAGGCGTCCTCGCGGTGCCCCCACGCCGGCACGTCCACGCGCACCAGCGAGGCCACCTCGAGCCAGGGCAGGTAGCGGGCGGCCCGCGCCGCGCCCGGCGCGGGCACCGTGCGAGCGGGAGCGACGGCGGCCTCGATCACCGGCCCATGGTACACTTTGCGGCCATACGGGAGGGTGCGGTGAAGGAATCCGATCGCGACGAGTGGAGCGGCCAGCTCAGCCTGTTCGACGACGACTCCCGGCGCGAGGCCCCGGTCGGGCGCGGCGTGCTGGTCTTCGACCTCGAGACCCAGCGGTCGTTCCAGGATGTGGGCGGCCGCACCATGATGCGCGAGCTGGGCATGTCGGTAGGCGTCGTCTACTCCTTCGCCAACGACCGCTTTCACGCCTTCGGCGAGGGAGAGGTCGCCGCCCTCGTCGACATGCTCCGGGATGCCGAGCTGGTCGTGGGGTACAACCTGCTCGGCTTCGACTACGAGGTTCTCAAGGGCTACAGCGACGTGCCGCTGGAGCGCACGCCCACCCTCGATATGATGGTGGACCTCCACGGCAAGCTCGGCTTCCGGCCCAAGCTGGACTCCGTGGCCCAGGCAACCCTGGGCGAGGCCAAGACCGCCGACGGCCTCCAGGCCCTCACCTGGTTCAAGGAGGGGCGCCTGGACCTCATCGAGCGTTACTGCACCGACGACGTGCGCATCACCCGGGACGTGTACCTGTTCGGGAAGCGCAACCGCCACGTCCTCGTCTCCCGCTTCAGCGGCGCCCCCCACCGGGTCGGCGTGGACTGGTAGCCCTTCCCGGGCGCCGGCCCCACCGCTCACCCCTGCCGCCACCACCCCGCCCAGCGGCGGACCCGCGAACGAGAAGAGCGGCCCGCCCCGGGGCGAGCCGCTCGGAATCGACGTCTGGTAACGGCGAAGGCTACTTCTTGTGCTCGTGCACGAACGCCGTCTTGATGTCAACCTTCTTGTGGTGGGACTCGCCGTTGTGGCAACGGTTGCAGGTCTCCTGCGTCGGCAGGATCAGGCCGGCGGCCTTCGCCTTGGCGAGGTCCTTCATCACCGAGATGCTCTTGTACTCGGAGCCCGGGCCGTGGCACGCCTCGCACTGCACGCCGGGGAAGTCCTCACTGGCGTCGGTGGCATGGCACTGCAGGCACGCCTTCTCGAACTTCCACTCCGTCGAGGCCTTGGCGACTTCGGTGGCCTTCGGATGCTTGGTGGTCTCCCAGGACTGGTACTCCACCTTGTGACACATCTTGCACTTCGCCGCTCCGACGTAGGTTGGCGCCGCAGACACGTACACTGCCGACATCCCCGCGACCGCTACGACCAAGCCCCCAAGCACCAGCATTCGCTTCATCTCGTCCTCCGTTTCACCCGTCGTACGGGCGACGACAAAATTGTAGTCCCTCACGCACGCTGACGCAAGCCTGACAGTCAGCCGCGCCGCGTCCCTCCCCTCCCACAGGCCTCCCCGGCCGCCGGCCGGCGTGACACTGCGCCTTCCGCCCCGAGGCTCAGACCAGCCAGGCCTTCACCATGCTGATGAGGGCGGTCACCGTCGCCGCCGGCCGCGTGGGCGGCGCCGTGCCGCTCCGCAGCCACAGGTAGAAGAAGGCCACCCCCGTCACCACGGCCACCGAGACGACGAGGAAGCCTGCGAGGCGCGGGGCCGTCACGGGAGAGGGGGCAGGGATCTCCCCCGCCCGGATCTTCTCCAGCTCGAGATCGTGCTCCTCCGCGTAGCTCTCCGCGTCGAGGCGGCCGTTGAAGATCGACTTGTTCCAGTGGCGGATGTGCACGAAGTACACGTGCCAGGTGAGGATCGAGAGGAAGGCGAGGATCGCCTCGCCGCCATGAGCGGCCTTGGCCGCCAGGATCACCTCACCGGGAACGAGGGAGGACCAGCGCACCGGGTAGAGCAGCATCAGGCCCGTCCCGACCATCAGGACCGTTCCCCAGACGAGGGCGAGGAACTCGATCTTCTCGGCGAAGGTGTACCGGCCCATCCGCGGGGGCTCCGGAGCCACGTGCAGGTTGAAGCGGACCTGCTGGACGAAGTCGTTGACGTCCTTCTTGGCGGGAATCATCGGCATCGGGAGCCGGCGTACGTAGTGGACCCAGATGGACTCCAGCGCGTACCACACCAGCTGGAGGGCCATGATGGTGCCGAGCAGGTGGTGGACCCAGCGCACCCGGCTGACGCCGCCGATGATCAGCACGACGCCCTTGGCCCACTGCTGGTCCGGGAACTTCTGGGGCAGCCCCGTGAGCACGAGCCCGAGGAAGGTCAACAGGACGACCCAGTGGTTGATCGTGTGGCGACGGGTGAAGCGCCGAATCATCTCGTGGCCGGTGTTCACATCATCCTCCCGTGGTCGCTGCGGCGGCGCCGCCAGTCGATGAAGATGTAGAGCAGGAAGAAGGCCACCGTGGCCGGGATCACGAACCGGTAGAAGAGCCGGACGTAGTAGATCAGCGGGTAGTGCTCCGGAGAGGGGATGTAGTGCTGCGTCCAGGCGGACAGGAAGGCGAACCGCGCGCCCGGATGGCACGCCTGGCACTTGACCAGGAGCCGCTCGTCGATCTCCTTCTGTCCCACCCCCTTCACGGCCTGCACGTCGTGGAAGCCGTGACAGTCGTAGCACACCGCCTGGTTGAGGGGCTGGTCCGGTGAGGTCGCCTGGAACAGCTCCGCGGTCGTGCCGTGGAAGTCCGCCACGTAGGTCGAGAAGATCTCGGTGGACAGGCCGTACTTCTTCATCATCGCCGCGTTGCCGTGGCACTTCCCGCACATCTGCGGCGAGGAGAGACGGAACCTCGGCGACCGCGGATCGGCGGTGTCGTGGGCCCGGTGGCACCCCACGCAGGTCGGCACGTCCGGGTTGTCGCTGTCGGTGAGGGCCGCCCCGTGCACGCTGGCGCGGTAGGTCTGCGCCACCGGACCGTGACACCTGCCGCAGGTGAAGGAGATGTTGCGGCGGGCCACGCGAGAGCCGGCCTCGGACGGGGCCAGGATGTCGTGTCCCCCGTGGCAGGAGACGCAGGTGGCGGCCACGTCCAGCCCGGCGAGCTGCACGCCGAAGCCGTGCACGCCTGCCAGGTACTGCTGCTTGTCATGGCACTGCAGACAGCGGGAGGCCACGTGTTGCGGGTGCATCGACGAGCGCGTGTCTGCGACCGGGTACACGTCGTGGGCCGTGTGGCAGGCCCAGCAGGGCGCCCGGAAGTGGCTGTCGCCCGACGGGTCCCGGTGCGCGCTCGTGTTGACCTTCGCCGCGACGTCGTCGTGGCAGGTCACGCAGGGGTTGTTCTCGAGCAGGTTCTTCGGGTGCGGAAGCTCGTCGGCGCCGGGGTGGCAGTCGGTGCAGCCGATGCCCTGGTGGGCGTTGCCTTCTCCGGGAGCGTGGACGACCAGCTGCCGCGCCCGCTCCTGGGAGATGGTCAGCTCCAGCATGGACGCCGCGTCGGTGATCTGCTGGGGCGAACCGTGGCACTCCAGGCAGGCCCCGCTGTCCTGCGCCGAGGCCGTCCTCGCCGCGCCGGGGAGCACCAGGAGGGCCGGCATGAGCAGTATTGAGACAAGAGTGTGACGGAAATTCATCAGTTCCCCCCGGCGGTCATGTTGTGCGAGTCTTCACATAATGTCAAGATCGGTCACGCGACGCGATCCGTGGCACAATCCCATCCCGAGGCGTCCGCGCCGACCACGGCGCCGGACCGGAGGTATCGTGCGCCGTTCGATTTTTGCTCCCGCCGTTCTCATCACCGGCCTCCTGGCGGCTTTCGCTTCCGCCGCGCAGTTCAGCGTCAGCGCCCGCTGGGCGGCCGCGCCACCGCCCCCCGGCGGCAGCGCCCCCCTCGCCGTCCGCGTCGTCGTCGCCGAGGGCTGGCACGTCAACTCGAACCGGCCCCGCGACTCCTACCTCATTCCCACGCGCGTCACCCTCGACCTTCCCGCCGGCTGGACCGCGGACCCCATGGCCTACCCGCCGGACCGCCTGGCCACGTTCGCCTTCAGCGACAAGCCCTTATCGGTGTTCGAGGGCACCTTCTCCGTCACCACCACCGTGCATTGTCCCGCCGGCGCGGCGGCCCCCGCGCTCCTGTCGGGCACGGTGGAGGCGCAGGCGTGCAGCAACACGACGTGCATGGCGCCGGAGGACGTGTCGTTCACCGTCGCCGCAGGCAGCGCGGCGCCGGGCGGACCTCCCGCCACCGCGGGCTCCGCCGGCGCGACCGCCCCGGGTCCCGCGGGCCGCTCCGCTCCCGCCGTCCTCGGACAGCTCCAGCAGTACGAGCCCGCCGCCGGCCAGGGCCAGGGGCTCCTCGCCACCTTCTCCCGCAGCGGTCTGCTGCTGCAGATCCTGATCGTCTTTATCGCGGGCCTCGCCCTGAACCTCACCCCCTGCGTCTACCCTCTGATCCCCATTACGGTGGGGTTCTTCATGGCCCAGCGCGAGGAGAGCCGGTCGCGGACCTGGGTGCTGGCGGTGGCCTACGTCCTGGGCATGAGCGTGACCTACACCGCCCTCGGGGTCGCGGCCGCGCTGACGGGCAGGCTGTTCGGCTCGGCCCTCCAGTCACCGTGGGTGGTCGGTGGCATCGTCTTCGTCCTCGTCGCCCTCGCCGCCTCCATGTTCGGGCTGTGGGAGCTCCGCGTGCCCGCCTGGGCCACCCGGGCCTCGGGAGGCCGCACAGGCCTCCTCGGCGCCCTCATCATGGGCCTGGCGGTGGGGCTCGTCGCCGCCCCCTGCATCGGCCCCTTCGTGCTCGGGCTGCTCACCTACGTCGGGCAGCGCCAGGATGTCGCGCTCGGCTTCGTGCTGTTCTTCTCGCTGTCTTTGGGGCTGGGCCTGCCCTATCTGTTCCTCGCGGTGTTCACCCGGGCCATCGAGCGGCTCCCCAACTCCGGCGCGTGGATGCTCGGCGTCCGCCAGGTCTTCGGCGTGCTGCTCGTCGCCCTGGCCGCCTACTTCGTGGCTCCCTTCCTCCCCGCCTCCACCGCGGACGCCCTCATCGCGGGCATTCTCGTCCTCGGCGGCCTCTACCTCCTGATCATCGCTCGTCCGGGGCACGACCAGCCATGGGTCGACCGGGTGATGCGGCTCTTCAGCGCCGCCATCCTGATCACCGGCGTCGCCCTCATGCCCCGTCCGCAGCAGGCCGTGACGCGAACCGCGGAGGTCACGTGGCACGCCTACGACGCGGCCGCGGTCTCCGCCGCCTCGGCGGACGGCAAGGTGGTGGTGCTGGACTTCTTCGCCGACTGGTGCGCGCCGTGCCGCGAGCTGGACGAGAAGACCTTCTCCGATGCCGCCGTGGCGGCCCGGCTGCGCGATCTTGCCCTGTTCAAGGTGGACCTCACCACCAGCCAGCCCTGGAGCGACGAGCTGCGGCGCAGGTTCGAGGTGGCCGGGGTTCCCACGGTGATCTTCCTGCGCGACGGCCGGGAGATCACCGGCACCCGACTCACCGGCTTCGAGCCCCCCAGGAGCTTCCTCAGGCGGCTCGAGAAGCTCGGGAGCTGACGTCCGGCCCGCCGGCACACGCAGGGTGTGGGGCGCGCGCTCCGCCGGTGCGGCCCCCCGGTGACGCCGGCGCCCCCGGGGCCGTGACGCCCTCACTCCCCGCTGCTGCCCTCCGCGTTCCAGCGCCAGACGTCCTCGTCCTGCTCGAAGGGAGGCAGCGCGGGCTTGCGGCCACGTTCCGCGTTGGCGCGCCACTCCCACAGGATCGCCCACTTGAGGTAGGTGCCGAACGCCTGCAGCATGCAGAACACGAGCCCCGCCATGCCGTCCAGGAAGCCGAACTGGAAGAAGTACATGCGCAGGAAGCGCCAGACCGTCCGCCCGAGGACCTCCACGAGCCCCGACCGCCGTCCCGTCTTCCACCCCTGGGCGGCTCCCCAGAAGCCGTACTTGACGATTCTGGGAAGGTACTGATCGAAGGATTCGATCATGAAGTGGAGCATGGGGTTGCGCAGCACCGGCGCAGGGCCGGAGGTGGTCATGTCGGCGTGGACCCGCTTGTTCGGGTACCTCCCCGCGCCCCTCTTGACCAGGCGGACCACCCGGTCGTGCTGCCAGCCCGAGAACCGGATCACCCGGTCCATGAAGTACACCCGCCGCTTGATCGTGTACGCGTCCGCCCCGGGACCCGCCGCCAGCAGCCCCTCGATCTCCTCCTGGAGCGCCGGCGTGCAGCGCTCGTCGGCGTCGAAGATGAGGATCCACTCCTCGTGGGTCTGGTCCATCGCCCAGTTCTTCTGCGAGGCCGATCCGAAGTAGGGCCGCTGCAGGAGCGTGACCCGGTCCCCGTACGACCTGACGATCTCCACCGTCTGGTCGGTGGAGAGGGAGTCGACGACGACGATCTCGTCGCACCACAGGAGCGAGTCGATGCAGTCCCCGATGTTCCGCTCTTCGTTGAACGTCGTGATGACGGCCGAGATACGCGGCCGCACCGGGGATCCCGCCCTCAGGTTGCCCATCTGCTCCTCCGACGTGGCCGGCGTGCCGCGAGATTCAGGAGGGCGCCCCGGCCGCAGCCGGGGCGCCCCCACCGCTCACATGTGGTTGACGATGGCCTCGCCGAAGCCCGAGCAGGACACCTTGGTGGCGCCCTCCATCTGGCGGTGGAGGTCGTAGGTCACCTGCTTGTCGGCCACCGCGCCCTCGATGCCCTTGACGACCAGCGCCGCGGCCTCGTGCCAGCCCAGATGCTTGAGCATCATCTCTCCGGAGAGGATGAGCGAGCCGGGGTTGACCTTGTCCTGATTGGCGTATTTGGGGGCGGTGCCGTGGGTCGCCTCGAACAGGGCGTGCTGGTCGCCCTCGTTGGCGCCCGGCGCCAGGCCCAGGCCCCCGACCTGCGCCGCGAGCGCGTCGGAGAGGTAGTCGCCGTTGAGGTTCGGCGTCGCCACCACCGAGTACTCCCGCGGCCGCAGCAGGATCTGCTGGAACATGGAGTCGGCGATGCGGTCCTTGATCAGGACCTTCTTGCCGGCAGGCATGTTGCCGCCGTGCGCGTCCCACAGCGTCTGCTCGTCCACCGTCACGTCCGCGAACTCGCTCCCTCGCCATCTCGTAGCCCCAGTCGCGGAACGCGCCCTCGGTGAACTTCATGATGTTGCCCTTGTGCACGAGCGTCACGGAGTCCCGCCCGTTGGCGAGGGCGTACTGGATGGCCTTGGCGACCAGCCGCTGGGAGCCGAACTGCGACATCGGCTTGATGCCGAGCCCGGAGTTGGGCCGGATCTGCTTGCCCAGCTCGCGCTCGAGGAAGAGGCGCAGCTTCTCCGCCTCCGGGGTGCCCCCCTGCCACTCGATCCCCGCGTAGACGTCCTCGGTGTTCTCGCGGAAGATGACCATGTCGATGTCCTGCGGGCGCTTGACCGGCGAGGGAACGCCGGGGATCCAGCGGACGGGGCGCACGCAGGCGTACAGGTCGAGAACCTGGCGCAGAGTGACGTTCAGGGAGCGGATGCCGCCGCCGACGGGGGTGGTCAGCGGTCCCTTGATCGCCACCCGGAACTCCTTGATGGCCTCCACCGTCGCGTCGGGGAGCCAGCTTCCGCTGGCGTCGAAGGCGCTCTCGCCGGCGAGAACCTCCACCCAGGCGAACCTGCGGCTCCCGCCGTAGGCCTTCTCCGTCGCGGCGTCGAGCACGCGCTGCGTCGCCCGCCAGATGTCCGGGCCGATTCCGTCACCCGCGATGAAGGGGACGATGGGCTTGTCCGGCACGGTGATCGCCGAACCATCCCAGCCGATCTGTTCTCCCCACTCGGGAACCTTCAGGTCTTTCAGCGTCATACGGCCTCCTCGATGGCACACGTGGTACCGCCGGGAGGGTACACGGCCCGCCGATGACGGTCAAGGAAAGCCGCATCTGGGCCTTGAGCCCCGCGCCGGCCGGCGCTACTGTGCAGGACATGACTCTCGCACCCGCCACCGTCGAACGTCTGCTCGAGAAGGCGCGCCAGGCGCGCGAGCGGGCCTACGCGCCCTACTCGGGGTTCCGCGTCGGGGCCGCGCTGCTCGCCGATGACGGCCGTGTCTTCACCGGCTGCAACGTCGAGAACAGCTCCTTCGGCCTCACCGTGTGCGCCGAGCGCAACGCCGTGGCGGCCACGGTCCTGGCCGGCGCGCGCCCCGTCGCGGCCGCCGTCGTGGCCGACCGTCCGGGCACCCCGCCCTGCGGCGCCTGTCGCCAGGTGCTGGCGGAGTTCAACCCGGACATGCTCGTCGTCCTCGCCGGCGGCGATGGCACCGAGACACGGATCGTCTCGCTACGCGAGCTCCTGCCCGCCATCTTCAAGCTGACCTGACGACGAACCGCCGGGTGAAGGGGGCCCTCCACCCGGCGGCGAACCTCTCCCCCGAGGGGGTCAGCTGGCGCGCTCGCGGCGCCGGCGCAGGTAGCGGTAGTCCGGGATGGAGTACTCCTTCAACTTGGCGATGAGCGCGCCCCGCGAGATACCCAGGATCCGGGCCGCCTTGGACTGGTTGCCCTTGACCCGCCGCATCACCTTGTCGATGGTGTACTGCTCGACCTTGGGAACGATCTCCTTCAGGTTGTCACCCGAGAGCACTTCCATCAGCGCGGTGGGGGCATCCATGGCCGTGATCACACCGCCGGGAGTCGCCGCGCTGAGCGGCTCGCAGCGCACCATCTCCCCGTCCGGCGTGGCGGTCACCAGCCGGTTCATCTCGCCGACGAGCTCCGCCATCTCGCCCGGAAAAGGCCTCGCCAGGAGGGCGTTGAGACAGTCCAGGGTGATGCCCCGCAGGCTCTTCTGCTGCTCCTCGGCCGCGCGCCGCAGCAGCCCCGCGATGAGCAGGGGCAGGTCCTCGCGCCGCTCGGACAGCCGCGGGACCCGCAGCATCCTCTGCGCGAAGACCATGAACAGCGGCGCCGCCAGCCGGCCCTTCTGGACCAGCGCGAGGGGATCCTCCCCGCAGGTGACGATGCCCCGGATCGACGCCGACGACAGCGGCTCGCGCTGCTGCGACGCGAACAGCGCTGCCATCTCGCCCTGGAGCGACACGGGAAGCCGGTCGACGTTGCGGACCAGCAGGATCCCCCCCCGCGCCCGCCCCACGAGCCCCTCGGCGCCGGCGCCCAGCGTCACCTGCTTGGACCGCCCGAACAGCTCCTGGCGGAGCGTGTCCAGCTCGGCGTCGCGCCCCTCGAAGACCACGACCGGACGGCCCCCCACGGGCCCGAGCGTGGCCAGGATCCTCGCCACCTCAGTCCGGCCTACCCCCTCGGCGCCGCAGATCAGTGTCGGCTCGCTGCCGTGCGCCGCCGCGAGGACGCTGCCACGGAGCACCTGCACCGCCTGCGAGCTGCCGGGAACCAGCATCTCCAGCCGGTGCCGCGCCTCCAGCTCCCAGCCCGTGAAGGACGAGTCGTCGCGCTCCACCTCGGACCAGTGCAGCGCCAGGTGCCGCGCCACCTCACCGAGGAGGATCATCCCCTCCTCGCCCAGCGAGCCGTAGGGCCGCAAGGCCATGAGAGCCGCGACCTGCCGCTCCGGCGTCAGAACCGGCACGATGCCCGTGGCGCCCTCGTCCCCCTCCAGCACGGCGAAATGGCCGGGCTCCCGGAGCGCCTCGAGCGCCTTCCGGCTGATCTTCGGCAGCTCGCCCCGCCACACCGAGGCCAGCGCCACCGGCTCGTCTCCCTCGCCGGGGGCGAGGATCGCCACCTCCGCCTCGGGCAGCACCTCGTGAAGCGCCGACACGACCTGGTGGAGTCGGTCCCGCCGGGGACGGTAGAAGAGCTCGAGCAACCGCGAGCGGATCTCCGCGAACCCCGAGAGGTCGCGGTGCACGACGGCACCGTCGCTCACCCGCACCGCGGGCTCCACGGCGCCGGCGCCCTCCGCAGGAGCGGACGCCGGCTTCTCCACGACGTCGAACGCGGCGGCCTCCCCGCCCCGGAACACCAGGGTCATGGTGCCAACCCGCAGCTTGTCTCCGGGGTTGAGGACACCGCGGGAGCGCCGCTCCCCGTTCAGCACGACGGTTTGCCGGTTGACGGTCACGAAGGTGAAGACGTCGTCGTGGCGATGGATGACCAGGTGCCGGTCAGCCACGCCGGCCGAACGAACCACGATATCGTTTCTGCTCGACGCTCCGACCGTCACCTGCGACTTGCTCAGGCGATACGTAAGCGTAGTACCGCTGTCACCCTCTACAGAAAGTAGCAGCATGGGACCCTCCACACCGGTTTCAGAAAAGCCAACGCACCGCTCAGTTGCAGGTGTTACATCTGAATGCGATTGTACATCATCTCGCGTCATGGTGCACCGCCAAGTGACTCCGAATTGTGCGCCGGCCCGGCGCGACGCTTGACGAACCTTCCTCTAAAGGCAAAACTGCTCACCATGAGCGCTGTCCTCGCCCTCGCCGGCTGCGGCCCGCGCCTCGAGATCGCGGTGCTGGCCGACGGCATGGCCGCTCCCGGCCTCGTCGCCCTGAGCGGTCCGACGCCGCGCTCCGACCTCATCATGGGCGCCGTCGACCTGGTGCTGGCCGCCGCCGGCGTGGCGCCGTCCGACCTCTCGGCGGTCCTCGTCACCCGCGGTCCGGGATCGTTCACCGGGGTCCGCGTCGCCCTCGCCACGGCCCAGGGGCTGGTCTCCTCCCTCGGGATCACGGGCGTCGGCGTCCCGTCCCTGCTCGTCCAGGCGGCCCGAACGCCGGCCTCACCGTGCCTGGCCGTCCAGCCCGCGCGCCGGACCGTCGTGTACGCCCAACGCTTCGTCCGTGATGGCGGCAGCGTCACCGGCGTGGGAGATCCCGTCACCCTCTCCCTGGACGTCCTGTCGGGTTCCGAGCTGCCCGTGGTCGCGCCGGCGGGGCTGGCGCTTCCGGAGGGCACTCCCGAGGCGTCCGCGCCGCTGTCCACCGCGGAGGCCCTCATCGACCTCCACCGCCGGGGAAGGCTGCCCGCCGACAGCAGACTCGTTCCCCTCTACCTCGAGCCACCGTCGGCAGTTCCGCCGAAGAGGACCGTGAGGCCATGGCCGCCCTCCCCCAGGGATTCCTGATCCGCCCTGCCCGCGTCGAGGACGTGCCCGCCGTGGCCGCCCTCGAGGGTCTGGTGTTCACAGACCCCTGGCCGGCCCGGCTCTACCTCCAGGAAGTGGGCCAGCCCCTGCGCTTCCAGCGTATCGTCTGCGACGCCGACGATCGCGTGGCCGCCTACCTCTTCGCCAGCTGGCAGGCGGACGAGCTCCACGTCCTCAAGGTGGCCACCCACCCCCTCTACCAGCGGCAGGGGCTCGCGGCGGCGCTCCTCGACGCGGCGCGCGGCGAGGCCCTCCGCCGCCGCGGGCGCGGGCTCGTGCTGGAGGTGAGGCCCTCCAACGCGCCCGCCATCAGGGTCTACGACCGCCTCGGCTACGATCTCCTCGGCCGCCGGCCCCACTACTACGCCGACGGCGAGGACGCCATGGTCATGTACCTCTCGCTCCGCGACCGTCCCGGCCCGGACGACGGCCACCCCGTATGATCCGGCGCGCGAGCGCTATACTGGCGGCCGCGGAGCCGCAACGCACATGACGAAGCTCGGAGAGATCCTCGTTGCCAGGGGCAGCTTGACGTCGGACGAGCTGCGCAGCGCGCTCGACGCCTGCCGCAGGGGGGGAGGACGGCTCGGCACGTGGGCGGTGCGCCTCGGCTACACCAGCGAGCGCTCCCTCGTCGCAGCCCTCGCGGAGCAGACGGGGTGTCCCCCGGCGACGGCGCTGGACCTGACGTCCGCCAGCCCCGAGGTGAGGACCCTGATCGACGAGTCCTACGCCCGGCGCCACTCGGTGGTCGCCTTCGCGCGGCACGGCAGGAACCTGGCGGTGGCAATGGCGAACCCGAACGACCTCGTGCTCGTCGACGAGCTCGCCGCTCTGACGGGCCTCGTGATCCGGCCCCACGTGGCCTCGGAGGCCGCCTTCGCCGCCGCCTTCGCCCTCCCCGCGGTCGGCGCCGCCACCGCTCCTGCCGCCGCCGGGAGCGAGGCTCCACCCGCCCGCTCCGCACGGGAGCGCCGGCCCGACTGGAGCGCCTTCTGGAGCCGGGGATACGGCCCCCGCGACCTCTTCACCGCCCTCGACGGCACCCGCCACGCACCTCCTCCCACCGCGCGCAGCTCGTTCCCGACCCTCGCCCCACTGCCCGGCGGTGCCTCCCGCACCGCCCCGTCGGGCACCGACCTCCTCACCGAGGCGCTCCGCACCGCCTCTCACCGCGACCACGTCGCGGCGGCCGTGCTGGACGCCGCCGCCGGGTTGGCGGACCGGGTCGCGCTGTTCTCCGTCCACCAGGGCAAGGTGACGGGGTGGGCCTGGCGCGGCGAGGGCGTGGTCCAGGAGGACTTCCACAACTTCATCCTGCCCCTCGACCGGCCCTCGGTCTTCCTCAACATCGCCCAGGGAGTGCAGCTCCACTGCGGCGCCCTCGCGACCCTGGAGGGCAACGCGCCTATTGTTGAGGCCCTCGGCGCCCCTCCGCCCCGGGAGGCCGTAGTGGTCCCCATCAAGGTGCGCGGCCGTCTCGCCGCGTTCCTCTGGCTGGACCGGTTCGGTCAGCCCGCGGCATCGATCCCCACGGCGGCGGTCCAGGACGTCGCCCGGCTCGCCGGCATGGCTCTCGAGATCCTCGTTCTGCGACAGAAGATCAAGCCTGCTTCCCACTTGACAGACCGGGCGGCGGCGGATTAGGGTGCGAATTCCCGGAAGGATGGAGGGTTGCATGATCAAGGCTGATCTCGTACGCAAGGTGATGGACACGGTCGAGCTCCCGCAGGCGAAGGCCAACGAGGCTGTCAATGCGATCTTCGACGCCATGCGCGAAGCGCTGGTCCAGGGTGACCGGATCGAGCTGCGCGGCTTCGGCGTGTTCATCGTGAAGAACCGCAAGCGCGGGATTGGCCGTAACCCCAAGACCGGCGTCGAGGTCGCCATTCCTCCCGGAAAGACAATCCGCTTCAAGCCCGGAAAGGCGCTCAGGGTCATCGACTAGGTGTCCGTTCCGCCGAGCGACATCGAAATCATCGGCCCCGACGGCGTTCCCGTCGGGGTCGTTCGACGTCCGGTGCCCCCCATCCGTCGCGTCTGGCTCCACGTCGTTTTCCTGCTCCTGACCACGGTGTTCACGACGCTGTACGGCGGCGTGGCCTTCGGGCCCCTGGCCCAGCACTACGAGCTCCAGCTCTGGTGGGGGTTCATCATCCCTCCGGCCGTGGCTTCGAGGATCCTGCTCACGCCGGCGCTGCTCCTCGAGGGGCTCTCGTTCTCCCTCCCCCTCATGGCCATCCTGCTCACCCACGAGGCCGGCCACTACGTCGCCTGCCGCGTCCACCGCCTCGACGCCACGCTCCCCTTCTTCCTCCCGGTACCGTTCGGCATCGGGACCTTCGGGGCATTCATCAGGATCCGCACCCCGCTCGCCAGCAAGCGCGAGCTCTTCGACGTGGGCGCCGCCGGACCCCTCGCCGGGTTCGTCATGACGATCCCGGTGCTCATCGCCGGCGTCGCCCTCTCGCAGCCCGTCGCGCAGATGCCGTCCGGCGGCTACCTGTCCTTCGGCGAGCCCCTGGCCTTCCGGGCCGTGGAGCTGGCGCTGCACCCGGGGCTGGCCCACGGCGGCGACCTCCTGCTCCACCCCACCGGGTTCGCCGCCTGGTTCGGGCTCCTCGTCACCGCCCTCAACCTGCTCCCCTTCGGCCAGCTCGACGGCGGGCACATCACCTACGCCCTGTTCGGCCGTCTCCAGCGGCGCTGGTCGTGGGTCCTCCTGTTCGGCCTCGCGGCCCTCGGCACCCTCTGGATCGGGTGGTGGGTGTGGCTGGCTGTGGCGCTGTTCATGGGGGTGCGGCACCCCTGGATCCCCGACGAGGCCACCCCCCTCGACCGCCGGCGCACCCTCCTGGGCTGGTTGTGCGTGGCGGTTTTCCTGCTCTGCTTCACCCCGGTGCCCGTCTCCGTCGTGCCCTGAGGCCGGACCCGTTCGGCTCACCGCCCGGGCGGCGGGTCCTCCCACACGAAGGTGACCGGTCCGTCGTTGACCAGCTCCACCTCCATGTGCGCCCGGAACACCCCCGTTGCGACCCGCACCCCGCGCGCGGCGAGGGCCGCCACCAGGGCGTCCACCAGGGGCTCCGCCTCCTCCGGACGCGCCGCGCCGTCGAAGGACGGACGCCGCCCACGGCGGATCGATCCGGACAGGGTGAACTGCGAGACCACCAGCACCGCGCCGCCGACCTCGTCCAGCCCGCGGTTCATGTGGCCGGCTTCGTCCTCGAACACCCTCAGCGTCGCGAGACGCTGCGCAGCCCGCTCCGCCGCCGTCGCCGTGTCCCCCTTCTCGACTCCGACCAGGACCAGCAGGCCGGGACCGATGGCTCCGACAACCTCGCCGTCCACCCGCACCGACGCCCGGCTCACGCGCTGGACCACGAGCCTCACCGGTTGATCCTCCGGACCACGACCTGCTTGAGCTCCCGCCACTCCTCCGCCCCCAGCAGGACGAGGAGGAGCAGGTACACGCCCCCCGCCGCACCGGCGGTACCCACCAGCATCGCCACGGCCTTCACGCTCGTGACCAGCGGGAACCGCACCGCCGAACGCAGCACGTGGAGGCCGAGCCCCGTCACCGCCGCCGCGGTCAGGTGCCGCCCCAGCGCCGGTGCCACCTCGAGCCAGCGGGGCAACCGGTGCGCGAGGCCGTTTCCGACCAGGAGGGTTGCGCTGTTGAAGACGAGTCCGGCGGAGGCCGCCGCCGCGATGCCGGCCACGCCGTGGACAGGCGTCAGAACGACGCCCAGGGTGTAGAAGACGGCGAGGTTCACCGTCGCGGCCACCACCGGCAGCCGGGTGTCCTTCCAGGCGTACGACGCGCTCGCCAGGAGCTTCGTGAGCCCCAGGAACGGCAGCCCCATCGCGTACATGGTCAGGGCCGACGCCGTCGCGGCCACGTCCGCCGTGGTGAAGCGGTGGCCGCCGTATGCCGTCCCGACGATCACGGTGGCCATCACCCCGGCGAACACCGCTGCGGGCAGGGCCACGAAGGAGAGCAGCCGGACGGCGAACCCGAGGGTGCCCCTCGCGCTCTCCGGGTCCCGCGCGCGGTCCGCCGACAGCATCGGGAGGACCGCCGTGGTGAGCTGGACGATGAGCACGCCGTAGACCAGCTCGTTCAGCCGAGAGGCGAAGAACACGAAGGTGACCCCCCCGCTCCCCGCGCTGGCTGCGAACCGGTTGGAGAGGAGAAGCGTGAGCTGGTAGACGCCCAGCGCCGGAATTCCCGGGAGCATGAGCAGCAGCACCCGCCGGACCTCCGGATGGCGGAACCCGCCTCCCCCGGGGATCAGCGGCAGGCCCTCGCGCCGGCAGGCCGGCCACTGCACCGCGAACTGCGCCGCGCCGCCGGCCAGGACACCCACGGCCAGCCACGTCCAGCCGCCGTGGAAGACCTCCACGGCCGTCACCGTGCCCGCCACCATGAACAGGTTGAGCGCCACGGGGGTCGCGGCCGGGAGCAGGAAGCGGTCCGAGGCGTTGAGCACGCCCTGGGCCAGGGCCGCCAGGGAGATCAGGCCGAGGTACGGGAACATCAGCCGCGTCAGGCGCACCGCGAGAGCGAACTTGGCGGGATCATTCGTGAACGCCTCGGCGAACAGCCTGACCAGCAGCGGCGCCGCGAAGATCCCTACCGCGACCACAACGGGCAGGATCATGAGCAGCGTCGAGGTCATGGCGCGGACGAACTCGCGCTGCTTCGCCGGGTCCTCGTTCTCCTTCAGCTCCGCGAGAGTGGGGATGAAGGCCGCGTGGAGCGCCCCCTCCGCCAGGAACGCCCGGAACATGTTGGGCACGCGGAAGGCGGTGATGTAGGCGTCGGTGACCATCCCCGCCCCGAGCAGCGCCGTCACCGTCTTGTCACGGAGATACCCCGTGAACCGGCTCACCGCCGTGACGGCTGCCATCCCTCCCGTCGCCTTCACCAGCCGCCGCCGCGTCGACATGCGCCGCAATCTAGCACGAGCGGGCCGCGGCGCGTCGCCGCCGCCGTCGTTTCGCGCCCTCCGGCCGGTGTGTTAAGCTCGAACCCCGTCCACGCCAGGAGGGACGTCATGAGTGTGAACAAGGTCATTCTCGTCGGTAACCTCGGCCGCGACGTTGAGCTCCGTCACACCCCCGGCGGTGCCGTGGTGGCGAAGTTCTCCGTGGCCACGAACGAGGTCTGGAAAGACAAGAGCGGCTCCAAGCAGGAGCACACCGAGTGGCACAACATCGTGGCGTGGGGCAAGCTCGCCGAGTTCTGCGGGTCGTACCTCACCAAGGGCCGCCAGATCTACGTGGAGGGCACCCTCCGCACGCGGACCTACGACGACGACAAGGGCAACCGGCGCTACTTCACCGAGGTGCGCGCGGATACCATCCAGCTCCTCGGACCCAAGCCGTCCGGTGCCGAGGGGGGCCCCTCCGGAGGAGCGCCGGACTTTCCGCCGGACAACGACGACGACATCCCCTTCTGAGCCCTGAGGAGCTGACCGTGAGCGGTCCCGTGTGGCGTTTCGAGCCTGAGACGAGTGGTCTGTGCGACGTCTGCCTCCGCGAGAGGCAGGGACTGTACGTCGAGGGATGCGTGGAGGCCAGCGCTCTCCGGCCGCTGCGGCGGGTCTGCTCCCGGTGCTATGGCAGTTCAACGAAGCTCGTGGTCGCGGGCGAGGCCGGCGTGAAGTCGACCTCGCCCGCCTACGTTCGTCACGATCCTCCCCGCTGAGGGAGGAACCCCGCCCGGCCGTCGGGGCATTGCGCCTCGCGGCGGTGCCCTGCGCACGGCCGGCCGCTCGCGGACGCCACCGGCCACACCGACGCGTCGCTCCGGTCCCGGGCTGCGCCCCGCCGGCACCGCGGACACAGGCCCACGGCCTTCTCGTGTACGGTCCGGCGGGATGATCTGGCGGGGCTGGCCGGACTCGAACCGGCGACCTTTGGTTTAGGAAACCACTGCTCTATCCAAACTGAGCTACAGCCCCGTCGTCGAAATCCTGGCGTCCCGTGCAGCGCCGGACACCCGGGCGGCGGTCCACTTCCCTCGCCGATGGTCTATCCTGGCCAGGCCACGGACCCGCCCGCAGGGGGGATGCTAGTGGCTCGCGGGCAAAACCTCAACCCCGGAGGGCCGCCGGAAGGGAGTCGGCTATGAGCTCGTCACAGCAGGAACGCGTCTTCGCCGTCGTGCATCAGGCATGGGAGCGCCTCCCCTCCCAGCGCATCGGCGCCCACGTGCGCTGCTCCAGGCTGTGCGGCGGCGGCGGGGAGACCTGGCACCTCCGCATCGAGCCCGGCGGCGCCGTCGCCACCCGCGGCGTCACCGCCGAGTGCTTCCTCACGGTGATGGAGGGAAAGGTCAGGTTGCAGCTGTTCGGCAACGAGGTCGAGCTCCCCGCCGGCCACGTGGCCGACGTTCCCCCGAACGTCCCCTTCACCGTCCGCCTGGCCGCCCGCACGGCGGCGACGCTGCTCCTCGGTTTCTGCGGCCGGCTGGACGAGCCGGTCCCCTTCGAATCGCTCTGAACTACCGTCTACCACTCGGTGGGCAGAACGCGGAAGTCGTGCCACCGGGGCGGCTCGGCGTCCCCTGCAGCGACAGCGGTCACCCTTGCGTGGGGCGGGCCCTGCCAGAGGCGGCCCTCGAACGCGTGAAGTACGGGCTCCTCGCCCACCGCGACAACATCCACGCCGCCGTCGGGGAGGTTGCGGACCCACCCTGCGAGCCCCAGGGCCCGGGCCTCCCGGAGGACGAAGTAGCGGAACCCCACCCCCTGGACGCGTCCGGAGACCCTGAAGCCCCGCGAGGTCATTTTCCCGCCGCTTCCCTCGCGTGGTGGATCCTGCCCAGCCAGCCCACGGCCAGGAAGCCCGCGACGGCCAGCACCGCCACGCCCAGCGTGACCCAGTTGTAGTAGCCGCGGAGGAACGTGGCGACCCGGTCGCCCCACAGCCACAGCGTCACCCCCTCGACGATGAAGCGCAGCCCCCGCGAGGCCGCCGACGCCACGACGAAGGTCCTGAAGCGGATCTTGAAGACCCCGCCGGCGATGGTGAAGACCTTGTAGGGAATCGGGGTCAGCCCTGCGATGGCCGTGGCCCAGGCGTCGTAGCGGTTGTACAGGCTCTCGACGTGGGCCACCCGGGACTGGTTGAAGAGCCGGTGCAGCACCGGCCGGCCGCCGAACAGCCCGATGGAGTAGCCGAACATGCCCCCCGTCACCGACCCCACCGTGCAGAGCAGGGCGTAGAAGATGGCGTGCGAGGGGTCCGCGGTGCCCAGGGCCAGCAGCAGCAGGTCCGGGGGGATCGGGAAGAAGGACGCCTCCGCGAACGCCAGGCCGAACAACGACCAGCCGGCGTACGGCGACGCCGCGAGAGAGACCACCCAGGCCGCGAGTCTTTCGATCAGGAAACCTCCGTGAAGCCCTGCCGGCCCACCAGGGGGACGAACCGCACTCCCTGGAAGGCGCGCTCCTCGAAGCGGTCGCCGGTCCTGACGACCCGCACGAGGTTCTGATGGTCGCGGTCGCCCACCGGTGCCACCAGACGGCCGCCCTCCGCCAGCTGATCGCGGAGCGTCGGCGGCACCGAAGGCGCCGCGGCACTGACCACGATGACGTCGAACGGCGCCTGGGCCTTCCACCCGAGGCTCCCGTCCATCACCTGCACCGACACGTTGGTGTAGCCCATCTCCCGGAGCCTGCCCCGGGCCTGCTCCGCAAGCCGTCTGAGACGTTCGACCGTGAACACGAAGCGCGCCAGCTCGGCGAGGATCGCCGCCTGGAACCCCGACCCCGTGCCGATCTCCAGCACACGGTCCCGGGGCGTCACGGCCGCGAGCTCCGTGATCCGGGCCACCACCGAGGGCTGGGAGATGGTCTGCCCCTCGCCGATCTCCAGAGCGAAGTCCTCGTAGGCCCGGTGGCGTTCGGCCCGCGGCACGAACGCCTCGCGGGGCACCGCGCCGAAAGCCGCCAGCACGCGCTCGTCCCGAATCCCGGCGCGCCGCAGCGCATCGACCAGCACGCGGCGCCGCGGCGGCACGCCCCCGACACCGATCACGTCCCCTCCAGGTTCCAGGATTCCCCCTCGCGCCGCAGCCCGTCGAGCTGAACGAGGTCGGTCATGTCCAGCTGCAGCGGTGTGATCGACGTGAAGCCCTGCCCGACGGCGGCGAAGTCCGTCCCCGGGATGGGTTCCCACACCGGATCGCCGCCGCCGATCCAAAAGCAGGTGTTGCCTCGCGGGTCCACGTCCTCGACGACGCCTTCGGTGTACCGGCGCTGCCCGAGGCGGGTGAACCTCACGCCGCGGGAGGGCGTCGGGGGCACGTTCACGTTGAGCAGCGTCCCGCGGGGCAGCCCGTGCTCGAGCACCCTGCGGGCCAGCACCGCGGCGAGGTGCGCCGCCGGCACGAAGGAGAAGCTCTCTCCGAGGGCCTGCGACACGGCCAGCGCCGGGACACCGAGGATCGCCGCCTCGAACGCCGCGGAAACGGTTCCCGAGTAGTGGACGTCGTCGCCCATGTTGGCGCCGAAGTTGATCCCCGACACCACGAGGTCGGGCGTGCGGTCCTTGAGGACCTGGCAGATCCCGAGCGTGACGGAGTCGGTGGGCGTCCCGTCGACCACGTAGCGGCGCTCCGCAAGGCGGACCATCCGCAGCGGCCTCGTCAGGGTCAGCGAGTGCGAGGCGGCCGAGTTCTCGCGATCGGGCGCCACGATCCAGACCTCGCCCACGGCCTCGAGGGCGTCGGCGAGGACCTGGATGCCCTCCGAGTGGTACCCATCGTCGTTGCTCAGGAGCAGGAGCGGCCGTTCCACCGCGAGAGTATAGCCGGGCGCCCTGCCGGCGTCTCGGCCCCCCCCGGCCCCGCCCGTGTCCCGCCCCCTACCCGGCGTCCTCCCGGGCCTCCCTGGCCCTCTCGAGCTGTTCCAGGGTCGGCTCGGGAACCACCAGCTCCCCGGCCCCGCGCCTGCGCTCGACCTCCGCCCCGATCTCCTCCATCCGGGCGGTCTCGAGCCCGGCATCCCTCGACAGGTAGAGCGTCTGGGACGGGAACGCGAACGAGGTCCCCGCGCGCTCGACGATCCCCATGATCTTCAGGTTGAGATCCTCGGCGATGATCGTGTACTCGTTGTAATCCGTGGTGGCGATCCAGGAGAAGACCTCGATGTCCAGGGACGAGGAGCCGAACCCCTTGAAGCGCGTGCGCTGGCCGTCCAGGACCACGCGGGGATCGCCGAGGAGCAGCTTGCGGACCTCGTCGATGATGTACACCAGCTGGGCCGACGTCGTCCCGTACACCACCCCCACGGTGAAGTTGTAGAAGATGTGGTCGCGCGCGGCGAAGTTGGTGATCTTGCTGGAGGCCACGGTGCCGTTGGGGATCGCCACCAGCGTCCGCTGCAGCGTGCGCACCCGCGTCGACCGCAACCCGACGTCCTCCACCGTCCCCATGGTGTCCCCGATCAGCACGAAGTCGCCGACGGCGAAGGGCCGGTCCCCGGCGATGGCCACGGCCCCGAAGACGTTCTCGAGGGTCTTCTGGGCGGCGAAGGCGAGGGCCAGACCGCCGAGGCCGAGGCCGGCGAGACCCGCCACCACGTTGACGCCCAGCACGTCGAGGCCGGCGAGGACGAGCAGGAGGAACGCCACGATCTTCACGATCCGCTGGAGCATGGGGATGAAGCTCTGCGCCAGTGCGTTGCGCGGGCCTGCGAGCCGTCGGAAGTGACCGCCCAGGATGTCCACCAGGCGGACCAGGAACCAGCCGCCGCCGGTGACCACGAGGAGCTTCCACACCTTGCGGACCAGCTCCTGGGCGTCGGGCGACGCGATCCCCAGGGCGCGGGCCCCGAGCGCGAGCACGATCCCCCAGAGCACGAACCCCAGCGGGCCGTCCAGGGAGTGGACCAGCTGATCGTCCCACGAGACCGACGTCCTGGCCGCGCCCTTCCGCAGCGCCACCGCCAGCCAGTGGCCGGCCAGGCGCGAAACGCCCCAGCCCAGGACGAAGATGAGGGCAAGGGCGGTCCACTGCCAGAGCTGGATCCCCCAGAAGCTCACCGAGAAGAAGACCGTCGGGAGGTGGTCGCCGAGCCAGCCGTAGCCGTAGGCGCCGTAGAGGGCGTCGATCTCTCCCACCGTCGCCGGGGAGAACGTCCAGATGAAGCCCATGGACGGCGTCATCCGCCTCGCCAGGCCGATGGTCTCCTCGCGCCCCTGCACCTTCACGGTGGCCAGCCGTTCCTCGTTGTCCGGCACCCCCGCCTCGGGGACTCCGGCCGGATCGTTGGACACCTCCGCGGGGTCGATCCACGCCTTGCGGTCCAGCACCAGCATGAGACGGCGCGCGAGCCTGGACCCCACCGACAGCTGTTCCTCCGGCTTGTAGCCGTCGAGGTCGAGGTAGAACGCCGCCTCGCCGAACCTGCCCTGGTGGGTGGCGGCGAGGAACCCCTCGAGGGCCTCGCGGGGGTTCCCCCGCCGCACCGAGACAGGGGGCGCTCCCAACCCCGCGTCGAGCTCCCCCGCGGCCTTCGGCGCGGTGTGCTCGATCAGCACCTGATACCAGAACGGAGCGCTGGACACCGTCTCGCCGGGTGAAGAGCCAGTACAGGCGGCCGGTGGATGTGTCCTCGGTGCGCCGCAGCCACACCTCCCCCCCGATGCTGTCCCGGTAGAAGCGGAGGGCGACCACGAAGTTGAGGGGCTGGCCCGCTTCCTGCGGCCCCGCGGGGTCCTCGGAGCTCACCTGGCCGGGGCGGGCGCCGAGCAGATGGAGCACGCCGTACAGCTTCTCGGCGACCTCGGCCCCGACCTTCTTCTGCTCGTCGTCCGGCACCTCTGTGAGGTCCAGGATATGCGCCGCGGCCGCGAACTGCCCCATGCCGCCGAGCTCCAGGAACGAGCGCCACGCGCCGGCCGGCGAGGAGCGCACCACCGTGGCGGGAGGGCTCCCGAGGCCGGGATCGATGGCCGCGCGGCTGGCCACCGGAAGATGCTGCTGGGCCGCCAGCGGAAGTGCCATCACCGCGCAGACGAGGGCGGTCCCCGCCGCCAGCCTCCACACCCGTCCCCACCGGCGCCCGGCCGGCCCTTCGGTTCCCTGGTCGATGCTCCACCGCATCGGCGTCCTCCCCTCCCGGCCCTCACCGGTCCACCAACGATCCAACGTGTTCCGCTTCACCACGAAGCTACCAGATCCTCCGGGAGGCCGGAAGCCGCCGGCGCCGCCCCGACTCACACCCCGCGGCCGCTCCCGAACAACGAGAGGTGGAGCCGGGGCGAGTAGCGGAACCCGTGCCTCAGGCAGAGCCCGGCCACCTCCGGAGCCCGCGCGGCGACCTCCGCGGCGGTCCTGCCCTCCGGCATGAGCAGCACCCGGGAGCGGTCTCCCGACACCGCGGCGAGAAGGGCCTCCACCTCGTCCAGATCGGCCGCCTCCCGGACGACGAACTTGAGCTGGTGGTCGCGGTGCCTGCGCAACAGATCCCGCAGCGGTCGCAGGTCCGTCCTCACCGCGCGGTGTCGCTCCCGGAAGCGGCCTCCGGGGTCGGAGCACGCCGTCTTCGGCGACACCGACAGCAGGTCACAGGTGAACTCCGGCACCACGGTCCCCGCGGTCTCCACCGTCACGTGGAGCCCCGCCGCCGCCAGTCCCCGGGTCAACACCCCCACCTCCCGCTGGAGCAGCGGCTCTCCCCCGGTCACCACGGCGTGGCGGACGCCGCTGGCCACGGCCTCGCCGATCAGCTCGCCCACGCCTCGCCGCCTGCCCTCCGGGTGCCAGGAGGTGTAGGGCGTGTCGCACCAGACGCAGCGGAGGTTGCACCCCGTGGTCCGTACGAAGAACGACGGGACCCCGGCGAGGATCCCCTCGCCCTGCAGAGAGGTGAACGTCTCGGCGATGACCATGCTCCGCTCCGTCCGGCCCGCCCGCGGGCCGCAGCCCAAGCATACACGCCGCTGCCAGGGCCGACTCTCCCAACCCGGAGATGGGCCTGCCAGGCGCGTTTGCGGGAATTCGAAGCGGCGGGGCGCGTTGCAGGCAGCGTGAGTCCCGTACATCCCTTCACCGTGGAAGCGCCGGCCGCGCCGCAGGCGCGGGCCGCCGTGGCGCGCCGGAGCGAGCCGTGACGCCCCGCGCCGCCACGGCGATGCTCGTGGAGCTGACCAAGGCGCGCCTCGTCTCCCTCGTGACCGTGACGGCGGCCGTCGGGTTCGTGATGGGAAGCCGCGGGGAACCCGCGCTCGGCCGGCTGGCCCTCACCCTCGCGGGTACCGCGCTCACCGCGGCCGGCGCGATGGCGCTCAACGAGGTCACCGAGCGCGTCCGCGACGCGCAGATGGAGCGCACCCGCCGTCGTCCCATCCCCGCCGGCGTCGTGACGCCCGCGCAGGCCGCCGTCTTCGGAGTGGCCTCGGCCGTGGCCGGGACGGTGCTCCTGGCGGCTGCGGTCAACCTCCTCACCGCCGCCCTCGGCGCCGTCGTGGTCCTCCTGTACACCCTCGTCTACACCCCCCTGAAGCCCCGCACCAGCCTGTGCACCCTGGTCGGCGCCCTGTGCGGCGCCATCCCGCCCATGATGGGCTGGACCGCGGCCACCGGCCACGTGGGCTTCGGGGCGTGGGTGCTCTCCGTCGTGCTGTTCATCTGGCAGATCCCCCACTTTCTCGCCCTGTCGTGGGTCTACCGCGAGGACTACGCCCGCGGCGGCTTCCAGGTCCTCTCGGTGGTGGACCCCTCCGGCGGCGCCACCGCCCTGATGGCGAACCTCTACATCGTCGCCCTGCTCCCCCTGGGGATCGTCGCCGCCCTGGGCGGCCTCACCGGGTGGACCTTCGCCGCCGGAGGCGTGCTCCTGGGCGCGGGTCTGCTCGTGCTCGGGACCCGCCTGGCGCGCGACCGCAGCCTGCGCAACGCGCGGCGTCTGTTCCTCGCGACCCTTCTCTACCTCCCCCTGCTCCTGGGCCTGATGGTGGCGGATCGCTCCCGTTCCCCGCAGAGCCACGCGGGCGGAGCGCCCGCCCGGGCCACCGCGCGGCTCCAACCGGCCTCCCTGGAGGCGCCGTCGCCATGAGGCCCGGCGGGATGCCCCCGACGTCCCGCCCGTTCATCCGCTCGGGCGGCTGGATCGTCCTCGCCGTCCTCGGCCTCACCACGGCGGCGTTCGCGTGGCACATCGCCGGCGTCATCTCCTCCCGCCCCCCCACCTCCCGGGGCGACGGGCGCACGGTGGCCTCCTACGGCTTCACCCTCGACTCCGCCACGGTGCCGGCGGACCGCATCGTGACCTCGGGACTGCCGCGCGACGCCATCGAGGTGCTCGACGCGCCCCCGGTGTGGACCGTGGCGGACCTCGACCGCACCTCCGGCCGGCGGGACGGCAAGCTGCTCGTCCCCGGTGACCGCGTCGTCGGTCTCGTGGTCCGCGGTCAGGCCCGCGCCTACCCCCTCCGCTTTCTCGTCTGGCACGAGGCCGTCAACGACACCCTGGGAGGGCTCCCCGTCCTCGTCACCTACCACCCCCTGTCCGGGAGCGTGGCGGTATTCTCGAGGCGCGTCAAAGATGCCACCCTGGACTTCGGCTTCAGTGGTCTCCTCTACCAGTCCTCCCCGCTCCTCTACGACCGGGAGCCGGAGGCCCGGGGCGAGAGCCTCTGGAGCCAGCTCCTGCAGGCCGCCGTGGCCGGTCCGGCTGCGGCCGCGGGCGCCCACCTCGACGTGCTTCCGGCGTGCCTCGCCACCTGGGGCGAGTGGCGCAGGAGGGAGCCCGGAACCACCGTCCTGGCGCCGCGTCCCGACATGCTGGAGAGGTACGGCCGGGAGCCCTACGCCAGCTACTTCGGCTCCGACGAGCTCCGCTTCCCCGTCTCGCCGCTTCCGCCCCACGAGACGACGGCGCTGAAGGCCCCCGTCGTCGTCATCTTCCTCGGCGGCCGGCGGTGGGTCGTTCCCCTCGCCCTCGCGGCCTCCCGCGCGGATGCTCGCGGGACCTGGGCCACCGCGCTCGGCGGCGCGCCCGTGCGGATCACCACCGGCCCCGGCACGGCGGTGGTCACCGTCTCCGACCCCGAGGGGAAGCAGCTGCCCTGCCTCGTCGCCTTCACCTTCGCCTGGTACGCCACGCACCCCGCGGACCCCGCCACGGTGTGGCTCGCACCCCCCCGCTGAGCCCCGCCGCCGCCCCTACAGCAGCACCAGGACGACGAACAGCACCAGCCATACGGCGTCCAGGAAGTGCCAGTACATCGCCGTGTACTCGACGCCGGCGTGCTCCGGGGCCGAGTAGCGCCCGCCGAACGCCTTCACCGTCACCGTCGACAGGGGAATGAGCCCTCCCACCACGTGAACGGCGTGGAGCGCAGTCAGCACGAAGAAGGTGAACGCCCAGAGGTTGCGTGCCGGAGTCACGTGCTCCGCAACCAGGGTGAACCAGCTGGCGGTCTGGCTGGCCAGGAACGCCACGCCGAGCACGAGGGAGAGGAGGAGCAGCCGGCGCAGCGCCCGCAGATCATCGCGCCGCGCCGCGCGGAGCGCGCCGGCCAGTGCCGCGCTGGCCGCCACGATCAGCACCGTGCTCAGCCAGAGGCGGGACGGCAGCGGCGGCATGCCCGGGGGCGGCCAGGCGGAGGCGCGGCCGCGCACAAGCAGCGTGGCCACGAGGCTGGCGCCGAACAGCATGCCCAGCGTGGCGAGGAGCATCGCCATGCCCATCCTCCCCACGTCGCGGCGGACCGGCGCCCCGCGAGCTCCGGCCGTGCCGCTCACCGGGCGAGCCCCGGCGCGTAGCCGGGGATGAGCTGCGGCTGGTAGGCCTGCGAGTCCATCAGGGTGAGCGACACGAACAGGGCCACGAACGCCAGGGCGGCGAGGAACACCACCGCGTTGAAGGGGCGCTCGTAGCGCATGTGCATGAAGTAGAGCACGACCAGCGCGCCCTTCGCCGTGGCGATGCCCATGGCGATCCAGAGGTTGTAGTCGCCGAACTCGAAGCGGGTCGCGCCCACCGTCAGCAGCGTGAGCAGCAGCAGCGCACCCCACACCCCGGCCAGCACCCGGACCGGCGTCACGTGCCCGGCCCCCGTCCCGTGACCGGGCGCCTCTCCGGCCCGGCGTCCGCTGTCGACCATGTCCGCCATCGTGCCGCCTCGCTCTCTCCTCAGTGGATCAGGTACAGAAGCGGAAACAGATAGATCCAGATGAGGTCCACCAGGTGCCAGTACAGCCCGGTGAGATCCACCGGCGTGTAGTAGGCCGGGCCGAACTCCCCCCGCCACGCGCGGCGCAGCATCCAGGAAAGCAGGACAATGCCGGCCAGCACGTGGATGCCGTGCAGCCCCGTCATCAGGAAGTAGACCCCGAAGAAGATCTGCACGTTCTTCGGCGCCGCCGCCTCGACGGGCGCCGCCCTCGGCGGCCCGGCCAGGCCCTCGGGTCCCTCGGCTGCCGGCGGGATCGTCGAGCGGTCGCCGGAGGCCGGAACCGACGGGATCCGGGGCTCGGCCGCCGGCGCCGGTGGCGCCGGGAGCTCCGCGTGGAAGCGCCGCCCCCACAGCAGGCCCTCCTTCCACTTGCTCTCGTATTCGACGCCCTTGATGCCGAGGAAGCAGAAGGCCAGCAGGATGGTGGCGCCGAGCAGCCCCATGAGGAGCCTCCGCCTGCCGAGCTGCGCCGCCCGCACCGCCAGCGCCATCGTGAAGGAGGAGCAGATGAGCACCGCCGTGTTCACCGTCCCCAGCGTCTTGTCGAGGAAGCGGTGGGCGTAGAGGAAGATCTCCGGGTGGTTCGCCCGGTACACCGCGTAGGCACAGAACAGCCCGCCGAACAGGAGGATCTCCGTGGCGAGGAAGAGCCACATGCCCAGCTTGCCGGCCTCGCGCTGCTGCGCGGCGCTCCCGTAGTGGTGGGCCAGGTGCGGCTCGCGCGCCGCACTGCCGACCGTCTCCTCCGTCGTACCGGTGCCCGTGACCGTCGCATCCATGGCCACCTCCGTCACGGCGCCGGCGCGGGCGCCGCCGTCCCGGACACGGGAACGAAACCACGAGCCACGTCGTCCCAGCGCAGCCCGGACAGGTCATAGGGGTCGCCCACCTTCTCGGGGGGACTGGCGAAGTTGTCGTGAGGAGGAGGCGACGTCGTCGTCCACTCGAGGGTGGCCGCGCCCCACGGGTTGGCAGGCGCGGGCTCCCCGCGCCACAGCGACCGGAGCAGGTACCCCGCCATGACGAAGAAGCCCACGGCGAGGACGTACGAGCCGAGGGTGGATGCCACGTGGTAGGGCTCGAACCGGGGAAGGTAGTTGTAGTAGCGGCGCGGCATGCCGTGGCTCCCCATCACGAACTGGGTGAAGAAGGTCACGTTGAAGCCGACGAAGATGAGCAGCGCCGCCAGCCGCGCCCACCGCTCGGAGTACATCCGCCCGAACATCTTGGGCCACCAGTAGTGGAGCCCGCCCAGAAACCCCATCACCGTTCCGCCGAACATCACGTAGTGGAAGTGGGCCACCACGAAGTAGGTGTCGTGGAGGTGGACGTCGACGGCCAGGGCCCCCAGGAACAGCCCCGTGAGCCCGCCGATGCCGAACAGGAACAGAAAGCCCAGGGCGTAGAGCATCGGCGCCGCCAGCCAGATGGAGCCCTTGTACATGGTGGCGGTCCAGTTGAAGACCTTGATCGCGGAGGGGATGGCGACCATGAACGTGAGAAAGCTGAAGACCATGCCTGCCAGCGTGGACTGGCCGCTCACGAACATGTGGTGGCCCCACACCAGGAAGCTCAGCACCGCGATGGCGATGGAGCTCATGGCGATGAACCGGTACCCGAAGATGTGCTTGCGGCTGAAGGTGGAGACCAGCTCGCTCATGATCCCCATGGCGGGCAGGATCATGATGTAGACGGCCGGGTGGGAGTAGAACCAGAAGAAGTGCTGGAAGAGCACCGGGTCGCCGCCCAGGGCGGGATCGAAGATGCCCACGCCCACGACCCTCTCCACGATGAGCAGCAGCAACGTGATGCCCAGAACCGGCGTGGCCAGGATCTGGATGACGGCGGTGCCGTAGAGCCCCCACAGGAACAGCGGCATCCGGAACCAGGTCATACCCTCCGGCCGGAGCTTGTGGATGGTCACGATGAAGTTCAGCCCGGTGAAGATCGAGGAGAACCCCAGCACGAAGATGCCGAAGACCATCGCCACAACGCTTCCGCTGGTCGTCGTACTGTACGGCGTGTAGAACGTCCACCCGGTGTCCACCGACCCGGTGACGATGGAGACCAGCGCCAGCAGCGCGCCCGTCACCCACATGTAGTAGCTCGCGAGGTTGAGCCGCGGGAAGGCCACGTCCTGGGCGCCCAGCATGAGCGGTAGCACGAAGTTCCCCAGCGCCGCCGGGATGCCCGGGATGATGAAGAGGAAGATCATGATGGCGCCGTGCAGAGTGAACATCTCGTTGTAGGTGTGGGCCCCCATGATGGTGCGCTGCGGTGTCAGGAGCTCGGTGCGCATGAGCAGGGCGATGATCCCGCCCAGCAGGAACGCGGAGAGGATCGACACCAGGTACATCACGCCGATCCGCTTGTGGTCGAGGGTCAGCAGCCAGGAGCGCAGCCCGCGTTCGTGGGTGAGATAGTTGTCCGCCCGGAGGGTGTCCCCGGTGGCCGGGATCGCGGCGCCGGCGGTGGTGTCGATGCTCGCCATGGTCGACCTTTCTCCTCCGTCACTTCTCCAGGGTCTTCAGGTAGGCCACGATGGCGGTGATGTCCTGGTCGGAGATGCGCCCCTTGTACGTGGGCATCACCGGGTCGAACCCCGCCACGACCTTGGCCTGCGGGTCGAGGATGGACTCCCGGACGTAGTTCTCGTCGGCCGTCACCGTGGCGCCGCCACGCAGCGCGACGGTGTGCCCGAAGAGCCCCCTGAACGAGGGACCGATGCCGGCCTTCCCGTCCACCGAGTGGCACTGGGCGCACCCCCGCGTCCGGTAGAGGTGCTCACCGGCCTGCGCCGGCGACAGGCTCGCCGTCTGCGCCTCTGCCTTCGCCAGCCAGGTCTCGAACCCCCCGGGCTCGTGGACCACGACGCTTGCCAGCATGTCCGAGTGCCCGTCCCCGCAGTACTCGGCGCAGAAGATCTGGAACGTCCCCGCCCGGGTCGCGCGGAACCAGATGGTGGAGTAGCGGCCGGGCACGACGTCACGCTTGATCCGGAACGCCGGGACGTAGAAGGAGTGGATCACGTCCTCGGAGGTCATCACGACTTTCACGGGGCGGTCGAGGGGCACGTGGAGGTTCTCGTCCACGTGGCCGTTGGGATACGTGAAGAGCCACTTCCACTTCTGCGCGGTCACCTGGACCTCGTAGGCGTCGGCCGGAGGCGTGTTGATGTCCAGGAACGCCTTGAACCCCCAGGCGAAGATGATGATCACCAGGATCACGGGGATGACGGTCCAGGTCACCTCCAGGCGCGTGTTGTGGTCGGGGGAGGGCTCGGGCTCCCGTCCCTCGCGCCGCCGGTACCGGATCACGAACGCCACCATCAGTGCGACGATGAGGGCGAAGAAAGCGATGCAGACCCAGAGCACGAAGGTAAACAGGCCATCCACCTCGCCCGCAGAGGTCGATGCCTCGACGGGCATCCAGAACGACCCGGCGCTGCCGGCGGCGACGGCCAGAAGGGGGGGAGGAGAGCGCTCAAGGGCGGCTCCCCCCATCCCTGGCCGCCCCGTGGCGCGACGACCTCCACCACCAGCCGCCCAGCCAGACGCCGACCACGACGAGGCTCAGCGCCCCGCCCAGACGCATCAGGTTGGTGGCCGCCAGCACGTACCGTCCCGTGTTCGAGTCGTAGTGGAAGCAGTAGAGGATGATGCGGTCCGTCGTGCCGCCCACCGTCCCCCGCCCCGCCTCCGTCAGCGCGAGGCGCAGCGTCCTCGGCTCGTACTGGACCCCGTAGAGGTAGCGCGCCACCTTCCCCCTGGGCGTCAGCACGAAGATGCCGGCGGCGTGGACGAACTGGTTCGTCCTGGCGTCCCAGTGGTACTCGAACCCGACGGTGTCGGCGAGACGCCGGATGTTGGCCTCCGTGCCCACCAGGAAGTGCCAGCCGCGAGCCGCTTCCGGGCGCCCGTACGCCTTCAGGTAGCCCTGCTTCTTCAGGCGCGCCAGTGTGGGCGTCTCCTTCGGGTTGATGCTCACCGTCACAACGTCGAAGTCCCGGCCCACCGAGAGCCGCAGGCCTTCCATGCCGTCGAGCATTCCCTGCAGCACCAGGCCGCACAGCATCGGGCACTCGTAGTAGACGAGGTTGAGGATCACCGGACGGTCCCCTCGCACGAGCTGTCCGAGGCGGACCTGGCTGCCGTCTTCCGCCGTGAACTCCAGGTCCAGCGGCACCTGCGCTCCGGGGTGCTCCACGATGCCCGCCGTGCCGAGCGCCCGGGGCGGGGGCTCGGTCCTCTGGGCCGACGCCGTACCCGCCCCCGCCAGCAGCGCGAGCGTGATAACCGCGACTCCGACAGGGTCGCAATCTCTTTTGAATCTGCCCGGCATCCCCCTGCCCTCCGGACCGGCGGCGCCACGCCCGCCGGCGACTTCGAGCTCTCATTGCGTGATCGAGATCAGAGGTCTCTGTTGACCATTCTTGAACCGGTCAACCCCGCGCCCGCCCCGCCCCATTCCACTTCAGGGCGTGCGCCCCGGGGACCGTGCCGGAGCCCCGCCAGCCGGACCCGCGCCCACCCCCTGCCCGCCCTGCTCCTCGCGCGCCACCACCAGCGCCATCGCCTGCTGGATCGGGATGCGAACCAGCCCCTGCTTCTCGTCCACCCACCGGTACCCCTCGAGAAGCTCCTGCTGCTGCGCGCGCACCTGCGCGAGCTCGTCGTTGGGGGCCCCCGCCCCCTTCCGCTCCACCTCGGCCTGCTCCGCCCGGTAGAAGACCGCCTGCAGCACGACGACGAGCACGAAGAGCAGCACGGCGCCGACGATCCCCGCCACCACAGTCAGAGGCGCGTTGGGCTCCCGTTCGTCGCTCACTCCGTCCTCCTACGCGTTCTCGAACGTCAACGACTCGGCGAGCCGGGGATCGCCCTCGGCCACCAGCGAGACGCTTCCCAGCACCCTCGCGATCCAGAGCGTCATGGCCCCCGCGAACGCCACCGCCAGCGCCACGTCCACCAGGGGCAGCGCCAGCGACGCGCTCTCCTGGGGCACCACCAGCCAGTACAGGTCCACCCAGTGCATCGCGAGCATCCACACCGACACCGCGGCCAGGACCCCGGAACGCCGCTTGGGGATGCGCGACAGCAGCGCCACGAACGGCACGAGGAAGTGCCCGAACACCAGGACGAGCCCGACCCATCCCCACCCCCCGGTCTGCCGCTGCAGGTAGAACGACGTTTCCTCAGGGATGTTGCCGTACCACATGAGCATGTACTGCGAAAACGCGATGTAGGCCCAGAACACGATGAAGGCGAAGAGCAGCTTGCCCATGTCGTGGTAGTGCTCCGGCGTCACCGCCCGGGTCAGCACGCCTCCCCGCTGCAGCCACCACGCCATGAGCGGCAGCAACGCGAAGAGCCCGACCATCGCCCCCGAGAAGTAGTAGACCCCGAAGATCGTCGAGTACCAGTCCGGCTCGAGGGACATGAGCAGGTCGATCGAGGCGAAGGTCACCGTGAACGCGTACAGCACGATCCCCAGCGCGCTCGCACGCTGCATCGCCACCGTCTCCCGCGGGTCCGCGCTGGAATCCTGGGCCACCGAACGCCGGAAGAAGAAGCGGGCGAGCCAGATCCAGATCCCCAGGTAGACCACCCAGCGCACAACGAAGAACGGCTCGTTGAGGTAGGCCGACTTCCCCGCGAGCAGGGGATCACCGGCCCCCGCCTCCACCGCCGCCCAGCGGTACAGCTTCGGAAGCGCCAGGAGGAGCGGCAGGAAGAGCACGGCCAGAAGCGGCATGGTCTGGGCGACCCCCTCGGCCAGCCGCCGCACCACCACGCTCCATCCGGCGTGGGTGACGTGCTGCACCATGACGAAGAACAGCGCCCCCAGCGCAAGGCTGAGCATGAAGGCGAAGTTGACGAGGTAGCCGAAGAAGAAGGACCGTCCTCCATCCCCCGCCGCGACACCCAGCGCACCCGCGCCGGCACCCCCCGCGAGGAGCAGCACCCACCCGGTCGTGCGCAGCCGTCCGCCGAGCGGTCCGAGCCTCCTCGGCTCCTGTGTGATGTCAAGCGGCGTCAGCATTCTGCCCCCACGCTATCGCAGCTGCCCCCGGGCCTCCGGCGGCACGTCGCCCACCGTGGCGTGCTGACTGAGCTGCAGCGCCCGCACGTACGCCACGATGGCCCACCGGTCCCGGACGTCGATCTGGGGTCCGTACGCCGGCATGTTCCGGATCCCGTTGCTGATGGTGTTGAAGAGGTGTCCCACCGAACGCTGCCTGACGAGGTCCGTGTGGTACGACGAAGGTGGCGTCCAGGTCCCCTCCTGCAGCCGGTCGGCGCGCTTCGCGACCATGCCGTCGCCGTACCCCGCCAAACCGTGGCACGGCGAGCAGAACACGTCGTACCGCTCCCTCCCCCGGCGCATCAGCTCCGCCGTCACCGGGACCGGGAACGCCGTGAGCCAGGAGCCGTCCGCGGCTCGTCCGGTGCTCTCCGGCGTGTCGGCGGGAAGTGACCCGTACGCCACCGTCCCCGGGACCGGCGGCCGCATGGCGCGTCCGTCCGCGAAGAGCGGGTTCGGCGACTGGGGCTTGAACTTCGGCTGCAGGGCCATGTCGAAGATCATGTGGACCCGCGGTCTCGTCGAGGTCACCGCCCTGGCCCGCGCGATGAGCGCGAGGGGCACCAGCGCCAGGACGGCGGCGACGATGGCTGTGTAGGCGATCCAGCGCGGCATGGTCTCAGGCCTCCACCGCGACGATGCCGCGGCCCCCGGCCTCCTCCAGCATCGCCCGCGTCTCCTCGAGGTCGAAGCGAGGGTCGGCGGCCTCGATGCCGATGAAGAACGTGTCGGTGGTGACCCGCCGGAAGCGAGGGACCTTGAAGAACGGGTGGTAGAGCTCGGGAAGGCGGTTGGCCACCAGCATCCCGAAGAACGCGCCGAGGGCGGCGAACAGGACCGTCAGCTCGAAGGTCACGGGGATGTTGGCGGGAAGCCCGAACAGCGGCTTGGCCGAGATGATGAAGGGGTAGTTGACGGCGTTGGTCCACCACTGCAGCAGCAGCGCCACCGCCGCCCCCGTCGCCCCACCGCCCAGGACCACCCATGGCAGCCGCGTGGCCCGGATGCCCATGGCCTCGTCCAGCCCGTGGATGGGGATCGGCGAGTACACGTCGAAGCGGGTGAAGCCAGCGTCGCGGACCTGGGCCGCGGCGGCGAGGACCGCCTCCGCCGTCGCGAACTCCGCCAGGACACCGTAGAGGCGTCCGGTCCCGGCTCCGGCCGGGACCGCAGTCTGGGGTGCGTCGCTCATGAGCCCTCCTCCGGGCCGGCCTCGCGCCGCTGGACCACTTCGCCCCAGTACCGGCCGAGACCGTGAGGCGGCCCGGTGTGGGCGCCCGGCGACGGCAGGAGGCTCTTCACCTCCGCCATGGCGATCACCGGCAGGAAGCGGAGGAACAGCAGGAAGAGCGTGAAGAACAGGCCGAAGCTGCCCAGCAGGGTGAGGAGGTCCACCCAGGTGGGGATGTAGAGCCCCCAGCTCGAGGGCAGGAAGTCCCGGCTCAACGACGTGACCACGATGACGAAGCGCTCGAACCACATCCCCACGTTCACCAGGATCGACACCACCAGCAGCACCCAGGGAGTCCGCCGCGCCCTCTTGAGCCACAGCAGCTGGGGCACGATGGCGTTGCAGGTGAACATGACCCAGTACGCCCAGGCGTAGGGGCCCAGCGCCCGGTTCAGGAACGTGAACGCCTCGAACCGGTTGCCGCTGTACCAGGCGATGAAGAACTCGACCACGTAGCTGTAGCCCACGATGGAGCCGGTGGCCAGGATGATCTTGGCCATGTTGTCCAGATGGCGCTCCGTGACGATCTGCTGCAGCCCCAGGAACCTGCGGGCCGGGATCAGCAGGGTGAGCACCATGGCGAAGCCCGAGAAGATGGCGCCCGCCACGAAGTACGGCGGGAAGATCGTCGAGTGCCACCCCGGCAGCTGCGCCACCGCGAAGTCGAAGCTCACCACGGAGTGCACCGAGAGCACCAGCGGCGTGGCCAGCGCCGCGAGCAGCAGGTACGCGCGCTCGTAGCGGTGCCAGTGCCGGCCGGAACCCCGCCACCCGAGGCTGAAGATCCCGTAGACGATCTGGCGCACCCGGGAGGTGGCCCGGTCCCGCAGGGTCGCCAGGTCGGGGATCATGCCCATGAACCAGAACAGCAGCGAGACCGTGAAGTAGGTGCTCACGGCCACCATGTCCCAGACCAGGGGACTGCGGAAGTTGGGCCACATCTTCATCTGGTTCGGGTACGGCGCCAGCCAGTACACGAACCACGGGCGACCCACGTGGATGGCCGGGAACAGCCCGGCGCAGATCACCGCGAAGATGGTCATCGCCTCGGCGAACCGGTTGATGCTGGTGCGCCACTTCTGGCGGAACAGGAACAGGATCGCGGAGATGAGGGTCCCGGCGTGGCCGATGCCCACCCAGAAGACGAAGTTGATGATGGCGAACCCCCACGCCACGGGGATCGCCACTCCCCACACGCCGACACCCACGGTGAACAGGTAGGCCACCATGGCGAAGAGGACCACCGTGCAGGAGGACGCGAGACCGAACATGACGTACCACGCCCGCGGCGGCCTCGGCCGCTCGGCGATGGCGCACACCGTCTCGGTCACCGAGGCCATGCTGTTGTCCCCGGCCAGCAGCGGTGGGCGCTGGCGCGGATCCTCGAGGACGTCCTCCAGACCGGCCACCCGGGTGCTCATCGTCCCTCCTCGGTCCCCCCGGAGGGGTTGCGAAGCCTGGCCAGATAGACGTTGCGCGGCTTCGTGAAGACCTCCGCGAGGAGGCCGTAGGCCCGCGGATCGCGGTGCTGCGCGGAGACACGGCTCGACGCATCCCTGAGGTCGCCGAACACGATGGCCCTGGTGGGGCAGGTCTGCGCGCAGGCCGGGACGATCTCACCGTCACGGAGCGGACGCTGGTCGTTGCGCGCCCTGATCTTCGCGAGCTCGATTCGCTGGATGCAGAAGCTGCACTTCTCCATCACTCCCCGGCTGCGCACCGTCACCTCCGGGTTGAAGTGCATCCTGGTCACCTCGGGAACGTTGCGCACGTAGTTGAAGAAGTTGAACCGGCGCACCTTGTAGGGGCAGTTGTTGGAGCAGTAGCGCGTGCCCACGCAGCGGTTGTAGACCATCTGGTTGAGGCCTTCCTCGCTGTGCACGGTGGCCGCCACGGGGCACACCGACTCGCAGGGGGCGTTCTCGCACTGCTGGCATGTCACGGGCTGGAACACGAGCCGGGGCGCCTCCTCGTCACCACTGAAGTAGCGGTCCACGCGGATCCAGTGCATCTCCCGCCCGTTGGCCACCTGGCGCTTGCCGACGACGGCGACGTTGTTCTCGGCCTGGCACGCCACCATGCAGGCGTTGCAGCCGACGCAGGCCGCCAGGTCGATGGCCATCCCCCACTGGTGCTCGCCGGTGAACTCGATCGGCGTCCACAGCGGCTCCCGCCTCGCCTTCCGTTCCTCTTCCTCCGCCGCCGCGAAGCGCGGGTCCGCCAGGAACTCGGCCAGGGTGCCCTCGCGGACCAGCGCGCCGATCCGGTGGCCCCGCTCCTCCAGCCCCACGGTGTCGATGGCGTGATGGTCCTGGGTCGTCGCCAGCAGGTACCGGGCACCGGTGGGGGTGAGCGACGCCCCCGGCGCGTGGTAGGGCCCCGCCGTCGTGCGCAGGCGGTACGTGTCGAACCCGGCCCCGTCGGCGACGGGCCCGCCCGCGGTGCGGCCGTAACCAAGGGCCGCCCCCACCGTGCCGTCGGCCTGTCCGGGCACGACGTAGACGGCCATCTCGAGGGAACGACCTCCCGCCTCCACGCGCACCAGGTCGCCGTGACGCACGCCGGCGGCCCTCGCGGTCGCCGGCGAGAGCAGCGCCGCGTTGTCCCAGGTCAGCTTGGTCACGGGGTCGGGCAGCTCCTGCAGCCACGCGTTGTTGGCGAAGCGTCCGTCGTGGACGGCGCTGTCGCCGACGAACACCAGCTCGAGCCCCGGCCCCTGCGCGCCCACCGCATCACGGAGGGCCGCCGCGGCGGCGCCCACCGCCTCGGCCCTCGGCACCGGTGTGACCTTCGGGTAGGCGGTGCCCTCCACCACACCCTCCGACAGCGCCCTCTTCCAGGCCGTCTCGAAGCCGGTACTGCCGGTGAGGTCGGCCAGGGCCCGCCGGGCCAGCCCGTACGCTGCCGCGGGCGTCCCCTCCGCCGCGAGCGCCAGCAGCTCCGCCGCCGTCCGCCCGCCGTAGAGCGGCTCGATGAGCGGCTGCACCACGCTCACCGTCCCGTCCCACGCGCGCGCGTCACCCCAGGACTCCAGGAAGTGGGCCTGCGGCACGTGCCACTGGCACTTCCGGGAGGTCTCGTCGTCGTAGAGGGAGAGGTGGACGGCCGTCGGGCACCCCGCCAGCGCCGCAGCGAACCCGACGTCGGCCGGCGCGTCGTAGACCGGGTTGCCCCCGAGGATCAGCAGCGTCTGCACCCTCCCCGCCCCGAGCTCGCCGGCGAGCGATCCGATCGCCTCCATGTGCGGCGGCCGGGAGGCGTCCTCCTCGCGGCTCAGCGTCACGGTGGTACCGACGCTCCCCAGCGCCGCGTTGATGGCGAGGGCCAGGACGTGGACCTCCGCGGGCTGCCCCGGGCCGGCCACCACCACTCCCCTCCCGCCGGCCTTCGCGAGGTCCGCGGCGGCGGCCGCCACGAACCGGGCCTCGGCGCCCTCCGGCGGCGTCGCTGTCACGCCCCGGAGGCCGGCCACCTCGACGCCCCTGTCCCGCAGCGCCACGGCCAGGCGAAGCGCCGTCCCGCCGATCCGGCCCGGGGGCAGCGCCAGGCGGTGATCCGCGACGGCCCCGGTGAGGCTCAGGAGCCCCTCCGCGGCGTAGAGGCGGTTCATGACGCCGTCCGCGCCTCGCCGTCCCGCCGCGAGCTCCCGGGCCACGCGCAGCGCCGCCGGGTGCCCGGACAGGATGTCCGCGTCGAGGGTCACGATGACGGCGGCCCGGCCGGGATGGAGGTGGGAGCGGTGGGGCGACCCGAAGGCCAGCTCGCTGCCGGCCCGCTCGGCGTCGCGGCTCAACGGCTCGTATTCATACCAGCGCGCCGCGGGGAAGACCTCGAGCAGCCGCCGGCGCCCGAACGCGACGGACAGCGAGCTCGAGGTCCCGGCGAGCACCGCAAGGCCTTCGCCCCCGCTGGCCTTGAGCTCCGAGAAGTGCTCCGCCACGAAGGCCGAGAAGGCGTCCCAGCCCGGCTTGAGCGCCTGCCCGGCGCTGCGCTGCACCGGAGAGCGGCTCCGCGCCGGGTCGTAGAGCTCGAGCACCGCCGCCTGGGCGAACACGCTGGCCGCGCCCAGCGTCTCCGGGTGGTCCGGGTTGCCCTCGACCTTGACCGGGCGGCCGTCGTAGCTCTTCACCACCAGGCCCAGCGCCCCTCCCCCGAGATCCATCGCCGTGGCGAAGGACGAGGGGACACCGGGGATCCGTCCCTCGGGGCGGTTGGCGAACGGCAGGATGGCCTCTCGCGGCCACCGGCACGAGGCCATCCCGGCCATGGCCAGAGAAGCCCCCATGATCTTGAGGAAGCTGCGCCGGGAGGCCGGCGCCGCCATCTCCCCGGCCAGTCCCGGGAACTCGCTCTCCACGAACCGCCTGAACCCGGGCGTGTCCGCGAGCTCGTCAAGGCTGCGCCAGTAGGCTTTCCCCAACGCTCCCTCCCTCGTCTACCGATGACAGGTCCAGCAGTCCGTCGACGGGGCGATGCCCCGGGCCTCCCTGAGACGGCGTCCGTAGGCCGCCGGGTCGCCGGGCGGCGCCCAGTCCATCTTCGTCACCAGCTCCGCCGGCCTCAGGTGGGCGTCGGGGTCGCGGTGGCACCCCAGGCACCAGCCCATGGCGAGCGTGTTGACCTGCCGGACGACCTCCATGGTGTCAACCCGGCCGTGGCACTCCACGCAGCCCACCCCGCGCCGCACGTGGGCGCTGTGGTCGAAGTAGACGAAGTCGGGCAGGTGGTGGACGCGGACCCAGGGGATCGGCATGCCGGTCGCATAGCTTTCCCGTACCGCCAGCAGCTTGGGGCTGGTGGTGCGGATCTTGGCGTGGCAGTTCATGCAGGTCTGCGTCGGGGGGATCGCCGCCCAGCCCGCCTGCTCCACGGTGGTGTGACAGTAGCGGCAGTCCATGCCCAGCTGCCCCACGTGGAGCGCGTGGCTGTAGGGCACCGGCTGCGCCGGCCGGTAGCCCACGTTTGTGGTCCTCGGAGAGCCGCCGTACGCCGCGAGTACGACCAGGTACGTCGGCACCACCACCAGGGCGACGGCGAGCATGGGCCGCAGCGAGGTGGTCCAGGCCGGGAACACGAACTTCCCGCCACTGCCCGGATTATTCATGAGACGGAATCTTATTCAACGAAGCCCCGCCGGTCAAGCGACGTCGCCCCGTCCACCCTTCAAAGACGGTGACACCCTCGAACGTGTCGCCAATGTCCTCGAACATGCCCCCATCTTACGCTACCGTGACGGAGTTCGGCCACCTCTCCGTCCGGCGGGGCAGCCGGCCGAAGGGGCCACGGCGGCAGGGGCTCAGCCCATCCCGCCCTCGTAGTGATCGATGGCGGCGACCTTCCAGGCCCTGCCGTCGAACTCGACCCTGTCGCCCGGAGCGTGCTCGAGGAGCGCCTGCGCCGCCTCGGATTCCAGGGACAGCACGTCCCGCTCCGCGTCCGCCTCGTACGGACCCAGCACGGCCACCCGCCGGACGTCCCCCCCATCCACGGGTTCGAGGCACGCCACGGTCCCGATCCGCACCACGCTCGCGTCGATGAGCGCCGGATCGATCACCTGCACGCGGGCGAGGTCGGCCTGCAGCTCCGCGGCCCGTGCCGACAGGTACTCCTGGCGCGCCCGTGCCGCGTGGTACTCGAAGTTCTCCCGCAGGTCGCCGTGCTCCCGGGCGACCTGGATCGCCCTCAGGGTGTCGGGGATCTCCTTCTCGAGCAGGCGCTGCAGCTCTTCCTGCAACCGCGTCACGGTCCCCGCCAGCGCCGGCAGGGGCGCCTCCCCTCGGCGTTCCCGGAGCTCCGGGAACCTCGCCGTCACCGAGCGTCGCACCCAGGAGCGCTCCTCCACCATGTCGCCGGGGCGCTCCAGGATCTGCAGCAACCGCCGCCCCTGCTCCGGGGAGAGCCTCTCCTGAACGATGCGCCCCGCAGCGCCCCGCGCGGAGAGAACCTCCTTGAGCCGCCCCTTCAGCCCGGCGAACTCGGTTCGTTCGGCCAGGTCCACCAGCCGGACCAGCAGCGCTCCGGTGAGCCGGGGCTCCAGGAGAGCGGCCACCGCGTCGCCGTGCCCCCCCTCCGACGCCCACACCATCGCCTCCGGGTAGTGCTGGGGCTGCAGGATCACCTGGTCCAGGAACGCCTCCACGCGCGCCCCGTCGCCCGCGGCGACCAGCGCGGACGCCAGGGTCTCGAGCACGCGCGGGTGGCTCTCCGACTCCAGGCGTGCCGCGAAGATGCCCGGCCACGCCTCCCCCAGGTGGCCCTTGAGGAACTCCAGCAGCGCCACGCGCTGTCCCGCGTCCCCCACCGCCCCGAGCAGGCCCTCGGGGCCGGCTGCCGCTACGAGCCTGCCCTGCGCGGCCTCGACGGTCTCCGCCTCGCATCCGAGCCGCCCCGCCAGCATCACCGCCTCCCAGGCCACCGCGGGCTGGCGGGTGTGCTCGGGTGCGTCGGCGACCAGGACCGCCGCCATCGCCAGCCCGAGCTCGCGGTTCTTGCCGCCCTGACGGCGGGCGAGCGCCACCTTCTCGGGGAGCCGCGCGGCCTCGAACTCGCGCAGGATCTCGTCGGCGACCTCCTGCCCACCCTCGGCGAGGGCGAGCCGGTACTGGACCCTGGTGCCCTTGCCGCTCGCCAGCAGCCGCGGGTGCTTGCGCGCCCGGGTCCACCACGAGGTCCAGTCCTCCGCCCGGACGATCCCCTCCGTCATCGCCTTGATCTCGGGCACGCCCAGGGGGCCGCCCGCGCTCTCCAGCACCTGCTGCAGCGTTGCTGCCGGGTCCTCCGCCGCCTGGCGGACGAGGGCCGCCGGATCCTCCAGGCGCCGCCGCAGGAAGTGCCCCTCGGGCAGAGGCGTCAGGTACTTCTGCGCGGCGTCGATGGGCACCGGGACCCGCTTCTGCTTCTCGAAGTCCACCCTGAGGACGCCGAGCCTGGGGTTGGCCTCGGCCACCCGGCCCGGGCCGCGCCCGGTCATGGCCACGACCTCGCCCACGTCGAAGCGCAGCCACGTCTCCAGAGCGTCCAGCGCCTCGACGGGCTTCTTCGCCGTCGCCAGCGAGAAGTGCGCCAGCAGGGCCTTGAGGGACGGCCGGTCCGCCCAGATCGCCCGCACGCACTCCTCGAGGGCCGCCCGGTGGGCCTGCTGGTCGCCGATGCCGAGACGCAGCAGATCCCTCGCGAACCCCTTGCGCGCCACGGCGTCGCCGTCGTCCTCGGCCTGGGCCTCGGCCAGCTCCAGGAGCGTCGCCGCCAGCGTCTTCTTCCCCGCCGAACGCAGCCGCCGCAGCGCCTCGAGAGCCGCCGGCACGTCCTCTCCCACGCCGCTCTCGAGCCGCTTGAGCCAGAACTCCTCGATCGCCGAGTTGTCGCCGTCCGCGACACACTCGTCCCACCGTTCGATCCACTTCGCTTCGGTCACCGCGCCTCCCCGGGCCTTACCATAGCAACCTCCAGATCCCTCGACGAAGTTCCACCCTAGCGGAGGAAGGTGCCCGGCTCGAGCTCCCGGACCAGTTCAGAGCAGGCCACGATGTCCGGGTGCAGGTACCGGTCGCCGTCGAGCCGCGGCACCCGGGCGCGGATGACGGCGTGGGCCCGCTCGAGGGCCGGTGACGTCGTCGCCGGACGCAGCAGGTCGATCCCCTGCGCCGCGAGCATGGCCTCGATCCCCAGCACCACCCCGAGATTGCTCACCACCGCCGCCAGCTTCCGGGCGCCCCACGTACCCATGGACACGTGGTCCTCGCGCCCCGCCGAGGTCGGAATGGTGTCGACGCTGGCCGGGTGCGCCAGGGTCTTGCACTCGGAGACGAGGGCCGCCGCCGTGACGTGGGCCATCATGAAGCCCGAGTGCAGTCCCGAGTTCTCCACGAGGAACGCCGGGAGCCCCGACTGCTCCGGCGTGACCAGCCGTGCCGAGCGCCGCTCCGAGATGGACGCCAGCGCCGTCAGCGCGATGGCGGCGTAGTCGAACGCCGCGGCCACCCCGGCGCCGTGGAAGTTGCCCCCCGAGACCACGGAGCCGTCCGGCAGCACCATGGGGTTGTCGGTGGCCGCGTTGGCCTCGATCTCGAGCTTGCCGCGCAGGTGCTGCAGGGCGTCCCGCGCCGCCCCGTGCACCTGGGGCGTGCAGCGCAGCGCGTAGGCGTCCTGCACCCTCGAGCACCCCGCGTGGCCCGCCCGGATGGCGGAGCCCCGGATCAGCGCCAGCAGGTTCGCCGCGCTCGCCAGCTGGCCGGGGTGGGGCCTCGCCTCGTGGATCGCCGGGAGGAACGCAGTGTCCGTGCCCTGGAGCGCATCCACCGACATGGCAGCCACCACGTCGGCCGCCGCGGTCAGGCGTTCGGCGTCGCGCAGGGCCAGCGCGGCCTGCGCCGTCATCACCTGGGTCCCGTTGATGAGCGCGAGCCCTTCCTTGGGCGCGAGCTCCAGCGGCGGCAGGCCCGCGCGGCGGAGCGCCTCGGCACCGGGCATCCGCTCGCCGCTCAGCACCGCCTCGCCCTCGCCGACCACCACGAGCGCCAGGTGCGCCAGCGGCGCGAGGTCGCCCGACGCGCCCACGGATCCCTGCCGCGGCACGACGGGGTGGATGCCCGCGTTGAGCATCCCGAGGAAGCGGTCCACCACCACGGGCCGCACGCCGGCGTACCCGCCGGCGAGCACGTTGGCCCGCAGCAGCAGCATGGCCCTCACGACGTCCTCGGGATACGGTTCGCCCACCCCGCAGGCGTGGGACCGCAGCAGGTTGAGCTGCAGCCGGCCGAGCTGGTCCGGGGCGATGTGAACGTCGGCCAGGCGGCCGAAGCCGGTGTTGACCCCGTAGATCACCTCCCCGGATTCGATGCGCGCCTCGATCCCGGCCCGCGTCGCGGCCACCCGTTGCCGCGCCTCCGCGCCGAGCTCCGCGCGACGCCCGCCACGGGCCACCGCCTCGATGTCTTCCAGGGAGAGCGTCCTGCCGTCCAACTGGAGAGGGTCCATGTCACCTCCGCCGCGGGAGCATACCACCGCCGCACCCCGCGCCGCTTGAGCGGAAGGCTGTATTCTGTTATACGTTACCGGTTTTGTGCCGTCTGCGCACAAGGAGCTTCCATGGCAAACGTCGTCGTGATCGGCGGACAGTGGGGGGACGAGGGCAAGGGCAAGGTCGTGGACCTGCTGTGCCCCGGTTTCAAGCACGTCGTGAGGTTCAACGGCGGCAACAACGCGGGCCACACCGTCCGCTTCGGGGAGCGGCACTTCGCGCTCCACCTGGTGCCCTCCGGCGTGCTCCACGACTCCTGCCGCTGCCTCATCGCCTCCGGCGTCGTCATCGACCCGGTGGGCCTCCTCGGGGAGATCCGGGCCCTGGAGCAGGCGGGGGTGGACGTCCGCGCCCGCCTGCGCATCTCTCCCCTGGCACACGTGGTCCTGCCCGGCCACCGGGCGCTCGACGCCGCCCGCGAGTGCGCCCGCGGCGCCGGCCGCATCGGCACCACCGGCCGGGGTATCGGCCCCACCTACGAGACCCGCGCGGCACGCACCGGCGTGCGCATGGGGCTCGCCCGCAACGAACCCCGCCTCCGTGCCGCGGTGGCGGCGGCCAGCGCCGAGCTCGCCCTCCTCGCGGCCCATCACGATCGCTCCGCCGCGGCCCCCGCCGCCGGCGAAGAGGAGGAGACCGTCCGCGCCCTCCTCGAGCTCGCCCCCATGGTCGGCGACGTCTCCCGCGCGCTGTCCGACGCGACGGAGGCCGGCGAGGCCATCCTCTTCGAGGGCGCCCAGGGCACGCTGCTCGACGTCGATCGCGGGACCTACCCCTTCGTCACCTCCTCGGGCTGCCTGGCCGGCTACGCAGCGCCCGCGTGCGGCCTGCCGCCCCGCGTCATCGACGGCGTCCTGGCCGTCATGAAGGCGTACACCACCCGCGTCGGCGGCGGCCCCTTCCCCACCGAGCTCACCGAGGCCACCGGGGAGCACCTGCGCAGCCGGGGTAACGAGTTCGGCACCACCACGGGGCGGCCGCGGAGGACCGGGTGGTTCGACGCCGTCGCCTCGCGCTCGGCGGTCCGCTGGAACGGCGTCGACGCCGTGGCGCTCACCAAGCTCGACGTGCTCGACGAGCTCGACGAGATCCGGGTCGCGGTGGCGTTCACCCTGGACGGGCGGCGTCTCGAGCACTACCCCGACGACGTGGAGGACATCGCCCGCATGCAGCCCGTCTACGAGACGCTGCCGGGCTGGCGGGCGGACACCCGCGGGATCACGGACTACGAGGCCCTGCCCGGGCGGGCGCGGTCCTACCTCCATCACCTCGAGGACCTGCTCCACGCCCCGGTGGTGCTCGCATCCACCGGGCCCCGGCGCGAGGAGACCATCCTCCGTCGCGTCGGGCCTTTCGACGACTGGCTGCCGGCGGGGCTGCCGCTGTAGGGCGGGCCGGTGTCTGCGCCTTCCAGCTCCAGCGGCGTCGCCGGGCCGCCCCCCGGGGGCTCCATGCAGGTCGTCGAGTGCGCCCCGGGCGACGTCACGGTCCTGGCGCACCGCCCGATCCCGGTCCCGGGTGAGGGGGAGATCCTCCTCGCCACCCGCTGGTGCGGGCTCTGCGGCACCGACCTGTTCAAGCTCGCCGGCGACGCCCTCGCACCCGGGACGGTGCTCGGCCACGAGCTGGTCGGCACGGTGGCCATGGTGGGCCGGGGCGTCGCCGCGTTCTCCCTCGGCGACCGCATCGTGGTGCCCCACCACGTGGCCTGTGGCACCTGCGCCCTCTGCCTGCGCGGCGCGGACACCCAGTGCGCCACCTTCCGGGAAAACCTCATGGAGCCCGGGGGCTTCGCCGAGTACGTGCTGATCCGGGAGCGGGCGGTGCGCCTGGCGGCCCGCCGCATCCCGGACGGCCTCGCCGACGAGGCCGCCGTGTTCATGGAGCCGGCGGCCTGCGTCCTGCGCGGCGTCCGCCGCAGCGGCCTGCCGGACCGGGGCGGCTGTGCCGTGGTCACGGGCGCGGGGGCCATGGGGCTGCTGCACCTGCTCCTGCTGCTGGCCACTCGTCCCGGCCTCGCCGTCGTTGTCTCGGACCCCATGGACGACCGCCGTCGGGCCGCGGTGTCGCTCGGTGCGGCGGCCGCCTGCCTTCCCGGCGGCGAGCTCGACGCCGCGGTCCGTGAGCTCACCTCCGGAGTGGGGTCGGATGCGGTCTTCGACACCGTCGGAGGCGCCGGTGTCCTCTCCGACGGCCTCGCCCTGCTGAGGCCCGGCGGCACCGCCGTCCTCTTCGCCCACGGGCGACCCGGTGAGGGCGCCGGGTTCGAGATCAACCCCTTCTTCAAGAAGGAGCAGCACGTCCTCGGTACGTACTCCGGCGGACTCGACGAGCAGCGTGAGGCGTTCTCGCTCCTCGCCTCCGGCCGGCTCGACCCCCGTCCCCTCGTCACCCACCGCCTCCCCTTCGGCCGCATCGGCGAGGCCGTCGCCCTCGCCCGCCGCCGCGAGGCCCTGAAGATCCTGCTCGAACCGGAGCGGCGGTGAGCGACCGGCACCGCACCCAGCAGGTCGCCTACCTCCTCGGCCCGGAGCGCATCGAGCTCCGCGAGGAGCCCGTCCCGGAGCCTGGTCCCGGCGAGGTCCTCCTGCGCATCGGGGCCGCCACCACCTGCGGCACCGACCTCAAGGTCTTCCTCGCGGGAGGGCACGCCCGCATGCTCCGCGCGCCCTGCCCCTTCGGCCACGAGATGGCGGGCACCGCCGAGGCTGTGGGCTCCGGTGTCCGCGGCGTCGCCGCGGGCGACCGGATCGTGGTCGTCAACTCCGCCTCGTGCGGTGTGTGTGATGCGTGCATGGCGGGGCGGGAGAACCTGTGCGCCGACCTCCGCTACCTCAACGGCGCGTTCGCCGAGACCGTGCTCGTCCCCGAGCGGTTCGTCCGGCGCAGCACCTACCCGTGCCCGCCGGGCATCGACTTCGGTCTGGCAGCGCTCACCGAGCCTCTCGCCTGCGTTCTCCACGGCGTGGAGGCCTGCGGCCTCTCCACCCCCGGGGACGTTCTGCTCCTCGGCGCCGGGCCCATCGGGCTTCTGTTCACCGCCGTCCTCGCCGCCGCCGGGCACCACGTCACCTTGTCGGACCTGGACCGCTCGCGGCTGGACGTGGGCCGGCTCCTGGGAGCCGCGGAGACGGTGCCCGCCGGCACCACCCCCCTGCCGCCCGCCGGGCTCGTCGTCGAGGCCACCGGGGCGCGGAGCGCCTGGGAAGCCGCCCTCGCGTCGGTCCGCCCCGGGGGCACCGTCGTCCTGTTCGGCGGATGCCCCTCCGGCACCGTCGTGCCCCTCGACGCCCAGCGGCTCCACTACTGCGAGATCACGGTCAAGGGCGTCTACCACCACCGGCCGGCCACCGTCCGCTCCGCCCTGGAGGCGCTGGCTTCCGGGACCCTCGCGCTGCACCACCTGCTGGGTGTGGAGCTTCCCCTCGCTCGGCTCGAGGAGGCCCTCCGCGCCATGCAGCGCCACGAGATCCTCAAGGCAGTGATCCGGCCCGGCACTCCCTGAAGGCCCGCGGCGCACCCTTGTTGACGGGGCTCCCGGCGGTTCGGTACGCTTGGCCCGCGGGCCGTTAGCTCAGTTGGTAGAGCAGCGGGCTTTTAACCCGATGGTCGGGGGTTCGAGACCCTCACGGCCCACCATCCGCCATCCCTGCGCCGCCCACCGGGGACGTCGCGTGCTAGAATCCGGCCCCGCGGCTCGCGGCCCTGTCGTCTAACGGTTAGGACACCGGTCTTTCAAGCCGGCAGCGGGGGTTCGACTCCCCCCAGGGCCGCCACCAACCCTCCCGGTCTCCCGCCGGCGACAAAGGGGCGGAACCGTGGTTCCGCCCCGTGCGTCCGGTCGTCGGGCAGCGGCACCGGTGGGCCGCCGCCCGGGCCTCCTACCGCTTCTTGTTGCCCTTCATCGCCTTCGCGGCCCTGGCGGGCATGACGCGCACCGCGGACGCCACGTCCTTGCCGTTCTCGACGACGTAGCGCACCCTGACGTGCTCGCCGTCCTTGAGCGCCGCGAACGTCGCCGTCCTGCCGGACTCGACGAACCTCGTCGACGCGTTGACCGCGAACTGATCCGCCTTCTTCATCTTCGGCGTCTCGATGGTGAACGTCATCGCCTGCGCGTCCACCTTGGTCACCGTACCCCAGGCCCTGTGGTCCATCTTCTTGCTGTTCATGGGGCTCGCCACCGCCGCCCCCGACACCACCACCATCACCGCAACGCCCAAGGCAGCAGCCAGACTCTTACGCATGTCGCTCGTCTCCTCTCCGGACACCGCGTCTGCAGTGTCGCGGTCTCAATCTCTTGCATATCCCGGGCCACCTGACCGTCTCCCGGACCCACTGCCAGGACGCGCCCTGCCCGCCCCGCACCTTCCACTGCCCCGGCCATTCCTGCGCTGGGGCCGGTCACCGTGGCATCCGTCAGGCCATTCCGGCACCCGGCTCCGGCGTGTTACCCTCCGCCGCGGGGCGGTCCAGATCCGGTCGGACGGACCAACCTTGCGGCCTTGTCAAAACCCGCCCGGCGGCATAGACTGCGCGTTGTGAAACGGTTCACGTTTGAGCCTGGAACCGCTTCTCAAGTCTCCCCCCCCCGGGGGCGCATCCCACCCAGCGGGACATGCGCAGCAGGAGTTAAGGAGGAACAGCATGCCTGAACGACGCAAGCTCACCTTGGACGGGAACGAGGCCGCCGCCTCGGTGGCCCACCGCACCAACGAGGTGATTGCCATCTATCCCATCACTCCCTCCTCGCCCATGGGCGAGTTCTCCGACGAGTGGTCGGCGCAAGGGAAGAAGAACATCTGGGGCACCATCCCCCAGGTCGCCGAGATGCAGTCCGAGGGAGGCGCCTCCGGGGCGGTCCACGGCGCGCTGCAGGCCGGCGCACTGACCACCACGTTCACCGCGTCCCAGGGGCTGCTCCTCATGATCCCCAACATGTACAAGATCGCCGGGGAGCTCACCTCCTACTGCATGCACGTGTCTGCGCGCACGGTGGCGACCCACGCCCTGTCGATCTTCGGCGACCACTCCGACGTCATGGCCTGCCGCCAGACCGGCTTCGCCATGCTCGCCTCCAACTCGGTCCAGGAGGCCCACGACTTCGCCTGCATCGGCACAGGCCGCCACCCTCGAGTCGCGCGTGCCGTTGCTGCACTTCTTCGACGGGTTCCGCACCTCCCACGAGGTCGCCAAGATCGAGGAGCTCACCGACGACGACCTGCGCCACATGATCGACGACGAGCTCGTCGCGGCGCACCGGCGCCGGGCCCTCACCCCCGACCGCCCCGTGCTCCGGGGCACCGCGCAGAACCCCGACGCGTTCTTCCAGGCTCGCGAGGCGTGCAACCCCTACTACCTCGCCTGCCCCGAGATGGTGCAGAAGGCGATGGACCGTTTCGCCGCCGTCACCGGCCGCGCCTACCACCTCTTCGACTACGTCGGCCACCCCGAGGCGGAGCGCGTCGTCGTGCTGATGGGCTCCGGCGCCGAGACCGCCCACGAGACCGTCGAGCACCTCGTCGGCCGCGGCGAGCGCGTCGGCCTCCTCAAGGTCCGCCTCTACCGCCCCTTCTCCATCGCGGACTTCCTCTCGGCCATCCCCGCCACCGCCCGCGCCATTGCCGTCCTCGACCGCACCAAGGAGCCCGGCTCCATCGGCGAGCCCCTCTACATGGACGTCGTGACCGCACTGCAGGAGGCCCGGGCCGCCGGCACCTCCCCGTTCGCCCGCGAGCCCCGCGTGATCGGCGGCCGCTACGGCCTCTCCTCCAAGGAGTTCACCCCGGCCATGGTCAAGGCGGTGCTGCGACGAGCTCTCCGCCGACGCGCCCCAGAACCACTTCACCGTCGGCATCGTCGACGACGTGACCCACACCTCGCTTCCCGTGGACGCCGACTTCGACATCGAGCCCGACGAGGTCAAGCGCGCCGTCTTCTTCGGCCTCGGCTCCGACGGCACCGTCGGCGCCAACAAGAACTCCATCAAGATCATCGGCGAGGAGACCGACAACTTCGCTCAGGGCTACTTCGTCTACGACTCCAAGAAGGCCGGGGCGATCACCATCTCGCACCTGCGCTTCGGGCCCCGTCCCATCCGCTCCGCCTACCTGGTCGACCGCGCGCAGCTTCGTTGCGTGCCACCAGTTGTCTTCCTCGACAAGTACGACGTCCTCGCCTACGCCAAGCCCGGCGCCGTCTTCCTTCTCAACTCGCCGTTCGGTCCCGACGAGATCTGGGACCAGCTGCCGCGCGAGGTGCAGGAGGCGATTCTCGCCAAGAAGCTCAAGTTCTACGTCATCGACGCCTACAAGGTGGCGAGGCGACAGCGGCATGGGGGTGCGGATCAACACCATCATGCAGACGTGCTTCTTCGCGATCTCCGGGGTGCTGCCCCGCGAGGACGCCATCGCGCGCATCAAGGACGCCATCAAGAAGACCTACGGCAAGAAGGGCGACGAGGTCGTCAAGAAGAACTTCGCCGCCGTGGACCACACCCTGGCCCACCTCTTCGAGGTCGAGGTCCCGGCCGCCGTGACCGCCACCCGCACCATGCCGCCGATCGTGGCGGAGGCCGCTCCCGACTTCGTCAAGCGCGTCACCGCCGTCATGCTGGCCAACAAGGGCGACCTCCTGCCGGTGAGCGCCTTCCCGGTCGACGGAACCTGGCCGCTGTCCACGACCCAGTGGGAGAAGCGGAACATCGCCCTCGAGATCCCGGTGTGGGATGCCGCCCTCTGCATCCAGTGCAACAAGTGCGCGATGGTCTGCCCTCACGCGGCGATCCGCGCCAAGGTCTACGAGCCCGACCACCTGGCCGACGCCCCGGAGACCTTCAAGTCCATCGACTACAAGGCCCCCGACTTCAAGGGCTGGAAGTACACCATCCAGGTCGCCCCGGAGGACTGCACCGGCTGCAACCTGTGCGTCATGGTCTGCCCGGCCAAGGACAAGGCCAACCCGAAGCACAAGGCCATCGACATGCACCCGCAGCGGCCGCTGCGCGAGCCCGAGCGGGTCAACTACGACTTCTTCCTGGCCATCCCCGACCCCGATCGCACGCGCCTCAAGGTGGACGTCAAGGGCTCGCAGTTCATGGAGCCTCTCTTCCAGTACTCCGGCGCCTGCGCCGGCTGCGGCGAGACCCCGTACGTGAAGCTGCTCAGCCAGCTCTTCGGTGACCGCGCCCTGATCGGCAACGCTACCGGCTGCTCGTCGATCTACGGCGGCAACCTGCCCACGACGCCCTGGTCCACCAACGCCGAGGGCCGCGGGCCGGCCTGGTCCAACTCGCTGTTCGAGGACAACGCGGAGTTCAGCTTCGGCTTCCGCCTCGCCGTCGACAAGCACTCCGAGCAGGCGCGGGAGCTCCTCCACGCCCTCGCCGGCCATGTCGGCGACAACCTGGTCCAGGAGATCCTCGCCGCCGACCAGACCTCGGAGCAGGGCATCGCCGACCAGCGGCACCGCATCGCCGCCCTCCGCGAGAAGCTCGCCACCCTGGAGAGCGCTCAGGCGCGGCGCCTCGACCGCCTCGCCGACTACCTGGTCAAGAAGAGCGTGTGGGCCCTCGGCGGCGACGGCTGGGCGTACGACATCGGCTATGGCGGTCTGGACCACGTCCTGGCCTCCGGCCGCGACATCAACGTCCTCGTCCTCGACACCGAGGTCTACTCCAACACCGGCGGCCAGGCCTCCAAGGCCACGCCGCTCGGCGCCGCCGCCAAGTTCGCCATGGCAGGCAAGAGCTTGCCCAAGAAGGACCTGGGCATGATCGCCATGACCTACGGCAACGTCTACGTGGCCCGGGTCGCCTTCGGTGCCAAGGACACCCAGACGGTGCGGGCCCTGCAGGAGGCCGACTCCTACCCCGGCCCCTCCCTGGTCATCGCCTACAGCCACTGCATCGCGCACGGGTACGACCTGGCTTTCGGTATCGACCAGCAGAAGCTCGCCGTCGACTCCGGGTACTGGCCGCTGTACCGTTGGGACCCGCGGCGCATCGCAGCCGGTGAGCTGCCTCTCAAGCTCGACTCGGGCGCGCCCAAGATCGCCCTCGAGCAGTACGTCCGCAACGAGACGCGCTACCGGATGGTGGAGCGCCTGAATCCGGAGCGCTTCAAGATGCTCATGGCCATGGCGCAGCACGAGGTTTCCAGCCGCTTCAACGTGTACGAACAGCTCGCCAGGCTGGCGGTGTCGGCGCGGAGCGACTCCAAGACGACAGACACGCCCAGCGAGAGCTGAGAGGGAGGCATCATGGACCTGTCAACGACCTATCTCGGCCTGCGGCTCCCCCACCCCTTCATGCCCGGGGCGTCGCCCCTCGTCGACGACCTCGACAACGTGAAGCTCCTCGAGGACGCCGGGGCGGCCGCCATCGTGATGCACTCGCTCTTCGAGGAGCAGATCACGCGCGAGCAGGTGGGAACCATCCTCGACATGGAAATGCACGCCGACTCCTTCGCAGAGGCGCTCTCCTATTTCCCCGGGCCCAAGGACTTCGCCCTTGGACCGGAGCCCTACCTGGAGCACGTGCGCCGCGTCAAGGCCGCCGTGGCGGTGCCCGTCATCGCCTCCCTCAACGGCACCACGGCGTCGGGGTGGCTCGACTACGCGAAGCTCCTCCAGGACGCCGGCGCCGACGCCCTCGAGCTCAACGTCTACTACCTCGCCACGCACTCGTGGGAGGCGTCCGACGCGGTGGAGAACCGCGTCCTCGATGTCGTCCGCACCGTCAAGACGGCGCTGACGATCCCCGTGGCGGTGAAGCTCTCCCCCTACTACTCGTCGCTGCCCCACCTCGTCCATCAGCTCGACGAGCTCGGGACCAACGGCCTGGTGCTCTTCAACCGGTTCTACCAGCCGGACATCGACGTCGAGAACCTGGAGATCACGCCGACCCTCAACCTGTCGGACTCGTCCGAGCTCCTGCTCCGCCTGCGCTGGCTGGCGATCCTCTCCGGCAACGTCCGCGCCTCCCTGGCGGTAAGCGGCGGCGTCCACACTCCCCTCGATGCGGTCAAGGCCGTGATGGCCGGCGCCGACGCGGTCCAGGTCGTGTCCGCCCTGCTCCAGCAAGGTCCCGGTCACCTCGCCGCCCTGCGCGAGGGAATGACGGCCTGGATGGAGGAGCACGAGTACGCATCGCTGTCCGAGATGCACGCCAGCATGAGCCACCAGCGGTCGCCCAATCCGGAGGCCATCGAACGCGCCAACTACATGCGCATCCTGCAGAGCTGGCGGAACCTCTGACGCACCCCGACGATCACTCACGAAGCCCCGGCCCGCGCCGGGGCTTCGTGCTTCCGGGCACCCGCTCAGCCCTCAGCCGACCGGCAGCACGCCGCGCTGTCTGAGGGAGACCCAGCCGCCGTTCCCCACAACGAGGTGGTCGAGCACCGCCACGTTGAGCAGCCGGCCCGCCTGGGCCAGGCGCCGGGTCAACGCCACGTCGTCCTCGCTGGGGCTCGGGTCCCCCGAGGGGTGGGTGTGCCACAGGATGACGCCGTGGGCGTTGTCGATGATGGCGCGGTGGAACACCTCTCCCGGCTCCACGTCCGAGTGCGCCCGGGCCCCGCGGTGCAGCTCGTGGAGGCGGATGAGCCTGTTCCTCGCGTCCAGCGACAGGCAGCCGAACACCTCCACGCGCGCCGCCGCGGTGGAGCGCGCCAGGTACTCCGCCACGGCGTCGGGGCGGTCCAGCACCGGCCGGTCCTCCAGACGCCGCCTGGCCAGCCGGGCGCCCAGCTCGAGGGCGGCCGCCAGCACGGCGCCCTTGGCGGGACCTACACCGTTGCGCCCCATGATCTGTCCCGGGCTCATGCCGGCGAGCCCCTCCAGGCCGCCGACGTCTTCCAGCCACTGCCGCGACAGCTCCAGCACCGACGTGCCGACCGTTCCAGTCCGCAGCAGGACGGCGAGGAGCTCGTGGTCGTCGAGGGCCATGGGCCCCCTCGCGAGCAGCTTCTCTCGCGGTCGTTCCGGCACCGCCACCTCGCTCACCTTCACGGTCCGCTCCCTCCCAGCAGCGCGTCCACCTCCGGCAGAACCACGCCGGCCGGCCCCCGCAGCGCCACGTCGGCCAGGTGCGCCAGGGCGCTCGCCTCGGGGTTCACCTCGATCACCGCGGCGCCGTGCCTCGCGGCCACCTCCACCAGGCCGGCCGCCGGGTACACCACCGCCGAGGTCCCGACCACCACCAGCGCCTCGCAGGACTCCGCCGCCTCGATGGCCTCGCCCACGGTGTCCGCAGGCAGGTACTCGCCGAACCACACCACCCCCGGCCGTTCCAGAGCGCCACAGACCGCGCAGCGGGGTGGCAGCTCCGGAAGGCTGCCCCGCCGGTCCTCGCGCTCCGCCCCGCACGACACGCAGCGGATACGCCAGATGTTGCCGTGGATCTCCAGCACGCGCCGCGAGCCGGCAGCCTGGTGCAGGCCGTCCACGTTCTGCGTCACCAGGGTGAAGTGCGGGAATCGGTCCTGCCACGCCGCCACCACCCGGTGGGCGGGGTTCGGGGTCACTGCCGCGAGGTTCTGCCGGCGCTGGTCGTAGAACCTCCACACCGTGCCTGGGTCGGCAAAGAAACCCCGGGGACTGGCCACCTCCTCGACCGGGTGCCCCTCCCACAGGCCACCGGCGCCCCTGAACGTCGGTACGCCGCTCTCCGCCGAGACTCCGGCGCCTGTCATCACCACCACCGCCGATGCGCGGCCCAGCAGAGCCGCCGCCCTCTCGACATCGCCCTTGGTCATGAGCCTCATTGTAACCAGGCCGGGCACCCGCCGCCCGCGTCGACTACAATCCTTCCGGGAGGGAAACGATGCCCCTGTCTCGTTCGCGCCGTCACCGCGTCATCGCTGGCGTCTGCGGCGGCATCGCCGAGTGGCTCGGCTGGGACCCCACCGTGGTCCGTGTGCTCTACGTCCTGCTCTCCATCCTCTCGGTGGCCTTCCCCGGCATCCTCGTCTACATCGTCCTGTGGATCGTCATGCCGGAGGAGCCCTGACCGGACCCCGCGCTCACCGCACGGGGAGCAGCAACGCCCAGCCGACGTAGGCCGCGAAGGCACCCACGGTGGTCACCACCACGCAGGATCCTGCCAGGTCGGTGTCGCCCCCCAGCTCGGCGGCCACCGGGTACGAGGCCACGGCGGTGGGCGCGGCCAGGAGCAGCAGACCCACCGAGAAGCTCACCCCGCCCACGCCGAAAGCGCGAAGCACCCACCACCCCACCGCTGGAAGGACCACCAGCTTGAGCACCGACGCGACCGCCGTCGGCCTCCACACGCCCCGCCAGCGACGCAGCTGCAGCTCCGCCCCGAGGGCCAGCAGGGCGCCGGGAAGCGCGAAGTCGGCGAGGATCTCCAGCGTGCTCCGCAGCCAGGCCCACGGCTGCCAGTGGGCGCCCGCCAGGATCAGCCCGGCCAGCGCGGCCAGCACGAGGGGGTTGGCGAGGACCCGCGCCGCCAGCGCCGTCACCCCTGCCGATGCCTCGCCCCGGTTCACCTCCAGGACACCCACCGCCAGCAGGTTCATCACCGGGATCAGCACGGCGGCGGTGACCGCCGCCTGGCTCAGCGCGGCGTCGCCCAGGGTCGCCAGGACCACCGGGAAGGCCACGTACGCCAGGTTGCCCCGCATGCCCGCCTGGGCGAGCACACCGCGCTGGGCGCGCGGCAGTCTCCAGATGCCCGCCACGGCGAGACCCACGACGGTGGTCAGGACCGTCACCAGCACGGTCCCGGCCACGAGGGGCGCCGAGAAGCTCGTGTCGAGACGCGAGGTCCCGATCTTGACGACGAGGAGCGCAGGCAGCGCCAGGTTGGCAACCAGGCGATTGAGCCCCACGGCGGCGGACTCCCCGAGCAGACCCCACTGACGGGCCGCGACCCCGAGGGCGAGGATCAGGAAGACGGGAACGAGCCCCGACAGCACGGTCATGGCGGTGCAGTCTACGCCATCCCCTGCAGGGGCACACCCGAAGGGCGCCTGTTTTCGCCGGACGCCGCCACCGAGGTGGCAGAATGGATGTTCGAGCTTTGCACGTTGCCCACGGGAGGGAGGCGAGACCACCATGAACAGGGCAAAGGCGGAAGAGGTCCCGCGCTACTACGAGCGTCTGCGGCTCGGCACCGGACCGCAGGTTCTGCTGTGGAGCTTCACCGCGGTGCTCGTGGTGATCGGCCTCGTGCTCGCGGCGGGCGCTGCCCGGCGATCCGCTCTCGAGATCGTCGCCGGCATCCTGCTCACCCTCGGCGGTATCGCTCTCGTGGTGTCGTGGCGCGCCGGTCACTACGAGACGGTGGTGACCCGTACGACCCTCCGCGCCGGCTTCGGGCCGTTCGCCCGAGCCTATCCGGCCTGGGGTGTACGCTCGGCAACCTTCCGGCCGGTCTCCGGCTGGCGCCGGCACTACGCCCGGCAGGAGGTCGTCATCGAGCTCGAAGCAGGCGCGGGGCAGGCCACGGTGGTGGTTCCCACGGCCGAACCGGAGGAGCTGGCGGAAGCGCTGAAGAGGGAGTGAGGCGCGGGGTGGCGGAGGGGATGGGATGGCGGGCTGAATCCCGTCTTGCTCGGGCGATGGCTGAGGCCAGCCTCCAGCCCCCCACCCGCGGCTCCGGTCGAACAGGCCCCAGGCCGCGTCGCGCCACCCGCCCTGCCTCCGCGCGGTCGAACCCTCCCCCGCCCGCACGCCGACCACCACACCCGCCCGACATGGGTTCTCACCCATCCCCTCGACAAGGCAACGTGGTCTTCACGCTCTGTTGGACGCCCTCGGGGAGGCGGAGATGGCGGAGGGGATGGGATTCGAACCCATGAGGGCTTGCACCCTGGCGGTTTTCAAGACCGCTGCCTTCGACCGCTCGGCCACCCCTCCGGGGGTCTTGAAGAATACGATTTTCCGGGGCTCTCTCTCAACACGGCGCCACCGTGGCCACCGGCTTTGGGCGGGCTGGATCCCGGGGTGCCCGGGCGGCCGCCGAGGCCAGCCCCCTCGCCCCCGCCCGCGGCTCCGGGCGCCGGGCCTCAGGCCGCTTCTCGCCACCCGCCCCGCCCTCCGCGAGGCGGGCGGTTTTCAAGACCGCTGCCTTCGACCGCTCGGCCACCCCTCCGGGACACCGAAGCATCCGCCGCCGCTCCGTGATCGCTCGAGAGGGCCCGCGCCGCGCGGCGGCCCGGCGGCGATCACGTCCGGCGGCGCAGGCGCCGGATGACGAGGACCGCGGTCACCGCCAGGGCGGCCGTCAGGACGAGGGCCCCCGTCGCGTCGGCGGCGGCGCGGTCACCCTTCAGGATCTCCCGGAGGGCGCTCCAGTCGACGGCCAGGACCACGACGAAGGCGATCACGAGCGCCAGGGTCCTCACCGGCGCCGAGGCCCGCTCCGCGGGGCTCACTCGAACCTCCCCACGGCGATGAGCGCGCCGAACGGGTCCCTCAGAACGCAGTACCGGCCCTGGCCGGGAACGTCCGTCGGCTCCACGACGACCGTTCCGCCGAGCTCCCGGCACCGCCGCGCGCTGCGGTCCACGTCCTCCACGACGACGTAGGGAAGCCACACGCCGCGGGGCAGCTGCTCGTTCACCCCGCGCGCGTGGCAGATCCCGGCCACGGCCTGCCCCGACGCCGGCGAGTGCATGGCAAAGTCGCAGTAGGTGCCCATGTCCACGTCGCTGGACGTCCACCCCACGACGGCCTCGTAGAACTCCCGCGCCTCCCCGGCGCGCTCCACCGTCATGTCGAGCCAGCCGACGGCACCGAGCTGTTTCCTGCACGGGCCGGTCATCTCGCCCTCCTTCGCCCCGGGACGCGCCTCAGCTCCCGCGCGTCTCGCTCATGAGCGCCAGGGCGTCTCCGTGGGGATCGGCAAAGACCGCCACCCGCACCTCCCGGCCGGCGAGCCGCGGCACGAGGCGGGGCCTCTCCCGTACGGCGGCGCCCGGCCCGCGATCCCGGCGAAGGCCGCGTCGATGTCGCAGACCCGAAAGGACGCGACGGAGCTCCCTCCCGGTCCGGTCCCCGAGGAGCAGCCGCACGCCGCCGCCGTCGAGGAGCGTCATCCCCGGCGCCCTGGGCGACCTGCGCGACCCCGATGATCCCGATTCTCCCGGCTTCGCCGCTCACCGGACCCTCCCGGCGCCGCCGCCCCGCGCCGGAGCGGTCGGCTGAAGGACGAGGTCCCCGCCGCCTCGCCTTCCCGGATCCCCTTCTCGCTCTGTAGCTCCATGATAGCAGCGGCCTCGTCGCCCCGGGCCCGGGACGTTGCGGCGGGTCTCCGGACGGGCCTCCGCGGCGGCGCGCACCTGCCGTGCTCCCAGCGGCTGCTGTCTTTCCGGCGGCGGCGCACCGGCGGGCCGGTCAGCGGAGGGTGCCGTCGCCGGTCTGGTCCCGCGGTCCCCTTCAGCGGCTCCCGGCCAAGGTCTCCCGGATCCATCGCTCGGCGGCGGGGCGGTCCCGGAAGACCTCCGCGCGCCACCAGATGCCCTGGGCGAACGCCTGCCACATGCGGGCGAGCCCGTAGCCGAGGTCCCCCGGGGCGACCACGGCGAGCAGGATCGGGATCCTCGCCTCCGCCGCGAGCCGGGCGTCCTGGTCGGCGAGGGCGCGGAGCTCCGCGGTGGAGATCTCCACGGAGGCGACGGCCGAGCAGTCCACGAGACCGTAGCGGCGGCCCCGCCGCCGGGCGGGCGAGGCGAGCAGCTCCTGGTTGGCGCTGATGATCTCGGCTCCGCTCAGGACCCCCGAGCACTGGTAGAGAATCCCTTCACCGTCGTCGAGAAGGACGATGTTCAAGGGCACGGATGCCTCGTAGCGGCTCGTGTGGTCATGACTCTCGCACGCAGGATCTGGCCATTCGTTTAGTATACGTCTCATTCTCTTTTCTGGCTATTCGCCGGCGCTCCGCGACGCGGAGCGGAACCCCCACCGCCCGTTCTCCCCGGACTGCTTCAGCGGAAGTCCCGCGAGGGCGTCGCCGGAGGAGGATCCCCGAACAGCGGCCGCACCCCGTCGGCGCGCACGGTGACGACTCCGTCACGGGACTGCACGACGCCCTCCACCTCCAGCAGCGCGCTCCCGGTGATGACGGACCGGTGCGCGGCGAAGAAGTCCGGCATGAACACCACGTTGGCGAAGCCCGTCTCGTCCTCCAGGGTGGTGAAGCACAGGCCCCGGGCCGTACCCGGACGCTGCCGCACGATGGCGACCCCACCCACCCGCACCCGGCGACCGTGGGGCACCCCGGTCAGCCGGGCGGCGGAGAGGATCCCCCTCCGGTCGAGCTGCCCGCGACGCAGCGCCAGCGGGTGGCGCCCGACGGTGAGACCGGCGCCGGCGTAGTCGGCGGCGTAACGCTCGTCGCGGCTCATCTCGGGAAGGGGGCTCCGCCCCGCGTCGGGCTCCATGACCTGGGCCAGCGCGGGACGCCGGCCGTCCAGGGCGGCGACCTGCCACAGCGCGGAGCGCCGGGTGGCCCCCAGGGAGGCGAAGGCCCCCACCCGGGCGAGGGCGGCCAGCTCGTCGTCTCGCAGGCGGCACCGGCGGGCCACGTCGCGCACGGAGGCGAACGGCGCCAGCGCGGCCTCGGCCGCGATGCACCCCCCCGCCTCTTCGCGCAGCCCCCGGACGAACCGCAGCCCCAGACGCACCGCGAGGGATCCTCCACCGGCGCCGGCGGTCCCCTCCCCCCGCTCCACCGTGCACCGCCACGCCGACCGGCCCACGTCCACGGGCAGCACCCGCACACCGTGGCGCCGGGCATCCTGGACCAGCGTGGCAGGCTGGTAGAAGCCCATCGGCCAGGCGTTGAGCATGGCGGCGAGGTAACAGACCGGGTGGTGCACCTTCAGGTAGCCCGAGGCGTAGGCGATGAGGGCGAAGGAAGCGGCGTGGGACTCCGGGAAGCCGTAGAGGGCGAAGGAGGTGATCCCCTGCACGACCTCGTCGGCGGCGCCGCCGGTGATCCCCCTGTCGGCCATGCCCCGCCGCAGGTCGGCCTCGAGCTTGCGCATGCGCTCCACCGAGCGCTTGGCGCCCATGGCCCGGCGGAGCTCCTCGGCCTGGCCGCCGGTGAAGCCGGCCGCCACCATGGCCAGCCGCATGAGCTGCTCCTGGAACAGCGGCACCCCCAGCGTGCGCTCGAGGATCGGCTTCAGGTCCGGATGCGGGTAGACCACGGGCTCGCGCCCCGCGCGCCGGTTCAGGTAGGGATGCACCATCCTGCCGACGATGGGACCCGGACGGATGATCGCGACCTCCACCACCAGGTCGTAGAAGCGCCGCGGCCGCATCCTCGGCAGGGTCGCCATCTGGGCGCGGCTCTCCACCTGGAACCACCCCACGGTATCCGCGCGGCACAGCGCCTCGTACACCGGTGGGTCGTCGGAGGGGAGGTGGGCGAGGTCCACCTCCACTCCTTCCTGCTCGCGAATGAGCGGCACCACGTCCTGGAGCACCTGCAGCATGCCGAGACCGAGCAGGTCCACCTTGATGATGCCCAGGTCGGCGCAGTCGTCCTTGTCCCACTGGATGACGACGCGGCCGGGCATGGAAGCGGGCTCGAGGGGCACCACGTCGTCCAGACGGCCGGCGGCCAGCACCATGCCGCCGGAGTGCTGACCCAGGTGACGGGGCAGGTGGAGCATGCGGGCAACCACCTCCACGAGGAGCCGCGCCCGGCGCTCCCGGAGATCCACCCCCACGGCACGCAGGTGGGCCGCGAGCTCCTCCCGCGGCTCCCCCTCGAACCCCCACCCGCGCAGCAGGCGGGACAGACCGTCCAGGTGATGGACGGCGAACCCCAGCACCTTTCCGGCCTCCCGCACGGCGCTGCGTCCCCGGTAGGTGATGACGTTCGCGGTCATCGCGGCGCCCCGCTCCCCGTGGGTGCGGTAGACGTGCTGGATCACCTCCTCGCGCAGCGCCCCGGAGGGCAGGTCCAGGTCGATGTCCGGCCACTCCCCCCGCTCCTCGGAGAGGAACCGCTCGAACAGGAGCCCGTAGGCGATGGGGTCGATGCTGGTGATGGCCAGGGCGTAGCAGACGGCGCTGTTGGCCGCCGAGCCCCGGCCCTGGGCGAGGATGCCGCGGGACCGGCAGTAGCGCACGATGTCGTGCACCACGAGGAAGTAGCCGGCGAGCCCCAGCCGCGCGATGAGGCCGAGCTCCCGCTCGAGCTGGGCCTGCACCCGCGCCGACACCTCTTTGTAGCGCTCCGCCGCCCCGCTCCCGACCCGGGCACGCAGCTCCGTGTTCTCGTCCCTCTCCTCCCCGAGCTCCACGGACGGGAAGCGGTACGGCAGGTCCGAGAGGCGGAACGCGCACACACCGGCCACCCGTTCCGTGGCGGCGACCGCCCCGGGCAGGTCGGCGAACAGCCGCGCCATCTCCGCCGGCGACCGCAGGCGCCGGGCACGGTTCGTCTCCAGCCGCCGCCCGGCTTCGTCGAGGGTGCAACCCGCCCTCAGGCAGGCGAGCACGTCGGCCACCGGCCCGTCGGCGGAGGCCGCCATGATGGCATCCTGGGTGGCCACCACCGGCACCCCCGCGTTCCGGGCCGCCCTCACCAGCGCGGCGTTGCGCCGCTCCTCGCCGCGGCGCTGATGGCGCTGCACCTCCACGGCGACACCACCGGCGCCGAACAGCGCCACCAGGCGGCGAAGCACGCCCCCGGCCGCCTCCTCCCCCCCCGGCGCAACGCCTGCACGACGGGACCGTCCTCCCCCCCGCCGAGGGCGAACAGCCCCGCCGCGTGGAGACCGACCAGGTCCCACCCCACCCTCGCCTCTCCCTTGGGACGCCCCAGGGCACCCGACGTGAGCAGGCGGCAGAGGTTCGACCAGCCGCGGGCGTCGCGGACCAGCAACGGCAGGCGGGCACCGTCCTGCAGCACCGCCTCGGCGCCCACGATCGCCTCCACACCCTCCACCCCGGCAGCCTTGGCGAAGCGGGGGGTGCCGTACACCCCTCCCCGGTCCGTCACCGCCACCGCGGGCAGCCCTACCGCGGCCGCCTGTGCCGCCACCTCCTCGGGCTGGCTGGCCCCCTCCAGGAACGAGAAGGCGGTGTGGGCGTGCAGCTCGCAGTAGGGGCCCTCAGTCATAGACCCCCTCCGCGTACCACCGGTGTTCCAGACGGTCGAAGCACACCCGCAGCAGCGTGCCGTCCGCGGTGGCGACGTCGAAGTCGTCCCGCGCCCAGGGCTCTTCGCTCCACCACTCGCCGACGAAGCGGTACGGTCCCGCCCAGCCGACCACCGTGCCGCCGCGGCCGTCCACGAGCACCGACACCGGCCGGCCCCCGGCCACCACCACGTCGGCCCGGCGGGGAGGCCGGAACGTCCGCAGCACGGGCGGGTGGCTCTCCGCGGCGCCCTCGCCTCCTTCCACCGGCGCCGGCGCGAAGGCCACCATCGTCCAGCCTCCGGGCCGGTGTGTGTCGGGCACCGCGGGGGCGCCCACGCGGCCGGGCTCCACCAGCGCGGCGAGCCGGGCCAGGGTCATGGCGAGCTTTGCCGGTGCCGGCGTCCGGGCGCCGAACAACGACCCCTGGACGAGGCGGACCCGTCCCGGCGTGACCAGGGCCGCGACGCCCTCCACCGGCGCCCCCGGAGGACCCACCTCCAGCTCCAGCCGCGCCAGCGCCAGCACCGCCGGCACCTCCCGCGTGGGTGCCACGAGGCGCACCCGTGCCTCGTGGTGCTCGCCGCCTTCCAGGGAGAGATCGAGGAGCACCTCGGCGAACCCCTCGCCGCGCAGCTCGAGGCGCTGCACGAGACGCGTGAGGATGCCCCTGAGCACGAACAGGAAGGCCTCGAGGGCGACCACCGGGTCCTCGAGGAGGACGCCTTCCCGCAGCACCTCGCACACCGGGTCGGGGATGAACGCGCCGTCCGCCTCCCCGCAGGCCAGGCGGTGCAGCGCCACCCCTTCACGGCCCAGCCGCAGGGCGACTTCCTCCCGCGGCAGCGCCGCCATCTCGCCGGCGCGATGGATGCCCCAGCCCATCAGCCTCACCGTCAGCTCCGACGCCGCGCCGAGGAGGGCCACGGGCAGCGGGGCGAGGAAGCCCCGCTCGCCGCCCTCGGGCACCACCGCCCAGGGAGCCGCCGCCCCCGCTGCGGGAACGCCGTCCAGCGCCCTCAGGGCCACCGTCCGGGCCGCCGTCCGGGCCACGCCCGTGCTGGAGGCGATCCCCACGCAGCCCTCGAGCCCCACCCTCCGGCAGCCGCGCAGCAGCTCGTGGGCGATGCGGCCCTCGCCGCCGAAGCGCGGCACCAGCCCGCCCACGTCCGCCAGCACCTCGCCGGGACGGTGCCGGCGGACCCGGGGCGAGAAGCTCGCCGCGACGTCGGCCAGCGCCTCGGCCGCCGCCGCCGTCACCTCCTGCGGCGCCACCCGGACCAGCACCGCCGAGGACGCCTGCCGTGCCTGCGCGGACGTCATTCCCGGCCTCACCCCGAGCGCTCCGGCCTCCGCCGAGACCGCCACGACCACGTCCCGGGGCGAGGGACCGCACGCCACCGCGAGGGGGGCCTCGGCCAGGCCGGGATCGCTCCGGCGCAGCGCCTGCAGGGGAAAGCCGGGAACCAGGACGCACGCCAGACGCATCGTTCCTCCTTCAGGCCCCTGCCTGCGCGCCCCAGCGCAGCGGCGGCGCCTCCACGACGGGAACGGTCTCGCCGTGGTGCGACAGCGGCACCGTCACCGTCCGCCCCGTCTCCACCACCCCTCCCCGCTCCACCCTGGCCTGAGCCGCCAGGCCCGAGAGCCACGCCGGCGCGCCCCGCTCGCGCCGCCCCCAGCCGGCCGTCCCCCGGCCCAGCACCACCGTCACCCCGGCGAGGGTCCCGGCCCACGGGTACCCCGACAGGACCAGGACCACCGCGCCGGCACGCTCCGCCGCCCGGGCCAGGCGCACCCGCAGCGTGCTCCGGCGCTCCCGCCGGCCGCTCCGCGGCGCCGCCGGCGCTTCGGCTCCGCTTCGCGTCAGGTCCACCACCACCACGCTGAAGCCGCCCGCCTCGAGGACCAGCTCGGCGGCACGCACGGCCTGAGTGGGCGAGTGGGGACGCACCCAGAGCACGCGGTCCAACGCCACACCGGCTTCCCGCGCCGTACCGGGGTCGAAGGCGTCGGCGGCGTCGATCCAGGCCGCCACCTCCCCCCGCCGCGTGGCCGCCGCCACGGTGGCCACGGCGATGCCGGTCCTGCCCGACGAGGCCGGACCGACCATCTCGGAGATCCGCCCCTGCGGCCAACCCCCGCTCAGCACCCCGTCCAGCGCCGGCAGGCCGCTGGAGAGACGGCGCCGGGAGCGCTCGCGCAGCACCCACCGTTCCGTCGCCCGGCGCAGGCCGTCCAGAGGCCGCCCGGCCCCCGCGCCTTCCGCCGTCACCGCCAGACTCCGCGCCGCCATCGATCCACCCCGTGACTCCGGCCGCCTCCGGCGCAAAGAGCGACACCCGCCGGAAGGCAACCATGGCGTCCGTTAGAAATCTAGACCTGACAACTTTGGTTGTCAACCGGGCGGCGTTCTGACCACCATGCCGGTGGACGCCTCCGGGACGATGGGCTATATTGACAACGATGGACGTCGAATGAGCGCCGACCGGCTCGGCACGACGTTGCGCGAGCACCGTACCCGGCAGGGCCTCAGCCAGCAGGCTCTGGCATCGCGGGCCGGCGTCTCCCGGACCTTCCTCGCCCAGATCGAACGCGGAGAGTCCACGCCGACGGTGGCGATCCTCAGCCGCCTCGCCGTGGCGCTGGGAACCACCGTGAGCGACCTCCTCGGCGAGGACGTCCCCTCCCGGACCGCCGGCGAGACCGCCGACGTCCCCCTGGTGGCCGACACCATCGCGGCCGGTCCGCCGGCCTTCGTCGCCGACCACCTGGAGGGCACCGAGACGCTGCCCCGCGCCCTCCTGCGCAGCCTCGGCGTCGAGCCCCGGCTCGCCGTCCTCGTCCGGCTGGGACCGGGGCAGGACTCCATGGCCGACACGATCCCGCCGGGGTCCACCGTCCTGGTGGACCGCACCCCCGTGCACGCGGTCCTCCCCCGCGGCATCTACGCCGTCCGCGAGGAGATCGCCGGAGAGACGGGCGCCACGGTGAAGCGCCTGGTGCTGGACATCCCGTCGCGGGTGCTCATCCTGCTCTCGGACAACCCGGCTCACCTGCCCCGGGCGATCCGGCTCCGCGCCGGACAACCGCTGGACGATGTCGTCATCGGCCGCGTCGTGTGGTGGACGCCTCCGGCGCCGCCGCGCCGGTGACCGCTACTTCTTCGCGCCGGCCGGCTCGATGGTGAACTTGCTGAAGGCCACACCGAGGTCGAACCCCTGGCCGCTCCCGCTCAGCGCCATCGAGACCTCGCCCTTCGTCATGGCCGCCGCCTGCGAGGACTTCACCGCGCCGGCGTTGGCCCCCGCCGCGGCGTAGGACCCGTAGATATTCTTGATGTCCTGGACCGCGGAGAACGTGCCGGTGCCGTTGACCACGTCCTCCTTGCCGAAGGTCAGTCCGCCTCCCTCGGTCTTGAGGGTCACGTCGGCCTTCTCGCCGTTGTCGCAGGTGACCACACCGGAGCCGTGCGCCGTCTGGTAGAAGAACGACCAGCCGCGCAGGTTGAACTTCATGGTGCACCTGGTCATGGCGTCGGAGCTGGCGGCCCGGGCCGGTACCGCAGGCACCGCCATCAGCGCCACGACGAACACACCCGCCATTGCTGCATGCAGCGTCTTCATCAGCAGTCCCCCCAACACCAGGAAAAACCGCTCCCGGGAGGGACCGATTCCTCGCCGCCCGGCCGCCGTCAGGCCACGACGCGGACGACGAGGGCCTCCAGCGCGGCCGCGTAGCCGTCCCAGCTCGACCGCGCCGCCCGGCGCCGCGCCCCGGCCGCGAGGGTGGCCCGCAACCCTGACTCCGTCGCGATGCGCCGCAGCGCCGCGGCCAAGGCCGGCGGGTCCCCGGGCGGCACCAGCAGGCCGTTCTCCCCGTCCTCCACCACCTCCGCCAGCCCGCCCACCCGGCTCGCCACCACCGGCAGCCCCCAGGCCAGCGCCCGCGCCGCCACCGCCGAGCCCGTGGCGCTGCGGTAGGGCAGCACGGCGGCGTCCGCCGCGTCGAACCAGGCGCCGGCCTCCGCCTCCCCGATCCATTCCAGGCGGCGGATCACCCGCCCGGCCAACCCGGGGCGCCCCAGTGCCCGGCGCAGCTCCTCCCCCGCCCCCCGCCACGGCTCCCCGGCCAGGAGCAGCACCAGCGGAAGTCCCGGCTCCAGACGTTCAACCGCCTCCAGGAGGGTCCCTACGCCCTTGTACGGCCGCATCAGCCCGAAGCACAGCACCGCAACGGCGCCGTCCGGAACGCCCAGCTCCCGGCGCGCGGCCGCCCGGTCGCCACGCCGCGCCGGCCCGGAGGGCAGGACGTGGACCGCCGTGGGGACGCCCGGATACCGCTCCTCGAGGGTCGCCGCCACCGACGAGGCGTGGCAGAGGAACCCCCGGCAGCGCCTCAGGACGGCGCCCGCGGCCCACCGGGCCAGCGCGCCCGCGTCGTGGTCGGCGGGGTTGTGGACCACGCCCACCACCGGTCCGGCCGCGGCGGCCGCCAGCAGCTCGAACGGCGCCCACGCCCACGTCCAGTACGGCAGCACCACGGCGTCCGCGGCCACGCCGCGCAGGCGGCGGCGGACGCGGGGCCACGTCCAGGGCTCCACCACGCCGAAGCACCGATCCGCGGCCTCGAGCCGTGGACAGGCGCCGGGGTCGATGTCGCCGCCGCCGGGGTACAGCCAGCGCGGGTACTGGCGCCCGGGCGTCAGGAACGCCGCCAGTGAGCCACGGGCCTCGAGGGCCGCCGCGAGGGCCGTCGTGGTGGCCGCGATGCCGCCCCGGAGAGGCCAGGAGGGTCCGACGAGGGCGAGGCGAGGCACCCCTGAAGACTAGCATCCGCCCACCAGCCGGGCCAGCGCGGCGGGGAATCCTCCTCTGCGCGACGCGTTCCCCTGGGATGAAAGGTGTTCGGACGGGCTGGCGGCCGGGAGGGTGCATGGCATCGGTGTTCGAGACGCTCAAGGCGTACTTCGAGAGGGACCAGTGGACCTACCAGCGCCTCGGGGAGCTGGAGGCGCTCGAGATGGGCGTCGCCGGCGAGAACGGAAACTACCGTGTGGTCGCGCTGGTGGACGCCGGGCGCAGCATCGTGCGGTTTCTCACCTTCGTCGAGGGCAAGGTCCCGGAGTCGCGCCGGCGGGACGTCATGGAGTTCGTCACGCGGGCGAACTACGGGCTCCTGCTCGGCAACTTCGAGCTCGACGTCGGCGACGGCGAGGTCCGCTTCAAGAGCTCTCTCGACGTCGAGGGCGGGGCCTTCACATACGGGCAGTACCAGAACCTGCTCTACGTCTCGCTGGCCACCATGGACCGGTACTTCCCGGCGCTCGAGCGGGTCATCCAGGGCACCGCCGATCCCGCGGCCGCCGTGTCCGACGTCGAGCACTGACCGGCCCGGCGGTCACGCACCGTCGCCGTCCTCCACGCCCGTGGTCTCCTGCACCAGGTACAGCGGCCGCCGCTTCACCTCGTCGTAGACGCGCCCGAGGTACTCGCCCAGCAGGCCGATCATGACGAGCTGGACGCCGCCCAGGAACAGGATGGCCGCCATCAGCGAGGTGTAGCCGGGCCACGAGATGCCCGCGAGCTTGAGCACGAGCACGACGACGATGTAGGCGAAGGCGAAGGCGGACACGCCGAAGCCGAGCACCGTGGCCATCTGCAGCGGGACGTGGGAGAACGACGTGATGGCGTCGACGGCGAGCCGGGCCATCTTCCGCAGCGGGTAGCCGGTCTCCCCGGCGTGACGGGCCTCCCGCGCGTAGGGCACCCCCACCTGCGGAAACCCCAGCCATGCGACCATGCCCCGGGTGAACCGGTGCCGTTCGGGCAGCCTCCGGAAAGCTTCCAGGGCGCGCCGTCCCATGAGGCGGAAGTCGCCCGTGTCCAGCGGGATGTCCACCCGCGTGATGCGCCGGAGCAACCGGTAGAACGCCGCCGCCGTGAGCCTCTTGAACACTCCCTCTCCGGCGCGCCGCGTGCGCATCGCGTACACGACCTCGAAGCCCTCCCGCCAGCGGGCGACCAGCTCGGGGATGACCTCCGGGGGGTCCTGGAGGTCCGCGTCCATGATCACCGCGGCGTCTCCCCTGGCGGTGTCGAGCCCGGCGGCGAACGCCATCTGGTGGCCGAAGTTCCGGGAGAAGCGGACGCCGCGCACCCGGGGGTCGGCCGCCGCGAGGTCACGGATCACCTCCCACGAGCGGTCGCCCGAGCCGTCGTCCACGAAGACGACCTCCCAGGACGGCAGGAGCGCCTCCAGGACCGCGCGCAGCCGGCGCGCCAGCTCGGGAAGGTTGGCCTCCTCGTTGAACACCGGCACGACGACCGAGAGCTCCACGGTCACCCCTGCCCCCTCCTCCGCTTCCCCGCCCCGGCCGCGAGTCCTCCAGCACCACCACCTCCGTCGCGCCCAGAGGCGACCACGCCCGGCGGGTGAGGAACCACGCCGCCACCGCCGGGACCGGCGTGCCCTTCCAGCGCTCGACCCACCAGCCACGCAGCGGGATCGTGCGCGAACGGTACCACGGCCCCAGCCCCGCGCGGATCGTCCCCTCCTCCGTGGGGTCGCACACCACCAGCTCCGGCTGCTGCCCCTCCTTGGGCGGCGCCCACCAAACCTTGAGGTCGCGCCACTGCCACGACAGCGGCCAAGTCGCCTCGCCCGAGACCGAGGCGAGCCACTGCGGCGCCCCGGCGCCCGTCGGCACCTCTCCCTCCCCCGCCAGCGCCTCCCCGTGCTTCGCCAGCGCCTCCTCGGCGGGGGTGGTCTGCACGAACACCAGGAGCTCCGCGTGGGGATCCCCGGGCGTGATGGTCGGGTAGAGGTAGGTGACGGCGCCCGCCGACCAGAGCGTCCCTGCGACGGCGAGCGCCGCGAGGCTCCGGCTCCACCAGGCCCCTTGCACCGACCACGTCCGCGCGAGCTGCGCCCCTGCCAGGGGGACGAACGGCAGCACCTGGTGCACCTCGAGCCAGGGGACCTTCTCCCCGAGGTAGGCGTACATCGCGATCCCGGACACTCCCCACCCCAGGCAGAACACCTCCCACCGGTGGAGCCGGCGCCGCCGCCCGGCCACCCACGCCGCGGCGGCCCCGAGGATGAGGAACTCGTACAGGCCGAGCCGCGGCAGGTGGTAGTACCAGGGCCCTCCCACCCGCTGGATGTGGTGCTGCTCGTACCAGTACCGGATCGCCTTCACGGGGAAGAAGGCGTCACCGGGATGGATGAAGACGAAGGTGTACGCCGTCACGGTGATGGCCACGAACCACAGCACGCCGGTGGTGACCGGAGCGGCGTGGGCCCGCAGCCACCCCCGCACCTCCCGGAACGACCGTCCGACGCCCTCGTGCGCCGCCACCGCCGCGGCTCCCGCGGCGAGGAGCGGCAACAGCACGTAGAAGGTCTCCTTGGAGATGGCGTGGAGAGCGGCCGCCACGCCGATCCAGGGGATCAGGCGCCAGCCACGCCGCGGCACGAGGAGGACGAGGGCCATCGCGGCGGCCGTGAACAGGGCGACGGGCACGTCGTTCCGCGCGAACCGGGAGTAGTAGAGGAACGAGGGCGACACCGCCAGGACCGCACCGCTCCACCACGCCGCCCGTGTCCCGATCCGGCGCCGCAGGGCGAAGGGGAGGAGCACCAGCGCGGTCCCCGCCAGCGCCGGGTAGAGGCGAAGCGTGAACAGGTTCTCCCCCAGCACCTTGAACACCCCGGCGGTGACGTAGAACAGCAGCGGTCCGTGATACGTCGGATCGTACTCGTAGATCCCCTGCCGGGCCAGCAGGTCGGCGAAGTGGGCGTGGACCGCCTCGTCGTGGTGCGGGGGCCGCGCCGTGAGCGCCACCAGGCGGAGAGTGAGGGCGGCCAGCGCCAGCCCCGCCCACGCCGCGGCCTCCCGCCGCGTCACCGCACGCCCCCGGCCCGGGGCGTCACCCAGGCGCCCCCGCCCTTCCCGGCGACCAGCGCCGGCCAGTCCCCGATCCTCGCCACCGCCGGCTCCTCTCCGTCCCAGCTCGACGCCGCGCCGACGCCGTAACGGCGCCGCAGGGCGTCCACCAGAGGCGCGTCCGTCCCGTACAAGAGTACCGTCGTGTCGGCCTCCCGCAAGCGGATCTCCGCGCGGGAGCGGTGGCGCTGCCACAGGTGGTAAGGCCAGCCCACCACCGCGGGCAGGCCCGTGAACATGGGGACCCGCAGCGTATCGGAATACGGACGGCCCGGCGGCTCGAGCTCCGCCGGCGCCGAGGGCAGGCGCTGCAGGGCGCCGAGAACCGCCGCCTGTCCCGGCGACACCGCCTCCAGGTACGCCGCCCCGTCCAGCGTGGGACGCGGCCCCGGCACCCGCCGCGTGGCCAGCACCGAACGCACGTCGGCGGCCGTGGTGAGCAGCCCGACGGCCACCACCGACGCAGCCAGGGCGCCGAGCAGCCTCCGCGGGCCCCGGGCCAGCGCGGGCACCTCCCGGGAGAGCACCCCGGCGAGCCCTACGGCCAGCAGCAGCTGCGCCTGCAGGTGGAGCTTGAACACGGTGTTCATGTGGTCGGCCACGGTGATGACGAAGGGGGCGAGCGCCGCGGCCGTCCCCGCGCCCACCAGGAGCCAGGCCCACGCCGTCTCGGGCCGCTCGCCGCGCCGCCACAGCGTGGCCGCCAGGGCCACCGCCGTCAGCCCCAGCGGGATCCCGAAGAGCTCGAGCATCGCGCCCGCAGGGGGCGCCGGGGCACGGGCCAGGGCCACCCCGCCGGCCGCCGGGTGCACGCTCAGCCAGAACGGGGCGGCGGCCACCGCTCCCGCAAGACCGGCCAGCGCCATGAACGAGGCCCCCCCCACCCACGACCGCCGCGTCGCGACCCCCGCCGGGCGCCACAGCAGCGCCGCCAGGAGGAGGACGGCGAGGAGCGGTGCCTCCCAGGTGTTGGTGATGGCCTCGACCGCGAGCACGACACCGGTGAGGGCGGCGCCGCGCCTCCCCCGCACGCGCCCGACCGCCACCCCGGAGAGGAGCGCGACCGCGGCAAGGAAGCCCGCGAACCCGAAGAAGTGCGCGTGGAGATCGGCGAACAGCGCCGTCCACACCGGGTACTCGTTGATGGTGTCCGGAATCACCCGCGAGCTCGCCCAGAACAGGGCGGAGCTCGGCGCGGCCAGCATCGCCGGCCGGACCAGCACCGCCGCCGTCCCGGTCAGCTGGGCGAGCACGGCGGCGAGGACCGCCCCCCACCGGCGCCCGCCGAGCAGCAGTCCCACGGCGGCGGCGCAGCCCGCGGCGAGCGCCGGCACCGTCGCGGCGACCAGGTTGTAGGCGACCCCCGGCGGGACCCCCACTGCCCGGGCGAGGAACGCGTAGGGGACGGCCCCGAAGAAGTAGTAGTCGAGCGGCGCCCCGGCGAACCAGGGATCCACCGGGGGAAACGCCGAGGCCCGCCACAACGAGCCCAGCACCGCGGCGTCCATGGGCTTCTCGCCCCAGTAGATCTCCGGGTTGCCGGCGCGGATCGCGAGGAAGAGCACGAACGCTGCCCATACCACGAGGGCGGCCAGGCGGAACCCCGGCTGCCTCCAGACCCGGCGCACCTCCCGCACGGCCCACGGCGCGGCGGCGGCCAGGGCCAGCGCCGGCAGCCACCCGTTCCAGCCCGGCACCCCCAGCCACCCCGACCACATCCAGGCGAGGCCGGCGCCCGCCATCCCGAGCCAGCGTGCCACGCCCCAGCGCGCCGGACCCAACCCCGGTGCGAGAGCGGTCAAGACCCGCCCACCGGCGAGCCCGAGGATCTCGAGCGCGGCCAGCCACAAAACCACCGCCGCGAGCTGCCCCGCGGCCCCGCGGGGCAGGGCGGACGGCAACGTCCCCCGTTGCGCCCCGCGCACGAGGTAGGCCGGCACCCCCCTCGCCTCGAGGTCCACGGTGTCCCACGCCGCCGCGGCCCCCGGCAGCGCCACGCGGTCCAGCAGCGTCCTGGCCAGCTGCGGGGAGTAGCGGGGCGTCTTGACGAAGATCCACACCGGGGGATGGTCGTACACCGACAGCGCCTCCTCGGCGGCGAGGTCGGAGACCGAGAGCGGCCCGAAGCCGATGCGACGCTGGAACGTCGCCGCCGGACGGAAGCCCAGGGCCCCCGAGAACAGCAGGTGGTAGTACTCGCTGGTCAGGGGGTAGGCGTCGGGGACACGGCAGATGCTGCCCACGCCCCGCTGGCTGGCCAGCACGACGGCGTCGGCCTCGTCCAGGACCGCGAGCAGCTGCTCCCTCTTGGCCGCGGTGTCGGGGTCGAACACGCGCATGGTGACCGTGCGCAGCGTTCCGGGTCCCGTGTCCGCCAGCGGCAGCGCATCGTCCCAGTACTCGGCCGTGACCGTCGCACCGTCGGGCAGGTTCCCGTGCAACCATCGACTGGCCGCCACCCTGGTGTAGGGGTGCCACGCCACCGAGGCCCACGCCAGCCCCACGACGACCGTGCCTCCCACCACGACCCGGCGCAGCCACGGGCGGCGGTGCGCCAGCCACAGCGCCGCGGCCACGATGGCCAGCGGGAGGAAGGGCGCCAGGTGCCGGACCGGCACGGCGAACCCAGCCAGGTGCCAGGCCGCCGCCGGCACCCCCCAGGCCAGCGCCGGCCACCAGGTCCGGCTTCCCAGAACCGCCCGCCGCATCACCCGCGCGACGCCGAAGGCGACCGCCCCGCCCAGCAGCGGCCCCGTGCCCCAGACCAGGAGGTTGGCCAGAGGCGAGAGCACCGCCCGCCTCCCCGCCCACTGCAGGTTGGGCGGGTACTGTCCGGCGCCGCCGAGGATGCCGGTCAGCTGCCGCAGCGCCGCCAGGCGGCGCGGCGACGGCAGCACCGACCACGCGGCGGCGAAGGCGCCGGGGTCCGTGAGCTTGAGCGCGGCCAGCGCGGCGGCGCCGACCAGCGCGGTCCTGGCGAGGGCCCGTGCCGCCGCCCGCCACCCCCGCCGCCGCTCCCCCCACCAGGCAACGGCCACGGCTGCCAGTGGCACGACCGCCGTGAGCGCCAGGTTCGGCTTGCAGGCGGCCGCCACCCCGACCGCCGCTCCCGCCAGGGCCAGCCGCCGCCACCCCGGCGCCCGCCCCAGCACCGACCACATCACGGCCATGGACGCCGCCATGCCCCAGGCGTCGGTGGTGCCGAAGCGGGCCTGCTGGATCAGCAGCGGGCAGCTGGCGTACAGGGTCCCCGCGACGAGCGCCGCGCCCTCCCCTCCCAGCCTCGCCGCCAGCGCCACGGCCAGCGCCATCGCCAGCAGGTCCATGAGGGTGGACAGGATGCGCGCCACCGCCGACACGCCCCGGACGTCCTCGACGCCCACCGCCGCCGACACGGCGTGCACCGCCAGCGGCGGGAGAGCGCCGTAGACGTAGAAGCTGAAGCCCCGGTTGTTCGGGTTGCCGGGAGCGATCCCCGGGCTCACCGCCTGCGCCGGCGAGGCGGGGAGGCGCAGCTGCATCGCCACCATGGCGAGGAACCTCTCGTCGGGGTGCTGCAGGCGGAACCCGTCCCAGCCGATCCCGGAGAACCGCAGCAGGGCGGCCCACGCGAACACCGCCGCGAGCAGCCACCGCCACCGGCGGGCGCGCTCAGCCATGCACCTCCACCACGCGGCACTCCCCCGCCGAGAACACCACCGTGCCGGCGGACTCCACCGCCCTCACGCCCTCGGCCGGGTAGTTCCTGCGCTCGAGCGGCCCCACCACGATGTAACCCGCGCCAAGCTCCTCCGCGATGGCCGCCACGCGCTCCGGTCTCCCGCACGAGTACAGCTCCTCGACGAGGCGCCGTCTCCGCACGAGCTCGGCCATCACCGCCGCGCCGCGCCAGACCCGCTCGTGGTTCTCCCACCCCAGCGCCGCGGGCACCCCGGAGGCTGCCGAGATCCTGGCGGCGTCGGTGTAGGCCTCGCCGAGCCCCTCGACCAGCGTGCTCCCCGCCGGGCGGCGGTACATCCAGTGCGCCATGGCCGCGTCGCAGGGCTGCATCCACGCGAGCCCGCCCCAACCCGGCCCGGGCGGCCCCGACACGCGGGCGGCGGTAGCGGCGAGCTGCGGCAGCCCGGCGGCGAGCACCACGGCCGCGCCGGCGGCCGCGAGGCCAGGACGCCTGCGGTGGAGCCACCCCAGCAGCACGGGGGCGAGCACCGCCAGCAGCGTGAAGGCCAGGTGCGAGGCCTTGAAGACCGTGTTCATGCGGTACAGCTCGCCACCGTAGGGGTCCCGCAGGTAGACGAGCTCCATCACGCCGAGCAGGCCGAGGGGTACGAGGGTGAGCGCCCACGCCGGCCGCGCCAGCCGCCTCCCGCCGGTGAGCACTCCTGCGGTGAAGATGGCGCCCAGCCCCACCGCCAGGGCGAGCCCCACGCTCCCGCTGACGGCGGCGAGCACCACCACCGAGGCGAGCCAGCCCGCCCGCCAGACCTGCCGCCGTGCCGCCCCCAGCCCGCCCCAGCGCCACGACAGCTCCCACGACACGAGGATCGGCGGCAGCAGCACGGCGCCCAGGAACAACGCGAGCTGATCCCAGCGGGTCGGCGTGCCGACCACGCCGATCCCCGCCAGGGGCGGGTGGAACTCGAGCCAGAACGGCGCGAACAGCAGCCACCCCCCGCCTCCCGCCGCGAGCGCCCGCCACCAGGCCCGCCCTCCTCCGGCCCGCGGCCACATGAAGCCCTCCTCTCGGCCGGCCATCAGCAGCAGCACCCCCGCTCCCACGGGCAGGGCGCTCCACGGATTGGCGGCCGCCGCCGCCCCGTAGAGCAGCGCCGTCACCGCCACCGCCCGGGTCCCGGCGCGGGGACGCGAGGCGGCCCGCGCTGCGAACAGAGCCGCCAGGATCAACGGCACGGCGAGCAGGTGCGGGTGGAGGTCGCCCAGCTGGAAGCTGAACAGGGGAAACTCCGTGATGGCGCCGCTGATCTGCCGCGAGGACGACCACAGGTCCTGCCGGAGGAGGGACCCGGTCGCGAGCAGCTGGCGCCACCCGTCCGGCGTGCCGGCGAAGACGGCGAGAAAGGCGGCGGCCACGCCGGTACGGCGGCTCCCGTTCAGGGCGCGCGCCAGGGCCCACGCCGCCTGCGCGCTCACCGCCGCGACCGTCGGCACGATCAGGTTGTAGGCGACGTCGGGGAAGAGCCCGAGCAGCCGCGCCGGCATCGCCCAGGGCAGCGCACCCCAGTAGTAGTACGGCAGCGCCGCGCCGGCGAGCCAGGGGTCCGCCGGCGGGAACCCTCCGGGCCGCATCAGCACGGCGAGGATGGCCAGGTCCATCGGCTTCTCGGTCCCGCTCACGTTCATCTGCCCCAGGCGCAGCAGAGCGACGGCGGCGAAGACCGCGAGGCCCACCAGCTCCGGCTCCAGCGCGGGGAGGAGATCCGTGCGCCGCCAGCTGCGGCGCCCGGCGACCGCGGCGGCCACCAGGGCGGCGGCGCCCACCCACCACCACCGTCCGACCCCCAGCCACCCCGCGATCCAGCCGAACCACCCCGCGACCACCCACGCGACGATCCGCGCCACGGCCCACGAGGCCCCCGCGCCCACGCCGCCGCGCCGGAGCAGCCCGAGGACGCACCCCCCCCCTGCCGCCACCACCGCGTACCACCCCAGGGCCATGCCGAGGATGAGCATCCGCCCGGCAGTGTACCGTCACGGCCCCGGCTCCGCCCAGCACCGCCCCGGGGTGCGTCGTTCCTTCTTGCGCTCCTCCCGCCGGCCCCGTACACTCCGAGACGAAACCACGGAGGCATCGCGCGTGCTCGCCCTCGTCCTTTCCGCAGCCGTCGTCGCGGCCCCGGCCGTTCCCGCGGCGCGTTCCTTCTGGAAGCCCGTGGAGGGCCAGGCGCTGCAGCCGTCCCAGGTGGAGGTCACCGCCACCCTGGTCGGCGAGGGACGGCACATCGCCGTCTATCAGCAGAAGGACTACCGTTTCTCCGACCTTGGACCGGTGGACGAGCAGCGGCAGGTGGACGAGCTGATCACCGCCTTCGACACCATCATCTTCCCCCGGGAGGTCGCCCTCTTCGGCCCCTGCCCCGACCTCGACGGCAACGACAGGGTCATCGTGCTGCTCACCCCCCTCGAGCGCCATCGGGGGCTGTTCTGGCGGTTCGACCAGATGCCCGAGAACGAGGCCGTCCGCAAAGGCTTCCACTCCAACGCGGGGGAGGTGCTCTACCAGCGGTTCAGGCTGCAGGGGAACCGCTCGGAGGGAAACATCGTCGACGTCGCCCGCACGTTCCACCGGCTCCTGCACTTCGCCCGGGACCCCGCCGAGACCGACTGGAGCTCCCTGGTCGCCAACTACACGCCGTTCCTGTGCGACCTCACCAACGCCCGGCTTCTGTGGGGTGACGTGGACCCGGAGGGCCAGCCCCACTTCGCCTCCGAGCCGCTCCAGGACAGCGGCTGGTCCCTGCTGTTCCTCGAGTACCTCCGCGAGCAGCTCGGCGACGAGGCCCTCAGCCGTGTCGTCGAGCAGCCCGGCATCGGCCTCGCCGGCGTGTCCGCGGTGGCCACCGCCGCCGGCAACCGCACCGCCGTCGACATGATGGCCGACATGGCCATGGCCACCTGGCTCGACGATCCGCTCCTCGAGAAGGGGCGCTTCGCCTTCACGGCGGTGGCGCCGCCGCGACCCCAGGCCGGAGCGCGGGTCGCCGCGTCGCGTCCCGGGGCCGGCTACGTCACCGTCGGAGTGGGCGGCATGGCGTTCGTGGTCGTCGACGGCACCGGCGAGCGGCCCCTTCCCCTCACGCTGCAGGGAGAGCCGAAGGTGGCCTGGATCGGCCGGGCGGTCCACCTGCGGCGCTCGGGCCCCGATCGCGAGCTGCCCCTGACCTTCGACTCCTCGGGCCTCGCGCGGCTGGAGCTCCCGGAGCTCGCCAACGGCGACGCGGTGATCGTCGCCGCCGTCCCGGAGCCCGGCGCGACGGCGATGTTCGACCGTCGCCAGCTCATGCTGCAGTGGGGCCTCGGCTGGGTCCCACGGAGGGGCGAGACCTCCGGAGACGGCCCCTTCCACGCCATGCTCGCCGAGTTCCTGCCCGATGAGGGGACGGCTGCTCGCGAGCGCCTCACGCGGACGCTCGCCCGGCTGACCGGCCAGCCTGCGGGGACCGCGCAGCCGCCGGTGGTGACGACGCGCTACGCGTGGGCCCCCGAGGCCGCCAACGTCCTCGAGGTGCTGCGCCAGGAGGCCGCCCTCCGGCAGCTGCCGACGCGCCCCCTGCACTTCGTCCAGCACGGTCCGAAAGACATCCAGCAGACGTGGACGAACCTGCTCGTGGACCTGCCCGGGACCGACTCGCGGCGCTGGCCCATCGTCGTCGCCGCCCACTGGGACGGGGCCCGCACCGACGTGGCCGATTCCTACCTCCGCGCGCTCAACGTCGACGACGACGCCACGGGGACCGCCGTCGCCATGGAGATCGCGGCCGCGCTGAGCCGGGTCCCGCACCGCGTTCCCATCCTCGTGGCCTTCCTTGCCGGCGGCTACCAGGGTGCCGCCGGCGCCCGCAGCCTGCTCGAGTCGTTGAACGGCCACGTGGCGGTGTGGGTCGATCTCGAGGGTGTCGGCGTCCCTGCTCCCCCGCCCCACGAGCGCACCGTGATGATCGAGGGCGGCGACCGGCTCCGCCGCATCCAGGCCGTCATGGGGGGCGCCATGGACGGCGTGGGGCTGATGTCGGTCAACCCGGGCCCCAGCTCGTCCCCTCACTGTGGGGCCGAGCTGGCGTCGTCCATGGGCATCGCGTCCATCGTCGTCCGCACCCGCAACTCCGCCGCCACCGCCGGTGCCATGGACACCCCCGTGGCCGTCGAGGCCTCCGAGGTGTCCCCGGACCTCATGCTCCTCATCACCAAGGCGGTCACCGACGCCGTGATCCAGCTGGCCGGCGCGTCGTAGCCCCGCGCCCGGGGATGCGGTAGAGTTCCGTTCCCCTGCGTTCGCTCCGCCGGGAGAGGAGGAGGTCGAGGTGGACATCCTGACCGTGAGGATCGACAAGCCGGAGGCCACCAACGTCATCATCGGCCAGTCCCACTTCATCAAGACGGTGGAGGACATCCACGAGGCGGTGGTGACCACCGCGCCCCACATGCGCTTCGGCCTCGCCTTCTGCGAATCCTCGGGACCCGCCCTCGTCCGGCGCTCCGGCAACGACGCCACCCTCGTGGAGATGGCCGTCTCCAACGCCCTCGCCGTCGGCGCCGGCCACAGCTTTCTGCTCTTCGTGGAGGATGGCTTCCCGGTGAACATCCTCAACGCCGTCAAGGCCGTCCCCGAGGTGTGCCGGATCTTCTGCGCCACCGCCAACCCCGTGGAGGTCGTCGTCGCTGCGGGCCCCCTGGGGCGCGGGATCCTCGGGGTTATCGACGGCGTCGCCCCAGCGGGCGTCGAGACCGATGACGACGTTGCCGCGCGCAAGGCGTTCCTCCGCGCCATCGGTTACAAGCTGGGTTAGACCGGCGTGGGTCCCCTGCACGTTCCCGTCTCGCTCCCCGCGCTCCTCGCGACCGCCTTCGTGGTCTCCCTGGTGACCGTGGCGGTCCCGGGCCCGATCACCCTGGTGGCCTCGCGGCTCGCCATCTCGCGGCGGATCACCTACGCGGTCTGGTTCCTCGTCGGCGTGACCGTGGTCGACGTGAGCCTCTTCTTCGCCCTGGCGACCGGGGCGGCCTCGGTCCTGGAGCGGATCGGGGCCCTGCCCCCCGTGGAGTTCCTTGGAGGATTCGCGCTGCTCGTGGCCGGCGTGCTCTCGCTGCGGAGCCGGACGCCGTCGCGGCCGCATCACCTCCCGCAGGAGCCTTCCAACAGGACGGTCTGGGGCAGCTTCGTGCTCGGCGTCGCGGTCGCCGTCGGCAACCCCCACTACTGGATCTGGTGGGTCACCGCCGGCCTCGCCTTCGTGTCCGCCGCGCGGTCGTTCGGTCCGTTCGGCCTCGCCTGGATGCTGGCAGCCCTCATCGGCGGCGTGGTCAGCTGGTACGTCCCCCTGCTGTGGGCGCTGCACCGCGGCAAGGCCGTACTCTCCAGCCGGGCCGAGCGGATCATCACCAACGCCCTTGGCATCCTCCTCGTCCTCCTCGGGCTGGGCCTCATCACGTTCTCCACGATCCGTCTGCTCCGCTGAGGCGGCGCGCCCGGCTCCTCACATCCGCCGGCCCTCGGGCCACATTCGCCCGCAGCCACGCCTTCCCCCGCGACGGAAGACCCCTGGATGCCCCGCGCCCCCCTCCTCTTCCGGACGAGCGGCCACCGCTTCCGTCGACGGCGGCCGGAGCCTCACTGGGAGGGGTAGTAGCCGGCGATGGTCCGGGCCGACAGGCCCTCCCGTGCCACGCGGACCGTGACGGTTCGGAAGTGGTCGGCGCCCTGCCGCGACGGCGAGACGTAGGTGAGGAGGTACTGGCTGCGCAGCTGTTCGGAGATGGCGGAGTAGACCGCTGCGAGATCGTCCTTCCTCCCCGGAAAGAACGCCTCTCCTCCCGTGGCCGCCGCCAGGTCCCGCAGCTGCCCGCGGAGGAAGAAGTCCAGGGCGCTCACGCGGAGCCCGATCGGGAACACCGGGATCCTGGTGGTCCTCGCGAAGCGCAGCGCCACGTCCCAGCCGGTCCGGGACGTGGTGTCGTCGCCGTCGGTGAGGAGCACCAGCGCCCGCCGTCCCGCCCGGCCGCGGAACGTCTCGAGGGAGCGGATCACCGCGTCGTGGAGCGAGGTGCCGCCCTCGGGCGTGAGGAGGTCCAGCGCGTCGCCCACCCTCCGAGGCTCCCGCGTCCACGGGACCTGGACCTTGGCGTCCCAGGCGAAGGAGAGGAGGAACGTCTCGTCGCCGGGGCGCAGGAGCCCGGAGGCGAAGCCGGCCACCGCCCTCCGGACCTGGGGCCACGCCCCCTCCATCGACCCCGAGCTGTCCACGGCGACACCCAGTGCGAGGGGGAGGTCCGCCGTCGTGCCGAACCCCTCCACCGCGACCTCGGCCCCGTCCTCGAGGACGGTGAACGACTCCCTCGCCAGGCCGCTCACCGGGCGTCCGGAGGCGTCCACCACGACCACGGGCAGCTCGACCTTCTCCACTCTCACCTGGTCGAAGAACCCGCCCCCGCCCAGCAGGCGCACCGCTTCCCCGCGGGTTCCGTCCGCCGCCTTCGCCTCCGCCGTCAGCACGGAGGCGCTCCGCAGGGCGGTCTCCGGGACCGTGACGGTGCAGGGGCAGCCGTTCCACCTGGCGACCACCTTCTCGTCCAGCTGCAGCACGACGTCCGTCGGAGGCCTGCGGCCCGTCACGGCGACGGTCACAGCGCGGTCCGCCCCGGCCGCGGCCTCCACCGGGTGGACGAGGATCTCGACCGCCAGCTGAGCGGCGGGAGCGTTGATCACCACGGCGTCCTCGCCGAGGAAGCGTCCCTTTGCGTCGAACGCCGTCGCCCTCACCGTGGTGCGACGCGCCACCTCGCCCAGGTCCACCGAGACCGTCCACGGCGCCCGGTTCCGTGTCACGAGCACGGCGCCGTCCCGGGAGAACTCCACCCTCGACGTCTCTCCGGGGGCCTCCACCTCGAGCTGGACCGCCCCGATCCCCCCGGCACGCTCGGGCGTGCGGAACCTCACGGCCTCCGGCGGAGGCGGCGACGCGGCCAGCGCCACCGCATCGGCGCCGGCCTCGTCCGGCGCCTCGAACGGCGAGGTCTCCACGGGCACGACGACCTCGCCGCGCCACACCCCGGCAGCATCGCCGGCGAGGCTCGTCACCCGCACCCGCACCTCGGCGCCCCCCGGCGCCCACTCCCGGTAGAGCAGGGCGCTGCCATCCTGATCCAGGGCCACGACGGCTTCCCTGCGCTCCACTTCCCTGCCCTCCCTGAGCAGGGCCACGGACACGCGGACGCGGGGCCCGGCCCGCGCCCGGTCCTCGGGCGCGACCTGGACGGCAACGCCCATGACGGTTCCCTGCGGCCCCCGGCCGAGCGGGGCCATCTCGACGCGGATCGCCAGGGGCTGGACCGTCGCGACCGCGAGCATCAGGGCGAGGATCACGATCTCTCCTCCGCTCCGGTGAGGTTCCTGAAGCGATTATCGCACGGGGCCGGCACGGGTCGTCGGAATTGATCTTAGCGGCATTCGCTATGATCTTAGCGAATCGTGACGTACAGCACTTGACATGCCTACGCTCATATTCTATATTGATACAAGGAGACCGCCAGAGGACTCCGAATGAAAGACAAGGAGGACCGAGAGATGCCCACCATCGTTCGTTGGAACCCGTCGCGTGAGGTCCAGACGCTCCAAGAGCGCATGAACCGCCTGTTCGAGGATGCCTGGGGGCGCGCCCCGCGATCCGAGGATGACTACATCACCGGAAGCTGGTTGCCACCGGTGGACGTCCGCGAGACCTCAGAAGCTCTGGAGATCCAGGCCGAGCTCCCCGGCCTCCAGCCTGCCGACGTGACCGTCTCCGTGGAGGACGGCGTGCTCACCCTCAAGGGAAGCCGAAACTTCGAGAAGGCCACCGAGGGTGAGACCTACCACCGCGTCGAGCGGTCGTACGGCGCCTTCGAGCGCTCCTTCACCCTGCCGACCAACGTGAACCCCGATCGCATCCAGGCCGTGTACCGTCACGGCGTGCTGCACCTGACGCTGCCCAAGCGCGAGGAGACGAAGCCGAAGTCCATCTCCATCAAGGTCGAGGAGAAGTGATCCTCCCGCATCGCGGGAGCTCGGGCGCCAGCGCTGCCGCTGGCGCTCTTTCTCTTTCCGCTGGTCAGCGGGGCGCCGTGCTCTCCAGGTCGCGCAGCGAGCGCGCGATGACCATGCGCTGGACCTCGCTGGTCCCCTCGTAGATGGTCGTCACCCGGACGTCCCGGTAGAGCCGCTCCACCGTGTACTCCCGCGAGTACCCGTAGCCGCCGTGCAGCTGCACCGCGGCCGCCACGATGCGGTTCGCCGTCTCGCTGGCGAGGAGCTTGGCCTCCGCAGACGAGCGCGTGAACCGTTCCTCCCCCTCCGACAGCACGGCCGCCCGGTAGGTCAGCCAGCGCGCGGCCTCGAGCTCCACGTCCATGTCGGCCAGCCGGAACGCCACCGCCTGGTGTCCCATGAGGGGACGGCCGAACTGCTCCCTCTCCCTGGCGTATCGAAGCGCCTCGTCCATTCCGGCCTGGGCGATGCCGACGGCCTGCGCCGCGATCCCGACCCTGGAGTGGTCGAGCGTCGCGAGGGCCACCCGCATCCCTTCACCCTCCGCCCCGAGCACGTCCTCCCCGGAAACCTCCACGTCCTCCAGCGTCACCATGCAGGTGCGCGAGGACCGCAGCCCCATCTTCTTTTCCGGCGCGTGCACCGTGACACCGGGGTGCTCCGCGTCCACCACGAAGGCGGTGATGCCCCTGGCTCCCTCGGAGGGATCCCTGGTCGCGAGGGTGACGAAGAAGCGCCCGACGCCGGCGTTGGTGATCCAGGCCTTGCTCCCCGACAGCTGGAAGCCGCCGCCGTGGGGTCGGTACGAGGTCCGCAGCGACGCGAGGTCCGATCCGGCGTCGGGCTCGGTCAGCATGATCCCTCCGAGAACCTCGCCCCGCGCCAGCGGCGGCAGCACGCGTTGTTTGAGCGCCTCGCCCCCGAACTTCACGATCGGGTACTGGCACACCGAGTTCGTCACCGACACGCCCACCGCGACGCTGGCGTCGGCCCGCGCGATCTCCTCCACGGCGAGGATGTACGAGAGGGTGTCCATGCCGGCGCCGCCGTACCCCTCGGGGGTCAGCATGCCGAGCAGGCCGAGCTCGCCCAGCTCGCGGAAGATGTCGTGGGGAAACTCGCCGCTCTCGTCCCGCGCCGCCGCCCCCGGGCGCAGCCGTTCCGCCGCGAGCTCCCGCACCATATCCCTGACCATCCGCTGCTGCTCGTTGAGCTCGAAGTCCACGTCACCCTCCCTCGCGCCCGCATTGTACGGGAGCTTTCCAGGACGCAGCGCCTCGTGTACCTTCGACGCGTGCCCGTCATCCGCCTGCTCCCCGACATCCTGATCAACCAGATCGCCGCCGGCGAGGTCGTGGAGCGCCCGGCCTCGGTGGTCAAGGAGCTCGTCGAGAACGCCCTCGACGCCGGCGCGCGAACGGTGAGGATCACGCTCCACGCGGGCGGCCGCGAGCTCATCGAGGTCGACGACGACGGCTCCGGCATGGAGCACGACGACGCCCTCCTCGCCCTGGAGCGCCACGCCACCTCCAAGATCGGCAGCTTCGCCGATCTCGAGCAGGTCGCCACCCTTGGCTTCCGCGGCGAGGCCCTGCCCTCCATCGCGGCGGCCGGCCGCCTCGCCCTCGAGACCGCCGTGGCGGACGGCGAGGGCACCCGCGTCGAGGTCGACTTCGGCATCCTCCGCGCGAGCGGCCCCTGCGCCCGCCCGCGAGGCACCCGCGTGGTCCTCCGGGACCTCTTCGCGCGCCTGCCCGCCCGCCGGAAGTTCCTGCGCACCGAGGGCACCGAGCTGCGCCACTGCACCGCCACTCTCACCGGCCTGGCCCTCACCCGCCCCGACGTGGCCATCGTGCTCCTCCACGGCTCCCGCACCACCCTGCACCTCCCCGCAGTCTCCGACCTCGCCCGGCGGCTGCCCGACCTCATCGGGGCGGAGAAGGCGCGGGCGGCGAGGCCCCTCGGCCTCGCTCACGGCTCCGTCTCGGTTTCCGGCTTCCTCTTCCCCCGCTCCGGCCCGGGCACCATCACCCTCGCCGTCAACGGCCGCGTCGTCCGCGACCGCCTCCTCATCGGCGCCGCCAACCGGGCCCTGCGCGACACCCACGGCACCCTCGAGGCGGACGCGTTCCTCCACGTCACCCTGCCCGCCGGGGACGTCGACGTGAACGTCCACCCCACCAAGGCCGAGGTGCGGTTCCGCGAGCCGGGGGCGGTGCTCCAGGTCCTCGCCCAGTCCCTCGCCACGGCCCGCGCCGCCATGCACGCCCCCGCCCCGGTCCGCACCGTGGTCGCGAGCCCTGCGGCCCGCACGGGCGTCCAGACACGCCTCCCCTGGCGCCCCCCCGCCGCAGCCACCCCCGGCGCCGGAGGCGGCGCGATCCGCGTCTCCGAGACCGCGTCCCCCGTCTCCCCGGCCCCCACCCCGTGGGGTCGCTACGTCGGACAGTATCGGGACACCTACCTCGTCGTCGAGGACGGCGACGGCCTGCTCCTCGTCGACCAGCACGTCGCCCACGAGCGCGTGCTCTTCGAGCGTCTCCTCGCCCACGACCGGCGCCCCACCGTGCAGCGGCTTCTCATCCCGGAGATCGTCCAGCTTTCCCCTGCCCTCTACGCCCTCGCCGAGGAGCAGGCCGATGAGCTCCGCGCCGCCGGCGTCGAGGTGGAGCCCGTGTCCGGCGGGAGCCTGCGCATCCTCTCGCTGCCGGAAGCGCTCCCCGCCGGCGGGGCCGGAGCGCTGGTGGAACGGCTCCTCGCCGACCTCGCCGACCGCGCGGTCCCCGGTGAGACCCTGCGCCACCGCGTCGCCGCGTCCCTCGCCTGCCAGGCCGCGATCAAGAAGAACCGGCCCCTTTCCCGCCCCGAGGCCGAGCAGCTCCTCCGGGACCTCGCCGCCGCCGACGAGCCCCAGCGTTGCCCTCACGGCCGCCCCATCATGCTCCGCCTCCACCACGACGAGATCGAGCACCGCATCGGCCGCAGGTAGGCCCGCCGCGGCCCTCCGGTGCGCCTTCCCTGTGCTAACCTCCCGTTCCGGAGGGGAGATGCAGTCGATCCGGCACGTCATCGGCACCTACCACGAGGTCGCTCTCAAGGGCGGCAACCGGGGACGCTTCGAGCGCGTCCTCGTGAGCAACATCCGCACCGCCCTCAAGGGGCTGCCGGTCACCCGGGTCTCGATCCCGGCCCGGGTGGTCATCGCCTTCGCCGAGCCCGTCCCCTGGCCGGAGGTCCACGCCCGGCTCGTCACCGTCTTCGGGCTCAACTCCCTCATTCCCGTGGTCCACGTAGGCGGCACCTACGACGAGCTCGAGGCGTACGTGGCCGGGCAGCTCCCCGACCTCCGGGCCGACAGCTTCGCGGTGCGCTGCAAGCGCTCGAACAAGCGCTTCCCCTTCACCTCCAACGAGGTGGCCCGCCGTCTCGGCGCCTTCGTCAAGGAGACGTCGGGGATGCGGGTCGACCTCACCAATCCGGCGGTCACGCTGCACGTCCTCTTGCAGAGCGATGGGATCTACTTCTACCGGGAGCGCTTCCCGGGACCCGGCGGGCTGCCGGTGGGGACCTCGGGGCGGGTGCTGGTGCTGCTGTCCGGCGGCATCGACTCCCCGGTCGCCGCCTACCTCGCCATGAAGCGCGGCACCAAGGCGCACTACGTCCACTTCCACTCCGCGCCCTACACGTCCGACGCCTCGGTCCGCAAGGTCGAGGAGATCGCCGGGATTCTCAACCGCCACCAGGGCCGCAGCCGCCTCTCCATCGTCCCCTTCGGCGACTGCCAGCGCGAGATCGTGGCGCGCTGCCCCGAACGGCTGCGCGTGATCCTCTACCGGCGCATGATGCTCCGTGCCGCCGAGCGCATCGCCCGCCGCTCGCGGTGCCAGGCCCTCGTCACCGGCGAGTCCCTCAACCAGGTCGCCTCCCAGACGCTGGAGAACATGGCCGCCATCGACCGTGTCGCCCACCTGCCGGTGCTGCGGCCCCTCATCGGGCTGGACAAGCAGGAGATCATCGCCCTGGCGGAGGGCGCCGGTACCTACGAGACGTCGATCCTGCCGCACAGCGACTGCTGCTCGTTCCTGCAGCCGCTCCACCCCGCCACCCGCACCACCGCGGTCGCCTGCGAGACCGCCGAGGCGGCCCTCGACGTCGAGGCGTGGGCCCGCCGTCTGCAGGAGGAGGCGGAGCTGGTGGCCGTGGAGCCGGCCGGATGGGGTGCGGTCCCGGCGCCGGTGTCGGCGGAGGCGGGCCCGTGAGCCGCGAGATCTCCCGCAAGGAGCTCCTGCGGAGCCTCTTTTCCGCCTTCCGCGAGGCGGGGGAGCAGTTCACGGCCCCGGCCGCCCCCGACCCCGCCCGGCTGCTCAGGCCGCCCGGCGCGGGCGTCCCCGACGGCGACTACCTGGCCGCCTGCACGGGGTGCGCCGACTGCGTGCCCGTCTGCCCCAAGGGCGCCATCTTCGTCGGCGCCGCGGCCCCCGACGCGCCTCACGCCGTGGCCGTCATCCTCCCGGAGCGGGCCCCCTGCGCCCTGTGCACCTCCCTCCCCTGCGTCGCGGCGTGTCCGGAGGGGGCTCTCAAGCCGCTGCCCTCGCCCCGCCAGGTCCGCATGGGGGTGGCGCAGATCGACCCGCGCGTGTGCCGGACGTTCCACGGGGAGGCGTGCGATCTCTGCCTCCGCTTCTGCCCGCTTCCCGATGAGGCCATCCGCTTCATCGGGGGCCGCCCCGTCGTGGTGCCTTCCGCCTGCACCGGGTGCGGTATGTGCGCCGCCGTGTGCCCCGAGCGCCCGCGCGCCGTCGTCATCGTGCCGGAGCGGGAGCTCATCCCCGGGGTGCGGCTGCCCCTCAACCCTCCGGGAGCGCGCTCCCGGAGGGGGTGAGCCACCCGCGGCCCCGCGCCGCAGCCTACTTCGGCGTCCCCGCTCCCATGGCGGCCAGGTCCGCCAGGACCTGCGAGGCGTGCTCCGAGGGCTTGACGTTGTCGTAGGCCTTCAGCACCGTGCCGTCCGCGCCCACCAGGTACGAGATGCGCCGCGCCCACAGGCGCTTCGTCGAGTCCGCCGCCCCCACCTCCACCGCCAGCGTCTTCCCGGAGTCGGACAGGAGCTTGAACGGGAAGTGGTTCTTCTCGATGAACTTCTCGTTCTCGGCAGGGTCGTCGAAGGAGACCCCCACCACGACCACGCCCGCCTTCACGAAGCCCTCGTAGTTGTCCCGCAAGGCGCACCCCTCGGCGGTGCACCCGGAGGTCATCGCCTTGGGGTAGAACCAGAGAAGGTAGGGCTTGCCCGCCAGGTCGGCGGAGCTGACGGGGACTCCCGACTGGTCCTTCAGGCTCCACGTGGGGAAGGCGTCCCCCGGCTTCAGCATGCCGCCGGCCGCGGCGACGGTGGCGGTGAGCACGCCCGCGAGGGCTGCGATCGCGATCTTCATGGTGGTAGACCTCCTCCCCCGCAAACGTCGGCCGCGGGGTCCGCGATTTCCGGTCCCGGCGCCGTCAGCCCCGGGCCGGCGTCCGCGGGGCCTGCCCGCGCACCGCGGCTCCCTCTGGCCGGCGAGCCACGAAGAGGAGCCCCACGCCCCAGGGCGCGCCGTCGAAGAGGCGGTCCATCGAGAACGCGGCCCTGACCAGCCTCACCAGCCAGCGCCGCCGCCCCAGACCGGCCACCGCGCGCAGGGCGGGATCCGCCTCCACGGCGCGGTCACCCTCCAGCCGGCGCCGGTTGACCCGCCCGAGGAAGAGGCCGTCGTAGAAGCGCACCAGCGGCCACCCCCACACCTTCACCCGTCCGGCCACCCCGGCCGCGCGAAGCAGGCGCTCCATCGCACCGCGGGTGTAGCGCCGGCGGTGCCCCGCCCAGTCGTCCCACGCCGACCACTGCCGCGGACCCGCCGGGACGGTGCCGGCCAGCACGCCGCAGGGGCCCAGCACCCGGACCAGCTCGGCCACGGCCGCGGCGTCGTCGTCGAGGTGCTCGAGAGTCTCGGCGCAGGTCACGGTGCCGAAGGTGCCGCCCCGGAAAGGCAGCCGCGTGATATCGCCGACCACCGGCAGCACCCTCCCGCCCAGGCCGGCGCGCCGGGCGCGCCCGGCGACCACCGCCAGGGAGCGCAGCGAGGCGTCCGCCGCCACCACCAGGCGTCCGCGGCGGGCGATGGCCAGCGAGAGGGAGCCCACGCCGGCGGCGCACTCGAGGTGCGGGCCCTCGCCGGCCGGAACGGCGCGCAGGATCCGCCCCTCCCGGTGCGCGTGCCGGGGACCGAAGAAGTCCGGGGACTCACCCCACTGCGCTCGACCCATGGACGCATGGTAACGGGCGCCGCACACCCCCGCCAGCGGAGCGGGGGGAGGCGCCCGCGCCGGTGCTCAGAAACCTTCCAGGATGGTGACCACCAGGCCCCTTGCAAAGTCCCTGGAGACCTGGTCGTACGCCTCGATCTCGCGGTCGAAGTAGTCCGTGGCGTTGACGTCCACCTGGTACGACACGGTCCGTGCGAAGCGCTTGTCGCTCCACAGCACCACCGGCTTCTCGCCGGTGCGGTCCACGAGCTGGACGTCGGCGGCCACCGTGAGCTGATAGGCCGTGGCACGGCCCTGCGCGTCGAACTGCACCGGCGAAACCGCCACGCCGGTCACCGTCGCCGACAGCACCGCGTCGGCGCTGTTCGCGCTGGAGACGAGCTCGAAGCGCCCGCGCCGGACCCACTCCTGGGAGACCGCCTCGGTGAGCCGCTGGTCGAGCTGCGCTGCCGCCGACTGGTTGACGAACGGTGCCACGTAGAGCGTCTTCAGGCGCGGAGGGAGGGTGTTCGACACCCCCACCAGGTGGTACCCGCACCCCGCGATGAGCAGCACGGCCGCCAGCAGCGCACGCCTCATGGCTACCCCCGCACCACGAAGGACACGAGCCGGTCCGGGACGTGCACGACCTTGACCGTCTCCCTGCCCTCCAGCCAGCGGGCCGCGGCCTGCCGCGCCAGCTCGGCGGCGGCCTCGCGGTCCAGCCCCGGTTCGGCCTCGACGGTGGCCCTCACCTTGCCGTTCACCTGCACGGCCAGGGTGACCAGCTGGCGTGCCAGCAGCTCGGCGTCGTAGGTGGGCCAGCCGGCGCCCAGGATCGAGCCCTCGTGGCCCAGGAGCCGCCACAGCTCCTCGGTGACGTGGGGGGCGATGGGGTGGAGAAGCTTGAGGAGAGTCTCGTAGGCCGCGGCGAGGTCGTCCCCGCCGGCGGCGTCCTGCGCCTCGCCCATGGCGTTGGCCAGCTCCATCATCGCCGCGATGGCGGTGTTCGGCTTGTAGCGGCCGAGGTCGTCGTCCACCCGCTTGACGGCCCGGTGCACGGCGAGGGTGAGGCGCTCGCCGGCGGCGGCCTCGCCCTCACGCCCCCGGGCCGCGGCCACCGCGTCCTGGAGCCCCCACACGCGCTGCAGGAACCGGTGCGCCCCGGCGACGCCCTCGTCGGTCCACTCGGCCTCCTTCTCGGGGGGGCCCATGAACAGCGTGTAGACACGCTCCGTGTCCGCCCCGTAGCGCTGGATGAGCTCGTCGGGGGCGACCACGTTGCCCTTCGACTTGGACATTTTCTCCAGCTTGCCGGACCCCGCGCCCCGGGCGACGATCATCCCCTGGTTGAACAGCACCGAGAACGGCTCCTCCCCCGGCACCAGTCCGAAGTCGTGCATCACCTTGTAGACGAACCGGGCGTACATGAGGTGCAGGATGGCGTGCTCGATGCCGCCGATGTACAGGTCGACGGGCATCCACTTCCCCACCCGTCCCTGATCGACCATGCCGGCGTCGAAGGCGGGGTTGACGAAGCGGGTGTAGTACCACGACGAGTCCACGAAGGTGTCCATCGTGTCCGTCTCCCGGCGCGCCGGGCCGCCGCAGCGCGGGCAGGTCGCCGCCAGGAAGGAAGGGCTCATCGTCAGGGGGTTCCCCTCGGCGCTGCCGAACTCGATGTCGGTGGGGAGCAGGACCGGCAGCTGGTCGTCGGGGACGGGCACGACACCGTCCTTGTCGCAGTACACCACCGGGATCGGCGTGCCCCAGTAGCGCTGCCGCGAGATGAGCCAGTCGCGCAGGCGGTAGCGGACCCGCCGTGCGCCGAAGCCCCCGCGCTCGGCGTGCTCGCCCATGGCTGCCTTCGCCTCCGCGCTGCTCAGGCCCGAGAACGGTCCGGAGTCGACCAGCGTCCCTTCGCCTCCGTACGCCTCCTCCAGCGCGGCGCCGGCGGTCATCCCCTCCCCGGCGACCACCAGCCGGATCGGCAGGTCGTACGTTCTCGCGAAGGCGAAGTCACGCTCGTCGTGGGCGGGCACCGACATGATCGCGCCGGTGCCGTACTCCATGAGCACGAAGTTGGCCACCCAGACGGGCAGGCGCTCGCCGCTGAAGGGGTTGACGGCGTACGCCCCGGTGAACCGCCCCTCCTTGTCGCCCCCCTCCGCCTCGCGCTGCAGCCGCGTCTGGTTGCGGAGACCGTCCACGAACTCCCCGAAGTCGGCGTCCGGGGCCGTGTCCCGGAAGCGGGCCACCAGCGGATGCTCCGGGGCCAGGGCGACGAAGGTGGCGCCGTAGATGGTGTCCACCCGGGTGGTGAACACCGTGAGCACCTCGTCGGTCCCCTCGACCCGGAACCGGATGTCGCACCCTTCGGAGCGGCCGATCCAGTTGCGCTGCATGAGCTTGACCTTGTCCGGCCAGCCCTCGAGCTCGTCCAGCCCCGCCAGGAGCCGGTCCGCGTAGTCGGTGATGCGCAGGAACCACTGCTCGAGCTCGCGCTGCACCACCGAGGAGCCGCAGCGCTCGCAGGCGCCCGCAACCACCTGCTCGTTGGCCAGCACGGTGTGGCACGACGGGCACCAGTTCACCGGCGCCTTGCCGCGGTAGGCGAGCCCCCTCTCGAGCATGCGCACGAACAGCCACTGGTTCCATCGGTAGTAGGCCGGCTCGCAGGAGGCGAGCTCCTTGTCCCAGTCGTAGAGGATGCCCCAGCGCCGGAACTGCTCCTTCATGCGCGCGATGTTGGCGCGGGTCCACTCCGAGGGGTGGATGCTGCGCTTGATCGCGGCGTTCTCCGCCGGCAGCCCGAAGGCGTCCCATCCCATGGGATTGAGCACGCGACGCCCCTGCATCAGGAAGCGGCGGAACACGCAGTCGCCCAGGATGTAGTTCCTCCCGTGCCCGACGTGGAGATCGCCGGAGGGGTACGGGAACATCATCAGCATGTAGAGGTCCTTCTCGCCCGACGTGTCCACGGAGGCGACGCGCTGCTGCGCCCAGTACTCCTGCCAGACGGGTTCGATTCTCTGTGGATCGTAGGGTTCAGCCATCGCCGCGCCTCCGGAGGGTGATTCTAGCAGCGGTCCCGTTCCCCCGCCGCCTGCGGCCTTCACAGCCCGAGCAGAGCCCCGCTCCGGGCCAGGAGCCCGGCGAGGTCGGCGAGGTCGCCCTCGCCCCCGACCGGCGCCGCCCCGACGAACAGCGCGACGCAGACCCCGCCCGCCATCAGCGGGAAGACCTCGGCGGCCTCCTCCCCCGCCCCGGTGCCGGGCACCGCCTCCTCGAGACGCGTCACCCTCAGGCGGACGTGCCCCGCCGACGCCTCCTCGAGGGGGCCGCCTCCCCGCCGGAGCCGCGGCTTCGGGGGCGATCCCATGCCGAAGCCTCCGACGAAGCCGAAGTGGTCCTCCCGGACCGCCAGGAGCAGCCCGCGGGCGTAGACCGTCCCGGCGAGACGCAGCAGCGAGGCGCGCACCTCCGACGGCGTCGCGTCCGCGTGGAGCGCGAAGAAGAAGTCCCGGAACGCTCCGGCTCCCCCGTGCTCGGCGCGCTCCCGCTGGGCGACCAGGCGGCACGCCACGGCGTCGATCTCCTCCCGGAACCATCGCCCGGCCTCGCCGGCGTCCGCCACCACGCCGGGGTGCATGAACGCCACCCCCGCGTGCACCGCCTCGTGGCGCAGACGGGGGTCCGCGAGCCCGCCGATCCACAGGACCGGCGTTGCCACCGCGGCGGAAGCGGCGTGGCGGGCGACCTCCAGCCAGGCCTCGCCCCGATCCAGGAGCGCGTCCGCGGGCGGGAGGTGGAGCACGAGCAGGTCGAGCGGCGCCCCGGCCCCCCATACGGGTTGCCCTTCGATCTCCACGGCCCATCCCCGGCGCCGCCACTCCGGCTCCAGGCGGCGGTAGGGACGCGGATCCGCCGTGATCACCCGGACCCTGGGCGCCGCCGACGGCACCTCGATCTCCCGCAGCGAGGCCCGCAGCTCCGCCAGCGGATCCACTCCCTCCGCCGGGCCGGGCACCGTCGCCTCGAGGCGGGCGCGGACCGCCTGGAGATCTCCGAGGAGGTCACCGATGGGGCGACTCTCACCGCCCGAAGGCACCAGCCGGGAGACGAACCGGAACACCCCCTGGCCGGCGAGGGCGGCCTGCAGCGCGGCCGTCGGAAGCTCGCCGTGGACCCTGCCCTCCCTCACCGTCACGCGGCCGCTGCACGGGGGCGTCTCCACCTCCAGCGCGCCCTCGGTGCCCGACGACAGCAGGAGGGTGAGGAGCTGAGGCAGCCCCAGGTTCGCGAAGCGCCCCTGGATCGTTCTCACGGGTTCCTCCTCACTCGGCACGAAGATCGACGCGGAGCTCCCCCTTCGAGGTGATCCGCAGGGTGAGCGGTCCGCGCGCGCGGCCGTTCCGCCGCCACCGCAGCTCGTACACACCGGGCAGGAGTCCAGGGAAGACGAGCTCCTCCCGGCCCTCTCTGCGCCACATCGCCCCGTCGGGAGCGACGAGCTCCGCGACGAGCTCGGCATCGCCACGTCCCACGCAGCGCAGCGTGGCGCCGCCCACCGGGCGCAGGCGCAGCCCGCGCCAGTGCGGCAGCGCCGCGTATCCCCCCTCGGCGGCCTCCTCCAGGCGGACGCCGTCGAGAGGTGTGTCCTCCACGGCGCCCAGGGTCGGAACGTCAGAGCACGCGGACGAGCCCCACGGCAGTTCCCGGATCGAAGGGGACCCACCCCGCTGCGCCGAGCCACGCCTCGCCCCAGCGGTGCCACCGCCCGCCTTGCCGTGTCACCAGCATGCCGTGGGCGACCCTCGCCGGGATCCCGGCCACGCGGAGCAGCCCCACCGTCACGTTGGCCCGGCCGGAGCACCGGCCCTCGCGCCTGGCCAGCACCGAGTAGGCGTCCTGCCCGCCCTCATCCCTCTCGTCCATGGTCACGTGCTCGGAGACCCAGGCCACGACCTCGGCGACGACGTCGTAGGCGTTCTCCGCCCTCTCCAGGGTGCGGCGCAGCTCCGCGGGGAGCGCCAGCGGCACCGGGACCGAGGAGGCGGAGGTGTCGGGACATGCCGGCGCTGCCGGCAGGGGATAGGGAGGCGCCACGGACAACGCTCGCACCACCTGGCGCACCGTCACCAGCGCCGTGCCCCTCGAACCGGACAGCTCCACCGTCAGCCCCGCGTGGGTGCCGATCTCGACCAGCGGGGCCAACGCCGCCGGCATCGTGATCCGGGCCTCGTCCGCCGCTGCAGCCCCGGCCAGCAGCAACGCGACCAGCCCGGCGGCGAGCTGGCGCCTCACGGGTCGGCCGTGGGCCTCGCCCGGTGCAGGAAGCCGTCGAGCACGCCGTTGATGAACTGGCTCGAACGCTCGCTCCCGAACCGCTTGGCGATCTCCACCGCCTCGTCGATGACCACGGCCGGCGGTGTCTCCTTCTCGAAGAGAAGCTCGTAGATGGCCAGGCGCAGGATGTTGCGGTCCACGACCGCCATGCGCTCGAGGCGCCAGTTGTCGGCCTGCCCGGACAGGTGGCCGTCGACCTCCGCCAGCCGGCCCACCACGCCCAGGGCGAGCTCGGCGGCGAACTCCCTGGCCACGGGGGGCGCCTCCTGGAGATCCTCGAAGGAGCGCAGGATCTCCTCCACGCCGCGTCCGGCGAGCTCGTGCTGGTAGAGGACCTGGAGAGCGAGCTCGCGCCCGCGGCGGCGCACGCCCACGGTCTACTCCGCGAACGACCGGACCAGCTGAAGGGTCTCGATCGCCGCCTGGGCCGCCTGCCAACCCTTGTTTCCCGCCTTCGAGCCCGAGCGCTCCAGCGCCTGTTCCAGGGTGTCGCAGGTGAGCACGCCGAAGGACACCGGGATGCCGCGCGCGAGCCCGATCTGCGCCAGGCCCTTCGCCGTCTCGGCGGCGATCACGTCGAAGTGCGGCGTCGCTCCGCGGATGAGGACCCCCACCGCGATCACCGCATCGACCTTCCCCGAGGCGGCGAGCCTCTCCGCGGCGAACGGAAGCTCCCACGCCCCGGGCACCTTGGCGACGATGATGTCCTCGTCCCGGGCGCCGTGGCGCACGAGGCAGTCCATGGCACCTTCCAGGAGCCTGCCCGTGAGCAGCTCGTTGAACCGGCTCACGACGAGGCCGAAGCGGCCCCCGGTTGCGTCCAGCTTTCCCTCGTAGGTTCGCGGCATGGTCTTCTCCGGACCCTCATTCTAGGCCGTGCAGCACGAGTGCACAAGATTCGGCCGGCGCCCGGGCGTCCTGGCGGGGAGGGCTCTTGCATTTTCGCAGCGCCAGTGCTAGCTTGATTTTGTGAACGTCTTCACGATTCATCCACGTGATGATGACTGAAGCAGGCTCTTCGACAGAACTCTCCCCGGCGGGGTGCCCCGCGAGGGACCGTCGTTGGATCTCCCCCCCAAGCCATCCGACACCCTGGTCCCCGTCCCCCCGCCGGGGGGCCTTTTTTTACTTTTCCGCGTGAGCATGCACAATAGTGGGCCGTAGTGAGGGAGGTCTTTTGATGAAGCGAATCCTCTCGGGAAATGAGGCCATCGCCCGCGGTGCGTGGGAGGCCGGCGTGCACCTCGCCGCCGCCTACCCGGGCACGCCGTCCACGGAGATCCTCGAGGAGCTGGCCCGCTTCCCGCACGTCTATGCCGAGTGGTCCACCAACGAGAAGGTAGCCATGGACGTCGCCATCGGCGCCGCCTACGCCGGACGCCGCGCCCTGGCGACCATGAAGCACGTCGGTCTCAACGTCGCCGCGGACGCCTTCTTCTATGCCTCGTACACGGGCTCGGAGGCCGGGCTGGTCGTCGTCTCCGCCGACGACCCCGCCATGCACTCGTCGCAGAACGAGCAGGACAACCGCCGCTACGCCCAGTTCGCCCGCGTGCCCTGCCTCGACCCCTCCGACTCCCAGGAGTGCAAGGATTTCGCCATCGCGGCGTTCGATCTCTCGGAGAGGTTCGACACCCCCGTGATGCTGCGGACCACCACCCGGATCAACCACTCTTCCACCCCGGTGGAACTGGGGGAGCGGCGCGAGGTGGCGCCTTCGCGGGAGAAGTTCCCGCGCAACGCGGCGAAGTACGTGATGGTGCCGGGCAACGCCCGGGACCGCCACCCCGTGGTCGAGCAACGCCTCCGCGACCTCGCCGCCTGGGCCGAGAAGACCGGGCTGAACCGCATCGAGTGGCGGCAGCGCGACCTCGGCATCATCACCGCCGGCGTCGCCTACCAGTACGCCAGGGAGGTGTTCCCCGGCGCCTCGGTGCTCAAGCTGGGCCTCGTCAACCCGGTCCCGGCCGAGCTCATCCGCACCTTCGCCGCCGGCGTCGGGCGCCTCGTCGTCCTCGAGGAGCTCGACCCCGTTCTCGAGGAGCAGGTGCGCCTGCTCGGCATCCCCTGCGAGGGGAAGTCGATCTTCCCCCTGTGCGGCGAGCTTGATCCCGCCGTGGTCCGCGAGGCCGGCGCCCGCGCGGGTCTGCCCGTGGACCGGCCCCCGACGGAGCTGCACGACCTGGGGCGCCCGCCGCTGCCCGGCCGTCCGCCGGTCCTGTGCCCCGGCTGCCCCCACCGGGGCGTCTTCCAGCTGCTCGCCAAGAAGAAGGTCGCGGTGGCCGGGGACATCGGCTGCTACACCCTGGGCCTGCTGCCGCCCCTGTCCGCCCTGCACTCCTGCGGGTGCATGGGCTCCGGCATCGGGGTCGCCCACGGCGCGGCCAAGGCCGGGGTCGGCGAGCGCATGGTGGCGGTGATCGGCGACTCCACCTTCTACCACACCGGGCTGCCGGCCCTGGCCAACGTGGCCTACAACAAGTCCAACGTCCTCGTGCTCATCCTCGACAACCGCACCACCGGGATGACCGGACACCAGGCCAACCCGGGCACCGGCGTGACCCTGCAGGGCCAGCCCACCGAGGTCATCGACCTGGAGCGCATCGCGGAGGCCATGGGCATCCGCCACGTCGCCACGGTGGACGCCTACGACGTCAAGGGGCTCGAAAAGGCCTACAAGGAGCTCATGGCCGTCGACGAGCCCGCCGTGCTGGTGGCCCGCCGCGCCTGCGCCCTGCTCCCCGAGGTTCGGCGCCAGTGGGTGCCGCTCGAGGTTCTGGAGGAGAAGTGCACCGGCTGCGGCATCTGCTTCCGCATCGGCTGCCCGGCGATCCTCAAGAGCGTCGAGGTGGACGCCGCCAGCGGCAAGCCCCTCGCCCTCATCGACCCCGCGCTCTGCACTGGGTGCGAGGTCTGCTCCCAGCTGTGCCCCCACGACGCCATCCCCACCCGGGACCGGATGCGGCTGCTCGAGGAGCACCGGCCGGCATCCTGCGCGCTGCCGACCACCGGAGGGAACCAGTCATGACGCCAGCCTCGCAGACCAACTTCGTCCTCGTCGGCGTCGGCGGGCAGGGCACCCTGCTGGCCAGCAACATCCTCGCGGAAGTGGGGCTCGCCGCCGGCTTCGACGTCAAGAAGTCCGAGGTCCACGGCATGGCCCAGCGGGGCGGCAGCGTCGTCTCCCACGTACGGTGGAACACCGGCTCGGTCTACTCCCCCATCGTCGCCCGCGGCGAGGCGGACATCCTCCTCGCCTTCGAGAAGATGGAGGCGCTGCGCTTCGCCGAGTTCCTCGCCCCCGGGGGCACCGCCGTGGTCAACGAGATGGAGATCGTCCCCATCACCGTGTCGGCGGGGAGCGCCACCTACCCCGGCGACGAGCACCTCCGCCGGGCCGCCGAGGACCTGGGCGCCAGGCTCCTCATGGTGCCCGGCGAGCGCCTCGCCACCGAGGCCGGCACCGTCAAGGCGGCCAACGTGGTCCTGCTCGGAGCCGTCTCGCGCCTCCTCGACGTGCCCGAGGAGACGTGGATGCAGTGCATCGAGCAGCGCGTCCCCGCGAAGTACCTCGAGCTCAACCGGGCCGCCTTCGCCAGCGGCCGCGCCGCCGTCGCCTGAGCCGGAGCGGCCGGAACGAAGAGAGGCGCCCGTTCCCGGGCGCCTCTCGTGCTTCGTCGCGGCTCGGGCCGCAGCTACTTCTTGGCCATCTCCTCCAGCATCGCCGTGGTGACGGACTTCGGCCGCTCGATGGGGTAGCCCAGGGCGCGGTCCCAGGTGATGTTGGCGAGCACGCCGATGGCGCGGCCGACGCCGAACAGCACCGTGTAGAAGTCCCACTCGGTGAGGCCGTAGTACCACTGGATCACGCCGGACTGCGCGTCCACGTTGGGCCACGGGTTCTTCGCCTTGCCCTGCTCCTGCAGCACGCCCGGGGCGACCTGGTAGATCATGGAGATGAGCTTGAACAGAGGGTACTCGGGAAGGTGCTTGAGGCAGAACTCGCGCTGCGCCATGTACCGCGGGTCGGTCTTGCGGAGCACGGCGTGGCCGTAGCCCGGGATCACCTGGCCGGAGTTCAGCGTGTCCCATAGCGCCTTGCGGACCAGCTCCTCGGTGGGCTCCTGGCCGCCGAGACCCGCCATGAACTTCATGGTCCAGCTCAGCACCTCCTGGTTGGCGAGCCCGTGGAGCGGGCCGGCCAGGCCGTTGATGCCGGCGGACAGCGCGTAGAAGGCATCCGACAGGGCCGAGGCCACCAGGTGGGTGGTGTGGGCGGAGACGTTCCCCGACTCGTGGTCCGAGTGGAGGATGAAGTACATCCGGGCGACGTCGTCGTAGGGGGCGCCGATGCCCATCATGTGCGCGAAGTTGCCGCCGAAGTCGAGGTCCTTGTCGGCGTGGATGTGCACGTCGGCCTTGTACTTCATGCGGTAGATGTAGGCGGCCAGAGAGGGCAGCTTGGCGAGGAGAGTGCTGCAGTCCTCGTACATGGGATCCCAGTACTCCATCTTGTTCATGCCCTCGTTGTAGCGGCGGACGAACTCAGACTCCCGCTGCATGGCCAGGATGCCGGCCGAGAACATGGTCATGGGGTGGGTGTCCCTGGGCATCGCCCGCAGCACGTCGATGACGTACTGGGGAAGGCCGCGGCGGGCCTTGAAGTCCTTGACGACCTCCTGGGTCTGCTCCATGGTCGGGACATCGCCCGTGAGCAGGTAGTACCAGAAGCCCTCGACGTAGGGGTAGTCGCTCCCGGGAACCTTGGGCAGGGCGGCGAAGGTCTCGGGAATCGTCTTGCCACGGAACCGGATGCCCTCCATGGGATCCAGGTAGGAGATGTCCGTCACGAGGCACTTGACGCCGCGGGCGCCACCGATCGCCTGGCTGATCGTCACGTCGCCGATCTTGACGTCACCGTGCTCCTTGAGAAGCCTGGTCGTGCGTGGACGGTGCTCCTCGATCTTCTTGAACAGTGTCTCCTTCAAACTCGACATCGACTGCCTCCTTTCACCGCGGCGTCCGGTCGTGCCGGGCATCCGCGGCAGCCTCCGCTGCTCGCCGCATTCCGCGACGGCGTGTGCTCGATTTCACGTTCTCCAATCTACCGTCGCCCACGGCCCATTGCAATACCGTCCGGGGTGCCCGTGCGACGCCGCCCGGGCGATGCACGGGAGGTCTCGCGCGGCGGCTCCGCAGGTCCGCGGGCGCGCCGCGGTCAGGAGGTCTCGAGCCCGGCGACGCGGTCCACGTCGAGCACGCGGGCGAGCTCGTCCTCGGGCAGCACGCGCAGGCGCCGCGCGGCCGCCGCCACGCTCTCGCCCGCCGCCTCGGCGGCCTTGGCCACCTCCGCGGCGGCCTCGTAGCCGAGCCTTCCGGCGAGGGCCGTGGCCATGGCCGGGCTGGCCTCGGCGTGCGCCCGGGCGCGGGCCTCGTCCACCTCCAGCCCTTCCAGGCAGCGCTCGGCAAGGATCCGGGACGCGGCGGACACGAGCCGGGCCATGGTGTCGAGGTTCCACGCCAGGAGGGGGTTCCCGTGGGAGAGGTCGAGCTGGTGCAGCAGTACCGTGCCCCGGCAGGCGGCGGCCAGCCCCTCCACCTGGATGCCGACCTGTACCACGGCCTCCGGGATCACGGGGTTCACCTTGCCCGGCATGATGGACGATCCCGGCTGCACGGCCGGCAGCCGCAGCTCGCCGAGCCCCCCGAACGGCCCCGAGGAGCGGAGCCTCAGGTCGTTCGCCACGGCGAGGAGCGTCCGGGCCACGTCGGCCAGCGCGTCCGCGAAGGCGATGGGCGCCTCCTGGGCGGCGATCCCCACCGCCGGGTTGGCGAGGAGGACCAGGGGGAGCTCCAGCCTGGTGCCGAGGTCCTTCACCGCCCGCTCCACCGCCAGGCCGTTGGCTCCGATCCCCGTGCCCACGGCGGTGCCGCCCAGCGGCAGCGCCTCCAGCGACCTCGAGGTTTCTCCCGCCCGCGCCAGGGCCGCCTCGACCCGCGCGGCCCAGGCCTCGAAGACCCTTCCGTAGGTGGTCGGCACCGCGTCCATGAAGTGCGTCCGTCCCAGCGTCACCGTGGTCCGGTGCGCCCGCGCCAGCCGCCTCAGCTCCGCCACGACGGACTCCACCGCCGGGCGCACCTCGTCGCGCAGCGACAGCAGTGCCGCCACCCGCAGGGCGGCGGGAACGACGTCGTTGGAGGACTGCCCCTTGTTCACGTGGTCGTTGGGGTGGACGGGGCGGTGCGCCGCCGGGTCGCCGCCGAGGGCCCGGTTGGCGAGGTGCGCCACGACCTCGTTCATGTTCATGTTCGTGGAGGTGCCGGATCCCGTCTGGAAGACGTCCACCGGGAACTGGTCCCTGTGTCCCCCGCGCGCCACCTCGCCCGCAGCGTCGGCGATGGCGCGGGCGAGCTCCTCGGGAATGGCGCCCATGGCGGCGTTGGCCCGGGCGAAGGACGCCTTGATGTCGGCGAGCACCGAGAGGAACCGGGGGGGAAGCGTCCAGCCGCTCACGGGGAAGTTGGCCACCGCCCTCGCGGTCTGCGCGCCGTAGAGGGCGCGCGCCGGCACCTCCATGCTTCCCAGCGTGTCCTTCTCCACCCTTGTCGCGCCGCGATCGGAATCGTCCATTGCCGCCTCCGAGAGGAAGAACCGCGCCCCCGCCGGACGCTCTTCCGCCGCTCACTCCCCGCCGCCTCCTCCGCGGACTCACCGCCACCCGGGGAACAGCAGTGACGCCGCCGAGGCCACCCCCAGCACCACCGCGACCGCCACCAGCGAGACCACGGTGGGGACCTGGACGACCTCCTCGAGGAGCATCTTGGCGCCGATGAGGACGAGCACCACCGCGAGCGCCGGCTTGAGGAAGCGGAGCTCCCTCATCACCCCGGCGAGCACGAAGTAGAGCGCCCTCAAGCCGAGGATGGCGAAGATGTTCGAGGAGTAGACCACGAACACGTCGCGGCTCACGGCCAGCACGGCGGGCACCGAGTCCACGGCGAACATCACGTCGGTGCTCTCGATGGCGAGGAGCACCAGCAGCATGGGGGTCACCCACACCTTCCCGTTCCGGCGCACCACGAAGCCCTGCCCCGTGTAGGAGCGCAGAACCGGGAACACCCGTGCGGCGGTCCGCACCACCACGTTCCGCTCCGGGTGCACCTCCTCTGACCGGCTCAGCGCCAGCCGCGCCCCGGTTCCCACCAGGACAGCCCCGAGCACGTAGATGAGCCAGTGGAAGGTCGACAGCAGCGCCACCCCCGCGAAGATGAACGCGCCCCGGGTCACGAGCGCGCCGAGGATGCCCCAGAACAGCACCCAGTGCTGGAAGCGCTCCTCGATCCCGAAGTACGTGAACAGGGCGAGGAAGACGAAGAGGTTGTCCACGGACAGCGACTTCTCGATGAGGAACGCCGTCAGGTACGCCAGCGCCGCGTCGTGACCCCGGCTCCACCCCACGAACAGCGAGAACGACAGGCCGAGGCCGACCCAGAAGACGCTCCACCAAGCCGCGGTGCGCAGGCGCTCCCGGTGTGCTCGGTGGTGGAAGACCATGAGGTCCAGGGCCAGCAGGCCCACCACCAGGACACCGAAGACCACCCACGACCACGCTCTCACCGTCAGCCTCCCGCCCTACCCATGGTAAGGGACCGCGGTCGCAACGAGGGCCCCGGCGCCGCCGGGCGGCGGATCAGAACGCCGGACCCAGGAACACCGCGTCGGCCAGCAGCACCATGCTCCCGTCGGTAAACCCCCGATAGGCTGGGTCCTCGGCGAAAGCGATCACCTTGCCGCGGCCGTGCGGCTGCACCATCAGGTACGCCGCGCCCGGCACCTGCCGGCGTGACGCCTCCAGCATGAAGCCGGCGCGGAGCAGGTCCTTGCCGGCGGCGTAGACGCCCGCGTTGGTCCCCTCGCCGGGCTCGAGGGGCACGAAGATGCGGTTCGAGTCGACCATCACGTCCACGTGCCCCGACGGGAAGCCGGCGGCAAACACGGTGTCCGGATCGAGGTCCACCCGAAGGATGGCGCCGGGCACGTTGGGAGGCATCTCCTTGTCCGGCTGTGCCTGCTCCGAGCCCCTCGCCGGCGGCTTCTGCTTCCCCTCGGCCTTGCCTCTTCCGGTCTCGTCCTCGCCCCGCTCCTCCAACGAGGTGCTCAGCAGCCCCACCTTCTCGTCCGTCAGGTAGGCGGCGCCGGCGCCGATGCCGACAAGCACCCCGCCCTGGTCCACCCAGGACGCCAGCCGCTCGGCCCCCCGCTTGCCCAGCGCCTGGGCGTACCCGGAGGAGCGCCGGCTCCCGTCCGGCAGGACGATGACGTCGAAGTCGGACAGGTCGGCGCGGCCGAGGGACGAGGTCCGCACCACCGTGACCGGGTAGTTGAACTCGAACTCCATGGCGTACCTCTCGGCGCCCGCGGCGGTGGGCGACGTGGGGACGTCCCACAGCAGCGCCACGCGCGGCGCCTTCAGGTACCTCACGTTGCTCGATCCCAGGTCCACGCCCTCCTCGGCGTAGCTCGTGTCGGTGCCGTAGAAGGTGACGCCCGTCTCGCGCGCCGCCTGCTCCAGCTTCGTTGGGAGGTCCTCACCGTTTCCCGCGCGCCGGATGACCACCGTGCCCCGGTGGTAGTGCCGGCCGCCGATGGTGAACGCCTTCCCGGCCGCGTAGAGCTTCACGCCGCCGCGCAGCAGCGTGGCGGTGGCGCGCACCGCCGCGACGCTGTCCCACGGCAGCAGAAAGGCGACGGCGCCGTGGCCCGCCGCCACCGCGCCCGCCGGCACACCCGCTGCGGTCACGGGGGCGGTGGCGAGTCCCGCCGGCAGTGCCGCCACCGTCCGCGCCGGGACCTCCCACAGCAACGGCAGCGACCACGCCGTGATGTCGTAGATCTGCTCGCCCAAACGCTTGGCGTCGCGCCGCTCCTGCTCCTCCTCGAACGCCTTCCCCATGCTGAAGTCGGGCTGTAGCAGGGTCTGGGCAAGGCGACCCAGGGGCTGGTCCATGGGGACGACGTAGCTGCCCGCCGCGATGCCCCCGCCGTCCGCCGTGACCCTCCGCACCTCGATGCCCTGGCGGACGAGCAGGGAGGCCAACGCCGAGGCGCGCAGCGGCGCGTCTCCGGGCTCGAGCACCCAGGCCCTGACCGCGCCCTTGCGGGCTTCGTCCACGGCGCTCTCACGGTAGGCGCGCCAGGCCTCGAGGAACCGGGCGCGGTGGTCCGCCACTGTGCGGCACGAGAAGAACGCGGCGACGAGGTGGTGCTGCACGGCATCGGTGTAGGTCAGCAGCGAGCCGTCCTCCAGGCGGGTCACCAGCCCGCGGCTCGACGCCTGCTCGAAGGTCATTCCGACGGCCCCGGAGAAGTAGGGCCAGGACTCCCCGTAGCCGGGGTAGAACGCGTCGAACTGCTCGCGGGTCCAGTACCGCCAGCCCCGGGCGTCGAAGGCGGCGCCGTTGGCCTTGCCCAGGAGCTGCCACAGCGCCATCTGGTCCTTGGACAGGAGCGGGTTGTACGGGGCGGCGGGCGGTGCGAAGTAGTAGCCCATGTCGGCGCCCATCTCGTGAAGGTCCATCACCACCTGCGGGTGCCAGCGCAGCATCGCCGTCACCCGCCCGCGGGTCTCCGGGTGGGTCAGCGCGAACCAGTCGCGGTTGAGGTCGAAGAGCTCGTGGGAGACGCGGCCGCCGGGCCACGGCTGGATGTGTTCGGCGCTGGCCGGGGACGGATCGGGCACCACGCCGCGGGCCGCGCGGGTCGAGTCCACGAAGCGGGCCCGCCCGTCCGGGTTCTGCATCGGGTCGACGATCACCACCGTGTGCTCCAGGATCGTCTGGATCTCCGGCGCCCGCGCCGAGGCCAGGTAATAGGCCAGCGCCAGCCCCGCGTCGCCCCCTGAGGTCTCGTCGCCGTGCACCGAGCACGCCACCCACACCACCGCGGGGAGCGTCTTCTCGATCTCCGAGGCCTGCGTTGGGTTCGTGACGCGGGGGTCGCCCAGCCGTCCCAGGGCGTCCCGGATGCCGTCCAGCTTCGCCAGGTTGTCCGGAGCGCTGACGAGCAGCAGCACCAGCGGGCGTCCCTCCAGAGAGGTCGCGTACTCCACGAGCCGGACCCGGGACGGAGCCCCCGCCGCCAGAGCCCGGGCGTAGGTCAGCAGCTGGTCCGGGTCGCTGATCCTCTCGCCCCACTCGTAGCCCAGCACCCGCCGGGCGGTGGGCACGCCGGGGTCGGGATCGGCCGCCGGCAGCACGTCGAAGAACGAGGCGGCGGCGGAGACGGTGGCGGAAGCGAGCAGGAGCGCAACGGTCGCGAAGACACTGAGAGCAGCTTTCACACGCATCAGGAGCCTCCCTCCCCGGAGGAGCCCGTCCTTCCGGCCGGCGGCGGCCCTCCCGGTCCCGGCGGCGCGACCGCGCGGGGCCGCCCCGAACACAGCCTCAACCCGCGTCGAGGCCGTTCCGCGGGGACCGGCGCCGGCGGATGCCGGCGCGAACCGCAGCCGGAGCTTGGATGCAGCGGGCTCCTCAGGCGGAGGCCATTCTACGCCAGGCGTACCGGGGTCACAGCACGAGCGTGGCGTCGCCGAACGAATAGAAGCGGAATCCTGCGGCCACCGCCGTGCGGTAGGCGTCGAGGACGCGCTCCCGGCCCGCCAGCGCCGACACCAGCATGAGCAGCGTCGAGCGCGGGAGGTGGAAGTTCGTGAGCAGCGCCCCCGTGCCGCGGAACCGGTACGGCGGCAGGATGAAGATGTCCGCCAGGCCCGGGCCCGGCCGCACCCGCCCGCGCCCCGCCGCCAGGGCGTGCTCCAGGGTCCGGCACGCCGTGGTCCCCACGCACACGATCCGGCGCCCCGCCGCCAGGGCCCGGTTGAGGCTCCATGCCGCGGCCTCCGGGATCGAATAGTCCTCGCCGTCGAGGACGTGGTCCCGCGGATCGTCGGCCTGGACCGGCCGGAAGGTGCCGGGGCCCACGTTGAGCGTGACGCGCACCTCCTCCACGCCGCGCTCGCGGCACGCCTCGAGCAGCTCGGGGGTGAAGTGCAGCCCGGCCGTCGGAGCGGCCACGGCTCTCCCTCGCGCCGCGTACACCGTCTGGTAGCGCCGGCGGTCGGCCGCGGTGGGCCCGCCCTCGCGGTGGATGTACGGGGGCAGCGGCACCTCGCCCACCGCCTCCATCCGCGCGGCATCCAGCGGCGGGTCGAACTCCACCCGCCAGCGTCCCTCGGGCAGGCGCTCGCGGGGCACCGCGGCGCCGTCGCCCACCACCAGGGGGACGCCCTCGCGGAGCCGCTTGGCCGGGCGCGCCATCACCTCCCACGCCGCCCCGTCCATGGGGCGGACGAGGAGGAGCTCGGCGGCCCCGCCCCCGGGCCGCACCGCCCGTACGCGGGCCGGGATCACCCTTACGTCGTTGACGAGGAGGAGGTCGCCGGCGCTCAGCAGCGCGGGGAGCGCCGTCACCTTGCGCAGCTCCACGCGCTCCCGGCGGCGGTCGAGGACCATCAGGCGCGAGGCCCCTCGGGGACGGGCCTGCTGCGCGATGCTCTCCTCCGGGAGGTCGTAGTCGAAGTCGTCCGTCCGCACCGCGCCGATTCTACCCTCCGGGGCGGCGCCGACGTCAGAGCAGGAAGCGGGCGCCCTGCCCCGGCCGGAGCCGCGGCAGGGAGGCCACCGGCCCCAGGACGCGGCTCGCCGAGGTGAGGAAGTCCAGCAGGGCCCCCAGGCCGGCCGGCCCCTGCTGCGCCCGGCGCGCGGTGCGCAGCTGCTCGCGGAGCCGCCCGTCCCGGGCCGCCGCGAGCATGGCCGCACGCTCCTCAGCGGAGAGCATCCTCGATCCCCTCCAGGAGCTCCTCGAGCTGGTGCTCCTCGTTGAACAGCGCAAAGTACTCCCTCACCCGGCCGAGGTCGACGGAGGCGTGGCGGGCGGCGGCCGCCTCGAGCAGCGCCCTCATGTCCACGAGCTCGCCCCGCCACCGGTCCGGATCGTTCACCATCGCCTGCACCTTCAGGCCGATGAGGTCCTCGAGCTCCACCACCGGCAGCGTGAAGGCGTCGGCCGCCAGAGGCCGGCGCTGCGCCCGCGCCAGCATGCCGAGGGAGTGCGCCCGGTGCGCGTGGAGGATGTCGAGCGGGCAGCGGTCCGGCCGCGTGGGCGTGTAGTGGGAGCTCTCCTCCCAGCGGAACGACAGCGTGTACCCGAGCTCGCTGAGGAGCGCCTCGAGGCGGGGCGCGCACGCACCGTCCACGAGCAGGTCGATGTCCGCGGTGGCCCGCGGCACCCCGTACACACCCACCGCCACGCCGCCGATGGCCGCCCACCGGCAGCCGCTCCCGTCGAGCTGCCGCCCCACCGCGCGCAGCGTCGCTTCGAAGTCCATGTGCCTCCCGCCTCATTGTAGACGGTCGGCACCGCCGCCGTGGCCGGTTTTGCGGTCGCGGCCCCGCCAAGGCGGCACCTCCCGATGACACCCCCCGCTGGGAGTGCCGAGACACGCTGGCACGAGTCTTGTACGATGACTCCCGGCATGGGACTTCTCGGTGACCGCCGCTGGCGCCTCGCTGTGGAGGTGTCGATCCTCCTCCACCTCCTGCTCATCTGGTCGCTGCCACGTGCCCAGACCGCCATGGCGTCCCTCCTGCCCGTCCGGCCCGTGGCCCCGGCGGTCAAGCAGGACGACAAGCCGATCCGCTTCGAGCTCGTGGACCTGCCGGACCAGAAGGAGGAGAAGCCCTCCCGCACCGACGTCCCCGCCTCCGACCTCTCACGGCGGGCCCACGGCGGCGAGGGCGCCGCGGACACCCGGCCGGGGTCCAGAGGCAACACCTACGATCTCAGGCTCGCGCCGGGAGCGCGGCCCCAGGTACCGCCCCGGCAGCAGGCGGCGCCGCAGGAGCAGCCGCAGCCCGAGCGCCGGCAGGTGCCCCCGGCGGAGCAGCAGCCCTCCGACGACGGTGCTTCGACGGTGCTGCGCCCGCAGGTGGAGGAGCGCAAGCCTTCGCCGCCGTCGCCCCCGCTCCTCAAGGGGCTCTCGCCCCTCAACTCTCCGCCGTCGCTGGGCGGGGCCGTCCCCGACCGCAAGGGCGGGCACGTCGACGTGGGCCCGCTCACCTTCGACACGCAGTGGTACAACTGGGGGCCGTACGCCGCCGAGATGCTGCGGCGCATCCGCTACCACTGGCAGATCCCGGAGATCGCCCAGCTCGGCGTCCAGGGCGTGGTGCGGGTCCACTTCACCATCGAGCGCAACGGCCGGGTCTCCAGCGTGGAGATCCAGCGCGAATCGGACCACCCCCCCATGGACTTCGCGGCACGCGATGCCATCATCAACGCGTCCCCGCTGCCACCGCTGCCGGACGACCTCACCGGCGTGGAGCACGAGGGCGTGACCATCACCTTCTACTACAACGTCCGGCCACCGGACGACGGGAGGTAGACGTGTTCGACTGGCTCATCAAGGGCGGCCCCATCATGATCCCCCTCGCCGCGCTCTCCATCGTGGGCGTGGCGATCATCCTGGAGCGCCTGTGGACCCTCCGGGAGTCGAAGTTCCTGGCGCCCGCCGAGGTGGCGGTGGTGAGCGAGCTGCTCTCCGCGCGCGACTTCACGCGCGCCGCCTCCTACTGCCGCGAGCACCAGGGCCCCTTCGCCACCCTGGTCCAGGCGCTCATCGACAACCGCCGCGCCCCCTACGACGAGCTCCGCGAGCTCCTCGAGGACACCGGCCGGCACCAGCTGCGCCAGCTCCAGCGCGGGCTGCCGGCCCTCGCCACCGTGGTGGCGGCGGCGCCGCTGCTGGGCCTCCTCGGCACCGTCCTCGGCATGATCCAGGTGTTCGAAGCCGTCTCCTCCGCCGGGCTCGCCCGCGGCCAGCTGCTGTCCGGCGGCATCGCCCAGGCCCTCATCACCACCGCCGCCGGCCTGTTCATCGCCATTCCGGCGCTGTTCCTCCACTCCTACCTGGAGAGCCGGGCGGAGAACCTCGTCCACGCCATCGAGGTCCGCATGATCGACCTGCTCCACCTCGTCCGCCGCGTGGAGAACGGGGAAGCCGCATGAGGTTCACCCGCACGCAGCGGCACACCCCCCGGATCGATATGTCGCCCCTCATCGACGTGGTGTTCCAGCTGCTGCTGTTCTACGCCGTGACCACCCAGTTCGTCGCCGACGAGCGCCTCAAGCTGCAGCTTCCCCAGGCGCGCACGGCGCAGGAGGAGGCCGGCCAGCAGCAGCGCAGCTCGGAGATCGTCGTCAACGCGGCGGGCCAGGTGTTCATCGACGGCAAGGCCGTGCCCGACGCCGACCTCGAGAGCGCCATCAAGAGCGCCGTCAAGACCTCGCCGGAGAAGGCGCTGACCATCCGCGGCGACCAGGGGGCCGACTACGGCAAGGTGGTCCGCGTCCTCGACCTCGCCCGGGAGGCCGGCGCCAAGGGCATCAACCTCGCCGCCGTCAAACCGCCCGGCACGCCCAGACGCTGACCCCCCCGCCCCGCCCGCCCGGCGCCCGCCGGCACGAGCGGAAGCCGCCGGCCCCGTTGAGGCCGGCGACCGGCCGGACTACCTCACGATCATCGGCACCATGGTCGGATCGCCGGTGCCGTTGTCGACGACGGAGGCGTAGGCCCAGACGCGGGCGCCGGGCGTGAGCACCTCCACGGTGGCGTAGGCCAGGTCCTGTGCTCCGGCGCCGGCCCGCGCGAAGACGTCGTTCACCGGGATCCACTGGCCGCCAGGGACGCTCAGGACCAGGGGCGTGCCGAGGACCTCGCCGGAGGCCGCGTAGAGGGTCACCCGGGCCTGGCCGTCGGAGCCGCCGAGGTTCACGAGGCCGAGGTTCGTGCGAAAGCCCGCCGAGCTCTTCAGGCCCGGAAGGATGCCCAGTCTCGCTGGAAGTGATGCCGTCGGTGGGCCCGAGCGCCGGGTAGGCCGCGCCGAGGGTGCCCGCGGTCGTCTCGTCGTACGTGCGGGCGACGAGCGCCACCGGCCGGTCGGACGCGACCTGCAGCGTGCCCTGGCTCGTCGGCGTCCATCGGCACGCCGAACAGCGACGCCAGGATGTCCCTCCCCTCCACCGTGCCGCCGGCCGGCACCGTCGCCGCGCGGAGCGTGCTGCCCTCGTCGTTGGCATAGACGACGGCCAGCGTGGCCGGCGACGCGCCGCGGTTGACGACGGTGACGTCGGTGCGCCACAAGGTGCCGCCCGACGCCGGGATTGTGGGCGACGGCGGGGATGATCTGCAGGCTCGAGACGTCGGAGAGGCCCGTGACCGTCACGGTGCCGTGGCGCTGGCAGGTGTGCTCGCCCAGCGTGACGGTCAGCGTCCAGTCGTAGATGCCCTGGGCCGGATAGGCGTGGGACGGGTTCTGCTCCGTCGAGGTGGTGCCGTCGCCGAAGTCCCACAGGAAGGTGGGCGTGAGAGGGCAGTCCGAGGACGGCGAGGCCGTGCGCGGCGAACGGCACCGCCGCCAGCGGCGTGGCCGCCAGCCCCGAGGCCATCAGCGGGACGGTCGCGGTGCAGCCGATGGTGCAGGTCGCCGTCCGACGGTGATCTCGACCGAGGCGGAGGCCGTGGCAGCCCGCCGAGTCGGTGACCGTGAGCGTCGCGGTGTAGGTCCCGCCGACGGTGTACGTGTGGACGGGGCTCGAGCTGCGGAGGAGTGCGGCGAGCCGTCGCCGAAGTCCCAGTCGTAGGTGTAGACGCGGTTCCGCCGGAGGCGCTCCCGGTGAAGGAAACCGTCGAGCGGCGCCGAGCCCCGAGGTGGGCGCCGCGCTCGCCGTCGACGCGCCAGGCGCCGGAGATTCCGTCGTCAGCCCGGGCCACGAAGACGTCGCCGCCGCCGTGGTACGCGTTGACGGCGCTTCGGGAGGTCGCGAGGACTCCGTGGTCCCGGCGAGAACGACGGCACCGGAGGGACCGAACGCCAGGTCGTTGCACCGCGTCGTTTCCGGTTCCTCCGAAATACGTCGAGAAGGCCACATCCGTCCCGTCCTCGGAAAAAACGGTCACGAAGCCATCATGCGCAAGCATGCGGTCCTGGAGGGCACCAACGAGGGGCAAGTCCGTCGAGTCCGTCCATCCCGAGGCCCACCGTCGTCCCGTCGGCATCGACATGCGAGCGAGATCCCCTCGGGCGGCGGATACGCCGGCCGAGACCCGACCCCGAGGAGCATGACCTCGAGGGGAAGAGCCCGCTGCCGACGAGTCCCGACCCGTCGGTGGCCATGGTGGTGAGGAACAGGTAGTAGACTGTAGGGTCTCGACCTGATGGAATAGGCACCGGCGTCCTGGGGAAGTCCTGCCAACCCATCGTCGCGCCGGCGACGACGGGATGGCCCCCCGTGTCCGACGACGACCGCCTCGGCCGCGTCGTCGCTGAAACCTCCGAGGTACGTGCTGAACAGGACCTCACGATCGGGCCAGGAAAGCTCGAGGACGAACCCATCGTCGCCGCTGGACTTCGTCGGCCTGGTACGCCAGAGCGACTGGGAAGTCCACCGACCCTGTCACTCCGGCGGCGAGGATGTTGCCGGCGCCGGTCACAGCGACACTCGTGATCCGGTCGTACCCTGACCCGCCCAGGGGTGTCGAGAGCTCCAGCGTGCTGCCGTCCGCGGAGAGCACGGCCGAGGAAGCCGTCGGCGATGCGTGTCCCCGTCGACCGACTGCAGACGGGTTCATGGAGGGGAATCCGACCGAGGACATGAATCCCCCGACAACGGTGGCGCCGCCCGGAAGCAGGGCGATCGCGGTCGCCACGTCGTTGCCGGAAGCGTTGTCCGATGGCCCGCCACCGAGCAACGTTGACCAGACGAGCGTGCCGGTCGCGTCCACCTTGGCGACGAAGGCGTCTTCAGCACCCTGCTGAGGCCTCCTGGAAGGCTCCGGGTGTGGTGGGGAAGTCCGTCGACTCGGTACCGCCGGCGACGACGAGGTCGCCCTCGCGGAGTCCGGACCAGGCCGCCCACCGTCTCCCCGGCACTGCCTCCGAGGAAGACCAGAGCCTTCAGATGGCCGTCGGCGTCCAGTGAGCCAGGAACACGTCGGCCTCACCGCCGCCGGGGCCGAGGTGCACCGGCGTCACGCCCTCGGTGTCCCACGAGGCGGCATCGCTGGTCGTCCCGGCCAGCCACACTCCCCCCTGTCCGTCCGCCACGACACGCGAAGCCTCGTCATACCCTGGCCCCGCCGAGGTAGCGCGTCCAGAGCAGAGCGGGGTGGATGGAGCTGTCAGCCGCTGCCGCCGGCGCTGCCAGAAGCGCGAGGACGAGGCCGGCCGCGGCCGCGAGGACCGCCCGCGGCGCTCTCGAACGCCTGGCCGGGATCGTGGTGGAGGTGACCGGGGAACGGGGTGTGGTGCCGCCGAGGGTCCGCTGCATCTGCGCCTCCCGCATCGTCTCGAGATCCGGTGAGGCCCCGTGCCCGGGCGGGCGCCGCGGCATCATCGAAGTGTCATCACACTACCACACCAAGCCGAAGAGTGTAAAAAAAAAGCCCATCACAACCCCTGGCCCCCTCGCCATGTGCGCGTGAGCCCCGGGTTCCGGCGCCGAGACGCGACCTGAGGATCCAGCGGACGAGGCGAGTCGCGCCCTTTAGGACGGGGCGAGGGGCTGGATACAGGGCGGCAGCCGATGGCCGACCGTGCCACGATAGCGCTGGGAGGGAGCGCAGGAGCACGAGACAGCGGCACGGCGGAAGCGGCTGCGGACCGGAGCGGGAAGCGGAGTGATGAAGGCTCGTTTGTGGTACTGGAGAGCCCTGCAGGCTTGGAGGGTGTACGATGCCACCGCTCTCCTCGCGGTGGGAGGGGCGGGCGGCGAGGCGCAGCCTGAGGTGCCGGCGTTCGGGGCAGCGTGGGGGGGTGGGGGAGGCTGGCCTCGGCATCAGCAGAAGCAGCTCGGGGTTCAGCCCGCTACGATTTGTGGTCCGCGTTTGCGGGTCGAGACCTGGTCCGGGCCGCAGTCGGAGCCACCCCTGGCGACGTGCAGGCGAGCGTGGTGCAGAACTTGGTGTCGGAGCCACGGACCTGGAGGCTGCGTACCGGAACAGGAAGCGGAGTGATGAAGGCTCGTTTGTGGTGCTGGAGAGCCCTACAGGCTTGGAGAGTGTACGGTGCCACCGCTAACGATTTGTTGTCGTAAATGCGTCACCGGCGCCTTGGAGCATGAGGCGCTGAGAGACGTGCAGGCTTGGCGGGGATCAAATCGTTACCAGTGGCACCGAGCGGTCCTGCCACATGCGACGGGCTAAACCAGTGATCGCCAAGGCCCGCCTTCCACAGAAGTGAGCACACATTGGCGCCTTCAAGAATTGCAAGCTACCGGGATGCAGAAGGTTAGGATTTTTGAGGCCGTGTGAAAGTCAAAAAGACGTAGTAACACGGTTTCGCTTCTGTAGCTTGACAAGTAAGAATCTACACATCTACGCTGTAGCCATGTACCTGAGGCGGACCCAGCGGAAGAACAAGGACGGCTCCGTCGTCGAGTACGTCCAGCTCGCCCACAACTACCGCGACCCGCAGACCAAGCGGCCCAAGCCACACTTCATCTACAACTTCGGTCGACGGGACGAGATCGACGAGGAGGGTCTGCGACGGCTGGTACAGAGCATCGCCCGCTTCCTCGGCCCCGAGGACGAGCTCGGCGTGCACGCCGCCGTGGGAGGCGACTCCGTGCGCTTCGTCGAGAGCAGGCCGATGGGTGCCGCCTGGGTGCTGCACGGTGTATGGGACCGGCTGGAGATCGGAGCCGAGCTGACGAAGCTCGCGAAGGGGCGGCGATTCAGCGATCCTTCCGGCCTCACCGCCTGCATCCTCGCCATGGTCGCCAACCGGGCCTTGGAGCCGCTGAGCAAGCACGCTACCCCTTCGTGGCTGGAGGGCGACGTCTTCCTGCCAGACGCGCCGGAGGCCGTCTACGACGAGCAGCTCTATCGGGCGATGGACTTCCTCCTGGATGCCTCCGAGGAGATCCAGAAGGCGGTGTTCTTCTCCACCGCGAACCTCCTCAACCTCGAGGTCGACCTGCTGCTGTACGACACTACCAGCTCGTACTTCGAGATGGACTTCGACGACGAGGAGAGGAGCAGCCGTGACACGCGCTGGAGCGCCCATGAGGCGGGCGTCGGAGACGCACCGACGAGGCCACGGCCGCAGGTCGTCAACGACCCACCTCTGCGGCTGCATGGCCAT
>CAVVTR010000005.1:0-201046 GCA_963751245.1 uncultured Acidobacteriota bacterium | reverse complement strand
CCTCGAGCTGGGCGAGGACGTCCAGCGCCGCCGTGCAATGCGCCTCGGCCGTGGCCAGCGCCCCAAGCCGCAGAGCCTTGTCCATCGCGGCGACAAGGTACTCCAGGCACGGCTCCCAGCTGGCGGCCATGGCGTGGTGGTGCGCCAGCTCCTCCACGAACGCCGTCCGGTCTCCCGCCGGCACCTGCCGCTCGATGGCGTTGGCCACCTGCCGGTGGAGGTGCTGCCGGCGCAGCGGGCTGACCGTGGTGTAGAGGATCTCGTGCAGCGGCACGTGGGTGAGCTGGAACGTGCCCCGCCGGGCACCCCGGGACCACAGCACGACGTCGCGCTCGCGGCGGCTGTCGAACCAGTGCTGGGGGAAGTGGCGGACCAGCCAGCGCTCCAGGGCAAGCTCGATGCCGGTCTCGATGACGTGCAGGTGCTCGTTGGCCGCGTCGGCGAGGAAGTCCGCATCGAAGGTGCGTCCGATGACCGCCGCGAAGGTGAGCAGCCGGCGCGCCGAGTCGGGAAGCCGGTTGATACGGTTCAGCAGCAGGTCTCCAAGGGTGTGCACGTCGCGGAAGCTCGTGGCGAGGCGCTCCACGTCCAGGGTCCACCGCCCCTCGCCCTGGGGCGCCAGGCACGCCTCGTCGCAGAGCACGTTGACCCACTCCACGATGGCCAGGGGCAGGCCGTCCGCCCGCTCGCGCAGGAACCTCCCGAGGATCTCCGCCTGGCTCTCGCCCACCATCGACTCCGCGATGAGGTCGTTGTCCCCCGCCACCAGCCGGCCAAGCCGGACGCGGTCCGTCTGGCGAGCGATCTGCGGGTCGTCGAGGATTCCCCTGAGACCGTGCGCCGGGCCGATCTCGTCGGAGTCGACGGTGCCCAGAAGCCACACGGGCCGGTGCGCCAGGAGGGGCAGCAGCCCACGGAGAAGTGCGATGGTTCCGGGGTCGGCCGCCTGGACGCCGTCGAGGAGTACGATCAGCGCGGAGAGCTCTTCGGGATTCTCCGGGTCGAGGAGCAGGTCGAAGAGCGACACCAGCGTCTCCTCGACCCCCAGCGCGTCCGAGCCGTCGGGGAGCGCCGGGATGCCGTCCACGAGCTCGATCCCGGCCGCCTCGACCATGAGCCGTGCGAGGGTGGGCCGCGCCTCCTCCGGGAGCCGTCCCAGCACCTCCTCGGGCTCCTCCTCGAAGACCGCGACCAGGGAGCGGAGAGCGTCCCCGATGGGCTCGAAGGTCCCGGTGACGGCCCGTCCCTGACAGCGGGCGAGGAGCACCCTGACGGAGTGCCGTGAGGCGACGTCGTGGATCAGCGCCTTCGCCAGCCGGCTCTTGCCCACGCCGGTCTCGCCCTCCACCAGGGTGAGCCGTCCGTGGCCCCGGAGCACGTGCTCCCAGCACTCCCGCAGCCGCTCGTAGTCGGCCCGGCGTCCCGCGAGGGGGATGGTGGGACACTGCGGGAGGCCCTCCGCACGCAGTCCCACCGCCTCCACCTCCTCGGCGAGGATCGCCTTGTAGAGCTCGGTGGTCTCTTCGAGCGGCTCCACGCCGAGCTCGAGGCGCAGCACGTTGAGGCACTTCTCGTACTGGCCCAGAGCCCGGCTGCGCCGCCCCGAGAGGGCGTAGAGGCGCATCAGGTTCCGGTGGGCCTCCTCTGACAGCGCGTCGAACTCGAGCTGGCGCCGCGCGAAGAGGATGGCCTGAGAGTACTCGCCCCGGTCGGAGTGATGCCTCACCAGGCTCCTGATGGCCCCGATCGCCGCCTCCCGGAGCCTCTCCTGCTGCACGAGCACGAACTGCTCGAACTCGGGGCTGCCTTCGATGAAGAACCCGGACAGGAAGTCGCCCCGGTACAGCTGCACCGCCGCCGCCACCGCCCGGGGATCCGAACACCCGCCGTCCGCCAGCCCCCGCGCCAGCTTGCCCTCGAACACCTCGACGTCCACCCAGTGCTCGGCGTGCCGGTTGAACGCCGCGGTCTCCCGCGTGAGGACGATGAACTCCGGCCCGGCGTCACCTCCGCCCGGCAGGGCGGTCCGCAGGTTGTAGAGGGCCTGCCGCAGGTTGCGGCGGGCGGCTCGCTCGTCGGCATCGGGCCACAGCATCGCGGCCAGCCGGTCCCGGCTCAGCCCGTGGCCGTCCTCGGCCATCACGAGGAGCGTGAAGAGCGCCCGCACCTTCTTCGACTCGAACCCGGTCACGGGCCGGCCGTCGAGGATGGCTTCGAGGCCACCCAGAAGATGAATCTTCAAGACGCTCATGAATTCGATCCTAACCAATTCCGCCTCCGGTGGATAGGGGCCTTCCTCCGAGGGTTCCACGTCTTGTGCCGTCGGTCACAGGTTGCTGACGATCTCCTGACGCTGTGCCGTCATCTTGAAGACCACCTGAAGAGGACAACCGGCACCAGCCCTGCCGGAGCAACCGGCGGAAGGGCCAGCGCAGCGAAGAGGGAGGGGAGAGAGACCGTGACGCCCCGGGTCGAAGCTCACGACGAGGCCCGCGCCGCCAGCACCGCGAAGGACTCAGCCGCGGTCCGCAACGACGCCGGTGCCAGGCGGAGCGAGTCGTTCCTGCTGCGCATTTCCGCCGAGCCGAGAGAGGCACGGGGCTCGCGTCGGCGCCTCGCAGGATTCGTGTCGCACCTCGGCTCGGGCGACGAGACGAACTTCTCGGACATCGAGAGTCTCATCTCCTGGCTGCAGGAGCGGCTGCAGGAACAGTTCGGAAGGCCGCTCGACGGCAGGGGGCCGGCGACCGGGGACGAAACGGCGGACAGGCGTCGCCGCCAGGCCGTCCCCGACTCCGCCGGGTCAGCTCCCGAAGCGGCGGGCGGTCGGTCGTTGAAACAGCGGACCAAGAGGAGGCGGGCCCCGTGAACGGTGAGGCGAACCCGCGTAACGGAGCACGGCTCCGCAGCGAAGCTCGAACCTGCGGGAGGGCGCCCGGACGACGCGCCGTCTCCCGCCCGGCCACCTACCGGTGGCCTCGAAAGGAGCAAGAAATGAGTCCGAGAAGCATGAAGCTCGTGGGGCTCGCGCTCGGTCCTGGCGCTCGTCGCCGGGCTGGCGCCGGCCGCCGCCCCGACGGTGGGCGACTTCTGCGTCACGCCGAAACCTGCGTTCCGCTCGGGGAGACCCTCTTCCTGAGCGACAGTGCCAGACCCGACGGACGGGGTGTCGTACTTCTTCAAGGTCCACATCGACCCGGCCGGGGGCGTCGCCAACCTGGAGCCGCTCCCGAACGGAATGGTCCCCTACAACCAAGTCGACGCCATGGCCTGCGACGCCGGACGGGTCCACTATCCTCTTCGTCGATAAGTACACGGACGAACATCTTCCAGGGGCGGCCAATACTATGGAACCGGAGCCTTGGTCAGGTTCGACGTCGCCACGGGCGCGTCACCAAGAGTCGGCACCGCTGAGAGACAGCGCGACCGACCAGATCGTACCCGGGGTTGTGCTCGCCGGGTTCTCTCCATCGGGAAACGCTCTACGTCGCAAGCCAGACGACCGACGACATCTACTCGGTCGACGTGGCCACGGCCGACCACAACAGTCGTCGGCTCCGCTCAGTACAACGGCGTGACGGTCCATGAGGCAGGTGCCGACCTGGCGTTCGGGGCCGACGGCACCAGTGTACCTTGTGGACGAACACGTCAAACACGACGCCGACCAGAACCGCGCCCGAGGGACTCTACAGGCTGCAGCTCCCCAAGCTCGCCCGGTAACGTCCGCTGGCACACCTGGTTCCGTCGAAGACCTCAGTCCCAACGACTACTTCACCGGCATTGCCATCCGCGCCAACGGTCTCGGCTGCATGGCGGGCTCTTCCCGCGACGACCACCTTCACTCGCAGAACCTCTGACGCGCACGACAACTATGGGCAGCCCCTACCCCATGTATCTCAACGGTGCAGCCCTACGACTACAACTACGGCGACATGAGCAACGGGCCGCTGATCCTCTGCACCCGCACCATCGGTTGCTACAAGAACCACGACTGGAACTACGGCTCGCCCGACTACCCTGCGTCCCTCACCCTCTGCGGCGTCGGCATCAGCCAGTACGGAAGCGACCAGTCCCGCGATTTCGCCGAGGCCGGTCAGGCGTTCCTCAACGGTGAAGGCTACGACAAGCGTCCCAACGCTACCGACTTCTCCATGCTCATCGCCCAGCTCATCGCCGCCAAGCTCAACACCGGCGGGAGCGCCTGCATCAAGTGGATGGACGACATCGAAACGTTTCTGTGCGAAGCGGGCATCGTCGTGGACGGCCGGATCGACTTCCACAAGAAGTTCCCGTCGTTCTGCAAGATGCTCAAGGCCCACATCTACGCCTGCCAGCTCGCGCGCTTCAACGAGATGTACGAGCAGAACTGCTGCGAGGACTCCCGCGACTGCAAGCAGAGGCAGCCGCGCAACTAGAATCGCGGCACCCAGACGTCGCCACTTCGGAGGCCCGGGAGACGCCAGTCCCCGGGCCTCTTGCCGCGCCGTCCCGGAGCCTCGGCACCGGCCGGCCCGCTGGCGGTGCCAGGGAACCGGGTACCGGTCCATCCGCATAGGAGGCCTTTCGGAGCATGGTTTCCGCGACACATTAGTGACATTATATTGAGATCACGTTCTCCTGACGTTCTCCTGACGGCGCCAGCGTACGTTGACGCACATGAGAATGAGGATCGCTCCAGGAAAGGCCCTCGGGTGCACGATCCAACGGGATCAGCGGTGAAGAACCACGCACCGGCACCTCCGCGGGAGCGACGGTCCGCCGATGGATTCCAGGCGTCTCGCGTGTCTGGGGCGAGCCCGCGGGTGGCGGCCTCGTTCCTGCTGCGCTTCTGGGCGGAACCTCGCGAATCCTCCGGCGCCCGGCCCCGGTTCGGCTCCTTCGTCTCGCGGCTCGGCACCGACGAGGAGCACTACTTCGGCGACTTCCGGACGCTCGTGGCGTGGCTCGAGGAGTACCTCGGCCGGGAGTTCGCGGGCACGCTCAACGTGGAGGCCGGCAAGCCCGAAACGCAACAGCCCAACAGCGGCCACCCGAGCCCCCGCCCGGCGCCTGACCGCTCGAGGCACCGGGGAGGAGACCGATGACCTTCCGCGTCCGGCCACGGCGCTCCCCGCGCATCCCAGTGTCCACCCTCCCGGAGGCGGTTCAACTCCGGTTCCCGACGGCGAAGCCTGATACCCCCGCCGGCCAGCGCGGTCCGGCCGACACCAAGGAGAGAACGATGAAAGCCCACCCCGCCCGTTACCTTGTCCTCGCCGTGATGGCGCTGCTCGTAGCCAGCAGCGTACCGGCACACGGCGTCCAGACGTCCAACACGACCACCCCTCTCGGGCAGGTCCTTTACCTTTCCGACAGCGCCCAACCTCAGGACGGTGTCTCCTACCTGTTCCGGGTGATCGCCGAACCCCTCACCGGCCACGCCGACCTGATCCCGCTGGCCAACGGCACCCTGTCCCTCAACCAGGTCGACGCCATCGCCTGCACCCCCGACGGCTCGAAGATCTATTTCGTCGACAAGTACTCACCCCAGATCGCTTCCAACGGCGACTACCAGGGTACCGGCACGCTAGGCTACTACGACGTTGCCACCGGTACCGCCACGCCGTCGGCCTGCTGTCAAGACACCAGCGGCGCCACGTCGTGCCAGGCGTCGTGCTGGCGGGCTTTTCGCCCCGGGGACGCTGTACGTCGCCAGCGAGGACACGGACGACATCTACACGGTGAACCTCGGCACGGCCGTTGCCACCCCGCTCGGGCCAGCGTGGTCAACTCCGGCCAACGGGACGGTCGTCCACGAGGCCGGCGCCGACCTGGCGTTCTCCGCCGACGGCACCGCCTACATCTGGACCAACACGGCCAACGGCACGGACGCGCCCTCGGGCCTCTACCAGCTCGCACTGTCCACTCACGCCGGGATCCATCGCCGGCACTTCGTCGGCTCCATGCCAGGCGACTTCTTCACCGGCGATCGCCATCCAGGCCAACGGCTACGGCGACCTCGCCGGATCCTCCAACGACGGCCACATCCACTCCCAGAGCCTCACGACCGCCGCCGACGACGGCGGCAGCCCCGCCGGATGTACCTCGACGGCACGCCCTACGCCTACAGCTACGGCGACATGTCCAACGGCGCCGCTGGGCGCCCTGTGCACCCGGACCATCGGCTACTACAAGAACCACGACTGGTACTGGGACACCGGTGCCCGGCGTCCATGACGATCTGCGGCATCGTCATCACCCAGAACGGCGCAGGACGGCACCCTCGCCGGCCAGGACTTCCTCAACGGCGTCGGCTACGCGTCCAAGCCCAACGGCACCGACTTCTCGATGCTCATCGCGCAGCTCATCGCGGCGAAGCTCAACATCGGCAACGCCGACGGGTTCCCGCTCATCTCCGAGGCCGAGAACTGGCTGTGCAACCAGGGCATCGTCGTCGAGCGGCAGCATCGACTTCCACATGGCGTTCACCGACCGGCACCAGGCTGAGATGGCGAACTACTACGCCTCCCTCCTCGACACCTTCAACAACAAGTACGAGACCTGCCAGGCGATCAACTCGTGCACGCCGCACCTGCGGCGGAACGGCCACCACTAGTCTCCGATCCGGCCAGCCGGAAACGACCGGGTCCGCCTCAGGGCGGGCCCGGTCTTCCTTTCGCGGGGGTCCGGCTGCCCCCCGACCAACCTCCGCGGCCCCGGCCCCCGAACCCCCGCGCGAGGCGGACGTCAATTCCGCCTCGGATCTCTTTCCGCCACTTGGCCCCCCGCCCCGCGCCCTGAAGGGCGCGGCTACGTGGTCCTGCTGCGCCACGGCGCCGCCACCCTCCGACAGCCGGGCGCGTTGCCGGCTCAGGCCGGCGGAAGGACGGAAAGGGCTTGGAGACACGGGGGACGGGTTGGTGTCAAGCGACAGAAGTATTGACCCCCTGGGCGACAATCTTACCCCTGGGGTGCTTCGCCGTGCAGGTTGGGGCCGTGGGGAGCGGGCTGAATCCCGGGGGGCTTCTGCGACGGCTGAGGACAGCCTCCGGGCCCCCGCCCGCTGCCGGCTCGACGAGGCCGCAGGCCGCGTCCTGCCCCCCACCCACCCTCCGCAGGGAGCGGGCTGAATCCCGGGGGCTTCTGCGACGGCTGAGGACAGCCTCCGGGCCCCCGCCCGCTGCCGGCTCGACGAGGCCGCAGGCCGCGCGTCGCCGCCCACCCACCCCCCGCGACGTCAGTGGAGCTCGACGATGTCGCGGTCGCGGAGCTCGAAGTCGCGCGCCACGCGCTGGCCGTCGAGCTTGGCCCCCCACACCCGGGCGAAGCCGAGGTTGGCGGCCAGGTCCCGGTGGACGCGCTCGGCGAGGTCGACCACGGTGGCTCCCGCCGGCAGCACGAAGGGGTCGTGGTGGTCGGCGGGTTTGCCCGGCGGCTTGGCGTAGACGCGCACGAGCTGGAGCCTGCGCCAGATGGCCACCTTGAGCGCCTCCACGCCGGTCCGCGCGGTCACCGAGACCTCGAGGACCGGGTACGCATCCCCGTACAGCTCCCGGATGACCTCCACGTCCTCGGGACGGGCGCGGTCCACCTTGGTGACCACCATGAGGGTGGCCAGGGGCGTGTCCCGGTAGTCCGCGTCCTCGGGGAGATCACCGACCAGCGGGATCCGCACGTCCGCCAGGCGCTGGCGCACGATCTCCACGTCCTCGGGCAGCTCGGCGGAGGTGGGGTCGACGACGAGCAGCGCGGCGTCGGCGCCGCGGACGACGTTGGGCATCCACGAGTCCATGTGCTCGGCCGCCACCGGCGGCAGGTCCACCAGCTGGATCTGCACGTCCTCGAAGACGAGCATCCCGGGCTGCGGATAGGTGGTCGTGAACGGGTAGTCGGCGATGTTGGGCTCCGCCCGCGTGAGCGCCCCGAGCAGCGCCGACTTGCCGCTGTTCGGCGGCCCCAGGAGCACGACCTGCGCCACGCCCTCCAGATCCACGTGGACGACGTGGCTGTGCTTGGTGGAGCGGGTCTCCTCCTCCTGCCTCAGGCGCGCCATGCGGCGCTTGAGGTCCGCCTGCATCTTCTCCGTCCCCTTGTGCTTGGGGATGGTGGCGAGCATCTCCTCGAGCGCGGCCTTCTTCTCGTCGGTGGTGCGTGCCGCCTTGAACTTCGCCTCGGCCGCCCGGTACTGGGGTGTCAGGTTTGCCGGCATGCACCCTGATTGTAGACTCTCCCCGTGAGCTCCGAACACGGTGCCGCGGCGAAACCCCAGCGCGCGCTCCCCGCGACGGCGTCCGCGCTGGCCCTGGCGTACCTGGCGACGGCCGTGGCCGTCCCGGCGCTCGCGCTGCCCGTGGCGGTGCTCGCAGCCGTGGCGGCCTGTGCGCTGGTCCTGGCCCACCGGGACGGCCGCGGCCTGCGCTGGACGCTGGCGGCCATCCTGGTCTGGCTCGCCGCCGGCCTCGGCGGCGCCGCGGCCCTCGCCGGACACCCCCTCGGCGGCCTCGCCTGGGTGGTGGCGGTGGTCTTCCTGGCGCCGCTCCCGTTCATCCCCTGGCTGTACGCCCGCACGTTCCGGGACGGCGGCGAGTGACCGTCCTGGCGGCCCTGCTCGTCGGCGCGGCGGTCCTCGCCTGGTGGGGGGCGCGCCGCAGCGGCGACGCCGTCGACTACTTCGCCGCGGGACGCCGCGCGGGCCCGTGGCTGGTGGGGATCGCGGGCACGGCGGCGGGGGTGTCGGCGTTCACCTTCGTGGGCGGACCGGGGCTGTTCGCCGTGGCCGGGGCCGGCTCGCTGTGGATCGTCCTGTCAGCGCCGCTGACCGGCGCTCTCCAGTGCTGGGCCGTGGGGGAGCGCGTCACGGCGATGGCCGCGCGCCGGAGCATCGTCACGGTGCCCGAGCTGCTCGCGGAGCGCTTCGGCCCCTCCGCCCGGGGCGCCGGCGCCGCCGTCGTCGTGATCGGGTGCATCGCGTCGCTGGCCGTTCAGGCGCGCGCCGCCGCAGTGCTCGGCGAGGCTCTGCTGCACCTTCCCGGGGCCTGGGTGGCGGCGGCGGCGATGCTGGGCACAACGGTCTACACCGCGGCCGGAGGCATGCGGGCGGGGCTCGTCGCCGACGCCGTACAGGGGGCGTTCATGGCCGCGGTGGCGGTGGCCCTCGCCGTGGCCGCCGTGGCCGCCGCCGGCGGCCCCGCGGCCATCCTCGGCACGCTGGCCTCCTCCCGCCCGGCCCTGCTGGGGAGCTTCGGCGCCGTGCCGCCGGCCCGGGCAGCCGCCTGGTATCTGCTCTTCTGCCTCGGAACCCTCGCGCAGCCCCACTACCTGCAGAAGTTCCTGTTCCTGCGCTCCCGCTCGGCGCTCCGGCTGCTCCCGGCGGTGCTCACCCTCGCCCTCGCCGTGACGCTCACGGTGTGGCTGGGGCTGGGCCTGGCGGGAACGGCGCTCGTCGCCCAGGGTCGGCTCGCCCTCGCCCACCCCGACGACCTCGCCCCCGCGGTGGCGGCGCTGATCGGACCCTGGGCGGCGCTGATCGCCGGCGCCGCCGTCCTCGCCGCGCTCATGTCCACCAGCGCCTCCTTCCTCAACCTCGCGGCCGCCGCCGTCACGAGGGACCTGCCCGCGGCCCTGCACCGGCGCCCGGCGGGGCTGCCCGCCGCCCGCCTGGCGACCGTGGCGGTGGCCGCCGCGGCCACCACGGTGGGCGTGGCCAGCGACCGCGCCGTGGCCGTCCTCGGGATCGCGGGGTGGGGGTTCTTCACCGCGGCGCTGCTGCCGGTGATCACGGCGGGGCTGGCGTGGCGCCGCGCCGCCCGGGGCGCGGCGGTGGCCGCCATGCTCGCCGGGGCCGCCGTCGACCTGGCACTGGAGACGGTGAGGACCAGCCTGCCCGCCGGAGCCGAGCCGGGGCTCGTGGGCGCCGCGGTGGGCGTGCTGGTGCTGGTCGGGGCGTCGCTGGCGTCGCGGACTCCGGCAGCCGTGGAGGGGGCGTGAGGGCGCCGCGCTGGGACGAGGCCGCCCTCGACCGGCTGGTGGCCGACCTGGACGCCGTGCGGCAGCGGGTGCGGCCCACCACGCTGGCCGAGGTCGAGCGCGCCCGGGACCCGTTCCGGCTCCTCGTCGCCTGCATCATCTCCCTGCGCACCAAGGACGCGGTGACGGCCCAGGCCAGCGCGCGCCTGTTCGCCGAGGCCGGCACGCCGGAGTCGGTGGCGGCCCTGGCTGACGACCGCGTGGCCGCGCTCATCTACCCGGCGGGCTTCTACCGCACCAAGGCGCGCCAGATCGTGGCGATCGCCGGGCGCGTCGTCGCGGAGCACGGCGGCGCCGTGCCCGCCGACCGCGCCGCTTTGCTGGCGCTGCCCGGCGTCGGGCGGAAGACCGCCAACCTGGTGCTCGGCCTCGGCTTCGGTGTCCCCGCCATCTGCGTGGACACTCACGTGCACCGCATCTCCAACCGCCTCGCGCTGGTGCGGACGAGGACCCCGGAGCAGACCGAGGCGGCGCTGGAGAAGGCCCTGCCCCGCCGCCTCTGGATCGACATCAACGATCTCCTGGTCACGTTCGGCCAGCAGGTCTGCCACCCCACCTCGCCGCGCTGCTCCGGCTGCCCCCTCGCCGACCGCTGCCCCCGCGTCGGCGTGACCCGCCACCGCTGAGCGCGGACGCTCAGGCGATGCCGTAACGCTTCATCTTCCGCCACAGCGTGTTGCGGGACACGCCGAGCTCGCCGGCGGCGACGCCCCGGCGGCCCCCGTGGCGCCTGAGGGCCTCGCGGATGGCCTGCGCCTCCGCCTCCTCCAGCGGCCTGGCGCGGTCGACGTGGACCTCCGGCAGCGCGGGCGGGCGCCCGGTGATGTGGGGAGGGAGGTCGTCCACCTCGATGGTGGGGCCGCCGCAGACGACGAAGGCGTGCTCGATGGCGTTCTCCAGCTCACGGACGTTGCCCGGGAACGGGTACGAGAGCAGGCGGCTCATGGCGTGGGTGGAGATCCCCTGGATCGTCCGCCCCTGGAGCGCGTTGAACCGGCCGATGAAGTGCTCGATCAGCAGCGGGACGTCCTCGGTGCGGGAGCGCAGCGGCGGCAGGTTGACGCGCACGATGTTGAGGCGGAAGTAGAGGTCCTGGCGGAAGCGGCCGTTCATCACCTCCACGGCGAGGTCGCGGTTGGTGGCGGCCAGGACGCGGATGTCGGCACGCACCGGCTCGACGCCGCCGAGGGGGGTGAACTCGCGCTCCTGGAGCACCCGGAGCAGCTTGACCTGGACCGCCGGAGAGAGCTCCCCGACCTCGTCCAGGAACATGGTGCCCCCCTGCGCCGACGCGAACCGCCCCGGCTTGTCCCTCTTGGCGTCGGTGAACGCGCCCCTGAGGTACCCGAACAGCTCGGACTCCACCAGGGTCTCCGGGATGGCGCCGCAGTTCACCGCGACGAAGGGGCGCCGGCGCCGCGGCCCGAGGTTGTGGATCGCCCGCGCGACGAGCTCCTTGCCGGTCCCGGGCTCGCCCTCGATGAGGACCGTGCTGGTGCTCCGCGCGACCAGGGGGAGCAGCTCGCGGACGCCGCGCATGGCCGCGCTCTTGGTGACGATGTCCTCGGTGGTGTAGGTGCCCTGCAGCTTGCGGCGCAGCTCGGCGATGTCGGTGAGGTCACGGAACATCTCGACGCCGCCCATGAGGTTGCCCTCGGCGTCCTTGAGGGCCGAAGTGCTCACCGCCACCAGGACCTGCCGGCCGTCGCGACGCAGGATCGTGGTCTCCTGGTCGCGGTGCGCCCCGCCGCGGCCCATGCTGTCCTTGAGCAGGCAGGTGCTGGCGCAGCTCTCGCTGCGCAGGATGTCCGCGCAGGAGCGCCCCAGCACCTCGGACCGCTTCCACCCCGTGACGCGCTCCGCCGCGCGGTTGAAGTACGTGATGCGGCAGTGCTCGTCCACCGTGAAGATGGCGTGGGGGATCGAGTTGAAGGTGACCTCGGCGTAGCGGAGCAGCAGGGCCCGTCTCATACCCTCAGTGTGGATGCTCTGCTACAAAATTGCAACATGTCTCACGTCCATGTCTCACAGACGCGACACGGCGTGACATGTCTCGAGACTCGCGTCGTCCCATTTCGCGTCTCATCCGTCTCTCCCGCGTGACGTTGCGCTTTTCTGCGCGACCCGGCACGGCCCTTGCTGTCCCTACCGTCCAAGGGCCCCCGCCCGCGGAAAGGAAGCCCATGGCCATCTCCTGCTCCTATTACCTGGAACCGGTCGACACCGGCGATCTGCCGCGCCGATTCCTGGAGGCTTTCGCGGCGATCCTCGCCCACTCGAACTACGCCCTCGTCCTGGACGCCGCCGCGACCCTGAGCGCCCACTGCAGCCGCTGCTCGACCAGCTGCCCCGTCTTCCAGGCCACCGGCGACCCGCGGGACATCCCGTGCCTGCGCTCCGAGCTCGTGCTGCGCGTGTACCGGCGCTACTTCATGCCGCGGGGCGCCCTGGCGGCACGGGGCGTGCGGTCGTTCACCCTCACCGAGGAGCACATCAACACCATGGCCGAGGAGCTCTACCGGTGCACGGCCTGCCGCCGCTGCAAGCTGGAGTGCCCCCTCGGCATCGACCACGGGCTGATCACGCACCTCGGGCGCTGGATCCTCGCCGAGGTGGGGATCGTTCCCAAGGCACTGCGGGTCGCCACCCGCGAGCAGCTCGACGGCCGGACCCACAACACGTCGGCCATCCCCGCTGCGGCCATGCGGGACACGTGCGAGTTCCTCGAGGAGGACTGCCGCGACACCTACGGCATGAACATCTCGTTCCCCGTGGACGTCGAGGGCGCCGAGTACGTCTTCTTCCCCGCCGTCAGCGACTACCTCCTGGAGCCCGACACCCTGATGGGGAACGCCGCGGTGCTCACCGCCACCGGGGCGTCCTGGACCATCGGCAGCGAGTACTTCGACGGCATCAACTACGGCCTCTTCTACTCCGACCGCATGCTCGACCGCATCGTCTCCAAGGAGGCCGCCGAGGTCCGCCGCCTCAAGGCGAAGAAGGTCCTCATCGGCGAGTGCGGTCACGCCTCGCGCTCGGCGAAGGCGTTCATCAAGACGTTCTGCGGAGGGCGCGACGCGCCGCCCGTGGTCAACATCATGGAGTACACCCTCGAGCAGCTGCGCAAGGGCACTCTGCAGCTCCGCTCCGGCGCCATCGACGCCCGTGTCACCTACCACGACCCCTGCAACATCGCCCGTTCCGGCTGGATCGTCGATCAGCCGCGGGAGATCCTGCGGACCATCTGCGCCGACTTCGTGGACATGACTCCGCGCGGCCGCGAGAACTACTGCTGCGGCGGTGGCGGCGGCTCCGTCTCCATCGACGAGATTCGCGCCTTCCGCACCGGCATTGGCGGCGCCGCCAAGGCCGGACAGATCCGCCGCACCGGCGCGACGATCCTCGTCGCCCCCTGCGCCAACTGCAAGAAGCAGCTCCGCGAGGTGTGCGAGGACCACGGCCTCGACAACGTCGAGGTCGTCGGCCTCCACGACCTCGTCCTGAAGGCCATCCAGCCTCCGCCGGAGATGCTCGTCCCGCGCGAGGAGCCCGCCGGACCGGCCGGGGGGGAGTGAGGGCACGCCATGGACACCCTGATCGATCTCGCCCGCGGTCCCCTCTTCCAGATCTCCCTGGCTGTCTGCGTCCTCGGCCTCGCGTACCGGATCGGCACGACGGTCTACCAGCTCGCCGCCGCCTGGCGGCGGGCCGGCGACCGCGAGCTGCCGCTGGGCGCCGTGGCCCGCGCCACGCTGTCGTGGCTGTTCCCGCGCCGGCTCCTGCGCGCGCGGCCACTGTACTCGGCGGCTTCCATCGTGTTCCACGCCGGGATCATCCTGCTGCCGCTCTTCCTGGCCGGCCACGTCACCCTCTGGCAGGCCTCGATCCACGTGCCCTGGCCCGTCCTCGGCCGTGGCGCCGCGGACGTCCTCACGGTGGCGGCGATGGCCGCCCTGGTCGCGGTGCTTCTCGGCCGCCTCGTGTTCCGCGCCGCGCGGGCCCTCACCGGGCCGCAGGACGTGGGCGTCCTGGTCCTCCTGCTGGCGCTCACGGCCGCCGGCTTCCTCGCCGCCCACCCGGAGCTGTCGCCTTTCGGGGCGCGGACGCTGCTGCTCGTCCACGTCCTGCTCGGCGACCTCGCCCTGATCCTCACCCCCACGACCAAGCTCGCGCACTGTGCCCTCGTCCCCCTCACCCAGCTCGTCTTCGAGGTGGGGTGGCACTTCCCGGCCGCATCGGGACGACACGTGGCGACCGCCCTCGGAAAGGAGAACGAGCCGGTATGAGGCACTTCGGCATTCTCACCGACGTGACCCGCTGCATCGGCTGCGAGCAGTGCGTGGCCGCCTGCAAGAAGGCCAACCGCACCGGCGAAGACGAACCGTGGCCCTGGCAGGGCGACCCCTCCGGGCTGTCCTCGACGCGGTGGACCACCGTGGTCCGGGGCCCCCGCGGGCGCTTCGTGCGCGAGCACTGCCGCCACTGCCTGGAGCCCGCCTGCGCCTCGGCGTGCCCGGTCGGGGCGCTCCACAAGAGCCCCCAGGGTCCCGTCGTGTACGACCCCTCCATCTGCCTCGGCTGCCGCTACTGCATGATGGCGTGCCCGTTCCGCTTCACCCGCTACGAGTGGGAGTCGGCGGCGCCCCGCGTGCGCAAGTGCTTCATGTGCTACGACGCCATCATGGCCGGCACGCAGAGCCAGCCGGCGTGCACCGGGGCCTGCCCCACGCAGGCGACGGTGTTCGGCGAGCGGGACGCGCTGCTCGCCGAGGCGCGGCGCCGCATCCGTGAGAACCCCGGACGGTACATCGATCACATCTGGGGTGAGCACGAGGTGGGCGGCACGTCCGTCCTGTACATCTCCGACGTGGACCTGGACCACGCCGGCTGGCCCACCGACCTGCGCGACGCCCCCTACCCCGAGCTGACCTCCCCCGCGATGCACGCGGTCCCCCGACGTTCGTCGGCATGGGCGCCCTGATGCTGGGGCTGTCGTGGATCATCGGCCGCCGCCAGCGCCTGGCCGAGGAGAGCCGGCGGCCTTCCGAAGACGCGGACGGCGGGAGCCCCGGCGAAGCCTCGGGCGAGGACGGCGAGGTGCAGCCGTGAACGCCCCCCGCAACGTCCGTCTGGCCGTCACCAAGGCGGTGCTCTGGTTCCTCGTCGGCGCCGGAGCGGCCATCGCCGCCGTCCGCTTCGCCCTCGGCCTGGGCGTCACCACGGCTCTGACCGACCTCACCCCCTGGGGCCTGTGGATCGGCTTCGACGTGGTCTCCGGCGTCGCCCTGGCCGCCGGCGGCTTCGTCATCGCGGCGGCGGTGCACGTCTTCCACCTCAAGAGGTACCACGGCGTGCTGCGGCCCGCCATCCTCACGGCGTTCCTGGGCTACACCGCGGTGGTGCTCGGTCTCCTCGTGGACCTCGGGCGCCCCTGGAACATCTGGCGCATGATGGTGTACTGGAACCCCCACTCGCCGCTGTTCGAGGTGGGGTGGTGCGTGATGCTCTACCTCACGGTGCTGACCCTCGAGTTCGCCCCCGTCGTGGCCGAAAGTCTGCGCTGGAGCAAGATCTACGCGGTCCTCAAGAAGGTCACTCTCCCCCTGGTCGTGGCCGGGATCGCCCTGTCGACGCTGCATCAGTCCTCCCTGGGGACCCTGTTCCTGATCAACCCCCAGCGCATGCACCCCCTCTGGTACTCGCCGCTGCTGCCCGTCCTCTTCTTCGTCTCCGCCGTGGGCCTCGGCCTCGCCACCGTGATCGTCGAGAACGTGGTCAGCTCCTGGCTGTTCCGCGTCGAGCCGGAGGCACACCTCCTGCCGGGGCTCACCCGGGCCGCGGGCTGGGCCCTCGCCGGCTACCTCGCGCTCCGCCTCGGCGACCTCGCCTGGCGCGGCAAGCTCGCCCTCGCCCTCGAGGGCTCCTGGGCCTCGGCGCTGTTCCTCACGGAGATCCTCATCGCGGTGGTGGTGCCCCTCCTGCTCTTCACCCTGCCGTCGGCGCGGCGCTCCACCCGGGCCATGGGCACGGGCGCCATGCTGGTCGTGGGCGGCTTCGTCCTGAACCGTGCCACCGTGGCGGGTATCTCCCACGTCCCGGTGACGGGAAGCCGCTACCTGCCGTCGATCCCCGAGATCCTCGTCAGCCTGGGCGTGGTGGCGGCCATGGCGCTGGTCTTCCTGTTCTTCGTCGAGCACCTGCGCGTCTGGGAGACGCCTCCGGACCCGGCAGACCACTTCCGCGCGCCCATGGTCGACCCGGCTTCGGGCGTCTACGTGCGCGGCCCCTGGATGGGCGTGGTGCAGCGCGCGGCCCTCGCCTGCGTCCTCGGCGTCTCGGCCGGCCTCGTCCTCCTCGAGCTCGGCACCGCCAACGGAGCGGAGCCGAGGCCCACTCCGGTCCGGCCGCCGCGCGCCGTCGACGTGCTCAGGCTCCCGGTCCCGGGCAGCAGCGAGCAGCACCGCCTCGTCCTCGAGCCGGCCGCCGCGGGCACCGGGACCGTCGAGAACGCCCTCCTCATCGACGGCGACCGGCGCGGCCGCTTCGCGATCTTCGAGCACGAGCGCCACCAGCAGCGGCTGGGCGGCGCCGCGTCGTGTGTCAAGTGCCACCACGTCAACGCCCCTCTCTCGAAGGGAACCTCCTGCTCGCAGTGCCACCGGGACATGTACCGCGCCACTGACACCTTCAGCCACTCGCGGCACGTCACGGCCCTCGGAGGCAACGCCGGGTGCATCTCGTGTCACCGCCCGGGGGCGGCGAAGACCCGCGCGGCGTCGGCGTCCTGCACCAGCTGCCATCCCGACAGCCGCGTTCCGTCGCGCGGCGTCGCCGTCGCCTCCGCGATGCCGCAGGGGTTCGCCCCCGGCTACAAGGACGCCATGCACACCCTGTGCATCGACTGCCACGCGAAGTACGAGACGGAGCATGCCGTCGCCAAGCCGGTCCTGAGCCGCTGTCCGAACTGCCACCGCGCCCGCGCCGCCGACGGCTGGGACCTGGCGGTCAGGGGGGGCGCCGTGGCTTCGTCGACGGTGCGCCCATGACGGGCCCCGAGTCCCCCGCCCGGCTCCGCGTCGCCGTCGTCGACGACGAAGAGGACGTGCTCACCTTCCTGCGCCTCGTCTTCGAGGACCGCGGCTTCGAGGTGCTCACCACCGACAGACCGGGGGCGGCGGTGGCGCTGCTGCGCCGCTTCCACCCCGACCTCGTGTGTCTCGACCTCCTCATGCCAGAGCACACGGGGGCGTCTCTCTACGTCGCCATGCGCCGCGTGCCGGAGCTCCGCGACGTGCCCGTCCTCATCCTGACCGGCCTCGAGACGGAGGATGCGCTGGTCGCGCTCAAGCACCGGGCGGACGGGATCCCCCCTCCTGACGGCACCGTCGAAAAGCCCCTCGACGTCGCCGCCCTTCTCCGGGCCGTGGAGGCCGTCCTCCCCGCGGCCGCGGGAGCACGGTCATGACTTTGACCCCGGAATGGAACGCCACTCGCAGGAACCGCCTCTTCGAGGAGATCCCCTGCGGCGTCGTCGTCATCGACCGCGACCTCACCGTGGTCGACGTGAACCGGGCCTTCGCCGACGTCTTCGGCGAGGTCCGCGGCCAGAAGTGCTTCAGCGCGACCAGGGGGCGCAGCGAACCGTGCGCCGACTGCCCGGCGGAGCTCACCTTCGCGGACGGGCAGCGGCGCACCAGGGAGCTGACCTCCGTCGACACCCAGGGCCGGCTCATCCACAACCTCGTCCAGGTCACCCCCGTCCGGGACACCTCCGGCGCCGTCCCCTTCGTGGCCGCCATCAGCACCGACGTGAGCGCCACCAAGCGGCTCCAGCGCGAGTACCAGACGCTGTTCGAGAAGGTGCCCTGCTACGTGACCGTCGTGAACCGGGACTTCCGGGTGGTGAAGGCCAACCAGATCTTCCGCCAGGTCTTCGGCGAGCCCACCGGCGAGCACTGCTACACGCTCTTCAAGCACCGCCGCACGCCGTGCTCGGAGTGCCCGGCAGAGAAGAGCTTCATCGACGGCGGCTCGCACACCTCGAGCCACGTGGGCATCACCCGCGAGGGCCGGCAGGCCCACTACGTGGTGTCCACGGTGCCGCTGGTGCGCTCGAGCGGCGAGACGACCCACGTCATCGAGATGGCCCTGGACGTCACCGAGACGCACCACCTCGCCGAGGAGCTCACCCAGGCCAACGCGCTCCGCGAGGTGCTGGTGGAGCATGCGCCGTACGGCATCGTCGTGCTCGACGAGCACCGCAAGGTGGTGCTGATGAACGGCGCCGCCGAGCGGCTCTGGGGGACCCCCCGCACCCGCCTCGTCGGCAGGCGGCTGGGACCGCGGTCCATCGACACGCCGCTCGACCAGCTCCTGGCCCGCGGCGAGGAGACCGGGCGGGTACTGGACACGGGCATCCGCACGGCCTCCGGGGAGAGCATCCCGGCCCGGATCGCCGCGGTGCACCTGCCGCTGGGGGGCCAGCTCACCGGCACCGCGATCATCGCCCAGGACCTGCGCGAGATCCGCCAGCTGGAGCGGGAGAAGCTGGAGGCCGAGCGCCTCGCCGCGGTCGGGCAGACCGTCGCCGGGCTCGCCCACGGCATCAAGAACATCCTCACGGGTCTCGAGGGCGGGATGTACGTCACCTCGACCGGGCTCAAGAAGGGGGACCAGGACCGCACGGGCCAGGGGTGGGCGATGCTCGAGCGCAACATCGGCCGGATCTCGGCGCTGGCCAAGAACCTGCTCGCGTTCTCGCGCGGCGACGTCCCCAACATCACGGTGGTCGACCTGGGCGCCCTCGTGCGCGACGTGGTGCAGCTGTACGGCGAGAGCGCGGAGCAGCACGGCGTCCTGCTCGCCACCGAGATCCAGGAGGGCGTGGCCCCGGCCACCATGGACGCGGACGGCATCCACGCCTGCCTGACCAACCTCATCTCCAACGCCCTCGACGCCTGCCTGGTGAGCCAGAACCCGGCGTGCACGATCACCGTGCGCCTCGCCGAGGAGGACGGCGTCATCTCCCTGGAGGTCGCCGACACCGGCTGCGGCATGGACTACGAGGTCAAGCAGAAGGCCTTCACGAGCTTCTTCACGACGAAGGGCGCCGGGGGCACCGGCCTGGGTCTCCTCCTCACCCGCAAGATCGTCCAGCAGCACGGCGGGTCGGTGACCTTCGAGTCCACGCCGACGGACGGCAGCCTCTTCCGGATGAGGTTCGCCCGCCTCCGGCTGCCCGCCGTCCCCGCCGCGGACGCCGGCGACGCCGGCGAAGGGGCCGCCCCCGTCCCGTGCGCCTCCACCACGCAGGAGAAGGAGTGACCGATGCGCCAACCCGCTGACGTGACCGTGCTCGTCGTCGACGACGACCCCGACATCACCCTGTTCCTCGGCACGATCCTCGAGGACGCCGGAATGCGCGTCGTCACCGCCAACGACGGCACCACCGCCCTGGAACGGATCCGCGAGGCGCCCCCCGACCTGATCTCCCTCGACCTGGTCATGCCGGGCACGTCGGGCGTCCGCCTCCTCCACGAGCTGCGCAAGCACGCGGAGTGGTCGCGGATCCCGGTCCTCATCGTCACCGGCCACGCCCGCGACGAGTCCGTGCGCCGGGACCTCTCCACCGTCCTCTCCGAGAGCAGCATCTCCGGTCCCTCGGTCTACCTGGAGAAGCCCGTCACCCCCGCCTCGTACCTCGGGCACGTCTGCCGGACGCTGGGCATCGAACCACCGGCGCCGGGCGGGGACACGCAGGAAACCGGAGCCGCCACGCTCCGCCGGGAGGCCGCCTCCCTGCTCGATCAGGCCGACGCCAACGAACTCGAAGCGGTGCTTCGCGTGCTCCGCTCCCGCCGCGCGGATCAGACCGCCGCCGGGGGCGACGAAAAGGAGTGAGCCATGGCAGACAATCCGAAGCGCATCCTGGTCATCGACGACGAGCAGGACGTCGTCTCGTACCTCGAGGCCGTGCTCCGCGACAACGGCTACGAGGTCGTGGCCACCACCGACGGCTCCCGGGCGATCGAGCTCGCCCGGACGCAGCACCCCAACCTGGTCTGCCTCGACATCGCCATGCCGGAGCCGACGGGAGTGAGGATCTACCGGGAGCTCCGGGACGATCCCGAGCTCGCCCTGATCCCGGTGGTGATGATCACGGGGGTGATCCAGCAGTTCAAGGAGTTCATCCACCACCGCAAGCACGTGCCGCCGCCGGACGGCTACATCTCCAAGCCGTTCGAGGTCGCCGAGCTGCTTCAGATCCTCGACCGCCTGCTCGGGGCGCCGGTACAGGCCTGACGGGCCGAGGACAACCGCGCCCGGGGGCCGCGTGCGGACCCCGCTCCGCCAGTGGCGGCAGCGGGCCCGCAGCGAAGTCGCGTGGCTGCGCCCGGCGGCGCTACGACTCTGGTTTCGTCTTGCGGCGCGCGAGCACCTGCTGGTGATGCGGCGAGCCCTCCCGCAGCATCGCCTTTCCGCACTCGGGACAGCGCTCCTCGCGGCACGGTACGCCCTGGCGGTGCGGCTGACGGTGGCCGCACGCCACGCACACGCACGAGCCGTCGCGTCCCAGGGCTTCTCTCTGCTGACCGGTCATGGCACACCTCCGCTCAGTGGTCGTGGTGGCCGCAGTGGTGGAGCTCCCCGCCAGCGCAGACCGCGGACGTCGCTGCCAGCGTACCGGCGAGGTAGCGCTCCACCAGCTCGAGCGGGTCCCCTTCCGGGACGCCCGTCACCACCTCAATGCCGTAGGAGTCGAACATCTCCGCCGCGCGCCCGCCCATACCGGCGGCCAGCACGGTGGTCACACCCCGTTCGCGCAGCCACGGGGGGTAGGTGCCACGCTCGTGCGGTGGCGCCGGCTCCACGGAGGCTCCGCTGACCGCCCCGTTCCCCTCGTCCACGGCGAACAGGGCAAACTCCTCGGCTCCTCCGAAATGAGAACAGAACTGGCGATTCGCCAGCGGTACCGCGATGACCTTCATTCCATGCTCCCTTTCCGGGTCCCTCGGGACCCGCTGCCGGCACGGGGCTTCCAGGGCCCGCGCCGGAGCGAACGCAGATCGGTTCCACCTCGATGAAGCTGCTCCCCGACCCGGGCAACGACGGCGGCACGCCACCCGTCCCGGGCCGCCGGCGACGCAGCCGGGCTCACGCGTCACCCCTCAGCGCGTCGCGCCTCTCGATGGCATGCCAGAACACCCGACCTCCCCGCACGACCCGGTGTGCCCTGCCCCGGTGCTCGAGGTCCGCCAGGACCTTGACCACGGCGTTGGGGCGGAAGCCGAGCCCGGACGCGATCTGCTCCACGGTGCAGGGGCGCCGCGTGAGCAGACGGAGGATCGGCTCGTCGTCGGGCGAGCCGCCGGCGCGCGTGTCGTCGGGCCCGCCCCGCCACCCGGCGACGACCTCGGCCTCCTGCGCGAACACCCTGGAGAGCTCAAAGAGCCGCTGCGACGCCACGGGAGCGGCGCTCTCCTCGAAGGTGGGCCTCACCGCGGTGTTGAGCTGGATGCGGTCGGGGGCGATGCGCCGTGCCAGGGCGGCGATGGCGGCCACCGCCGAGGGCGTGTCGGTGAGGCCGGCCAGCACCATGACCTCGAGCCAGATCTCTCCCGGATACTCGCGCCGGAACGTCGCGAGGCCTTCGACGACCTGCTCGAGGGCGAGACCGTCGGCGGGCCGGTTGACGCACCGGAACATCGCCTCGTCCCCGGCGTCGAGGCTGGGCATGACGAGGTCGGCGCGGGCCGCCTCGCGGCGCACTTCACGGCGGTGGAAGAGGGCGCCGTTGGTGAGCAGAGCCACCGGGATGCGCGTGATCCCCTTCAGGGCGCCGATGAGCTCGCCCAGCCCCGCGTACAGCGTCGGCTCGCCGCAGCCGGCCACGGTGATGATCCGGGGCGGACGACGCGCGGACAGCTTCTCCTCCACGTCCGCAACGATCTCGTCGACCCGGTAGAACGGCGCGCGCTCGCAGGTCAGCGTCGTGGTGGGGCCGAGCTGGCAGTAGATGCAGTCGTAGGTGCAGCTCTTCATCGGAACCACGTCGACGCCGAGGCTGGCGCCCAGCCGCCGGCTGGGCACGGGACCGTAGGCGAAGCCGCCCGGCCTCCTCACGTCGCCCCCGCCACCGAGCCGAGGAACGTCCTGACATCCTCCCAGAGGGTGATCAGCCGGCCCACCAGCACGGGCGGTCCCACGTCCACGACGGTCCTGCCGGCCCGCGCGGCGGAGTGGAACGCCGCGTCGTAGGGAACCCGGCCCAGGAACGGGAGACCGCGGGCAGCACACAGCTCCTCCACCGCGCCCTCGGCGGGCGGCCAGAGCCCGGCCTTGTTGAGCACCACGGCGGCCGGGACGCCGAAGTGGGCGGCGAGGTCGGCCACACGCTCCAGGTCGGCGAGCCCCGCCGGCGTGGGCTCGGTGACGAGGAGCACGGCGTCCGTTCCGCTCAGGGAGGAGATGGCCGGACAGCCCACCCCGGGCGGACCGTCCACGAGGATCAGCTCGCGTCCCTCGGAGCGGGCCACGTCGACGGCCAGCCGGCGCACCTCGGACACGAGCTTCCCGCTGTTCTCCTCGGCCACCTGGAGGCGCGCGTGGACCAGCGGCCCGACCTCGGTGCCGGTGACGTGGATCGTGCCGGCGACCCGGCGGTCCATGGTGATCGCCCCGGCCGGGCACACCCGGGCGCAGAAGCCGCACCCCTCGCAGGCGAACGGGTCGATGCGCGCCGCCGCTCCGGCGGCGTCCTGCTGCACGGCGCCGAAACGGCAGACGCGGGCGCACTCGCCGCAGCCGTCGCACGCGTCCTCGTCGATCTCCACCTTGAAGCCCCCGACGAACTCCGTCGCCGGTCGGAGCTCCCTCCCGGCGCGGAGCAGGAGATGGAGGTTGGGCGCGTCCACATCGGCGTCGGCGACCAGGACGCCCGGGGCCAGGCGGGCGAGCGCCGCCGTGAACGACGTCTTTCCTGTCCCGCCCTTGCCCGAGAGCACCGTGAGCTGCATCATCGGACCGCTCCTGCCAGGATGTCCCGCCACAGGCCCTCGACAGTCTCCCTGAACTCCGGGAGCGCCTCGACCAGCACCTCGCCGCGGGCGTACGCCGCGGCGATCCTCCGGTCGAAAGGGATGCGGCGGAGCACCGGCACGCCGTGCCGCGCAGTGAGGCGGGCCACGTCGCCGTCCTCGTCCTCCCCGGCGCGGTTGACCACCACGCCCATGGGCACTCCCAGCGCCTTCCCCATCTCCATGGCCAGCGCGAGGTCGTGAAGGCCCAGCGGCGTCGGCTCGGTCACCAGCAGGAGGAAGTCCGCCCCGTAGGCGGCCGCGATCACCGGACACGACGTTCCCGGCGCGGCGTCCAGCACCACCGCGCGGCGGCCGCGGCTCGCCTCCTCGCGCACCGCGCGCACCAGGGCGGTTGGCGACGCCTCGCCCACCGCCAGGCGGCCCTCCACGAAGTCCAGGGCGCCGCGCCGCCCGGTCCGGATCGACCCCCGGGCCACGGGCTCCTCGCTGATCGCCCCGCGCGGGCACAGCGCGGCGCAGGCGCCGCAGGCGTGGCAGCGGTCGGCGAACAGCAGCGGCTTTCCCGCCACCAGGATGGCCTTGAAGACGCACACGTCGTGGCAGACGCCGCAGCCGTCGCAGAGCGTGGCGTCGAAGCGGGGAAGAAGCTGCGTGAAGGGCCGTTCCGCGTCGATCTCGGGGTGGAGGAAGAGGGCGCCGTCGGGCTCCTCGACGTCACAGTCGGCGTAGACGGCCGCCCGCGGCGCGGTGACCGCCAGGCTCGCGGCGACGGTGGTCTTGCCGGTCCCCCCCTTGCCGGAGGCCACCGCGACCACGACCGGGGCGGCGTCGCTGGACCGGAGCACCACGGTGCCTCAGTCCGGAACGCCCGCGTCAGCCGCGGTGGCCGCCGCCGCGAACTCGGGGGCCAGGGCCGCCAGGGCGTCCCGGCAGCTCCCCGAGGCGCCCGTCCGCGTCTCGATCCCAGCGGCACGCAGGCCCTGCTCCGCCTTGGGACCCACCTGGCCGGTGACCAGGACGCCCACGCCCCGCCGGACGAGGGTCTCGACGGCGGCGATCCCGGCGCCGTGGGCGAGGTCCGCCGCGCCGCTGTTATCGATGACATCGAGGGTCCGTCCTCCCTCGCCGAGGACGATGAAGAACCGGGCACGACCGAAACGGGGGTCGACCTCGGCGTCGAGAGTGCCACGGATCGCAGTGATCGCCAGCTTCACGGTGTTCCTCCCCTCCGACGCAGACCTACTCGTCGTCTTTCGGCGGCTGTGACGGCGGCGGAAAGGCTCCGGCCCGGCGGCCGGCCCATCGCCCACCCCCCTGCCATCCGAACCCCTGTCCACGCCCCCCCGCGGGACCGCCACCCCAGCAACGGCCGCGACCGCCGCCCCGGGGTTCGCCGCCCCGGCCAACGCCGCTGTTCACGCCGTTCTCCTCCGCTCGCGGGGCGCAACGCCCCCGCCCTCCGCCGCTTCTTGGTCCCCGTCCCCGGGGCCCGCTTCCGTCGAATCCAGGCATCACATCCTCCCTTCAGTCCGTGCTGCCGCCATCCGGTGTGTCGTCGCCGTGCCCCGGACCGCCCCACTCTCCCCGCCGGCAGCGGCAGCCGCGGCCGCGGCGCCGAACGCCGCCGTGCACCGGGCACGGAATCGGGCCGCCTGGGACCTCGACCACCGGGGCCTCCCCGATGACAAGGGTCTTGCCCTCGACCAGCGCCTCGGCCACGGTGGCCCGGGCGGCGGTGAGGATCCGGGCGAAGGTCGCCCGGGAGACACCCATCCGCTCGGCGGCCGCCTCCTGGTAGAGACCCTCGAGGTCGGCGAGGCGCAGCGCCTCCAGGCCGTCGAGCCCCAGGGTGACCATCTCCGTCTGCCAGACCGGCCGGCCGATGGGCTTGAAGCCCGCTGCCTGCAGGTTCTGATCGATTCGTCGCGGGTGAGGTGGGCGGGGCATCTTCGTCGCTCATAAAGAACATATGCTCATAACTCCCGATTGTCAACCCCCGCGGCACCACCACCCGAAGGGGCCGCGCCGCGCCGCGGCCCGCCGCCGGATCAGCGGATTCAGATCACGGTGCTACAGGCGCCTCCCGGCTCAGTCGTACGCCAGCCGCGTCGGCTCGTCGGCCATGGTGGGGGCGGTGAGCTCCTCCCACTCCGGCGCGGCCCAGGTCCGGCAGCGCTGGTGCGTGAGGAGATACTTCTGGGGAATCGGATGGGTGCCGACGACCACGGGAATGCCGAACTTCTCGGGAATGAAGCGGCGGAAGGACTCCAGGTGAGGGCACGGCGGGTAGCCCACGACCATGCCCGTGGCGAGATGGATCACGTCGGCGCCGTTCTTCTTCATCTCCTCCGGCGCGTACTCGACGTTGCCTCCGGGGCAGCCGTCGCAGGTCGTGTAGCCGACCAGCTCGACCTCCCGGCCCTCGTAGACGCTGAAGGCCCCCTCGCGGCGGTGCAGCGCCCGCAGGCACTTGCCCCCGGCACACGTGCGGTAGCGATCGCAGATGATGATGCCGATCCGAACCGGCTCGCTCATGCTGTCCTCCCCGGACACCCACGATACACGGATCCGGACCCTCCGCGCAGCGCGGCAGCGCGCCGGCTACTCGAAGCGGCGGTCGGCCCGGGTGCGCCCGGTGCCGGCGGCGTCGAGCCACCCCGCCGCCGCGTCCGGGAACGCGTCGAACGCCGGCACGTAGGGCTTGATGTCCAGCAGCGGCGTGCCGTCCAGGACATCCACGTCGGCCACACGGACGACGGCGCCCTCGATACCGAGGAGACGGAAGACCGACAGCCCGACCGGGTTTGGCCGCGACGGCGCCCGGGTCGCGAACAGGCCCCGAGGGACCTGGTCGCGGTAGGGAACGACGAGGGGCTCGAACGCCCTGGCCCGGTCGAAGGCGTACAGCACCCAGATGCGCTCGAAGCCGTCCAGGTCCCGGAGCGCCTCTTCGTACTCCGGATCGAGCTCCAGCGCGCCCCGGACCCCCTGGGCGTACACCGGCTGGATCGGGGTCTCCCGCTGCTCGGCGAAGGGCGTGCGAATCACGCCGATGGCTCTGAAGACGCACTGGTCCATGGCACCCGCCTCCCCGTCGAGCATAGCGCGGGCTCCGCTCCCCGGGCCCGCACCGCCGCGGCACGGCGCCGGCGCCTCCCGCCGGGAATGCGGCCGGCAGCGGGAGACGCTCTAGAACGAACCCGGACAGGCAGATGGAATGGAGGTGGACCCATGAGCCCGGCATACCATTGGCGGTCGCTGGCACCCAAGCTGCTGAGCGTGCTGCGCGTCGCCGGCGCGTTCATGTTCGTCCAGGCAGGCACGATGAAGCTGTTCGCGTTCCCGGCGGGCGTGCCGCCGTCCGGCGGGACGGTCCCGCTGTTCTCGGAGGTCGGGCTCGCCGGGGTGCTCGAGGTGGTCGGCGGAGGCCTGCTGCTGCTGGGCCTGTTCACGAGGCCGGTGGCGTTCGCGCTCTCCGGAGAGATGGCGGTCGCGTACTTCCAGTTCTTCGCACCTCAGGGGTTCTGGCCGGTGCTCACCGGCGGCATTCCGCCCGCGCTCTACTGCTTCGTGTGGCTGTACATCTCGGCCGCCGGCGCGGGACCGTGGAGCCTCGACGCGCTCCGCGAGCGCCGCGCCGCGTCGCGCCGGCCCCCCTCCCGCCCCGAGGGCTGAGCCCCGGGGCGACGCCGCAGGTGAGGGGGGCCGCGGAGACGGCGAGGCCGGAGCGCGGGCTCCGGCCTCGACTTCCGTACGACTCGGGGTAGGACTAGAGGCTCTTGAGCATCTCCTCGGCCTCGGAGCAGGTCTTGTGCACGCTGTCCACGGACTTCTGGAAGGCGGCCTTCTCGTCAGCGGTGAGGTCGATCTCGAGGATCTTCTCGATGCCGCCCCTGCCCACCACGGCCGGCACGCCCACGAAGAGGCCGTTGACGCCGTACTCGCCCTCGAGCTTGGCACACACGGGGATGATCTTCTTCTTGTCGAAGATGATGGCCTCGGCCATCTCCAGCGCCGCCCAGGCGGGGGAGACGAACGCCGAGCCGAACCCGAGCAGACCGACCACCTCACCGCCGGCCTTGCGGGTGCGGGTCTCGATCTTGGCGAGGGTCTCCTCGTCGAGGAACTTCGTCACGGGGATGCCTGCGATCTGGCAGGAGCTGCGGACCGGGACCATGGTGTCGCCGTGGCCGCCGAGGACGAGGGCGTTGACGTTCTCCACCGAAACGCCGGCCGCCTCCGCCACGAAGGCGCAGTACCGGCCGGAGTCGAGCACGCCGGCCATGCCCAGGAGCTTGTTCTTGGCGGGGCTGAGCCGCTTGTCGAGGGTGAAGACGATGGCGTCGAGGGGGTTGGCGATGGAGATGATCATCGCGTCGGGGCAGTACTGCTGGATGCCCTTGGCGACCTGGAGGGTGACCTTCAGGTTGATGGTCAGAAGCTCCTCGCGGCTGGGGAAGGTGCCGTCGGGCCGCGCCTTGCGGGGAACGCCGGCGGTGTTGATGATCATCTCCGCGCCGGCCAGCGCCGAGTAGTCCTTGGAGCCCGTGAGCTTGATGTCCCGGTTGATGGTCGGCAGGCCCTCGGCGATGTCGAGGCACTTGCCGGCCGACACGGACTGCTTCTTCGCCACCTCCTGCCGCTCCGGCGGATCCGCCGGGTTGACCATGGGAGCCGGGTCGGTGACGCCGATCTCCCGAGCCAGCCCGCGCTGGGCGATCTCCTGCGCGAGCACCCCACCGATGAAGCCGCCGCCGATGAGACCGATCTTCTTCAGCATGACGATTCTCCCTTCCTTCTCCGCGGGGCCTCAGCCGGTGGCGACGCCCCGCGGGAACACTCCGTGATGGTCCGTTCTCTCACGAGCAAACCACCGTGCCGCTGTCCCGTGTTCCTCCCAGACTACACCGTCGGAGCGGGCGCGTCCGGCACCTCCGGACGACGCTTGACGTCGCGCAGGGGCGTGGCCACGGGAGCGGGACACGGATGCTTGCGCAGGTGCAGCAGGTCGAGCACGAGCTCCCGTTTCATGAGCTGGATGGCCTTCGCCGGATCGACGCCCTTGGGGCACACGCGGGAGCACTCCCCCGCGAAGTGGCACCGCCACGGGCCCCGCTCGCCGGCCAGTAGGGCCTTGCGCTCGGCGAAGCCGGTGTCCCGGCTGTCGGTGTTGTAGCGCTGCGCCTGAGCCAGGGGCATGGGTCCCGCGTAGACCGGGTCGGTGGCGTAGGTCGGGCAGGCCGCCATGCAGCACCCGCACTTGATGCAGTACGAGAACTGCAGGTAGCGCTCCAGCTCCTCCGGGGACTGCCAGAATTCGCCGGTGGGCTTGTCCTGCTCCTCCTCGTCGTCGCGGATGATGTAGGGCTTGACCTGCCGGTGCGTCTCGATCATCGGGGTGAGGTCCGGCACCAGGTCCCGGATGATGTTGAAGTTCGGCAGCGGCCCCACGGCGATGACGTCCGAGCCCAGGTGCGAGACCTGGGTGTTGCACGCGAGCTGCGGCTTGCCGTTGATGAGCATGCCGCACGAGCCGCACACGCCCATCCGGCAGGAGGAGCGCCACGCCAGGGTCGGCGCGAACTGCTCCTTGATCCGCCACAGGCCGTCGAGCACCGTCATGCCGTCCGTGTAGGGGAGGTGGTACTCCTCCCACCGCGGCGCCGGGTCCTTCGCGGGATCGAACCGGCGCACCCGGTATGTCAGCTGAGTCTGCGTTTTCGCACTCATCGCGCCCCCCTACAGCGTCCGCGCCAGCGCGAAGCCGGCAATGGCGGCCCAGGTCCCGTAGACGAACAGGCCCAGGCCCGCGAGCCCGAGGACCACCCCGATGGCCGTCTTGAGCCCGGCCGGCGGGTGCAGCTCGAAGAGGATGTTGCGCAGCCCGTACAGGCCGTGGAACAGCGCGGCGCCGAGCAGGATCACGTAGGTGACCAGGAAGAACGGGCTGCCGGTGCGGCTGACCACGTTGAGCCACTCGACCGGATGGCCGGGCGCGGGATTGAAGATCCGGACGATCTTGTCCAGATGCATGATGGTCATGTGCAGGCCGAGGAGCACGAGGATGACGACACCCGCCAGCACATGCCAGGGCCACATCTTCTGATCGCGAATCATGGCTGGCCTCCTAGCGCAGGACGAAGAAGTTCAGGCCGCCGGCGACCGCCAGGGCCGCCGCGACGAGGAGGACGACGACGGCCAGGGGCCGCTGGACGTCCACCGAGGTGCGGTAGGGATAGACGGGTTCGAACGGCTTGCCGATCCCGAAACCCAGCTCGACGAAGACGAGCCTGATCCCGTTGATCGCGTGGAACGCGAAGGCGGCGAAGACCAGGTACTCGCCCACCGTGAACACCGGGCCGGTGACGCGGCCCATGGCGCTCTGCCAGGAGGCCTCCCCGAAGGCTCTCGAGGAGGTCACCACGATGTGCAGCAGAAAATAGGTGAGGATCCCGAGGCCGGTGATCCTGTGCAGGGCATACAGGTAGCGCTCCGCTCCCCAACGTCCGCCCCCCAGCCAGCCCCACAGACCGAGGCGGTTCGGATGACCCTTGGCTTCCAACATAGCTGCCTCCCCCTCAGTACTTCCGCTCCACCGGCTTCCAGGTGTTGATGGTCACCGGCTTGTACTCCAGGCGCGGCCCCGCATCGGAGCGGAACGCCAGGGTGTGCTTGAGCCAGTTCTCGTCGTCCCGCGTGGTGAAGTCCCGCCGCGCGTGGCCGCCCCGCGACTCCTGGCGGGCCAGGGCGCCGGTGACCATCACCTCGGCCAGGTCGAGCAGGTTCTCGAGCTCCAGCGCGTGGAACAGGTTGGAGTTGTAGACGCGCCCCTTGTCGGCGACGGGGGCGTGCAGCGAGCGAGCGCGGAGCTCGCGGATGGTGGCCAGCGCCTTCTCCAGGCCCTCGCCGGTACGGAACACGCCGACGTTGGTGTCCATGATGGAGCGCAGCGCCCGCCGGAGGTCGTAGAGGTTCTCGTCGCCCTCGCGCGCGAGCAGCTCGTCGACGTGGGCGCGGGCGCGCCGGACGTCGGCCTCGGGGAGCTCGGCGGCGGCCAGCCCCGGCAGGGCGTCGACGATCTCGCCCCCCGTGATGCCGCCCCAGGCCAGGCACTCCGCGGTGGAGTTGGAGCCCAGCCGGTTGGCCCCGTGCAGCGAAACGCACGCCACCTCGCCCGCGGCCCAGATGCCGGGGATCCGGGTGGCGCCGTTGATGTCGGTCTCCACGCCGCCCATGGAGTAGTGCGCCACGGGCCGGATGGGGATCGGCTTCTCGATGGGGTCGAGCCCCAGGAACTTGATGCAGACCTCGCGGATGAGCGGCAGCCGGGTGTTGATCTTGTCGGCCCCCAGGTGCGTGAGGTCGAGGTGCAGGCAGCCGAGGCCGTCGGGGGTGGGGAACCCGCGCCCCTCCAGAATCTCGGTGGTCTCGGCGCGGGACACCATGTCGCGGGGCGCCAGCTCCATCTTGGAGGCGGCGTACCGCTCCATGAACCGCTCGCCCGAGGCGTTGCGCAGGTAGCCGCCCTCGCCGCGGCACCCCTCGGTCATGAGGATGCCCGAGGGCACCAGACCGGTGGGGTGGAACTGCAGGAACTCCATGTCCTCCAGCGGCAGCCCGACGCGGTAGGCCATCGCCATGCCGTCGCCGGTGACCGTCTGCGAGTAGGTCGTGAAGCCGTACAGCGTGCCGCCGCCACCGGTGGCGATGAGCAGCGCCCGTCCCCGCATGGTCACGGACTCGCCCGAGGGGCCGTGGATCCCCACGAGACCGGCGAACCGGCCGCCGGAGACGAGGATGTCCGTGACGAAGAACTCGTCGTAGCGGGTGAAGCTGTTGTAGCGCAGGAGCTGGTCGTAGAGGGTCTGCATCTCGAAGAAGCCCGTCTTGTCGGCGGCCAGGGTGGCGCGCGGGTAGCCGTGCCCGCCGAAGGGGCGCTGGGAGATGCGGCCGTGCTCGTCGCGCGTCCAGGGGATGCCCCAGTGATCCAGCAGGCGGATCTCCTCGGGCATCACACGCACGAAGCGGTGGACGACGTCCTGATCGGACAGGAAGTCGGAGCCCTTGACGGTGTCCCACGCGTGCAGGTCGTAGGAGTCTCCCTCCTCGGGGCGCAGCATCGCGGCCGTCCCCCCCTCGGCGCAGACCGAGTGGGCGCGCATGAGCTGCACCTTGGACACGATGCCGATGTCCACCTTCCCCTTGGTGCGGCGGGAGATCTCCACCGCGGCCCGGAGGCCGGCGAGCCCCGCACCGAGGATCAGGACATCGTGGGTGATGGTTTCTGCCATGAACATCCTCCTTGTCTGAGACGCAGGAGCAGCCAAGAAAAGAGCCGGAAACTCCCGCCCCGGCTCTTGCGACACACCATGGATCCCCGGCCTCTCATGCCCGGCCGAGGCTCGCCGGGAGCTTCGCGACCTGGGCCCGAACCTCGTCGGCGCTGCGGACCAGGAGCGCCCTCTCGTCGTCCGTGAGCTCGATCCGGAAGACTCCCTCCATGCCCTTCGCGCCGAGCTTGCAGGGCACGCCCACGAACACGCCGGACAACCCGAACTCCCCTTCGAGGTACACCGAGCACGGCAGGATCTTCTTGCGGTCGTGCACGATGGAGTCCACCATCTCCCACACGCCCGCGGCCGGCGCGTAGAACGCCGATCCGGTCTTGAGCAGCCGCACGATCTCGCCCCCGCCCTGCGCCGTGCGCTGCACGATGGCGTCGATCCGCCCGGCGGGCAGGAGCTCGGTGACGGGGACGCCGCTGACCGTGGTGTAGCGGGGCATCGGGACCATGGCGTCGCCGTGGCCGCCGAGCACGAGGGCGGACACGCTCTCGGTGGAGACGCCCATCTCCGCGGCGATGAACGCCCGCATCCGGGCCGTGTCCAGCACGCCGGCCATGCCGACGACCCGCTCGCGGGGGAACCCCGAGACACGGCGGGCGACCTCGCACATGACGTCCAGGGGGTTGGTGACCATGAGGATGATCGCGTCGCGTGAACCGCGGACGGCGCGGCCGAGACCCTCGGCGACGATGGCGGCGTTGGCCTCCTGGAGGTCGTCCCGGCTCATCCCCGGCTTGCGCGCCAGGCCGGCCGTCATGACGATGATGTCCGAGCCCTCGGTGGCCTCGTAGCCGGTGGTGCCGGTGAGGAGGTCGTCGTGGCCCACCACGGGGGCCGCCTGGGTGAGGTCCAGGGCCTTGCCCTGCGGCATCCCCTCCACGACGTCCACGAGGACGACGTCCCCCAGGTGGGATTCGGCCAGGCGCTGGGCGGTGGTGGCTCCCACGTGACCCGCGCCGATGACCGTGATCTTGGCCTTCCTCATGGCCCTGGCTCCCCCATGTCGCGACGCCGAGAGCGGCACGTTTCCGGTCGTTTCGACGCAGGGGACACAATATCACCCCTGTGCTCGCGATCACAACCACGGGACGATGGGGCCATAAACGTCGGCCTCCGGTCACAGATGGGCCCGAATCAGGCCCGGGTCTCCCGGGCCATGCGGTGCGACGCGGCGACGAAGCAGACCACCGCGAGGACGAGGCCGGCCCAGGAGTCGACGGCGTAGTGCCAGCCGGTGGCCACGGACCCGATGAAGGTGAGCAGGGCGATGACGAACAAGGGGGTCCGCAGCAGCGAGGAGGTCCGCACCGCCCACAGCGCCAGGAACGCGTGCAGCGCCACGTGCAGGCTCGGCATGGCGGCGATACCCATCTCGGGGACGACGAGGACGGGTGTCCCCGGGCCCGCGAGCACGTCCAGGACGTGCCTGTAGTTGACCAGGAGGGTCGCCTGCGCCCTCGCGGACGCGGGAAAGACGCGCCCCACCTCCCCCGCCAGCCCGGCCATGGCGAACGCCGGTCCCAGCGCCGGCATGGCCACGTAGAGGCACAGCCCCACCGACCAGATCGCGGCGGCGCCCCAGGCGAAGCGGAGCCTCCTCGAACGCACCGGGTCGGTGAGGAACCACGCCGTGCCCGCCAGCATGGTGAGCACGAACTTCGAGTAGTTGAAGTCGACGACCCAGGCCGCCCACCGCGGCGCTCCGGAGAAGATCGTGATCATGAAGACGTTGGGATCGACGCCGAGCGCCAGCGCCCGGTCCGCCGCGGCGAGATGCCCGTCCCACAGGCCCCCCCCGAACGCGGGCAGGTACAGCTTGGTGCAGGTGTAGACCGTGGTCAACACGGCCTGCGCCGCGACGATCCACGCCAGGTCCCAGGCCCACGCCCCCAGCGCTCCCCGGTCCAGGGCCGGGGCCGCCGCCGGGGCGGGCCGCAGGCGCCGTCGGACGAGCGCCACCACCGCCCGGAGCGCCGCCGCACCCACGATCATCGGGAGGAACCCCAGCGCCGAAACGGCCGCGTAGCGAAGGCTCGGCCCCGTCAGCCCACGGGAGGCCAGGGCGTGGGAGAACACCAGCGCGAGCAGCGTCAGGCCGGCGAGGAGCAGCGGCGCCGCCACGTGCGCCGGCCGCGGGCCCACCGCGTGCATCCGGTGTTGTCCTCCGCGGCGGAACGGGCCAGCGTCCGGAAGCCGGACGGAGCCCCCGCCCCGCCGCGGGGGCGGCCGCGAGACGCCCCGGGGAAGCTCCCCGGAGCCGCCCTCCCCGGCCCTGCCGCGGGAGGGCGAAAGGCTTGAAAACGCGGACGAAGTGGTGTATAAGGATGTCGGCTGCTTTCGTAAGAAAGTGGGACGGGCGTCCCACTTTTTTTTACTGAGGAGCACGAGATCGATGAGAGTGTCCGAGGAACTGATGGCCCGGCTCCACCGCCTCGCCGAGGCGGAGAACGTGGAGCTGTTGGCGGTCGAGATCGGGGGACCGGCCCGGAAGCTGCTGGTCCGCCTGGTCCTCGACCGCCAGCCGGACGGCGTCGGCCTGGAAGACTGCGAGCGGATGTCGCGGCAGGCCAGCGTGCTCCTGGACGCCTACGATCCGTTCCCGGGGAGCTACACGCTGGAGGTCTCGTCGCCCGGGCTGGACCGCAAGCTGTACGGCGCGTCCGACTACGAGCGCTTCACCGGCGAGGCCGTCCAGGTGCGGATGAAGCCGGGCTGGACCGGACCCCGGAAGCTGGAAGGGATCCTTCTCGGCCGCGCCGGCGGCGCGGTCACGATCAGGGACGCCGAGGGCGCCGAGCACGCGCTTCCCGAGGCCGAGGTGTTCGAGACGAGGCTGGATCCCCGGTACGACGATGCTTCTCCGAGTCGAAGAGGGAGAAAAGGTACGACACGATGAAGATGGAGCTTGGCAACTTGATCAGGCAGGTCGCCCACGAGCGCGAGATCGAACCGGAGCGTCTGGTGGTCGCGCTCGAAGACGCCATCTCCCAGGCCGCGCGCAAGCACTACCGCGAGCGCGGCGTCCGCACCCGGATCGACCTCGACGCGGGGGAGCTCAACTGCTACCGCGTGCGCACCGTCGTCGCCACCGAGGAGGAGGTCACCGACCCCACTCTGGAAATGACGCTGGAGGAGGCGCAGCGGCTCGACCCCGCCGCCGAGGTGGAGGGTGAGATCGTCCTCGGGGAGCTGGACACGGCGCAGCTGGGCCGCATCGCGGCGCAGGCGGCACGGCAGATGCTGTTCCAGCGCGTCCGTGAAGCCGAGCGGGACAACATCTACAACGAGTACATCGACAAGAAGGACGAGCTCATCAACGGCATCGTCAAGCGTTTCGAGCGTGGTGACATCGTCGTGGAGCTCGGCCGCACCGAGGGCGTCATCCCCCGCAGCCAGCAGGTCCGCCACGAGCGTTACAGCCAGGGCGACCGCATCCGCGCGGTCATCGTGGACGTGACCAAGGAGGCCAACCGCCCCCAGGTGGTGCTCTCCCGGACCGCCCCGCAACTGCTCATCAAGCTGCTCGAGATGGAGGTGCCGGAGATCTACGACGGCACCGTGATCATCAGGGGCTGCGTCCGCGAGCCCGGCGAGCGGGCCAAGGTGGCGGTGGCGTCCCGCGACCGCGACGTGGACCCGGTGGGCGCCTGCGTCGGCATGAAGGGCTCGCGGGTCCAGGCCATCATGCGCGAGCTCAAGGGCGAGAAGGTGGACATCATCCCGCACTCCCCCGACATCGTCACATTCGCCCAGAGCTCCCTCGCCCCGGCGAAGATCAACCGCGTGGCGCTGCGCGAGCAGGCCCTGCGGGTGCCCATCACCGACACCGAGGGCAACGCGGCCCTGGACGAGGACGGCGAGGCGCTCTTCCACGAGCGTGCGGAGACCGTGCTCGACGTCATCGTCTCCGACGAGCAGCTCTCCCTGGCCATCGGCAAGCGCGGCCAGAACGTCCGCCTGGCGTCCCGCCTGCTCGGGTGCCGGATCGAGATCAAGAGCGAGGAAGCGGTCAAGGACGAGGTCGCCGCGGCCCTCGCCGCCATGCTCCGCCAGGTCGAAGGCGTCGAAGAGGAGCCCGAGCCCGAGGTGGCCGCCAGCGTCGACTACGAGACCCATCTCCCGCTGGGGGAGGTCCCGGGCGTCGGCGACAAGATGCGCGAGCGCCTTCTGGAGCACGGCATCACCCACGCCGCGGTGCTTGCCGCGGCGGACCCCGAGAACCTCATGGAGATTCCCGGGGTCGGACCTCACTCCGCCGCAAAGCTCATCGAGGCGGCGAAGGCGGCGCTCGCGGCTCAGAGCGTGGCGAGTCAGGAGGAGTGACGCATGGCGCAGATGTTTCGAGTGGGCGACCTCGCCGCGCAGATGGGTGTCACGGAGGATGCCCTGATCTTCAAGCTCCGTTCCATCGGCGTTGATGTGAAGGACGCCAATGACATGCTGGACCTGGCCACCGTGCGCGACATCATCACGGGCCAGACCCTGCTGCGGCGTCCCCGTGAGGTCATCGTGCGCAAGGAGGCCGGAGCCGCCGTCGACGAACGCCGCCGCCCGCAGCAGGAGGCCATCGAGCGAGTCAAGCGCCGCCGTCCCTCCCGGAGGTTCGGCGCCGAGGATATGCCCGACGCGGTCCCCGACCTGTCCTCTCTGACCTCGGCGGCGCAGCACGCCGTTGACGACGGCGTCGAGGCCGGCGACGACACGGAGCTGGAAGCCGTCGGCGAGCACCTCGCCGAGACCGGCGAGGTGGTGGAGACCGGGCAGGTCGAGGAGGCCGTCGAGACCGCCGCGGAGACGGCCGCCGAAGAGGCCGGCAGCACCGCCGCCACCGAGGCGGCCGGCGCCGCCGCGGCCGACGAGGCCGCCGAGACGCCGGAGGCCGCCGCGGTCGAGCCGGTCGGCGAGGCCGAGGAGGCGGCGCCCGCCGAGACGGAGCCCGCCCCTGCCAAGCGCAAGAAGAGCACCAGGGCGAAGGCGGAGGCCGAGGAGGAGACGCCGGCGGCCGAGGCCGCGTCTCCGGAGGAGCCGGCCGCGGAAGCGCACGAGGCTCCCGCCGACAAGCCCGCCCGGGCGAAGACGGCGAAGGCCGCCGAGAAGCCCGCCGCCAAGCCCGCGGCGCCCGCCAAGAAGGGGGCCAAGACGCCGCTGGAGTCCCAGCTGCGTGAGCTCTCCGACGAGGAGGTCCGCCAGCGCATCATGGCGGCCAAGCAGGCGGCGGCCAAGAAGGCGACGGAGAAGGCGGCGCCGAGTCGCGGCAAGTCCTCGCGCAAGGCGAAGGCGGCCGCGGACGCCGACGAGATCCGCGACCTGCTGGCGAAGTTCGAGGAATCCAAGGTCCGCGCCTCCACCGAGGCGCCCACGCCGCCGCCCCGCTCGCAGGGGCCGGCCGGACGCGGCCGCCCGCAGCGCATCCGCCGCACCCGCGCCGAGGCCCCCACCACGCCCCGGGAGATCAAGCTGGAGTTCCGCGGCGGCAAGCCCGAGGGGCCGATCTACCTCTCCGAGGCGGTCACGGTCCGCGAGCTCGCCGAAAAGCTGGACGTGCTGGTCAAGGACCTCATGGCCTACCTGATCTCCAAGAAGATCCTGGTGGTGGCCAACCAGGTGCTGCCGCAGGACCTCGCGGAGAAGATCTGCGAGGAGCTCGGGCTGGAGGCGATGGCCGTCAGCTTCGAGGAAGAGATCGACCTCCAGCAGGAGGAGACCGCGGAGGCCGTCGGCACGCCCGAGCTGCGGCCGCCGGTCGTGACGGTGATGGGCCACGTCGACCACGGCAAGACGTCGCTCCTCGACGCCATCCGGTCCACCCGTGTGGCGGTGGGCGAGGCCGGCGGCATCACCCAGCACATCGGCGCCTCCCGGGTGGTCCACAACGACAAGCCCATCGTGTTCATCGACACCCCTGGCCACGAGGCGTTCACGCAGATGCGTGCCCGCGGTGCCAAGGTCACGGACATCGTGGTGCTCGTGGTGGCGGCGGACGACGGCGTCATGCCCCAGACCATCGAGGCCATCAACCACGCCCGTGCGGCCCACGTACCGGTGATCGTGGCCATCAACAAGATCGACAAGGCCAACGCCAACGTGGATCGCGTCAAGCAGGAGCTCTCGGGTCAGGGCATCCTCCTGGAGGGCTGGGGCGGCGACGTCCCCGCCGTCGAGGTGTCCGCCCTCAAGAAGAAGGGCATCGACGAGCTCCTCGAGGTCATCCAGCTCCTCGCCGAGATGGAGAGCCTCAAGGCCGTCCCCGAAGGTCCCGCCCGCGGCGCCGTGCTCGAGGCCCGCAAGGAGAAGGGCCGCGGCGTCGTCGCCACGGTCCTGATCCAGCAGGGCACGCTGTCGCAGGGGGATTCGTTCTTCGCCGGGGCCACCTACGGCCGGGTCCGCGCCATGCTGGACACCAACCGGAAGCCGGTGAAGGAGGCACTGCCCACCGACGCCGTCGAGATCATGGGCTTCGAGGACATCCCCGACGCCGGCGACACCTTCCAGGTCGTGGAGAACGAGGCGCGCGCCCGTGAGGTCGCGACCCACCGGAAGGCCAGGCAGCGCGAGGAGCAGCACGCCGCCACCCGCAAGGTCAGCCTCGAGGGGATCATGGACCAGATCCGGGCCGAGGACGTCAAGGCGCTCAACATCGTGCTCAAGGCCGACGTGCAGGGCTCGGTGGAGGTGCTGCGCGACACTCTGGCAAAGCTGGCGACCGACGAGGTCTCCATCAACATCCTCCACGCCTCCGTGGGCGGCATCACCGCCAACGACATCCTGCTGGCCTCCGCCTCGCAGGCCATCGTCATCGGCTTCAACGTGAGGCCGGACCGCAGCGCCAAGGAGCTGTCCGAGCGCGAGCGGGTGGACGTGCGGCTGTACTCCGTGATCTACGACCTCACCGAGGACATCCAGAAGGCGATGTCGGGCCTGCTCGCCCCCACCTTCCGCGAGGAGGAGCTGGGACGCGCCGAGATCCGCGAGGTCTTCCGCATCCCGAAGGTGGGATCGGTGGCGGGGTGCATGGTCACCGACGGCGCCATCCCGCGCAACGCCAAGGTCCGCCTTGTCCGCGACAGCGTGGTCGTCTGGGAGGGCCAGATCTCCACCCTGCGCCGGTTCAAGGAGGACGTGTCCGAGGTGCGGACCGGCTTCGAGTGCGGCATCTCGCTGGAGCGCTACCAGGACATCAAGCAGGGCGACGTCATCGAGGCGTACCGGAGCGTCGAGGTCGCCCGCGAGGTCTGACGCGTGAGCGGGAATGCCCCCCTGTTCGTGGCGCTTGCAGAAGTGGATCTGCACCTCCCCGGGGCGCGGAGCCTGAAGGAGAAGCGTCACGACGTACGCCCGGTGGTGGAGCGGCTGCGCCAGCGGCTGGCCGTCCTGGTCGTGGAGAGCGACCACCAGGACCTCCACCAGAGGGCAGGGCTGGCCATCGCCGCCCTGGCCACGAACGCCGACGCCGCCCGGGGAACGGTGAGCCGCGCGCTCGACCACGTCCACGAGACCTTCGCGGGCGTGGTGCTGGACGAGCGGGTCTCGGTCACGCAGATCCGGTAGAGGGAGGCCGACGGTGCGTCATCCTTCGCTACGTCGCGAGAGGTTGTCGAGGTCCCTGCGGCAGGAGCTCACCGAGCTGCTGATCACCGAGGTCAAGGACCCGAGGCTGACCGGCGTGGTCATCACCGCCGTGGAGTTCTCCGGGGACCTCAAGCTGGCCCACGCCTATTTCTCGGTGGTGGGCGACGAGGAGCGCGAGCGGCAGGTGGCCGACGGGCTCGAGCAGGCCCGCGGGTTCCTCCGCCACGAGCTGGGGCGGCGCATGAAGCTGCACGACCCGCCGGCGCTGGACTTCCGGCGCGACATGGGCTTCGCGCGGGCCGACCGGGTGCAGCGGGTCCTCGATCGGCTGAGCCTCACAGAGCCCGGCGAGCCGGAGGACGGGCAGCAGGATGAGTGAGCCCGCCACCGAGGAGTCCCTGGTCCTCCAGCGCCTCCGCCGGGCGCGCCGGGTCCTCGTCACGTCCCACCGCGCCCCCGACGGTGACGCCCTGGGCTCCGCGCTGGGCCTCGTCGAGCTGCTCGGGCTGCTCGGCGTCGAGGCACGGGTCGTCAACCGCGATCCCCACCCCGCGTCCCTGGGCTTCCTCCCCGGCCTCGACGACGTCGAGGTCGTCGAGGCGCTGCCCGAGGGGTTCGAGCGGAACTACGACCTCGTCGTGGTGCTCGAGTGCCCGGGTCTCGACCGGCCCGGCCTCGACGGTCTCGGCGCCCTGCCCATCGTCAACATCGACCACCACCTCTCCAACGACGCCTACGGCGAGGTGAACTGGATCGACGAGACGGCGCCCGCCGTGGGGGAGATGGTCCTGCGCCTGGTGCTGGCCGCCGGCGTCCCCATCAGCGCGGCCCTCGCCACCAACCTGTACACGGCGCTGGTCACCGATACCGGCGACTTCCGCTACGCGAACACGACGCCGCGCGCGTTCACCGCAGCCACCACCCTGGTCCTCGCCGGCGCCGAGCCCCACCGCATCTCGGACGCCCTCTGGGAGCACGTCCCCGCCCGGGTCATCCGCCTTACGGCCACGGCCCTGGGGACCCTGGAGATGCTCGCGGGCGGACGGCTCGCCGTGATCTGGTGCGACCGCGAGATGCTCGAGCGTTCGGGCGCCCTCCCCGGCGACACCGAGAACCTCGTCAACTACCCCCGCAGCATCGACGGCGTCGAGGTGGCGGCCCTGCTCAAGGGCTTCGAGCCCGGCTCCGTCCGCGTCAGCCTGCGGTCCCGCGGCGCCGTGGACGTTCGCCTCGTCGCCAGCGCCTTCGGCGGCGGCGGCCATCGCGAGGCCGCGGGGTGCACCATTCCCCTGCCCCTGACCGAGGCGCTCCGCGCCCTCCTGAAGGTGCTCATCCCCGCCGTGGAGTCAGCATGACCTTCGACCGCACCGGACTTCTCCTCGTCGACAAGCCCGCAGGCCCCACCTCCCACGACGTCGTGCAGGCGGTCCGCCGCGCCATCCGCCAGCGCCGCATCGGACACACCGGCACTCTCGACCCCGCGGCCACCGGGCTGCTGGTCCTGTGCGTCGGGAAGGCCACGCGGTTGCAGCAGTACCTCCTGGGGTGGGAGAAGACGTACGCAGGCGAGATCAAGCTGGGTTGGGGCACGACAACCTACGACACCGAGGGGGAACCGCTCGCCGAACCACGGCCGGTGCCGGCGCTGGACGGCGTGGTGCTCGGCGACCTCGTGGCGCGCTTCTCGGGCGAGCTGGACCAGCTGCCCCCGCCCTACTCCGCCAAGAAGACGGGGGGGCGCAAGTTCTACGAGCTCGCGCGCGCCGGCGAAGAGGTGCCCCTGGAGCCCAAGCGCGTCACCGTGCACCGCCTGAGCCTCGAGCCGGCCGCGCCCGACGTGCTTCGCTTCGAGGTGACGTGCTCCTCCGGCACCTACGTCCGCTCCCTGGCCCACGACATCGGCGAGGTGCTGGGGTGCGGCGGCCACCTGGGGTCCCTGCGACGCACGCGCATCGGCCCGTGGACGGTGGAGCGCTCCACCGCAGCCGAGGTGCTCGCCAACCGTCCCGACCAGATGACGCCGGAGTCGTTCATCTCCCTCCAGGAGCTCGCGCTGCCCTACCCCGAGGTCACGCTCAACCCGACTGCCATGAGCCACTTCGCCCACGGCCAGGACATCATGGTCCGGGAGGCGGACGGGGACTTCGTCCCGGGCGGCACGGTGGCCGTCCGGAGCCGCAGCGGCGAGCTCGCCGGAGTGGGCGCGGTGGTCACCTACCTGCCCCGCGCCAGGACCCTCAACCTCACACCGCGTATGGTTTTAGGCGTGCTTGAGACGCTCGCCGAGGCATGATACAGTAGGTGGCCTTCTCCGCCACCGGACGAAAGGTATGGAGTACAACATGACAGAGCGCGAGTACGTTGCCAGCAAGATCCAGGTGATCGAGGATTTCCGCCTCCACGACCATGACACGGGCTCGCCCGAGGTCCAGGTGGCCCTGTTGACGAAGAGAATCGAGTACCTGACCGAACACTTCAAGGTCCATGCGAAGGACCACCATTCGCGGCGGGGTCTCCTCAAGCTCGTCGGCCAGCGGCGCCGTATCCTCGAGTACCTGCGTCGGACCGACGTGAACCGCTACCGCGGCCTCATCGAGCGCCTCGGCCTGCGCCGCTGACCCCCCTCACCGCAACGAAGCTAAGGAGCAACATGGAATTCCAAGAGAGAGTAGACGTCGGCGGGAGAGCCCTCGAGTTCTCCGTGGGCAAGGTCGCCAAGCAGGCCAACGGGGCCTGCTTGGTCCGTTATGGGGATACCGTCGTTCTGGTGACCGCCTGCTTCCGCAAGGAGGCCCGCGCGGGTGTGGACTTCCTCCCCCTCACCGTGGACTACCGTGAGGCCACGTACGCCGGCGGCCGCATTCCCGGCGGCTTCTTCAAGCGCGAGGGGCGCCCCACCGAGAAGGAGATCCTCACCTCGCGGCAGATCGACCGGCCGCTCCGTCCGCTGTTCCCGGACGGCTACACCAACGAGACGCAGATCGTCGCCTCCGTGCTGTCCGCGGACGGGCAGTACGACCCCGACGTCCTGGCCATCAACGGCGCCTCCGCGGCGCTGGCCGTCTCCGACTGCCCCTTCGGGGTGCTCATCGGCGCGGTCAGGGTCGCGCGGGTCGACGACGCCTTCGTCGTCAACCCCACCCACGAGCAGCGGGGGCGGGCGTCGCTGGAGATCGTCGTCGCCGGCACCGACGACGCCATCGTCATGGTCGAGGCCGGCGCCACCGGCGTCTCCGAGTCCGCGATCCTCGACGCCATCGACGTGGCCAAGCGCGCCATCGCCGAGATCGTGGCCGGGCAGCGGCGGCTCCAGGCCTCCGCCGGCAAGGCAAAGCCCGAATGGGTGCCGCCGCAGCCGCCGTGGCCGGAGGCGTTCGCGGCGGACCTGCGCGCCCGTTTCGCCGCGCCGCTGGGCGAGGCCATGCGGGTCCGCGGCAAGATGGCCCAGGGCTCCGCCATCGACGCAGTCGAGGAGACGATGCTCGCCTCCTTCGCCTCCGACGAGGACGCCGCCGAGAAGACCCAGTGGGCCAAGGCGATCCTCGAGGACATGGTGAAGACGCAGTTCCGGTCCGCCGTCCTCGACGACAGCCAGCGGCTCGACGGGCGCGCCTTCGACCAGATCCGCCCGGTGACCTGCGAGGTCGGATTGCTCCCCCGGACCCACGGCGCGGCCCTGTTCACCCGCGGCGAGACCCAGGCCCTGGTGACCTGCACCCTGGGCACCTCCGACGACGCCCAGATCGTCGAGGCGTTCGAGGGCGAGTCCCGGCAGCGCTTCCTGCTCCACTACAACTTCCCTCCCTACTCGGTGGGCGAGGTCCGCTTCATGCGGGGCCCCGGGCGGCGCGAGATCGGCCACGGCAACCTGGCCCGCCGCGCGCTGACCAACGTGCTCCCCGACAAGGACGACTTCCCCTACACCCTCCGGGTCGTGTCCGACATCCTCGAGTCCAACGGCTCCTCGTCCATGGCCACGGTGTGCGGCGGGACGCTGGCGCTGATGGACGCGGGCGTGCCCATCGGCGCGCCGGTCGCGGGCATCGCCATGGGTCTCGTCTCCGACGGCTCGCGGTTCGCGGTGCTCACCGACATCGCCGGCCAGGAGGACCACTACGGCGACATGGACTTCAAGGTCGCCGGGACCCGCGACGGCGTCACCGCCCTGCAGATGGACATCAAGATCGGGGGGCTGTCCCGCGAGGTCATGGAGCGGGCGCTGGAGCAGGCCCGCCACGCGCGCCTGCAGCTCCTCGACACCATGGAAGCCACCATCGCCCAGCCGCGGGCGGACATCTCCCAGTTCGCGCCCCGCATCATCACCCTGCACATCGACCCCGACCGCATCCGCGACGTCATCGGACCGGGCGGCAAGACGATCCGGGCCATCTGCGAGCAGACGGGCGCCCGCATCAACATCGAGGACGACGGTCGGGTGGAGATCGCCACGCCTGACGGCGAGGCCGGCGACAAGGCCGTCAAGATCATCGAGGGCCTGACCCGGCAGCCCCAGGTGGGCGAGGTCTTCGAGGGCACCGTCAAGCGGGTCGAGGCGTACGGCGCCTTCGTGGAGATCCTGCCCAACCAGGACGGCCTCCTGCACATCTCCGAGATCGCCCACGAGCGCATCCGCGAGACCACCGACGTCCTCAACCTCGGTGACAAGGTGCAGGTGAAGATCATCGGCATCGACGCCAACGACCGCATCAAGCTCTCACGCCGTGCGCTCCTTCCCCCGCCGCCCGCCGGCGAGGGTGGTGCCGAGGCCGCTGGCGAGGGCGCAGGGGAGGGCGGTGGCGAGCAGCGCGACCGCTCCCACCGCGACCGCCGCGGCGGCCACGACCGCAGCCGCGACCGGGGCGACCGCGGAAACCGCTCGCGCTGAGCCACGCATCGTCCTCACAAACGAAGGGCCAGGATCGCCGATCCTGGCCCTTTTCATAGTCCCGCTCCGTGCTCGGAGATCATCAAAAACCCCTTCAGGAGATCCTCCCTCAGGCATTCCATTCCTGAAATTGTTGGTCTCTGTAGGACGTCCTTTCGAGACTCCTCCTTGACAGATTAGGGGTCAAAATCTACATTGAAAAGAGAAACAAGGAGGAAGACTATGCCTTTCGAGAAGTTCATTCCGCCTCGTAAGCAGAAGCCCCCCCAGGTTTCCGTCAAGAAGACCGGGACCATTTCCCTTGATTCCCCCCTGGTGAAGGAGTTCGGCCTCGACCGCGTGGATCATGTCGTCCTCTACTTCGATCCGGCGAAGAAGCTGATCGGAATCAAACCGGCCGACAACTCCAAGGACAAGGCCGCGATCAAGCTCACGCACCGTACCCGTGTCAGCTCCGTCCGTGCCCGTTCCTTCTTCGAGAACTACGGGATCAAGCTCGAAAAGACGGCCCGCTACTCCGCCGAGTTTGACGGCGACAACCACATGGTCATCGTCGCCCTCCCCGACGTGAAGCGGCGTCGCGGTCCCCGTAAGAAGCACATCTCCGCCTGAGCCACCCGGCTCACCTCTGGCAGCGGGGACAGAAGTAGACGGAACGGCCCTGGGCGCTCCGGCGGCGCACCGGAGCGCCACAGCGTGGGCAGGGCAGTCCCTCCCGCCCGTACACCCCGAGAGAAACCGCGAAGTACCCGTTGCGCCCCTCCGCATCCACGAACCCCCCGTCGGCGAGGGTGGTGCCGCCGGCGACCAGCGCGTCCTCGAGCACCTCGTGCACGGCCCGCGCCAGGAGCCGCACGCGCCGAGCGGCGACACGGTCCGCCCGGCGCAGCGGGTGGATCCCGGCGCGGAACAGCGCCTCGTTGGCGTAGATGTTCCCGAGCCCCGCGAGCACCCTCTGGTCGAGGAGAAGGTTGCGCATGGCGACCCGGGAGCGCGCGGCGGCGGCCACCAGGAGCGGCGTCACGTCCCCCTCCAGGGGGTCGGGGCCGAGAGCCGCCAGCGGGGCAAAGGAGGCGAGCTCCGCCGCCGGGACGACCACCGCCATGCCGAACCGGCGCGGGTCCACCATCCGCAGCTCCCGGCCACCCTCGAAGCAGAGCACGAAGTGCGTGTGCGGCGGGCGCGGCCGATGCTCCGGCTGCACCACCAGTCGCCCGGACATGCCCAGGTGGAGGATGCCTACCGCCTCCCCCCACCACCCGAGCAGGTACTTACCCCTGCGTCCGAGGCCCTCGAGCCGCCGTCCCACCACCCACCGCCGCCACGTCTCGATGTCGGGGCCCAGCCGCAGGGGCACGGGACCGGCCTCGGCGCGCTCCACCCGGCGCCCCACAATGGCGGGCTCCAGGGACCGGCGGACGGTCTCGACCTCGGGAAGCTCAGGCACGGCCGGCCACGGTAGCACGCGATCAGGCCCCTGCCAAGTCGCTGGTCAGGAGCCACTAAACATCTTGGCCGGCCGGTTCGTACTACGGGGTGAGTCTGTTACTCCTCCTCCTTCTTGCACCCGGCGCCGCTCACGCGGCGCCGCGGTGTGTCCGGGCCGTTCTTCGCCGACGGCGGCGGGTGCCTGGCCAACGCGAGATGCAGCCCGCTGGCCTACGGCCTCGTTCCCCCTCCCGCCCCGCGGGCTGAAGCCCGCGACCCATTCCGGTGGTGCGGGGTCGCCACGGCCACGCGTGCAGTGGTTCGGGGGATGCGGCGCGGCGGGACCTGCAAGACCACGGAGCCGCACCCTTCCTCCTCGCGGGGGGCGGGGCGGCCGGCGAGAAGCGGCCTGATGTCCCACCGGGCCGGAGCCCGCGGTTACATGTACAAGCCACCGGAGACGTTGAGCACCTCGCCGGTGATGTAGTCCCCGCCTGGCCCGGCCAGAAACGCCACCGCCTCGGCCACGTCGTCGACGGTGCCGAGGCGCGGGATGGCGAGGGACGCCATCAGCGCCGCCCGCTGCTCGTCCGTGAGCTTGTCGGTCATCTCGGTGACGATGTACCCCGGCGCCACGGCGTTGACGGTGATGCTGCGGCTGCCGAGCTCCCGCGCCAGCGCCTTGGTGAAGCCGATGATGCCCGCCTTGGCCGCCGCGTAGTTCGCCTGGCCCGGGTTGCCCATGAGCCCCACCACCGACGAGATGTTGATGATGCGTCCCCAGCGCTGGCGCAGCATCACCCTCGCCGCCGGCGCGCTGACGTGGTACACGCCGTCGAGGTTCGTGGCCATGACGCGGCGCCACGACTCCGGCTTCATGCGGATGAGGAGCTGGTCGTCGGTGATCCCCGCGTTGTTGACCACGACGTGGAGACCGCCGAGCTCCCGGGCGGCCGCCGTGACCACGGCCTCGGCCGCGGCGGGATCCGTGACATCCAGCGCCCGCGCCTCGGCGCGCCCGCCGGCGGCGATGATGCCGTCGGCCACCTGCCTCACCACGCCCTCCCGCCGGGAGGTGCACACCACCACCGCACCCTCGCGCGCCAGGACGGAGGCGCAGGCGGCTCCGATGCCCTGACTCGCCCCGGTGACCAGCGCGACCTTGCCCTCGAGCGTTCCAGCCATGGTCCCTCCTCTTCTAGGAGGCCGTTGCACAGAGGCTCCGGCTGCGGCTTGCGCTGGCATCCGTCTGGCGGCGGCGCGCTTCGGGGAACGACCTCGACGTAGGTTTCAACTACGCCTGCGGGCGTTTCCCCCGCGCTTCTTGCCAGATGGCGCCATCGCAACCCCCGCTTTCGTCGCTCTGCGCAACACCCTCCTAGCGTGCCACCAGCGCCGCGACCTGCTCGGCGGTGCCGGCCTGCAACGTCGTGACGCCCCGCGCGATACGCCGGATGGTACCCGACAGGACGGTGCCCGGGCCCACCTCGACGAAGGTGTCGAAGCCGTCCGCCACCATGCGCTGGACGACCTCCACCCACCGCACGGGGGCGTCCACCTGGCGGACCAGCCCGTCGCGGACGGCAGCCGCGTCGCGCACGGCGGCCGCGTCCACGTTGTTGTACAGGGGACACCCCAGAGCGGTGAAGGGCAGCCCCTCGAGGACCGGCGCGAGGCCCTCCCGGGCCGGCGCCATGAGCGGCGAGTGGAAGGGGGCGGAGACCGGCAGCGGCACGACCCGCTTCGCCCCCGCTGCGGCGAGCGCCTCGGACGCGGCGGCGACGGCGCCGGCGTGGCCGGCGATGACGGTCTGCTCCGGCGCGTTGAAGTTTGCGGCCACGACAACCTCGCCACCCTGCGAGGCCGCCTCGCATGCGGCGGTGACCGCCTCCCGGGACGGTCCGAGCACGGCGGCCATGGCTCCCACTCCGACCGGCACCGCTTCCTGCATGAGCTGCCCGCGGCGGCGGACGGTGCGGACAAGGTCCTCCACGTCGAGGCCGCCGGCCGCGCCCACGGCCGAGTACTCGCCGAGGGAATGCCCCGCCACGCCGCCGGGGACGATGCCCCGCGCCGACAGCACGGCCCAGGCGGCCAGGGAGACGGTGAGGATGGCGGGCTGGGTGTTGGCGGTGAGGCGGAGGTCCTCCTCGGGGCCCTCGAAGCAGAGCCGGGAGAGGGGCTCGCCCAGGGCGGCGTCGGCCCGCTCGAAGACCTCCCGCGCTTCCGGGAACGCTCCGGCGAGGTCGCGACCCATGCCAGCGGCCTGGCTGCCCTGGCCGGGGAAGACGAACGCTGTCGCGCCCATGGTGCCCCCTACGCCTGCGACCGCTGCGCCGCCCGCTTGATGAGCGCCTGGGCGATCTCGTTCTTCTGGATCTGGTTGGTGCCCTCGTAGATCTGCAGGATCTTGGCGTCCCGCAGCATCTTCTCCACGGGGTAGTCGCGCATGTAGCCGTAGCCCCCGAACACCTGGACCGCGTCCACGGTGACCGCCATGGCGGCGTCGGAGCCGGCGACCTTGGCCATGGAGGACTCCATGGCGAAGTCACCCGCGCCGCCGTCGATCATGCGGGCCACGGAGTAGACCAGCGCCCGCGCCATCTCCACGCGAAGCGCCATGTCCGCCAGCATGTGCCCCACCGCCTGGAACGCCGCGATGGGACGTCCGAACTGCTTGCGCTCGTTGGCGTAGCGGACGGCGGCGTCGAGGGCACCCGCGGCGACCCCGACCCCCTGGGCGCCCACGGCCACGCGCGCCCTCTCGAGGGTGCGCATGGTGAGGAGGAACCCCATCCCTTCGCGCCCGATGCGGTGGCTCGCCGGCACCCTGACGCCGTCGAACACCACCTCCCGGGTGGCGGAGGAGCGGATGCCCAGCTTGTCCTCGCGCTTCCCGAACGACAGCCCCGGCGTGCCGGCCTCGACGAAGAAGGCGCTGGCGCCGCGCCCGCCGCGGGACGGGTCGGTCATGGCGATGACGGTGTAGAAGTCCGCCTCGCCGCCGTTGGTGATCCACTGCTTGGTGCCGTTGATGACGTAGCCGTCCCCGTCACGCAGCGCCCGGGTCCGCATGGCGAAGGCGTCGGAGCCGGCCTCGGCCTCGGTGAGGCAGAACGCGGCGATCCACTCGCCCGAGGCCACCCTGGGGAGCACCCGCCGCTTGAGGTCGTCGTCGCCGCCGAGCAGCACCGGCAGCGTGCCCAGGGCGATGGCCCCGTAGGAGGTCGACACGCCCAGCTCGACTCGCGAGAGCTCCTCGGTGACCAGCGAGAGCTCCACCATGCCGCCGCCCAGGCCGCCGTGCTCCTCGGGAATGAACACCGACGTCAGGCCGGCCTCCGACATCGTCTTCAGCACGTCCCGGGGGAAGATCTCCTCCCGGTCCAGCTTGGCGCGGATGGGCACCACCTCGCCCTCGGCGATCTGCCTCGCCAGCTTGACGATCTCCCGTTGCGTCTCGGTCAGGAAATACTCCACGGCCCGTCCTCCAGTAGCTCCTTCAGCGTTCAGCCCGCTCAGTATAGTGATGCGTCCGCGGCAGGGAGCCCCGCGGGCGCCGCCGGACGGCGGCTACCAGCGCAGCAGGGCGGCGGCCCAGGTGAGCCCGCCGCCGAAGGCGGCCGTGAGCACGAGATCTCCGCGCTTGAGCACGCCCTCCGCCACGGCGTCGCCCAGGGCCAGCGGGATCGAGGCCGCAGAGGTGTTCCCGACCCGCTCGAGGTTGATGTAGACCTTGTCGGCAGCCAGCCCCAGGCGGTCCCCCACCGCGTCGATGATGCGGCGGTTCGCCTGGTGCGGCACGAACAGATCCACGGCCTCGATGTCCACGCCGGCGCCCTGCAGCACCTCCTGGCACACGTCGGTGAGCGAGCGGACCGCGATCTTGAAGGTCTCGTTGCCCCGCATCTTGATGAAGGGCAGCCGCTCGTCGATGTACTCCTTGACGTTGGGCGGGTACTTGCTGCCGCCGCCGGGCATCTGGATGAAGTCCACGTAGGTGCCGTCCGTGTGCCACGCACAGCGCAGCACGCCCTCGCCGGCCTCGGCGGGCTTGAGAACCGCAGCGCCGGCGCCGTCGCCGAACAGCACGCAGGTGCCCCGGTCGGTGTAGTCCACGTAGCGGCTCAACGTCTCGGCGCCGATGACCATGGCCGTGGCGGCCTGACCGTTGGCGATGAACTGGCGGGCCACGTTGAGGGCGTAGAGGAACCCCGAGCAGGCGGCGCCGATATCGAAGCAGACGGCGTTCTTCACGCCCAGCATCGGCTGGACGATGGCGGCGGTGGCGGGAATGGGCTGCTCCGGCGTCGCGGTGGCCACGATGAGGAGGTCGAGGTCCTCGGGCGCCACACCGGCGTCGGCGAGGGCCTTCCGGCCCGCCTCGACGCACAACGTCGCAACGCTCTCCCCCTCGCTGACCACGTGGCGCTCCTTCATGCCGGTGCGCGTGACGATCCACTCGTCGCTGGTCTCGACCATCCGTTCGAAGTCCTGATTCGTCAGTACGCGCTCCGGCAGGGCGGTACCCAGCCCCACGATCCGGGCGGTACGGGAAAGGCTGTCGCGCACGTTAACCCCCCATGGCCTCACGCCGGGCGCGCAGCTCGGCGACTCTCTCTTCGATGTGGGCAATGACCCCCCGCGAGGCGTACGAGGTCGCCACGCGCAGGGCGGTGGCGATCGCCCTCGGGTTGGAGCGCCCGTGGCCCACGAGGCACACGCCCCGCACACCGAGCAGCGGCGCGCCGCCGTACTCGGCGTAGTCGATCTGCTTCCTGAATCCGGCGAAGGCGCCCTTGGCGAGGAGGAAGCCCGCGGCCGACAGCGGCCGCCGCCGCGCCTCCCGCTTGAGCAGCGAGAAGACCATCTCTCCGAGCCCCTCGGACACCTTCAGGACCACGTTGCCGACAAAGCCGTCGCACACCACCACGTCGACGCTGCCCACGTAGATGTCGCGCCCCTCGACGTTGCCCACGAAGTTGAGGCCGGCCTCGCCGAGGAGGCGGTACGTCTCCTGGGTGAGCCGGTCCCCCTTGCCCTCCTCCTCGCCCACGGAGAGGAGACCGACACGGGGATTGGACACGCCCAGGACCGAGCGGCAGTAGAACGAGCCCATCACCGCGAACTGCACCAGATGGTGGGGCTTGCAGTCCACGTTGGCGCCCACGTCCAGGAGCAGCGTCTGGCTGTCGAGGCCGGGCACCGGTGTGGCCAGGGCGGGACGGTCCACCCCCTCGATCATCCCCAGGGTGAGCTTGGCGGCGACCATGGCGGCGCCGGTGTTGCCCGCCGTCACCATGGCTCCGGCCTGGCCGTCGCGGACCAGGCGCGCCGCCACGGCCAGGGAGGAGTTCCGCTTGTTCCGCACCGGGGCCGTGGGCGCGTCGTCCATGGCCACGGCCTCGGGCGCATGGACGATGTCCAGGCCCCGGGGCACGTCCCGCAGACGGGCGAGCTCTTTGCGGAGCTCCGCTTCGCGGCCTACCAGGAGCACGCGGAGGCCTCCCGCGCGCACGGCGTCCACCGCGCCCTGCACCGTCGCCACAGGGGCGTGGTCGCCTCCCATGGCGTCCAGCGCAACGGTCGTCACACCTGAGGGTGCCACGGTCTCGGACCGCTCAGGAGATCTCCTCCACGTCGAGGATCTGCCGGCCCTCGTAGGTCCCGCAGTGCGGGCACACGCGATGCGGAAGCTTGGGCTCGAAGCAGCTGGGACACAGGGACTGAGGCGGCTGGGCCAAGCCGTCGTTGGCCCGGCGCCGGTCCCTGCGCGCCTTGGAATGGCGATGTTTCGGGTTAGGCATGGACGTCCTCCAGGGTGCTTCAGTTGCTGGGGCGCCACTCCTCGAGCGGCGCCCATCGATCGTCCGTCTCGGGGGGGCACGAGCAGCTCCCCCGGTTGAGGTTGGTTCCGCAGCGCGGGCACAGCCCGCGACACGTCTGGCTGCACAGCGGCTTCATCGGCACCGCCAGCAGGAACTGCTCGGCGGCGAGCTCGGCGAGGTCCAGGACGGGCTCCCCGTAGAACCGCACGTCGAGCAGGCCCGGAGCAAGCCGCGTCTCGTCCTCGGTCGGCGCCTTGTCGACGGGCAGGAGACGCACCTCGAACGGCTCATCGTAGCGGAACGCGAACGGATCCAGGCAGCGCGCGCAGCGCAGCTGCGCCCCGCCCGTCACCGTGCCGCTGACCACGTACCCCTCGCCGGCGCGCTCCACGGAGCCGGCGATGTGCGCTTCGTCCGCGGACACCACGTCCTCGCCGAGGCTCTCGGCGTCCAACACCGTCCGCTCGTCGAAGGCGACCGGCTCGGTCTCGATGTACTCAAGTGCTATCCGGGACACACCTACCCCCTTCCAGGGGAACGGAAAGGATAGCAACCGACCGGCCCCGCGTCAACGCGAGACGGCGCGGACGAAGAGGACGCGCAGCGCGTCCGGGGCCACCACCGTGGTGATGGCGGCACCGATGCCGACCAGGTTGGCGACGACCCACAGCGGCGCCCCCAGCGCGGGAACGAAGCCGATCATGGCCAGCAGGCCCATGGCGATGCCGGTCCGGGGCACTTCCCCACGCAGCGCGGGAGGCAGGGCCCGGGCCAGCCAGCGGCCGCCGAGCCACGCCACGACGGCCACCCCCACCACCTTGGCGAGGAGGAACGCCGCCACGCCCCCGAGGACGAGCACCACACCCAGCGGCCCGCCGGCCAGGAGCATCACCGCCGCCATGACCACCGTCCACACCAGCAGCGCCCCGACACCCACCAGGGACACGCGCCAGGGGAGCCTCGCGAGCTCTCCCGCGGCGTGGCGAACGGCGCGGGGTCCCACCAGCACGACGACGGTGGCGAGGAGCATCCACCCCCCCACGCGGACCAGGGCGAGCCCCCAGCGCGCCGCGGTGCTCCCGCGACCTCCGGCGACACCGGACAGGCTCGCCAGGCTCACAACGCGTCCGCTCACCCGTCCCGGCCCGGTAATGGCCCCGCCCACCGCGACCACGTCGCCGTCGACCTTGCAATCGGGTCCCAGCTCGACGTCGCCGCCGAGGGCCACGACGTCACCCTCCACCAGGGAGATGACGTGGATGGTGCCCGCCACCGAGACGACGGGCCCGCGGGTGGGCCGGTCGATGGTGATGTCGGCCCCCGGGCGCGGAGCCGGCGCCGCCGCCAGGGCGGCAACCAGGAGCAGGGCGATCAACGATGCTCCCCGTCGTGGCGGCGGGCGAGGGCGACGACCAGCCACCCCCCGCCGAGACCGGCGAGGGCCAGCGTGACGCCCAACCACAGGCCGCCGGCGGCGAGCAGGACCCTGACCGCGTCGGTACCACTTCGAACCGCGGTGAGCAGGTCGAGCACCCAGGAGAACCCCCACGCCGACAGGCCTCCACCCAGGGAGGGAAGCGAGGCCACCGACGAGCCCGCCGGGACGCCACCCAGAAGGACGACGCCGAAGACGGCCAGGAGGGCGCCGACGGCGGCGGGCACCCAGGTGGTCACACGGCGGAGCTGCCACCGCGCCCGCGGGAGAGCGGCCATGATGCGCACCACCTCGGCCTCGTCGGCCTCGCGGGGAGGCAACGAGCCGAGGACCTCGAGCAGACGGGCGTGCGCGCTGCAGGCCTCGCAGCGCTCGAGATGAGCGTGAACGTCCACGCCCGGGCCATCGCCCTGCCCCTCGAGAAAGCGCCTGACAGCGTCGCAGGAACCGTTCACGTGTGACCTCCCACCTGCCCGAGGAAATCCCCCAGGGCTTCCCTCAATACGCTGTGGGCGCGGAAAAGTTTGTTCTTCACCGTGCCCAGGGGCATGCCCTTGAGCTCGGCGATCTCGTTGTAGGCCAGGCCCACGAGGTGGCGCAGCACGACGAGCTCGCGGTAGGCCGGGGCGAGGTCCTGGATGTGCCGCGCCAGGGCCCGGGCCAGCTCGCGGTTCTCGAGGTCGCCCAGGGGGCCGCGCCGCGCGTCCACCGGGTCCATGGAGACGTCCTGCCCCTCGGAGTCCTGTCCCATCTCCAGGGAGACCACCGGCCGCCGCCGCCGCAGGGTGTCGATGGCGAGGTTGCGGGCGATGCGGAACAGCCACGTGGAGAACCGGTACCGCGGGTCGTACTGGTTGAGGTTGTTCCACACCCGGATGAAGGTCTCCTGGACCAGGTCGCGGGCCTCCTCGTCGTTGCCGACGATCTGGACCACGTAGACCCGCAGCTTGGCCTCGTAACGCCTCACCAGCACCGCGAACGAGGCCTCGTCCCCGGCCAGGACCCGCTCCAGGACGATGGAGTCATCCTCAGGCACGCCGGACAGTTTAGCCCACCTGTGACGAAGCTTGTGAAATCCTATTGCAAAGTACGGCCAAAGGTGTAGAATCACCCCGCTTGCAGGGTCCAAGAGACCCTGCCGGACGGAGTCTTCGAGTCACCAGGACGGTCCCGCCCTGCGGCGGGAGGATCCCCAAGGAGAGAGGCAATGGCGAACATCAACCCCTTTGAGATGGCGCAGCGCCAGTTCGACGAGGTCGCCGACCAGCTGGGTCTCGACGACGGCGTCCGCGCGATGCTGCGCTGGCCCCTGCGGGAGTTCCACTTCCGGATCCCCGTGCGGATGGACGACGGCACCCTGCGGGTGTTCCAGGGCTTCCGGGTGCAGCACAACGACGCCCGCGGACCGGCCAAGGGCGGCATCCGCTGGGCCGCGAACGAGACCGTCGACACCGTCCGCGCGCTGGCCACCTGGATGACGTGGAAGTGCGCGGTGGCCGACATCCCTCTGGGCGGCGGCAAGGGCGGCATCATCGTCGATCCGTCCACCCTGTCGGTGCCCGAGAAGGAGAAGCTGTGCCGCGGGTGGGTCGACCAGATGTGGAAGAACCTCGGGCCACGCACCGACGTCCCCGCGCCCGACGTCGGCACCACCCCCCAGATGATGGGCTGGATGATGGACGAGTACTCGAAGCTCCGCGGCGAGTACACCCCCGGCGTCATCACCGGCAAGCCCCTCGGCGGCGGCGGCTCCCTGGGCCGCACGGAGGCCACCGGCTTCGGCGTCATCTACACGGTCCGCGAGGCCCTCAAGCACCTCGGGATCAACCCCAAGGGCACCACCGCCTCGATCCACGGCTTCGGCAACGTCGCCCAGTACGCCTCCAAGGCCTACATGGACATGCTCGGCGGCACCGTGGTCTGCGTCGGCTGCTGGGACAACCACGACAAGAAGGCGTACACCTTCACCAAGATGGACGGCATCGACCCCGACTTCCTCATGTCCGTCACGGACCAGTACGGCACCATCGACAAGGACCGGGCCCGCGCCGCCGGCTACACCGTCGAGGACGGCCAGGCGTGGATCGCCAAGGACGTCGACGTCCTCATCCCGGCCGCCATCGAGGGCGTGCTCACCGGCGAGACCGCCCAGCGCATCTCCAAGCAGGTCAAGGTCGTGGCGGAGGGCGCCAACGGCCCCACCACCCCCGATGCGGACACGATCCTCAAGGAGCGCGGGATCTTCACCATCCCGGACTTCCTGGCCAACGCCGGGGGCGTCACCTGCTCCTACTTCGAGGGCGTGCAGAACGACATGAACTTCTACTGGTCGCGCAACGAGGTCCTGTCGAAGCTCGACGACAAGATGACCGTCGCCTTCCACGGCGTCCTCGACATGGCCGCGAAGAAGAACGTGTACATGCGCGACGCCGCCTACATGGTCGCCATCGACCGGGTGGTGACGGCGATGAAGCTGCGCGGCTGGGTCTGATCCCGCCGTCACGACGTCTCGAACAAGGGAGGCCTCCGGGCCTCCCTCTTTCGCGGGGGGCCCAGCGGCCCCCCACCGGCACCTCCGCCGCTGATGCCCCCCGAGCCCCCACGCTCGGCGGAAGTGAATTCCGCCTCGCTCATCTCACCTCCTTCCCACACCCCGCCCAACCCGAAATCGCCCTTGATGTCCCGGTGAGGAGCGGGCAGGCGCAGAACCCACCTACTGCGGTCCGGCCGGGCGCCGCTGACGCCTCAGCGCGGCAGCGCCTCCCAGCGTCCCGGCCGCCCAGGCCTTGGCGATCACTGGTTCAGCCCGTCGCACGTGGGAGCGCCGCTCGGCGCCACTGGTAACGATTTGATCCCCGCCAAGCCTGCAGGTCTCTCAGGACCTCATACTTCGAGGCGCTGGCAACGCGATCGACGACAAATCGTAGCGGGCGGAATCCCGCCCTGCTTCTCCTGCCGCTGAGGCCAGCCTCCAACCACCCCTGCCGCTGCCTCGCCCGTCGGATCATCAGGCCGCGTCTCGCCCCCCAACCAGCCCCCGCGAGGAGGGCGGTGGCACCGTACACCCTCCAAGCCTGCAGGGCTCTCCAGTACCACAAACGTGCCTTCATCACCCCGCTCCCCGCTCCGGTCCGCAGTGACTCTGACCGTTGCGCCGTCGCCACACTTGCACCACCTCCCAGCACCCGCGAGCGCGCGGCTACGTGGTGCCTGCCCCGCCGCGAGACTGCCCCCGCGAAGTGTTCGGCTCCGGAGCCGCGGCTCCCCTGGCGCCGGCGTTCGGCCGCGTGGCAATTGGCGATGCCTGCAGAACGCTGGCATCTGGTAGGATGGCGTCGCCAATGGAACCTGCCACAACGCTGACCCTTCTCATCGTGGGGCTGCTGCTCTCCGCCCTGTTCTCCGCGACCGAGACCGCCCTCACCGCACTCCCCGTCTCCCGCGTCCAGCACCTCGCAGCGCAGAAGGGCCGCCTGTACAAGGCGGCGTGGGGACGGTGGCAGCGGCGTCCCCACCGCATGCTCGTCACCATCCTGGTAGGCAACAACGTGGTCAACATCGGCATCTCCGCCATGGCGACGAATGCGGCCATCACCCTCGTCGGCAACCGCGGCGTGGGGTTGGCGGTGGGTGTGATGACCCTGGCGGTGCTGGTGTTCGGCGAGATCACCCCGAAGACCTTCGCCCGCATCGACCCGGAGCGGCTGGGCCAGCGGACCATCCTCCTCATGGGCCTGCTGGACTGGGTGCTCACGCCGGTCACCCTCCCGCTGCTCGGCCTGTCGCAGCTCATCGCGCGGTGGCGGCGCGTGTCCCTGGAGACCGTTCCCGCCGCCTCCAGCCCGGAGGACATCGGCTTCCTCATCTCCCTCTCCCGGCAGGAGGGGCACCTCAGCGAGTTCCAGCACGGCATGGTCGAGGCCGTGCTCCGCATCGAGGCCGCCGTGGTGCGCGAGGTGCAGGTGCCGCGCACCGACGTGGTGTTCCTCCGCGACACCCTGACCCTGCCCGAGGTGCGCGCCGAGGTGCTGCGGCGGGGCTACTCCCGCTACCCCGTCTACCACGGGCGGGACGACAACGTCATCGGCATGCTCCTGGCGAAGGAGCTGCTGCGCCCGGACGACGAGTGTCCAGACTGGACCGCCTGCCTCCAGGCCCCCCTCTACGTGCCCGAGTCCAAGAAAGTCGTCGAGCTGCTCCGCGAGATGCGCGACCGCCGGACCCACGTCGCCCTCACGGTGGACGAGTACGGCAACATCGCGGGGCTCGTCGCCCTGGAGGACCTCATCGAGATGATCGTGGGGGACATCCAGGATGAGTTCGACACCGCCGGCCCCCAGTGGGAGCTGGAGCCCTCCGGCTCGTGGCTGGTGCGCGGCTCGTTGCCGGTGGACCGGCTCTCCCGGCTCACGGGCAAACCGCTGCCGCCGGACGAGGACTACACCTCGGTGGCGGGGCTGCTGCTGGAGAGGGCCGGCCGCGTGCCCCAGGCGGGCGCCCGCTTCGTGGTGGGCGAGCTCTCCTTCGAGGTGGTTGCCGCCACGTCCCGCCGCATCGAACGGGTGCGCGTCACCCTCGCTGCGCCGCCGGCGTGACCACCGGGGTCGGCGGGGTGCGCTCCGCCAGGACCGCCAGGGCGTTGTCCACCGCGAGGTCCGCCATGGCAGTGCGGGTCTCCCGGGTGGCCGAGCCGAGGTGGGGCAGCAGCACCACGTCGGACCGCTCCACCAGCCCCGGGTGGACCACGGGCTCGTGCTCGAAGACATCCAGCCCCGCGCCGGCCAGGTGACCAGCCTCCAGGGCCTCCACCAGCGCTCCCTCGTCCACCACCTCCCCGCGGCTCGTGTTGACCAGGAAGGCGCCCCGGGGCAGCTTCGCGAGCCGATCCGCGGAGATCAGGCCGCGGGTCTGCGGCGTCAGGGGGCAGTGCAGGGAGAGCACGTCCACGGCGGGCAGGAGGTCGTCCAGCGTCGCCACCCACTCGGCGCCGGCGGGCGCCAGGGGGTCGCGGCCGCGCGACGTGTACCGCACCTTCACCCCGAAGCCATGCGCGCGCCGGGCCACCGCCCGGCCGATGCGGCCCATGCCCACGATGCCCAGGGTGCGGGCCTGGAGGCCGGCGCCGAGCATGAAGTCCAGGCGCCAGCCCGTAAAGCCGCCGGCGCGGAGCAGCGCGTCCCCCTCCACGACCCTCCGGGTCACCGCCAGGATGAGCGCCCACGTGAGGTCCGCCGTGGCGTCGGTGAGCACGTCCGGGGTGTTGGTGACCCAGACCCCCGCGGCGCGGGCCGCCTCGAGGTCGATGTTGTCGGTCCCCACACCGACGTTGGCGACCACCTTGAGCGCCGGGCACGACGCGAACACCCCGGCGTCGACGCCGTCGTTGATGAGGGGAACGAGGGCGTCGGCGCCGCCGGTGAAGGCCGCGAGGGCGGCCCCGGAGAGGCGGCCAGCGTCCCGGTGGACACGCACCGTGTGGCGTTCCGCGAGGCGCTCGAGCCCGTGACCGGGCAGCGGGTAGGTGACGGCGATCTCGGCCACGTCCGGCCTCCCGGCCCCGCCGCGCGCGGCAGGGCCCCGCGTCATGGTAGCAGCCCGCCGACGGCTTCGGAATTGAGACCACGTCCACGGTGTTGTGCACGGCACGAGCGCAGACCGGCGCCGGATGCCGACGGCGTCCGGCCGAGGACGGGAGGACACGGTGGGTTCACCAGACGGCATCGAGGTGCGGGGAGGCCCCGTTCCCGGAGCGGAGGAGATCCTGACCCCGGAGGCGGTGGAGTTCGTGGCGGGGCTGCACAGGGCATTCAACCCGAGGCGCAAGGAGCTGCTGGGCGCGCGGAGGGACCGCCAGCGTGAGATCTCGTCCGGCGCGCTCCCCTCCTTCCCCGCCGCCACCGCGCGGGTCCGCGAGGCCGACTGGAGCGTCGCGGCCGTCCCCGCCGACCTGCAGAAGCGGACCGTGGAGATCACCGGGCCGGTGGAGGCCAAGATGATGATCAACGCCCTCAACTCGGGGGCGCAGGTCTTCATGGCGGACTTCGAGGACGCCCTCTCGCCGACCTGGGCCAACGTCGTGACGGGACAGGCCAACCTGGTGGCGGCGGTGCGGCGGACGCTGGCGTTCACCTCCCCCGAGGGCAAGGCGTACGCGCTCAACCCCCGGACCGCGGTGCTCATGGTCCGGCCACGGGGGTGGCACCTGGAGGAGCGGCACGTCCTCGTGGACGGCGAGCCGGTGTCGGCGAGCCTGTTGGACTTCGGCCTCTACCTCTTCCACAACGCCGCCGAGCTCGGCCGGCGCGGAACCGGTCCCTACTTCTACCTGCCCAAGCTCGAGGGCCACCTGGAGGCGAGGCTGTGGAACGACGTCTTCAACTCCGCCCAGGACGCCCTCGGCGATCCCCCGCGGCACCATCCGGGCGACGGTGCTCATCGAGACCATCCTGGCCGCCTTCGAGATGGACGAGATCCTCTACGAGCTGCGCGACCACTCGGCGGGCCTCAACGCCGGGCGCTGGGACTACATCTTCAGCATCATCCGCAAGTTCCGCGGCCACGACGTGGTGCTGCCGGACCGCGGACAGGTCACCATGACCGTACCGTTCATGCGCGCCTACACCGAGCTGCTGGTGCGAACCTGCCACCGCCGGGGCGCCCACGCCATCGGCGGCATGGCGGCGTTCATCCCCTCCCGCCGCGACCCCGAGATCAACGCGGTCGCCCTTGCGGGGGTGCGCGAGGACAAGGAGCGCGAAGTCGGCCGACGGCTTCGACGGCACCTGGGTGGCCCACCCGGACCTGGTGCCGGTGGCGCGGGCAGGTCTTCGAGGCCGCCCTCGGCGGCCGCCCCCACCAGAAGGAACGGCGGCGGGAGGATGTCAGCGTCTGCGCCCCGCGACCTCGCGGCCTTCACGGTGCCCGGCGGGACCATCACCGAGGCCGGCGTGCGGCAGAACGTCAACGTGGCCCTGCAGTACCTGGCCTCGTGGCTGTCGGGAGTGGGGGCCGCCGGCATCTTCAACCTCATGGAGGACACCGCCACCGCGGAGATCTCCCGGGCCCAGCTGTGGCAGTGGGTGCACCGGCGCGGCGTGCTGGACGACGCGCGGCCGGTGACGCCGGAGCTGTACGCGGCCGATCCGGGACGAGGAGCTGGCGAAGCTCGAGGGGCTCTCCGGGCCGCTCGGCGAGGCGGCCGCGATCCTGGACGAGCTGGTGCTGCCCGAGACGTTCACCGAGTTCCTCACCCTCAACGCCTACGCGCACCTGGAAGCCGGGGAGGCCTGATCATGGAGACGTTCGACCGGGAGGTCGCCGAGCTGGAGCGGCGCTGGCGGGAGGAGCCCCGCTGGCAGGGGGTGCGCCGCGATTTCACGGCGGAGGACGTGGTGGCGCTGCGGGGCTCGCTGCGCTTCGACTTCCCCGTCGCCCGCCACGGAGCGGCGGTGCTGTGGGAGGCGCTGCAAGGCGGCGGCTACATCCACACCTTCGGCGCGCTCACGGGCGCGCAGGCCACGCAGATGGTCAAGGCGGGGCTCAAGGCCATCTACGTGAGCGGCTGGCAGGTGGCCGGGGACGCCAACCTCGCCTACGAGACCTATCCGGACCAGTCCCTCTACCCGCGCAACAGCGTGCCGGCCCTCGTCCGGCGCATCAACAACGCGCTCTTGCGCGCGGACCAGATCGAGTGGGCCGAACACCACCGGCGCCTGCACGACTGGATGGTGCCCCTCGTGGCCGACGCGGAGGCCGGCTTCGGCGGCTCGGTGCACGCCTTCGAGCTGATGAAGGCGATGATCGATGCGGGCGCCGCGGGCGTCCACTTCGAGGACCAGCTGGCCGCCGCCAAGAAGTGCGGCCATCTGGGGGGCAAGGTCCTCGTGCCCACCGCGCAGTTCGTCAACACGCTGCGGGCGGCGCGCCTGGCCAGCGACGTCCTCGACGTCCCCACCGTGCTGATCGCGCGCACCGACGCGCTGTCGGCCCGGGGGCTGACCTCCGACATCGATCCGGCGGACCGGGAGTTCCTCACCGGCGAGCGCACGCCGGAGGGGTACTTCGTGCTCCGCGGCGACGTCAGGGGCGAGATCATCCGCGGCCTCGCCTACGCCCCCTACGCGGACCTCCTCTGGTTCGAGAGCTCCCGCCCGGACCTCGCCGAGGCGCGCGCCTTCGCCGAGGCCATCCACGAGCGCTTCCCGGGCAAGCTCCTCGCCTACAACTGCTCCCCCTCCTTCAACTGGAAACGAAACCTCCCCGACGGCGAGATCGCCACCTTCCAGCGGGAGCTCGGCGCCATGGGGTACGCGTTCCAGTTCGTCACCCTCGCCGGCTGGCACCTGCTCAACTACCACACCTACGCCCTCGCCCGCGCCTACGCCCGGTCGGGGATGAGCGCCTACGTGGAGCTCCAGGAGGCGGAGTTCGCCGCGGCCGACGAGGGCTACACCGCGATCCGGCACCAGCAGGAGGTGGGGACCGGGTACTTCGACCTCGTGCAGATGGCCATCACCCGGGGACAGACCTCGACCATCGCGCTGGAGGGCTCCACCGAGGCCGAGCAGTTCGGCTGAGCGCCTCCGGGGTCCGCCCGCGCCTTCACGGCGGGCGAAGGCACCACCCGCGCCCCACTCCCGGAGCGCCGTCCCAAGGGGGCGCCCCGAAAGGCTCAGGGGGTGGGAGGGACGGCGAAGCCCTCGACGGACGCGAGGATGCGGGCGACGTCCTCCTCGATGCTGCCGCTGGTGGGGGTTTCGACGATGCGCCCGATCTCGCTGCCCTCCACCGTGATCACGATGGTCGGGACCCGGTCCACCGGCCCGTAGGGGAAGAGCCTGGGATCCACGGCCTTGCTGCGGTCCACGCCGACGAGGGTGACCGACTCGAACGGCGAGCCGCGCCCGAGGGCGTCGAGCACGGCCAGCAGGCGCGGGATCTGCTCCCGCGAGTCCGAGCACCACGTCCCCATGACCGCGACGATGCCGTAGCGCAGCCGCGCCGATCCCAGGAGCGCCAGGAGGCTCTCGCGGGGCTGGTACGCCAGCCGCTCGGCCTCCCAGCCCGGAATCTCGGCGTCGAGCCGGCCCGGGTCCAGCCGCCCGTACCACACGGGGTAGAACACCGGCCGCGGCCCGCTCCCCGCGTGGACGGCGAGGATGCGGTCGCCCACCTGGATCCGCCCGGCCACGTCGAGGCCTGCCGTGACCCGGCCCAGGTAGGGATAGCGGCCGTCGAGGTGGGGCTGCGGCGTGAGCGTCACGAACAGCTGCGACCCGCCGGTGTCCGGTCCCGCCAGGGCGAGCCCCACGGCGCCCGCGGCGTAGGGCTCGAGGGAGAGCTCGTCACGCAGGACGAAGGGCGGCCCGCCCCAGCCGTCCCCGCGCGGATCGCCTCCCTGCACGACGAAGTCGGGGACGACCCGATGGAAGGTGAGCGTGTCGAAGTAGTGCTCGTCGGCGAGCTTCGCGAGGCGCCAGGCGGTCAGCGGCGCGTCGTCGGTGTCCAGCGCCACCTGCAGCGTCCCTCTCACGGTGACGATCTCCAGCCAGCGCGGCTCCTGTGCCCACGCGGCGACGGTGCGGTAGAACGACGGCTTCTCGCCGGTCGCGACGGCGGGGAGCGCCAGGGCGTCCCCGTGGGCCCGCAGCGCCTGCCATGCCGCCCGGGCGACGACCGGGTCCGGCGAGGCGGCCAGGGTTTCGAGGGCCGAGCGAACCTCAGGAGCCAGCGTCTTTCCCCGCGCCAGGGCGCCCACGAGGGACACGGCCGCGTCGGGAACGGTCCGGCCCTGCTCGCGGCCGAGGAGCCCGAGGAGCGTTGCGGTGTCCGGCGCAGCGCCGAGCTTCACGAGAGCGTCCACGGCGGCGGCCCGCACGGCGGGGTCGCCGTCCCCCAGCCTGCCGTCCAGGGCGGCCACGAGATCCGCCCCGCCAACGGCCGCCGCCGCCTCCACGGCGGCGAGGCGAACGGCGGCGCTTTCGTCCGCCAGCCGGGGGGCGATCCGCTGCGCGGCGTCGGCCAGACTGCGGGCCGCCCCGACACCGGCGACGCGGCGCCGTGCGTCGGCCGCGTCCAGCCACTCGCCCACCAGCTTCGCCGCGCCCGGCGCGCGCTGCCTCGCCAGGGCCGTCAGGGCGGCGCCCGCCGCCCAACCGTCGTGGCCGGAGACCACGGCGGTCAGCTCCCGGGCGCAGCACCCGGCGGCGCCAGCGGCACCGATGGCGGCCACGCGCTCCTGGGCGCGTGCGGGGTCGCCGGTGACGACGATGGCGGCCACGCGCGCCGTGACCGCAGCGGAGAGGACCCGGCCTTCGCCGGGGGCGACCTCGGCGGCCAGTCCGGTCAGCGCCGCGATCCTCACCCGGGCGTCGCTGTCGGCCACGCCGGCCGTGATCTGCTGCCAGAGGGCCCCGTCACCGAGGCGCCGCCCACCCTCGAGCACGGCAGCGCGCACGAGCGGGTCGTCGTCCTGCGCGGCGGTGCCGAGGGGACCCGCGGCGTCGGGGTTCGCGCTGCGCGCGAGGCTCCGCGCGGCGGCCCGCCGCACCTCGGGCTCCACGGCGCCCAGGCCGCGCTCACCCAGGGTCACGACGTCGGCGCCGTTGACCCGCCACAGCTCGTCCAGGATGGCGGCGCGGACCGCCGGGACACCCTCGGTCCCGAGCCTGCCGGCCAGCCACTCCGCGGCGCCCGGAAACCCGCCGGCTCCCGCCGCCCAGGCGGCGGCGGCGCGAACGCCGGCGTCCTCGTCGTCCAGCATCGTGCGCACGATCGCCCCCAGCGGCGCAGCGTCGGCCCTGGGCGGGAGGGTCGCGGCGAGTCGGCCCGCCGCCGCGGCGCATGCGGCCCGCACGGCGGGGGCGCGGTCGGTAGCCAGGCGCTGCATCAGCGGCACGGCGCGGGGGTTGGCCAGCTCGCCGGCCAGCCGCGCCACGTCCCGTCGGACGTGGACGTCCGCGCTGCCGGAGAGCCTGGTCATCTCCGCCCGGTCGAACCGCCGCGCGTCGGCCAGGGCCATGACCGCGGCGCGCGCCGACAGGTCCGGGGCCGCGGCCGCGGCGGGGCCGGCACCGGGGAGGACGGCGGCGGCCAGAAGCGCCACGCAGAGGGCCCTCACGGGCGCTTCCCCCCGTCCCGCGACCCGCCCCGGGTCTGCGCCTGGGCCTCGTTGTAGCAGGCGAAACAGATCGGCCCCGACTCCGTCACCATCTTCCTCCACTCGAACTGCGGGCCCAGGTCGCGGCCGCACCTGAAGCAGTGACGGTCGTCGCGCGGCTCGGTCATGGTCGGCCCCCTTCCCGCTCAGGCGCCGAAGCGGAGCCGGTCGCCCAGGACCCCCGGAAGCCCCGCGGCCAGGATGCGGCGCCGAGCGGCATCCACATCGTACTCGACCCGGTAGAGGATGAAGCGGCGGCGGGAGGAGTCGTAGACGGCGTAGGAGGCCCGCGGATCGCGGTCCCTCGGCTGGCCCACCGAGCCCGGGTTGAGCAGGTAGCGCCGGTCCGGATCCAGGTCCACCGACACCCGCGAGCCGCGCAGCAGGCTGCCCATCAGCGGGGAGCGCGGGTCGTCCCCGCCGAGCTCGAAGATGCAGGGGACGTGCGTGTGGCCGTAGAGGACGACTCTTGCGTCCGTGGCGGCGAGGGAGGCGCGCGCCTCGGCCTCGCTGAAGACGTACTCGTCCTCGTCGGCGGGGGTGCCGTGGCAGATCACCAGGCCGTCCTCGACGGTCCGCGGCCCCGACGGCAGCGCGTCGAGGGCGCGGCGGTTGGCGGGGGTCAGCGCCCGGGCGGTCCAGGTCGCGGCCCAGCGGGCGTTGTCGTTGAACATGGAGATCCCCTGGTCCGGGTCGAGGACCACCCGGTCGTGGTTGCCCCGCACCGACATCACCGGGACCCGCAGCCGGCGCAGGCGTTCCACGACCTGGTTGGGGGCGGCCCCGTACCCCACGGCGTCGCCGAGGAAGAGGACCGCGTCCCGCCGCTTCCGGGCGGCGTGGGCGAGCACGGCGCGCAGGGCCTCGTCATTGGCGTGGACGTCGGAGAGGATCAGGTACCTCACAGCCGCTCCAGGAGGAAGGCGATGCGCCCCGCCACCGCGGCCGCGTCCTCGTCGTCGCACGGCCGCACGCTCAGGTCCGCCACGCGGTAGAACGGCAGCCGCCGCTGGAAGAGCTGCCACGCCTGCTCGGGGCTGCGGAACAGCGGACGGTCGTCTCGCTTGTCTGGCAGCCGCCGGAGCAGGAGCTCCCACGGCACGTCGAGGAACACCGAGACTCCGAGGCTGCGGATGACGGCGCGGTTGGGCTCCCTCTCGAAGGTCCCTCCTCCCGTCGCCATGATCAGGTCCCCCCAGCGCTCGGCGGCGGCCAGCCGCCGGTTTTCCTCGGCGCGGAAGGCCTCCTCGCCGTGCACGCGGAAGATCTCCGGCACCGGCAGGCCGAAGGCCTCGGCGACCAGGCCGTCCAGGTCCAGAAAGGGAGTGCCGAGCCGCTGCGCGAGGAGGCGCCCGATGGTGCTCTTGCCGGCGCCCATGAACCCCACCAGGAATACGCGCATGGCCCTCCTAGCCCTGCCGCAGGAAGCGCTCCATGAACTGCGTGGAGAGCCGGCCCTCCACGAAGTCCCTCTCGTCCAGGATGCGAAGATGAAGCGGAATCGAGGTCTTGATCCCCTCGATGATGAGCATGCTCAGCGCCCGGCGCGCCCGGGTGATGGCCTCGCTCCGGTCCCTCCCGAAGACGATGAGCTTGGCGAGCAGGGAATCGTAGTACGGCGGCACCGTGTACCCCTTGTAGATGTGGGTGTCCAGCCGCACGCCGGGGCCCACGGGGTAGCACAGCTCGGTGATGCGTCCCGGGGAGGGGGCGAACGTCTCGGGATCCTCCGCGTTGACCCGGAACTCGATGGCGTGGCCGCTCATGCGCGGCCGGCGGCGCACCGACAGGGGCCGGCCGTCGGCCACGCTGAGCTGCTCGAGGACCAGGTCCGTCCCCGTCACCGTCTCGGTGACCGGGTGCTCGACCTGGATCCGCGTGTTCATCTCCATGAAGTAGAACTCGCCGGCGTCGTAGAGGAACTCGACGGTTCCCGCTCCAACGTAGCCGACGGCCTGCGCCGCCGACACCGCCGCCTGGCACATGCGGGAGCGGAGCTCGTCGTCCACGACGGGCGACGGCGCCTCCTCGATGAGCTTCTGGTGCCTGCGCTGGATGGAGCACTCGCGCTCACCGAACGCCACCACCTTGCCGTGGGCGTCGCCCATGAGCTGCACCTCGATGTGGCGGGGTGCGGTGAGGTACTTCTCCAGGTAGACGTCGGCGGCACCGAAGGCGCGCTCCGCCTCGTGCCGCGCGGTGTCGAAGGCGTGACGCAGCTCCCGGGCGTCGTGGGCCACCCGCATGCCCTTGCCGCCACCCCCCGCCGAGGCCTTCAGGATGACCGGGAAACCCACCTCCTCCGCGAGGCGGACCGCCTCCTCACGGGAGGTGAGCGGTTCCGGCGAGCCCGGCAGGATGGGGACGCCGCGCGCCGCCACCGTGCGGCGGGCGGTGGCCTTGTCGCCCATGAGGCGGATGGCCTCCGGGGGCGGGCCGATCCACACGATGCCGCACTCCTTCACCACCTCGGCGAAGTGGGCGTTCTCGGCCAGGAACCCGTAGCCCGGGTGCAGGGCGTCGGCGCCGCTGATCTCGGCGGCCGCGATGACCGCGGTGATGTTGAGGTACGAGCCGTTGGCGTAGGCGGGCCCGATGCAGACGGCCTCGTCGGCCAGGCGCACGTGCAGTGACTCCCGGTCCGCCTCCGAGAACACCGCGACGGTGGCCAGTCCGGCCTCCCGGCACGCGGCGATGATACGGACGGCGATCTCCCCACGGTTGGCGATCAGGACCTTGGAGATCATCGTCGCCTACGACGACCGGATGGCGAAGAGACGCTCCCCGAACTCGACTGGCTGGGCGTTCTCCGGGTAGATCTTCACCACCGTCCCGGTGACGTCCGACTCGATCTCGTTCATGAGCTTCATGGCCTCGACGATGCACAGCACCTGCCCCTTCTGGACCACGTCGCCGACCTTCACATAGGGATCGGCGTCGGGGTTGGGGGCGCGGTAGAACGTGCCCACGATGGGAGAGGTGACGAAGGCGAGGCCCTCCTCGCCGCCCTCGGCAGTGGCGGGCGCGACGGACGCCGCGGCCGCGACGGGGGACAGCGGCGGAGCCGCGCTGGCCAGATCGGGAGACAGCAGCGGCGCGCCGACGACGGCGCGATCCTGGGGGATGACCGGGACACCCTCGATGCGCAGACGGTCGCCGTCACGCTCGAGCTCCACCGCACCGACCCGCGACTGGGAAACGACCTTGATGAGTTCGCACAGCTCTTCGAATGTGAACATGCTGGTCCTTTAGATGAACTCGTGGCGGAGCCGGTGCGCCGCCACGCGACTGACGAACCTCGCCTTGCCCGGGTTGCCGCCGCGCTCGACGATCGCGATGAGGAAGTAGAGGTCGGTGATCTGCGTGACCAGGACGACCCTCTTCTGGGCCGCGATCACGATCTGGTCGAGGCCGCCGAGCTGGAGCTCGCGGTTCGCCGAGGCCACCTCGCGGAGAAACGTGGAGTACTCCGCGAGCATCTCCTCGATCTCGGTCTTGCTGCCGCCCCAGCTCTCCACGGGGATCCCGTCGGTGTCGGAGATCGCCATCGAGAGAACACCAGGGCAGCCGCGCAGGTCGGTCAGTGCCTCACCAAAGGTCATCGCGTCGTTCTTTCGTGGCTCAGTGTAAGGGAAGCCAGCCAGCGCTGCAACGCAGCGATCTTTCGCTCCCTCGCCGACAGCACAGGCAGCCCCCCGGGCAGGGGTTCCATCATGTCCCGGACGAGCTCGAGCAGGTCCCGGGCCTCCTGGTTGGCGGGCTCCGACGCCGTCAGGCGCTCCAGCGTGTCGGCCGCGAGGTCGAGCTGCTGCTGCTGGATGTACAGGCGCGCCAGGGTGATGGTGGCCGGCGGCCCGGCCGGACGCGCGGCCTCCGCGACGACATCGGCGAACGGCGCGGCGGAGGCGCTCAGCGCCTCCTCGGCGATGGGACCGGTACGGGCAGCGTCGGCCTCGCCCTCTACCGGGATCGTCTCCCGGGCGGCCTCCACTGCGCCGTCCGGCACCTCGTCCAGGATTTCCGGCCCGCCCACGACCTCGGGAGCGACGGCCACGGCCGGCGCGATCTCCGGCTCCACCGGCGGCAGCTCGACAGCCTCCGGCTCCTCCTCGGCCTGCGGCGCCACATCGGCCTCGCGCCAGGCGACATCCTCTGCAGCCGCCGGAGGGGCTCCGGGGGCGGGCCCGCCCTGGGCCTCGGCGCCCTCTTCCCCCGCGGCGGTCCCGCCGTCCGCCTGCTCCCCCTCGCGCCACACCGGCGCAGGGGAGACCTCCGGAGCGGGCTCCGCCGCCGCCCAGGCGAACGGCGCGTCCACGGGTGCGTGGCTCCACAACGGCTCGTCCCCGCCCTCGCCCAGGTCGAAGAGGTCGTCCGGCAGGCCGCCCGTGCCGACGTACACCGGGGGGGCGGGCGGCGCGAGGGCGCCGAAGACGTCCCCGGGACCCTCCAAGGGGCTCTCGAAGGCGAAGGAGAACGGGGCCGGGTCCGGCCTCCTCTCCCGTGGGGGTTCCACGGGCGCGGGCCCGGTGAGGGCGTCGGCCAGCTCCTTGACCACGGCCCTGAGGGTCTTGTCGCCGGGCACCAGCTCCAGGGCGCGGTCGAAGGCGGTGAGGGCCTGGTCGCGATCCCCCGCCGCCAGGTTGGCCTCGCCCAGCAGCCGCCAGGCCACCGGGTTCTGCCGGTCCAGCTCGAGCGCCTCGTGAAGCGCCCTGGCGGCCTCGCGGCCGGCGCCACACTCGAGCTGGGCGCGACCCAGGGAAACCCAGGCCGCGACGTAGCGCGGGTTGTGCGCCAGGCCGGCGGTCAGCACCGCCGCCGCCTCGTGGCACTCTCCCGCCCGGCGCAGCAGCTCACCGAGCTGGTAGAACTGCCGGGACGTCGGGTTGGCGGCCACTTCGCGCCGCAACTCGGCTATCTTTTCCGAGGCGTCTGGCACCAGCACATTGTAGCGCGCGCGGTCCCCTGAGAGAAACCGGCGGAACCGGCCGGACGCCGTATCGGGCAGGGTTGCAGGCACGTTCCGCCCGCGCCTCAGGGCGCCGGCGTCGGAGCCGGCGCCGGCGCCGGTCCGGCCTCACGGATCACCGCGCCGTGATCGTCCACGATCCGGCGGTACCAGGCGTCGGGGTAGCGTGGATGGGTGACGTGCCCCTGGGCGTCCTTGACGTTGCCGTCCACGTACTTGACGAGCAGCGCCTCCCCCAGGCTGCGCCAGCGGGCGGTGACCTTCTCCCCCTTCGCCACGGAGTAGCGGGTGAGGTAGTCCCGCGCGAGCTCGGGCGCCTGGGCGTAGAGCGCCTGCGCGGCATTGTCCACCTGCGGCTGCTCGGCGAGGAAGGCGCCCTCGAGCTCCCACTGGACGCGCTGGACGTCCTGGATCATGTCGGAGTAGCGGGAGTACGCGGTGTTGGCGACCCAGTTGAAGACCCAGAACGCCGAGCCCCAGGAGAAGGTCTGGAGGTCGGCGACGCCGGTGCCGAAGCTCGGCGGCACGCGCCGGATGCCGCAGTACATGGGCACGTACACCGTGGAGTAGGTGTCGTCCACGCCGAACCACAGCACGCCCCCGACCGGGTCCGGCAGCCACGAGCGCATCTGGGCCACGAACGAGAACCCGGTCTGCTGCGTCGAGATGGCCCGCTCGTGGACGTAGGTGGCGCCGTCGATCTCCCAGGTCATGGGGCGCCACCGGTAGGGGCAGGCGAAAGGTCCCGCGCCCACGTCCTTCGTCATGTCCAGCTCCGTCCCCTCGAAGTGGTCGCGCATGAGCTGCATGGCGTCGTGCACCGAGAGCTTGGCGTCGGGCTTCACCCACAGCGGCAGGCGCGGCTGGTTCGGCGTGCCGTCCACCATGCTCACGGGCAGCTCGAGGGAGGGCGCCGCGCGGCGGAACAGGCTCCACACCCGGGCCTCGCAGAAGCGCAGGGCCCCGAAGTCCACCGGCGCGTACGTGTCGGCGAAGGAGAACTCCTCGTCGGGCCCCGCGTACCACCCCTTCTCCCGCGCGAAGGAGACGACGTCGGGCGCGTAGAGGCAGCTCTCGGGGTCGTGGTGGGGGAAGGTGCGGATGCGGGCCTGGTTGGCGTGGCCCGAGATGAAGCCGTCGGGGACGCGGCGCGCCACCCACACGGCGCCCGTGGCGCCCTTGCCCTTGCCGATCATCTCGAGGATCCAGACCTCGCCAGGATCGGCGACGGAGAACGACTCGCCGGAGGAGGCGTAGCCGTAGCGCGCCACCAGGTCCGTCATCACGGCGATGGCCTCGCGGGCGGTGCGGGCGCGCTCCAGGGCGATGTACATGAGGGAGCCGTAGTCCACGATTCCCGCCGGCTCCTCCAGCTCGGCGCGGCCGCCGAAGGTGGTCTCGCCGATGGACACCTGGTGCTCGTTCATGTTCCCCACCACGGTGTAGGTCACCGGCGCCTGCGGGATCGCCCCCAGCCGCTTGCCGGTGTCCCACTCGATGATCTCGCGGGTGGTGCCGGCGGCGTGGAGGCCGGCCGGGGTGGTGGTGAGCTCGCCGTAGAGCTCGTGAGAGTCGGCGGCGTAGGTGATGAAGGTGGAGCCGTCGGCGGACGCCCCCTTCGACACCAGCAGGTTGGTGCACGCCGCACCGTCGGGGACGGCGGCCGCGGCGGCGAGGGCGAGGACGGTGGCGGCGGCGGTGAGGGAACGGACGGTCATGGCGGCGGTGCTCCTCCCGGTGCTGAAGGTGCCCCGTGCGGCGGGGGGTCGGAGCATCCTAGCAGGCGCGTGGCCCGTCCCAAAGGAAAGGGGCCGCCCGGAGGCGGCCCCTGGAGAGTCTCGCGGCGGCCCGGTCAGGGCGCCGTGAACGTCACGGTGCACTGCACCGGGTCGGTGGTGGTGTTGAGCGCGATGTCGCAGGTGGTGGCCGTGGAGGGGCTGCACCCGCAGTCCGTCCCCCACCCCACGGTGGCCCCGGCGTCGGGTGCGGCGACGAGCCGCACCGAGGCGACGCCGAAGTCGTAGGCGCACGTCGTGGTGCACCCGGAGATCCCGGTCGGCGTGGAGCTGATGGTGCCGGTGCCGGTGCTCGCCGGGTCGAAGATCGCCGTCACGTTGGCGGTGTACGTGAATCCCTGGGCCAGGATGCCCTGCTGGGTGTCGGGGTTGACCACCGTGACGTTCACCGGGCCGGCGTTTCCGGTTGCCGACACCGGCGTGGTGCAGTTGAGGGCGGTGGCGCTCACGAAGGAGCACAGGACGTTGGCCGTGCCGAAGGTGACGGTGCTGCCGGCGACGAAGTTGGTGCCGCTGACGACCACCGGGGTCCCACCCTGCACCGTGCCGGCGCTCGGCGTCACCGAGCTGATGGTGGGCGCCGCCGCCGAGGCGGTGCACACGGGGTTGCAGGGCTCGAGCACCAGGGCGCCCGGCAGCGTGTCGGAGCAGCCGTTGGAGAGGTTGGTCACGGTCAGGCTGATCGGCGTCGCCACCTGGATCACGCCGGGTGTCCCCGCGTTGTAGCAGCTCGCCGTCTGCAGCAACGAGGCGGGCAGCGCCGGGAGCACGAAGGTGAGCGTGGTGGCGTTGACCACCGTGGCGGGGATCGAGGCGCCCAGGCCCGCGATCTTCACCGCCATGGCGGAGGAGCCGTTGGCCAGGCTCTCGAAGTTCACGCCGGTGACGGTGACGGTGTAGCTGCCGACGCCGAAGGTGTCACAGGCGCTCCCCACCAGCGGGATGTGGTTGGTGTTGAAGTAGCCCGACGCGCCGGGGGCCGTGAGCGTGGCCGCGTAGATCACCGGCTGGGAGCCAAGGTAGGTGAACGCTGGACCCGTTGCGGACAGCCCCGAGTCCACGTTGGTGACGGTGACGGCACCGGGCTGGGACGAGCAGGTGCGCTTGAGGTTGGGCACCGGCGGGGTCTTGACGAGGATCTCGGTGGTCGAGGCCTGCAGCACCTGAGCGTCGAGGCCGCCGGCCACCGCGATGACGACCCGCACCGGCGGGACGAACCCCTGTCCGAAGATGGTGACCTCGGTCCCCCCGGTGTCGGGGCCCTGGGCCGGCGACAGGCTCGAGATGAACATGGCGTCGCCGTAGCGGTACGGCAGCCCGTTGGAGGTCTTGCCGGTGGCGGTGTTGGTCACGGTGACCTGCACCGTCTGCGGCGAGTCGGTGGGCCCGGTGGCGTTGATGGACGGGGCCTCGCAGATGATCTGGGTGAAGTTGGACGACACCACCGAGGCCTGCCGGTCGCCGAAGAGCACCTGCACCGGGTACTGGAAGCCGGTGCCGCTGAGGGTCACGCGGGTGCCTCCCTCGACCGGCCCCGAGTTGGGCGACAGGGCGTAGAGCGCCGGCGTCGGCGCCTCGGCCAGGTAGAGGAAGCCGTCCGACAGGGTGACGGGCACGTCGCGCCCGGTGCCGAACTGCGTGGTCACGGTGATGGAGGCCGGCGTGTCCGCTCCCAGCGGCGTGGACTGCGCAGGGGGCGTGATCACCTCGACCCAGCTGCCGTCCTCGGCGCTGCCCACGACCTGCGCCGATCCGCCGGGGTTGAAGTCGACCTTGAGCGGCGGCAGGAGGTTCGAGCCGTAGATGGTGACGTGCTCGCCGCCCAGGGAGCTGCCGCGGTCCGGCGACGCGTTGAACAGCAGCGGCGGCCCGGCCTCGCCCCGGTAGGTGAACACGTTGCTGAACGTGGCCGACCCCGAGGTGTTCGTGATGGTCATGCTCACGTCGACGTCGGTGGCCACCGGGTTCGGCGAGGCCGCCGGGGTGATGATGGTGATCTCGGTCCCCTCGGGGTTCCCGCTGACCACCTCGGCGTCCCTGGTGACGCTGGCGCCGTTCACGGTGAAGGAGAACTGCACCGTGGCCGCACCCAGGTTGCCGCCGAGCAGGCGGACCTGCTGGCCGCCGCGGGGCGAGCCGGAGGCCGGAATGACGTTGTAGAGCACCGGCGGACCCTCGGGCACGCCGGGGTAGAACGCCATGGTGACGCTGGCGCTGCCCCCGTTGCCGCGGGCGGTGATCTCGGCCTGGACCGGCGACGCCAGCGACGACCCCGCCATCACCTGCGCGGTGGCCACGCCACCCGACGTCGTCTTCGTGATCTGGCAGGTGCCGTTCTCGAAGATGATCGGGTCCGCCGTCCCCGGCGTGCAGTTCTTCACGCCGAAGGTGATGGCCAGGCCATCCGGTGCTGCGCTGCCGCCGCTCTTCACGGTGGCGATGAGTGTCGCCTGGGACGGCGCCGTCACCTCGGCGGCCGAGGCGGTCAGGGTGAGCGTGACCGCCGCAGGAGTCGGCGAGGCCTTCGGGGCCGTGGGGCTGTCCTTGGAACAGGCTGCCAGGAGCCCGACGGCCACGAGCAGCACAACGGAAACAACACGGTCGCGTCGCATAGTCATCTCCCGCACCATGGCCTCACGGGGTCTGGTAGAAGAAGTTCAGGTTAACGTCGAAGTTCAGCACCACGCTGTCCCCCGCGATGGTCTTGCCGTACACGGCAATCCGGAGGCGTTGCCGGATGTTGGAGTGCCCCGTCTCGGGATCGAAGCCGCCGTTCTCCGGGAAGAGCTGCACCAGCGGCCTCTGCTTGAAGAACTCGGCGGGGAAGATCCTGTAGTTGTTCACGGTGGCGCTGCCCCCGGCAGGCACGTAGACCTCGTAGGAGTTCCGCCACTGCGGTGAGGCCGCGCTGCCGCCATCGGTGCGCTGCGGCGTGATCACCCACTCCGAGAGCATGACGTCCTGCTGCGCCGAGAGCGTCGCGGCAGTGCTCTTCGCGGCCGAGTTGATCGTCATGCTCGAGATGGCGACGTCCGTCGGCACGCTGATGTCCACGTCCGCGGGGCCCTGGGTGATGTTGGCGGACAGGAAGACCGGCGCCTCCGTGTCGGCGGAGTGGTTCCCCCCACTGCACCCCACCACCGCGATGGTGAGGAAGAGAGCCAGAGCGATCCGATGACCCTTCATGTGATCCCCCTAATACTTGACGATTCGCGGCGTGATGAAGATCAGCAGCTCGTCGTGCTTGTTGTTGATGGACTTGTTGCGGAACAGCGCCCCCAGGATCGGGATCCTGCTCAAGCCGGGCACGCTGTTGTTCTGGTCCTGGTCGTTGAGCTGGTAGATCCCGCCGATCACCGTCGTGCCGCCGTCCCGCACCATGACCCGGGTCTTGGCGTCCCGGGTGCTGATGGGCGCGTTCTGGCCTCCCTGGAGGTTGATGCCCGCCAGCGGCTCGCGCTTCTTGAGGTCGATGTCCAGGATGACCGTGCCCTCCTCGGTGATCTGCGGCGTCACGTCGAGGCTGAGCGTCGCGTTGACGTAGGTCACGGTGACGGTGTTGTTGGCCACCGTCTGGATCGGGATCATGATGCCGCTCTGGATGTGCGCCATCTCGTTGTTCTGAGCGGTGACCTTGGGCGACGAGACGATCTTCACGAGGCCGTTGGACTCGGCGGCGGAGAGGGTGAAGTCGAGGTTGAAGGCGTCCAGGATGTCCCCGAAGGTCATGGTCAGGATGCCGTTGCCGGGCTGGGCCAGGTTGACCTGGCCGCCCACGCTGTAGGAATAGGGGAACTTGAGGTCGGTGGTGGTGCCGTGCTGGACGTCGCCGACACCGGTGAACCCCCAGGTGACGCCGAGGGCGTGGGAGAAGGTGCGGGTCGTCTCGACCACCCTCGCCTCGATGATCACCTGCGGGTTGGGGCGGTCGAGGCTGTCGATGAGGTTGAGGATGCCGGGGAGCCGGTCCGCGGTGTCCCGGATGATGAGCTGGTTGGTCCGGTCGTCGACCACCACCGAGCCCCGGTCCGAGAGGATGAAGCCCTGGGACTGCAGGACCCTCTGCACGTCCGCCGCCTTGGCATAGGACAGGGTCTTGGTCACCGTCCGCATGGGCAGCGCCGCCTCCTCCTGCTTCCTGAGCTCGACGCGGGCCCGCTTCTCGGCGGTGAGCTCCTGCGTGGTGGCGACGCGCAGCACGTTGTTCTCCACCACGTAGTCGAGCTTGTTGATGCGCAGGATGATGTCCAGCGCCTGGTCCCAAGGCACGTTCTCCAGGTTCACCGTCACCGAGCCCTTGACTCCCGGGTCGACCACGATGTTGAGCCCCGTGATCTTGGCGAAGGTGCGGAGCACGTCCTTGATGTCGGCGTCCTTCAGCTCCAGCGAAATGGGCTCGCCGGTGAAGTGCCGCTCCTCGCTGGAGACCTCGTGCTCCCGCGGTGGCACGTCCTCGGCGGGAGCCGCCTGCTCGACCATGGCCGAGGCGCTGGTGGTCCACGGCGAGTCGGTGTGGCTCGTCCTGCTGGCCGGCTCAGTCGCCCCGGCAACGGGGGCGCTGGTGAGGGAGGCGGGCTGGGCGGCCGGTTGCTCCTCGGCCACCTTGACCGGCGGGATCGCCGGAGCGGCCGTCTCCGCCGCCGGCGCGGCTCCGGCGGTGGTCTCCGCCATGGGAGCGACCTCCGGCTTCGCCGGGGGCAGCGGCTCGTCGACCAGCGTGATCGGCGGCACGTTTGGCGTCTCGCGGGAGGCCGTCACGGTCGGGGCCGTCTCAGACGCCGGCTTGCCGGCGGGCTCCTGGGCCGTCTCGGCGACCACCGCGGGGGCCTCCACGTGGACCGGCCTCGCCTCGGGCTCCTCCGCCGGCGTCGCCGCCGGCTCGACCGGCGCGGCGGCCTCGGCCACCTCCATGGGCTCGGGCTTCGCCGACTCCGCCGACTCGGCGGTCACGGTCCGGGCCGCTGCGGGGGCGGGTGCCTCCGCCACCGCGGCGGGCACCGTGGCCTCGCCCACCCGCAGCACGGCACCGCGCCCGGTGGCGCTCAGCGTGTAGGGGAGAGCCTCGTCGAGATCCACCACGACGCGCACCACGGGCTCCGGGTCGACCCGGAACTGCGCCACGCGGACGCGGCGGGCGGGACCGCCTTCGAGCTCCTGGACCCTCCTGGCCACGCGGTTCACCACGCCGGGGAGGTCGACGACCACCCGGGGCGGGTTCGGCAGGGTGAAGACCTTGCCCTTGAGCGGACCGTCCGCGTCCAGGGTCACCGACACCCCGCCCGCGTCGCTCACCGCGTCCAGGGCCTCGAGGTTGGATCCCGCCGCCACGGTGGCGGAGGCGCCGGTGAAGCGCACCTCCACACCGGCCGGCAGCGCGGCCACGGCGACGTCCGCCGCCGGGTCGCACTCGAGGCGCAGACGGCCGAAGCGCGCCCCTCCCTCTTCCGCCACGGACATGGTGGCCGCCTTCAGGCCCGCCGCTGGCTCGGCCACGGGGTCGAGGGGCTCGCCGGGCAGGGCCTCGGGAAAGTCCAGGACGACCACGCCGGGCTCCGGCCTCGACTCACGGAACCGGAGCGGCGCTGTCGCGCTGACCACCAGCGCCGGTCCAGGCTGTGGCGTCCACGCCATGCCCAGGATCGACACCGGCTCCCCTGCCGTCGCACCGCCCGCCACCGCAAGGGCGAGCAGGGCCACAACGGTCATCACCGCCACTCTGGAGCGAATACCTGTCGCCATCATCGCAACCCCCAAAAACACCTTATTGCAGCGTCCGCACGAGCTCGCGGTAGGGCTTCAGACTCTTCGGGTCCGTTACCTGCAACCTGAACACCACTCGGCCCGGTTCGATGGACTCGACGATCCCGTCGAAGAAGACGGAGCCAGGGCGGATGATGTAGCTGAGGTTGTCACTGCCCTGGACCATCGCCACGTAGCCGCTCGGAAGCTTGAAGATACCCTCGAGCCGGACGTCCTGGACACCCATGCCCCGGAGTCCCGGCGGGCGCTGGCCCTGGTCCTCCTTCTGGCGTCCCTCCAGGAGGGAGCGGAACGGGTCCCGCCGACCGGCGGCCTCGTAGCTGAAGGTCTGCCCCCGGTCCAGCGCCTCCTCACCCTTGAGGATCCGCTCCACCGTAGTGGTGTCGATGGGGCTCTCGGGGGTCGGCGTCGGCACCGGCGTCGGGGACTGGGCGAGCAGCGGCGCGGCCAGCAGCGGCGCCAAGACGAGGAGCAGCGTGCGCTTCATCGTCCCCCTCCAGCCTTCTTATCTTCCTCGTAGATGAACGTCTTCATGGTGAAGCGCGTGTTGATCGTGTACTGCGGCACCCGCGTGTTGCGCAGCGCCGTGATGTCCAGCGAATCCACGTTGATGATCCTCGAGAACCGGGCCAGCCGGTCGAAGAAGAGCGCGAGCTCGTGGTAGCTCCCCTGGAGTTGGACGTTGATCGGCCACTCCAGGAAGAAGTCCTTCTTCACGAAGCCGGCGGGCTGGAAGGTGACGAAGCGGAAGTCGCCCCGCTCCGTGAGGGACTTGATCTTCTTGATGATCTCGTCGGTCTGTTTGGCGGTGGGCAGGATGCGCAACAGGCGCGCCCATTCGGTCTCCAGCTGCTCCACCTTCTGACGGAACGCCTCGCGGTCCTTGGCCACGGACCTGCCCTGGCGGACCTTTTCCTTGAGATCGTCGAGCTGCTTCGTCTTGCTGGTGATCTCGGTCCGGATGTCCTTGAGCACGTAGCTCTCTCCAGCCCAGATCAGCCCTCCGGCGATGATGACGCCCACGATGAGCGCGAAGTACCAGGGTCGGTTGTCGAGATCCAAGCCAGCCATGGCCTCACACCCCCTCTAGCTGCGCTGCCCCTGCTTCGAACCAGCCTCCTGCGGGGAGTATGTGAACGAGCAGGAGAGGTCGAAGCTGAAGATGCCCTTATCGTTCTGCTGCATGATCTTGAGGTTCGGCTCGGCGAAGAACGGGCTGGAGCCCAGGTTCGAGATGAAGTTCGCCACGGCGTTCTCGTTCATCGCCTGGCCCTTCAGGGAGATGGTGTTCCCCTTGAGGTCCATGTTGGTGAGCCAGAGCAGGTCGGGCAGCGCCTTGGACACCTCGTCCATGATGCGCACCGGCCCGAGCTGGTTCGCCTTGAGCTTCTCGATGATGTCGATCTTGCGCTCCAGGTCGGCGGCCCGCTTCTTGTACCGCTCCACCTCGGCGATGATGTCCTTGAGGCGGTCGTACTCGCGCTGCTGGCTCACGACCTCCTCGTTGATCGAGGAGAGCTTCGAGGTGAGGTGCCAGTAGCTGAAGCCGACGTATCCCATGGCCCCGAGGAGGAGGACGAGGATGATGTAGTTGTTGAGATTCGCCCCGCCGAGGGAGATGAGAGGAGGCTTGGCCACCTTTTCGGTGCGCGCTTCGGCCAGCAGGTTGATCTTGATCATCGCGGCTAGTCTCCGACGGTCCGCAGCGCCATGCCCACGGCAACGGCCATGGAGGGGGCATGGCGGTTCAACCACTCCGGAGGGAACTGGCTCTCCGAGTAGTCGATCTCCCGGAACGGGTTCATGACCTCGACGCGGGCGCCCAGGCGGTCCTTGAGGAGCTGGTCCAGGTTGAGGACCTGGCAGGAGCCTCCCGCCAACACGATCTCCTCCACGTGATCGTGACTCGAGGTCGTGTAGAAGAACTCGAAGGTCTTCTGGAGCTCGGCCGCGAGATCCTCGCTCACCGCGTTGAGCACGCCCAGGATGGTCTGCGGGGAGTGGTCGCCGAGCTGCTCGCCGCTCTTCACCGCCTCGGCCTGCTCGCGGGTGAGGTTGAGCTCGCGCTGGATCGCCTCGGTGTAGGCGTTGCCTCCGAAGACGATGTCACGCCAGAACACCGACTGCCCGTTGGCCAGGACGTTCACGTTCATGATGTGGGCGCCGATGTTCACCAGCGCCACGGCGCGGTCGCTGGGCAGGCCGTAGTTGTGCTCGTAGGCGTTCTGCAGGGCGAAGACGTCCACGTCCACCAGGGACGCCGCCTTTCCCAGCTGGCTCACGACGCCGGCGTAGTCGGCGATGCGGTCCTTCCGTGCCGCCACGAGGAGGACGTCCATGGTGTCGGCGTCGCTGCCCAGCACCACGTAGTCCAGGTTCACCTCGTTGACGTTGAACGGCAGGTACTGCTCCGCCTCCCACTGGATCGACTCGGCGAGCTCCGCCTCGGACATGGCCGGGACCTGGATCTTGCGGATCGCCACCGAGATTCCGGACAGGGAGATCCCGAAGTTCGGGTTGCGCACCCCCTGCTCCTGCACCAGGCGCTGGGCCACCTCCACCACCAGTGACGAATCCATGATGGTCCCCTCGACGATCGCCTCGGGCGAGAGAGGGGCGTGGCCGGCGTGGGTCAGCGTAAAGCGTCCGGACTTTCCCGGCTTGAGTTCGACCAACTTTACTGCAAAGGAACCAACATCGAGCCCGGTGATCCCCTTCTTCTTTCGTAGCTGCACGGTCCCTTGCCCCCTATGAGTCCAGCACAACGCCTGATGAAGGAGTTCCGATGCTCATACTTTTGTTTTAATGTAGCAATGGCACTATGCCTTGTCAAGGAACCCCAACGCTGGAAGTCCCCTTGGCAAGGGGCCGATCCCGTGATAGAATCCCCCGGCCTCGAAAGGGGTATTGGAGGAGTTATGGCCAGGAAATGCGAGCTCTGTGGCAAGGGGATGCTCGTCGGAAATCGCGTAAGCCACGCGCACAACGTCACCAAGCGCCGCTGGCACGTGAACTTGCGACGCGTGCGGGCGAGCGTCGACGGCCGGCCGGTTCGCTTGCTGGTGTGCACGCGCTGCCTGCGTTCGGGCAAGGTGGTCAAGGCCGCCCACTAGCTCCCCCCACTCCGTCCGCCGGGCGGACGGACCACGCCCTCAACCTAAGAAAGATTGCGCACTCGTTGGGTTCCGGGGGACGCGGCGGTTTCCGCCCGCGTCACCCCGGGAATGCGCTTCACCGCGCCCAGCACCTTCTCCAGGTGATCCCGGTCACGAATTTGTACGATCAGGTCCATGCTGCCGAGCTGGTCCGCCTCCGTGGCCAGGTGACAGCTGCGGATGTCCGCCCCCGCCGCCGTGACGGCCTGTGACACGGCGGCGAGCATGCCGGCGCGGTCCTCGAACCCCACCTCCAGAGCCACCCCGTAGGAGCCGGTGGCGCTCCCCCACTCCACGTCGACCCTCCGCTCGGGCTGGTGCAGGAGCTGGCGCACGTTGGGGCAGCTGGCGCGGTGCACGGCCACGCCCCGGCCGCGCGTGATGTAGCCGACCACCTCGTCACCGGGCAGGGGATTGCAGCAGGCCGCCCGGTAGGTGAGGAAGTCGCGGTGGCCCTTGACCACGATGACGGTCTCGTCGCGGCCGATGGGCAGCACGCGGGACGGCTGGGGCGGCGGGGCCTCCTCCCGGACGAAGGGCGCGAAGACGTCCCGCGGCGACAGCCGCCCCACACCCACCGCGGCGTAGAGGTCGTCCTCCTTGGGGAAGCCGTGCTCGCTGAGCACGTGGGCGAACTTCTCGCCCTCGCGGACCTGCTTGAACGAGAGGCCCAGGCGGCGGGCCTCGCGCTCCACCAGGCGCCGCCCGCCCTCCACCACCTGCTCCTTCTGGCTGCGGTTGAGGAAGGCGCGGATCTTGTTCTTGGCGCGGGCCGTGACGGCCAGCTCGAGCCAGTCCAGGCTGGGCATCTGGTTGCCCGAGGTGAGGATCTCGACGATGTCGCCGTTCTTCAGCGGCGTGCGCAGCGGCACCAGCTTGCCGTTCACCCGGGCGCCCACGCAGTGGTGGCCCACCTCGGTGTGGACCCGGTAGGCGAAGTCGATGGGGGTCGCCCCCCGCGGGAAGGCCAGGACCTCGCCCTTGGGGGTGAACGTGTAGACCTCCTCCGGGTAGAGGTTGAGCTTGAGCGAGTCGAGGAACTCCCGCGGGTCCTCCTGCTGCCCCTCGAGGAGGCCGCGCAGCCACGCCACGCGGTCGGCGTCCTGGCCGGGCGAGCGCCCCTCCTTGTAGAGCCAGTGCGCCGCGATGCCCGTCTCCGCGATCTGGTCCATCTCCCGGGTGCGGATCTGCACCTCGAACGGCTGCCCTTCCGGGCCGATGACGGACGTGTGCAGCGACTGGTAGCCGTTCGGCTTCGGCATGGCGATGTAGTCCTTGATGCGCCCCGGCACGGGCCGCCACATCTGGTGGATGAGCCCCAGCGCGGCGTAGCAGTGGGGCACCGAGTCCACGATGATGCGGAAGGCGAGAAAGTCGTAGACCCGTTCGAGCCCGATCTCCTGCCGGCGCAGCTTGGACCAGATCGAGTAGAGGTGCTTGATCCGCCACCGCACGTCCCCGGAGATGGAGTGCTCCTCCAGCGTGCGCGAGATGCTCGCCCGGATCTCCTCCACCACACCCCCCACGGTCTGCTCGCGCTGCTGGAGCTGCTCCGTGAGGCGCTCGAAGTCGTCGGGGTAGAGCTGGACAAGCGCCAGGTCCTCGAGCTCGGCCTTCATCCGCCCCATGCCCAGCCGGTGAGCGATGGGCGCGTAGATCTCCATCGTCTCGGCGGCGATGCGGCGGCGCCTCGCCTCGGGGAGGAAGTGGAGGGTGCGCATGTTGTGGAGGCGGTCGGCGAGCTTGACCAGGATGACCCTGATGTCCTCGACCGAGGCCAGGAGCATGCGCCGGAAGGTCTCGGCCTGGGCCTTCTCCCGGGCGGCGAACGACTGCTCCATGGAGGTGATCTTGGTGAGCGCCCGGACCAGGTTCGCGATCTCGTCCCCGAACTGCGCCTCGAGCTCGGCCTCCCCGACCCCGGTGTCCTCGAGCAGGTCGTGGAGCAGGCCGGTGGCGATGGCGACCTCGTCCAGGCGCATCTCGGCCAGGATCCGGGCGACCTCGAGGGGGTGCACCAGGTAGGGCTCCCCCGACACCCGGACCTGCCCGCGGTGGGCCATGGCCGAGAAGACGTAGGCGCGGCGGAGGACTCCCTCGTCGCAGTCCGGCTTGTAGCTCTGCACGAGCTCGAGGAGGTCCTCGAAGCGGGGAAGCGCTTCCATCACGTGACTATTGTAGCCCCTGGCCCCGCGCCGGAAGGCCGTAGAAGGCAAAGGCGCGGGCCCGCAGGCCCGCGCCGGTGGCACGGCCGGGAGAGTATCCCCGCCTCAGCGACGGCGCCTCGACTGCTTGCGCCTCTCGAACAGCTTGGTGAAGCCGAGGGCGATGGGGGACGCGATGTAGATGGAGGAGTAGGTTCCGACGACGATGCCGACCAGGAGCACGAAAGCGAACGTGTTGATGACGTCGCCGCCGAACAGGTACAGCGCCAGCACCACCAGCAGGGTCAGGCCCGAGGTGATCACGGTCCTGGACAGCGTCTGGTTGATGGCCTGGTCCATGATGTCGGGCAAGCCCTTGCCCCGCTCCAGCTTGGCCCGCTCGCGGATGCGGTCGAAGATCACGACGGTGTCGTTGACCGAGTAGCCGACCAGGGTGAGCAGCGCCGCGATGGTGGGGAGGTTGATCTCCCTCTGCGTCAGCGACAGCGCCCCCAGCGTGATGAGCACGTCGTGGAAGAGCGCGCTCACGGCACCGATGCCGTAGGGCAGCTTGAACCGGAACCAGATGTAGACGAGCATGCCGATGAGCGAGAAGAGGATGGCCTGCATGGCCTTGTTGCGCAGGTCGCGGCCCACCAGCGGACCGACGTTGTCCGCACCCAGCAGCGAGAAGTCCCCGAAGTCCGCGCTCTTGGAGAGGTAGGTCCTGACCGCGGGGCTCAGGTCCTTGACCTGCTCGAGGTCGGCGGGGCCGGAGAAGATCCCGAGCTGCTTGCGCAGGGCGAGGATGGCCTCGGCCATGGGCTGGTAGTGGGCCCGCAGCGCCTCGACGGTGCCGCCGACGTGGTCGGGGTCCGCCTGGACCAGCTCGTCGCGGAGCGTATCCGAGCCCTGCAGGTTGAGCCGCACCTTGGAGGTGGTGTCGTTGAACGCCTTGTCCAGGGCGTCCAGCATCTCCTGCGTGAAGTCGCCCTCGCGCTGCGGGTTCTGCACGCGCACCAGGAACTCGTGCCGCTCCGGCTCGTCGAAGCGCTGGATCGACACCTCGCCAAGCTTGGTCGACTCCAGCACCCGGCGCAGCTTGGCCTGGTCGGGCTCCTGGACGAACTTCAGGGTGAGCTGCGTACCGCCCGAGAAGTCGATGCCCAGCTTGAGGCCCGGACCGAGGGCGATGCTCCCGACCCCGACGGCGATCAGGGTCAGGGACAGCCCGATCCAGTACCACTTGTACTTCAGGAAAGGAATGTGCGTGTTCGACAAGAGGCGCATCGGCTCCCCCTAGATCGACAAAGAGGTGTTGCGGGTGCGACGGGACAGCACCGTCTCGAAGATGGTGCGCGACGCGAACACCGCAGTGAACATCGAGATCAGGATGCCGAGGGAGAGCGTGACGGCGAACCCCTTGATCGGTCCGGTCCCGAACTGGAAGAGGAAGAGCGCCGCGATCAGCGTCGTCAGGTTGGAGTCGACGATGGTCGCGAAGGCCCGCGAGAATCCGAGATCCACCGCGCTGCGCACGGTCTTGCCGAGGTCGAGCTCCTCGCGGATACGCTCGAAGATCAGCACGTTGGCGTCCACCGCCATGCCGATGGTGAGGATGATGCCGGCGATGCCGGGCAGCGTCAGGGTGGCCTTGAGAGCGGCCATGGCCCCCAGCAGCAGTACGGCGTTGAGGATCAGCGCCACGTCGGCGTTGACGCCCGCGCCCTTGTAGTAGATGAGCATGAACACGATGACCAGGGCGAGCCCCACCAGGGCGGCGCGCAGGCCGCGGACCACGGAATCGTGGCCCAGGCTCGGGCCCACCGTCCGCTCCTCGAGGTAGGTCAGCGAGGCGGGCAGCGCGCCGGCGCGGAGCACCAGTGCGAGGTCCTCGGCACCCTGGATGCTGAAGTTGCCCTGGATGATGCCCGAGTCCGAGATGGCGCCGCGGATCACCGGGGCGGACCGCACCTTGTTGTCAAGCACGATGGCCATGCGGTCGCCGATGTGGGCGGAGGTGTAGGCGCCGAACTTCTTCGCGCCGTCCGGGTTGAGGGTGAAGGACACCGCCGGCTGACCGTACTCGTCCTGGCTGCGGCGGGCGTTGCGCAGGTCGCGGCCGGTCACCACGGAGGCCCTCCTGAGGAGGTAGTACTCCTTGCCGGTGACCCGGCCCTCCATGTCCTCCACGTCGCCGGGGACCACCTCGTCACCCTCGGGGACCGTGCCGCCGGTGGAGGCGAGCAGCGCCTCGCGGGTCGGCGCCACGCTCACCACCGGCTTGATCTCGAGGAAGGCGGTGGCGCGGATGAGGTTCTTCACGCGGGCCGGGTCGTCGACGCCGGGCAGCTGCACGACGATGCGGTTGCCCTCCAGGCCCTGGCGCTGGATGACCGGCTCGGAGACGCCGAACTGGTCGATGCGGTTGCGGATGGTCTCGAGGGCCTGGCGCACCGCGAGGTCCTTGACGTTGCGGACGATCTGCGGCTTCAGGGTGGCCACGATGGTGGGGCCGCGGTTGACCGTGAAGTCGGGCAGGCGGTCGTCGATGATCTTGTTCAGCACCTCCGGCGAGGTGTTGGCGGCCGGCCGGAGGTCGAAGCCGTCGCCGCTCGCCAGACGATCGAGCGCCGCCGGGGCGAAGCCCTTGTCGGTGAGGTCGCCGCGAATCCGCGCCATGGCGTCGTCGACCTCGGCCCGCACCGCGTCCTGGGTGTTGACCTGGAGCACGAGGTGGATGCCGCCCTTGAGGTCGAGGCCGAGATGGATCTTCTTGCTGGGCGGCCACAAGTAGAAGACGGCCGCTGCCGTCACCAGTCCGATCAGCACCCAGCGCCAGGTCATGTTGCGCTTCATGGATCCTCCCTACCTACTCACCAGCCTTGAGCTCGACCTCGCCGGCGTCCTTGGCGAGCCCGGCGATGGCCGAACGGGCAACCTGCAGCTTCACGTTCTCGGCGACGCGGAGGACGATGGTGTCCCCCTCGACGGTGACGACGGTGCCGAAGATCCCCCCGTTGGTGATGACCCGGTCACCCCTGGTGAGCTTCGCGAGCAGCTCCTGGTGCTTCTTCTGACGCCGCCGCATCGGCAGGAACAGCATCAGGTAGAAGATGCCGAAGACGATGATCAGCGGCAGCAGCGCCTGGAACAGGCTCGTCTGTTGTCCGGACATGAAAGCCTCCTACACCCCGGCCTGTTCCGGCACCTCTGTCATCGAGAGCCGGCTCGCCGAAAAGTGGCCGTTGATGATAGCCCACCGGATGCGTTGCATCAAGGACAAGTAGAAGTGAAGGTTGTGCACCGTCGCCAGGACCACCACGGCTGCCTCCCGGGCCACGTAGAGGTGACGGAGGTACGCCATCGAGCAGCGGCGGCAGGTGGGGCAGCCGCAGCCGGGGTCCGGCGGCTCGTCGGCGTCGCGCCAGCGGGCGTGCTTGAGCACCACCGGTCCGCGGGAGGTGTGCAGCAGGCCGTTGCGCGCGTTTCGGGTGGGGATCACGCAGTCGAACAGGTCGATCCCAGCCGCCACGGCGTTGACGATGTCACGGGGCGTGCCGACGCCCATGAGGTAGCGGGGCCGGTCCGCGGGCAGCACGGGGGCGGCGGCCGCCACCCCCTCCCACATGGCCTCGGGCGGCTCCCCCACGGAGAACCCCCCGAGGGCGTGGCCGTCGAAGCCCAGAGGGGCGAGCCCCTCGGCGGCGCGCCGTCGCAGGGCCGCGTCGAGCCCGCCCTGGACGATGCCGAACAGCAGCGTGTCGCCGCCGGGAGGCAGCGCCCGCCGGCAGCGGACCGCCCAGCGCCCGGTGACGGCCACGGCGCGCTCCAGGTCCTCCGCGGTGGCCGGCAGCGCCGGACAAACGTCCAGCGCCATGGCGACGTCCACGCCCAACCGGCGCTGCGTCTCCACGCAGCTCTCCGGCGTGAGGCGGAGCTCGCTGCCGTCGATGTGGGAGCGGAACGTGACCCCATCCTCCTCGACCCGCCGCCGGGCCGCCAGCGAGAACACCTGAAACCCCCCCGAGTCGGTGAGGATCGGGCCGTTCCACCCCATGAAGCGGTGCAGCCCCCCCAGCCGCTCGACGGTGTCCACTCCGGGGCGGAGCAGCAGGTGGTAGGTGTTCGCGAGCACCATCTCGGGGGCGAGGCGCTCCAGCTCCCACGGCGCCAGCCCCTTGACGCTGGCCGCGGTGCCCACCGGCATGAACGCCGGGGTGCGCACCACGCCGTGGGCGGTGACCAGCTCCGCGGCCCGGGCACCGCAAGGGTCGGCGGCGACGATCCGGAAGGCGCCGGTGGCGCTACTCACCGGCGCCCAGGCGCAGCTCGACCACGTGGACGTCGGGCGGCAGGTCCAGGGTGAAGATCCCCGAGGGCAGCTTCTCGTCGACCACGATGTGGCTGAAGGCGTACGAGAGGCTGTCGCCGTCGTGCTGCACCCACGAGACACCTACGGGCAGCAGCCCCGTCCGGTCGATCTCGATGGAGAGGCTCTCGAGGCGCTTGCGGATGTGGTGCGACGTGGGATCGAGGATGAGCTCGTAGTTGCCGGGCGGACCCGGATCCTTGAAGGTGATCGAGAAGTAGCGCTTGAGCTCGTCGATGGGGTCCCCGGCGGAGAGGAAGTGGAACACCCGCTGCTGCATCCGGCCCACCTCGACGCGCTCCGCCCGCTTCTCCTCGGGCCGGTACGTGATGGCGACCCCGTTGGCGATCAGGACCGTCATCCGCAGCGGGGAGCCGTACTCCCAGCGGATCCGGTCGGGGGCCTCGAAGAAGAGCCTCCCCCGGGAGACGCTCTCGTGGGCGAGGAGGCTGCTCTTCCTCGTCTGGACGAAGTCGGCCTGGAGGGTCTTCAGCCCCTTCTGGAAGCGGCCGAACTGCTGGAGCAGCGCGGCGAGCTTCTCGGCGGGGGGAAGCTTGTCGAGGCCTGGCCCCTGGGAGAAGGCGGAAGCGCTGACGAGGAGGGCGATCAGCGCACACACGGTGCGTCGCGGCATGGCGGACAAACTAGCAAACGCCCCCCGGGACGGTCAACGCGCGCCGGATGGGGTCCGGGTGGTGATCTCGTAGGCCAGCTTCTCGCGGGAGAGGATCACCCTCGAGTCGGCGGGCACGGAGGTCGTGAGCCACACGTTGCCCCCGATCACCGAGCCCCTCCCCACCACGGTGTCCCCCCCGAGGATGGTGGCGCCGGCGTAGACCACCACGTCGTCCTCCAGGGTGGGGTGGCGCTTGACGCCGCGGAGGAAAGCGCCGGTGGTGTCCCGCGGCAGCGACAGCGCTCCCAGGGTCACCCCCTGGTAGAGCTTGACGCGGTCGCCGATCACGGTGGTCTCGCCCACCACCACGCCGGTGCCATGGTCGATGAAGAAGCGGCGGCCGATGGCGGCGCCGGGGTGGATGTCCACACCGGTCTCGTTGTGGGCGAACTCGGTCATGACCCGGGGCACGAGGGGCACACCGAGACCGTGGAGCAGGTTGGCGATGCGGTAGGTGAAGACCGCCTTGACGCCCGGGTAGGCGAGGATGAGCTCCTCGAGGCAGGTGGCCGCGGGGTCGCCATCGAAGGCCGCCACCACGTCCTCGGCGACGAGGTCCATCACCTCGGGGAGGCGCTCCAGGAAGACCGCCACCACCTCCTGGGAATCCCCTCGGGGCGCCGGCAGCGTCCGCCCTCCGGGCAGCCGGCAGGCGGCGGCCAGCGCCTTCGCCACCTCGCGCTCGAGGCGCTTCGACAGCGAGTACAGCTGGTCGCCGAGGTGGCCGCGAAGGTAGTCCCGGTACAGCTCCTGCTCGCCGAAGTAGCCCGGGTAGATGACCTCCTGAAGCCCCCTGAGAATGCCGATCACCTCGCGCTTCTGGGGGAGCGGCGCCTCGCCGCCGTGGAACAGCGGCTCGCCGCGGTCCTCGACCCGGCGCGTGACCTTCTCGATGGCCTCCTGCACCCGGGCCTTGTACTGGCTTGCCGTCACGTGTCTCCCCTCGCCCCGGGCCCGACGACCGCCCGGCCCCCGACAGGCTCCTACAACGCCGCCGGAGCGCGGCCGCTTCCCGGACGGGCACCCGCCTGCCCTACAATCGGCGGCGGAGGTGCACGTGGGTGCTTCCCTCGTGAAGGTCAGTTTCGGCGGCCGGCAGCATCGGGTCGCGGCGGGTACGCGGGTGGCGGACTTCCTCGCCGGTCTCGACGGCGGCCCGCGGAAGGGCGTCATCGCGGCGCTGGTGAACCGCCGCCTGGTGTCGCTGGACTTCCCCCTCCGCGGCCTGGAGGTGGCGCTGGAGGCGGTCGGGGCCGGCTCCCGGGAGGGGGAGGCGGTGGCGCGGCGCAGCGCGGCCATCGTGCTGTTGGCGGCCGCCCGCGAGCTCCACCCCGAGGCCCGGCTGGTCGTCGGACAGTCCCTCGGCGGCGGCTACTTCTTCAGCTGGCACAACGAGATCCAGCTCACGCCCGAGATCGTCCGCGCCGTTGCGGAGCGCGCCCGGCAGATGTGCGAGGAGGACCTGCCGTTCGAGCGGCGCAGCGCCACCCTGGAGGAGGCGGAGGCGATCTTCCGCGCCGCCGGCGATCGCTCCAAGCTGGAGCTCCTCGCCACCCACCGGTCCTCCACCGTGCACCTGGTCAGCCTGGGCTCCTTCGTGGACATCGCCCACGGCCCGGTGGCGCCCTCGGCGGGCCGGGTGGCCGGCTTCGCCGTGGTCCCGTACGAGGACGGCCTGCTCCTGCGCTTCGCCCGCAACGGCGACCCCGGCCGGCTCCCTCCCCTGACGCCGCAGCCCAAGCTCTTCGCCACCTACCGCGAGACCCGCCGGTGGAACGAGCAGCTGGGCGTGGCCCACGTCGGCTCCCTCAACGCCCTGTGCCTGTCCGGCGGCATCTCGGAGGTCATCCGCATCATGGAGGGCTTCCACGAGAAGAAGATCGCGGCCATCGCGGACATGATCGCCGCGCGCAGCGCCTCGGCCCGGCTGGTCCTGGTCTCCGGCCCCTCGGCGTCGGGCAAGACCACGTTCATCAAGCGCCTGGGGATCCAGCTCCGCGTCAACGGTATCCGCCCCGTGGGCCTGTCCCTGGACAACTACTTCGTCGACCGCGAGCGCACCCCGCTGGGCGCGGACGGAAGGCCCGACTACGAGGCCCTCGAGGCCCTCGACCTGGAGCTCTTCAACGCCCACCTCACGGCCCTCCTCCGCGGCGACAGCGTCCGGCTGCCACGCTACGACTTCGTCCACGGCCGGCGAGACGAGGACGGGGACCGCCGCGAGCAGCGCCTGGGCGGCGACGAGGTGCTGCTCGTCGAGGGCATCCACGCCCTCAACCACCAGCTCACCGCCTCCGTGCCCGCGGCGACGAAGTTCAAGGTCTTCATCTCGGCGCTCACCCAGCTCACCCTGGACGACCACAACCGCATCTTCACCTCCGACGGGCGGCTGCTGCGGCGCATCGTGCGCGACCACCTGTTCCGCGGCCACTCGGCGATGCGGACCCTGGAGATGTGGGACGGCGTGCGCCGCGGCGAGGCCCGGGGAATCTTCCCGTTCCAGGAGGAGGCCGACGTGATCTTCAACTCGGCCCTGGTCTACGAGCCGGCCGTGCTCAAGATCTACGCCGAGCGCTTTCTCCTCGAGGTCCCCCGCGAGCATCCCGCGTACACGGAGGCGTACCGGCTGCTGAAGTTCCTCGCCGTGTTCGTGCCGGTGTTCCAGGAGGGCGTGCCGCGCCTGTCGATCCTGCGCGAGTTCATCGGCGGCAGCGCGTTCGAGTACTAGTTGTCTCGGGGGGACGGCCGCCCCCCTCCCCTGCCTCCGCGGCCTCGCCCCCCGAACCCCCCGCGCGAGGCGGAAGTGAATTCCGCCTCGCGGTCTTCACCTCCGAACCACCCCCCTCCCGGCCCGGCATCCCCCGGTTCTGCCATCGCGGCGGCAGCCACTGAGTTGCGGGGGGACGGCCGCCCCCCTCCCCGCCTCCGCGGCCTCGCCCCCCGAACCCCCCGCGCGAGGCGGAAGTGAATTCCGCCTCGCGGTCTTCACCTCCGAACCACCCCCCCCCGGCCCGGCATCCCCCGGTTCTGCCATCGCGGCGGCAGCCACTGAGTTGCGGGGGGACGGCCGCCCCCCTCCCCTGCCTCCGCGGCCTCGCCCCCCGAACCCCCCGCGCGAGGCGGAAGTGAATTCCGCCTCGCGGTCTTCACCTCCGAACCACCCCCCTCCCGGCCCGGCATCCCCCATTTCTTTGCTGGGCTGGCAAACTCGCCGCAGAAAGGAAGGGGACGGCCGCCCAACCTCCGCGAGGCGGAAGGGCTTGGCTCCATCGGGTCTCTCTCCGCGCCGGCTCTCCCACCCGCGGACCACTGAGCGCCCGGCCGATCCGTTGATGCTGTAAAAAAATGTAGCCCAGGGCTTTAGCCCTGGGTCTGCAGGTCGTGACGGCGACCGCTCACCCGTCCGCACACCCGGCGCGATGAGCCCCCACGCGGTCCCTCGCCGCTTCTGCGTTCCGGCGCCCGCAGGCGGCGACCAACCACCAACCGCGCCCCGCCCGCTGCCCGCCGGGTTCGATGAACCTTCAGGCCGCTTCTCGCCAACCACCCTCGCCTCCGCGAGGCGGAAGGGCTTGGCTCCATCCGTCATATCGGCTCCACGGCGCTGCCACCCCCGGACCGCTGACCGCGCGGCAGCCACGATTCTGCACAACCGAATGGAGCCCAGGGCCGGCGGGCTGAATCCCGCGCTCTTCCTTCTTCGGTGGAGCCGGGAGGCGCGGAGGGGGGCGGCGGCAGGGCGGTGAATCCGGTTGTGGTGGCTGCGATGGCGGGAGGGTCAGCGGCCGCTGATGAGAGTCTTGAGCTCCTTGCCGGCGCGGAACCGGACCGAGCGCGAAGGGGCGACGGTGATGGCCTCGCCGGTGCGGGGGTTGCGCACCTGGCGCTCGGGGCGCTCGGAGGTGTAGAACGATCCCAGCCCCGGGAGGGTGACCCGCTCGCCGGCCTGCAGCCACTCCGACAGGGCGTCGACCATGACCTCGATGGCACGGGCGGCGTGCGCCTTCGGCATCCCGGTCTCGAAGGCGATGCGCTCGATGATCTCGCTCTTGCCCGCCATGCTCGCGTGACACCCCCGTCGCTGGCTACCCTACACGGAGATTCCCGGGCGTTCAAGAGCGCCGGCGGAGGAGGTGGACGGTGAATCCGTCCCCCGCCGGCGTCGGCGGCAGCACGGCTCCGCCCCCGGGGAGCTCCACCCGCGGCTGCGCGGCGGGCAGGCGCGGCGCCACGGACACGGGCTCGGCGTCGAGACCAGCGAGAACCCCGGCGTTCTCCTCGGGCTCCAGGGAGCAGGTGGCGTAGAGCAGGACCCCCCCCGGCGCGAGGAGGGCCAGCGCCGCCTCTGCGAGGGCACGCTGCACCACCGCCAGGGCGGCGAGGTCGGGAGCCTCCAGCCGCCAGCGGATCTCCGGGTGGCGCCGCAGTGTGCCCGTCCCGGAGCACGGAGCGTCCAGGAGCACCGCCTGGAAGCGGCCGTCGGGCAGGGGCGGGGCGCCGGCGTCGGCGACGATCACCGCCGGGGGCGCCGGAGCACGCCCGAGCGTCCGCCGCAGCATCGCCACCCTCCCGGGGTGCCGGTCGCCGGCCACCATCGGCACTCCCGGCCGCTCCAGGGCGAGCACCAGGCTCTTGCCGCCCGGCGCGGCCGCGAGGTCGGCCACGGGCCCCCCCGTGGAGGGCAGCAGCCGGGCGACGACGACGGCGGTGGGGTCCATGGCGTACGCCTCCCCCCGGGACAGGGCGGCCACCGCGGCGGCCACGCCCTCCCGCACCGCCGCCACCCCCGCGACGAAGGGATGGGCCTCCAGGGCGTCCCCCGCGGTCCCGGCCGGCACGCCGGCCCCGGTGAGGAGCCACAGGGGGGCGGGCTGCTGGTCCGCGGCCAGCGCCTCGCGCAGCCGCTCCTCTCCGAGGAGGGCGCGCCAGCGGTCCACCAGCCACTCCGGGTGCGAGAAGCGGAGCGCCAGGGGCAACCCCTCGTCGGCGGGGTCCGGCCAGGGGGCCGCCGCGGCCCGCCGCAGCACCGCGTTGACCAGACCGGAAGCGCGGGGGGCCAGTGCGATGGTCACCCGGACGGCTTCCGCCACCGCCACCGGAACCGGCGTGTCGAGCCGTGCCGACTCGAACAGGCCCACCCGCAGGGCGGCCCGCACCACCGGGTCCAGGGACGTCACGGGGCGGCGCAGGAACGGCTGGAGCAGAGCGTCCAGCGTGCCCTGCCAGCGCAGGACGCCGAGCACGAGCTCGCGCTCCATCGGCGACGCGGCGCCCAGCAGGCGCGCCGCGTACGCCCCCCTGGCCTCGACCCGGGCGAGGGCGCTCACCGCCGCCCGCCGCGGGTCAGTGGAACCGCTCGCCCCTGGCAACTCGTTCACCGATGATGAAGGCGTCGGCCGGCAGCCGGCGCTTGCCCTCGCGCTGGAGCTCGGTGAGGAGCACGGCCCCGCCCTCGCCGCAGCGCACGGCGATGCCGGCTCCGCTCGCCGCCAGCACGGTGCCCGGAGGTTCCTCGCCGGGGATCTCGGGGCCCGTCTCCAGGGAGAGGATCTTGACCCGAGAGCCGCGGAAGGTGGCGAACAGTCCGGGCCAGGGGTCGAGCCCCCGCGAGCGCCACTCCAGCTGCGCCGCCGGCGCAGCCCAGTCGATGCGCGCCATCTTGCGGTCGAGCTTGGGCGTCACCGTCGCCTCGGAGACCTCCTGGGGGCGAGGCGTCACCGTTCCCGCCGCCATGGCGGCGAGGGTCTCGACCATGAGCTCCGCCCCCATCACGGCGAGCCGCTGCTCGAGCTCGCCGGCGCGCTCGCGCGGCCCGATGGGGGTGGTGCGCTGCAGCAGGATCGGGCCCGTGTCCATCCCCGCGTCGAGGAGCATCGTGGTCACCCCCGTCTGCCGGTCCCCGCTGACGATCGCCCACTGGATGGGCGACGGCCCCCGGTGGCGCGGCAGCAGCGACGGATGGAGGTTGACGAAGCCCCGCCGCGTCGCCTTGAGCAGACGCCCCGGGATGATCTTGCCGTAGGCGACGACGACGGCCGCGTCGGCCCGCGCCGAGCCGAGGCGGTGGTGGAAGTCGTCCGTGCCGATCTTGTCGGGCTGCAGCAGCGGGAGCCCGAGCCGGCGCGCGGCCTCCACCACCTCGGGCACCGCCAGGCGCAGGTGCCGGCCCGACGGGCGGTCGGGGCGGGAGACCACGAGGCAGACCTCGTGTCCGGCGGCCACGAGGGCCTCCAGGGTTGGTACGGCGAAGGCCGGTGTCCCGAAGAAGATCACTCGCACGGCGCCAGTGTAACCGCTCGCACGAAACCGGGTGGCGCGTTCCGCCCGGCGGGGCGATGATGTCAGCGGCGCCCCCGGGGCGTGTGCCGCCGCGAGGCGGAGGAATACCGCGGAATGTCTCCCCCGTTCCGGGGACGGAGGTTGGTTCGTGGCCACCCGCAGACCCCTGGCGACACTGTTCGTCATCGTGTTCACCGATCTCGTCGGCTTCGGGATCGTCATTCCCCTGCTCCCGCTGTACGCGGAGCGCTACCACCCGGCCGCCTGGGTCTTCGGCCTCCTCATGGCCGCCTACTCGGCCATGCAGTTCCTCTTCGCGCCGCTCCTCGGGCGGCTGTCGGACCGGGTCGGTCGCCGCCCGGTGCTGCTCATCTCGCTGGCCGGCTCGGTGGCCGGCTACCTCCTGTTCGCGGCGGCGAACTCGATGCTGCTGCTGTTCGCGTCGCGCCTCATCGCGGGGTTGGCCGGGGCCAACATCGCCACCGCCCAGGCGGTGATCGCCGACATCACGCCGCGCAAGGACCGCGCCCGGGGGATGGGGCTGATCGGCGCCGCCTTCGGGCTCGGGTTCATCGCCGGACCGGCGCTGGCCGGAGGCCTGGTGCACCTGGGCTCCGCCGCCCCCGGCCTCGGCGCAGCGGTCTTCTCCCTGGCTGCCTTCGTGATGGCCGCGGCGTTCCTGCCCGAGTCGCTCCCCAAGGAGCAGCGGGGACGCCGCGCGGCGAGCCGCTGGGGCGTGGCCCGGCTCGCCGACGCCTGGCGGCGGAAGGAGCTCCTCCCCCTGCTGGCGGTCGGCTTCGCCGTGGTGACAGGGTTCTCGGCCTTCGAGGTGACCTTCGCTCAGTACCTCCACAACCGGTACGGCCTCACCGAGGCCCACGTGGCGTTCCTCTTCGTCTACATCGGACTGCTGGCGGCGGTGGTCCAGGGGGGGCTGGTGGGCCGCCTCGCGCGCCGCTTCGGGGAGGGGACCCTGGCGATGGGCGGTCTCGGCTGCACGGCGCTGGGTCTTCTCCTCATCTCCGGGGAGACCCGGCTGTGGGCCCTCATGGCCACCCTCCCCTTCCTCGCCTTCGGCCAGGGGGTGACCATGCCCTCCCTGTCCGCCCTCGTCTCGCACTCCGCTGGCGAGGCCTCCCAGGGCGAGGTGCTGGGCGCCTACCAGGGCATCTCGTCCCTGGCGCGGGTCGTGGGCCCCTTCGCCGGCGAGATGGTGCTCGGCCAGTGGGGGGTCGGCGCCCCGCCCCTGACGGCGTCCATCCTGGCGGCCATCGCCGCCGTCGGCGCCGCTGGGCTGCTGCGGCACCGCCGGGCGGGGCACGAGGAGGAGGCGCCCGCGCAGCCGTGAGGCGCCGCCCGGCCCGGGACCCGCACCCCCCGGAAAGGGTCAGGCGGGCGCCGGAGCGCCCGCCTGACGGGGGAGAGCCGGGACGCGTCTACTTCGTCCCGGGACTGTGGGATGCCTTCATGACCTTGAGGAGCGGGTCACCATCGTAGCCCAGCGCCTTCCAGTCCATGCGCCCGCCGGTCGAATGGCAGTCCAGGCACTGCAGGGCCTTCGCCGACGGAACGACCTCGTGGTAAAGCCCCATGTACCGCTCGGTGTCCACCCAGTGGTAGGAGGCGTCCTTCACGCCGTACATGTCCTTGGCGGCGTTCTTGACGGCCTTGTCGATGTCGCCGTCGGCGAAGAACTCTTCCACCACGATGGGGACGATCCAGTTCTTGCCGTCGAGCACGGGCATGCGGCCGCGGTGCAGCTTGAACGGCGCGATCCGGGCCTTGGGGTCGCTGCGGTCGCCCTGGGGCACCATCATCCCCACGGAGCCGTTGGGCAGGAACCGTGTCGGCTGCTCGGGCAGCTGCTCCCACGTGGTGCCGTCGTACCAGGCGTAGGTGGGCTTCACGTCCTTGCCCATCGTGATCGTCGCGCTCCACTTGTCCGCCTCCTCGTTGTAGAGCGGCTTCGACCAGTCGCGCACCATGTCGGTGGCGTCCGCCTTCGCGAAGGTGGGGATGTGGCAGGTGGCGCAGTACACCCGGCCGGTGTGGAGGTTGAGCACCTCCTCCTGGTGGGGCGCCGGCCCGTGGCAGTCCGTGCTGTCGCAGGTCAGGGGCCGTGAGGGCATGTCCGTGCCCGACAGATCCGCGCCGCGGCCGCGCACCCGGTGGTCCTCGCCGGCGTGGCAGTCGATGCACTGCATGTTCCCGCCGTCGGCGGCCATGTGGACGTCGAAGTCCGGCTGGCACTCGGTGAGCTCGTACTCGAGGTCGCCCCTCTTGAAGTTGGCGCCCCCGCCGGAGCCTGAGTGGCAGCGCAGGCAGGTCGTGCGGGTGGGCAGCGAGATCCGCTTGGAGACGGAGTCGAGTCCCTCCTGGTTCTTCCACAGGATGGGCTTCCACTGGAAGCCGCCGTCGGCCGTGGGGTAGAGGTCGCGCTGGTAGCCCGCGGCGTGGCAGATGAGGCAGTCGATGTTCTCGAGCTGCGCCTCGCTCTCCGTGGCGCTCGGCTTCAGGCCCAGGCCCGCGTGGCACTTGGAGCAACCCTTGGTGAGGATCTCGCCACGGGAGTTGCGCACGATGCCGATCCAGTTGGCTCCGGGGTTCGTGCAGAAATCGTTGATCGTGTTGATCTTGCCTAGCTTCTTCCCGTGCGAGTTGACGATCGCCGGCGCCTGGCCCTCCCACTGGTAGTGCTGGGAGTGGAAGAACGCCTTCGCCTCGTCGGTGTGGCACGTGAGGCAGGTCTTCGTCCCCTCGTAGTGGTCGAAGTACTTCTGGTGCGAGTACTCCCTGGCGCTGGCCACCGGGACGGCGGCCAGGCCCAGGAGGCAGGTGGCGAGGACGGCTCTGCGCATCTCGGCCCCCTTTAGAACCGCGCGGTCATGCTGAGCGTCAGCATGCGGGCGCTGTCGTAGGTGGGGAACCCGAGGATGGGCATGGCGTCGAGCTTCTTGGGCGCTCCGACCGGCCACCCCGAGCCCGAGTAGTCGTACCCGTAGTCGATGTAGTCGAGCTTGACGAGGAACCGCCGGTTGATCTTGTGGATGACGTACGCCTCGATGACGTCGCCGCGGGTGTCGGTCTTGGGCGCGATGATGTCGTCCTGGGCGGGGGTGAAGTTGAACCAGTACTCGGAACCGTGGTTGTACTCGACGCCGATCATGGTGTCCTCGTTGGGCAGGGTGTAGCGGGCGCCCACGTAGACCATGCTGCCCGAGTGCTCCCGCGGCGTCTCGAAGGGGTCCGAGAACAGGCCGCCGAAGGGGGTCGTGACGTTGTCCGGGTGGCTCTTGACGTAGTCGAGGTTGACGAACCAGTCGAACGGGCCGTCGGTGCGCTGGAGGAGCACGCCGGCGATGTCCATGTTGCCGAGGTTCGCCGACGGCGTGTACCGCATCACCACGGGCGCGCCCACCGGCTGCCCGGTGAGAGGGTTGTTCGGCAGCACGATGAGCCCGTTGAAGCCGTCCGTCAGGTTGAAGGCGCGCGCCACGGTGGTCTGGATGAGCATGGAGTCGTCGGCGTAGATGTCCCAGTTGAGCCCGAGGAAGTCGGCGTCCTTGAGGCGGTCGGCGGGCTGCTGGAGGATCTCACCGTTGCCGAAGCCGCTCTCGTAGCCGCGGCCGTAGCACAGGCGGAGGGTGGAGACGTCGTTGAGGTGATAGCCCACCGTGATGCCGTCGAACTGGAAGTCGATGAGGGAGCCCATCGGCGTGCCGCCCCGCAGCTCGCCCTGGCGCAGGTTCATCGGCGGGCCGTCGGTGGACGGGCGGCGGCCGATGGACAGGTAGACGGGGGCGCCGCCGATGTCCTTCCAGGTGAAGTAGGCACGGTCCACGCGCAGGATGTCGGAGTTGGGCACCGAGCTGGTGGTGCCGTCGATGTTCATGGTGTTGGCCTGGCCGTTGAAGACCTGCACGCCGGTGGAGTCGCCCCACACCTTGTACATGGACAGCCGCCCCGAGAACGACACGTTGTCGGCCACCTCGGCGTCCATGTTCAGGCGCAGGCGGCTGGTGTACATCATGGAGTTGTCAGCGTTGTACCCGGCCACCGCCGTGGACGGCAGGAGCATGCCGAACAGCTGCTGCTGCATGCCCGGCGTGAACTGGCCCATGGCCTGCTTGAGCTGGTCGAAGGTGAGGCCGTTGGTGAAGTACAGGTAGTCGGCGTAGTGCGACTTCACGAAGTCGCCGATGTCGGCGACGCTGCCCGGGAACTGGCCCGTGGCGCCGTAGTAGAAAAGCGTGTTGACCAGCAGGTTCTGCAGCCGCATGCCGTCGAAGTGCGACGGGATGTCGGCCTTGATCGAGTGGGCTTCGAAGCGGAAGTCCCCGGTGAAGTTGATCCGGTCAAGCGCGCTCTTGCGTTCCACCTTCTGCAGGCGGTGCTCGAGCTCCTTGATGTCCTTGCGGAGCTTCTCGGTCTCCTTGGTGGTCCCCTGGGCGAGTGCGATTGTGGGTACCATCACGAGCCCGAGCAGAAGTGTCACGAGGCGACGCGTCATCTCTCCCTCCCTCTTTCTCTGGCGGGCAGGCATCAGCCGCAGGTCATCGGATGCTCGGAGTCGGCGGCATGGTCCACCGCAAACTTCCTGATCTTCTTGAGCATCTCGGGGGTGATGACCTCGGTGACCGGCTTGCCCTCGTGGGCGGGATCGGCCACGTCCTTGTGGGCGGGGACGTACTTCTCGTCGAAGAAGCGCTCCCACTGGTCCTGGATCAGCGTCATGGGGGTGTACTCGCCGTTGGCCGAGTCCGCCGCGTGGCAGGGCTTGCAGTTCTCCCGGAACAGCGTCCGGCCGTCGGGGGCGGCGTCCTTGGCCAACGCCAGGCTCGCCACGCCCAGGGCGCCGGCGAGAACGACCACGGTCACTCCACGGGTTCTCATGTATCCTCCTTGTGATTACTTTCACTGACTGCCCGTCAACGAAGCCGGGCGTGTGCCCGGCAGGTTCACGAGTGGTTATATGACTGTCGATCGATATTGTCAAGTGGAAGTTTGTGAGCGGTCGCCAGGCCGGGCCGGCTCCGGCGCGCGTGGCGGCCACGCCGACGCGCCCGCCGGGAATGCGCCCCGCCCAGCATGCTTTCTCGCATGTGGTGCTCCGCCCCGCAGCATCCGGACCGACGCACACGGGTGTCGCGGGGTTGTCACGGTCCCCCCGCAGGAAGAGTCGCGGGAGACAGAACGAAGAGAAAGGATCGACCATGCGGCGAATCGTCACGGTCATCGCGCTCCTCCTGGCCGCCGCCGTTCCGGCCTCGGCGCAGGAGGACACCGGCTGGAGCAGGAGTCCCGCTGTGGGTCTGGGGCCGCTGTTCCTCCACGCCCAGTCGCCCCTCACCATCTTCCGGCTCTCCCCCACCCCGATGACTCCGGAGACCCTGGAGCGCGGTGAGTGGCAGGCCGGCGCGATGATCGACTGGGCCAACTACTTCGACGACGGCCTCCCCCGCTACATGATCGACGCCGAGTCGCTCCGGCTCGCCGCGGGCGCGGCCTACGGGATCACCGACCGGCTCGAGGCGTATGCCATCTTTCCCGTGTCCTACCGCGGCGGAGGCATCCTCGACCACTTCATCGAAAACTTCGAGAGCCTCGTGGGCATGGTGAACAAGCAGCGCAAGGACTTCCCGCGCAATCGCTACCTCATCCTCATCAACGGCGACGACGGGACCTACCGGCGGTCGGGGAGGGACGCCGGCTGGGGCACGGAGGACTCGGTGATGGGGCTGCGCTACCAGGTGCTGCAGGGCACGGAGACGACGCCGGCGGTGGTGGCCGGCCTGGCCCTCAAGCTGCCCACCGGAAGGACCTCGTCCCTGTACTCGTCCAGCGGCGTCGACGCCAGCTTCGAGCTCGGGGCCGGCCAGCGGCTGGGCCCGCGGTTCCACCTCTACGGGTCGCTGGCGGCGATGCGGTTCCAGAACGTGGAGATGGCCGGCGTGGAGCTGACCCGGACCCAGTTCACCTGGCTCGGGGCGGTGGAGTACGTCCACTCCCCGAGGACGTCCTACCTGATCCAGGCGCTGATCACCTCCCCGGGCGCCAAGCACTTCGGCGGCTTCTCCGAGAGCACCTACGAGGTGAGCCTCGGCTTCAAACGGATCCTCCGTCCGGACCTGCTCTTCGAGGCCGCCGTGACGGAGAACGTGTTCGTGTTCTCGAACAGCGAGGACGTCGCCTTCCACTTCGGGTTCGTCTGGCGCTCGGTGGGGCGCCGGTGGCCCGCCACGACAGGAGACAGGACATGACCGACGACGCATGCGAGATTCCGCTCTCGAACGCCAGCAACGGGGAGATCGACGCCATCCTCGCGCGGGCGCGGACGGTGGCGGTGGTCGGGCTGTCGCCCAAGCCCGAGCGCGACTCCTTCCAGGTGGCCCGCTACCTGCAGGAGCATGGCTACCGGATCATCCCGGTCAACCCGGGCGTGAGCGAGGTGCTCGGGGAGCGCAGCTACCCCGACGTGGCCTCGATCCCCGCCGACGTGAGGGTGGACGTGGTGGACATCTTCCGCCGGCCGGAGTTCATCCCCACCATCGTCGAGGAGGCCGTGGCGCGGGGAGCGGGCGCGGTCTGGATGCAGCTCGGGCTGGCCCACAACGCGGCCGCGGAGACCGCCCGCAAGGCGGGGCTCGCGGTGGTCATGGACCGGTGCATGAAGGTGGAGCGCGCCCGCTTCGAGAGGGAGCGCTCCGGACAGGCCTCGGGGGGTTGAAGACGCACCGTTTTGCTATACTCACGGCGGCAGGGTCACGTCTTCGGACGTGGGAACGGGGTCCAAGATCCCGTTTGCGGAGGCACCCATAGCTGAGGAACGCGATCGGACCAGGATCAACGAGATGATCCGGCTGTCACCGGTGCGTCTCGTGGATGCGGACGGAACGCAGGTTGGCATCGTACCGGTCGAGGAGGCCCTCGCCCTTGCACGCACGCGCGGACTCGACCTGGTCGAGGTGGCCCCCTCGGCCCGTCCCATCGTGTGCAAGATCATGGACTGGGGGCGCTACCGGTACGAGCAGGAGAAGAAGGCCCGTCAGGCGAGGCGCAAGGAGCACCAGATCGAGGTCAAGGAGGTCAAGTTCCGGCCTGGCGTGGCGGACCACGACTTCTACACGAAGCTGGCGATGGCGCGGCGCTTCCTGGAGCAGGGGAAGCACGTGAAGATCACCATCATGTTCCGTCGCCGCGAGATGCGCCGGCCGGAGAACGGCTACGAGGTTCTCGACCGGATCCGCCAGGAGCTCGGCGACCTGATCCGCGTGGACAAGGAGCCCGGCGCCCTCGAGGGGCGGGACCTCACGATGGTCCTCTCCCCAGGCAGAAAGGCCACCTGAAGTCTCTTCAACGAAGGCAAGGAGCGTGAAATGGCGGCGACGGTCAGAGCTGCAGGGGTTGGTGCGGACCAGGTTCATCGGGTTCTGTCGCAGCACATGCTGGTGGACGGCTACCACATGGTGCCGGATCTCGTGGCGTCTCACGGCTCGTGGCTGGTGGACGAACGCGACGGACGCGAGTACCTGGACTTCTTCTCGAACTTCGCGTCGCAGGCGCTGGGGTGGAACCACCCGGCGCTGGCCGACCCGGAGTTTCGCGAGCGCCTGCTCCTCGCCGCCCTGCACAAGCCGGCCAACTCCGACGTCTACACGAGGTTCTTCGCCGACTTCGTGGAGACCTTCGCCACCATCGTGGTACCGCCCTCGCACAACCGGCACCTGTTCTTCGTGGACGGCGGGGCGTTGGCCGTCGAGAACACGCTCAAGGCGGCGTTCGACTGGAAGGTCCGGCGGAACCAGGCCCGGGGCATCGACGGAGAGGTGGGCACCAAGGTGCTCCACTTCCGCCAGGCGTTCCACGGGCGCTCCGGGTACACGCTGTCCCTGACCAACACGTCGGACCCGCGCAAGACGGCGCTGTTCCCCAAGTTCGACTGGCCCCGGATCTCGAACCCCAGGGTGATCTTCCCCCTCTCGGAGCACCTCGCCGAGGTGGAGGCCGCGGAGGAACGGGCCGTGGCGGAGATCCGCGAGGCCGTGGCCCGCTACGGGGACGACATCGCCTGCCTCATCGTCGAGCCGATCCAGGCCGAGGGCGGCGACAACCACTTCCGCGCCGAGTTCCTGGCCCGGCTGCGCCAGCTCGCCGACGAGCACGACTTCCTCCTCATCTTCGACGAGGTCCAGACCGGCATCGGCCTCAGCGGCTCCATGTGGGCGTGGCAGGGGCTGGGCGTGGAACCGGACCTCTTCGCGTTCGGCAAGAAGACCCAGGTGTGTGGATTCGCCTCCAACCCCCGCATCGACACCGTCAAGGACAACGTCTTCCACGTCTCCTCACGGATCAACTCCACCTGGGGCGGGAACCTCGCCGACATGGTGCGCGCCACCCGGGTGTTCGAGGTCATCGAGCGGGACGGGCTGGTCGACAACGCCCGCCACCTGGGCGCGTTCCTCCTGCAGGGCCTCGATCAGCTCGCGCGGGAGTTCCCGGCGCTCGTCTCCCAGGCGCGCGGCCGCGGCATGATCATCGCGTTCGACCTGCCCGACGCGGCGGTCCGCACCCGTTTGCTGACCGCCACCCGCGACCGCGGGCTGATCATGCTGCCCTGCGGCGCGACCTCGATCCGCCTGCGTCCTTTCCTGGACCTCACCCGCGCGGACGCCGCGCGCGGCCTCGAGCTCCTCGCCGACGCCCTGCGCTCCATCGCCTGACGAGCCCGCGCGCCGTGGCTCCCCGGGGCCGGCCGGGCAGCGCCGCTACCGCAGCGACGCCGCGATGACGTACGCCCAGCCGGCGAGGGCCACGAGCACCGCCGCCAGCCGCACCCGCAGGGGCAGCGGCGAGGGAAGGACGGGCACCTTCCACCCCGCGGCTGCCCACAGCGGCGCCACGAGACCGCCGGCCACGAATCCGAGCCCGGCCAGCGCCGCCAGGGGGTTGGCAGCCAGGGCGGCGAGCAGGTGTCCCTGGAGCAGGGCCACCGCCGCGTGGGTGGTGCCGCAGGTCGGGCAGGGGATCCCGGTGATGGCGCGGAAGGCGCAGCCGGGAAGGCCCGGGGCCACGGCGAGCCAGAGGGGCCGCAGCGCCACCGCGGTGACGGCGAGGACGGCCCACAGCACCGCCAGCTGACGCTCCTCCCGGTTCATGGGACGCCAGCGCACCGGACGGCGCGGGACCGGCGCGGTCTCCCCGCGCCGGTCCCCGGTCCGCGCCTCGGAGCAACCCTCCATCGGGAGGACCTAGTGCATCCCTCTGAACGCGCCAGCCACGGCGGCGCCGAAGGTGGCGGCCAGCGCCGCGACACAGACGCAGCACAGCACGAGGGGAAGGAGGACGGCCACCGCCGCCTTGCCCTGGGTCGTGCGGTGGGCCTGCGCCAGCCCGATGATCTCGATGACGATCCCCCAGACGAGGGCGACGAGACCGCCGCAGAAGGGGATCACCTGGATGATCTGCACCGTTCCGGCGTAGCAGACCACGCGGACCGTGGTGGCGAAGCCCCCGCCGGCACCCCCGACGAGCATGAGGAACAGGTGGATGATGGCCGCGCCGATGAAGATGCCGAGGAGGATGAAGATCGGCGCCAGGATCATGAAGCCGACGTTGAACGCCACCGGCAGCCCCATGGCGCGTCCGCCGGGCATCCCCGGCAGGCGCGGCAGGAAGCTCATCATGGCGCTGCGGAACGCGATGTTGTAGACCTGCGCCGCGATCATGCCGAGCCAGCCGAAGATCACGGCGTACAGGAGCGGGCGCCCGAGGTCGCCGGTGGTGGACATCCTCGCGAACGCCTCCGAGGGGCGGACCAGGACGAGCCGGGCGGTCTCGTACAGCCCCTCCAGGATGGGGTAGCCCGGCTGCTCCCAGGGGAGCGCTTCCGGAGTCGAGGGCGGGGGTTGCGGAGGCGGGGTTGCAGCCATGGAGTCTCCTTTCACCTCGATGCTCCAGTCATGGTATCGCACGTTCCCGGCCACCGCCCGCGGAACGCCGCGGCACGCCCGCCGGCCCCCGGCCGCAGGGCACCCGGGATGGGGCGCGGATCAGGTGCGCGAGCCGGGCTTGGTGACGGGCTCCCCCGCCGCGCACAGGGGGCACGCCTCGGCGCTCCACGTGTCGATCTCCACCGTGAGCAGCGAGGTGAACGGGAGCGGCGCGAAGGGGTTCTCCTGTCCCGACCGGTTGACGATGGCGCCGACGCCGGCGACCACGCCGCCCCGGTCGGCGACGACCTGCATGACCTCCCGGGTGGAGCCGCCCGTGGTGACGACGTCCTCGACAACGAGCACCCGCGCGCCGGGCTCGACGGAGAACCCGCGCCGGAGCTCCATGCGGCCCTCGTGCCGCTCGGTGAACAGGAACGGCACCGCCAGGGCCCGGGCGACCTCGTGGCCGATGATGACCCCCCCCAGCGCCGGGGAGACGACGAGGTGCGCGGCGGCGCTCTTCAGGCGCGCGGCGAGCTGCCGCCCGGCGGCCTGGGCGCGGGCCGGCTCCGCGAGGTAGAGGGCGCACTGCAGGTACTGCCGGGAGTGCCTCCCGGAGGAAAGCTTGAAGTGGCCCTCCAGCAGCGCGCCGGCCGCGATCATGTCCTTCAGGGTGATGCCTCCCATCATTCCTCCCGGTGCAGCCCGTACGCTTCGATCTTCTTGTAGAGGTTGGAGCGGGGGGTGCTCACGGCCCGCGCGGTGGCGGCGACGTTCCACTGGTGGCGCTGGAGCTGGCCGAGCAGGTAGGCGCGTTCCGCCCGCGCCTGGAACTCGCTCAGCGTGGGGGCGTTGAAGATCGCCTCCAGCTCGCTCCGCCCCCCGGCGGCGCCGGCAGCACCTCCACGGCACGGATGTCGTCCTCCAGCTGCATGATCACGACGCGCTCGACGATGTTCTTGAGCTCGCGCACGTTGCCGGGGAACGCGTAGCCCTCCAGCTGCGCCAGGGCGTCCCGGCTCCACCGCTTGCACCGCCGGTTGTACTCGTGGCAGGCCTTCCGGGTGAAGTGCTCCACCAGGGCCGGGATGTCCCCTGCGTGCGCCCTCAGGGGCGGCGTGCGGAGCACCACCACGGAGAGCCTGAAGTAGAGGTCCTCGCGGAAGCGCCCGGCCTTGACCTCGGCCAGCAGGTCCTTGTTGGTGGCGGCGATCACCCGCACGTCCACGTGCCGGGTCACCCCCGCGCCCACCGGCTCGACCTCGCCGTCCTGCAGCACCCGCAGCACCTTGGCCTGGGTGCGTTCCGACATGTCGCCCACCTCGTCGAGGAAGATCGTGCCGCCGTCGGCCTGCACGAACTTGCCCACCTGGCGGCGCACCGCGCCGGTGAAGGCCCCCTTCTCGTGGCCGAAGAGCTCCGACTCGATGAGCTCCTCGGGGATGGCGGCGCAGTTCACGCGGACGAAGGGATCCCGGGCCCGCGGCGAGAGGTGGTGGACCCGCCGGGCGACGAGCTCCTTGCCGGTGCCGGACTCCCCCTCGACGAGGACGGTGGCGCGGGACGGCGCGACCCGGGCGATCTCCTCGCGCAGCCGCATCATGGCCGCCGCGTCGCCGAGCAGCGGCTCGGGCTCCTCCGGAGCGCCCCGCAGCCGCCGGTTCTCCTCCGCCAGGACGCCCCGTTCCACGGCTCCCCTCACGGTCAGGAGCAGCGCCGCCCGCTCCGGCGGCTTCTCCAGGAAGGCGGACGCCCCCGCCTCCAGGCAGGCCGCCGCCGTGAACTCGTCCCCGTGTCCGGTGAGCACCACCACGGGGACGCCGATGTCGCGGCGGCCCAGGTTCTCCAGCAGCCCGAGGCCGTCCATGCCCGGCATCTTGAGGTCCAGGAGCACGGCGTGAGGTGGCCGGCGGTCGATGAGGTCGAGGGCGGTGAAGGCGTCGGGCGCCTCGGAGACGCCATAGCCCGCGCCGGTCAGGATGGCCTTGACGGCGATGCGGTTGGCCGCATCGTCGTCCACCACGAGGACCCTCCTGGGCTCGCCCACGGTGGTGAGTTTACCTCAGCGGGCGCCGCTGAACAGCTTGAGCCCGACGATTCCCGCGACGATGAGGACGATGCAGGCGAGGCGCGGCCACGCGCGGGAGTCCCCCAGCAGGACGATGCCGAGCACCGCCGTGCCCACGGCGCCGATCCCGGTCCAGACGGCGTACGCCGTCCCGATGGGAAGCGTCTTCACCGCCTGACCGAGCAGGACCACGCTGGCCACCATCGTGGCCGCCGTCCACACCGTCGGCCACAGACGCGTGAACCCCGCGGTGTACTTCAGGCCCACGGCCCAGCCCACCTCGCACAACCCGGCCAGCACCAGGGTCAGCCACGCCATGAATGTCTCCTCCGCACACCGTCCTCCGCCATCAGGGCACCTCGACGACGACCTTGCCGGTGGAGCGGCGGCCCTGGAGCAGGGCGTGGGCCTCGGGCAGCGCGTCGAAGGGGAGCACGGCGCCTACGACAGGACGCAGCCGCCCCGCGGCGAGGGCGGCCTCGAGACGGGCGAAACGGGCCTGCAGCTCGCCGGCCAGGTGCGGCACCAGGGAGAGGTTGAAGCCCGCCAGGGTGCGGCACGGCGACACCAGCAGCGACGGCACCACGACGCCCATCCTCGCGAGCGCCCACGCCGCCGCCGCCCAGCGGATCCGCCGCGCGCCCACCGCCGCCGCCAACCCGAACAGCACGTAGCGGCCGTCGGGCCGCAGCGCCCGCCAGGCAGGGCGGAAGAGGCGCCCGCCCACGGAGTCGAGCACTACGTCCACACCGGCGGCGACGGCGCCGGGCACGTCCTCGTAGCCGAAGGTCCCGGCCGCGCCCAGCTCCGCGGCCAGCCGCCTCTTGTCCGGCGTCGAGGCCACGGCCAGCACCTCGGCGCCGGCGGCGCGGGCGAGCTGCACGGCCATCGTGCCCACGCCTCCCGCCGCCGCGGTGACGAGCACGCGCTCGCCCGGACGCACGCGTCCCACGGTGTTCAGGGCGTGGTCGGCGGTGAGGCCGGTGACGGCGAGCGCGGCGCCCTCGGTGAAGGAGACGCCGTCCGGCAGCGGACGCACGTGGGTGGCCGGAACGCGGACGAGCTCGGCGTGGCCGCCGAAGATGGGCACCGCCGCCACGCGGGTCCCGGGCGCCGGCCCTCCGCTCCCCTCACCCAGCGCCGCAACGACCCCTGCCACCTCCATGCCGCAGACCACCGGGGGGCGCGGGACGTTGGGATAGACCCCCTGGCGCGCCATGCAGTCGGCGAAGTTGAGGCCGATGGCACGGACCCGTACCAGCACCTCTCCCGCCGCCGGCACGGGGTCGGGAAGCTCGCGCAGCTCGAGGACGTCCGGCGGGCCGTAACGCGGCGCCGCCCACGCCCGCATCAGGCGTCGTCCCCTCCCTTGGCGTGCCCCATGAGCTCGGGCTTGATGGAGCGCAGCCTGGCCTCGATCTCGCCCATGACCTCCGGGTGCTCCTTGAGGAAACTGCGGGCGTTCTCGCGCCCCTGACCCAGCCGGGTCTCGCCGAAGGACAGCCAGGTGCCCGACTTGGCGACGATCCGGTGCTCGACGCCGAGGTCGAGGATCTCCCCCGCCTTGGAGATGCCCTCGCCGTAGAGGATGTCGAACTCCACGATCCGGAACGGCGCGGCGACCTTGTTCTTCACCACCTTGACCTTGGTGCGGTTGCCGACCATCTCGTCGCCCGACTTGATGGCACCGATGCGCCGGATGTCCAGCCGCACCGTGGAGTAGAACTTCAGCGCGCGCCCGCCAGTGGTGGTCTCGGGGTTGCCGAACATGACGCCGATCTTCTCGCGGATCTGGTTGATGAAGATCACGGAGGTCTTGGAGCGCGACACGATGGCGGTGAGCTTGCGCAGCGCCTGGGACATCAGCCGCGCCTGCAGCCCGACGGAGGCGTCGCCCATCTCGCCCTCGAGCTCGGCGCGGGGCACCAGGGCGGCCACGGAGTCCACGACGATGACGTCCACGGAGCCGGAGCGGATCAGCGTCTCGGCGATCTCCAGCGCCTGCTCGCCGTTGTCGGGCTGGGCCACCAGGAGGTTGTCGATGTCCACCCCCAGGTTCCGGCAGTACTCCGGGTCCAACGCGTGCTCCGCGTCCACGAACGCCGCGAGGCCGCCCCGCTTCTGCGCCTCGGCGATGACGTGCAGCGCCAGAGTCGTCTTGCCCGACGACTCGGGTCCGAAGATCTCGACCACCCGTCCCCGGGGGATGCCGCCCACCCCCAACGCCACGTCCAGGCCGATGGAGCCGGTGGGAATGACGTTCACCGCCACCGCCTCGTGCTGGCCCAGGCGCATGATGGCCCCCTTGCCGAACTGACGCTCGATGTGCGTCATGGCAGACTCGAGGGCCTTCAGCTTCTCCTGACTGATCTCAGCCATTACAGACTCCTTCCCTGGGGGATCCGGCGTGGGCGGACTGGCCGACGGGCCACAGAAAAATCCTAGGCCCCGCGGGGGGTCGCGTCAAGCAGAGGCGTGGCGGCGGCGTGACGAGGCCGCCGCGGTCACTCGTGGGGCTCGCCCTCGGGCGTGAAGCGGTAGCCGACGCCACGCACCGAGTGGATGAAGCGGGGGTGCCGCGGATCGGGCTCGAAGTACCGCCGCAGGCGGACGATGAAGTTGTCGATGGTCCGCGACGAGGAGCCGTACTTGTAGCCCCACACCCTCTCCAGGATGAGGTCTCGGGACACCACCTGCCCCTGACGCTCCACCAGGAGCTTCATCAGCATGCACTCCTTCTCGGTGAGCTGAACCTCGCCCGAGGGACCCTTGGCCCGGAACGTCCGGAAGTTCACCTCGTTGTCACCGAAATGGAAGATGCCGCGCTCCGCGGCGGGGGTCTGGTACCACTCCTGCCGGCGCAGGATGCCCTTGATGCGCAGCACCAGCTCCTCGAGCAGGAACGGCTTGGTCAGGTAGTCGTCACCGCCGTGACGGAGGCCGGCCAGCCGGTCGGCGTCGGTGTTGCGGGCGGTGAGGAACAGCACCGGCACGCGGTTGCCCGACTCGCGGAGCCGGTCGCACACCTCGAATCCGGAGATCCCCGGCAACATGATGTCGAGGACCACGAGATCGTAGTCCTCGGCCGACAGCCGCTCCAGAGCGGCCTCGCCGTCGCCCACCACCTGGGCGTCGTACCCTTCGAACATCAGATTGTGCGCAACCGCCTCGGCGAGATGCTTCTCGTCTTCCACCACCAGTATCCGGCTCATCATCGTGCTCTCCGTTTCGTTACGGTCATCCTACCCGGAAAACTCTTCTTCCGGGAGCTCTCCCGCTCCGGGTAAAACCAATGTGAAGGTCGTACCCTTCCCGCGCCCCTCGCTTGCCACCGCGAGACGCCCGCCGTGGGCCGTCACGATCTCGTGTGCCACGTAGAGCCCGATGCCCGTACCCGGGGTCCGCCGGGTGACCTCGTCGCTGGACCGGAAGAACGGCTGGAAGATCGACCCGATGTCCTTGGCGTCGATACCGACGCCGTTGTCGCGGACCACGAGCACGCCCTCCCCGCCCTCCAGTCGCAGGGTGACCCACACGCGCGGGGGCTCCCCCTGGGCGTACTTGAGAGCGTTCTCGAGGAGGTTCGAGACGACGATGGCAAAGGCCTCGGGGTCGAACGGAGCCTGGATCCCCGGGGTGATGTCCGCTCCGAGCTCGACGCCACGGGCCCGGGCTCGCCGGGAGGCTGCATCCACCTCCTCCTCCACCAGCTCCGACAGGTCCCCCAGGGTGATGGGGAGACGCCTCGCCTTGCCGGCGAAGCGGGTGACGTCGAGGACCTTCTCGACCAGCTCGGAGAGCCTCTCGGCGTCGAGCAGGGCGTTGTGCAGGAAGTGCTCGGACCCCTCCGCGTCCACCCTCCCCCCGAGCACCGTCTCCAGGGCCACGCGGATCCCGGCGATGGGCGTCTTGAGCTCGTGGGTGACCGCGGAGATGAAGTTCTGGGACTGGCGCTCGCGGGCGCCCTCCCGCCGCATCACCATCCACAGGATCATGACGGTCACCACCATGACGGCGAAGAAGACCACGCCCTCCACGACGACCACCACGACCCGCCGCTGGTAGTCCACCAGCACCTGGTTCCAGCGGGCGGCGTCGGGGAGGACGGAGAGCCCTTCGAACGGCGCGCTGAGGGCGACCGGCGGCGGCTCCGCGCCGGCCTTGGCCGACTCGACGAGAACCATGGCCGGATCGATGGAACGGAGCCACCGGCGGGGGGCGCCGGAGTCCAGGGACGCCATGGCCACCCGACCGCCTCCCACAGGCCACACCAGGGTGAGGCTGCCGGACTCCCCGTGGATCCAGCCGCCCCCGTTCTTTCCGGCCCCGGGCTCACCGCCGGCGGCGGCCGTGCCGGCGCGGGGCGACCGCGCCAGGGCCCCTGGCGGGAGCGAGGTCTCCGCCTCGACCACGCGGATGCGCGAGAACACCTCGGAGGACGGGGGCGCGCCCTGCTGGTGCACGCGGCCCATGAGCTCCTGCGCCGCCTGCTCGACGCGCAGCGACACCTCCAGCGCCGCGCTCCTCGCCCGGGTGACGATGAGGTCGCGCTCGACGTCGAGGCGCTCCCGGTTCTGCCGCAGCGAGTACATGATCCACCAGGTGAACTGGGCGTTGAGGACGATGGCCACGACCACGAAGATGACGAGGTGGCGCAGACCGAGCTTGAAACCGGTTCGCATCGCCTCAGTATAGACGGGAAACCGCGTCGAGACCGTCCTTTCCAGCCTCGCGGTTGACACAAGGGCTGCTGCTGCCGAGAATCGGCCCGATGGCGGGGGCGAGCTCGATCCTGATTCGTGGCGGCATCGTGGTTCCCATGGCCGAGCGCGGCGCGTGGGCGCGTGCCGACGTCCTGGTCGACGACGGTACCGTCGCCGCGGTGGGGGACGGTCTCGTCCCGCCGCCCGGAACCGCGACCCTGGACGCCGACGGCGCTCTGGTGCTGCCGGGGTTCGTCCAGACCCACGTCCACGTGGTGCAGAGCCTGGCCCGGCACCGGGCCGAGGGGCTCCAGCTGCTGGCCTGGCTCAAGGAACGGGTGTGGCCCTACGAGGCGGCCCTGACCGCCGCGGAGACCGCGGCCGCGGCCCGCCTGGGCGTCGCCGAGCTGCTCGCAGGGGGCACGACCACCGCGCTGGACATGGGCTCGACGCGCCACCACGACGGCGTCTTCACGGCGGCGCAGGAGCTCGGCATCCGGCTGACCTCGGGCAAGTGCCTCATGGACGGGGGGGACGGGGCTCCCTCCGAGCTCGTCGAGGACACCGAGACCGCCCTCCGCTCCGCCGAGGAGCTCGGCGAGCGCTGGCACGGCACCGCCGGCGGCCGGCTGCGCTACGCGGTCGCGCCCCGCTTCATCCTCTCCTGCACGCCCCGGCTCCTCGCCGGCGCCGCCGACCTGGCGCGCCGCCACGGCTGGCTGCTGCACACCCACGCCGGCGAGAACCGCCACGAGACCGCGCTGGTCCGCGAGCTGACCGGGCTCGGCAACGTGGCGGCCCTGGCCGAGCACGGGATCTCGGGACCCGACACGGTGCTCGCCCACTGCGTCCACGTGGACGACGAGGAGGTCGCCCTGATGGCCTCCGCCGGCACCACCGTCGCGCACTGCCCCGGCGCCAACCTGAAGCTGGCCTCGGGCATCGCCGATCTGCCGCGGCTGCTCGGGGCCGGGGTCCGCGTCGGCCTCGGGGCCGACGGCCCGCCCTGCAACAACCGGCTGTCCATCTTCCACGAGATGGCGCTGGCCGGAACCCTGCACAACCTCGAGCACGGCGCCGGCGCCGTGGACCCGTGGGAGGTGCTGGAGCTCGCCACCTGGCGCGGCGCCCGCGCCCTGGGCCTCCCGGAGCCCGCCGGCCGGATCGTGCCCGGAGCGCCGGCGGACATCGTCGTGCTGGACGGCCGGGCATGGGCCATGGAGCCGCTCGGAGATCCGGCGGCGGCGGTGGTCCACGGAGGCGGGCCGGAGGGGGTGCGCCACGTGCTCGTGGACGGTGTGCCCCTGGTCGTCGGCCACGAGCTCGCCGGGGCCGACGGTGCGGCGATCCGGCGGGACGCCCGCAAGGCCTCGGCCGCCATCGCGCAACGCCTGGGGTGGACATGATCTTCCGTTCGAAGACCGGCATCGACTCCCTCGATCAGCTGCTCGCGCGCCGCGACTACGAGCGCGCCCTCGCCGTCATCGACGCCGAGCTCGAGACGCACCCCGACAGCACCAGCCTGCTGCTCCGCAAGGCCGAGGTCCTGGTGCTCTCCGAGCAGCGCAAGGGCGCGGTTGAGATCTACGAGCGGCTGGCCGAGGATTACACCCGGCAGGGCTTTTACGCCAGGGCAATCGCGGTGACCAACAAGATCGTCCGGCTCGTCCCGGGACGCACCGACGTGAGCGCCCGGCTGGCGAGGCGCATCGCGAGGCAGCAGGAGTCCGAGCGGAGCGAGCGGGAGCGCCTCTCCCGGGCCTCCACGCAGCCCGAGCGGGCGAGCGCGCCGCCGGACGAGGCCGAACCGTCCGGCGACGCGACGGAGCCCGCCCCCGGAGAGGGCGACCAGGAGGCACGGGAGCGCTCCGCATCCCGCTTCTTCGCCGAGTTTCCCGAGGCCGCGCTCGAGAAGCTCCTGGCGGTCACGTCCGTCCGCGCCTTCGACCCCGGCGCGGTGATCGTGCGCGAGGGCGACCCCGGCACCTCGCTGTTCCTCATCGCGGACGGCCACGTGGAGGTGCACACCCGCGACCCCCGCGGCGAGGGCATCGTGCTGGCGGAGCTGGGCCCGGGCGAGTTCTTCGGCGAGGTGGCGGTGCTCACCGGCCGCCCCCGGACGGCGACGATCACAGCCCGCGACACCGTCTCGGTGATCGAGATCCAGCGGGATCTTCTCGGCAGGATCGCCGCCGACCACCCGGAGGTGGGCGACGTGCTCCAGCGCTTCTACCAGCGCCGCGCCCACGCCACCGTGGAGGCCATCCTCACGCGTCTGAGGGGCGGCGGTGACTGAGGTTCCCTGCGGCCTGACCCGACGCTTCCTCGCCCTCGCGCGCCGCGCGGGAGACGCACCGGCGCTCCTCGACGCCGACGGCGCCGTACTGGCGTCGCGGCGGGAGCTCTGCGGCCACGCGGCGGTCCTGGCCAGCCGGCTGCCGGCCGCCGCGGCGCCGGGAACGGTCGCGGTGCTTTCCCTCGCCAACTCCGTCGAGCTGGTCGCCTCGTTCCTCGCCCTGCGCCGGGCCGGCCTCACGGTGGCCCTGGTGGACGCCTCGGCCCCCACCGACGAGCTGTCGCGGTGCGCCGACGCCGTCGGGGCGCGCGTGGTGGTGACGTCGCCGGACCGTGTGTCCGGCGACGCCGGGCCCTGGGACCTCTCCCGGGCGGTACTGGCCTGCCGGGACGCCGCCCCCGTGCCCCTGCCCCCGGGCACAGCGGTTCTCAAACTGACATCGGGCTCCACCGGGGTGCCCCGGGCGGTGGCGGTGAGCGCGCGGCAGCTGGCGGCGGACACGGTCCAGATCCTGCGCACCATGGGCGTGCCGGCGGGAGCGGTCACCCTCGCCGCCATCCCCCTCACGCACTCCTACGGCATCGGGTCGTGCCTGGTGCCGCTGCTGCTCGCGGGGACACCGCTGGTGCTCCCGGGCTCGGCACTCCCCGCCGTCCTGGCCGGCGCCCTGGAGCGGGCCCGCGTCGAGCACTTTCCGGCGGTACCGGCCATGGTCCGGGCCCTGGCCGGACTGGGGCGGATCCCGCCCCTGCCCCTCCTCAGGGTGTGCCTGTCCGCCGGCGCCCCGCTGCCGCCCGCCGACGCCGGCGCGTTCTTCGCCGCCACCGGCCACAAGGTCCACGTCTTCTACGGGTCCTCCGAGTGCGGGGGGATCACCTACGACCGCAGCGCCCGGCCGGTCCACGAGGAGGGCGCCGTCGGCACCCCCATGGTCCGGGTGGCGATCCGCGTGGTCGGTGAGGACGGCGTTCCCCTCCCCGCCGGGCAGCCGGGCCGGATCGAGGTCCTGTCACGGGCGGCGGCCCTGGGCACGGTGCCCGGCGAGAGCGGCGAAGGGGTGCTCCGGCCGGGGCGGTTCCTCACCGGTGACCTGGGCGTGGTCCGGCAGGACGGCGACCTCGTGCTCACCGGCCGGGTGGCCGACGTCATCAACGTCGCGGGCCGCAAGGTGCACCCCGCCGAGGTTCGCGCCGTCCTGGAGGGCATCCCGGGGGTGCGCGCGGCCGCGGTGCTCGGCGTCGACGCCCCTGCCCGCGGCCACGTGGTGGCCGCCGCCGTGGTCCTCGCCGGCGGCAGCACCCTGACCTGCAGGGACATCCTCGCCGTGTGCCGCCGCGCCCTGGCGCCCCACAAGGTGCCCCGCCGCCTGGCCATCGTGGCCGAGCTGCCCGCCAACGAGCGTGGCAAGCTCGACCGGCGAAAGCTGTCCGAGCTGCTCGCGTCCAGTTCCCCGGTCCCCTCGGCGCGCTGAGACCGGCGCCCCGGAATGCTATCCTGAGGCCGTGAAGCCGGTCCCCCCGGAAGAGGGCGGCGCGGTTCGCTGCCTGCTGGTGCAAGCTGGAGAATATCTGTGCGCGGTCCCCCTCCGGCAGGTCCGCCGTGTCCTCCGGACCCTTCCCGTCAGCCCCATCCCACTGGTCTCCGCCGAACTGCTCGGCCTCGCCGAACACGGTGGCGAGCCCTTGCCTGTCTTCGACCTCGCCCGCCTCGTCGAGGCCCCGGCGGGCCCCAACCCCGAGGCCCCGGTCACCGTGGTGGCGTGGGGCGGACGGGGCGAGGACCGCGAGCTCATCGGCCTCAACGCCGACGCCGCCCTGCGCCTGTGCGACATCGAGCCGGGCGACGTGGCGGCGGCCGATCGCGGCGTGGTGCGCGGCGAGATCCTGGTCGACGGCGAGCCCGTCCGGGTGCTGGACCTCGAAGCGCTGGGGACGTCCGGGTGAGCGGCGGCCGCCACCTCGTCCTGCGACGCGGCGGCCGGCTCTGGGGCGTTCCCGAGGACGCCGTGACCCGCGTGCAGCGGAGCGCGAAGGGCGTCGCGGTGCAGACCGGAACGGGCGTGCTCGACGCCGACGACGTGCTCGGGGTGCGCGAGCTCGCCGGCTCCCGACGAGTCGGAGCCGTCGCGCAGCGCTACATCCATGCCCGCTACGCCGGCTTCGCCGTCCTCGACGGCGAGCCGGTGATCCTGGTGGACGTCCGGGAGGTCCCGCACGAGCTGCGCGGCCCCTCGGCACCGCCGGACTGCCGTGGCGACGAGACACCCGGTCCCCAGGGGCGCGGGTGAGCCGGAAGGAGAAGACGTTCATGCCCATCCCAACCGACAGACGAACCGCCGAACCGGTCCTGGGACTCGTCCTGGTGGGGCTGCTCGGCCTCGTGGGCGTGGCTGCGGTGCTGATGGCCGCTGCCCAGGTCGCGTCCTACGTGGTACGGGACCTCTACCTCGTGGTCGCCCTCGGCGTCCTCGCGCTGTACGTCGGGACGGTGTTCCTGCCGGCCCTCCGGAGGCAGCGCGAGCGCGACGAGCTCGGCGAGCGGCTCGAGACGGTGGAGCGCGCGCTGAAGCACACGTTCCGGCAGCTCCAGTTCGGCGACCTCGTCGAGGCCGCCAGGCACGCCGGCGATCTCCCCGCCCACGTGGCGTCCGCTTTCGAGACCGCCACCCACGCCCTGGGCTCCCTGGTCCAGCAGATCCAGAACAGCTCCATCGAGGTCGCGGGCGCCGGCAACTCGGTCCACGACACCGCCAACGAGCTGGCCTCCGGCTCCTCGGAGCAGGCGGCGGCGACGGTGGAGATCACCGCCACCATGGAGGAGCTGGCGCGGACGGCGGCGCAGATCGCCTCCAACGCGGCCTCCCAGGCGGAGCTCTCCGTCCAGGCGGAGGCCAGCGGCGACAGCGGGGCCGCGGCGGTGGAGGAAGCCCTCAGGGGCGTCGAGGAGGTGCAGAAGCGCATCACCGCCATCGCCTCCCGCGCGGACTCGCTGGATTCACGCTCCAAGGAGATCTACCGGGTCCTCGACCTGATCACGGAGATCGCGCAGGAAACCCATATCCTGGCGCTCAACGCGGCCATCGAGGCGGCCGCCACGGGCGAGCACGGCCGCCGTTTCGCCGTGGTCGCCGACGAGGTCCGCCGCCTCGCCCAGCGGTCCAGGGAGTCGGTGGACTCGGTGCGCCACCTGCTCGACGAGTTCGCGGCCTCCATCCGGGCCACCGTGATCGCCACCGAGGAGGGGGGCAAGGACGCCCTCACCGTGCTCGACCGTGCCCGGGACGCCGCCGGAACCATCGAGGAGCTGCGCGGCGCCCTCAGCGACACGGCCCGTGCCGCCCGCGAGATCTCCATGGCCACGGAGCAGCAGCGGACGGCCTCGGACCAGGTCGTGCTCACCCTCAAGGAGGTCAGCCAGGTCATCCAGCGCATGGCCGAGGGGCTCAAGCACTTCACGGGCACCGCCGACCGCCTCAACCAGCTCGCCCTGTCCATCCAGCTCCTCACGCAGTCGTTCCGCCTCGACTCCCCGCGCTCCCTCAAGCAGATCGCGGAGACGTGGGCGCAGGACATCGGCTACCAGGCGGGCCACTGGGAGGCGCTCGAGGGCCGGCTGGCGGAGTTCCTCCGCGAGCACGCCTTCGTGGAGCTGGCCTACGTGGTGGACGGCCGGGGCCTCATGGTGAGCGCCGTCGCCGGCCAGGACCACGACTCCTCCTCGCCCCTGGCCGCGGGCACGAGCTTCGGCGAGCGGCCGTGGTTCCAGGCGGTGATCCGCGACGAGCACACCATCATCACGCCCCTGTACGATTCGCTGCTGTCGGGCGAGCGGTGCTTTACCGTGGCGACGCCGGTCCACGGCCCCGACGGCCAGCTGCTCGGGGTCGCCGGCCTGGACGTGAACGCCCGCAGCTGGACGAGGATCTGACCATGGCCGGACGACGCGGCGAGGGGGGTGCCGGGTGACCGGGGCGCCCCTGACGGCCCCGAAACCGGCGTCCGGCGGCGCGGGGAGCTGAGCGGTGGACCCTGAGTTCGCCGATCTCATTCCGCTGTTCGTGAGCGAGGCACGCGGCCGGCTCGAGCGGCTCGCCATGCTCCTCCCCCAGCTGGGCGGCGATCCTCAGACGGCCACGGAGATCCGGCGCGAGCTCCACACCCTCAAGGGGGCGGGAAGGATGCTGCGGCTCACCGCGGTCTCCGAGCTGTGCCACGCCGCCGAGGGCGCGCTCCAGAGCCCCGGCCCCTCCCTGGTCCCCTCCCTCACCCACGTGGTGGACGCCCTCACCGAGATGGTCGAGGCCGCCGAGCGCGGCGACGCTCCCGCGGTGCCGGTGGGGCTCCTGGACGAGCTCGCCCGACCCGCACCCGCAGCGACCGGCCGGGTGGCCCCGGCGCCGGCCCGTAAGCCCGCGCCCGAGGCGTTCCCCATGGCCAGCGAGGTGCGCGTGGACTCGGCCGTCGTGGACGCCCTTGCGGACCGCGCCACCAGGATGCGGATTCTGGCCCAGGGCGCCGAGGGCTTCGTCGCCCGCCTCCACGAGCTCGCCGAGCTCGCCGAGCGCGGCGCGCGCGAGCCCGAGCCCGGGCAGATCCTCGCCGTGCTCGCCTCCTCGCTGCGGCACCGCGCCGCGGAGCTCGAGAGCGGGCAGCGCCGCCTGAGCCGGGTCGCAGGGGCGCAGCTGGAGAGCATCGTGGCCCTGCAGCTCCAGCCCCTGCGGGCCGTGCTCCTCTCCCTGGCGCGCCATGCCCGCGAGCTGGCCCGCGAGCTGGGGCGCGAGGTGGACGTGGAGGTCCACGGCGAGGACACGCGCCTGGACCGTCGCATCACCCGCGAGCTCGAGCAGGCGCTCATCCACCTGGTCCGCAACGCCGTCGACCACGGCGTGGAGCCCCCCGAGGTCCGGGAGGCCGCGGGCAAGCCGCGGGCGGGACGCCTGCGGCTCGGCGCGACCGCCGAGGGCGGCGGCGTCCGCATCGAGGTGGTGGACGACGGCGGCGGCATCGATGCCGCGAGGGTCGCGGCCACCGCCGTGGAGCGCGGCCTCGTCGACGCCTCGGCGGCCCGGGCGCTGCCCGAGGACGAGGTCCTCCGGCTGCTGTTCCTGCCCGGCTTCTCGACCCGAGGCGAGGTCTCGGAGGTGTCGGGAAGGGGCGTCGGCCTCGACGTCGTGGCCGAGGCCGTCAACCGCGCCGGAGGCAACGTGTCGGTGTGGTCGAGGCCCGGCGAGGGCACCCGGATCATCCTGGACGTGCCCGCCGCCCGGCGCGGCGAGCACCTGCTCATCGTCCGCGTCGGGTCGTTCCGCCTCGCCATCCCCAAGGCGCCCATCCGCCGCATGGCGCTGCTCCCCGCCGACCGGGTCGTGCTGCGGTCCTCCCGCACCATGGCGAGCCTGGACGGGCGGCTGGTGCCTTTCGTCTCCCTGGCGGCCCTCTTCGGCCAGCCGCCGGCTGATCCCCAGCTCCTCCTCGTGGGCGAGTTCTCCGGCCGAACCATCGCCGTGGGCGTCGACGACCTGGAGGCCGAGGAAGAGGCGCTGATCAGGCCGGTGGGACGTCACGCCGCCCTGGGCCCGCTGGTGGAGGGCACGGCCCTGCGGGTGTCGGGGGAGCCCGTGGTGGTGCTCTCGCCGGTGGCGCTGGCCCAGCGGGACACGGCCGGCGGCGCGGCGGCACCAGCGCCGGCGGCCGCCGTGCAGCGCCTGCGCGTCCTGCTGGTGGACGACTCGCTGGTCACCCGCGAGATGATGCGGCGCCTCCTGGAGGACGCGGGCTTCACGGTCACCACCGCCGCGGATGCGGGGGAGGCGTTGAGCCACCTGGCGGAGTCGGCCTTCGAGTGTCTCGTCACCGACGTCGAGATGCCGGGCATGGACGGGTTCGCCCTCACCTCCCGCCTGCGCACCATTCCCCGGCTGGCCCAGCTGCCGGTGATCGTGGTCTCCACGCGGGAACGGCCGGAGGACCGGCTCGCGGCTCTCGACGCCGGCGCCGACGCCTTCTTGAGCAAGCAGAGGCTCGACGCCTCGGAGCTCGTCGCCCTGGTGCGCCGGCTCGGTGGCCGGCGGTGAAGAGCTCGGGGCTGGTCCGCCTGGTCCTGGTGGACGACTCCTCCACGGTCCGGGCAGTGCTGCGGCGCCTGCTGTCGCCTGCGGTCGGGATCGAGGTGGTGGGCGAGGCCGCCGACGGCGCGGTCGCGGTGGAGGTCGTCCTGCGCACCCGCCCCGATGCGGTCATCATGGACGTGGAGATGCCCGTCGTCGACGGCTTCACCGCCACCGAGCGCATCATGGCCGTGCGGCCCACGCCGATCCTCATCCTCTCGTCGAGGGCCAACCGGGACCACGTACGCACCGCCTTCGAGGCGATCCGGCGCGGCGCCGTGGAGGTGCTGGGCAAGCCCGAGGACACCGCCGGCTGGGAGCGGTTCGCGCGCACCCTTCCCGAGACCGTTCGCCAGCTGTCCGCCGTCCGCCCCTCGCGGCCCGCATGGACGGCCCCCGCTGCCGCCGTGCCCGCCGTCCTGCTCCGCCGCGAGCTGCGCTGGGTGGCCGTGGGCGCCTCGACCGGGGGCCCCGGGGCGCTGCGCGAGCTCATCGGGGCCCTCCCGGAGCGGATGCCCGCGAGCCTGCTCGTCGTGCAGCACATCGCCCAGGGCTTCGAGAGCGGCATGGCAGACTGGCTCGCGACGCTGCTCTCCCGGGACGTGCGCCTGGCCCGCGAGGGGGAGACCGTCCCCGCCGGCGCGGTGCGCCTCGCCCCCTCGGGGTCCCACCTGCTCCTCGACGAGGGCGGCCGCACGAGGCTGGACGCCGCCACCCCGCCCCGCCGCGGCCACCGTCCGTCGGTGGACGAGCTGCTCCTGAGCTGCGCCCGCAACCACGGGTCGCGGGTCGCGGGGGTCCTGCTCAGCGGCATGGGGAGCGACGGCGTGGAAGGGCTCACCGCCCTCAAGGCGGCGGGGGCGCTCACCCTGGTGCAGGACGAGGCGACCTCCGTGGTGTTCGGCATGCCCCGGGCGGCCCTGGAGTGCGGCGCCGCCGACATGGCGCTGCCACCCGCCCGGATCGCCGCCGAGCTGGCACGCTGCTGGCTGGGGGAAGAGGGATGACCGCGGTCAGGGTCCTCGTCGTCGACGACAGCGGGGTCACCCGGGCCCTGCTGGCGCGCACGCTGACGCAGGCGGGGTTCGAGGTGCTCGAGGCGGCCGACGGGGCCGAGGGCGCGGTGCTGGCGCTGCGCGAGCGGCCCTCCGTCGTCGTCACCGACATCGAGATGCCAACCATGGACGGCTACCAGCTGCTGCGCCTGCTCAAGCACGACCCGGCCAGCCGCGGCATCCCGGTGCTGATCCTGACGACCCACAGCGAGGCGGCCTCCCGGTTCTGGGGGCACCACGCCGGCGCAGACGCCTATCTCATCAAGGACCACGAGCCCGAGCAGCTGGTGGAGTCGGTCCGGGCGCTGGCCGCCGCCGCACCCCCCCCGAGACAAGCCCGTGCCGGCGCCGACGCGGAGCCCGAGAGCCCCCTCCGCGTCCTGGCCCGCGTCGCCCGGCAGCTCGACGCGAGCCTCATGCAGGCGACCATCACCAACACCCTCCTCGAGCGGGGAGTGCTGGCCGAGGATTTCGGCGAGGCCGGCCGGGTCGCCATGACGACCATCGCCGAGGTCGTCGACGCCGACGCCCTCGCCGTGGCGTTCGCCGAGGAGGACGCGATCACGCTCCACGTGCTGCTCCTCGAGCCTCTGACCGAGGAGGACGTCGAAGCGTTCTCGGCGGAGATCCTCCAGGACCTGGTGACGAGCCCCCACGCCACGGTGGACATCACCCTCCACGGCGAAGACCTGGGCAGCGGGCGGCCCTCGAGCGCGCCGCGCATCCTCCCCTTGCACCTTCGCGAAGCGACCGGTGCCCTGGCGTTGCTCCCCCGGGACGCCTCCCAGTACGAGCTCACCTCCCGCCACCTGGTCGAGGGGCTCACGGGCCACCTGGCCCTGGTCCTCGACAACGCCCGTCTCGGACAGCGCCTGCGCGAGCTCTCGATGCTCGACGGCCTGACGCGGGCCATGAGCCGCCGGGCCATCTACGACCGGCTCGACGAGGAGCTCGAGCGGGCGCGCCGCTACGATCACCCCCTCGCCGTGGCCATCTGCGACCTCGACCACTTCAAGACCGTCAACGACACCTTCGGACACCTGGCCGGCGACGCCGCCCTGCGCGCGGCGGCCCAGGCCATGCGGCGCTGCCTGCGGACCGCGGACGCGTTCGGTCGCTACGGCGGCGAGGAGTTCCTCGCGGTTCTCCCCGAGACCGGCCTGGAGGCGGGCGTCCGGGTGGCGGAGCGGCTGCGCGCAGCGCTGGACGAGGCGGCCATCGTCCTTGCCGGGGGCGAGACGCTGCGCGTCACCGCATCGTTCGGCGTCGCCTCGCGCAGCGAGCTCGCCGGGGCGGCCACCCCCGACGCCCTCGTATCCCTCGCCGACGCCCGCCTGTACGAGGCCAAGGCCGGCGGGCGCAACACCGTGAGACCGTGAACCACCGCCCGGACGACATCCGCGAGCTCGCCCGCCTCATCGAGGAGGTGAGCGGGATCGTGGTCCCCGAGGGCTACGACCCCTTCCTGCGGGAGACCGTGAACAACCGGCTGCGCGCCCGCGGCCTGCCCGACGCGGGCGCCTACGTGCGGGCCCTGGAGCGCGGTGCGCTGCTCGAGGAGTGGAGCTCGCTGCTGTCCATGGTGACGGTGAAGGAGTCCTACTGCTTCAGGACGCCGCAGCACTTCGAGGCGATCCGCCACGCCGTGCTCCCCGAGCTCGTCCGGCAGCGCGCCGCGCACAGGCGCCTGCGGGTGTGGTCGGCGGGGTGCGCCCGGGGCGAGGAGCCCGCGACCCTGGCCATCGTCCTCGCCGAGGTCGAGGCCCTGGCCGGCTGGGACTGGAGGGTGATCGCCACCGACGTGGACGACGAGGCGCTCGCGGCGGGACGCCGGGGCGTCTACGGCGAGCGTGCCATCTCCAGGGTCCCGCCGGCGCTCCGCCGGCGCTACTTCACACCGGCTCCCGGGGGGTTCGGCCTCGACCCCGCCCTGCTGCAGCGCATCGACTACCGGCCCCTGAACCTGATCAGGGAGCCGTTCGCGTTCCCGCCCGAACCCTACGACCTGATCCTACTCCGCAACGTGCTCATCTACTTCCGCCACGAGTCGCAGCGGCGCGTCGTGGCCAACGTGGCCCGCTGCGTCGCCCCGGACGGCTGGCTCTTCCTCGGTCCCAGCGAGACCCTCTGGCAGCTCTCGACCGACCTGGAGCCGGTGGACCTCGCCGACTGCTTCGCCTACCGCCACCGCCCGGTCGGCACCTCCCCGCCACGCGCGCCGGCGCCCCGCCCCGCCCCCCGGCCGGCGAGGAGCTCGTCCCCCCCGACCCTCGCCCGCCTGCGCCGCCCCGCCCCCGCCGAACCGGCGCCGAGGCCACCCGCCCGCCCGGCCGAGCCGGCGCCACCGGCGACGCCCGGGCGCACCGCCTGGGGCACCGGAGACCGGGTCGAGGCCGCCGCCGCCCGCATCGCCGGCAACGATCTCACGGCGGCCGCCATGCTGGTGTCCGAGGCGCTGGAGGCCGATCCCGCCGACCCGACCGTCCGGGCGCTGGAGGGGCTCGTCCACGACCTCGCGGGACGCGCCGGGCAGGCCGTCGCGTCCTATCGCGCCGCCCTCTTCCTCGATCCCTCCCTGTTCCAGGTCCGCCTCCTGCTCGCGGACGCCCTGCGCGCGTTGGGGTGGGCCGATCGCGCCCGTCACGAGTACCGCGAGGTCCTGGCGGCGCTGGCGGCGGGGCGGACCCGCGTGCTCCCCGCCGGCGGCGCCCTCATGCTCCCCGGAACCGACGAGGCGCGCTTCCGGTGCCGCCAGGCGCTGCAGGCGGAGTGAGGCGGTCCGGACGACGACCGGCCCGTGCCCCCCGCATGTAGAATCGAGTGCCGTGGACGGAACGCCGCCGTGACGCCCGAACGCATCGGCCGCTACCGGATCGTCGAGAGGCTCGGCGCCGGCGGAATGGGCGAAGTGCTCAAGGGCTGGGATGACCAGCTCCAGCGCTTCGTGGCCGTCAAGGGGCTTCCCGCCGGAGGCGAAGACCCGGTGCTCCGGGAGAGGCTCCGACGCGAGGCGATGACCACGGCCGCGCTGACCCATCCCGGGATCGCGCACGTCTACGAGATCGTCTCGGAGAACGGCCGCGACTGGGTGGTGATGGAGTACGTCCAGGGCCGCACTCTTGCCGAGATCCTCGCGGCGGGCCCGCTGCCCGCCGACGAGGCGGCCCGGATCGGCGAGGCCGTGGCCCGGGCCCTGGCCGCGGCCCACGAGCGGGGCATCGTGCACCGGGACGTGAAGGCGGCGAACGTGATGATCACCCCGGACGGCCACGTCAAGGTGCTCGATTTCGGGCTCGCGAAGGCGGCGGCGGGCGCCGGCGGGCCGGGGCTCTCCAGCGACGACCTGACGCTCTCCGGCGCGGTGGTGGGCACCTCGGGGGCCATGTCGCCGGAGCAGGTCCTCGGCGGCCCGGTGGACGCCAGGAGCGACCTCTTCGCCGTGGGCTCGCTGCTCTACGAGATGCTGACGGGGTCGCCGCCCTTCGCGGGGGCGACCCCCGTCGAGACCATGGCCCTCGTCGCCCGCGCCGACCACGCGCCGCTGGACGGGAAGGGCTCCGGCGTGCCGCACCCCCTCGCCGCCATCGTCGAGCGCTGCCTCGCGGTGGATCCCGAAGAGCGCTTCCCCGGCTCCGCCGACCTCGCCGACCAGCTCGGCGAGGTCGCCCGCACGGCGTCGCTGGCCACGGTGGCCCTCCCCGCCGCGGGCGCTTCCCTGCTGTCCCGCCTCTCCCGGCGCCACGTTCTGGCGGCCATCGGCGCCGCCGCCCTGCTGGCCACCGCGGCCGTCGTCTACCGCGGATGGATCGCGCCGCGGCCGCCGCTCTCGGTGGCCGTCGCCCCCCCGGCGGTGCACGCCCCGAAGGGAACGGCGGACCTGCTGGGAGCCACGGTCTACGACGCCGTGAGCTCGACCCTGCAGCGTCTCCGCGGCATCGTCGTGGTACGCCCCCGCGAGGTCTTCGACGCCGGCTCTTCGGCTGCGCCGGGAACGGGGCAGCGGCTGGCGCAGGAGATGGGGGTGGAGCAGGTCGTCGAGGAGTCGGTGGTGCTGGGAGACGGGAGCCGCACGGCCCGGGTGGTCATCTCGGTGGTGGACGGAGCCGGCGGCCGCATCCTGTGGAGCCGCACCGTGGACGTCACGGCGGACGACCTGACGCTTCTCCACGCCCGGGTCTCGGAGGCCGTGGAGGACGCCTACTCCGACCACGGCGCCTCCTCCCTCTACCCTCCCCAGGACTTCACCCCCGAGGCGCTCCGTCTCTTCATGAGCGTGACGGCGAGGGTGGAGGCGGGGACGGCGGCCCCTCCGTACGCCCCGGAGATCGCCGAGCTCGAGAGAGTCGTCCAGCTCGCACCCCACTTCGTCGAGCCCATGGTGATGCTGGCCAGCGTCCACGCTCTGCTCTACAGGCGCAGCCGCGATCCCGAGCAGATCGAGCGCTGCCGGGAGGTGCTGCGCGAGGCGGCGGCGATCGCTCCGAAGGACCCGCGGGTGCTGCGCTGGCGGGTGAAGGCCGAGCTGCTGGCGGGGCGGCCCGACGCCGCCCTCTCGCTGGCGGGAACCCTCACCGGGGAACGCCCCGCCGACGGCACCTCCTGGGAGGAGAGGGGGCTCGCCCTGCGGGCGCTCGGCCGCCCTCACGAGGCCGAGAAGGCCTTCCTCCACGCCTTCTCCCTGCGTCCGACGTGGCGCTACCTGGAAGCGGTGGGTCGCACCCGGGAGGAGGCCGGAGACCTCGAGGGCGCACGCACCTCGTACCGCGAGGCGCTGGCCCGCTGGCCGGAGACCCCCGCCCTGATGGCCGACCTGGCGGCGCTGGACGAGAGGGAGGGCCGGCTCGCCGATGCCGAGCAGGAGGCCCGGCGGCTGGTGGAGGTCCGCGGCTCCCCCGCGGACCTGGTCCGCCTCGGAACCGTGCTGATCTACGAGGGGCGCAGCGCCGAGGCCGAGCCGGTGCTCCGGCAGGCGGTGCTGGCCGCCCCGCAGGACCCCGCGGCGCACCTCTGGCTGGCCGAGGCTCTCGTAGCCGCGGGCCGGCTCCAGGAGGCCCTGGACGGCTTCGCCCGCACCCTCGCCATCGTCCAGGCCTCCGACCAGGGGCCCCTGAGGACGCTGTCCTCGCGCATGGAGCGGGCGGTGTGCCTGGTCAACCTGGGCCGCGGCCCCGACGCCGTGATGGAGGCCCACGCTGCCCTCGACCTCGCCCCCGGCGATCCCCGGGCCGCCCTCACGGCGGCCGCCGTGGCCGCCGCCACCGGTGACCGGGGAGCCTGCCTCGACTTCACCCGCCGCGCCCTCACCCTTCACGCCGCGCCGGCCTGGTTCTCCCGTCCGGAGTTCGCGTCCATGAGGGGCCGCCCGGAGTTCGACTCCCTCCTCGCCACCGCTGCTCCGCGCTGAGGCCGCGGCGCTACAATGCGCCGGAGATGACGATGGAGCGCGTCGGGCGGTACAGGGTGGTCCGCCTCCTCGGCAGCGGGGGGATGGGCGCGGTGTACGAGGGCTTCGACGAGCAGCTCCAGCGGCCCGTCGCCCTCAAGGGGCTGCTGGCCGGCGACACCTCCCCGGAGCACCGCGAGAGGCTGCGCCGCGAGGCCATGGCCGTCGCAGCATCGTCCCACCCTGGCATCGCCCACGTCTACGAAGTGGTCAGCGAGGAGGAGCGCGACTGGGTGGTGATGGAGCTGGTCGAGGGGACCTCCCTGGACGCCCTCGTCGTGGCCGGGCCGCTGCCCCCGGCCCGGGTCGCCGGGATCGGGGTGGCGGTCGCCCTGGCCCTCGCCGAGGCCCACCGTCACGGTGTGATCCACCGCGACGTCAAGACCGAGAACGTGATGCTCACCCCAGGCGGCCACGTCAAGGTGCTGGACTTCGGGCTCGCCCTGCTGCGGGACAACGCCATGGGGAACGAGCGGCTCACCGCGGCCGGGATGGTGGTGGGCACCTCGCGGGCCATGTCGCCGGAGCAGGCGATGGGCCGGCCGGTGGACCACCGCACGGACCTCTTCTCACTGGGCTCCATGCTCTACGAGCTCGCCACGGGGAACGCACCGTTCCGCGGCTCCACGCCGATGGACACCATGGTCAAGGTGTCGCGCAACGAGCACGTGCCGTTGCGGGAGGCGGCGCCGGAGGTGCCGGAGGCGTTGGCCGCGGTGGTGGAACGCTGCCTCGCGACCGATCCCGACGACCGCTACGACGACGCGGCGGCGGTCGCCCGTGCCCTGGAGGCGGCGCTCCCCGCGTCGGCGGCGGCGTGGCCCCCCGCGGCGGCGGCGGCCGCGAGGACGCGCGCCCGGCGTCTCCCCCGCATGGCTCTGCCCGGCGCCGTCGCGCTCGCGGTCGCGGCCGCCGCCGGGGTGGTGGCACTGCGCCCGGCGTGGCTCTTCCCCCCGCCACCCCTCACCGTCGCCGTCCTGCCGGTGGCGGTTGCCGGAGGCGGCGGCGCCCCGCCCCTGGCGGTGGGCGCGGTGGCCGACGCCATCGCCTCTCACCTGGTCCGCCTGGAGAGGCTCAACGTCGCCTCGGCGCAGGACGTGCAGAGGGCCGTGGCCACCGGCCGGTCCGTCGCCGAGGTCGCCCGGGAGCTCGGCGTCACGGAGCTCGTCGAGGTACGGCTGACCCCCCACCCGGCCGAGGCGCGGGCCGACATCTCGCTGTCCCGGATCGAGGCCGCCACCAGCCGGGTCCTCTGGCACGAGGACCTGCACACCGGCACCGGCGACCTGATGCTCCTCCAGGACTGCATCAACACCGCCCTCGACGACGCCTACCAGGGGTACGCCCCGCCCGCCGGGACCCCTCCGCGGGACGTCGCTCCCGCCGCGCTGCGCGACTACCTCGAGGCGGTGCAGGCCATGGACGCTGGCCATCCCTCTCCCGGCTACCGCGACGAGGTCGTCCTTTTCCGCCGGGCGCTCGCCGCTTCGCCCCGCTACACGGACGCCATGCTCCAGCTCGCCGGCATCGAGCGGAGTCTCTACTCCTCGACCGAGGACCCCGCCCACCGCGACCGCTGCGCCGAGCTTCTCGACCGGGCCGAGTCGATCTCGCCGGGGGATCCGCGCATCCCCCTCAAACGTTTCGACCTCCTGCGCGAGATCGGGGACATCGGGGCCGCGGTCACGGTGGCCCGCGCCGCGGCGGCGGCGCGCCCCGGTGACGCCGGGGCCTGGCTGCGGCTGGGGCGGGGCGAGGCCGCGCTGGGCGACGTGGAAGCCTCGGAGAAGGCGTTCGCCCACAGCATCGCCCTCCGCCCGGCGTGGCAGACGTACTTCTGGATCGCCGACGCACGCTTCCTGCGCGGCGACTACGCCGGCGCCCGTGCGGCCCTGGCGACGCTGCTGGAGCGGTCCCCCGGCAACTCCTTTGGAATCGCCAAGCTGGCCGGAGTGGAGGTCCAGGCGGGCCAGTGGAAGAAGGCCGAGCCGCTGTACCGGTGGCTCGTCGAACACCGCAACAGCACCGGCGACGTCTCGAACCTCGGACTGTGCCTCTTCTACTCCGGCGCGTTCGACGAGGCGGCGGACCTGTTCAGCCAGGCCAGCGCCCGGGCTCCCCACGAAGCCCTCTACGTGGTCAACCTCGCCGATGCTCGGCTGTGGGCGGGAAGAGCGCAGGAGGCGATGGCGAACTACCGGCGCGCCCTGGGCATCCTCGAGTCCCACGCCTCGGGCGGCCCGGCCAAGGTGACGGCGCGCTCGTTGCGCCTCACGGCTCGCTGTCTCGCCCACCTCGGCCGTCTCGACGAGGCGAGGAGCACCATTGAGGACGCCCTCCGCAAGGCGCCGGACAACCCGGACACGACCTTCACGGCGGCGCTGGTGGCCGCCGCCGGCCGGGACACCACCTCCTGCGTGGCTTGGACCCGGAAGGCCATGGCCCTGGGGGTCCCGCCGGAGTGGTTCTCGGGACCGGAGTTCGCCTCGATGCGGAGCGACACCCGGTTCGCCGGGCTCCTGCGCGAGAAGCGCTGATCAGGGGACGGGGCTCGTGTCGTTGTCCAGCTCGGGATCGACCTCGGCCACGACGGTGCCGTCGGCGGCGAGAAGCTTCACGCTGTAGAAGAACGCCCCTTTCTGCTTCTTGTTGCCGTGGGAAACCACATCGTGGACGTGGGAGCCGGACGAGCTCGGCTTCCCGTCGTGGCCGCTGAACGGGCCGCCCTTCCCGTCCTTCCACTCGATGACGGCCTTCACCGCCTCCCTGGGCGCGCCGTAGAACACCCAGCAGGCGTCGGCGGGGCCGGTCTCCCAGTAGCAGTGCGCCGGATTCGGAGAGCAGGTCACCTTCCTGTTGCCGTCGACCGTCACCCGGACGATCTCGTATCCCTTGTCTGCCGCCATCGCCGACTCCCCGGCCGCCACCGGCGCGCGGCCGGGCGGCGGCGTCACGATCGTGTCACACCCTGTGCGCGATCTCAGGATACACGCAACACCGGCGCCGCCTTCGCCTCCGGCCGGGGCGCCCCGGCCGCGGCGGAGCGTCCAGGCTACAATGCCGAGGTGCCGAAGCTCCCCACGCTGAGCGGCACCGCCGCCTTCCTCGTGACGGTCTATCTGTGCGCCGCCGGCTGGTTCTTCGTCATGGCGCCCTGGAGCGCCTTCTGGGACAACGTCGTCGTCTCCGCCGCACCGCTGTGGCTGCTCCACACGCTGCAGAGCCCCGGGATCCGGGGCGCCCTGAGCGGCTTCGGGGTGCTCCACTTTCCGGTGGCCGCCGCGTGGCTGGGGAGCGCCGGGAGGCGGGCGTGATCGTCGGGCTCGGCGTCGACGTTGTGGAGGTCGCGCGCGTGGCCCGCATGCTCGACGCCCACGGCGGACGGTTCGTGGCCCGGTGCTTCCGCGCCGGCGAAGTGAGCCGCCCGCGGGACGCCGAGCACCTCGCCGGGCTCCTCGCGGCCAAGGAGGCCGCCTTCAAGGCCCTCGGCACCGGCTGGGGCGAGGGCGTGGGCTGGCTGCAGGTGGCCGTGAGCCGGTCCGCGGCGGGAGCGCCGGCGCTGGACCTGCAGGGTGCCGCCCGGCAGCGCGCCGCCGCTCTCGGTGCGAAGCGCTCCCTGGTGTCGATCACCCACGCGGCGGGTGTGGCCGTCGCCGTGGTGGTCCTCGAGGCCTGAACGGACCGCCCAGCGGGGTGGGTTCCAGCTTGACGCAACGCCGCCGGGTGCGTAGGGTAGGTTGTTTCGCGCCGGGGAGCGCGACGGTCTCCGTCCGCCTCCACCGGCAAACGAGCGGGGGATTCGCATGTACAAGAACACCCTGAACCTTCCCAGCACCGCCTTCCCCATGCGCGCCGACGCCGCGCAGCGGGAGCCCGAACGCCTCGAGCGCTGGGAGCGGGAGCACCTCTACGACGCGGTCAGGACCTCCCGCGCCGGCCGCGAGCGGTTCGTCCTCCACGACGGCCCTCCCTACGCCAACGGCCACATCCACATGGGCACGGCCCTCAACAAGATCCTCAAGGACATCGTCGTCCGCTCGCGCACCATGATGGGCTTCGACGCCCCCTACGTCCCGGGCTGGGACTGCCACGGCCTCCCCATCGAGCACCAGGTGGACCGCGAGCTGGGCAAGCGCAAGCTGTCCATGTCGCCCCTGGAGGTGCGGGCGGCGTGCCGCGGCTACGCCGAGCGCTTCGTCGACACGCAGCGCGCCGAGTTCCGCCGCCTCGGCGTGATGGGCACGTGGGAGCACCCCTACCTCACCATGAACCCCCGCTACGAGGCGGACATCGCCGCCGCCCTCGGCCGGGTCGTGGAGTCGGGGCTCCTCTACCGCGAGCGCAAGGCCATCCGGTGGTGCTGGCACTGCCGCACCGCCCTCGCCGAGGCCGAGCTGGAGTACGCGGTCCGCCGCGACCCGGAGATCTGGGTGGCGTTCGAGGCCACCGACGCCGCCGCGGTACGCAGGACGTTCGGCGCGACGGGGGACGGGCCGGTGGCGTTCGCCATCTGGACCACGACGCCGTGGACGATCCCGTCCAACCTCGCCATCGCGGTGCAGCCCGCCGCCGAGTACGTGCTCGTCGAGACCGCCCGCGGCGGCATCGTGGCCGCCGGGACCCTGGCGGCCGCCGTGCTGGACCACGCCGGTCTCACCGGCCGGGTGACCGGCCACGCCCGGGGCGCCGACCTCGTCGGGCTGCGCTACCGCCATCCGCTGGCCCCCGATCTGCGGGCCGCGCTGGCGGAGGACGCCGACGTCTTCCGCATCGTGCCCGCCGAGTACGTCACCCTGGACACCGGCACGGGGCTCGTCCACACCGCTCCGGGGCACGGCGAGGACGACTTCCGCACCGGAAAGAACGAGGGGCTGCCCATCGTCTCCCCGCTGGACGAGGGCGGCGTCTACACCCGCGAGGTGGCGGCGCTGGCCGGCACCCGCGTCTTCGACGCCAACCCGCGCATCACGGCCGCCCTCGCCGAGGCCGGCGCCCTGCTCGCCTCCGGCGAGGGGGAGCACGACTACCCCCACTGCTGGCGCTGCAAGCAGCCGGTGATCTTCCGCGCCACGGAGCAGTACTTCATCGCCCTGACGCCGGCTTCGAGCCCGGTGGCCCGCTTCGACCTGCGGGCGGGGGCGCTGGAGCAGATCGGCCGGGTCCGCTGGGTGCCCCGCTGGGGCCAGGCGAGGATCTCGGGGATGGTGGAGAACCGCTTCGAGTGGTGCGTGTCGCGCCAGCGCAGCTGGGGCTCCCCCATCACCGTCCTTCTGTGCGCCAACCCGGAGTGCCGGTCGGTGTGGCCCGACGGCAGCGATCCGGAGGCGGCGAGGACGTTCTTCGCCCGCGTGGAGGGCCACTTCGCCACGGAGGGCGCCGACGCCTGGTTCGCGCGGCCCGTCGGGGACTTCGCTCCCGAGGGGCTCGCCTGCCCCCGCTGCGGCGGCACCGCCTGGGAGAAGGAGCACGACATCCTGGACGTGTGGTTCGACTCCGGCGCCTCGCACCTGGCGGTGCTGGACAACGGCCGTTTCGAGGGGCTCACCTGGCCAGCCGACGTCTACCTCGAAGGCCAGGACCAGTACCGGGGCTGGTTCCAGTCCTCGCTCCTGGTCGGCCTCGCCACCCACCGCACGGCGCCCTACCGCACCGTGGTGACCCACGGCTTCGTGGTGGATGCCGACGGCAAGAAGATGTCCAAGTCCCTGGGCAACGTCATCGCGCCCCAGGACCTCATCAAGACCTACGGCGCCGACGTCGTGCGTCTCTGGGTGGCCTCGGTGGACTTCCGCGAGGACGTCCCCGTGTCGGTGGAGATCATGACCCGCACCACCGACGCCTACCGCAAGATCCGCAACACGCTGCGCTTCCTGCTCTCCAACCTGTCCGGCTTCGATCCCGCAACCGACGCCGTGCCCATCGAGCGCCTCGCCGCCGTGGACGCCTACTTCCTGCGCCGCGGCCGCGACCTCGCCCGGCGGCTGCGCGAGGCGTACGAGCAGTTCGAGTTCCACACCGTCTACCACCACGTCAACGCCTTCTGCGCCACCGAGCTGTCGGCGGTGTACCTGGACCTCCTCAAGGACCGGCTGTACTGCTCGTACCCGTCCTCCGGGGAGCGCCGCTCGGCGCAGACCGTGCTCCACCGCCTCGCCCGCATGCTCGTCACCACGCTGGCGCCGGTGCTCGTGTTCACGGCCGAGGAGGCGTGGGAGCACCTGCCGGGGCCGCCGCGGGGGTCGGTGCACGCCGCGGAGCTCGAGGAGCTCTCCGACGTCCCCGACGACCCCGGCGCCGACGCCCGCTTCGTCCGCCTGCTCGCACTGCGGGACGAGGTGTACAGGGAGCTCGAGGTGCACCGGCGCGACGGCGAGTTCGGCAAGGGACTGGAGGCGGCGCTGGTGCTCTCCGGCGACCGGACGCTCCTGGACGCCGACCTGGCGGCGACGGGCGCGCGTCTCGAGGAGCTGTGCATCATCTCGCAGGTCGCCAGCGGCGCCGCCGCGCTGGCGTCCGCGGCCTACCCGGGGCTTTCCCTGGCGGTCCGCCGGGCCGACGGGGAGAGCTGCCCGCGCTGCTGGCAGGTCCTGCCCGCCGCCGGCCACCCGGCGCATCCCAAGCTGTGCCGGCGCTGCCTGGACGTGGTGCTGCGCCTGGAAGGGGCGGAGGAGCCTTGAGCGGCCGCCGGATCGCGGTGCTCGTCGCGGTGGTGGTCCTCCTCGACCAGCTCGCCAAGGCCGCCGTCGTCGCCATGGTCCCGTTCGGCACCGGGATCAACGTGATCCCCGGCTTCTTCCGCATCGTGCAGGCCCGCAACCGGGGCATCGCCTTCGGACTGTTCGGCTCGTCCGGGCCCGTGGTCCAGACGGCGCTCCTCGCCGGGATCGTCCTCATCGTCGTGTTCATCGCCTTCCAGCTCCAGCGCGCCGGTCAGGCCAGCCGTCTCGCCGCCACCGGCCTCGCCCTGGTCCTGGGCGGCGCCCTCGGGAACCTCATCGACCGGTTGGCCCGCGGCGAGGTCGTGGACTTCCTCGACGTGTTCGTCCGGTGGGGGGGAGCGAGCACCACTGGCCGACGTTCAACGTCGCGGACTCGGCGATCACCGTGGGCGCCTGCCTCGTGATCCTCGCCGAGCTGCTCCGCGGCGCCAGGGAGTCCCATGGTTCCCGTCCTGATTAGGCTTGGCCCCATCGAGATCCCGACCTACGGGGTCCTCCTCGCCATCGGCATCGCCCTCGCCCTGTACACGGCGAGCCGGCGCGCCCGCCTCGTCGACCTGCCCGGCGACCGGATCGCCGACCTGGGGCTGTGGGTGGTCCTGTGGGGACTGGCCGGCGCCAAGCTGCTCCTCGTCGTCACCGACCCCTCGTACCTCACCTCGTTGCACGCCCTGTGGGGCCTGGTCCGGGCCGGGGGCGTGTTCTACGGGGGCCTCATCGGCGCCCTGGTCGCGGCGGTGATCCTGATGCGCCGCTACCGGCTGCCGTTCCTCCCCGTGGCGGACGTGCTGGCCCCCTCCGTCGCCCTCGGCCACTTCTTCGGCCGCCTCGGCTGCTTCTCGGCCGGTTGCTGCTTCGGCGCGCCGTGCACGGAGCCCTGGGGGGTGGTCTTCACGAACCCTCTCGCCCACGAGATCTCGGGCACGCCCCTCAACGTGCCCATCCACCCCACCCAGCTCTACGAGGGCGTGTTCAACCTGCTGAACTACCTCTTCCTCGCGTGGCTGTTCCGCCGCCACCTGCCCAAGGGCACGGTGATCGGCGCCTACCTCGTGACCTACGGCATCGCCCGGTTCATCATCGAGTTCTACCGCGGCGACGCCGACCGGGGCTTCGTGTTCGGCGGAGTGCTGTCGACCAGCCAGGCGATCGCCGCGGTGGTGGTGCCGCTGGGCATCGCCCTCATCGTCTGGGCCGCCAGGCGCCGCTCATGACCACCGCCGGCGCGCCCCTCAGCCTCACCGTGGACGCGGAGGCCGACGGGCTGCGCCTGGACCGGTTCCTGGCCGGTGCTGGGCAGGGCTGGTCCCGCTCCCAGGTCGCGCGCTGGATCTCCCAGGGGCACGTCGTCCGTAACGGCGCCCCCACCAAGCCCTCTCAGCTCCTCCAGGCGGGGGACGTCGTCACGGTCACACCGCCCCCGCCCACGCCCAGCGAGCTGATCCCGGAGGCCATCCCGCTGGACGTGCTCTTCGAGGACGAGCACATGATCGTGGTCAACAAGCCGGCGGGCCTCGTCGTGCACCCCGCCGCGGGCAACCCGGCGGGCACCCTGGTCAACGCCCTCCTGGCCCACTGCACGGATCTCTCGGGCGTGGGCGGCGTGGAGCGCCCCGGCATCGTCCACCGTCTCGACAAGGACACCTCCGGCGTCCTGGTCGCGGCGAAGTCGGACGCGGCCCACCGGGCGCTGTCCCTGGCCTTCCGCTGGCGCACCACGGACAAGCGGTACCTCGCCGTGGCCTACGGCATCCCCGACCCGGGCGAGGCGGTCGTCGACGCGGCCATCGCCCGCCACGCCACCGAGCGCAAGCGGATGGCGGTGGTCTCCTCGGGCCGCCCGGCCCGTACCCTGTACTGGGTGCGGGAGCGCCTCGCGGGCTGTGCCCTCCTGGAGTGCCGCCCCGTCACCGGCCGCACCCACCAGATCCGGGTGCACCTCGCCCACGCGGGCCACGCCATCGTGGGGGACCCCGTCTACGCCGGGCGCCAGTGGCGCACCCTCGCGGACCCGGCGGCGGCCGCCGCCTGCCGCAGCTTCCCGCGGCAGGCCCTGCACGCCTGGAGGCTCACCATCTCCCACCCCGCCACGGGTGAGCCGATGACCTTCGAGGCACCCCCTCCGCCGGACCTCGAAGCGCTCATCGCCACGCTCCGCCGCCTCGCCTGACCCGCCGGGTCCTTCCGACCCGGCCCCGGGGCGGACCGACCCACCCTCCCCACCACGGCGCACCCGCCCATCTCCGACGTCAAGCCACTGACATGATGTGCGTTCCGCGCCACGCAACGGACCCGGGCCACCCTCGCCGGACGATGGCACGCATCGTGCTCTTCACGGTGGTGACGAAAGGAGAACGACGTCATGAGAACCAAATCCGCAGCACTGATCGCAGCCACCCTCGCCCTGGTGGCGATGTCGACAACCGCCCTCGCCCAGCAGCAGCGACTGCCCCGGCGCGGGCTCGACCGCGGCGGCACGACGCTCCCCGCCGCGAGCACGGACACGGTGGCCATCGCCGGCACCGTGGTGAGCTTCACCGCGGCGGCAGCGCTGGGCCTTCCCACTCTGGTCGTGGACGCTTCCGGCACCGAGTACACCTTCGTCCTGGGGCCCTACCGGAACCTCGTCGCGCAGGGCTTCGAGGCCGCGCCCGGCGACCTGGTGACCGTCGTCGCCTACGAGTGCACCCAGTGCGAGCAGGCCTACACGGTCGTCCAGGTCACCAACGAGACCACCGGGGACGTCCTCGTGCTCCGCGGCGATGACGGCCGGCCGGTGTGGCGGTCCCGCGGCAACGGTCCCTCGGCGCTCGCGACGCTGCAGGACGCCGTGGACAAGGGCAACGGGTCCATGGTCGCCCGGGTCCGCGACCGGCTGTGCGACGGCGCCCTGCCGGACCTCTCGCAGGTCACCACGTTCGAGGGCACGGTGGCGGCGTTCGCGGGCGAGCCCGGGCTCGGCCTGCCCATCCTCACCCTGACGACCCCGGACGGCGACGTCGCCATCGTGGTCTCACCGTACTGGGTGCTGCTCGCCGCCGGCGTCACCTACACCGAGGGACAGTCGCTCTCCGTGCTGGCGGCGCCGGTCTACGCCGAGGGAACGGCGTACTGGGTGGCGATCAGCGTCACTGACCTGGCCACCGGCTTCACCCTGGAGTTCCGCGACACCTCGACCGGCCGTCCCATCGGCGCCGGCCCCGGCTGGTAGCTCCCCCCGACAACGCGTCACGGACCGCGGGGGAGGCTTCGGCCTCCCCCGTCCGCGTCTCAGGCCCCGTCGCCGAGGGCGGGGTCGCGCTCGACGGTCCACCTCCGGTGGCCGTAGCGCTCGGCGGCGAGCCGCTCCGCGCGCCGCCGCTCGCCCTCCCGGAGGCTCGCAGGCGTCAACTGCACCGCGAAGGCCTCCTCGAAACCCCGCGCCAGCGCCTCCGCCAGCTCCGGCGTTGCCGGAGGTGCGCCCAGGACGTCCTGGAGCGTCACCACCGCGGGGCGGAGCCCACCGTCGTCGGCAAGGCCGAGACACCCCGCCTGGAGCGCGCCGTCCCATCCCTCGAGGATGGACCCGTGCTGCAGGATGCTGTCGCCGACGCGCCGCATCGCCGAGCCCACCAGCTTGCGTCCCTCGACCACCACCTCGCCGGCGGCGGGGCCCACGAAGCAGGGGATCGCCCGGGTGGGTTTGATGAGGCCGCCCTCGGGCCGGCCGGAGATCCCGGCCGGCACCCCGAGGCGGCGCAGCCCGGCGACGAGGGCCCGGCAGATCGCCTGGTACGCGGCCTGGAGATCGAAGTGGAACGGCGCCTGCCCCAGCGGAGCGGCGACGGCGTAGGTGAGCTCGAGGTGGTGCAGCACCGCCCGCCCCCCCGTGGGCCGTCGCACGACGTCCACTCCGTGGGCGGCGCAGAACTCCGCGTCCGCCGCCTCCGGAGGCTGGGCGAACCCCAGGGAGAGGCACGGCGGGGTCCAGCGGTACAGGCGCAGGACCGGCGGCGAGTCCCCGCGGTCCACGGCCTCCACCAGGGCCTCGTCCACCGCCATGTTCCACGCTCCGGGAAGCGCCTCCTCGACGAGCAGCCGCCATGCCATGGCCGGGAGTGTAGCGAAGCGGCGCGGGCGGCGCTCGCCTTGCGTTCCCATGACGGCGGGGCTACCCTCGTGCCGGCCCGGAACACGCTCCGGCCAGGGGAGCCGAGATGAAGATCTCCCGTCGTGCCTCCACCATCCAGGAGTCGCCCATCCGCAAGCTCGCGCCGGTCGCGGCGGCGGCCGTGGCTCGGGGGAAGCGCATCTACCACCTGAACATCGGCCAGCCCGACGTGGCCACGCCGCCGGAGTTCCTCGCGGCTGTCGCGGGCTTCGCGGATCCCGTGCTGTCCTACGGCCCCTCGGACGGCCTGCCCGAGCTCCGCGAGGCCATGTGCGAGTACTTCTCCCGCTACCAGATCGCCCTGCACCCGGACGAGGTCCTCATCACCAACGGCGGCTCGGAGGCGATCCTGTTCGCCTTCAACGTGGTCGCCGACGACGGTGACGAGATCATCATCCCCGAGCCCTTCTACACCAATTACAACGGGTACGCGGGAATGGCCAACCTGCGCGTGGTCCCCGTGCGCACCCGCGCCGAGGACGGCTTCCACCTCCCCGCCGACGACGCCCTCGAGGCCGCGGTCACTCCCCGCACCCGGGCGATGCTGGTGTGCTCGCCGAACAACCCCACCGGCACCGTGCTGGCCCCCGAGGAGATGGCGCGCCTCGCCGCCTTCGTCGAGCGCCACGACCTCTTCCTCATCGCCGACGAGGTCTACAAGGAGTTCACCTACGACGGGAGGCGGCACCGCTCGGTGCTCGAGCTCGACGGCATCCGCGACCGGGTCATCGTGGTGGATTCCATCTCCAAGCGCTTCTCCGCCTGCGGAGCACGCGTCGGCGCGGTGATCTCCCACAACCGCGAGGTGATGGCCTCGATCCTCAAGTTCGGCCAGGCGCGGCTGTGCCCGCCCACCCTGGAGCAGCTCGGGGCCATCGCCGCGTACCGCCTCGACGAGAGCTACTTCGAAGGCGTCCGGACGGAGTACCAGCAGCGCCGAGACGTCATGTTCGAGCGCCTCACCGCCGACCCCGGCATTCTCCTCCGCAGGCCGAGGGGCGCCTTCTACATGATCGTCAAGATGGACGGCGTCGACGATAGCGACGAGTTTGCGCGCTGGCTGCTCGCCGACTTCGACCTCGCCGGCGAGACGGTGATGGTCGCCCCGGCGGGCGGGTTCTACGCGTCGGAGGGTGCGGGGCGCGACGAGGTGCGCATGGCGTACGTGCTGGAGACGGCCAAGCTCGAGCGCGCCGTGGAGGTCTTCCTCGCCGGGCTCGCCCGCTACCGGGCGCTCCGTCCGGCGGACGCCGTCCGCGCCTGAGGTCTCCGCGGCGGCGCGGCGAGGGCGGCCGCCCCGGCGGGAAGCGCCGCGAAGGCGAGCCCCCCTGGAGCCGGCCCCGAGCGGCGGAGGCTACGCCACGCCGAGGACCAGGCGGGTCAGGTAGGCCGCGTAGAGGCCCAGGAACAGCACCCCCTCCCAGCGGCCGACCCTGCGGCGGGTGGACATCACGGCGAAGGCGGCCAGCGCCGTGGCGACCATGACCGGCAGGTCGAGGCGCAGCACGCCGGGCGCCACCGCGATCCCCCGCGGTGACAGCGCCGCCGCGGCTCCGAGCACCAGGAGCAGGTTGAACGTGTTGCTCCCGATCACGTTGCCACAGGCGATGTCACCCTCGCCGCGGCGGCTGGCCACCGCCGACGACACCACCTCGGGGAGGGAGGTGCCCACGGCCACCACCGTCAGGCCGATGACCAGCTCGCTGATGCCCAGAAACCTCGCCAGGGTCACCGCGCCCTGCACGATCCAGCGGGCGCCCATCACGAGGGCGGCCAGCCCGGCGACGATCTGACACACCCGGAGCGGCAGGCTCCCGCCGCCGGAGGCCCCCTCCCCCCGGTCTGCGGCGGCGCGGCGTCCGGTGCGGACCAGCAGCCCCGTGTACAGCACAACGCAGGTCACCAGGCCGAGCCCCTCCCACCGGCCTATGCGGCCGTCGAGGGCGAGGGCCAGCACCGCCGCCGAGGCGACGAGCATGACCGGCCCGTCGAGCCTGAGGAGCTGGCGCGGCACCGCCACCGGCCTCACCAGGGCGGCCAGGCCGAGCACCAGAAGGACGTTGGCGATGTTGGAGCCGACCACGTTGCCCAGCGCGATGTCCGCCTGGCCCCGCAGCGCCGCGGCGGTGCTCACGGCGAGCTCCGGCGAGCTCGTCCCCAGGGAGACCACCGTGAGCCCCACCACCAGCGGCGTCAGGCCGACGCGCAGGGCGAGGCCGGAGGCGCCTCGCACCAGCAGCTCGCCCCCGGCGAGGAGCACGGCGAGCCCCAGCACGAAGAGCCCTGCGGTCACCACGGGTGAGGTCTCCGGCGGGTCCGGTCCGAGAGGATCACGCAGGCAAGCCTACCCGACGACGCAAGCCAGCAGAAGCCTGCCGCGCCGCCGCACGGCACACGCCGCGACGGGCTGAGCCGCACCTGGCCGCAGACGCTACCCGGCAGGCTGCGGGCGCTCCGGCCTGCAATGCGCAGGCTAAAGCCTGCGGCTACAAAAACATGGCGCTCAACGGCGCTGCCCGCCCTGCACTCGCGGAGGTTCGGGGGTCGCACCTCGCGGAGGTTGGGCGGGCGGCGAGAAGCGGCCTGATTGCCCGCTGTGCGAGCCCGCGGCAGGGGAGGGTGGAGGCTGTCTTGAGCGGCCGGAGGAGCAGCCCGGGTTGCAGCCCACCGGCCGCGGAGGCCGGGCCGGGGGGCGGCCGGACCCCCGCGAACAGATAGACGGGGCCGAGACCAGAGCCTGCCGCCCTCCCTGTATCTGCAGCGGGTGGTCGGGCGGCGGTGAGAGAAAGCGCCCGGGAATTCATTTCCCGGGCGCGCGGGGGTTCGGGGGTCGAGGCCGCGGAGGCCGGGTCGGGGGGCGGCCGGACCCCCGCGAACAGATTGACGGGGGCGAGACCAAGGCCTCGCCCCCTTCGTATCCATGCAGCGGGTGGGCGGGTGGAGGCTATGCCTTGCGCCTCAACACATTGAGGGCGCTGCCCGCCTTGCACTCGCGGGGGAAAGCGAGGGGGGCGAGACCAGGCCTCGCCCCCTCTGTGTATGTGCAGCGGGTGGGTGTGCGGCGGCTAGGCCTTGCGCCTCAACACATTGAGGGCGCTGCCAGCTCTGCACTCGCGGGGGAAAGGGAGGGGGGCGAGACCAAGGCCTCGCCCCCTTCGTATCCATGCAGCGGGTGGGCGGGTGGAGGCTATGCCTTGCGCCTCAACACATTGAGGGCGCTGCCCGCCTTGAACCACCCCACCTGCTCCTCGTTCAGCGTGTGCCGGCACCGGATCGTGTCGGTGGAGCCGTCGGCGTGCTTGAGGACCACCTCCACCGGCTTGCCGGGGGCCAGGCCCGCGAGGCCGAGGATGCTGATCCGGTCGCCGTCGCGGACCTTGTCGTAGTCCGCGGCGTCCATCATGTGCAGGGGAAGCATCCCCTGCTTCTTGAGGTTTGTCTCGTGGATCCGCGCGAAGGACCGGGCGATGATGGCGGCGCCGCCCAGGTGCCGCGGCTCCATGGCGGCGTGCTCGCGGGAGGAACCCTCGCCGTAGTTCTCGTCGCCGACGACCACCCACCGGAACCCGCGGGACTTGAGGTCCCGGGCCGCTTTGGAGGTTTCCATCTGCTCGCCGGTGATCGGGTGGCGGGTGCTTCCGGCTTCCCCGGTGAAGGCGTTGACGGCGCCCAGGAACATGTTGTTGGCGATGTTGTCCAGGTGCCCGCGGAAGCGCAGCCAGGGCCCGGCGGGGGAGATGTGGTCCGTGGTGCACTTCCCCTTTGCCTTGAGCAGCAGCGGGAGATCCTCGAAGTCCTTGCCGTCCCACGGCGCGAAGGGCTCCAGCAGCTGCAGCCGGTCGGAGCCCGGGGCGACCTTCACGGCGACGCCCGCCGCCTGCGCCGGCGGCGCAACGTACCCCTCGGCCTTGAACACGAACCCGGCCTCGGGAACCTCCGGCGCCGGGGGCGGCGCGGTGAGGCGGACCTTGTGGCCGTCCACCGGGATCTCGTCGGCGATGGGGTTGACGTCCAGGGACCCGGCCACGGAGTACGCGACCACCACCTCCGGCGACGCGATGAACGACAGCGTCGAGGGGTTGCCGTCGTTGCGGGCCGGGAAGTTGCGGTTGAAGGAGTTGACGATGGTGTTGGGCGTTCCCTTGGCCATGTCGTCCCTCTGCCACTGGCCGATGCAGGGGCCGCAGGCGTTGGCCAGAACGGTGGCGCCGAACTCCTCGAAGACGCCCAGCAGCCCGTCGCGCTCGATGGTGGCGTAGACCTGCTCCGACCCCGGCGAGATGAGCAGCGGCACCTGCGACTTCACGCCCTGCGCGAGGGCCTCGCGGGCCACGGCGGCGGCACGGGTGATGTCCTCGTAGGACGAGTTCGTGCAGGACCCGACCAGCGTGGCCGAGATCTTCGCCGTGTACCCGTTCTCCCGGACGGCGGCGGGCACCTTCGAGAGCGGACGGGCGAGGTCCGGCGAGTGCGGGCCGACCAGGTGGGGCTCCAGGACGTCCAGGTCGATCTCCACGACCCGGTCGTAGAAGCGCGCGGGATCCGCGGCCACCTCGCCGTCCGCGGTGAGCAGGTCGGCGTTGGCGGCGGCGAGGTCCGCGATGGCGCCCCGGCGCGTGGCCCGCAGGTAGGTGCCCATGCGCGCGTCGAATGGGAACACCGAGGTGGTGGCGCCGTGCTCCGCGCCCATGTTGGTGACGGTGGCCTTGCCGGTGCAGGAGATGGACGCGCACCCCTCGCCGAAGAACTCGACGATGGCGTTGGTCCCGCCCTTCACCGTGAGGATGTCGAGGAGCTTCAGGATGACGTCCTTGGGCGCCGTCCACGCCTTCAGGGCGCCCTTGAGGTGGACGCCGATGAGGCGGGGCTGCAGCACCTCCCACGGGAAGCCCGCCATGACGTCCACGGCGTCGGCGCCGCCGACGCCCGAGGCGGACATGCCCAGGCCGCCGGCGTTGGGGGTGTGGGAGTCGGTGCCGATCATCATGCCGCCGGGGAAGGCGTAGTTCTCCAGCACGACCTGGTGGATGATCCCGGAGCCCGGCTTCCAGAAGCCGATGCCGTAGCGCCCGGAGGCCGACTGCAGGAAGTCGTAGACCTCCCGGTTCTCGTCGATGGCCCGGGCCACGTCCGCCTCGGCGCCGGAGCGGGCGCGGATGAGGTGGTCACAGTGCACCGTGGTGGGCACGGCGGTGTGGTCCATCCCGGCGAGCATGAACTGCAGCAGCGCCATCTGGGCCGTGGCGTCCTGCATGGCGACCCGGTCCGGCCGGAGCGCGAGGTAGGACTTGCCGGGCTCCAGCTCGGCGTGCCCGGGGTCGTCCAGGTGGCCGAAGACGATCTTCTCGGCCAGGGTCAACGGCCGGCCGAGGCGCTTGCGAATGACCGCCAGCCGCGCCCGCGTGCGCTCGTAGACGGCCTGGACCAGTTCCGGAGTTGTCTCGATGGTTGCCATGCGACCTCCCAGTGGGGAATCCCCTGTTTCGGCTTGCGGTGTGTGCCCGCGCGCTGGTGGGCACACAAGTATAACCCCGCCGCGCGGAGATGAATTCGCAGCCGGAGGAAGCCTCCTCGTACCGGAAAGATGCTGGACACAGTATACTTCGGTCATGCCCCACAGGCTCACGGTGGCCGACGTGATGACCCGCGACGTCATCACCCTGGACCGGGAGGACTCCCTTGCCGACGCCCGGCGGTGCATGGACCAGGCGCGGGTCCGGCACCTTCCCGTGGTGGCCGGCGGCCGGCTGGTCGGGCTGATCACCCACCGCGACCTCCTGGCGGCGTCCCTGTCCGTGTTCGCGAGAGCCAGCGAGCGGGAGCAGCGGCAGTTCTTCGCGCAGATCCCCGTGCACGAGCTCATGCACGACGCCGTGCGGGTGTCGCCGGGGACCCCCGTGCGCGAGGCGGCCCGGATCCTCATCGAGTCCAAGTTCGGCTGCCTGCCGGTGGTGGAGGCCGACGAGGTCCTGGTGGGCATCGTCACCGAGGCGGACTTCGTGCGCCTGGCCGCCACCATGCTCGACGCCATCCAGGCCTGACTGGCGAACCCGGCGGGATCCGGCTACGTTTGACTGGTTGGCGGCTGTTGCGCCCGGCGGCCGGCCGCGGCCCACGCTTCCGCCGGCGGGCGCAGGAGCCACCGAGGAGGTCGAGATGCGCACGAACCGTACCCTGGTCCCGGTCCTGCTCGCGGCCGCCCTGACCGTCGCCACCGCCTGCTCCCGCCACGCCGCTCCGGTCACGGGCGAGGTGTCCCGGTCCTTCCCGGCCGCGGAGGGCAAGCTGGTCCGCATCGACCTCCGCTCCATCGACGCCGACGTCACCGTGCGGCCGGGCGACACCATCGAGGTGTCGGCCGTGCTCTCGGCGCGGTCGAACTCGAGCGCGTTCTCCCGCCGCTGGGTCGACGAGCACCGCCCCGTCATGGAGGACTCCCCTGCCACCCTGGAGATCCGCGAGCCCAAGGGCAGGCGGGGCCTCTTCTTCGTGGGGTTCCTGCACACCAGCGCGCACCTCACCGTGGCTCTTCCGCCCTCCTGCCGGCTGGAAGTACGGACGACCAGCGGAGACGTCGCGCTGGACGGCGCCGCCGTCATGCCGGCGCCGACCCGCGTCGAGACCTCGTCCGGCGACGTGGCGGTCTCCGGAGGATGCTCCGACCTGGCCGTGCACACCACGTCCGGGGACGTGGAGGTCTCGGGGCCGCCCCTCGCCAGCCTCGACGCGGAGTCCCGGTCCGGCGACGTGCGCGTCACGGCGGAGGTCCACCGCGCCCTCGCCGAGACGACGAGCGGGGACCTGCGGTTCACCCGCGTGGCCGGGAGCCTGTCCGCGGTCACCTCCTCCGGGGACGTGGCGGCGACGTGGGACGCGGCGACGGCGACCGGAGATGTGAGCGTGCGGACGCGCTCCGGCGACGTGGCCGTGCGCCTGCCGGGGGAGATGGCGGTGAGCGGCGTCGCGACGACCCGCTCGGGGCGCATCTCGTCCCGCTTCGACGGGACGTGGAGCGACCGCAATCGCACCCTGACCCTGTCCGGCGCCGGCGGGGTCACGGTCTCCCTGCGCACCGTCACGGGGCGGATCAGCCTGCTGCGTGCATCCTGAGGCTCCCCTTCCGGCCTCCCGGACCGGGCATTCGGATTTTCGGATACCATACGGATCGATGAACGTCCGTCCGGCGGCTGCGAGCGACTCAGCGGTCTTCGTGCTGCCCCGAAAGGGGTGGCGCCGGCTGCACGACCATCCGGTCCGCTCGGCGGTGCTCCTGCTCGTCGGCCTGCTGGTGGCGGGTGCCGGGCTCCAGGGCGCGGCCCGCAAGGTGGCGGAGTTCCAGAAGCTCGATTTCCGCACCACCGTCGCGGACGGCGGCGTGATGGTGGTCGAGGTTGCGCCGCGTAGCGGAGCGGCCCGGGCGGGGCTCGCGGTGGGCGACACCATCCTCTCGGTGGACGGGATGCCGGTGACGGAGATCCGCGACCTCCAGCGTGTCCTCTACTCCCGGCGGGTGTCGATCCTCGGCGTGGACCACCAGGGCAAGACCCGCGAAATCGCCTACTACCCACCCGCCGTCCGTATCGACGTGCGCTACCTGCTGGTGGCGTTCGCGGCCATGTTCACGCTGGTGGTGGCCGGCGCCGTCTACATGGGCCATCCCACGGCCCACGCCGGGCGCTTCCTCGCGCTGGCCGAGGCGCTCTTCGCGGCCATCGTCATTCCCCTCCCCCACACTCCGGACGTGAGCTGGCAGCTCCTGCTGCTGCTGCGAGACTTCGGGCGGCTCGCCCTGCCCCCGCTGCTCGTGATGTTCTTCGCCACCTTCCCCCAGCGCACGCTGTCCAACGTGTGGCTCACCGTGGCCTTCGTGCCCTCCGTGCTGGTGGGGCTCGGGCGGACCGCCCTCGCCATGGGGTGGCTGCCGCCGGTGGTGGGCAACGTCCTGCTGCCGGACACCCTGGACGGTCTCAACGCGCTGCTGGTCATCGCCGGGGTGGCCGCCGCCATGATCCTGGGGATCCGCTCCTACCTGCGGAGCCGCAGCGACCCGACGCGGCGGCGCCAGGTGGAGTGGGTCGCCCTGGGCGCGGCCGCCGGGTTCACCCCGCACCTGCTTCTCTCGCTCATCCCGCAGCTCGCCGGGGCCGAGCTCGAGGTCCTCACCTGGATCTCGCTGCTCCCGCTGGCGCTGGTGCCCCTCGGGGTTGCGTCGTCGCTGCTGGAGTTCCGCCTGTGGGACCTGGAGGACATCGCCCGCCAGGTGCTGTCGACCGGCGTCGCCGTCCTCCTGGGGGGGATCAGCTTCGCCCTCCTGAACTACGTGATCACCCAGGTGGGGTTCAGCCTGGGCAACTGGCGCAACCTCATCGCAGTGGTGGGGGGTGTCCTGCTGGTGGCGCTGGCCCTGCCGGCGCGCCGGCTCCTCCTCGAGGGGCTGGAACGCCTGCAGTACCGGGAGCGTCTGGCGGCCCGCCGAGCTCTCACCACCTTCGCGGAGGACGCCGCCGGCCACCGGGACCCGGAGGCGCTCCTGGTCCGCCTCGCCGGCCTGGTCCAGGAGGCCATGGCCATGGACCAGGTCGTCACCTATCTGGTCCGGGGCGAGCGCCTGCGACCCTACCCGGAGAGCCCGGCTCTGCCGGTTCTCTCGCCGGAGGACCTCCGCGGCGGCTTCCCAACCGTCCGCGAGCTGCCGCTGCGCGAGCTGGGGCTGTGGCACCGCTTCCCACTCGACCGGGACGGACGCACCGTAGGCGTGCTCTACTGCGGGCGCCGCCACGGCGAGCTGCCCCTGGGCCACGGGGAGCGCCGGCTGGTCTCGGCGCTGTCCGCCCAGGCCGCGCTGGCCCTTGAGAACACCCTGCTCCTCGCCGACCTCCAGCGGCAGGTGGAGGAGCACCGGCTGCTCGAGGACTACCTCGAGCGCATCTTCCAGTTCTCCCCCGCCGGCCTCCTCATCTGCGACGCCCGGGGCCGCGTGCTCCGCGTCAACGAGCGCGCCGCCGAGGTGCTGCGCCGCCCCCCCGCCGAGCTCCTGGGCACGGCCATCAGCGAGCTGGTGGACCTCGACGAGGCCTGGCACGAGAACCTGCCCATCGGGCTCGAGGGGGTCCAGGTCCGGTTCCGCGCCGGCACCGAGCGGCGCACGGGGTTGCTGTCGACCTCGGCCCTCGAGATGGAGTCGGGCCGCTTCGACGGCCGCGTCGTCGCGCTGGACGACATCTCCGAGCAGCTCCAGATGGAGCAGCGCCTCGCCCAGCAGGAGCGCCTCGCCGCCCTGGGCCGCCTGGCTGCCGGCCTCGCCCACGAGGTCAACACGCCGGTGACCGGCATCGCCTCGTACGCCCAGCTGCTCCGCGACATCACCGACGACGCCGACCCGCGCGCACCGCTCCTGGCCAAGCTCGACGAGCAGGCGTTCCGGGTGGCCAGGATCGTCACCAACCTCCTCGAGCTGGCCCGCCCCGTCGGCTTCGAGCGCCAGCAGGTGGACCTCGCCCTCGTGGTCCGCGAGGAGGTCGAGCAGATGGCCGGCGAGGCCCAGAGCGCCTCCGTGGCGGTCACCTGCGCCGAGCCCGGCGCCATGCTCGTGCTGGGCAACCAGGTGCAGCTCGAGCTGGTCGTGCACAACCTCCTGCGCAACGCCATCCAGGCGACGCCGGCGGGGGGAGAGGTGGCGGTGCGCGTGGGCAGCGACGGGACCCGGGCGTGGATCGAGGTCGCGGACAGCGGCCCGGGGGTCCCCTTCGACCTCGGCGAGAGCATCTTCGAGCCCTTCGTGACCACCAGGCAGGGCCGGGGGGGCACCGGTCTGGGCCTTGCCATCACGCGGGACATCGTGACCGCCCACCGCGGCTCCATCCGACTCTCGCCCAACACGCCCGCGGGCACGGTGATGCGCGTGGAGCTGCCGATTCTGGGAGAACCCAATGCGGATCCTGATCATTGACGACGAACCCGTCCTCCAGGACGTCCTCGCCACCCTCCTGCGCCGCGAGGGCTTCCAGGTGGTCCAGGCCACGACGGCCCTGGAGGGGCTCCGCCTCGCCGAGGAGAACGACATCGACCTCGTCCTCCTCGACCTGATGCTCCCCGACCGGCCGGGGCTCGAGGTCCTCAAGGAGCTCAAGGCCCGCGACGGCGAGGTGGTCGTCGTGGTGATCACGGCGTACTCCTCGGTGGAGAGCGCCATCATGGCGATGCGGGAGGGGGCGTTCCACTACATCCCCAAGCCCTTCAAGAACCAGGAGGTCGTGCTCACCGTGCGGAAGGGCCTCGAGCAGAGGCGCCTGCGCAGCGAGAATCGGGCCCTCCGCCAGCGCCTGCAGGGTCTCGACAACCTGGTGTGGCGCAGCCCCCAGATGGAGCAGGTCATCGAGCTGGTCCGCCGGGCCGCGCCGTCGCGCTCGAACATCCTCATCACCGGCGAGTCGGGCACGGGCAAGGAGCTGCTGGCCCGCGCCATCCACCACCTGTCGCCGCGGGCCGAGGGCCCCCTGGTGGTGGTGAACACCGGCTCGGTGCCCACCGAGCTGCTCGAGTCCACCCTGTTCGGGCACGTCCGCGGGGCGTTCACCGGCGCGGTGGCCACCAAGCGCGGCCTGTTCGAGGTGGCCGACGGGGGCACCATCTTCCTGGACGAGATCGGCACCGTCTCGCTCCCGACCCAGGCCAAGCTGCTGCGGGTGATCCAGGAACGGGAGTTCATCCCCGTGGGCGGCGAGCAGGTGATGCGCGTGGACGTGCGCATCCTCACCGCCACCAACGCCGACCTCAAGCAGATGGTCGCCGAGGGCACGTTCCGCGAGGACCTCTACTACCGGCTCAACGTGATCACCATCGAGATCCCGCCGCTGCGGGCGCGGGACGGCGAGATCCCCGCGCTGGCCCAGCACTTCCTGCGCAAGTACGGCGAGGAGAACGGCCGCCGCGAGCTGGCGCTGACACCGCAGTCCCTGGACGTGCTCTCCGCCTACGCGTGGCCCGGCAACGTGCGGCAGCTGGAGAACGTCATCGAGCGGGCCGTGGTGCTGTGCCCCGGCAACACCGTGGACACGGACCTGCTCCCCGCCGAGCTGTTCGCCCCGCAGCCGTCGCTTCCCGCGACGCTGCCGCCCGAAGGCATCGACCTCCGCGAGGCCGTCAACCAGTACACCCGGGCGCTCATCGAGGCGTCGTTGCTGCGCTGCGGCGGTGTGCAGCGCCGCGCCGCCCAGCTGCTGGGCCTCCGCCCGTCCACCCTCAACGAGATGATCCGGCGGCTCGGCGTCGCCGGAGAGGAGAGCCACACCGGGGGTTGATCAGCCACCCCCCGCACCGCGACGGGTGCGCCTGCGCGGCCGCCACCCCCGGGCTCCCGGGCGCGGCGCCGGCTCAGCTCGCGGCCGGGGCCGGCGTGGCCCCGGGAGCGGGGCTGGGCGACGGGACCGGCGTGGGCTTCGGCCGCGCCAGCGCGGCCGGGTCGGCCAGCAGTGCCTTCACCGCCGCCGCATCCACGGCCAGCGCGCCGGGACGCCCCTTCACCACCGCCAGGTCGGTCCCGACGGCGCCGCCGGGGTAGAACGCAACCTCCGCGGTCCGGCCGTCCTCCAGCCCGACGGCGACGCTTCCCAGCGGGGCGCCCGACGGCGCCGGGCGGTCGAACGCCACGACCTTCATGCCGGCGAGCCCGCGCAGCCGCTTGGACACCTCGGGGCCGTCCACCTCGACGTCCCCCGCGCGCCACACCCCGTCACTCTGCACCAGCGAGGCCTTCGCGCCGCTTGCCTCCAGGGTGACGGTCCGCGCCGCCCAGGGATCCAGCCTCACGAGGGTCGGCAGGCGCCAGCCGGCAGGCGGCGCCTCGGCGTCCTGGAGAGCCGGGGCGGTGACCCAGAGCAGCTGGTCCCCGCGGCGGCACGCCACCTCCTTGACCTTCTGCTCCTCGCGGGAGGCGCCGAACTCCAGGGTGACGGGCGCGGCCGCACCGCGGCGGGCCACGGTGATGGTGACCCGGGGGCTCGCCAGCCCCATCGCCCCGGCCGCGGCGGGATCGCTGACGAACTCCTTGATCTCTCCCGCGTCGAGCGCTTCGACGAGCTTTTCGACCCGGCTGCCGTCGGCCAGGTCCGCCACCGGCTCCGCGAGGGTCCACACCCCCCCGTTGTGAGCCAGGGCCACCCGGCCGGAGGGCGAGACCACCGTCAGGGAGGCGATCTCCGAGGCGGGCGCACGGAGCAGCTCCTTGGAGCGCCACCCGGCGAGATCGCGGTCGAGGTCCGTGGAGACGTAGCTGGACACCGTGAGCACCTGCGTACCGTCCGTCGTGGCGGCCCGGGTGTTGCCCAGGGGAAGCTCGTTGCCCAGCTTCAGGGTGTAGCTGGCGCCCCCCTTCCCCTCCACCGTCACCGACATGGCCGGCTCGGCGAGCCCGTAGTCGGCCAGCTTCAGGGCCGTGGCGTCGAGCTTTCGGTCCGTCCTGAGGTTGGCGAGGGTGGAGAGCAGCGAGGACACGGCGCTCTGGTCGGCGTCGTCCTCGAGGGGCGCCACCAGCTTCCAGTCCTTGCCCTCGCGCTTGAGCTCGAACCGCCCGTGGGAGTTGGTGACCACGATGCGGGACGCGTCGGCCTGGTCGAAGCCGGCCAGGACCTTGTCCTTGCGGGCCGCCAGCTCGTCGGTGGTGGGCGCGTGCCGCTCCACCAGGAGGATCCACGCACCCAGGGCAGCGACGATCACCAGCAGAAGGAGAAGACGCCCGGTTCGCATGATCACCTCCCCTAGCGGCGCCGGCGCCACCACACGGCGACGCCGAGCAGGATCGCGGCGCCGGGCAGGCCGACGAGAGCGAGCAGCGTGATGCCGCGCATCTGCGCCGCCGACAGGTAGAGCGACACCTGCTCGGGCTGGCGCGGCGCGATGCCCAGGGCCTGCTGCTGCCGGGCCAGCCAGTTGACGGCGTTGAGCCCGAGGTTGAGGTTGCCGGCGTTGGACACGCTGCCGTTGGCGGCGAAGTCCGAGTCGCCGAACACGATGAGCCGCCACTTCGCGTCCTTGGCGTCCTTGGCGTCCTTGGCCTCCTGCGGACCAGTGCCGGCGGACGGCTCGGCGGCGACGCCGAGGGAGACCGGACCCTTGATGTCCTTGTCGTCCCTGGCGATGGACTTCCCGGCCAGGATCCCCGCGATGTCGGTCTCGCCCCAGCCCCCGGCCGAGGTGCTCAGCAGCGTGGTGTCCGTCACCCCGGGCACGGTCACGGTGCCGATGGAGCGCGCGATGGGAAGCAGCACCGCCAGGCCCTCCATGCCGTCCACCACCGGGTGGCTGCCGAACTTGGTGGTGTACACGGTCTCGAGGCCGAACAGGGGCAGCCGCTGGTCGGGGTCCACGACGATGTCGTTGTCCGCGACGATCCCGTAGGCCCTGAGGAGCTCCGCGAGCCCGGACGGGCGCTGCCGGCCGCCCAGGACGGGGTCGAGCATGACGAGGGCCCGGCCACCCGAGGCGATGTAGTCGGTGATCGCCTTCTTCTCCACCTCGGCGAAGGGGGCCGTGGGCCCTGCGACGACGAGCACGTCGCAGTCCTTCGGCACGCTCCCGGACAGCAGCGTGGTCGTCTGCACGTCCAGGTTGTCCCGCTTGAGCGCGGCGGCCAGCTCGCTGTAGCCGTCCTCCTTGCTGCTCGCGGGATCGTGCTCCCCGTGGCCGGTAGTGAAGTACACGCGGGGCTGGGCCGGGTTGACCACGGCGAGGATGGCCGAGGTGAACTGCTCCTCGCCCTTGAACGCCTTGAGCTTGGGCCCCTGGCCGTACTGGACGCCCGAGTAGTCGTACTCGGCGAGCTGGTCGGACGAGACGTACTTCTTGTGGACGCCGGCCGAGAACACCACGGTGTTGGCAGCGCTCACCCCGTACTCCTTGGCCAGCTGCTGGGTCCGCAGGGGGTTGCGGTCCGGGTCGATGAACTCCACGTGGATGCGGGGGCTCGCGGCCTGGTAGCGGGTGAGGAGCTCCCGCGTCTCGTCGAACAGCGGCGTCTGCGGGGTCATGAAGACCACCACCGAGACGTCCGTGTCGAGGCTCGCGAGCACGTGGTCCGTCTTGCCCGACAGGGTGTACAGCTTCGACGACGTCCAGTCGCTGCGGACGTAGTGACGGTAGGAGATCCAGTTGATCATCCCGAACAGCGCGACGGCCAGCAGCACGCCGACGGTCATGGTGGAGGCGGTGACGATTCTCTCCCTGCGCACGGCTTACCTCCCCTTGCTCGCTTCCAGCGCCTTGGTGGCCAGGAAGAGGAAGAGTCCCGACAGGCTGAGCTGGTAGACGATGTGGCGCGTGTCCACGAGACCTCGGGCGAAGTCGTCCATCTGCTGCCACAGGTTCATGTAGCCCAGCATTCCCTTGAGCGCCGGCGAGGTCGCCAGGTTCTCCACGAGCCCCACGGAGAACAGCACCAGGAGCAGCGCGAAGGCGAAGATGGCGGCGACGATCTGGTTGCGCGACAGGGCGGAGGTGAGCAGCCCGATGGAGGAGAACAGCACCCCCAGGAGCACGATCCCCAGGTAGCCGCCGAACACGGGCCCGGGATCGATGTGGGAGTAGCTGCCGAGCACCAGGACGAACACCGTGGTGGGCAGCCACAGGAACAGGAAGAACACCAGCGCGGCCAGGAACTTGCCGGCAACCACCGCGCCCTCGCTCAGCGGCGACGTGAGGAGGACCTCGAGCGTGCCCGAACGGCGCTCCTCGGCCAGCAGCCTCATGGTGATGACGGGGACGAGGAACAGCAGCACCAGCCAGAAGAAGATGGTGCCGCCGAACAACAGCCGCAACGGCGCCATGGCCTGGGTGCGGGGGTCGTTCAGGTACGAGAGGATGAGCCAGAACACGTAGCCGTTGACGAACAGGAACGCCGTGAGCACCACGTAGGCCAGGGGCGACGAGAAGTACGCCAGCAGCTCCCGGCGCAGCACCGCGAACGTCTTACGCATCGGCCACCTCCACCGGCGGCTCCTCCGCCGCCTCGACCGCTGTGTCGCGCATGGTCAGCCTGAGGAAGACGTCCTCCAGGGAGGGGACGTGGCGGGTCAGCTCCAGCAGGACCCAGCCCCGCTCCACGGCCAGGGCGAACACGTCGCGCCGCACGTCGGCGTCGCCGGCCACGGCGAGGCGGTAGCGGTGCCCTCCCTCCTCGGTGACGGCGTCCACTCCGGGGATGAGCTCCAGGGCGAGGCGCGCCTCGGCTGCGGGGGCCTCGACCTCCACGCGCACCTCGGCGGGCCCGGCGAAGCCGGCCCGCAACTGGTCCGGGCTGCCGTCGGCGACGATGCGGCCGCCGTCGATGATGAGCACGCGGCGGCACACCTGCTCCACCTCGGGGAGGATGTGGGTGGACAGGATCACGGTGTGCTCGCGGCCCAGCTCCCGGATGAGCTCGCGGATCTTGACGATCTGGCGCGGGTCGAGGCCCACCGTGGGCTCGTCCAGGATGAGCACCGGCGGCCGGTGGATGAGCGCCCCCGCGAGGCCGACGCGCTGCCGGTACCCCTTGGACAGCGTGCCGATGATCTGGCGGCGCACGTCGTCGAGCATGCAGCGTTCGCACACCTCGCCGAGCCGGGCCGCCGCCTCGCGGCGCGGCACGCCCTCGATGGACGCCCGGAACCGGAGGTACTCCTCCACCCTCATCTCCGGGTAGAGGGCGACGTTTTCGGGAAGGTAGCCGATGCGGGCGCGGACCCCGAGGGGGTCCTTGGCGAGGTCCACGCCGCCCACGCGCACCCGTCCCCCGGTGCGGTCCAGGTAGCCCGTGATCATGCGCATGGTCGTCGTCTTGCCTGCGCCGTTGGGCCCGAGGAACCCGAGCACCTCGCCCTCCGGGACGAAGAACGAGACGTCGGACACCGCCTCGCGGCCCACGAATCGTTTGGTCAGACCTTCCACCTCGATCACTCGTCACCTCCAGAGCGGCTGGCTGCACGCGATGCGCCGGTGGAACGCGCCACGGCGCGCCGGGGGGGCCGGGCCGACGCACCCCGGGCGTGACAAGCAAAAATCGTACCACGAAGCGACGGCGCCGCATCGTCTTCGGGACGCCCGGGCGGCGCGTCCCGTGCCATTCCGGCGCGCGGCCCGGCAGACGAAAGGGAGGGCCCGGAGGCCCTCCCAGGGTGCCGCGCGCGGGATGCGCTCAGCGGTTCATGAGCAGGAGCATGATGGCCTTCTGCACGTGCAGCCGGTTCTCGGCCTCGTCGAAGATCACCGATGCCTTGCCGTCGGCGACGTCGGCGTGCACCTCCTCACCGCGGTGGGCGGGGAGGCAGTGCATGAAGATGGCCTCGGCGTCGGCCAGGGACATGAGCTCCGGCGTGACCTGGTAGCCCTGGAACCTCTCCAGGCGCAGCTTCGCCTCGGACTCCTGCCCCATGGAGGCGAACACGTCGGTGTAGACCGCATGAGCGCCCTTCACGGCCTCGCGGGGGTCGGTGACGATCTCCAGCGTCGTGCCCGCGGCCCCGGCATCGGCCTTCGCGAGCTCGACCATCTCCGGCGAAGGGCGGTACCCCTCCGGGGTGGCCACGCGGACGTTCATGCCCACCTTGGGGCCGCCGAACATGAGGGAGTGGCACATGTTGTTGCCGTCGCCGATGTAGGCCAGGGTCATCTGCCGGGTGTGCCCGAAGTGCTCGCGGACGGTGAAGTAGTCGGTGAGGGCCTGGCACGGATGGAGGAGGTCCGTGAGCCCGTTGATGATCGGGATGGTGGCGTGGCGGGCCAGCTCGGTCACGGTGGCGTGGGCGAAGGTCCGCGCCATGATGCCGTCGACATAGCGGGACAGCACCTTGGCCGTGTCGTGGATGGTCTCGCCGCGGCCGATCTGGATGTCCCGGCTGGACAGGAAGGTGGCGAGCCCGCCAAGCTGGTACGTCCCCACTTCGAAGGACACCCGGGTGCGGGTTGAGGACTTCTCGAAGATCATCGCCAGCGTCTGGCCGGCCAGGGCGCTACGGTAGCGGTCCGGACGGGCCTTCACGTTCTCCGCGAGCTGGAACAGCGCCTCCACCTCCTCGGAGGTGAGGTCGTGAATCGAGATGAGATCCTTGTGCCTCTTCCACGGACTGTCGAACATTCAGGCCTCCTTCGTGCCGTCGGGGACGATGTACGTCCCCCCCTTGCGCGCGAGAGCGTCCTTGAGGTGCTCCGCGTCGGTGATCAGGACCTCCTTGCCCGTCGTCTCCACGAACTGGAGCGCCGCCCGGATCTTCGGCCCCATCGAGCCCGGCGGGAACTGGTGCTGGTCGAGCATCTCCTTCGCCCGGGCGACCGGAATCTCGGCGAGCCAGCGCTGGCTGGGACGCCCGTAGTTCTCCGCCACCTGGGGCACCTGGGTGAGGATGATGAACAGCTCCGCGTCCAGCGACTCGGCCACGAGGGCTGCGGTGTAGTCCTTGTCGATGACCGCCTCCACGCCCCGGTAGTAGCCGCCGACGTCCTGGTACACGGGGATGCCGCCGCCCCCGGCGACGACCACCACGGCGCCGCCGTCCACGAGCCTCCTGACGACGCCGGCGTCCAGCAGCCGCCGCGGCGTCGGCGATGGCACCACCTTGCGCCAGCCGCGGCCCGCGTCCTCCACCATCTGCCACCCCTGCTCCTGCATGAGCGCGTTGGCGCGGTAGGCCGTGAAGTACGGACCGACCGGCTTGGAGGGGTTCTCGAAGGCGACGTCCTCCCGGGCGACCTCCACCTCGGACAGCAGCGTCACCACCTCCTTGACGATCTGCTCCTCGTTGAGGCGGTTGCGCAGCTGGTTCTGGAGCATGAACCCCATGGAGCCCTCGGTCTGGGCAACGCACACCTCCAAGGTCTGGGGCGGGATCTTCGTGATCGCCTCCTCCACCTGGATCATGATGTTGCCCACCTGCGGGCCGTTGCCGTGGACGATCACGAGCTCGTAACCGCGGTGGATGATCTCCACCAGCCAGCGCGTGGCCTTCCACGCGAGGGTGAACTGCTCCTCCTGGGTGCCGTGGTCCTGCGGACGGAGCAGGGCGTTGCCGCCGAAGGCGATGACCGCCGTCCGGGTCCGCGGTGCTTTCTTCTCGCTCACGAGTTCCTCCCCGTTCCGGGAGGCGGTATCGGAACAGCTTGACGGAACCGGAGAGGGGGTCATCCGGACCGCGATGGCGGCGTTGCTCTATCCCCCCGGCGCCTGCCGGAGGGCGTGTCCCCTCGCACCCCCGCCTCCGCGAGGTCGGGATTGTGCGGCACCGTCACAACGAAGTCAAGGACGCGTCTTCGGGCCCGTCCGGCGCTGCTTGCGCACGGGGTCGCCAAACGTGTCAGAATCTCCTCCATGAGGATCGACGAGTTCGTGCACCCCCTCACCACGCGCTACGCCTCCGCCGCCATGCGCCGGCTCTTCTCGCCGGCCGTCAAGTTCTCCCTGTGGCGAAGGTTGTGGCTCGAGCTGATGCGGGCGGAGCGCGACCTGGGCGTCGCCATTCCGGCCGAGGCCCTCACTGAGCTCGAGGCCCACCTGGAGCCGACCCCGGGGGAGCTGGAGCGGGCCGACGAGCTCGAGCGCGAGACCCGGCACGACGTCATGGCCCACGTCCGCGCCGTCGCCGAGATCGCGCCCGCGGCGGGTCCCTGGCTGCACCTCGGTGCCACCTCGGCGTTCGTCGGCGACAACGCCGACCTCCTCGTGCTCCGGCAGGCCGCGGACCTCGTCATCGCCCGGTCCACCGCCGTGCTGGCTGCCCTGGCCGCCTTCGCTTCGACCCACCGGGCCCTCCCCTGCCTCGGCCACACCCACTTCCAGCCCGCCCAGCCCACCACCGTCGGCAAGCGGGCGTGTCTGTGGGCCGCCGACCTCCTCGCGGACCTCGAGCGCCTCGAGGCCGAGCGCGACCGCCTGCGGCTCCGCGGTGCCAAGGGCACCACAGGGACGCAGGCCTCGTTTCTGCAGCTCCTGGGCGACGATGCCAAGGTCCGCGAGCTCGACCGCAGGATCGCCGCGGCGTTCGGCTTCCCGGGCACCTATCCGGTGACCGGCCAGACGTCGCCGCGCAAGCCCGAGTTCTACCTGCTCGCGTCGCTGTCGGGGATCGCACAGTCGGCGGCGAAGTTCGCCGGCGACATCAGGCTCCTGAGCCGGCTCAAGGAGCTCGACGAGCCCGCCAGCACGACCCAGGTGGGCTCGTCGGCAATGCCCTACAAGCGCAACCCCATGCGGTCGGAGCGCATCACCGCCCTGGCCCGGGCCGTCATCTGCCTGGAGCCCAACGCCGCTTGGACCGCTGCCTCGCAGTGGCTGGAGCGCACCCTGGACGACTCCGCCAACCGCCGGATCGTCCTCCCCGAGGCGTTCCTGGCCACCGACGCGCTGCTCCTCCTGTGGTGCTCGGTGGCGGAGGGGCTCGTCGTCTACCCGGCCATGCTCAGGCGCAACCTGGAAGAGGAGCTGCCGTTCATGGCCAGCGAGAGCATCCTGCTCGCGGCCGCCGCCCGGGGCGGCGACCGGCAGAAGCTGCACGAGCAGCTGCGGGTCCTGTCGCGGGAGGCGGCGCGGCGGGTCAAGGAGGAGGGGGCGCCCAACCCGCTCCTCGAGCTCGTGGCCGCCGAGGGCGCCTTCGGCCTCGACGCGGCCACGCTGGCCACCCTGGTGGCGCCGGGTCGCTTCGTGGGCCGGGCGCCGGCCCAGGTGGACGAGTTCCTCGCGGCCTCCGTGCGGCCCTGGCTGGATGCGCACCCCGAGGCGGCGGACGATGCCCGGCCCGAGGTCTGACTCCCCCGTGCCCGGCCGCTCCCCGGGCCGGCGCGCCACCGCGGCCACGGCCGGCTGCGCGGCGGTGCTCCTCGTGCTCGCCCTCACCGGGTGCAGCTCCTCCCGGCACCGCCGGGTCGCGCCCCCCGCGGCGAGCGGCGCGGGAGGCGTCCTCGAGGGCCTCGCCTCCTGGTACGGCGAGCCCTATCACGGGCGCCAGACCGCCTCCGGCGAGCGCTACGACATGTGGCAGATGACGGCCGCGCACCGCACGCTGCCTTTCGGCACGCGGCTCGAGGTCACCAACCTCGACAACGGCCGCAGCGCCGAGGTCGTGGTCAACGATCGCGGTCCCTTCGTCGCCGGGCGCATCCTGGACCTGTCGCGGGCCGCCGCCGACAAGCTGGACGCCGTCCGGGCCGGCGTCATCCCGGTGCGGGCCCGGGTGATCGCCGAGGGGGACGGCATGGTCGACGCGCCGTGCTGGGAGGTGCAGGTCGGCGCCTTCGCGCGGCGCGAGAACGCCGAGCGGGCGAAGACCCGCCTCGAGGAACGGGGGCTGGCGGTCCGGTTCGCCCCTGCGGGCGGCGGCCTCACCCGCGTCCGCGTGACCGGCGTGGGCGGCCACCCGGCCGCGCTGGAGCTCGCCCGGTCCCTCGGCGCCGATTTCCCGGGGGCCGTGGCGCTGCCGTGCGGGGGGGGCTGGTGAGGCGGGCGCCGATCCTGGCGGTGCTGCTCGGTCTCGCCGCTCTGGCGGCGCCGGCCCAGGACGCCCCCCAGGTCACCATCGACACGCTGCCGAAGTCGCTGGCAGGGAGCTGGCTGTTCCGCACCGGCCACGATCCCGCGTGGGCCAGCCCGTTCAGGGAGTGGCGCAACTGGCGGCCCATCCGCGTGCCCGGCGCCTGGGAGGAGCAGGGGTTGCCGCACTACGACGGCCACGCCTGGTTCCGGCTTTCCCTCTTCGTGCCGTCGCAGCTCGCGGGCCGGGACCTGGGCCTCGACCTGGGCGTCGTCGCCGACGCCGACGAGGTTTTCCTCAACGGACACAAGGTGGGCCAGACGGGCGGCTTCCCCCCCGCTTCGAGAACGCGCAGCTCGCCCACCGCTTCTACGAGCTGCCGGGGGAGGCGCTCCGCTTCGGGGAGTACAACGAGCTCGCCATCCACGTCTACAACGACGGGTGGCAGGGCGGCCTTCTCGGGCCGCCCCCGGCCATCGACCTCTACTCGAGGATCCTGGGCCGCGCCGTGCTCCGCGACGTCGTCGCCTACTGCCTGTTCACCGTCCTCCTGCTGCTGGCCTCGTTCCAGCTGTTCCTGTTCGCGGCCCAGCGGGAGCGGCACGACCACCTCTGGCTGGCGGCGTTCTTCGTCGCCGCCGGCGTCTTCATCGTCACCTACACGCACTGGGGTCCCGCGACCCTTCTGGGCGCCAACGTCGACTACCGGCTCAACGTGGCGGCGTTCCTGCTCGCCGTGGCGCTGTTCCCGTCGGTCGTCCTCGGGCTCGCACGGCAGACGACGCCGGCGAGCGTCATGACCCTGCAGACGCTCCTGGTTCTCGGGGCGGCGTTCGCCCTGGCGTGGAGGACCGAGAGCGACCTCGTCTACTGGGTGCGCGGCGCCGAGGCCGCCGTCGCGGTCATCGCCCTCGTCACGGTCCGCCCGCTGCGCGCCGTCATGCGGCGGGACAACCCGCTGGGACCCTGGCTCCTGGCCACCAGCTCGCTCTTCCTTGCCCTGGTGGGCGCCGACATCCTCGTCAGCCTCGGCGTCCTCCCCCGCCGCCCCCCGGCGTTCGGCGACCTCTTCTCCCCCCTGGCCCTGCTTCCCTTCGCGGTGGTCCTGACGCTGTCGTCGGCGCGGGAGTGGGTGGAGCACCAGTGGGGCGAGCCCGCCGACGTGATCAGCGGGATCGTCCCCAAGGACCGCGTCGTGGCCAGGCTCGGCCTCGAGATGGAGCGCTCCCGGCGGGGCAGCGCGACGTTCGCCTTCGCCCTGGTCCGGGTCGCTCCGGCCCGTCCCGGCCTGCCGGACGACCACCTCGTCCCGGGCGCCATCCTCACGTTGCGCCGCTCGCTCAGGCAGCTCGACATGCTGGGCCGGTACGACCACGAGACCCTGGCCATCATCCTCGCCGAGTCCGACGAGCGCGGCGCCGTCGCCACCCTCGAGCGGCTCCGGCGGGCCGTCGCGGACGAGGGGGACGGCGCCCCCCGCGTCACCGCCACCGTAGGCGTCACGCAGTTCCGCGGCAGCCGGCACGCCACCGCCGGAGAGCTCCTCGAGGAGACGGAGGCCGCCCTCTACGCCGCCCTCTCCGAAGGGGGCGGGTGCACCGCCAGCGCCCCGTGACTTCCAGGGTGGCCGGCCGCAGGCATCCATCCCCGGCCCGCGGCGACACAGCGCTCCCCCGACGCTGAAGGGCAAGCAGCGGCGGGCCGAGGTCCCCTGCCACGGAGAACGCGGTCTCGGCAGGAGGTGGCGCGCTCACCGGCGCCGTTCTTCCCAGGGGGGATGAGACCCGTGCCCGGGCGACCGGCCTTCCTGCGAGCGCAGCAGGAGACCGCGCGTTCGGATTCCCGAACATTGTGCGCGGAATCCCGGATCTGTGCGCCAGATCACGGAATCCATGGGACCGGAACCCGGCACGGTCCATGCTTAGGGCTGAGGTATGGCGAAGACGCCCAGGCGGTCCCTCGGGGCACGTTCCGCGAGAGTCCGCCGGCTCCGTCTTTCCGGGCTCGGCACCGGCGAGACGGCCTGAGAGAAACGCCGAAGACCAAGAGGGAAAGAGGGAAGGGAGGAGTTGCAAGCATGAAGCGTCTTCTTCTCACCATCGTCGTGCTGGGCCTGGTGGCCTTGCCCGCCTCGGCCCAGCTGCCCACCGGCACGCTCAGCGGTGTGGTCACCGACGGCACTGCGCCGCTGCCCGGCGTGACGGTGTCGGCCTCGTCGCCGAACCTGCAGGGCACGCGTATCGCCGTGACGTCATCCAACGGCTCGTACCTCATGCCGCTGTTGCCTCCGGGCGAATACACGGTGAAGTTCGAGCTCTCCGGGTTCCAGACCGTCAGCGGCCAGGTGAAGCTCTCGGCGGCCCAGACCCAGAGGCTCGACGCCGTGATGCCCACCGGCGGCCTGACCGAGGAGATCACGGTCACCGGCAGCTACGAGAGCATCTCGACCACGAGCGCCGCGTCCACGACGTACGACCAGAGCCTCATCGACGAGCTGCCGATCCCCCGCGACCTCTACAACGCGGTGGCGCTGTCGCCGGGCGTCCACACCACCGGACCCGCCGGGGGCATCACCATCTCCGGCGCCCAGTCGTACGAGAACCTGTTCATGATCAACGGCGTGGTCGTCAACGAGAACATCCGCGGCCAGGCGACCAACCTCTTCATCGAGGACGCCATCCAGGAGACCACCACGACGACCTCCGGCGTGTCCGCCGAGTACGGCCGGTTCGCCGGCGGCGTGGTCAACATGCTGACCAAGTCCGGTGGCAACGAGTTCCACGGCTCCTTCCGTGCGAACTTCACCAACGACTCCTGGGTCGCCAAGTACCCGGTGGTGCGCGGCATCAGCCAGGCGCAGCCCGACGTCACCAACAAGACGTACGAGGCCACCCTGGGCGGCTTCATCGTCAAGGACATGCTGTGGTTCTTCGGTGCCGGGCGCTCCCTCAAGACGACCAGCTCCGAGGTGACGGCCGAGACCGGCATCCACGTGCCGACGGGCCAGGACGAGAAGCGCTACGAGGGCAAGCTGACGTTCTCGCCCACCTCCAACCACCGCATCGTCGGCTCCTACATCAAGCGCGACCGCAGCTGGACGAACTACGTCTTCCTGCCCGCATCCTACCCGCCGGTGGACATCGAGCAGTTCTACGACCGGTCCATTCCCGAGAAGCTGACGGCGTTCAACTACACTGGCATCCTCACCGACAGCTTCTTCGTCGAGGGCCAGTACTCCAAGCGCACCCTCACCTTCGTGGACTCCGGCGCCCGCACCACCGACCTCATCACCGGCACCACGATGTACGACAACACCAACGGCTACCTCGGCAACTCGCCCGTGTTCTGCGGCGTCTGCCCCGAGGAGCAGCGTGACAACAAGGATTACCTGGCCAAGGCGTCGTACTTCCTGTCCACGGGCTCTGCGGGCTCCCACGACATCGTGCTCGGCTACGACGAGTACCAGGACATGGTGAAGTCCGACAACCACCAGTCCGGTTCCGACTGGTGGGTCTCCGCCACGGAGTTCGGCTTCTCCGGGCAGAGCTGGTACCCAGTCTTCTACGGGGACGGCAGCGCCGACCTCGACTGGTACCCGATCCTGGACGCCTCCAAGGGTTCCGACTTCAAGGTCAAGTCCGTCTTCCTGAACGACAAGTGGCGGCTGAACAACAACTGGTCGTTCAACCTCGGCGTCCGCTACGACAAGAACGACGGCAAGAACGCCGGCGGCGCGACGGTCGCCAAGGACAGCCGCTACAGCCCGCGCCTGGGCGCCACCTACGACATCAAGGGTGACGGCGACTGGATCATCAACGCCAGCTACGCCCGGTACGTGATGTCGCTGGCCAACACCGGCAACGTCGCCGACCAGACCTCGGCCGGCGCCCCCGCCACGTTCATCTGGCTGTACACGGGCCCCGAGATCAACACCGGCTCCGGCCCCTACCAGACGCCTCAGGAAGCGCTGAACAACGTTTTCAACTGGTTCTTCAACAACTGTGACGCCGACGGCAACTGCGGCACCAGCAACTTCACCGACCTGGTCGCCGTGGACGTCCCCGGCAAGAACCGCATCATCAACGGCTCCCTCAACTCGCCGTACGCCGAGGAGATCGCCCTGGGCTTCTCCAAGCGCCTCGGCACCCGCGGCCTGTTCCGCATGGACTACACGCACCGCCGCTACAAGTCCCTCTACGAGACCCGCGTGGACCAGGGCACCGGCACCGTGGACCTCACCGCCCTCGGCATCGACTGGGGCACCGTGGACCTCGGCTACGTGCAGAACTCCAACTACCTGGACCGCCGCTACGACGGCGTCACCCTCCAGGCCCAGTACCGCTTCAGCGACACGTTGAACCTGGGCGGCAACTACACCTGGTCGCACGCCTACGGCAACTTCAACGGTGAGACCTCCGGCTCCGGCCCGGTCACCTCGACCGCCAACCCGAGCTACTACCCCGAGTACCAGGACGTGGCGTGGTCCAACCCGCGCGGCGACCTGGCCATCGACCAGCGCCACAAGGCCCGCGTCTGGGCGACCTGGGACATCCTCAACGGCAAGCACAACCGCCTCAACGCCAGCATCCTGCAGAGCTACTACTCGGGCACGCCGTACGGCGCCGTGGGCGCGGTCCGCAGCTACCTGTACGTGGACAACCCGGGCTACAACAACCGGCCCTCCAGCGTGACCTACTACTACACCAAGCGGGACGCCTTCCACACCCCGGACACCTACCCCACGGACATCTCGCTGAACTACTCGTTCTTCATGAACCTGCTCGGCGCCGACGTCGAGATCTTCCTGCAGCCCGAGGTCACCAACGTGTTCAACCAGCAGAAGGTGACCGCTCCGAACACGACGGTCTACGACTACACCAACTACTCCAGCAGGTACGCCTCCTTCGACCCGTTCACCGACAAGCCGGTCGAGGGCGTGAACTGGGACAAGGGGGCCTACTTCGGCAAGCCCACTACTCCCACCAACTATCAGACTCCGCGGACCTTCCGCTTCTCGGTGGGCTTCCGCTTCTAGCCTCCCGCCGTACGTGACCACGACGCCCCGGTGCTCCGGCACCGGGGCGTTTACCTTTCTCAGGGGGCATCACCTCGCGGAGGGCGGGGCGGGCGGCGAGACGCGGCCTGGCAAACCCGGCGCACGAGGCAGCGGGCGGGGGCCGGAGGCCGGCCTCCGCCGTCACAAAGGCCCCGCGGGATTCAGCCCGCCGTCGGCGGAGGACCGGGAGGGGGGCCGCTGGGCCTCACCACCCTGCCCCGAACACGTTCTCGCAGAATCGGGAGATGCCCCGGTCGGGCGGTGGGTGGGCCGGAGGCGAGACCAGCGAGGAGGAATTCACTTCCTCCGAGCGCGGGGGGCTCAGGGGGGCATCACCTCGCGGAGGGCGGGGCGGGCGGCGAGACGCGGCCTGGCAAACCCGGCGCACGAGGCAGCGGGCGGGGGCCGGAGGCCGGCCTCCGCCGTCACAAAGGCCCCGCGGGATTCAGCCCGCCGTCGGCGGAGGACCGGGAGGGGGGCCGCTGGGCCTCACCACCCTGCCCCGAACACGTTCTCGCAGAATCGGGAGATGCCCCGGTCGGGCGGTGGGTGGGCCGGAGGCGAGACCAGCGAGGAGGAATTCACTTCCTCCGAGCGCGGGGGGCTCCGGGGGGGCATCACCTCGCGGAGGGCGGGGCGGGCGGCGAGACGCGGCCTGGCAAACCCGGCGCACGAGGCAGCGGGCGGGGGCCGGAGGCCGGCCTCCGCCGTCACAAAGGCCCCGCGGGATTCAGCCCGCCGTCGGCGGAGGACCGGGAGGGGGGCCGCTGGGCCTCACCACCCTGCCCCGAACACGTTCTCGCAGAATCGGGAGATGCCCCGGTCGGGCGGTGGGTGGGCCGGAGGCGAGACCAGCGAGGAGGAATTCACTTCCTCCGAGCGCGGGGGGCTCGGGGGGGCATCAGCGGCGGAGGACCGGGAGGGGGGCCGCTGGGCCCCCCCGCAGTGAATAGCTACAATGCCGGGGTGCCTGAGCTGCGCTGGACCGAGGAGGAAGCCATCCGGACCGCCCGTCTGGAGGGCGGGAGCACCGGCATCGGCCGCGCCTCCGACAACGGCATCCTGCTGCGGGACTTCTCGGTGTCCCGTCACCACGCCCGCCTCGACGACCGGGACGACGGCTGGTGGGTGGTGGACCTGGGCTCCACCAACGGCGTCAAGGTCAATGGCCGCTACGTGAGCGAGAGCCGGCTGGCGGAGGGGGACCGCCTGCAGGTGGGGAACTTCACCCTCCACTTCCTCTCAGCCCAGGAGCGCCCCGAGGCGCCCCTGGGCTCCGCCACCTTCCTCCGGCCCCTCGAGGAGTTCCGCCAGGACTTCCCCATCGAGACGCTCCGCCCCGGCAAGCGTTCGCCGGGGCACGCCGTGAGCCTCCGGGAGCGGGTCCTCGAGGCCTTCGCCCAGGTCGCCCGCAGCCTCCTCGAGGCCGACGACCTCGAGGCCGTGCTGGACAGGGTCATGGGCGCCGTCTTCCGAGAGCTCTCGGGGGAGCGGGCGTTCATCCTCCTGTTCACCTGCGAGGGCCGCCCGGAGCTGCGTGTCTCCCGCTCGCGGCAGGGCAAGCCCCTGCCGGAGCCGCCGGTCTCCCAGACGATCCTCGACCTCATCATCCGCGACCGGGTCGCCGTCCTCACCACCGATGCCCAGGCCGACGGGCGCTTCGCCGAAGGCGCCTCCGTGCGTATGCACGGGATCCGGTCGGCGATGTGCGCACCGCTGTGGCACCGCGAGACGGTGAACGGCGTCCTCTTCGTGGACACGCCCATGGCCGTCGGGCAGTTCGGCCCCGATCACCTGGACCTGCTCACGGCCCTCGCCAACGTGGCAGCGGTGGCCATCGACCGGGCGCGCCTGAGCGCGTCGGTGGAGGAGGAGAGGCGCATCCGCGAACGCCTGGAGCGCTACCACTCCCCCGCAGTGGTCGAGGCCATCGTGGGCCGGCGCCCCGCCACCACGGGCCCGGACCGCCCCGAGACCCGGGAGGTGTCGGTGCTCTTCGCCGACATCGTCGGCTTCACCGCCCGCTGCGAGAGCATGGAGCCCCCCGAGGTGGCCCGCTTCCTCACCCGCTTCTTCTCCCTCGCGTCGGACGTCGTGTTCGAGTACGGCGGCACCCTGGACAAGTTCGTCGGCGACTCGGTGATGGCCTTCTTCGGCGCGCCGCTCCCCCAGGACGACCACGCCGAGCGCGCCGTGCAGGCAGCGATCACGCTGCGCCGGCGCCTGCGCCGCTTCAACTTCGAGCGCCGTCTGGCCGGTGGCACGCCGGTCGAGGTCCGCATCGCGATCAACACCGGGCCCGTGGTGGTGGGCGACATCGGTTCGGCCACCCGGGTGGACTACACCGTGCTCGGCAACGCGGTGAACGTGGCGGCGCGGCTGCAGGAGAGCGTGGCCCGGCCCGGCGACATCGTGCTGGGACCGGCGACCCATCGCGCCGTCGCGGGCGTGGTGCCCACCGAGGCCCTCGGCGAGGTGCAGCTGCGCGGGCTGCAGGGCGCCACCGAGGTGTTCCGCGTGATTCCCGGCCCCGACACCGGGGAGGCCTGATGCTCGACCGCGTCCTCTTCGTCACGTCCAACGCCAACAAGGTCCGCGAGGCGCAGGCGATCCTCGGCTTCTCCCTGGAGTGCCGGGCCCTGGACCTCCCCGAGCCCCAGGGGCTCGACGTCGCCGAGGTGGCGCGGGAGAAGGCGCGCCTCGCCCAGCGCGAGGTGGGGGGCGCCGTCCTCGTGGAGGACACGTCGCTGGAGCTCGGAGCGCTGGGCGGCTTCCCCGGACCCCTGATCCGCTGGCTGCTGGAGGCCGCCGGCCCCGCGGCAATCCCCAGGATCCTCCAGGGCTTCCCCGACCGCACCGCCCGCGCGCGGTGCGTGGCGGTGGTGTGGGACGGCCGCCGCGAGTGGCTCGGCGACGGCGTGGTGCCCGGCCGCATCGTCGACGCGCCCCGCGGCGAGAGCGGCTTCGGCTGGGACGTGGTGTTCGCCCCCGACTGGGGGGCCGGCAGGACCTACGCCGAGATGCCGGCCGGGGAGAAGAACGCCCGCTCCCATCGCCGGCTGGCGTTCGAGCAGCTTCGGGCCGCGCTGGCGGCCGCCAAGTGACCGGTCCGTGGGCCTTCCTGGCCCGGGCCCGCGCCGCCGTGGTGACCCCGTGCTCTTCGCAGCCGGCGTGACGAGGTGGCGGGCGTGACGGGCTTCCGCGAGCGGGTCCTCCCCGCGGCGCTGGCGACGCTCGCTGCCTGCGCGCTCACCGGGGCGCTGGGCCTCGGCGCCATCGACGACGCCTTCACCCAGCGCTACACCGCGGTGGACCTCAGCCCCGCCGCCCACGCCCTGTCGCCCTCCTCCGTCGTCGGCCCGAGCGCCGTGGGGCTCGTCCGGTGGTCGGGGGGGACACGCCTCGAGGCCCCGCGCCTGGACCTCGCGGCGGGGGACGTCATCAAGATCAAGGCGTGCACCGACGGCGGCCTCCAGACGGTGGAGGTCGAGGTGGGCGGGCGGCCCGCGGGAACCCTGGACCTCGACGGCGTGTGGAGCCAGTTCGAGCTCCGGTCCCCCGGGGCCGGCCACGCCCTGACGCTGGTCAACACCTCCCTCCGGCCGCTCCCGGTCCACCTCTCCCGCATCTCGGTCAGCAACGTCGCCGGGGTGTCCGGCGGTCCGCTCACGGCGTTCCTCCGCACGGGCCACCGTGGCCCGCCGGCCTCGCATCACCACGCGGTGCTGCTGCTGCCGTTCCTCGTGGCCGCCCTTGTCGTCCTGGGCGAGCGGTTCGCCGCCCGCGCGGCCTGGGCCCGGGCGGCGTGGCGGGCGGCCGCGGCGGTCGCTCCCGCCCTCGCCGTCCTCGCGGCCGCCCGGATCCTCGCCGTGGCCGAATCCGCCTCGCTCGTCATGCCGGGGCGGACCTTCGCCGTGGTCGTCGCCGGCTCCGCCGTGCTGGCCACCCTCACGGCGCACCGCTCGCGCTCCGTCGCCGCGGCCCGGAGCGCGCCGCGGAGGATCGCGGCCGCCGTCGCCGCCGCGCCGGGGCGCATCCTCCGCCGCGAGGACGCCGGGACGGTCGTGGCCCCGGCGGAGCTTGCCGCCCGGCGGAGCGGGATGGTCTCCGGAGGCCGCGTGCGGCCCGCGGAGCTCCTCCTGCCGGCGGGCGTGGCCATGCTCCTCCTCGTCCTGTTCTTCGCCCCCCTCCTGCGGGCGGGCGTGAACGTGCCCCTCGCACCGGGGGATGGCTGGCTACAGAACCTCCCCGGTCGCTTCGTTCTCGGCGAGGCCCTGCGGCAGGGCCGCCTCCCGTTGTGGAACCCGTACATCTTCGGCGGGTTCCCGCTGCTGGGAGACCCCCAGATCGGCGCGCTCTACCCTCTCAACTGGCTCGCCGCCTTCCTCCCGCTGGGTCTCGCGTTCAACCTCGGCCTCGTTTCGAGCCTCGTCCTGGCGCTGGTGTTCACCTACGGTCTCGCCCGCAGCCACGCGCTGTCCCGTTCCGCGGCTCTCGTCGCGGGGACCGCGTTCGCCTTCTCGGGGATGCTCATCGGCAACCTGGGCCTCACGAACATGGTGGAGGCGACGGCGTGGCTCCCCGCCGCCGCTTGGGCGACGCACCGGCTCGTGCTCACCGGCTCCCGCCGGTGGGGCGCCACCCTCGGGCTCGCCCTCGCCCTGCAGTTCCTCGCCGGCCACACCCAGACCAGCGCCTACACGCTGCTCGCCGTGGCGGCGGTTCTTGCGACGGCGCTCGCCCGCGCCCGGGCCGGCGACCGGCGGCGGCTCGCGGCGGCGACGGCCGCAGCGGCCGTCACGGCCCTGGTCCTCGTCCTGCCTCAGCTCGTGGCCACCGCGCAGCTGACCGCCGAGAGCAGCCGCACCGCGCTGTCCTACACCGACTTCCGGACCGGGCACGGGGAGGTTCGCGACCTGTTGCTCTTCGCGGTGCCGTACTTCCTCAGGGATCACACCTCCGGGGCCACCTGGAGCGAGCTCATCGGCATCGCGGCGCTCTGCCTCGCCTGGCTGGGCTGGCACCGGCGCCGTCGCGGCGACGGCGCCGGGCCCTGGGGCTGGGTCGTCGCCGGCAGCATGGCGATGGCGATGGCGCCGGGAAACGCCGTTTTCGGACGCGTCCTGTTCCACGTCCCGCTGCTCAATGCCTTCCGCGTCTCCGGCCGCTGGCAGCACGTGACCGTGCTGGGCCTCGCCGTCCTCGCGGGGTTCGGCGTGCAGCGCCTTCTCGACGCTGCGACGCGCGAAGCCCGCCGCCGGAACGCCGCCGTCCTCGCCCAGGCGCTGGCCGCGATCCTCGTCTTCGCCGGCGCGGCCGTCGCCGCGGGGGCGTGGGGCGGCCGCTGGGGGATGAAGGGCGCCGGCGCCTCCCTGCTGGCCTGGGCGAACCGCCCGGCGTGGACGGCGGCGGTGCTGTCGGCGCTGGTCATCGCCTGGCTCGCCCTGGGCCGCTCGCCCCGGATCGCCGCCGGAGGCGCGGCGTGCATCCTGCTCTTCGAGCTGACGGCGTTCAACTCCCGGGCGGAGTGGCTCGTCCGCCTGCCCTGGCTCGCCGCGTGTCCCGATCCCGTCGCGGCCGTCCTCGCGCCGCCCAGCCACCGCGTCCGGGACGATCTCGCGCGCACGGGGGGCCGCGTCGTCACGCTCTATACCCTGCCGGACTGGGGTACGAGCTCCATGCTGGGCGACCTCGACGTGTTCGAGCCCAACGTCAACGCCTTCCAAGGCGTGGCCAACGTGAACGGCTACAGCCCGCTGATCCCCCGGCACCTCCACCAGTGGGCGGAGCTCGGCCTGTACGGCGGACAGGTGCCGCCGGAGACGATTCCCCGATGGCTCGACCCCGCCGCCCACCTGCCCGACGTCCTCGCCGCACGGTGGGTGGTGCTCCCGGAAGCGTCGGTGCCCCGCTCCCCGGGCGCGCCCGCCCCGCCGACGGTAGACGGGATCGGCGGCGCGGGGCAGGTGTACGCGATCGTCCCGCGGCCGTCGGCCATGCCCCGGGCCTGGTTCGCGGGACGCGCCCTCATCGCCCCGGAAGCCACCCTGCGGGCGTGGCTGCAGGGGGCGGCCGGCGCCCCGTCCGTGGATCCCGCCGGCACCGTGCTCCTCCTCGACTCGGACGCGGCGGGCCTGGGCGCTCCTGGAGACGGCACGAAGGGAACCGTGACCCTCCGCTCCGGCGCCCCGGGCGCCTTCACGGCCGAGGTGGAGGCCGCCGGCGCCGGCTGGCTGGTCCTGTCGGAGGCCTGGACCCCGGGGTGGGCCGCGCAGGTCGACGGCGGGTCCTGGCGTCCCACGCTGCGGGCCTACGGCCTCATTCAGGCCGCCGCCGTCCCCGCCGGACGCCACCGCGTCGAGGTGGCCTACCGGCCGAAGGCGGTGCTGGCCGCCCTCGCCGTGGAGGGTCTCGGCGCCGTGGCCGCGCTGCTCGTGGTGGCGGGCGTTCCGCGGCGGCGGCGACCGCTCAGCTGAGACCGGCCGGCCGGGGCGGCAGCTTCCCGGTGAGCCGCCACGCGGCCAGGCGGAGGAGGTCGAAGAGCATCTCCGGCGAGTGGCGCAGCGGCGCCACCCGGGACGCCTCCACGTGGTCCCAGCGCACGCCCACCTCGCGAACCGCGAACCCCCAGCGGCGGGCCAGCAGCAGCAGCTCCACGTCGTAGGCGAAGCCGTCGAGGCGCTGGGCGGCGGCCAGCGCTCTGGCCAGGTCCCCGGGGAAGAGCTTGAACCCGCACTGGGTGTCGTGGAGCCCGGACAGTCCGAGAACGCGGGTGAGGCCGTTGAAGGTCCTCCCCATGAGGTCGCGGTGGAGCGGCTGCCGAATCGTGATGAGCGCGCGGTCCACCGCCCGCGACCCCACGGCCACGGTGCCGGGGCCTCCCGCGCCGGCGAGGCGCTCCACCTCGGCGATGGGCGACGACAGGTCGGCGTCCGAGAGCAGCACGAGCTCGCCCCGGGAGGCCGCGAACCCGGTCCGCACCGCGGCGCCCTTGCCGCGATTGCGCTCGTGGCGAACCGCCCGGCACGACACGCCGGCGGCCGCCGGCGCCGCGGCGGCCACGTCCGCCGTGGCGTCGGACGAGCCGTCGTCCACCACGACCACCTCGGCGGGCAGCCACCGGCCCGACTCCCTCAGGTACGCGACGACCCGCTCCAGCGTGGCCGGCAGACGGCCGGCCTCGTTGTAGGCGGGGATCACCACCGACAGCCGCGGTGCCGGGCCGCCGCCGCGTACGGTCCCGTCCGTTCCGACCATGGGTCAGCGCCTCGGGGGCAGCGGGCGCCCCGCGCTCTGCTCGCGCACGTCCTCGCGCAACGCCGACCAGACGGCCTCGGCGGCGCGCTCCAGGGCGTCGCGGTCCCCGTCGTTGTCCACCACGTAGTCGGCGACGGCGGCCCGCTCCGCGTCGGAGGCCTGCGCCGCCGCCACACCCTCGAAGCGGGACCCGGACCAGCCGGCCGCTAAAGCGCGGCGGCGCCGCACCTCGAGAGGCGCCGTCACCACGACGAGACGGTCGTAATCGCGCCAGGAGCCGGTCTCCACCAGCAGCGCCGCCTCGACGACGGCGACTCCGCCCTTCGGGGCGCCCAACGCGTCGATCCAGGCGGCGACGGCGGCGCGGACCAGGGGGTGCACCGCCTGCTCCAGGCGGCGCCGGGCTTCGGCGTCGGCGAGGACGGCGGCGGCCAGCGCCCCCCGGTCGACCCCCCCCTGCGGCGTGAGGACATCCCCGCCGAACAGCGCCTCCACCGCCCGGGCGCCCCCCCGCCCCGGCTCGTACAACCCCGCGACGACCTCGTCGGCGTCCAGGACCGCGGCGCCGCGAGCGGCGAGCAGCCGCGCGAACGTGCTCTTTCCGCTGGCGGCGCCCCCGGTGAGCCCGGCGCGCAGCATCTAGCGGCCCCGCCGGCTCCGGGCCGCCTTCACGGTGTTGGCGAGGAGCCCCGCGATGGTGAGCGGGCCGACGCCGCCCGGGACCGGTGTGATCGCTCCCGCCACCCGCGAGACGGCGGTGAAGTCGACGTCGCCGACGAGGGTGTAGCCGCGGCGCTCGAACTGACGGCGGCGCTTCTCGTCACCCGGGTACAACCGCTCCGCCGCGGCCGGGTCCTCGACGCGGCTGATGCCGACGTCGACGACCACCGCTCCGGGCCGGACGTACTCCGCGGTCACCATCGCCGGGCGGCCGATGGCAGCCACGAGGAGGTCCGCCTCCCGGCAGACCGCGGGGAGGTCGCGGGTGCGGGAGTGGCACACCGTCACCGTGGCGTGGCGTGCCAGGAGCAGGGCGGCCATGGGCTTGCCCACGATCTCGGAGCGTCCCAGCACGACGGCCCTCCGGCCGGCGATCTCGACCCCCTCCGCTTCGAGCAGGCGCACGATCCCGGCGGGCGTGCAGGGGACGAACGCGGGCCGCCCCTGGTGGAGGAGGCCGACGTTGGTCGGGTGGAAGCCGTCCACGTCCTTGGCCGGATCGATGAGGTCGAGGAAGGCGCGGCCGTCGAGGTGCGCCGGCAGGGGCAGCTGGAGGAGGATGCCGTCCACGTCCCCGTCGGCGTTGAGCTCCCCGATGAGTGCTCGGAGCGTCTCCGCGGAGGTGTCCGCCGGCAGCGGGTGGGTGGCCGAGCGGATGCCGGCCTCCTCGCAGGCCCGGGCCTTGCCGCCCACGTACACCTGCGATGCGGGATCGTCGCCCACCAGGATGACCTCCAGGCGCGGCACGATGCCCGAGCCCGCGAGCCCGGCCACCTCCGCCGCGACCTCGGCCCGGATGCGCGCCGCCATCGCCGCGCCATCAAGGATTCGAGCGCTCATGTTTCCTCCACGCGCCGCGCCACGGTGAGCGCGGCGATGCCGCCGGACAGCTCGCGGCGCTGCAGGGGCTCGAACCCAGCCCCCACCAGGCGCGAGGCCAGGGCCACGCTGTCCGGGAAGGTGTCCACCGACGCCGGCAGGTACGCGTAGGCGTCCCCGTCGCCGGAGAGCCGGCGCCCGACGGGCACCACCACGAGACGGTTCCACACCCCCGAGAGCACCGCCATCACCCGCCGGGTGGGATGCTGGAACTCGAGGACGGCGAACAGGCCGCCCGGAACGAGGACCCGCCACACCTCGGCGAGCCCGGCGTCGAGATCGACAAAGTTGCGTACCCCGAACGCCACGGTGACCGCAGCGAAGACCCCCGGGGCGAAGGGCAGCGCGAGGCCGTCCGCCGCGGTCCAGCCCACCGGCCGCCCCCGGCGCGCCGCCTTGGGACGCGCCCGCACCAGCATGTCGAGGCAGAAGTCGGCGCCGGCGACCCAGCGCCCGTGCAGGGCGAGGGCGACGTCCCCCGTCCCCGTGGCGAGGTCGAGCACCGGGCCCTCAGGGGCCTGCGCCACGGCGGCGACGAGCCGCCGGCGCCACGCCACGTCCCGCCGCAGGGAGAGCAGGTGGTTGAGGAAGTCGTAGCGGGGGGCCACGCCCGAGAACATCTCCCGGATCGCGGCCGGATCCCGTGCCAGCCGGTCCCGGTCGTCCACGGCGGCGACGGTATCACGGGCCATGCGGCCCCTCAAGGCGCGGAGCCGGGCGCTCCCGCCGCGGCCGGCGCGAGCGTCGCGGTGAGCTGCGGCACCAGGTCGCGCGAGACCACCAGGCGCGACGCCTCGAGCTGCCGCCGGCCCCGCTCTTCGAGCGCCGCGCAGTCGCCCAGCGGCAGCGGCCCGCCAGCCGGGAAGGTGTAGCAGGCGCCTTCCGGGGGGATCCGTGGCCCCGAGGCCACGAACATCCTGCGCGCGTCCACCGCGGAGCCGTCCGGCAGCGCCGCGATGAAGGGCCGGCCGGGCGTGAGGGCGGCGCCGACCCAGGCCGGCGGCCGGGGCACCCCCAGGAGGTGGAGGAGCGTGGGCGCGATGTCCACGTGGCCCCCCACCGCGGGTACGGTGCCGTGGAGCGCGTCGCCGGGCAGCAGCACGAAGAGGGGGACCTTGTCGAGCCGGACCGGCAGGGACGGGTCCCAGCCCGGAATCTGCAGGAGCTTCAGCAGCGTCGCGTCGACGGAGAACCCGGCGTCGTGATCCCCGTAGAGCGCGATCACGGTGTTGTGGAGCAGCCCGGCCCGCCCCAGCGCCTCCACGAACGCCTTCAGGGACGCGTCGAAGTAGTGCATGGCGTGGATGTAGTTGCCCAGCGGCGTGTCCTTCAGCTCACCCACGTCGAGGACCTTGTGCCGGGCCGGGAACTGGTCGAAGGGGTGGTGCAGCCCCAGCGTGATGAGGAAGGTGAAGAACGGCTGGTGCAGCGCCTCGATGGTGGGCTCCATGCGGGTGAAGAAGGCGCCGTCGGCCAGCCCCCATCCGATCGTCTCGCCGCTCCCCAGCTCGCGCCGGAACAGCGAGGTCTGAAAGCCGTAGCGGGGGTGGAGCACACCGCGGTTCCAGAAGCCCCTGTCGAAGGGGTGGGCGGAAAGCGTCGTGTAGCCCTGCCGGCGCAGTACCTCGGGCAGGGCGAGGAAGTGGTCGGAGGCGCACAGGAACGCCACCGCCCCGCGGGCCAGGGGGTGCTGCGAGTTGAGGGCCGAGAATTCCCCGTCGGAGCTGCGCCCCTGGTTGGTCTCGTCGAACACGTAGGGGAAGAACAGCCCCCGCTCGCGCAGGGAGTCGAGAAACGGCGTGACCTCCCGGCCATTGACCCGCGCACCCACGATCCACTCCTGCAGGGACTCCACCTGGATGAGGACGAGGTTGTCGCCCTTTGCGACGCCGAAGCCCGGCCCCCCCTTCGCGGCAAGGGCGGCCTGCCCGCGATAGTACTCGATGGCCCGCGCCTTCTGCCGCGGGTCGAGGGGCTCCTGCGCCACGGCGTCCCGCACCGTGCGCACCACGTCGAACAGGTGCAGGTTGACGAGCCCCCAGCGCCTCACCAGCAGCTTCTGCGAGAAGATCTGCCGGGAGGTGGAGTTGCTGCCCAGCGCGTCCGCGAGGGTCGCGGCCGCCGGGTAGCCCGCGGCCGCGGTGAGCGCCAGCACCACGGCCGCGCCGGTCCACCGGACGGTGCGACCGGGCGCGTCGCCGCGGGACCGGCGCGGGCGACCGAGGAACAGGACCACCGCCGCCACTGCCGGCAGGACGAGCCACGCGTCGGCACCGTCGGTGAGCGCCCGGATGCTGCCGCCCAGCCTGCCGGCCTGACGCGCCGCGGCCAGGGCCGCCACGGGGATCACACCGCCGAAGTACCGCATGTAGAGCAGGTCGGCGAAGGCGGTCACCGAGAGCACCAGCGCCACGGCGGCCGCTCCCGCCCAGCGCCAGCGGCCCGGAAGCAGCGCCACGAACACCGCGCACAGGGCCGCGCCGGAGATCACTGCTTCCGTGCTCGCCGGGCCCGGCGACAGGGGCTGCCCAACGAGCTCGCTGAAGGCCGTGGTGATGAGGCCGACGCTGACCGCGGTCCACAGCACCGGGACCGCCTCCACGGCCACCCACCACGGTGAGCCTCCGGGCGGCGGCCGGCGTCTGAGCCCCGCGACGGCGAGGAGGGTCGCCAGGAGCAGCGCCGACAGGAAGAACCCGCACCGCCGCATCACCACGACCGTGCCGGCCGGCCCCACGCCGCCCCGTGGCGCGCCGAACCAGCGCACGTGCTCGCGAACCATGTCCCACTGGAGGATCCACCTCCCGGAACGGGGAGGCGGCGCCAGCCGCGCCTCCACCTCCACCGTCTGTCCCGGGCTCACCGTGCCGGGCAGCGACGTGCGCAGGCCGTCGTTGACGGCCACGCTGCCGTCCGGAAGGAGCCAGTGATAGGAGAGGTGGACCCCCCGCTCCTCGGACCAGGGCTCGGTCCCGGTGTTGCGGAGACGGAGCCGCACCGAGGTCGTCTCGCTGACCCACAGCAGCCGGGGGCGCTGCACGCTGACGAGCGTCCAGTCGAGAGGCGCGTCCGCCGCGGCGGCACCACCGGCGCACACGGCGAGGCCCGCGACGGCCACAGCCGCCGCCAACGTGATCCGAAAGAGCCCGGATCCGCTGCCGTTCGAGGTAGCACTGCTTCCCGACACTCCGCTCAACCTCCGCCTCGTCGCTGCACGGGCGCCCCGGGGGAGGCAACCGACGGCGCCGGCGCACGCTGCACCGGCGCGGTGCCGAGACCGTGGCCGAACACCATCTCGCCACCGAGACGGGCATTGTAGCCGACCACCACGGCGGCGGCCGCCGCCACCGCCAGGTACGCCCACGGCACCCAGCCGCGGAACCAGCCGCGGGCCGCGGCCACGAGCCGCAGGGCGGCGACGGCCAGCAGCAACCACATGGCGAGCTCGCCGATGTCCCCGTGGCGGTCCAGCAGGGCCGCCGCCCCCGCGGGCACGACCGCGGCGTCGCCGGCGGCGTCGCCGGTGAGCACCGCGGCCACGGCCCCCACCGCGGCCATCACGATGAGCACCGGCCCGGCCGGATCCAGGCTCCTCAGCCGCGGGTGACGCGCCGCCGCATCCAACACCACGGCCACGATGGACAGGGCGACGGGAAAGTGCACGACGGCGGGGTGGAGCGGAGACGGCAACCAGCTCACCTGGACCTCCCTCGGGGCGTCGGACCCGACCCGGCGCCCGGCCGGGACGGGGCTCTTCAGAGCATCCTACGCCACGCCGGGAGCCAAACTCGGCTACCATCGCGGACAGTGGACGCGGTGATCCTCGTCGTCGCCCTCGCCTCGGCCCTCGCGGGCGTGTTCTGGGGCGCGGTCCGCATGCTCAGCGGCATCGCCGCGGTGGCCGCGGCGTTCGTGGCGGGACGCTGGGCCGGTCCGCCGGCGGCGGCGCTCCTCGCCGGCCACGGCATGAGCGCTTCGGGCGCGCGGCTCGCCGGCGTCGCCGTGGTGGCGGTGGCCGCCGCCGTGCTGGTGCTCGTCGCCGGCCGCGGCCTGCGACGGGGTCTGGAGGCGCTGCACCTGCGCTGGCTGGACCGGCTCGGCGGCGGTCTCCTCGCCGGCGCCGCCGCGACGGCGGTGATGGCGCTGCTGCTGGGCCTCGCCGCCGCCGGGGGGCACGTCCCGGGAACGCCGTGGGCCGCCCGGCTCGCGGGCCTCGGCCAGGCCGCCCTGGGGTTTCAGAGCAGCCCGGTCAGAAGTGCGATTCCGAGCAGCGCTCCCAGCGCGCCCACCAGCAGCGGCCACCAGTCGAGCTGAGGGACCGTCCGGCGGTCCAGCTCCTCCTCGAGCATGCCCCGCAGGGCCGCGATCTGGCGCGCGACGTCCTCGTCCACGCCGCCAGCATACCTTGACACGGGCACCCGGCCGCCGCACCATGAAGACACTCCGCCACGCCACCCTCTCCGGAGGGTCATGATGTTCGCACGAGTGCACTCCGCCGTACCCCGCGGCGTGGAGGCCCTTTCCGTCCAGGTCGAGGTGGACGCCCGCGAGGGGCAGCCCGCGCTCACCGTCGTGGGGCTGCCCGACACCGCCGTGCGGGAGGCCCGCGAGCGGGTCCTGTCGGCCATCCGCCATCTCGGCTGCCGGCTCCAGGCGCGGGCCATCGTCGTCAACCTCTCCCCCGCGGAGGAGCGCAAGGAGGGCGCGCTCCTCGACGTCGCCATGGCCACCGGGGTGCTGGCGTCGGCGAAGCTCATCCCCCCGGCGGCGGTGAACGGCGCCTGGCTGGTCGGCGAGCTGGCCCTGGACGGCGAGGTGCGGCCGGTACGCGGCATCCTCCCCATCGTCGAGGCCGCCACCCGAGCGGGCCGGCCCGTCGTCCTGCCCGCCGCGAACCTCCCCGAGGCCGCCGTCGTGCGCGACGCGCGCCTGATCCCCATTCACACCCTCGCGGAGCTGGTCGCGCACCTGCGGGACGAGGCCCCGGTGGCGGCGGTGACCGGCGGCGGCGCCGCTCCGCTGCTGAACACCCACCCGGCAGGGCCCGACCTCGCCGACGTCGCCGGGCAGGAGCAGGCCCGCCGCGCTCTGGAGATCGCCGCCGCCGGCGGCCACCACCTCCTCATGCTGGGGCCGCCGGGCACCGGCAAGACCATGCTGGCCCAGCGTCTGCCGGGCATTCTCCCTCCCTTGTCGGAGGACGAGGCCCTGGCGACCACCAAGGTCTACTCCGTGGCGCCCGGCGTGCCACGGCCGGAGGGGCTCATCACCCGCCGTCCCTTCCGCGCTCCCCACCACACCATCTCCAGCGCCGGCCTGGTGGGCGGTGGGTCGGTCCCGCGCCCCGGAGAGGTGTCTCTCGCCCACAACGGGGTGCTCTTCCTCGACGAGGTGACCGAGTTCCGCCGCGACGTCCTCGAGGTGCTGCGCCAGCCCCTGGAGTCGGGGCGGGTGGTCATCGCCCGCGCCGCCGCGTCCCTCGTGTTCCCGGCCCGCTTCCAGCTCGTCGCGGCTGCGAACCCCTGTCCGTGCGGGCACCTCGGCGACCCCCGCCGGGAGTGCCGATGCACGCCCCCCGAGGTGCGGCGGTACCGCGGCCGCCTGTCCGGTCCCCTCCTCGACCGCATCGACCTGCAGATCGAGGTGCAGCCCGTGGCGTACCGGGAGCTGGCGCGGGGGCCGGGCGGGGAGCCCTCCGGGACGGTGCGGGCCCGCGTGCTGGAGGCGCGGGAGCGCCAGCGGCGGCGTCTCGAGGGCACCTCCCGCCGCACCAACAGCCAGCTCGCTCCGGCCGAGGTCAAGGTCCACTGCGCTCCCGACGGCGAGGGCGAGCGCCTGCTGGAGCTCGCCACGTTGCGCCTGGCGCTCTCGGCACGCGCCACTCACCGGGTGCTCAAGATGGCCCGCACCATCGCCGACCTGGAGGCGGCCCGCAGCGTGGCGGCCCGGCACGTCGCGGAGGCCATCGCGTACCGCACCCTGGACCGCGTCGCGACGACGTGAGGGGACGCCGTAGAATGGCTCGATGACCCTCACGCGCCCCGCCACCGTGGAGGAGGTCCTCCGGCAGGAGGAGGCGCGATCCCTGGTCCTCACCCCCCACGAGCGCCGCGGTGCCTGGCGCGAGGCGTTCGAGGGGCTGGGCGGGCGGGTGCCGACGCCGTTCTGGCTCTTCTCCGAGGACGAGCACAGCGCCCTCGTGCTCGGCTTCCCACTGCGCACGTCCCCCACCTGGCAGCGCTTCCAGCAGGAGCTCGCCTCCCTGGCCACCTCCGAGGCCGAGGCCCGCACCGGCGACACCGCCACCGGGGCGGAAGCCCTCGCCCGCCAGCGCACCGCCGTGGTCCAGACCCTCTCGGAGATGCTCGAGAACGCCCTGGTCCACGACTACGGACGGCGCTTCCCGGAGCTGCTGTGGCTCGCCGTCTGCCGGGAGATGGCCGAGCAGGTCGACGAGGCCGTGCGCCGCGTCGCGGCGCGGAGCCGGGGGCTCGTGGAGCCGCGAGTGACGGAGCTCCGCTGGGCGGTCGCCCGCCGGTTGGCCGACGTCGGACAGCGCACCGAAGCCGAGGCGGTCAAGCGCCTGCGCCGGTGGGGCTCGCTGGAGACTCGCGCGGACAGCCTCGCGTTCGGCCGCCAGCAGTGGCACGACCTGCTCCCCGTCGCCGAGCGCCGGCTGACCACCGGCCTGCCCCAGCTGGCCCAGTACGTCCGGGCCGTGCACGGCATCGAGCCGGGCCGGTTCGCCGATCTCCTCGCCGCCGCGTCGGCGCGGCTGGATCGCCTGCGCCGCAAGGAGCCCGTGTTCCACCGCACCCTGGCGCTGCTGGACCCCGAGCTGGCGCGGCAGCCGGTCGAGGCGCTCCTCCTCCGCGACACCGCCCTCGACCTGCTGGCCGCCTGGGCCGGCCCCGGGGGAGCCTGGCTCCCCGAGGAGACCGAGCGCGCCTTGCGCGAGGCCGGGCGGGCCCTGCGCCGGTTCGAGGTCACGTCCATGCTGCGCGAACGCATCTACCCGGTCACCGTCAGCGGCACCAGCACCACCGCCCGGGTGGCGCGCAAGCCGCTGGCCCTGTCCACCTTCACGCGACCTCTGGACTTCGCGGCTCCGGGGGTCGTGGACTCCGCCGTCCGGCGCTACGGGCTCCTCTACGACCTGGTCGAGTTCACCGACATCCTGGAGGGGATCCGGCGGCGGGGGCGCGCCGCCGAAGAGGCGGGCATGGGGTTCATGGTCCGCTTCCAGCAGGCGGTGGAGACCGTCAGGGAGCGGCACCGGCTCAAGTTCGAGAAGTTCCTGGGCGACGGGGGGTTCTACTCCGCGCGGTCGGCCATGTCCGTGCTCCTCGCCGCGGCCGAGATCCGCCTCCTGTACGAGGAGCTTCGCGGTGCGGGCTTTCCCTTCGACCGCGGCCTCCGCGTGGCGGTGAACGTGGGCGCCTACCACCTGCTCCCCATGCTCACCGGCGAGGAGGAGCACCTGCGCTTCGAGTTCTTCGGCCACGGCCTGGTGGAGCTGGCCCGCCTCACGACGGGCAAGACCACCCACGACGTCGAGGACATCGCGGACTTTCTCATCGCCTCGGGCTACGAGGTCCACCGGGTCATGGAGTTCCTCGAGCCCGTCCGCCACGAGTCGCGGATGCCGGACTCGCACCTGACCCGCCCCTACGCCGCCTACGTGGCGGACAACGGCGAGCTCGTGAACCGGGGCACCGTGGCCACGGAGGCGTTCCTCCGCGACCTGGAGGGCGAGTGGGCGGGAGCGCCCCTGCACACCGGCACGGCGTTCGGCCTGCGCTGGCTCCTGCTCCCCCTCGAGCTGGCCGCGCCCATGGGGGCGCAGATCGGCCTGCGCTACCTGGGCACCGCCCACCTCAAGGGGCTCCGGCCCCTGCCCCTCGCCGAGATGGTGGTCTTCCACGAGCCGCCCCTGCGGGCCCGGTCCGGGTTCGCCGAGCAGACCGGGCTCGTGCAGGCGCTCCAGCAGACCGCCGTGCACGAGGAGCCGGACCCCGGGGAGCCCGCCCTCGCCGGCGCCGACGCCGTGCCGCCCGACCTGTGCGTCGTGTCGCACCTGGACAACCCCCAGGTGCGCGTCTGGTACATCGGCCTCTACGAGCGCCGGCGCGACGCCCTGGTCCAGGCGTACCGGATTCCCCTCAACGCCGTCGAGCTCCGCGACGGCGAGCCCTTCGAGATCTGGCTGCACCGCAGCCGCGGCGAGCTCGCCATGCTCCACCAGGGCCTGCGCCGCCACGGCCCGGGAACCGAGCTCCCCCTGGCAGGGCTGCGCGAGACGGACGGCTACTTCACCTGCCTGCTGACGGCACCGCACCGCTCTCCCCACTGACGGACCGGAGGGATCGCTCCCGGGGAGGAGAGCTCGTGGGGCGGGATCCGCGTCCACGGGGTCCCCGCCTGCAACATCGGCAGGGCCTTCCAGGCGCGCGCCGCCTCGCCGGGGTGCGGGAGGGCGGTGGCGTCAGGGCGGAGGCGGTCCCCCGCGGGCAGGCGTACCCGGCGGGCGTCCGCTCTGCTAGGCTCGGCGGGGGAGGAGCCCATGCTCGAGGCCGTCATCCTGATCAACGTCAAGCCGGGGCACCAGCGCACGGTGGTGGACCATCTCCTCTCCCGCGAGGGGGTCCACGAGCTCTACTCGGTGGCCGGCGCCTTCGACCTCGTCGCCATCCTCAGGACCTCCCGCAACGAACGGCTCGAGGAGCTCGTGACCGGCGAGATCGCCGCCCTGCCGGGAGTGGAGAAGACCACCACCCTGGTGGCGTTCCGCTGCCTCACGCGCCGCGAGGCCGACGGCACGTTCTCGGTGGGGCTCGAGCCCGAGCCGTCCCAGGGGGGCGCCACCGGCTGATGCGTCCGGCCGCAGCGGTGCTGGCCGCGGCCGCCTGCGTGGGGTGGCGGCCTGCGGGTCCGGGCCGGCCGTCTCCGGCCCGGGCGTGATGCCGGAAGGCGTCCTCATCGCCCACGCCCTCGGCGGCGTCGACGGCGCCATCTACACCAACTCCCTGGAGGCCGCAGCGTCGAACTACGACGCGGGCCGGCGGTGGTTCGAGGTGGACCTCGCCGTCACCGCCGACGGCCGCGCGGTGGCGTTCCACCCCGGCCTCGAGCAGCTCCTGGGCCCCTCGCGGCCGGTGAGGCGGATGACCGCGGACGCCTTCCTCGCGCACCGGATCGACGGCCGCTTCACCACGACGACCTTCCGCCGGCTGCTCGAGATGTCCGCCCGCGCCGGCGACGCCTCCATCGTCACCGACACCAAGTGGTGGACGCCGTGGATCCTCCACGCGGTGCGCGCGGACCTGTGGACCGCGCCCACGTCCCCGTGGTGGCGGCGAGCACGGAGCGCTTCAGCCCGGCCCTCGCCGCGGCGCTCCACGCCCGCGGGGCCCGCACCCTCGTCCACACCGCCGACCAGGCCGCCGACGTGGACCGGCTCACCCACGAGGGCGCCGACGGGTTCTACACCGACTTCTACTCCCCGCCGCCGCGCCGGCCGTCCGGCGCCGCCCGCTCGCATCCCCCCGGCAACGGCGGGCGCCCGCGACACGGGGGCCGCAGGCTCAGGGGGGAGTGAGAGTGAAGTGGGCGAGCTCCTCGACGTTGCCGGCGGGCCCCGGCAGCGGCGACGGAATGCGCCCCTCGCAGCGCAGCCCGAGCTCCGCGGCGGCCTCGACCACGCGCACGATGGCCGCCTCGCGCACCCCGGCGTCGCGCACCACCCCGCCCTTGCCCACCTGCCCCTTGCCCGCCTCGAATTGGGGCTTGACCAGGACCACCACGTGCCCCCCCGGGGCGAGGAGCGGCACGAGGCGCGGCAGCACCAGCCGGAGCGAGATGAAGGAGACGTCGGCGGTGATGATGTCGAAGGGGGGCGGGGCGTCGGCGGGGTCCAGGTAGCGGGCGTTGATCCCCTCGCGCACCACCACCCGGGGGTCGCTGCGCAGCCGCCAGTCGAGCTGGCCGCGTCCGACGTCCACCGCCACCACCTGTGTCGCCCCCCGCTCCAGCAGCACGTGGGTGAACCCCCCCGTCGAGGCGCCCACGTCGAGGCAGCGCGCGCCCCCGGGGGAAACGCCGAAGGCGTCCAGGGCCGCGGCCAGCTTGACGCCGCCCCGGGACACCCAGGGGTGGTCGGGTCCCGCCACCTCGACGACGGCGTCCTCGGCCACGGCCCGGCCGGCCTTGTCCGCCACCTCCCCCCCGACCCGCACCAGCCCGGCCAGCACAAGCGCCTGGGCGCGCGCGCGGGAGGGCGCCAGATTGCGCTCCACGAGGAGCTGATCCAGCCTCGTCTTCCGTCCGGCCATGGCGGATGCTAGCACCCACCGGAGCCGCGGCGGGCGGCCCGGGTGCTACGATGCCGCCACGTGAACCGTTCCGCCGCCCTGATCCGCACCCTCCGGCCCCACCACTGGCTGAAGAACGGCTTCGTCTACGCGCCGGCGGTGTTCTCCGGGCACGCCCTGGACGCCCCGGCGCTGGCGTCGGTGACGCTGGCCGCGCTGGCGTTCTCGGCCACGGCGTCCGCCGGCTACGTCCTCAACGACATCCTGGACCGGGAGGCAGACCGCCTCGACCCCGTCAAGCGGGACCGGCCCATCGCCTCGGGGGCGCTGCCGGCGGCCGCGGCGGCGCCGATCGGCCTCGCCCTCCTCGCCGCGGGCCTCGGTCTCGGCGTGCTCGCGGGCCACGGCGTCGTGGCCGTTGTCGCGGCCTACGCCGGGCTGTCCGCCCTCTACTCGGCGGGGCTGAAGACCGTCGCCATCCTGGAGGCCATGGTGGTCGCCGCCGGCTTCCTGCTCCGCCTGGCGGCGGGGGCGCTGGCCGTGCCGGTGGTCATGTCCCACTGGCTGCTCATCTGCGGCTCGCTGCTCGCGCTCCTGCTCGCCTTCTCCAAGCGCGTCCCCGACATCACCGCGGCGGCCCGCCGCCGCCCCCTCTACCCCGCGGCGTTCCTGGCCGCCGTCGTGCCCATGCTGGCCGCCGTGACGCTGATGGCGTACACCCTCTACACCGTCGCCCCGGACACCGCCGGACGGCTCGGCTCCAACGCGCTGTTGCTCACCGTGCCGCTGGTGCTGTACGGGATCCTCCGCTACCTCCTGCTGCTCCACCGCGACGGCGCGCGGGAGCCCACCGCCACGCTGCTCCTCGACCGTCCGCTCCTGGTCACGGTGGTGGCGTGGGCGGCCCTCGCGGCGGCCATCGTCCAGACCTCGCTCCACCGCTGACGCTCAGTCCCGGCGGAGCAGCACGGCGAGGTGGACGCTGCGGTCCCGGCCGCCGCGGCGGTTCTGGGCGCGCGCGTCACAGCTGCGCAGCACTCGCGTGGCAAACCCCACCGGATGCCACCAGGGGAGCGGCCCGGCGGCCCCGGCCCGCCGCCCCACGGCGGCCGCCGTGCGCCGCCCGAGCAGGCCCGCCTCGAGCAGGCTCCGCCCCACGCCGTAGAGGAGCAGGGCGGCGAAAGGGAAGCCGCCACGGCCGATCGCCGCCTCCTCCTCCACCCGCCAGCCGGAGGCCGCGGCGAGACGGCGCAGGTCTCCCGCGCGGTAGAGCCGCAGGTGGCCGGTCCAGATTCCCACCAGCGGACCGCGGCGCGGCGGTTGCACGCCGACCGTCTCCAGGACTCTGGCGAGAGGATCCCAGCTCGCCGGGTAGCGGGCGTTGGGCACCGTGACCGCGGCCCGCCCCGCGGGACGCACGGCCCGGCGCAGCTCGGCCAGCGCCCCGGCGTCGTCGGCGAGGTGCTCGAGGACCTCGCAGGCCAGGGCGGCGTCGAACGCCTGCGCACGGAACGGCAGCGCGGCGGCGTCCGCCGCCACGGCGGGCCCGGCGTCGCCGCACCGGCGCGCTCCGGCCAGCCGTGCCACGTCCACGTCCACCGCCACCGCCCACACGGGCGCCACCTGCCGCAGCAGGAGCAGGAGCGAAGACAGCCCGCTCCCCACCTCCAGGATGCGCTGGCCCGGTGCCGCCTCGAGCCTGGAGAGGGCCCACGACGCCCGGCGCCGGAACACCGGGTCGGCCTCCCCCGCCGTGAGCCCGGCGACGAGGACCTCAACCGCGGCGCGATCCACCCGGCGTCCCCCCGGCCGCCGCCCGCAGGACCGCCTCGTGGGCGTCGAGCGTGCGCTCGAGGTCGAACACCTCCTCGGCCACGGGCCGGCGGCCGGCGAAGGCGGCAGGGTCGGCGAGCACCGCGGAGATGGCGGCGGCCAGAGCGGCGGGCTCGCCGGGGGGGACGAGGAGCCCCATGCCGGTCAGCCGCACCGGGACGCGGGCCCCGGGGACGTCGCTGGCCACCACCGGCGTGCCGCACAGCATGGCCTCGGCCTGCACGAGCCCGAAGCACTCGGTCTGGCTGGCAAGGACGAGCACGTCGCACGCGGCGTAGAACGCCGCCAGCTCCTCCGGCTCGGTGAGGAGCCCGGCGAAGCGAACCGTCGGCCCGGCCCGCTCGACCAGCGGGCGGCACGCCTCGAAGAAGCGCTCGTACCCCACGTCCCGCTGCCCCGCGAAGACGGCGACCGCGTCCGGGAAGGCCGCCCGCACCGCCGGCATCGCCTCGAGGAGGACGTCGGGGCGCTTCTCCTCGACGAAGCGGCCGGCGTAGCCCACCACCCGCCGGCCCTCGAGGCCCCACCGCCGGCGCAGCGCCGCCACCGCTTCCGGCCGCGGGGCCGCCACCGCCACGGGGGGCAGCACGGCGCAAACCTTGGCCTCGAAGGGGCGCAGGTAGCGGGAGTGCCCCGCGTAGTCGGCGCTGTACGCCACGATGGCACGCGCGGCCCGGGCGCCGGGGAGGTAGAGGGCGTGCACCGCCTCCTGCACGAAGCGGTTGAACGCCCCGGCGGGAAGGACGAGATCGCCGTGGTGCGTGATCACCAGCGGACGCCGGGCGAGCCGGCTCACGATACCGGCCAGGCCCGTCTCCAGCATGGGCGAGTGCACGTGCACCACGTCGTGGGCGCGGGTCAGCCGCCACAGGGCGAGGGGGTACGCCGGCATGACCACCCCCCGGCTCACCCGCAGCGGCGCCCACAGGCGGCGGACCTCGACGCCCGCGATCTGCTCCCGGGCGGCGAGGCCGGGGTGGAAGCGGGCCGACAGCACCGTCACGGTGTGGCCCCGCGCGGCCAGCCCCTCCGCGAGGCGCTGGACGTGCAGCGTCAGACCGGTCCGGTGCGGCAGGTAGTAGGTCAGGCACTCGAGGACGCGGAGACGCCGTCCCTCAGCTGATTCCACGGGCATGCGCCGCCATTGTGCGCGGCGCCGCGGCAGCGCGCAAGGGCCGCCGGCGGCTCAGGCCGAGTGGGTGGGAGCGAGGCGGCGCGGCGCGCGCGCGGCCCTGGGGAAGAAGGCGCGAGCCCGGCGAAGGATCCCCTCCACGTCCAGGTCCAGCCGTGCGCGCAGGATCTCCTGCGAGCCGTGGGGCTGGTACTCGTCGGGAATGCCGAGGCGCTCCACGACCACGTCCCGGACGCCGATCCCGGCCACCGCCTCCATGACGGCGGCGCCGAAGCCTCCGGCCAGGGCGTTCTCCTCCACGGTCATCAGCCGCGTGCCGGGGGCCAGCTGCAGCGGCCAGCAGCTCCCGGTCCAGCGGCTTGACGAAACGCGCGTTGACCACGGTGAGCTGCGGACCGCCCTCGGCGGCGAGGCGCTCCGCCGCGTGCAGAGCGTCGGTGGCCACGGTGCCGATGGCCCACACCACGCCGTCGCGTCCTCCGCGCAGCACCTCCGCCCGTCCCACCGGGAGGACCCGCGGCGTCCCCTCCATGGCCACGCCGAACCCCTCGCCCCGCGGGTAGCGCAACGCCATCGGACGCCGGACGCTGAGGGCCGTGGCGAGCATGTGGCGCAGCTCGTCCTCGTCGCGGGGCGCCGCCACGATCAGCTCGGGGAAGACGCGCAGGTAGGAGAGGTCGAACACGCCGTGGTGGGTGGGGCCGTCGGCGCCCACCAGGCCGCCGCGGTCGAGGGCGAACACGACGGGCAGACGCATGAGGCAGACGTCGTGGAAGATCTGGTCGTAGGCCCGCTGGAGGAAGGTGGAGTAGATCGCCACCACCGGCTTGAACCCCCGCGTGGCCAGACCGGCGGCGAACGTCACGGCGTGCTGCTCGCAGATGCCGACATCGAAGAAACGGTCGGGGTAGGCCTTGGCGAAGGCGTCCACACCGGTGCCCTCCGGCATGGCGGCGGTGATGGCCACCACCCGGTCGTCGCGGGAAGCGAGGTCCACCAGCGCGCGGGAGAACACGGACGTGTACGAGGGCGGTCCCGCCTTCTTCCGCGCCGCCTCGCCGGTCTCCACCGAGAACGGCGACGCGCCGTGCCAGAACACCGGGTCCGCCTCGGCGGGCTTGTAGCCCTTCCCCTTCCGGGTCACGACGTGGACGAGGACGGGGTGGGCGTCGTCGCGGTGCGCCCGTAGCGTGGCGAGGAGCTGCGGCAGGGAGTGGCCGTTGATGGGGCCGACGTAGGAGAAGCCGAGCTCCTCGAAGAGCAGGCCGGGAACCAGCAGCTGCTTGGCGAGCTGCTCGGTGTTCTTGGCCAGCTTGAGCACGGGCTCGCCCAGCTTGGGGATGGAGAGGAGCACGTGCTCGATCTCCTCCTTGAGGCGCCGGTAGGGCTGCCCGTGGATGATCCGGTTGAGGTAGCCCTCCATGGCCCCGACGTTGGGGGAGATCGACATCTCGTTGTCGTTGAGGATGAGCATGAGCCGGCGGCCCAGGTAGCCGGCCTGGTTGAGCCCTTCCATGGCCATGCCGCCGGTGAGACCGCCGTCGCCGATGACCGCCACGACCCGGTAGTCGTCTCCAGCCAGGTCGCGGGCCGCGGCCATCCCGAGCGCTGCCGAGATGGAGGTCGAGGCGTGCCCGGCGTTGAAGGCGTCGTACTCGCTCTCCTCGCGCTTCAGGAAGCCCGACATCCCCCCGTAGCTGCGCAGGGTGCGGAAGCGCTCCCGCCGGCCGGTGATCACCTTGTGCGGGTAGCACTGGTGCCCCACGTCCCACACGACCTGGTCGCGGGGCGTCTCGAAGGCGTAGTGGAGCGCCAGGGTCAGCTCCACGGCGCCCAGCCCCGAGGCGAGGTGGCCGCCCGTGGCGCTCACCGACTCCACCAGGAAGCGGCGCAGCTCCTCCGCCACCTGGGGAAGGCTCTCCTCGGGCAGCGCTCTCAGGTCCGACGGACTGCTGATGCGTTCGAGCAGGCGCACGTCTCTCCTCACCGATCCCGGCGGGCGACGTACTCGACCAGCGCGGCGAGCACACCGCCCTCCCCCTCCAGGCCGACGGCCTCCTCCGACAGCGACCGGGCCAACGTCGCGAGGCGGCTGCGGGCGGCCTCGAGCCCGAACACCCGCGGGTACGTCAGCTTGCCCGCCGCCGCGTCCTTGCCCGGGCTCTTGCCCAGGCTCGCCGCCGTCCCGGTGACGTCAAGGATATCATCGGCGATCTGGAAGAGCAGGCCGAGCCCGGCGCCGAACGCCGAGAACCGCTCCAGCGCCTGCCCCTCGGCTCCGGCCAGCAACGCCCCCAGCGTCACCGACGCGGTGAGCAGCGCCCCGGTCTTGGCCCGGTGGATGCGCTCGAGCCGCTCGGCGTCGACGGTGCCCCCGGTTGCCTGGAGGTCCTCAACCTGGCCGCCGACCATTCCCCTGGAGCCCAGCGCCCCGGCCACGAGCCGGCACGCCTGCGCCCGGCGCGAAGCCGCCGCCTCGCCCTCCGGGAACCGCGCCAGCACGGCGAACGCCTCGGTCAGGAGCGCGTCGCCCACGAGGATGGCCGTGGCCTCGTCGAAGGCGACGTGGACCGTGGGCCGGCCCCGCCGCAGGGTGTCGTCGTCCATGGCCGGGAGGTCGTCGTGAACCAGCGAGTAGGTGTGGGCGAGCTCCAGGGCGCAGGCCGCCTCGAGGACCGCGTCGGGGTCGCCCCCGGCCACGCGGCACGCCGCCCTCGTCAGGATGGGGCGGACCCGCTTGCCGCCCCCGAACACCGCGTAGCGCATGGCCCGGTGCAGCCGCTCGGGCCACGCCGTCTCGGCGGGGAGCAGGGCGTCCAGCCCCGCCTCCACGCGCTCGCGCTCCGCGCCGAGGTAGCCGGGCAGGTCCACCGTCACTCCTCCTCGGAGGCGAACGTTGCCGTCGGGGCGTCCTCGCCGGCCTCGGCGGTCTCGGCGAGGAGCTGCTCGACCCTGCGCTCCACGCTCTCGAGCTGCCCCCGGCAGCGGCCGGCGAGCTTGACGCCCTTCTCGAACAGCTTGAGGGCCTCCTCGAGGCCCACCGAATCGTCCTCCAGGCGCGCGACCACCTCTTCCAGCTGGGCGAGCGCCTCCTCGAAGCTTTCCTTGCTCATGGCTCCTCCTCGAACAGCGTCGCCTGCTCCCCGGGGCGTCCCAGCACCACCGAGCGCAGCGAGCCGGCGGCGAGGGTGGTGACGAGGCGCTCCCCGGGGACGACCGCCGCCGCGTCTCGCACCGGCGCCGCCGAACCCTCCCTGGTGGTGATGGAGTACCCGCGCTGCAGGACCGCGGCAGGCGACAGCGCCGCCAGGGCCCGGTCGAGTGCCTCGAGCTGCAGGCGGCCGCGCCGGGCCCGGGAGCGCAGCCGCTCCGCGGCCACCGCCAGCCGCGCCGTCACCACCTCGCGGCGGCGCGGCGCCCCGAAGCGGACCGGCCAGCGGAACAGCCGGGCCGACGCTGCCTCCAGCCGGCGCTGGCGCGTCACCACCAGCGCCCGCAGCCTGGCGGGCAGCGCCTCCAGGCGGCGCACCCGCTCGTCGAGCTCGCGCAGGCGCAGCGGGAAGCGGGCCAGGCCCCGGGAGCCCTCCACCGCGCGCAGACGAAGCCGCGACCGTTCCACCGTGGTGAGGAGCCGCCGCCGCAGCACCTCCGCCGCCGCGTCCACCCGGCGCCGCTGCTCCTCCAGCCGCGCCACCACCAGCTCGGCGGCCTGGGTCGGCGTGGCGGCGCGGACGTCGGCGACGAAGTCGGCGATGGTGAAGTCGACCTCGTGGCCGACGCCGCTCACCACCGGCAGCGGGCAGACCGCGATGGCCCGCGCCACCGCCTCCTCGTTGAACGCCCAGAGGTCCTCCAGGGAACCCCCGCCTCGCACCACCAGGACCACGTCGAGGTCACGCCTCGCCCCGAGCACCCGCACCGCCCTCGCGATCTCCGCCGCCGCGCCGCGGCCCTGCACCCGGACCGGGAACAGCAGCACGCGGAGGTGCTCCCATCGGGACAGCACCGTGAGCACGTCCCGCACGGCCGCCCCCGAGCCCGAGGTGACCAGCCCGATGTGCTGCGGCAGCGTGGGCAGGGGGCGCTTGCGCTCGGCGGCGAACAGCCCCTCGGCCTCGAGCTGCTGCTTGAGCTGCTCGAAGGCGAGCTGCAGCTCCCCGACGCCCTCCGGCACCACCTCGGAGACGATGACCTGCAGCGAGCCGCGCTGTGAGTAGACCTCGAGACGACCGCGCAGGAGCACCGCGAGCCCGTCGGCGAGCTTGAAGCGGAGACGGTCGGCCCGCGTCGCCCAGAGGGCGCACGAAAGGGTGCCCTGGGCGTCCTTGAGCTGGAAGTACCGGTGCCCGGAGCCGGCCACCTTGACGCCCGAGAGCTCCCCGCGGACCCAGACCTCGCCGAACCCGCCCGCGAGCGCGGCGTTGACCTCGCGGATGAGCTCGCCGACCCCCCAGACCCTGTCGCTCACGCCGCCTCCACCGCGTCGCGGTCCACGAACCCCACGCCGGCGCCCATGATCACAAGGGTCAGGTACTGCACCTCGGCGTCCCAGAAGTTGTACTCGAACAGTCCCGCGATGGTGATCCCCGTGATGGCCACGAGGGAGGCCGCCACTGCGGCCCGGGCCCGGCCGTCGAGATGCTTGAGCCCGCGCAGGGTGTGCCTCGCGAACGCGGCGAGCAGCCACAAGTAGGCCGCCAGGGCCGGAAGGCCGCGCTCGGCGGCGATCTGCAGAGCGTTGTTGTGCAGGTGGGGCACCCGCCAACGGGGCGCGTCGTCCCGCCGGTAGAGAGGGTAGACGCGCCGGACCATGTCGAGCCCCACCCCGGTCCACGGGTGGTCCCGGACCATCTCGGAGCCAGAGACGATCATGCAGAGGCGGTCGTAGTTGGCGGGCTGCCGGGGGTCCAGGATGGACAGCGCCCGGTCCAGCACGGCGTGGGGGAACGCCACCCACACCACGACGGCCAGCACCGGGTAGAGGATCAGCACCTTCCGGCTCCAGATGCCGGCCAGCACCAGCAGCCCGACTCCGAGCCCCACCCAGGCGTTGCGGGTGTAGGAGAGCAGGATGGCGGCGAACCCCAGCACCGCCGGCGGCGCCAGCATCCACACCCGCCCGCGCGGTGCGAAGAGCAGCTCCGAGAGGAGCACCAGGACCGCGAGGAGCAGCCATCCCGAGTACGTCATGTAGTGGGAGAGCGGTCCCGTGATGCGGTGGGCCAGGTCGTTCGAGCCTTGCGCGAACTGCACGATACCCCACACCGCCAGCACCGTGGTGGCCGCCGCCAGGCCGGCGACGAGGCGGCGCCACCACAGGGGATCGACCAGCGCGGCGGCGAGGGGCACGAGCAGCACCACGAGCAGCCGGGGGAGCTGGCCGAGGCTGGTGAGCGGATCGAGGGACGCCACTGCGGACACCACCGACGTGGCCGCGAACGCCGCCAGGGGCGGCAGCAGCACGCGGGCGTGGGGCCGGCCGGCGAGCGCCCCCGCGCGCCAGGCGCGCCACGCCGCGACGGCGGCGAAGAGCAGCAGCGCGTTGGACAGGGCGAGCTGGGACGACAGCACGGCCGCCGCGACGAGCAGACCCGCTGCCGCGGCGGCCGCCCGGCGCCCGCGCTCCGGCTCGAGGGAGGACAAGGGTGCTACGCCTCTCCGGGGAGGGCCTCGTCGATGAGCATCACCGGGATATCGCTGACGATGGGATACGTGCGGGAGCAGCTGGTGCAGCGCAGCCCCTCGCGGACCACGGGTTCCTCGTCCCTGAACTTCTCGCGGTAGCGTTCCACCAGGGTCGCGCAGGTTTCCGCCGGGAGCGGCACCAGCTCCAGGTCGGTCTTGCACGCCGGGCAGACAAGGATCTCCAGGAGCTGCGGATCCACCGGCATAACCACCTCCGACGCCGCATGCTAGCACGAGGGCGGCCGCCGTCCCCGTCCGTCACCATCCCTTGACACGCCGGACCGACCGTCATAGATTGGGATCAGAAAACATATCGAGCGTTCGTTTTTTACAGGAGACATCACGTGGCGCAGGCACTCAACTCCACACACGGACACCGACACCCGGAACCGGCGCTCCCCGTCCCAAGGGGTGGCGCGACCGGGGCACGGCATGGAAGCGGGCGCGAAGACGCCCGGGGAGGAACCGATGATCGCTTCGTCTGGTAAGCGGTGGCACCGGCTGGGCGCGGCGGCGCTGGCGGGTATCCTGATGCTCGTCCTCGCGCCGGCGGCGCCGGTCTGGGCCCAGGTGGGCAGTGCGGCGGTGGAGGTCCTGGTCACCGACCGGCAGGAACAGGCGCTGCCCGGCGTCACGGTGCGGCTGGTCAACAAGGACAGCGGCCTGGAACGCAGCTCGGTCAGCAACGAGGACGGGCTCGCCCGCGTCGCGGCGCTTCCCCCCGGCACGTACGAGCTGCACTGCACCCTGGCCGGGTTCACCCCCGTGCTGGAGGAGAACCTGGTGCTCCGCGTGGGCCAGACCGCCAGGGTGCGCGCCGTGATGCAGGAGTCCTCCAAGGAGGAGATCACCGTGACGGCGCAGGCGCCGCTGGTGGACGTCTACAAGATGGACTCGTCCTCCAACATCGTGCCCGAGCAGATCCAGTCCCTCCCCGTCCCCAACCGCGACTTCCAGCGCCTGGCGTTCATCACCCCGGGTGTGAGCCGCGAGCGGGGCCAGTTCCGCTTCATCGACAACGGCCCCGTGCTGGGCTCCGGCTCCAACGCCAGCCAGGCCACCATCCTGGTCGACGGAGTGGACTTCACCGATCCCGCCCTCGGGCTGGCGCGGGCGCGCTTCTCCCAGGACGCGATCCAGGAGTTCCGGGTCATCAACGACCGCTTCGACACCGAGATCGGGCAGTCCGCCGGCGGCGCCATGTCCATCGTGACCCGCTCGGGGAGCAACGCCTTCGCCGGCACGGTGTTCGCGTTCTACCGCTCCGACAGCCTGCGGGCCAGGACCGAGTTCGAGCTCACCAACCCGGACTACAGCCGGGGACAGTACGGCTTCACCCTGGGCGGCCCCATCGTCAAGGACAAGACCCACTTCTTCGTGTCCACCGAGTACATCAAGGAGGACAACGTCGTGCTGTTCCGGCCGCAGGGGGCGTTCGTGGACCTCAGGGCCGACGTGTCGCACCCCTTCGACCAGACTCTCGGCTTCTTCTCCCTCGACCACGCCGTGAGCGACAGCCAGCGCCTCACCGGCAAGCTCGTGTACGAGCGCTACCGGGAGGACAACTTCCGGGTCGGCGGCGTGGCCGACGAGTCCAACGGCCAGTCCCTCAACCGGGACAACTGGAACATCGCGGTGTCCCACGTGCTGGTTCCCGACCCCAACTACATCAACGAGCTCCACCTCCAGGTCGGGTCGGCCAAGTACGAGGAGCCGACGAACTCCGGCGCGGTGCAGGAGTGGTTCTCCAGCGGCACCACCCTCAAGACGGGCACCAACACCGTGGGCGACCTCCTCGGCAAGAGCGACGTGTGGGAGATCCGCGACACCGCGCACCTCTACCACGGCGCCAGCGCCTGGAAGATGGGGGTCGCCGTCCAGCACGCCAAGGAGCGCTCCCGGATCGACACGTTCCAGAACGGGCTCCTCGTCTACTACAGCGACGACCGCTCCTTCCCGATCTCCTACCTCTACGGCGTCGGCTCCAGCGACATCACCAAGTCCACCACCCTGTACGGGGCGTTCATCCAGGACGACTGGCGGCCGCGCAACGACCTCACTCTGAGCTTCGGCGTGCGCTACGACCTCGACACCGACGGCAACAACCCCGACTTCCACCACCCCCTGGTTCCCAACGGCCGCTCCCGCGACACCAACAACATCCAGCCCCGCTTCGGCTTCAACTGGGACCTGAGCGGCGACGGATCCAGCATCCTGCGCGGCGGCTACGGACGCTTCACGGGCCGCTACCTGCTCATCCCCGCCATCACCGAGCTGCAGCAGAACGGCGTCACCGGCCGGCTGCTCGTCACCCGGGTCAACGGGCTGCTCTACGGCCTTCCGGCGTTCGCCCTCGACCCCGCGAACCCCGCCAACACGGGGCTGCCGCTCAAGAGCGCCATCACGCTGCTCGCCCGCACCTTCGACGCGCCCCAGTCCGACCAGGCCAGCCTCGGCTTCACGCAGAGGCTGGGGAGCACCAACCTCTTCCTCGGCGCCGAGGCCCTCTACGTCAAGGGCGACGACGAGATCGTCGTGCGCGACACCAACTACGACGGCAATCCCCTCGCCAGGCCCAATCCCGCCTGGGACCAGATCAACACCTACACCAACGAGGGCCACTCCAAGTACAAGGCCCTGATCGTCACCCTCAACGGGACCCTGCCCGGCGGCCACCTCATCGCCACCTCGGTGACCGTGGCCGACAAGAAGAACATCAGCGACGACTTCTCCCCGGCGTTCCCCTACGGCTACCCGAACGATCCCACCAACATCGAGGGGGAGTGGGGCCGCAGCCGCAGCGACGAGCGCTACCGCGTGGTGATGTCCGGGGTGTTCAACCTGCCCTGGGGTCTCACCGTGGCGCCGATCTACGAGTACGGTTCCGGTCAGCCGTGGACCCACCGCCTGGGCTACGACTACAACGGCGACGGCAAGAACTCCGACCGCCCCGCCGGCGTCGCCCGCAACGCCGAGGACGGCCCTCCGTTCCGCCAGTTCTCCGTACGCCTGACCAAGAGCATCCACGTCAGCGGCTCCGGCCGGCTGGATCTCATCGTCGAGGCGTTCAACCTGTTCAACACGGTGAACTACGACGTCAACTCCATCGACGGGGCCGAGTACCTGTCGGGGCCGTCGCTCCTGGCGCCCACCGCCGCGTACGTCCCCAACGCCAACTTCGGCCACCCTTCCGCCACGTTCCCCGGCCGCGAGGTGCAGCTGGGGATCCGCTACGCGTTCTGATCCCTTCCACGGGCGGGGACGCGGGTCGCCGCGTCCCCGCCCGCCGGACCGGCACCCCAGGGAGGTTCACAGGATGTCCACACACTACGGACTCGAAGGTCTCTCCGTCATCGTCACCGGCGCGGCCGCGGGGATCGGCCACGCCACCGCGCTGCGCTTCGCCGGCGAGGGCGCCCGCGTCGCCGCGTGGGACGTGGCCGCCGACGGCGACGCCACTCGTCGCCGCCATCGCCGCGGCCGGGGGCGAAGGCTTCTCCACCCGCGTCGACGTCGCCGACCCGGAGGCCGTGAAGACGGCCGCGGACGAGGTCGCCGCCCGCTGGGGCCGCATCGACGTCCTCGTCAACAACGCCGGCATCGTGCGCGACGCGCAGCTCGTCAAGTGGAAGGACGGCAGCCTCACCGGCATGCTCAGCGACGAGGCGTGGGAGGCCGTCATCGGCGTCAACCTGCGCGGGGTGTTCAACTGCACCCGCGCGGTGGTGCCCCACATGATCGCCGGCGGCGGCGGCGCGGTGCTCAACGCCAGCTCCGTCGTGGGGCTGTACGGCAACTTCGGCCAGACCAACTACGTCGCCACCAAGGCGGGGGTCATCGGCATGACCCGCACGTGGGCGCGGGAGCTCGGGCGCTACAGGATCCGCGTCAACGCCGTGGCGCCCGGGTTCATCGCCACGGAGATCCTGCGCTCCATGCCCGACAAGGTCCTCGACGGCATGGTCTCCCACACGCCCCTGGGCCGCATGGGCCAGCCCGAGGACATCGCGGAGGCGTACGCGTGGCTCGCCTCCGAGGGCGCCAGCTTCGTCACCGGCACCGTGCTCTCGGTGGACGGCGGCCTGGTGGTGGGGACGTGAGCGGCGGTTCGGAGGAATGATCATGGGACGCTATGCCAGGATCGTGAGCACGGGGCGGTACCTGCCGCCCCGCGAGGTGACCAACGACGAGCTGCGCCGCCGCTTCGACGAGCGCCTGCCCGAGTTCGTCGACAAGATGGAGGCGTCGAGCGGCATCCGCAGCCGCTGGTGGGCGCCGGAGGACTGGGCCACCTCGGACGTGGCGCTGCCCGCCGCCCGGCAGGCGCTCGAGCGCGCCGGCCGGAGGCCGGAGGAGGTGGACCTGGTGGTCCTCGGCACCGACTCCCCCGACTACGTCACCCCTGCCACCTCGGTGGTGCTCCAGCACAAGCTCGGCGCCAACGGCGCCGGCACCTTCGACGTGGGGTGCGCGTGCGCCTCCTTCCCCACCTCCCTGGCCGCCGCCGCCGGAATCATCGCCACCAACCCGAAGATCCGCACGGTGCTGGTGGTGGGCGTGTACCTGATGCACAAGCTGGCCTCGCCGGACGACCCCATGATCTACTTCTACGGCGACGGGGCCGGCGCCGCGGTTCTCGAGCCCGGCGACGAGCCCGGGTTCCTCGGCTCCGCGTTCCAGGCGGACGGCTCCTACCACGCCCACTGGGGCCTGTACTCCGGCGGCACCTTCGAGCCGGCCAGCGAGGCCTCGGTGAAGGCGGGCCGGACCCAGGTCCGCATCCTGGAGCGCTACCCCCCCGAGGTGAACCACGAGGGGTGGCCGCGCCTCGTGCGCAAGCTCGCGTCCGACACCGGCTTCGCCGTTGCCGACATCGACTTCATCGTGTTCACCCAGGTCCGCAAGCCCTCCATCGAGGTGGTCATGAACGACCTCGGCCTGCCCCTGGAGCGCACCCACACCATCATGGAGAGGTGGGGCTACACTGGTTCCGCCTGCATCCCCATGGCGCTGGACGACGCCCTCGAGAAGAGGATGGTCCCGCCGGGCTCCCTGGTGGTCCTGGTGGGGTCCGGCGTCGGCTACAACCAGGCCGCGGCCGCGTTCCGCATGCCCTGATGGAGGTGGCGCCGTGTCGGTCACGCTGAAGGTTCTCCTCGCGGTGGTGGTGGTGGGGGTCCTCGCCGTGGCAGCGGCGCTGACCCTCGTGTGGGCGAGACCCCTCGCCACCTTCGGCTGGCTCGGCGAGCAGAGCCTGCGGCGCGCCGGCTTCGCCCGCTCCACGGTGACGACACCGGCGGGGCGGCTGACGGTGTTCCGCGGCGGCGCCGGCCCCGTCGTGGTTCTCCTCCACGGTGCCGGGGACCGGGCCGCCACCTGGGCCCGGGTGGCGCCCGCGCTGGCCCGCCGCTACACGGTGGTGATCCCGGACCTGCCCGGCCACGGCGGCAGCGGGCCGGCCTCGGGTCCGCTGGAGCTCGGAACCGTCCTCGCCGGCGTCGACGCGCTCCTCGCCGGGCTCCCCGCCGGGCCGGTCACCCTCGTGGGCAACTCCCTCGGCGCCTGGATCGCCATGCTGGAGGCCGCCGACCACCCCGAGCGCGTGACCCGGCTGGTCCTGGTCAACGGGGGCGCGCTGCTCGGCGAGGCGACCGGCGTGAACCTCCTGCCGGCGGACCGGGAGGAGGCCCGCCGCACGGTGGCCGCCCTCCGCGACCCCGCCAGCCCCCCCGTCCCCGGCTTCGTCCTCGACGACATCGTGCGCGCCGCCCGGAGCGGGCCCCTGGCCCGCCTCGCCGCCGGAGCCGGGAGCATGGGGCAGTACCTGATGGACGGACGCACCGGCGCGATCCACGCTCCGGTGGACATCCTCTGGGGGGAGTCCGACCGCCTCATGCCGCTCACCTACGCGCGGCGCCTGGCGGCCTCGATGCCCTCCGCACGGCTCACCACCATCCCCCGCTGCGGCCACGTCCCGCACCTGGAGTGTCCCGCCGCCTTCCTGGCGGCCCTCGACGAGGCCCTGGCCCGGCCATGACCGCAGGGGAGACGAACCGTGCTCCACGGTGACGTGCTCGGCGAGCGCGCCCGTCTCACCCCCGACGCTCCGGCGCTGGTGGAGGTCCGCACCGGTGCGCGGCTGACCTACGCCGCCCTCGACGAGCGCGCCCGCGCCTGCGCCAGCGTCCTGCGCCACCGCCTCGGCCTGCGGCCCGGCGACCGCTGCGCCCTCCTCGCCGGCAACCGCACCGCCTTCCTCGACGCCTTCTTCGCCGCGGGCAAGGCCGGCGTCGTGCTGGTGCCCCTCAACACCCACCTCACCGCCCGCGAGCTCGGCCCGATCCTGCACGACGCCGGGGCCCGGGCGCTGCTCTACGGCGGCGAGTGCGCGGACACCGTGCGGGCCCTGCAGGCGACTGACGTGCCGGTCGGACGCTGGGTCGCCTTCGACGAGCCGCTGCGCGGTGACGACGAGGCCTACGCGGTGCTCGCCGGGAGCGCCCCGGCCTGGGCCGGGGAGCGACCCGACCCGGAGCACCCCTACTGCCTGCTCTACACCTCGGGCACCACGGGCCGACCCAAGGGGGTGGTGCTCCCCCACCGCATGGTGGCGTTCAACGGCCTGTCGACGGTGGTGAGCTGGCAGCTCCGGGACACCGACGTCACCCCCGTGTTCACGCCCCTCTACCACGCCGGGGGCCTGGGCGCCTTCCTCGTCCCCATGGTGACCATCGGCGGCACCGTCGTGCTCCACGACCGCTTCGACGCGGGCGAGGTGCTGCGCACCATCGAGCGGGAGCGCTGCACCGTGATCCTCGTCGTCCCCACCATCGCCAAGCTGCTCGCCGAGGCGCCGGAGTTCACCACCGTGGACCTGTCCCACGTACGGTTCTTCATCTCCGGCGGCGCCCCCCTGCCCACCTCCCTGGTGGAGGCGTACCGGAACCGCGGGGTGGTGCTGCGCCAGGGGTACGGGCTCACCGAGGTGGGGGTGAACTGCTTCGCCACCACCTCCGCCGACGCCTGGCGCAAGGCCGGGTGCGTGGGCCGTCCCCTCGCCTTCACCGAGGCGGAGGTCCTCGACGAGGGCGGCCGCGCGGCGCCCGACGGCGAGGTGGGCGAGCTCGTGTTCCGCGGCCCCCACGTCTGCAGCGGCTACTTCAACGCCCCCGAGGCGGACGCCGCGGTGCGGGACGCGGCGGGCTGGTTCCACACCGGCGACCTGGCCCGCCGCGACGGCGAGGGCTTCTTCGCCATCGCCGGCCGGCGCAAGGACATGTACATCTCCGGAGGGGTCAACGTCTTCCCGGCGGAGGTGGAGGCCGAGCTGGCCGGGCACCCCGGCGTCGCCGACGTCGCCGTCGTCGGCGTCCCCGACGACACCTGGGGCGAGGTCGGGGTCGCCTTCGTCGTGCCGCGGCCGGGCGCCTCTCCCACCCCCGAGGAGCTGACGGCGTTCCTGCGCGACAGGATCGCGCGCTACAAGGTGCCGCGGGCGTTCGTGACCCGCTCGTCCCTGCCCCGCACCGCCTACGGCAAGGTCGTCAAGGGAGAGCTGCGCGACGCCTTCCTGGCCTCGCAGCACACCCCCGGGGACGGGACCCGGTGAGCGCCCTCCCCGTTCTGGCCCACCGGCTGGACGGCTCGGGCGAGCCGGTGCTGCTCCTCAACGGCGGCATGATGACCCTGGCGAGCTGGGAGCCCGTGGTCGCCGCCCTGGCGGGAAGGTTCCGGGCGGTGCGCTGCGACCTGCGCGCCCAGATGCTCTCGCCGGGACCTCCGCCGCTCTCGCTGGAAGCCCACGTGGAGGACGTCGTCGCGCTCCTCGATCACCTCGGGCTCGAGCGCGTCCACGTGCTCGGCACCTCCTTCGGCGCCGAGGCCGGCGTGCTCCTCGCGGCCCTGCAGCCCGGCCGGGTCGCCTCCCTCGTGGCCGCCACCGCGGCGGACCACGTCACCGCCGCGATGCGCGCCGGCATCGCCGCCTGGCGCGAGGCCTGCCGGCGGGACGCCGCCGGCGGCGACCGCCGGGAGCTGTTCCGGCTCATGACGCCCGTCGTCTACTCCGCCGGCTTCCTGGCCGCCCACGGGCCGGAGCTGGCCGAGCGCCTCTCGGCCCAGGCGGCGGCGCTGCCGGCGGCGTGGTTCTCCGGCGTGGAGGCCGTGCTGACGATCATGGACAGCCTGGACCTCAGACCCCACCTGGCGGACGTCGCCTGCCCCACGCTGGTCGTGAGCGCCGGCGGCGACCGGCTCATGCCCGCGGCGCGCAGCCGGGCGCTGGCACGGGGCATCCCCGGCGCGCGCCACGTCACGGTCCCCGGTGCCGGCCACGCCCTCGTGGTGGAGCAGCCCGGGCGGCTCGCCGCGCTGTGGCTGGACTTCGTCGCCGGGGTCGGCGACCCTGCCTCGACGAGCTTCCTCCGTGAACCCCGGGGGCGGCGGCCCGGCGCCGCCCCCACGCCCGAAAAGGAGCCTGGCCGATGACCAAGAAGATCTACATCGCCGCCTACCATCAGTCCCCGTTCGGCAAGCTGTTCGCCATGACCGTGCCGGAGATCCTCGCCGCCGCCGTGAACGGCGTGTGCGGGGAGATCGGCGTCGAGCCCTCGGCCGCGGACGTCGCGTCGGTGGGCGCCGTGTGCAACATCTCCCTCAACGAGCAGGGGCTGCTGTCGGGGCTCGTCGCCCAGGTGCCGGGGCTCGAGAGCAAGCCCATCGAGTCGGTGGAGAACGCCTGCGCCTCGGGCGGCCAGGCCATCCTCTCCGTGATCCACAAGCTCCTCCTCGGCGAAGGCGAGGTGGGCATCGCCCTGGGCTACGAGAAGATGCGCAACGACGAGGGCAAGATGGACGGCAGGCTGGTGGGGAAGGCGCTGGGGTTCTTCTCCCACCCCGACGAGCGGCCCGGCAAGGTCTACGTCTTCCCCCACCTGTTCGCCGAGGTCATGGACGTCTACATGAAGGCCCACGGCGTCACCGAGGAGGACCTCGCCCGCATCTCGGTGGCCGAGTACGCCAACGCCAACCACAATCCGTACGCCCAGATGCGGAAGGTGCGGCTCAGCCTCGAGGAGGCCACGGCCATCGGCGGCATCAACCGCTACGTTGTCGAGGGGCTCCCCCTGAAGACCTACGACTGCTCCCAGATCTCCGACGGCTACGCCGCCATGATCCTGGCCACCGAGGAGGGCCTCGCGCGGCTCGGTGTGGCCAAGGCGGACTGCGTGGAGATCGCCGGTTTCGCCCAGGCCACCGACGCCCTCAAGAAGGAGGGCCGCGACGTGCTGCGCCCCGCCGGCGCCCTGCGCGCCATGGGGAGCGCCTACGCCATGGCCGGCGTGCGCCCCGCCGACGTCAACGTCGCCGAGGTCCACGACTGCTTCACCGTGATGGGGGCCATCGGCACCGAGGTCCTGGGCAAGGCGGAGACGGGCGGGGGCGCCCGCTACTGGGCCGACGGGCGGGCCGCCGTGGACGGCGAGTGCGCCATCAACTCCTCCGGCGGCCTCATCGCCAAGGGCCACCCCATCGGCGCCACCGGCGTCGCCATGGTCGGCTGGTGGCGTCGCAGCTGCTGGGCAAGGCCCCCGCGGGGCTCCAGGTCGCCTCGCCGCGGGTCGCCGCCACCTTCAACATCGGCGGCCCCATCTGCGCCTCCGTGTGCACGGTGCTCAGCCCGCCTCCTGACCGTCCTCGGGCGGGAGACCTCGCACCGCAGGTCTCCCGCCCACCTCGCGCTGAAGGAGCTTCCGGACATGACCGTCAGCCGCCGCCCACGCGCTCCGGCGCCGTCCACCCCGTCGGCCTCGACATCCACTTCGAGTACTTCGGCGACGGCGACCGCGACGCCGTCGTGCTGCTCAACGGCCTCGCCATGAGCACCCGCGCCTGGTACGGCTTCCTGCCGCTGCTCCGCCCGGAGTTCGACGTGCTCCTCTACGACTACCCCGGCCAGGGCGACTCCTCCAAACCGGACCAGCCGTACTCCATCACGCGGATCGCCGCCTACCTGACCACGGTCATCGACTCGCTCGGCCTCGATCGCGTCCACGTCCATGGGGGTCTCCTACGGCGGCTTCGTCGCCATCGAGCACGCCCGGATGTTCCACCACAGGCCTCCACACCCTCACCCTGTCGGGGATCCTCCTCTCGCGGGAGGAGCTCTTCGAGATGTACGAGGACCTCTCCCTGCGCTTCTATCGCGAGGGCCCGGAGCGCTTCGAGCTGTACACCCACTTCATGTACGAGAAGATCTTCGGTGAGAGCTTCGTCCGCCGCGTGGACCCGCGCGGCCCTCGAGCCCATGCGCCGCGCTTCGTGGAGCGCTACCGGGACGACCTGCACTGCCTGATCCGGCTCACCGAGGCCCAGGAGGAGTACTTCGGCCGTCTCGACGAGCGCATGCCCGCCTACCGCGCCGTGACCACGCCGACGCTCGTCATGCCGGGGGCTCAGGACCGGGCCATCCCCCTGTGGGCGCAGGAGAAGATGCTCGGCGTCTTCCCCGACTCGCGCTGGCTGCTCGTCCCCGACGCCGGCCACGTCGTCTACCTCGAGCGCCCCGAGGTCTTCTTCCCCACCCTCAAGGCGTTCATGCGGGCCCGCTCCACCGCCTTCGAGCCGCCCGCGGACGCGGTCGCCTCCTGAGCGCTCCCCGAAAGGAAAGGGCCCGGCTCGCGCCGGGCCCTTTCTCTTCGAAGGGGCGCCGCCGTGCTGCGGGGAGATCATCGCGGAGGGTTTCCGGACGCTGGAAAGAAGGGGGGAAGGCGGCCGTGAGGCCGCCTTCGCCACCGGTCCGGCCTGTGGCAACCGCAACCTGCGCTCTGGGGCCTCGGCGAGGCAGTCGGCTCTCACGCTGGCAAGAAGCTTGGCCCTGAGGGTGGTAGACCGATGATACGCGAGGCAGAAGTCTCCCGTTCCGTGTAGCCGGTCGACCAAGATGTGACGCAACGTGTTCCACGTCACGTACCCTGTGGGTTGTCGTCGGGCAGACTACGGATGATCAGTCGTGTTCCAGAAGGGACTGTTCCGATGAGGCGGGAGTATCTCAAGTGTATGGAAGGAGTTTGCTCGGTCGTAGCCCCAGCAGCTGGGCCTGTTCGTGAGCGCAACAAGGTGCCGGGCGAACGAGCAGACTCGGGGCGACGAGGGAGCCTGAGGCATCTGCTCCAGCTGGCTGGTCCTCCGTTCCTTTCTCCCCTTGGCGCCGCTCTAGGCGGTTGCTCTAACCACGACCGTAGGTTCACCACTGACTCGCGCTGTAGCGCCTTCCAAGGCCTCCTGGCGGCGCTGCTCACCTCCAACGGGCTCCATCCTGGCCCACGGCATGGGAGGAGGACGTCATGATGCGGACACTTGCAGGCATTCTGCTTCTGGGGCTCGCAGCGGTCTCGACGAGCGCCCAACCGACCGTGGCTTTCGAGCCCTCGGCGCTCGTCGCGAAGGGCGTCACCCCGGGCGGTTCGGTCGTCTGGTTCGAGATCGCCAGGGTGCGCCCGCGCTGGACCACCCAGGTCGTCCGCCGCGATGTCGTCGTGGCTGACGACGATGCCGACGGCGTCGTGCGCCTCGAGCTCAAGGATCCCGTCCCGGCTCGCTCCATCTGGACCGCCGTCGACCTTGCTACCGGCGCCTTCACCGTCGCGACCCCCGACACCATGCCGCGACGCGAGGTCGCGCTCCCCGGAAACAGCTACCGCCGCAACCCCAAGGGTGCCGTCGAGGCCCTCCAGGACAGCCGTGGCTTCCTCGAGATCCTCCTCGTCCGGCCGGGCAGTGGAGCCTGGGCGCTCAGCGTCGGCGACGGCGGCGCCTCCGATGCCGACCGCAAGGAGGACGGGTCCATCGAGGCGGACCTCGCCGCCATGCGACCCATCGAAACCGCCGAGGCGGCGCCGGCCCAGCTCGAGGACGGCGACGTCATCGTCGTTGTCGATCCGCGGCTCATGCAGTTCTACGCCACCACCTTCGGCGCGGCCCACTGAGGGCGGACCCGGACACTCATGGAAAGGGAGCACATCATGCGTGCACGTCATTGGCTCACCGTCCTCGTCCTGAGCGTCGTCGCCGCCGCGGGCGCCCTCGGCCAGGTCCAGGAGGACCCCCACGAGCGCGGCTTCCACCCCGACAAGCTCTACCAGTTCGACAACATCGACTCCGTCGACCTCTCGAGCGGGAGCTTGGGGCTCACCATTCCCATCGGGCCTCGCTATCCGGCAGGAGGCGGGCTCTCCTACGGTCTCACCCTGACCTACTCCTCCAACGTCTGGGACTTCGAGGAGAGGATCGGACAGGTCCTGTGCGGCAACATGATCGACGAGTACTGCCCGATCACCTACAAGAAGGCGACGCCCAACGTCGTCGGCAACG
>CAVVTR010000004.1:0-202066 GCA_963751245.1 uncultured Acidobacteriota bacterium | reverse complement strand
GCCGGGCGGACCGCCAAGGCTCAGTCGCGGTAGATCGCGGCCTCCGGGGTGCCCTCGGGGCCGATGACGCCGCGGTACATGCCCTCGGAGTTGAACGGCATGGCCACGGCGCCGCTGCGGTCGACGGCGACGGCGCCGCCGCGGCCGCCCATCGCCACCAGGGTCTTCATCACCACGTGTTCCGTGGCCTCCGCCAGGGTGTCGCCCCGGTAGGCCATGCGGGCGGCGATGTCGTACGCCGCCACGGCGCGGATGAACACCTCCCCGACCCCCGTGCAGGAGACCGCGCAGGTGGCGTCGTCGGCCCAGGTGCCGGCGCCCACCAGCGGCGAGTCGCCCACGCGCCCCCAGCGCTTGGCGGTGAGGCCCCCGGTGGAGGTGGCGGCGGCCAGGCCGCCGGCGGCGTCCACGGCCACGGCTCCCACCGTCCCCAGGCCGTCGGGCCCGCCGCGCTCCTCGGCCTCCGGGTGGCGGATGTCCTCGGACAGCGCGCCGCGCTCGCCGGCGGCCAGGGCGCGCTGGAGCGCCCGCCAGCGGCGCTCGGTGCGGAAGTAGGCGGGATCGACGGGCTCGAGGCCGTGGGCCGCCGCGAAGGCGTCGGCGCCCGCGCCGGCGAGGAGCACGTGGCCGGAGCGCTCCATCACGAGGCGCGCCGCGCGCACCGGGTTGCGCACGCGGCGGACTCCGGCGACGGCGCCCGCGGCGCGGTCGCGGCCGTCCATGATGGCGGCGTCGAGCTCGTTGGCGCCCTCGGCGGTGAAGTTGGCGCCCCGGCCCGCGTTGAACAGCGGGCAGTCCTCCATGGAGACGACGGCGGCCTCGACGGCGTCCACCGCGCGGCCGCCCGCCGCCAGCACGGCGTGGCCGGCGCGCAGCGCGTCCGCGAGGGCCTCGCGGTAGGCGGCCTCGAGCTCGGGGGTGAGACGGTCGCGCCGGATGGTCCCGGCGCCGCCGTGGATGGCGAGGCGGATCACGGTCAGCTCCCCGCCACGGTCTCGTCGTCGCGCACCTTCGGCGCGATGGCAAAGCCCGTGAACCCGTACAGCAGCGCGAACAAGAACCCCGTGTAGCACATCACCGCCCAGGGGGCGTAGGCCACGGTGTCCACGCCCAGGGTGCCGGCCATGAACACGCCCGCGATGCTCCACGGGATCAGCGGCACGACGACCGTGCCGCTGTCCTCGGTGGTGCGCGACAGGTTCTTGGCCGCCAGGCCGCGGGCGCGGTACGCCGGCGCGAAGAGCTCGCCGGGGATGAGGATGGACAGGAACGAGCTGCCGGTGAGCAGCGCGACGCTGATGGTGGCGGCCACGGTGGAGGCGATGATGCGGCCGGTGGTGTCGGCGACGCGGAGGAGGTGCTCGAGGAGCACGTCGAGCATGCCGGTGTGCTGCACGACGCCGCCGAAGGCGAAGGCGCAGAAGGCGATGAGGGTGACGTCCATCATGCTCAGCATGCCGCCCCGGGTGAGCAGGGTGTCCACGGTGGCCTGGCCGGTGTGGGAGACGAACCCGGTGACCATGGACTCGACGGCCTTCTGCGCCGTCATGTGCTGGATCGCGACGGCCAGCACGGCGGCGATGCCGGAGGAGACCAGCATGCCGGGGATGACCGGGCGCTTGCGCACCGCCGCGTAGAACGTGACCAGCGGCGGCAGGAGCAGGACCCAGTGGAAGGCGAAGCCGCCGCGCAGGGCGTGGACGATGCCGGCGGTGGCCGAGAGATCGGCGCCGGCGCCGCCGGACGAGCGCAGCCCCAGGACGAAGTAGACGCCGAGGCCGAGCAGCCAGGCCGGGGTGGTGGTCCACAGCATGTGGCGGATGTGGTCGAAGAGGTTCGAGCCCGCCGCGATGGGGGCGAGGTTGGTGGTGTCGGAGAACGGCGACAGCTTGTCGCCGAAGTAGGCGCCGGCGACGATGGCGCCCGCCGCCTGGTCCAGCGGCACGCCGAGCCCGACCGCGATGCCGACGAACGCCACGCCGATGGTCCCCGCCGTGCCGTACGAGGTCCCGGTGACCAGGGAGACGACGCTGCAGACGACGCAGGCGGTGACCAGGAAGTACTTGGCCGAGATCAGCTCGAGCCCCCAGGTGATGAGCAGGGGGATGGTGCCGCAGGCGATCCACGAGCCGATGAGGGCGCCCACGACGATGACGATGAGCATCGCCGGCATGCCCTTCATCATGCTGGCGATGATGCCCTCCTCGATCTCCTTGTAGCTGTAGCCGAGACGGCGGGCGATGAGCGCCGCGACGACGGCGGCGGCGATGAGGAGGATCTCCGCGCGCAGGCGGAACACCCCGTACCCCACGCCGAGGAAGAGGGCGATGGCGAGGAGGGGCGTCAGCGACTGGAGCAGCGTCGGGCGGGCGTGGGGGCGGTCGTCGAGGGGTGTCTTGTCTTCCATGGCGCTCCCGTGAGCGGTTCCGTGGGCCGGCCTCCCGGAGACGGGGCGGTCCGGCCGCGAGGGTGAGGGCGGTACGCCGGGCGACGCGGCGGCATGGCCCGCCGAGCCTAGCACGGCAGGGGGCGCGGCCGGCTCGCGGATCGACGCGGGCGAGGCTCACGGCAGGCGGGCCGAGGAGGAGACGGCGCGGCGCCCTCGCACCACCCGGATCAGGACTTCGGATCCTCGCGGGGCGTGACGTGGACGAAGCGCTCGATCTGGCCGTGCCAGTAGTCGATCGACGCGGGCTGTCCCACCGGGCTCGTGCGGATGGCCTCGGCGAGGTCGGAGGCGGTGTGGACCTCCTGCCCCCTGTAGCGGACGATGACGTCCCCCTGGACCAGTCCGGCCTGGGCCGCCGGGCTGCCCGCATGCACGCGGGTGACCAGGGCGCCGTGGTTGACCGCGAGCTGGAAGAGGTCGTCCACCCCCTGGTTGACCGTCTGCAGCACGACCCCGATCCATGCCCGCCGCACCGTTCCGGTCCTCACCAGCTCCTGGATGATCGGGGCGGCCGTCTGCGTGGAGATGACGAAGCCGACGCCCCAGACGTTCTTCGCCACCAGCGTGGCGTCGGCGATCCCCACCACGTTGCCGTCCATGTCGATGAGCGGGCCGCCGCTGTTGCCGGGGTTGATGGCGGCGTCGGTCTGGATGAGGCCGTAGAGGGTGTCGGAGAGCGACGGGTGGGCGGACACGCCGAGGCGGCTCACCCAGCCGCCGTTGACGCTGTTGCCGCGGGCCAGGGCGTTGCCGATGACCGCCACCTGCTGGCCGGGCTCGAGGCGGGAGGAGTCCGCCATGGTCACCGCCGGCAGCCCCGAGCCGTCGATGCGGATCACCGCCAGGTCGCTGACCGGGTCGGTGACGACCTGCTTCGCCGGGAAGGTGCGGCCGTCTCCGAGGGACACGGTGATGTCGTGGGAGCCCTCGACGACGTGGTTGTTGGTCACCACGAGGCCGCCGGGGTCGATGATGAAGCCGGAGCCGGAGCCGAGCTGGTCCTTCTGGCGGTCCAGGCTCTGGTAGGTGATCCGGAGCACGTTGACGGCGACCACGGCGGGCATGACCCGGCGGACGGCGGCGACCATGGGCGTCGCCGCGCCCGGCTTTCCGGGGGCCAGGCGGAGGGTGAAGCCGGGGTCGAGGGGCGTGGCCGGGGCGGGGGTGGGGGCCGGAGCGGCCGCCGCGCCGTTTCCGGCCGTCGCGGCCGCCGGGCCGGACGACGCCGAGGCGCACGACGCCAGGGCGGCCGCGGCCAGCAGCACCGGCAGGGTGCGGATCAGGGAGGGAAGCGCGCTCTTCATGGGTACCACCTCTCGGTTTCCCGGGTTTCCCCGTGTGGGCTTCAACCTCCCCGGACGCCCCGGATACTCCCGCCCGTCCCCGCGGCGAGGCGCTCCACGGCGTCCGCCGCGGCGGCGGCCAGGGCCGCGCCGCGGAAGGCGACGGCGCCGGCGTGCCCCGTGCCGAGCACGCGGAGCTCGGAGCCCGGCCAGTGGCGGTGGATCTCCTCCGCGGCGCCGGGCGGCACGCAGGCGTCGTAGCGGGCGCCCACCACGACCGCGCAGTCCGGGCGGCGGGGCGGGGGCAGGGCGCAGACGTCGGCGGTGTCGAGGAGGGCGCGCAGGCGCTCGGGAGCGTCCTCTCCCCAGGCCCGGCGCAGCGCGGCCCAGTCCACCATCCGGCGCAGCGCCCCGCGGGTGAACACCGGCGCCGGCGAGCGCGAGGGAATGAAGGGCGCGACGGCGACCTCCGCGGGCATGGTGGCGGCCGCGGTGGCGGCGAGCTGTCCGCCCATGCTGATGCCGGTGACCCCCACGGTGGCGTGGCCGCGGGCGCGCAGCCAGGCGAGGAGGGTGCGGGTCTCCTCCACCGTGGCCCGTCCCAGGAGCACGAGGTCGGCCACCGTGGCCACCGCCGCCCCGCGCTGGCCCGGGGGGCGGCGCGACCCGTAGTAGGGGTTCTCCAGCAGCACGGTGGCGATGCCCCGGCGCCGCAGGGGGGCGGCGACGAGGCGGCGGCGCAGGGCGAACCCCTCGTCGCCGGTCGCGGCGAGCACCACGCACACCGGGGCCGAGGGCGGGCCCTCGGGCTCGAGAAGCTCGAAGACGGCGCGGCCGCACCGCTCGGGGAGGTGCGCCGCGAGAGGGCTGGGGAACGTCCCGCGGACGCGCCGCCAGCCGCCGCCCCACTCCAGCCCCTGGAGGCGGGGCAGCACGGGCGTGGGCGCACGGGCCGCCGTCCAGTCCGTCGCCCACGCCACCGCGTCGACGTCCCCGGGGCCGGCGCTGAACAGGGGCCGGCGGGCCGAGATGACGGCGCAGAGGGTGTCCAGCAGCCACCAGAACGCCTTCACGGCTCCCTCCTGGCGCCGCTCGCGCCGCGCGGACTCGGAGCTTCGGTCATGGGAGTGCTTGCCTCCATGGTAGTCGACGGCGGTTCCTCGTGCCACGGCGTACAATCGCCGCGCGCCGCACCCCGCGATCCGGGGACGGCCGGCGCGGGAGGGCGCGACGGTGGACGCGGCGGTCGAGGTCCAGCGGTTGTGCAAGCGCTTCGGCGACGTCGTCGCGCTCGACTCCGTGTCCTTCGCGGCGCGGCGCGGCCGGACGCTGGGCCTGCTCGGCCCCAACGGGGCGGGCAAGACCACCACGCTGCAGCTCCTCCTGGGGCTGACCACGCCCTCGGCGGGGACCATGCGGATCCTCGGGCTGGACGTGGCCACCCAGCGCCGCCGCATCCTCGCCCGGGTCAACTTCTCCTCGGCCTACATCGCCCTGCCGTCGAACCTGACGGTGTGGGAGAACCTCAACGTGTTCGCGCGCCTGTACGGCAACCCGAGGCCCCGCGCGAAGATCGCCGAGCTCCTCGAGCTGTTCGAGATCGCCCCCCTGCTGTCGCGCAAGACCGGCGCCCTGTCGGCCGGGCAGATCACGCGGGTGAACCTGTGCAAGGCGTTCCTCAACGACCCTGAGGTGCTCTTCCTCGACGAGCCCACCGCCAGCCTCGACCCGGACATCGCCTGGAAGGTGCGCGAGACGCTGCGCGGCGTGCAGCGCGACCGCGGGCTCACCATGGTCTACACCTCCCACGACATGCGGGAGGTCGAGGAGATGTGCGACTGGATCGTGTTCCTGTCCCGCGGGCGCGTGGTGCTGGAGGGGCCGCCGGCGGAGGTGGTGAGGCGCGCCCGGGGCGCCTCCCTCGAGGAGGTCTTCCTGGCGGTGGCGCGGGGCGGCGAGGTCCGCGGCGCGGACGGCGGCGGGGGGGCGGGCTGATGTGGCTGCGGGTCTCCGCCCTGGTGCTGCGCTACCTCTACCTCTACCGCCGCAGCCTGGCGCGGGCCGGCGAGGTCTTCTTCTGGCCGGTCATGGACCTCGTGCTGTGGGGGTTCCTCACCTCCTACATGGAGCGGTTCGCGGCGCCCGGGGCGGTGGTCTTCCTGATCGGCGCGATGATCTTCTGGGACGTGCTGTACCGCTCGCAGCAGGCCATCACGCTGTCGCTCGCCGAGGAGATCTGGGTGCGCAACATCCTCAACATCTTCATCGCGCCGCTGCGCACCTTCGAGATCGCCGTGGCGACGTGCCTCATGGGCGTGATCAAGGCAGCCCTGACCCTGGTGGTGCTGGGGACGCTGGCCCGGCTGTTCTTCGCCTTCGACGTGCTGGCGCTGGGGCCGGCGCTGGTGCCGTTCGTGGTCAGCCTGCTGCTGTTCGGCTGGGCGGTGGGGATGTGCACCATGGGGCTCGTGATCCGCTTCGGGCAGTCGGCGGAGGCGCTGATCTGGGGGGTGCCGTTCCTGCTCCAGCCCTTCTCCGCCGTGTTCTACCCGGTCTCCGTGCTGCCCGGCTGGCTGCAGAGGGTGGCCGCGCTGCTGCCCTCGACCTATGTTTTCGAGGGCATGCGGAACACCCTCGCCACGGGCCGGCCCGACGTCGCGAGGCTGGCGGTCTCGTTCGCCATGGACGGGGTGTACCTCGTGATGGCGGGGGCGTTCATGACGTGGATGCTGCACCTGGCGCGCGTGCGCGGCTACCTGAGCCGCCTCGGCATGGAGTGACCCTCCGCCCGCGCCGGAGGGCGCGGCGGAATCCCCGGCGGCCGGCGGCGGTTTCGGCCGGATTGGACGGAGCGGGATGACGGAGCGGGGGCCCGGGTCCGGGCCTGACGACGGCGAACCGGGGCGCGAGCGGCCCGGTCTTCTCGGGAGGCTGCGGCGCGCTCTGGTGGGGAGCCCCCGCGACCTCGGGGACAGCGCGCTGTTCCACCGCCTGTCGCTGGTCGCGTTCCTGGCCTGGGTCGGGCTCGGCGCCGACGGGCTGTCGTCGTCCTCCTACGGCCCCGAGGAGGCGTTCCGCACGCTGGGCCCGCACACCTACCTGGCCGTGGCCCTGGCGGCGATGACGGCGCTCACGGTGGGCGTCATCGCCGCGGCGTACAGCCACATCGTCGAGGAGTTCCCCTCGGGCGGCGGCGGCTACCTCGTGGCCACCAAGCTCCTCGGCCCCCGCACCGGCGTGGTCTCGGGATCGGCGCTGCTGGTCGACTACGTCCTCACCGTCGCCGTCTCCATCGCCGCCGCCGGCGACGCCCTGTTCAGCTTCCTGCCCCTCTCCTGGCACGGCAGCAAGCTCCTCGTCGAGGTGGTGCTCATCCTCCTCCTCACGACCCTCAACATCCGCGGCGTGCGCGAGTCCGTCATCGCCCTGCTGCCGATCTTCATCGTGTTCCTCCTCACCCACACGGCGCTCATCGTCGGCGGCATCGCCACCCACCTGTGGCGGCTGCCCGCCGTGGCGGCGGGGGTGACGCAGGGCTTCAAGGGGGGGCTGGCCACGCTGGGCCTGGGCGGCATGCTGCTCCTGTTCGCCCACGCCTACTCCCTCGGGGGTGGCACCTACACCGGCCTGGAGGCGGTCTCCAACGGCATGCCCATCATGCGCGAGCCGCGGGTCGCCACCGGCAAGCGCACCATGCTCTACATGGCGGTGTCGCTGTCGTTCATGGCCGCGGGTCTGCTCGTCTGCTACCTGCTGTTCGGCGTCACCCCGGTGGCGGCGAAGACCATGAACGCGGTGCTCGCGGGGGAGTTCGCGGGTCACACCGGCGCCGGCCCGGCGTTCGTGGTCGTCACCCTGTTCTCGGAGGGGGCGCTGCTGGTGGTGGCGGCCCAGGCCGGCTTCATCGACGGTCCGCGGGTCCTCGCCAACATGGCGGTGGACTCCTGGGTGCCCCACCGCTTCGCGGGCCTCTCCGAGCGTCTCACCACCCAGAACGGCATCGTCCTCATGGGCCTCACGTCGCTGGCCGCCCTGCTCTACACCCGCGGCGACGTCCGCCACCTGGTCGTGATGTACAGCATCAACGTGTTCCTGACCTTCTCCCTGTCCATGTTCGGGATGTTGCGCATGTGGACGGGGGAGCGGGGCCGCCGTTACAGGGTGCGCCGGATGCTGCTGTTCGGCGGCGGGTTCCTGCTCTGCGCCACGATCCTGGTGGTCACCACCATGGAGAAGTTCGGCGAGGGCGGGTGGGTCACGCTCCTCGCCACCGGCGGCCTGATCGCCCTCTGCTTCGCCGTCCGCCGGCACTACCGGGGCGTCGGCGTACGGCTCGCCGCGCTGGATCAGGTCCTCGGCGACGTTCCCCTGCCCGAGGCCGGCCCCGCCGCTCCCCTGGACCCGAAGCGTCCCACCGTCGCCATCCTGGTGCGCGGCTTCAACGGCCTCGGCATCCACACCGTGCTCAACGTCTTCCGCTCGTTCCCGGGCTACTTCCACAACTTCGTGTTCCTGTCCGTGGGCGTGGTGGACTCCGGCGCGTTCAAGGGAGCGGACGAGCTGGAGGCGCTCCGGGAGCGCACCGATGCGGAGCTGGCGAGGTACGTGGAGCTGCTGGGGCGCTTCGGGTTCCCGGCCACGGTGCGGTCGCGGATCGGCACCGACCCCGTGGCCGAGGCCGAGCGCCTCTGCCTGGACGTGGCGCAGGAGTACACGCACACGGTGTTCGTGGCCGGCAAGGTCATCTTCCGCCGCGAGCGCCTTCTCGACCGGCTCTTCCACAACCAGACGGCGTTCGCCCTGCAGAAGCGCCTGCAGTGGCGCGGCCTCCCCATGGTCATCATGCCCGTGCGGGTGCGCTGACGGCGCCGGGAGGAATGCCGGCACGCGCCCTGCGTTGCAAGGGCCGCAGCGTGTCGCAGCGGTGACGGCAGGACCGGGAGGAGAGGACCGTATGGCACACCCGTGGCACGACATCCCCATCGGTGACGACGCGCCCAAGCGGTTCCAGGCGGTGGTGGAGATCCCCAAGGGCTCCAAGATCAAGTACGAGCTCGACAAGGGCACGGGGCTCGTGCGCGTGGACCGGGTGCTGTACTCCTCGGTGGTCTATCCGGCCAACTACGGCTTCATCCCCCAGACCCTCGGCGACGACCACGATCCCCTCGACGCCCTCGTGCTCATGCAGGAGCCGGTCTACCCCCTGAGCATCCTGCGGGTCCAGCCCATCGGCATGATGACGATGCTGGACCAGGGGGAGAACGACGAGAAGATCATCTGCGTCCACCTGGACGATCCCGAGTACCGCTCCTACGTGCACATCCAGCAGCTGCCCTCCCACCGGCTCGACGAGCTCCGGCGCTTCTTCGAGGACTACAAGGCCCTCGAAAAGAAGGAGGTGCTGGTGCGGGAGTTCCTCGGCCCCGTCGAGGCGGTGGAGGCGGTCCGGCACGCCATGGATCTCTACCGTGCCAACCGCGAGGCGCTGCCCGGCTGCCCCGCGACGGGGTGATCACGCACCGACGATGACGGCGGCGTCGCGGCGCAGGAACCACAGCTCCGCCCGCGGCGGAGCCTCCAGCCCCAGGGCGTCCTGCACGGCACGGGCGTACGCCCGCGCCTGGGAGGCGTAGGCGGCGGCCCGCGCGTCGAGATCCGCGGCGGCGACGTCGTCGGTCTTGTAGTCGGCGACCACCCAGGCGCCGTCCTCCGGGTCGCGGAACAGGAGGTCCACCGCGCCGGCGAGGACCCCCACCGGCCCCTCCTCTCCGGGGGGCAGGAGCACGGGAAGCTCCCGTGCGGCGACGGCGGCGCCGAGCGCCGTGAACCGCCGCCACAGGCGTCCCGCCAGGACGGTGTCGAGGACGGCCTCGAGCTGGCGCCGGGCGGGCTCGAGCGAGGCGGGCGGCACGAGCCCGGCGAGGAGCGCCGCCGCCTCCCGCCGCCGCCGCGCCGTCTCCTCCGCCGGGGGTGCCGCGAGGTCGAAGCGTTCGAAGAACGCGTGGACCGCCGTGCCCACCGCCGTTGCTGTCCCCGCCGGGGGCGCGTGGCGGGAGAGCCCGGCGTCGCCTTCGCCGTCGTGCAGCTGCCCGGCCAGCGCCGCGTGGGCCTCGGCGGAGACCGCGCCGCGGAAGCGGCGGGCCATGCGCGCCTCCGCCTCCGCGCGCAGCACGGCGAGGCGGGCCGCGTCGGCCCGGATGACCTCCGGGGAGGCCACGGGAAGGGTGCGGCGCCGTCCGCGGCTGTCCCCGCCGGTGTCCTCGAGGCCGGGGAACGCCCAGCGCACGCCGGCGTCGTCCCGCAGCTCCGGTGCCGGCGCGCCAGGGACGATCTGGTCCCAGGCTCCGACCAGGTCGGGGGTGTGCGGCCGGAAGCGGAGCAGGTCGGCGTGGCAGGCGGCGCCGGCGGGACCGCCCTTGAGGGGCCGCGGCTCGACCAGGCCGGCCAGGACCAGGCGGTCCCTGGCGCGGGTGACGGCCACGTAGAGGGTGCGGACCAGCTCGGCCGCCTCCACCCGCCGCCGCCTGTCCTCCACGCCGCCGAACCCGGGGGACGGTGCGCCGAACAGCAGCAGCTCCCAGCGCCCCTCGTGCCTGAACGCCTGGACCTCCTCCCTGGAGCCGCGCTGCGAGCGGTGGTGGAGCTCGGCCACGTAGACGTGGCGGAAGTCGAGGCCCTTGGCCTTGTGGATCGTCATCACCTGCACCGCGTCCTCGGCCGCCTCCCGGGGGCGGCCCTCCTCGGCCTGGCGCTCCTCGGCCACCGAGCGGCGCAGCAGCCGCAGCACGGCGTGGACGTCGCCGCCGCCGGCGAGGGCCTCGAGGAGCTGGCGGAAGAAGCGGTCCAGGTTGGCGATACGGAACGTGCCGAGGTAGCGCGCGGCCTCGGTGGCCTCCAGCAGCGTCGAGGCCCGGAGACGCTCCACGAAGGCGTCGGGAGCCTCCGCCGCGAAGGACGCCCGCAGGGCCGCGAGGTCCGAGAGGAAGGCGCGGAGGTTCGCCTCCCAGCCGGCGATGCGCTCCATCCCCGGCACGCCGGCGGGGATCGCGGCCAGGGCCGTGGAGATCGACGCCTCCAGCCCCGGCGGGAGCACGCCCGCCGCGTCGACGAGCCTCGTGACCTCGTCGGGGAAGGGAGTGCCCCACAGGGCGGCGAGGCCGGCGTCGGGCACGCCGGCCAGCGGCGAGCGCAGCGCCGTCACCAGCGCCAGGTGGTCGAGGGGATCGATGACGGCGCGGACGAGGGCCGCCGCCTCGATGATCTCGCGGCGCTGGAAGTACGAGCGGTCGCGCTCCACGGCGTAGGGGACGCCGGCCTCCTGCAGCGCCCGCAGGTAGACGGCCAGGTTGCTGGTGGCGCGCAGGAGGAGCCCCGCGTCGTGCCACTCGAGCTCCCCGGCGTCGTGGCGCCGCCGGATGTCCCGGGCGATGGCCTCCGCCTCGAGGGCGGTGGCCCGGCCCCGCGTGGTCCCCGGCCCGCCCGCCTCGCCGGGCGCCCAGGAGACCCAGTGCTCCACCCCTTCGCCGCCCCCGCCGGCGGACGCCTCGGCCGCGCGCGCCTCGCACGGCAGGAGGGGCTCGAAGCGCGGCTGCACCCCCGCCTCCTCGACCATCACCGGCGCCGCGATCCTCTCGACCTCCTCCAGGATGGCCGGCCGGGAGCGGAAGTTGACGGTGAGACGCAGCGGCTCCCCGCCCGCCAGGACGCGGTGGACGAAGGCCTCGTAGGCGGCCAGGTCGGCGTTGCGCCAGCCGTAGATGGACTGCTTCGGGTCGCCGACGATGAACAGGCCCGGCCGCTCGTCCGCGGGGCCCGAGAGGGCGAGGAGCTCGACGATCTCGCACTGGAGCGGGTCCGTGTCCTGGAACTCGTCGACCAGCAGTTGCCGGGTCCGCCGGCGCACCCGGTCGCACACGGCCGGCGCGCCGGCCAGAAGCGCGTGGGCGTCGGCCAGGAGCCCCTGGAAGGTGACGACGCCCCGGCGGTGGAGCTCCTCGTGGACGGTTGCGAGGAGCGGCGCGAGCACGCGGCTGGCGGCGAGGTACCCGGCGGGGTCCAGCCTGAGGGCGCCGGCGGCGGCGGCGTACAGCCCCGCGGCGGCCCGGGCCGCCGCGGGGGTGCGCCCGGCAAGGGCCTCGCGCTCGCTCTTGGTGAAGTCGTCCCCGGCCCACGCCTTGAGGCGGGTCAGGCAGGTGTCGTCGAGGACCTCGGCCACGAGCCCCTTGAGGCCGTCGAGCCCGAGGCCGGCGCCCCTGGCGGCGAGGGTCGCCGCGCCGGCCGCGACCTGCTGCGCCTTGGCAACGGACCGCGCCGTCGCGAAGGCGCCGGCGACGGCGGCGTCGAGGGCCGCGGCCGCGGCGGTCACCCCGTCCAGGAGGCGCCGCACGGTGACGGCGTCGAAGGGGTCGCGCTCCAGCGCCGCCGCCGGGACGCCCTCCCCGGCCAGCGCGAGGAGGGCGTCTGCGATCTCCCTGGGGCCGCGGCCGGCGCCGGCGAGATCCAGGGCGGCCCGGCCGAGCGGGTCGGCCTCGCCCCGGGCGTAGGCGGCGCGGATCCCGTCCTCGGTGACGTCCCGGACCACCTCCTCGAGGACCGCGGCTTCGGCGTCCACCTCGAACTGCGGGTGGAGGCGGGCCTCCACGGGGTGCTCGGCGAGCAGGCGCCGGCAGTAGGCGTGGATGGTGGTGGCCGTCAGGCGGTCCAGGTTCGCGAGCAGCAGCCGGGCACGGGTGCGGCGCTCGGCGGAGTCGGGGGGCACGGCCTCGGCGAAGACCCCCACCGGCAGCCGTCCCTCCGCGAGGTCGGCGAACGCCGCGCCGACCCGGGCCGCCATCTCGGCCGCCGCGGCCTCGGTGAAGGTGATGGCCACGACGCCGTCGAGGACGGTGGCGGCGGCGTCCTCCTCGCCCTCGCCGGAGACCGCCCCCCAGCCCCCGCCGAGGCACCAGGCCACGATCCGGGCGACCAGCGTGGCGGTCTTCCCGGTGCCGGCCCCCGCCTCCAGCACCACCGGGCGGAGGAACTCCGTCTGGGCCGCGAGCCTGGCCGCGCGGTCGGCGGCGCGGAGGGGCGCGCCGGCGCTCACGCGTCGTCCTCCCCGGCGGGTTCGTCCAGGGACCACAGCCGCCAGGCCGTCTCCAGCGCCGGACCGCCGGCGGCAGGGCCGCCCGACCTCCGGGCCGCCTCGACCCAGCGGGCGAGGCGCGCTCCGGCGCCGGAGTCCTGCTGCAGGCAGGCCTGGAGGAGCTCGCAGTACTGGCAGGCCGCGGGGCGGTGCTCCAGGTCGCGCTGGAGGAGGCGGGGCAGGAAGACCCCCGCCCGCCACCCCTCCACGACGGCGCCGGCCACCGCCGCCAGGAGCGACGCGGCCTCGGGGTCGGCCGCCCCCAGCTCCGCGGCGCGGACCTCGTCGGGGGTGCCCGGGTCGCCGGGGTCCCGCAGGAAGAGGTAGCGGCCCCGGGCGCCCGCGCCGCCGCCGCGGGCGTAGGCGGCGGCCTGGAGGTTGCGGCCGCTGCGGAGCCGCGCAAGGGTGTGTCGGCGCCGCGTCTGCTCGTTCTTCGAAGCGGAGAACGGCCGTCCGGTCTTGTAGTCGGTGAGCCGGAGGCCGTCTTCCGAGGCGTCCACGCGGTCGGCGCGGAACGTGACGCGCCAGGGACGGCCGCCGTGCACGGGCACGTCGAAGGCGCCCCTCACCTCGGCGCCCGCCACCGGGAGGGTGCCCCCCGCCGGCCAGTCGAGGCGTCCGGCGAGGCGCACGAAGGGCAGGGCACGCCGTGCCAGGGCCGCCGCCAGCCACGGCGCGCCCGCGGCCGCCGCCTGCGCTCCCGCCTCGGCGGCCACCAGCGCGGCGAGGGCAGGCTCGCCGGGCCAGGGCACCGGCGCGGAGGGGCCGCTTTCGGCCTCCTCGACGGTGGCCGCGCCGCCGCCTCCGGCGGTGACGACCCGCTGGAGCGCGCCGTGCACGGTGCTGCCCACCAGCGCGACGTCCAGGGTGGGGATCGACTCCAGCGGGTCCGGGGGGGCCTCCAGGTGGAGGCGGCGGCGCAGGAACGCCTGCCAGGGACACCCCGCCAGGGTCTCCAGCGCGGTGATGGGCAGCTCCCCGGCCTCCTCCTCCGCCTGCCCTGCCGGACCCACGAACCCGAAGTAGGGGCCCAGGTCCTCCCGCCGCGCCCGGCCGTCCGGGGTCGACCAGTCCGGGTCGAGCTCCTCGAGGACCGCCAGCCGGCCCTCAGCGCGGCCGGCGCCCGGGCCGTCCTCTCCAGCGAGCGCGGCCCGCAGGGCGGCGGCGAAGGTGGCCCGGTCGCCGTAGAGGCCGGCGAGCACGGCGTGCTCGTGGGCGGGTCGGACCGTGGCGCCGGCGACCGGCGGCGCGAACAGGGAGCGCGCCGCCTGCGGGGCCGGGAGCCCGCCCTCGAGGCGGAGGCGCTCCACCAGGGGCGAGGGCGGCACGGGTCTGCCGTCGTCGTCGCAGGACTGCCAGGAGAGGGTGACGCGGGGCGCGGCGGAGAGCAGCTGTGCGAACAGGTAGCGCTCCTCGTCGTGGCCGGCGCCCTTGACCGGGACGTCGGGGAGCACGTCCTGCCGCAGGGCGAGACGGAAGGCGTCGGGAAGCAGGGGGTCCTCGGTGACCTGGCGGGGGAACGCCCCCCGGTTGAGACCGAGGAGGAAGAGGTGCGAGGCCGTACGTCCCCGGGCTTCCGTGACCGACAGCACCTGGACGCCGCCGCCGGCGCCGCCCAGCGGTGCGAAGCCGCGCCCGGCCAGCTCCCGGCGCACCAGCAGCAGCGCCTCCTCCCGTTCCAGGAGGAGCTCGGCGGGGACGTCGGCCGCCACGGCGGCCAGGGCCTCCGCGGCCTCCGCGGCGCCCTCCGTCGCCTCGCGCCAGCCCAGGTGGTCGCCGAGCAGCGCCCGGCACCGCGCCAGGTGGGTGGCGAGGGGGGCCCTGGCGGGCCAGCCCTCGAGAAAGCGGAGCAGGCGCGCGGCCGCGTCCACGGCGTCCTCGACGACCCCCCGGGGCAGCGTCCTCCGCTCGGAGCGCGCGGCGGTCTCCTCGCCGTCGCCGCCGGCGGCCGCGCCCCGGTGCACCGGCAGCCGCAGCCGGCCCCCCGGGATCAGCTCGCCGGTGCGGAGCGCCGCCACCTGGGCGAGCCGGCCGGCCCCCAGGGTGCGCAGCGCCAGCAGCAGGTCGGGTGCGGGCGCACGCCCTCCGCGGGTGGTTCCGGTGGCCTCCCGCGCAGGCCGGTCCAGCGGCGGCGACAGGACCGCCGCCGCGTCCAGCCAGCGGTCCACCGCGAGGCCGCCGCCGTGCTCCAGCAGCGCGGCCAGGGCGGCCAGCCGCCTCCTCAGGCCCGACGGCGGGCCGGGGGCCCCGGCCCCGGAGAACGGCACGCCCAGGCGGCGCAGGTGGACGCGGAGCGGGAGCGCGACGGGGCCGAGGTCGCGCGCGACGACGAGGATCGCCTCGGGCCGGGCGCCGGCGTCGAGGAGGCGGCGCACGCGGGTGGCCACCTCGCGGGCCTCGGCGGAGGCCCCGGGGGCGTGGAAGAGCTCCAGGGACGGGCTCCCGGCCGCCGGTCCGACGGCGCCCTCGCGGGGCGGGGCCGCGCCCAGGCTGGCGGCGAAGCGCCGGACGAACCGGACTCCCGGGTCCGGCTCGCCGGGGTGGGCCGGGTCGGGGGGCTCGTCGAGGTAGACGGTGGCGTCCGGCCGCCGCAGCAGCGCCCGGAGCAGGTCGCCGGCGGTCCCGGTCGCGTCGGCGAAGCCGTGGACGAGCACGGCGCGGGCGGGGAGGGCCTCGAGAGGGTCCGCCGCCACGGCGTCGGCGGCGCGGCTCAGGAGGCGTCCCGGGCCGTCGACGCCGGCCGCCTCGGCCGCCTGGTCGCAGGCGGCGGCCACCCGGACCAGCGCCCCCGCCCGGCGCGCGGTGTCGCCCCACGCCTCCCGGCGGGCGAGCTCCTCGATGCGCTCGCCCACGCCCTCGGCCAGGGGCGTCACGAACCCCGCGTCGAGGAGGTCCCGGACGGCCGCGGCGACGGCGGCGTAGCCGTCCTGGAGGGCGTCCAGGGGGCCCGCGAGGGAGGGCTCGCGCCGGGCGAAGCGGCGGGCAAGGATGTCGAACAGGCGTCCGCCCCCCCTGGGGGTCTCCCCGCGGTGCCGGAGGACCTCCGAGGCCACCGCGAAGACGGTGAGGACGCGGAGCCCGGCCGCCGCCCTTCCCCGCCGCCGCACCGCCTCGGCGGCCAGGTGGTCGCGCAGGCTCGCCGAGGGCACCACGACGATCACCGGCAGGGCGAGGAGCGCGGGGTCGGCGGCGGCGCCGTCGAGCAGGGCGCCGACGTGCGCGAGGAGCGCGTCCTCCGTGCTCCGCGCCCCGCGGCACACCCTGAACCGGGCGTCCCGCCGGCACTCACCCTGGACGTCGTCCACCCGACACCCTCCCCCGCGATGCGACCACACCCGCGCGGACGCTGTCAACGTCCGCGGCTTGCGCCGCGCGGACGCGCTTGGCACACTGGGGCCAGCGTGGACGAGCTCCGCCTCCTCATCAAGTCGCGGCACCCCATCCTCACCGTGGAGACGGCCGAGGAGGAGCGGCTCATCAGCCTCCTGGCCGTGAGCTGCGCCGAGCTCTCCCTGGCCCTGTTCACCTGGTCGGTGACCGAGGGCCTGTTCCGCCACGGCTTCGGCAGCGCCGTCTACGACACCCAGGAGCCGGTGCGGGCGCTGCGCCACATCCGGGCGGCGCGCATCCCCGCCGTCTACCTCCTCAGGGACTTCACGCCGTACCTCGAGGAGCCGGAGATCGCCCGCGCGGTGCGCGAGATCGCCCAGGAAAACGTGTCGGTCCCCGTCACGCTGGTGCTGTCGGCCCCGTCCGTCGAGCTGCCCGCCGAGCTCCGCAAGCTGGCCGCCCGCTACCGGCTCGAGCTCCCCGACGACCAGGTGCTCCGCCGGGCGGTGTTCGAGACCCTCCTCGACCTGTCGCGCAACCAGCGGTTCTCCAACCGCCTCGACGAGAAGGAGATCGAGCAGTTCGTCAGCAATCTGCGCGGGCTGACGCTGAGCGAGGTGCGGCGCGTGGTGAGCGCGTGCGTCCTCGACGACAACGTGCTCGACGCCGCCGACCTGCCGCGGGCTCTGGAGGCCAAGCGCGAGCGGGTGGAGCAGTCCGGGGTGCTCGAGTTCGTGGAGCTCGGCGGCGACGTCGCCGCCCTGGGCGGGCTGCGCTCCCTCAAGGCGTGGCTCGCACGACAGCGCGCGGGCTTCTCGCCGAAGGCCCGCGAGCTGGGGCTGGCGCCGCCGCGGGGGGTCCTGTTCGTCGGCGTGCAGGGGTGCGGCAAGAGCCTCGCGGCGAAGACCATCGCCCGGGAGTGGGGCATGCCGCTGCTGCGCCTGGATCCCGGCAGGCTCTTCGACAAGTACATCGGCGAGTCCGAGAAGCGCATGCGCGACGCCCTGTCGAGCGCCGAGGCCGTCGCCCCCGCGGTGCTGTGGATCGACGAGCTGGAGAAGGCGTTCGGCGGCGTCGGCTCCTCCGAGGCCGACGCCGGGCTGGGGAAGCGGCTGTTCGGGACGTTCCTCACCTGGCTGCAGGAGAAGCAGGCCACGGTGTTCGTGACGGCCACCGCCAACGACCTCTCGGCGCTGCCTCCGGAGCTGCTGCGCAAGGGCCGCTTCGACGAGATCTTCTTCATCGACCTGCCCGACGAGGAGGAGCGGCGGGAGATCTTCCGCATCCACCTGATGCTGCGCCGGCAGGAACCCTCGGCGGTGGACCTGGGCGCCCTGGTGCAGGCCAGCGCGGGGTTCTCGGGGGCGGAGATCGAGCAGGCGGTGGTCTCGGCCCTCTACGGTCTGCTCGCCGGAGGCCGCGACCGCCTCGGCACCGCCGACCTGCTCGCCGAGCTCGCGCGCACCGTGCCGCTGTCCCGCAGCCGCGCGGAGGACGTCGCGGCGCTCCGCCGCCTCGCCGCCGAGCGCTTCGTCCCCGCCCGCTGAGCGCCGGTCAGGCCCACTCCCGCGGGTGGCGCAGGACCTCCACCAGCGCGGCCTCGGGGGACCCCGGCTCCGGCTCATCGTCGGTGATCCAGCGGGCCTCCGGCGGCAGCGACACGAGCACCGAGTCCGTGCGCCCCCCGGTGCGCAGCCCGAACGAGGTGCCGCGGTCGTAGACGAGGTTGAACTCCACGTACCGGCCCCGGCGCAGCAGCTGCCAGTCGCGCTGCGCCGGCGTGTAGGGCAGGCGGTGGCGGCGCTCGACCACGGGCAGGTAGGCGGGGAGGAACGCCGCCGCGCAGTCGGCCACCAGGGCCAGGATGTCCTCGGCCTCCCAGTCGTTGAGGCCGTCGAAGAAGATGCCCCCGACCCCCCGCGTCTCGCCGCGGTGGACCAGGGTGAAGTACTCGTCGCACCAGCGCTTGAAGGCGGGGTAGACGGAGGGGTCGTGGCGGTCGCAGGCCTCCCTGTGCACGCGGTGGAAGTGCCGCGCGTCCTTCTCGAACAGGTACGCCGGCGTCAGGTCGGCGCCGCCACCGAACCACCAGGAGCCCGGGGCGGTGCCGTCGCCGCGCTCGAAGTACCGGTAGTTGCAGTGGGCGGTGGGGACCATGGGGCTCCGCGGGTGGATGACCACGCTGACACCGGTGGCGAAGAAGGCGGGGTCGGCCGACGGCGGCGCCTCGCCGCCGCCCATGTCCCGGGCCGCCGCCTCGTCCACGGTGCCCCACACGGTGGAGGCGTTGACGCCCGCCTTCTCGAAGACCTCGCCGCCCTCGAGCACCCGGCTCGTGCCGCCGCCCCCGTCGCGGCGCTGCCAGGCCGTCTCCCGGAACGCGCCGCCGTCCGCCGCCGCCAGGGCGGCGCACACGGCGTCCTGGGTCCGGCGGACCAGCTGCTCCATGCGTTCGCGAACGGTGGTCGGCATGTCACGCCTCCCGGCACGGCGGCCGTCACGTGCATCTTCCTTCCAGGATAGCGCCCGCCCGAGCGGCGACCCGCTCCGGCGCCCCGGCCGCCACCGTCTGGGCGTCGTCGAGGACGAGGGAGGTGCTCCCGGCGCTGCCGCGCTCGACGCACGGCTCCCCCGTCGCCGTGTCCGCCGGGGCCGCGGCCGTCGGGCGGGTGACCCCCGTCACGGTCCCGGTCACCCGCGGGTCCGCCGCCGCCGCCGTAGAATGGCGGTGCATGCTGCCATGGGTTCTCGCGTTCGCGGTGGTCGCCTCCGTCCCGGGGGCCGTGCCCGCGGGGACGCCCATCGTCGCGATCAGGATCGAGCGGCACAACGTGTTCGACCTCAACGACCCGGGCAGCTCGGCGTGGCCGTACCGCGCGGCCGATGCGCTGCACATCGTCACCCGCGAGCGCTTCATCCGCTCGATCCTGCTCTTCAAGGTGGGCGACCCGCTGGATCCGGCCAAGCTGGCGGAGAGCGCGCGGCTGCTGCGCGCCACGGGGTTCCTGTCCCCCGTGGAGATCAGGGCGCGGCAGGTGGAGGGGGGCGCCGAGGTCGTCGTCGAGACCCACGACCAGTGGACGCTGGAGGTCTCCTTCAACTACGGGGTCTACGGCAACCGGCAGAGCGCCGGGCTGTCCCTGGCGGACACCAACTTCCTGGGGTGGGGCAAGACCCTCGCCGTGGACACCGAGTCCAACGAGGAGCGCCGCTACCTGACGCTGGGGTACACCGACCCGCTGTTCCTGGGCACCCGGTGGCGTCTGGGCGCCTCGCGGCAGGACGCCTCGGACGGGACCGCCGACGCGTTCAAGCTGGAGTACCCGTTCTTCGCCCTGGACACGCCGCGGGCCGGCGGGGTCGAGTTCCGCCGCAGCTCGCTGAAGGAGTGGCTGTACGCGAGCGGGCACCGGGTCGTCGGCGGCGGCGCCGTCCGCCGCACCTTCCAGGTCTGGGGCGGCCTCAAGCTCGGACGCGGCACCGCGGTGGTCGACCGGCTCACCTTCGGCCTGTTCGTGGACAACGCGCGCTTCGCCGGTTGGACCTACCGCGACGGCCGCCCTTTCGAGAGCCCGTCGGACTACGCCCTTCAGGGGGTCCAGGTGGGGTGGGACCACGAGGTGGACCGCTGGGAGGTGGTGCGGGGCTTCCGCGCCTTTGTCCGCCAGGAGGACGTGCCCCTCGGGCCCAACTGGCAGATCACCGCGGGCTTCTCCGTCCCGGCGCTGGGCGGCGACTCCGGCCGCGTGCAGCTCGACGCCTCGACACACCGGGGCGTGTTGCGCGGTCGCTGGTACACGTGGCTCGACGGCGCCGTCGACGGCCGCCTCGACCACGGCAACCCGCGCAACACGGTCTTCCACCTGGAGCTCGGCACGGCGCGCACCGGCGCGGTGGGGTGGCGGGGCCGGATCGCCGGCGACGTCGGCCATGCGCTGGACCGCGACCGCCAGCTCACTCTCGGCGCCGACGTGGGGCTGAGGGGATGGAACCCGGACTTCTTCGACGGCACCTCACGGGTCATCGGTAACGCGGAGTTCCGCGCCAAGCTGACCGGGGAGGTCCTCCATCTCGCGGTGATCGGCGTGGACGTCTTCGCCGACGCGGGCAGGACCTGGGATCCGCGGGTGGGACCGTCCACCGGGGGGTGGCGGGCCGACGTCGGCGCCGGTCTCCTCGCCGAGATCACCCGCGCCGCGATCCTGCGCATCGTGCGCCTCGAGGTGGCGTTTCCCGACGACGGCAGCGGGCCGGTGGTCCTCGTCACCGGCGGCTCGCTGTTCTGAGCCCGGGGAGGACCGCGGGTGCGTCAGGCCCGGGACTGGTACTCGCCGCTGCGGGTGTCGACCACGATCTTCGTGCCGGTCTCGATGAACTGCGGCACCTGCACCATGAGGCCGGTCTCGAGCTTGGCGGGCTTGGGGCCGCCGGACGCCGTGGCGCCCTTGAGCGGCGGGTCGGTCTCCACGACCTCGAGGACCACGGTGTTGGGCAGCTCGATGGCCACCGGCTCCCCCTCGTAGTAGTCCACGGCGATGACGGTGTCGGGGAGCAGGTAGCTCAGGGCGTCGCTGAGGGTCTCGTCCGTCAGCGAGGCCTGCTCGAACGTCTCGGTGTTCATGAAGTGGTGGCCGGCGGCGTCGGAGTAGAGGTACTGCATCTCCTGGGTGTCCATCGACGCCTTCTCGATCTTGTCCTCGGACCGGAAGCGGTGCTCCAGGGAGTTGCCGGTCTTGAGGTTGCGCAGCTTGCACTGGACCATGCCGCGCCAGTTTCCCGGCGTGATGTGGGTGACCGAAAGGACGCGGTGCAGCTGTCCGTTGTGCACCACGATGTTGCCCGCTCTCAGCTCTGTCGCAACCAGTTGCATCGGGAAGACCTCCGCGCCCGGCGCACGCCAGGGGCGTCAGTATAGCATCCGCCGGTTGCGTTGCGCCTGAGAAGAAATCGCTTTATCGTGGGTTGCGAAGGAGAACCGGAATGGACCTGCGTTTGCGCGGCAAGCGCGCCCTCGTCACCGGCTCGTCCCGGGGCATCGGGAGGGCCATCGCGCTGTCGCTGGCGGACTTCAAGGTGGACGTCGCCATCAACTTCTTCCGCAACCGCGCAGCGGCGGAGGACGTGGCGCGGGAAATCGAGGTCCGCGGGGCCCAGGCGCTCCTTGTCAAGGGCAACGTCGCCAACGAGGACCACGTCGAGGCGATTTTCGAGGAGATCCGCGCACAGTGGGGCGAGCTGGACATCCTGGTGTCCAACGCGGCGTCGGGCGTGCTCAAGCCCGTCACCGAGCTGACGCTGCACCACTTCCACTGGACCATGGACATCAACGCGGCCGCCCTGCTGCCCCTGGTGCAGCACTTCCTCCAGCTGCCCTCCCAGGGGGAGCGCGTGGTGGTCGCGGTGTCGTCGCTGGGGGCCGTACGGGCGATCCCGAACTACACCGCGGTGGGCGCCTCCAAGGCGGCCCTGGAGTCCATGGTGCGCCACCTCGCCGCCGAACTGGGGCCGCGGGGCGTGCGCGTGAACGCCGTCTCCGCGGGCACCGTGGACACCGACGCCCTCAAGCACTTCCCCAACCGGGAGCAGCTCATCGACGAGTCGGCCCGCCGCACTCCGGCCGGACGCCTCATCGAGCCCCAGGACGTCGCCAACGCCGTCGTCTTCCTCTGCACGGAGTACGCCGCCATGATCCAGGGCCAGACCCTGCTCGTGGACGGCGGCTACTCGATCCTGGCCTGATGCCGCCGCTCGTCATCGGCCACCGAGGCTTCCCGTCCCGTCATCCGGACAACTCCCTGGCCGGAATCGCCGCGGCGCTGGAGGTCGGCGCGGACGGGGTGGAGGTAGACATCCGGCCGTCCGCGGAGGGCGTGTGGGTGTGCCACCACGACCTCGGCTTTCAGGGGCGGCCGGTGCGGCGCTGGGGCGCCGCCGAGCTCGAAGGCGCCGGCGTGCCCTCCCTGGAGGCCGTGGTGCGCGCCGTGCCCCGCGACCGCTGGCTGTTCGTGGAGGTGAAGCCGGTGGCGGCGGCGGTGCTGCGGGCGGGGATGGAGGCGTTGCGGCGTCTCCTGCTGCCCCGGCGCGACAGGACGCTCGTCATCTCCTTCTCCCCCGCAGCGCTCGCGGCGGTCGGGGCGGAGATACCGGAGCTGAGGCGTTCCTGGGTGATCGACCGCCTGCCCGCGGGGGGCGTTCCCGAAGGCGTGGCGCTGTCCCCGTTCCACCGCCTCGTCGAGGCGCTCCTGCCCACCGGGGTGCCCCTGCACCCCTGGGCGCCGAGCACCCGGGCCCGCCTCGCCGAGCTCGCCGGCAGCGGGGTCGCTTCCATCACCACCAATCGACCCGATCTGCTCCTGGAGGTCCTCCGTGGCTGAGCCGAAGGTGGGACTGCTGGTGACGAACCTCTTTCTCCGGGTGCCGGTCGACGCCGCCGTGCGCGACGCGGGGGCCGTGCCGGTGGCGCTGGAGGGTCCTGGGGACGAGCGGGCCCGGTCGTGCACGGCTGTCGTGGCCGACCTGGACGTCCTGGGCGACGACCCGGCGGCGGCCGTGAAGACCCTCGCGGCCGCGGGGGCGCAGGTGCTCGCCTTCGGTCCCCACGTGGATGCAGCGCGGCTCGCCGCTGTTCGCTCCGCCGGGGCGGTGGTGCTGCCCCGCGGCGCCTTCCTGGCGCGGCTTCCCGAGCTGCTCCGGGTCGCCCTGGCGCGCCCGAGCCGGTCCCGCTGACGCCTTCCGCGAGGAATATCGCGCCGGCGAAGGGCGCTGGAAAACAGTGCAGGGAAGGGGGGTTCCGATGGCCGGGGTGCCGGCGGGACAGCAGGGGACGGGGGACGGTCGCAGGCGGGTCGCCATCGAAGGGGTGACCCCCGAGGTGGAGTGCGGGCGCTTCGCGGCCAAGCGGATCGCGGGGGACACCGTCGAGGTGCGCGCCCGGGTCTTCGCGGACGGCCACGACGCGCTCGCCGCCGTCGTGCTGCACCGGCGGGAGGAGGAGGACGGCTGGCGGGAGAGCCCCATGCAGCCCCTGGGCAACGACCGCTGGCGCGGATCGTTCGCGGTGGACTCGGTGGGGCGCTACCGGTACACCGTGCGAGCCTGGGTGGACCGCTTCGCCAGCTGGCGTGCGGCAGTGGCCGCCAAGGCGGAGGCCGGCCAGGAAGTCTCGGTGGACATCCTCGCCGGTGCCGGGCTGGTGGCGGCGGCGGCGTCCCGGGCCGACGGCGAGGACGCCGTCCGGCTGCGGCGGTGGGAGGCGGCGCTGCGCTCCCCCGGCAGCGCGGCCGCCCTGGCGGCGGCCCGCGACGGCGAGCTCGCGGCGCTCATGGCGGCGCACCCCGACCTCACCGTGGCGGCGACGTACCCGCGGGAGCTCGCAGTGGTCGTGGACCCTCCGCTGGCCCGCTTCGGCGCCTGGTACGAGCTCTTCCCGCGCTCCTGCGGCGCCGGGACCGCGCACGGGACCTTCGCCGACTGCGCCGCCCGCCTCGACGACATCGCGGCCATGGGCTTCGACGTGCTCTACCTGCCCCCCGTCCACCCCATCGGCCACACCCACCGCAAGGGCGCCAACAACGCCCTCGCGGCCTCCGGGGACGATCCGGGCAGCCCGTGGGCCATCGGCTCCGAGGAGGGCGGCCACACCGCGGTGCACCCCCGCCTGGGGAGCCTGGACGACTTCCGCGCTCTCGTCGGCGCCGCTCGCGAGCGGGGTGTGGAGGTGGCCCTGGACATCGCGTTTCAGTGCTCCCCCGACCACCCCTGGGTGCGCGAGCACCCGGGGTGGTTCCGGTACCGCGCCGACGGCACGATCCAGTACGCGGAGAACCCGCCCAAGCGGTACGAGGACATCGTGCCGCTGGACTTCGAGACCGCCGACTGGCAGGGTCTGTGGCAGGCGCTGCTGGACGTGGTGCGCTTCTGGGCCTCGGAGGGCGTGCGGGTGTTCCGCGCCGACAACCCCCACACCAAGCCCTTCGCCTTCTGGGAGTGGCTCATCTCGGAGGTGAAGAAAGCCTGGCCGGAGACCATCTTCCTGGCCGAGGCGTTCACCCGACCCGCCGTGATGCAGCGCCTGGCCAAGGTGGGGTTCACCCAGTCCTACACGTACTTCGCCTGGCGGAACACGCGCCGGGAGCTCGAGGAGTACTTCGGAGAGCTGGGCGCCCCGGGGCTTCGCGACTTCTTCCGCCCGAACCTGTGGCCCAACACTCCGGACATCCTCACCGAGTACCTTCAGCTCGGCGGCCGGGCGGCGTTCGTCATCCGGCTGGTGCTGGCCGCCACCCTGGGGGCGAGCTACGGCATCTACGGCCCCGCCTTCGAGCGTTGCGAGGCGCGTGCCCGGGAGCCCGGGAGCGAGGAGTACCTGGACTCGGAGAAATACCAGCTCCGGGATTGGGGCGCGCCGGGGAGCGAGCCGCTGCGGGAGCTCATCGCCCGGCTGAACCGGGTACGCCGGGCCAACCCCGCGCTGCAGCGCGACGAGGGGCTCCACTTCCACGCGGTGGACAACGACGACCTCGTCTGCTTCAGCAAGCGGAGCGGGGACGCTTCGAACGTGATCGTGGTCGTGGTCGACCTGGATCCCGTCCACCGCCAGTCGGGGTGGGTGACGCTGGACCTCGAGGCGCTCGGGCTGGCCGCGGGGCAGGCCTACCAGGTCCACGACCTCATCGGGGACGCTCGCTTCCTCTGGCACGGGGAGCGCAACTTCGTGGAGCTCGACCCGGCGGTGATGCCTGCCCACGTGCTGCGGCTGCGCCGGCGGGTCCGCACCGAGCACGACTTCGAGTACTACCTGTGAGGCGGACGGAGGAAGGAGAGGGCGCGAAAGCCATGGAGAGCCGGCGCGACGTCGTTCTGGCGGGGGGGACGATCCCCTCTGGTACCAGGACGCGGTCATCTACGAGCTCCACGTCCGTGCCTTCGCCGACAGCGACGGCGACGGGATCGGCGACTTTCGCGGCCTGACCGCCAGGCTCGACTACCTGCAGGACCTCGGGGTCACGGCGATCTGGCTGCTGCCGTTCTACCCGTCGCCGCTGAAGGACGACGGCTACGACATCGCCGACTACACCCGCGTCCACCCCGACTACGGCACGCTGGGCGACTTCAAGGCCTTTCTCCGGCAGGCCCACGCCCGCGGCCTGCGGGTGATCACGGAGCTGGTCGTCAACCACACCTCCGACCAGCACCCCTGGTTCCAGCGGGCCCGGCGGGCGGTGCGGGGCAGCCGGTGGCGGGACTTCTACGTGTGGAGCGACACGGCGGAGCGCTACGCCGACGCCCGCATCATCTTCCAGGACTTCGAGTCGTCGAACTGGACGTGGGACCCGGTGGCCAAGGCCTACTACTGGCACCGGTTCTACTCCCACCAGCCCGACCTGAACTACGACAACCCCCGGGTGCGGGACGCCGTGACGAAGGCCATGGATTTCTGGCTCGACCTGGGGGTGGACGGGATGCGCCTCGACGCCGTGCCCTACCTGTACGAGCGCGAGGGCACCAACTGCGAGAACCTGCCGGAGACGCACGCCTTCCTCAGGGAGCTCCGCGCCCACGTGGACCAGCACTACCCCGGCCGCATGCTGCTGGCCGAGGCCAACCAGTGGCCGGAGGACGCCGCCGCCTACTTCGGCGACGGCGACGAGTGCCACATGGCCTTTCACTTTCCCGTCATGCCGCGGCTGTTCATGGCGGTCCACATGGAGGACCGGTTCCCCATCGTGGACATCATGGAGCAGACCCCGGCGATCCCCGAGGCCTGCCAGTGGGCGATGTTCCTGCGCAACCACGACGAGCTGACGCTGGAGATGGTCACCGACGAGGAGCGCGACTACATGTACCGGGTCTACGGCTCGGACCCGCAGACCCGCATCAACCTCGGGCATCCGGCGCCGCCTGGCGCCGCTGCTCGGCAACGACCGGCGCGAGATCGAGCTGATGAACGGGCTCCTCTTCTCGCTGCCCGGCACGCCGGTCATCTACTACGGCGACGAGATCGGCATGGGCGACAACTTCTACCTCGGCGACCGCAACGGCGTGCGCACGCCCATGCAGTGGAGCCCCGACCGCAACGCCGGCTTCTCCCGCGCCAACCCCCAGAGGCTCTACCTGCCGATGATCATCGACCCCGAGTACCACTACGAGGCGATCAACGTCGAGGCCCAGCAGGGCAACTCCCACTCCCTGCTGTGGTGGATGAAGCGCCTCATCGCGATGCGCAAGCGGCTGCGGTCCCTCGGGCGGGGCTCGCTGGAGTTGCTGTTGCCCGAAAACCCCAAGATCCTCGCCTTCGTGCGCCGCTGGGAAGGCGAGGAGGTGCTGGTCGTGGCCAACCTCTCCCGCTTCGTCCAGTACGCGGAGCTCGATCTTTCCACGGTGGCCGGGGCGGTCCCGGTGGAGGTGTTCGGGCTCAACGAGTTCCCCCAGGTGGGCGAGGACCCCTACGTGCTCACCCTCGGGCCCTACGCGTTCTGCTGGTTCTCCCTGCGCCGCCCGGCCCCCTCCGGTGCGGTCCGGCCCTCCGGCCCCGCCCGGCCCTCCCTCGCCGTGTCCGGGAGCTGGCACTCGGTGCTCGCCGGAAGGGCCAGGACCGCGCTGGAGGACCGGCTGCTGGAGTTCCTGCCCGGACGCCGGTGGTTCGGAGGCAAGGCCCAGCGTCTCAAGGGTGTGCGCATCGCGGAATCCATCCCGTTCACCGCCGCGGCCGTCGACGCGGTCCTCCTGTTCGTGGAGGCGGAGTACGCCGACGGTGAGCCCGAGAGCTACGTCCTCCCCCTGGCCATGGCGGCCGGTGACGACGCCGGCCGGATTGCCGCGGAGTGCCCCGAGGCGGTGGTCACGGCCGTGACCGTCACGCCGCGGCGCCGACGGGGTGCTCTACGACGCGCTCTGCGATCCGCGCTTCCAGGCGGCGCTGCTGGACGCGGTTGCCCGGCGCCGCCGGTTCAAGGGCGGCGAAGGGGAGCTCGTGGCCTCACCCACCCGGGCGTTCCGGCGTCTCGGAGGAGCGGGGGGCGACGCCGAGCCACGCCTGCTCCGGGGCGAGCAGAGCAACAGCTCCGTGGCGTATGGGCAGCGCTTCGTCCTCAAGCTGTTCCGGCGGCTCGAGCCGGGGGACAACCCCGACCTCGAGATCGGCCGCCGCCTCACCGATGGCGGCTTCGTCAACGTGCCCGCCGTCGCCGGCGCCCTGGAGTACCGCCGGCACCGGGGCGAGAGCTCCACGGTGGGGCTGCTCCAGGCCTGGGTGCCCAACCAGGGGGACGCCTGGCAGTACACGCTGGACGCCCTGCGGCGCTACTTCGAACGGGTGGGGGCCCTCACCGCGAAGGGGAGGTCCCCCCATGGCCAGCTCCCGCCCGCGGGCGCTCCTGGAGGCGGAGCCGTCGGCGGCGGCAGTCGACCTCGTCGAGACGTACCTGGACTCAGCCTGGCTGCTGGGCCGCCGCACGGCCGAGCTCCACCTCGCCCTGGCCGCCCCGGGAGGTGGCCCCGCCTTCGCTCCCGAGCCGTTCACGGCGCTGTACCAGCGCTCCCTCTACCAGGGGATGCGCAGCCTCGCGGACCGGGTCTTTCCGCTGCTCAGGCGCCGCCTGCGCTCGCTGCCCGAGGACGCCGTGGAGGACGCCCGCACCGTGGTGGGGCTGCGCGACGCCGTGCTGGAGCGCTTCATCGCCAGCTGGCCCACCGCATCACGGCGCAGCGCACGCGCTGCCACGGCGACTTCCACCTCGGCCAGGTGCTGTTCACGGGCAAGGACTTCGTCATCATCGACTTCGAGGGGGAGCCGGCCCGCCCCATCGGGGAGCGGCGCATCAAGCGCTCGCCCCTGCGGGACGTGGCCGGGATGCTGCGCTCCTTCGACTACGCTGCGCACACGGCTCTGTTCAGCCGCTCGAGAGCGGCCACGTGGACCGCGGGGCCGGCCGGAGGCTGGAGCCCTGGGTGCACTTCTGGTACCAGTGGGTGGGCTCGGCCTTCCTGAGGTCCTACATGGAGGTCGTCCGCGGGGCGGCGTTCGTGCCCTCGGCCGGCGGCGAGACCGATGCGCTGCTCGAGGCCTACCTTCTCGAGAAGGCCATCTACGAGCTCGGCTACGAGCTGAACAACCGGCCCGGTTGGGTTCGGATCCCGCTGCGGGGCATCATCGCCCTCGTCGGAGGGGAGTGAGCGCCGGACGGCCGCTGCACCGGGACAGTGAGGAGACCGCCATGGATCACGAAGAGCACGACAGGACCGCCACCGGGGGCGACGCCGGAGACGCGGCGGAGGCGCCGCGACGGCCGGCTGCGGAGCCCGCGCCCGCGGCGCCGGAGTACTCCAGGATCACCGAGGACGACCTCTACCTGTTCAACGAGGGGAGCCACTTCCGGCTGTACGACAAGCTCGGCGCCCACCCCGCCACGGTGGACGGCGCGGAGGGACGCGTTTCGCCGTGTGGGCTCCGAACGCCCGCTCCGTCAGCGTCTGGGCGACTTCAACGGCTGGGACGCCGAAGCGCACCCTCTCGCCGAGCGGGGCCGGTCGGGCATCTGGGAGGGCTTCCTGCCCGGCGTCGGCCGGGGGGCAGTCTACAAGTTCCATATCGTGTCGCAGTTCAACGACTACCGAGTGGACAAGGCCGACCCCTTCGGGTTCTACCACGAGAGTCCCCGCGGACGGCCTCCGTGGTGTGGGACCTCGACTACGCGTGGAGCGACGCCGACTGGATGCGCCAGCGGGGCGGGCGCAACGCCCTCGACGCGCCGCTGTCCATCTACGAGGTCCACCTGGGTTCGTGGCTGCGGGTGCCCGAGGAGGGCGGCCGGCCGCTCACCTACCGCGAGCTCGCGCCACGCCTGGCCGAGCACGTGCAGAAGACGGGGTTCACCCACGTCGAGCTGCTGCCCGTCATGGAGCATCCTTTCTACGGCTCGTGGGGCTACCAGACGACGGGCTACTTCGCCCCCACCAGCCGGTACGGCACCCCCCAGGACCTCATGTACCTCATCGACCACCTGCACCAGCCAACGGCATCGGCGTCATCCTGGACTGGGTGCCGTCGCACTTCCCCACCGACGAGCACGGCCTGGCCTACTTCGACGGCACGCACCTGTACGAGCACGCCGACACGCGCAAGGGGTTCCACCCGGACTGGAAGAGCTACATCTTCAACTACGGCCGCCACGAGGTGCGCAGCTTCCTGATCTCGAGCGCCATGTTCTGGCTCGACGCCTACCACGCCGACGGCCTGCGGGTGGACGCCGTCGCCTCCATGCTCTACCTGGACTACTCGCGGCGCAGCCGGCGAGTGGATCCCCAACCACTACGGCGGCCGCGAGAACCTGGAGGCCATCGACTTCCTGCGCCGCTTCAACCAGGCGGTCTACGAGCACTTCCCCGACGTGCAGACCATCGCCGAGGAATCCACCGCCTGGCCCATGGTCTCCCGGCCGACCTACGTGGGCGGGCTCGGGTTCGGGCTCAAGTGGGACATGGGCTGGATGCACGACACCCTGCGACTACATGGCCAAGGACCCCATCCACCGCAAGTTCCACCACGACCAGCTGACCTTCCGCATGCTCTACGCCTTCACCGAGAACTTCGTCCTCCCCCTCTCCCACGACGAGGTGGTCCACGGCAAGGGCTCGCTGCTCGGGCAAGATGCCGGGCGACGACTGGCAGAAGTTCGCCAACCTCCGGCTGCTGTTCGCGTACATGTACGGCGCAGCCGGGCAAGAAGCTGCTCTTCATGGGGGCCGAGTTCGGCCAGTGGAGCGAGTGGAACCACGACGACAGCCTCGACTGGCACCTGCTCGAGCACGCCCCGCACCAGGGCGTGGAGCGGCTGGTCGCGCACCTGAACGGCCTCTACCGGGGCGACCCGGCGCTGCACGAGCGCGATGCGGACCCGCGGGGTTCAGCTGGATCGACGCCAACGACTCGGAGGACAGCGTCGTCAGCTTCCTGCGCCGGGGACGGGACGAGGCCGACGTGGTGCTCATCGGGTGCAACTTCACGCCGGTGCCGCGACACAACTACCGGGTCGGCGTGCCCCGCGGCGGATTCTGGCGGGAGGTGCTCAACACCGACGCCACCGAGTACGGGGGCAGCGGCCAGGGCAACCTGGGCGGCGTGGAGGCCGCCCCGGTGCCGTGCCACGGCCACCCGTACTCCCTGAACCTCACCCTGCCGCCCCTGGCGGCCGTCTACCTGCGGTGCGAGGGCCCGCGTCCGTGACCTCCCCGGGGCCGGGGGCGGCGCTTCTCGACGGCGGGCGGTGCCGGTTCCGGGTCTGGGCGCCGTTCGTCAGGAGCGTGGAGGTCCGCTTCCTCGCCCCCCGGGAGCGGGCGCTGCCGCTGGTGCGGCGGGCGGGGGGGTGGCACGAGGCCGTGGTGGAGGGAGTGGAGGCCGGGAGCCTGTACCTGTACCGGCTGGATGGCGGCCGGGAGCGTCCCGACCCCGCCTCCCGCGCCCAGCCCCACGGCGTTCTCGGTCCCTCCCGCGTGGTCGGGCGCGGCTTTCCCTGGGAAGACGATGCCTGGCGCGGCGTCCTCCTCGAGGACCACGTCATCTACGAGCTGCACGTCGGGACGTTCACACCGGAGGGCACGCTGGACGCCGTGGCCGGCCGTCTCGACGCCCTGGCGGACCTGGGCGTCACGGCGGTGGAGCTGATGCCGCTGGCGCCCTTTCCCGGAGCGCGGAACTGGGGGTACGACGGAGTGGCGCCGTTTGCCGTCCACGAGGCCTACGGCGGGCCCGAGGCGCTCAAGCGGCTGGTGGCTGCGTGCCACGCGCGGGGGCTGGCGGTGGTGCTGGACGTCGTCTACAACCACCTCGGCCCCGAGGGGAACGTCCTGGCCGAGTTCGGCCCCTACTTCACCGACCGCTACCAGACGCCCTGGGGACCGGCGGTGAACTTCGACGGCCCCGGCAGCGACGAGGTCCGCGCCTACTTCATCGCCAGCGCCCTGCAGTGGGTGAACGAGTTCCACGTGGACGGGCTGCGCCTGGACGCCGTCCACGCCATCTTCGACCGGGCGCCGGTCACCTTCCTGGAGGAGCTGGGCGCCGCAGTGCACGGGGCGGGGCGGCGGCGCGGCCGGCACGTGCACCTGATCGCCGAGAGCGACGGCAACGACCCCCGCCTCGTGCGCCCGCCGGAGCTGGGCGGGTGGGGGCTGGACGCGACGTGGAACGACGACTTCCACCACGCCCTCCACGCCCTGCTCACCGGCGAGCGCGACGGCTACTACGCTGACTACGGCGATGTTGCGGCGCTGGTCGAGGCGTTCCGGCGGGGTTTCGTCTACACGGGGCAGTACTCGCGGTACCGGGGCCGCCGCCACGGCGCGCCCTGCGGCGACGTCCCCGCCCCGCGGTTCGTGGTCTTCACCCAGAACCACGACCAGGTCGGCAACCGGGCGCGGGGCGACCGGCTCTCGACCGTGGTTTCCTTCGAGGCCGTCAAGCTCGCCGCCGCCCTCGTCCTCCTGTCCCCTTTCGTGCCGCTGCTGTTCATGGGCGAGGAGTACGGGGAGATGGCTCCGTTCCCCTACTTCGTCAGCCATACCGACCCCGACCTCGTGACTGCGGTGCGCCGCGGGCGGCGCGAGGAGTTCCGGGCCTTCGGATGGACCGGCGAGATTCCGGACCCCCAGGCCGAGGCGACCTTCCGCGCCGCGGCGCTCGACCACCGGCTGCGGGAGCGTGGCCGCCACGGGCTGCTCGTCGCCTACCACACCGCCCTGCTGCGGGAGCGCCGCGAGCGGCCTGCGCTGGCGCATCTCGACACCGGGAGCCTGGAGGCGTGGGGCAACTCTCACGCGGGAACCCTCGTGGTCCGGCGCTGGCACGCCGGCGACGAGGCGGTCCTGGTGGCCCACTTCGGGCCGGAGGAAACGGTGGCGTCGGTCCCGCTGCCCGCGGGACGGTGGCGGGCCGTGCTGGACTCGGCTGCCGGGCGCTGGGGCGGTCCCGGACGCGCCGCTTTCGTGGAGATCGTGTCGGACGGCGAGGCCCGTCTCCCCCTGCCGCCGTCGTCGGCGTTGCTGCTGCGCCGCGAAGGAGGGTGACGGCATGGACCGCTACATCTGCGTCCACGGCCACTTCTACCAGCCGCCGCGGGAGAACCCGTGGCTCGAGGCCATCGAGGTCCAGGACTCCGCCTACCCGTTCCACGACTGGAACGAGCGCATCACCGCCGAGTGCTACGGCCCCAACGCCGCCTCGCGCATCCTCGACGGAGACGGCCGCATCACCAGGATCGTCAACAACTACTCGCGGATCAGCTTCAACTTCGGGCCCACGCTGCTGGCGTGGCTGGCGTCGGAGCGACCCGAGATCTACCGGGCGGTGCTCGCGGCGGACACCGAGAGCCGCGAGCGCTTCTCCGGCCACGGCTCGGCCCTGGCCCAGGCGTACAACCACATGATCCTGCCGCTGGCCTCCGCGCGGGACCGCGCCACGCAGGTGGCGTGGGGGCTGCGCGACTTCGAGCACCGCTTCTCCCGGCCGGCGGAGGGGATGTGGCTGCCCGAGACCGCCGTGGACCTGGACACCCTGGAGGTGCTGGCGGACCAGGGGGTCGCCTTCACGGTGCTGGCGCCGCACCAGGTTGCGCGGGTGCGGCCCCTGGACGGGGGGGTGTGGACCGATGTCTCCGGCGGGCGCGTCGACCCCACGCGGCCGTACCTCGTGCGCCTCCCCTCGGGCTCCACCATCGTGGCGTTCTTCTACGACGGCCCGATCTCCCGGGCGGTGGCGTTCGAGGGGCTGCTCAACCGGGGCGAGGCGCTGGCCGAACGGCTGGTCGGGGCTTTCTCGGACGAGCGCACCTGGCCGCAGCTGGTCCACATCGCCACCGACGGCGAGACCTACGGGCACCACCACCGCCACGGCGACATGGCCCTCGCCTACGCCCTGCACACCATCGAGGCGCGCCGCGGCGTTCGGCTGACCAACTACGGCGAGTACCTCGAGCACCACCCGCCCACCCACGAGGTCGAGATCATCGAGGACACCTCCTGGAGCTGCGCCCACGGGATCGAGCGGTGGCGCGCCGACTGCGGCTGCAGCTCCGGCATGAACATGGGGTGGAGCCAGGCGTGGCGCGGACCGCTCCGCGACGCCCTGGACTGGCTCCGGGACGCCGTGGCGGCGCCGTTCGAGGAGCGCGGCGCCGAGCTGCTCAAGGATCCGTGGGCGGCGCGGGACGCCTACGTCGAGGTCGTCCTCGACCGCTCCCCCGAGACCCTGGGCCGCTTCCTCGCCGCCCAGGCGGCGGCGCCTCTGGACGACGCCGAGACGGTGAGGGTGCTCAAGCTCCTGGAGCTGCAGCGCCACGCCATGCTCATGTACACGAGCTGCGGCTGGTTCTTCGACGACCTCTCGGGCATCGAGACGGTGCAGGTCATCCAGTACGCCGGGCGGGTGGTGCAGCTCGCCCGCGAGGTCCTGGGCGCCGAGTTGGAGGAGCCGTTCCTCGAGCGTCTGGCGGAGGCGCGGAGCAACCTGGAGGAGCAGGGGAACGGGCGCGACATCTTCGAGCGCACCGTCAAGCCGGCCACGGTGGACCTGGCCAAGGTCGGTGCCCACTACGCGCTGAGCTCGCTGTTCGAGGACTACGCGGGCCGGCAGGAGGTCTTCTGCTACACCGTGGAGCAGGGCGGCTGGCGGTCCTGGGAGGCGGGGCGGGCCCGGCTGGGTCTGGGGCACGCGGTCATCACCTCGGAGATCACCCTGGAGTCGGCCGACCTGAGCTTCGGCGTCCTCCACTTCGGCGACCACAACATCACCGGCGGCGTGCGCCCCTTCGCGGGAGAGAAGAGCTTCGCGGCGATGGTGGCCGACGTCACCGAGGCGTTCTCCCGGGCGGACTTCCCCGAGACCCTGCGGCGGCTGGACGCCCACGTGGGCGGTCCCTTCTACTCCCTGAGGTCGCTGTTCCGGGACGAGCAGCGCAAGATCCTCGACAGCGTCCTGGAGTCGAGCCGGGAGGACGTGGCCACCGCCTATCGGCGCATCTACCGGCAGAACACCCCGCTGGTCCGCTTCCTCTCCGACCTCGGAGCGCCGGTGCCCCGGGCGTTCCAGGCGGCGGCGGCGCTGGTCCTGGAGCTGGACGTCAACGCCGCGCTGGAAGAGGACGAGCCCGACCTGGGACGGGTCGTGGAGCTGGTCCAAGACGCCGCGACCTGGCAGGTCACCCTGGAGCGGGCCGGCCTCGGCTTCGCCCTCGAGGGCACCGTGAACCGCCTCATGGAGGAGGCCCGGTCCGCACCGGAGCCGGAGCGGCTGCGGCGTGCGGCCGCCTCTGTGTCCCTGATCCGAGGGCTGCCGTTCGACGTCAACTGGTGGCGGGCCGAAAACGTCTTCTACATGATGCTGGAGAGCGCCTATCCTGGGTACAGGGCACGCGCCAAGTCCGGTGCCGAGGCCGCCCGGGAGTGGGTGGCCGCCTTCGTCGCCCTCGGCGAGGTGCTCCGGGTGCGCGTGCCCTACGGATAGCCCGGGAGGTTCCGGGCACGGAGAGGAAGGGGATGGGGGGAAGGCTTCCCGCCGCCACGTACAGGCTCCAGCTCTCGGGGGCGTTCACGCTGCGGGACGCGGCCGCAGTCGTCGACTATCTCGACGCCCTCGGGATCTCCGACCTCTACGCCTCGCCGCTGCTGTGCTGCCGGACCGGCAGCCCCCACGGCTACGACGTGGTGGACCCGACACGGGTCGATCCGGAGCGCGGCGGCGCCGAGGGGCTCGAGGCCCTGGCGGGGGCGCTGCGCGGCCGGGGCATGGGCCTCCTCCTCGACATCGTGCCCAACCACATGGCGGCCAGCGCGGAGAACCCCTGGTGGGCGGACGTCCTGCGCCACGGGCCGAGCTCGCGGTGGGCTCCCGTGTTCGACCTGGTGTGGAGCCCCGCGTTGAGCCCGTTGCGCGGCACCATCCTCCTGGCCGTGCTCGGCAAGCCCTACGGACAGGCGCTGGAGCAACAGGAGATCTCGCTGGCGTTCGGCCCCGACGGGTTCACCGTGCGCTCCAGCGAGCGCCGCCTGCCGGTGGACCCCCGGTCCGTGCGCCTCGTTCTCCGCGATGCCCTCGACGGGGCGGACGACGCGCTGCCGGCCGGTTCCCGGGCTGCGGTGAAGGCGCTCGTCTCGCGTCTCGAGGCGATCCCTGAGCGGGACGTCGCCGAGCCCTACCTGCGCGAGCAGCGGCGGAGCCAGGCCGAGGCCGCGAGCCGCGAGCTGCTCGCTCTCGTGGCCGCCGACGCCCACGCCGCCGCCGCCCTGGAGGCGTCGGTGAGGCGCTTCAACGGCACCCGGGGGGAGCCCGCCAGCTTCGACCTCCTCGACCGCTTCCTCCACGACCAGGCGTACCGCGTCGCTTTCTGGAAGACCGGCCGGGAGAAGCTCAACTTTCGCCGCTTCTTCAACATCAACGACCTCATCGGGGTCCGGGTCGAGGACCCCGAGGTGCTCGCCGCCACCCACGGGCTCGTCTTCCGCCTGGTCAGGGAGGGGCTGGTCACCGGGCTGCGGGTGGACCACGTGGACGGCCTGCGCGACCCGCTGGCCTACCTCCTCCGGCTCCAGGACCACCTGGCCCCGGTGCGCCGGGATCTCTTCGTCGTGGTCGAGAAGATCCTCGGCCACGACGAGGCCCTGCCTGACGGATGGCCGGTGGCGGGGACCACCGGGTACGAGTTCGCCGCCGCCGTGAACCACCTCCAGGTGGACGGACAGGGCGTCAGCGAGATGATCGCCTGCTATCGCCGCTTCACCGGTGAGGCGGGCACCTTCGCCGACGTCGTCTACCGTCGCAAGAAGCTGGTATCGCGGGAGCTGTTCTCCGCCGAGATGGGGGCGCTTGAGCGCCGCCTGGTGCGCCTGGCCGAGAGCGACCGCTGGGCCTGCGACCTCTCGGTGCGGGAGCTGGGCCGGGCGCTGGAGGAGGTCACGGCGGCGCTGCCCGTCTACCGGACCTACACGCGGTCGGAGACCGTGCGGGCGGAGGACCGCCGGGTCGTCCAGCGCACCGTCGCCACCGCCCGCCGCCAGGCGCCGGCGGTGAGCGCACGGGCGCTGGGGTTCCTGGGGCGGCTCTTGAGCCTGGAGATGCCGCCCTCGCTCACGGCCGGGGAGCGCGCCGAGTGGCTCGAGTTCGTGCGGTCCTGGCAGCAGCTCACCCCTCCGCTGATGGCCAAGGGGCTGGAGGACACCGCGCTCTACGTCTACAACGCGGTCACCTCCCTCAACGAGGTGGGGTGTGGCCCCTCCGATGGCGGCGTGCAGCCCGAGTCCTTCCACCGCTTCGCCGCCGCGAGGCTGGCCGCGCAGCCCGGCGCCCTCAACGCTACCTCCACCCACGACACCAAACGTTCCGAGGACGTGCGGGCCCGTCTCCACGTCCTCACCGAGATGCCGGACGAGTGGGAGCGGCGGGTGGAGGCGTGGAGCCGCTGGAACGACGGGGCCAAGCGACTGGTGGGGGGCATGAGGGTGCCGGAGCCCGCGGCGGAGGCGCTCTTCTATCAGACCCTCGCCGGCGTCTGGCCGCTGGACGAGGCCGACTGGCCCGCTCTGCCGGACCGCCTGGCGGCGTACATGGTCAAGGCGCGGCGGGAGGCCAAGTCCGAGACCAGCTGGCTCCAGCCCAACGAGGCCTACGAGCGGGGCCTGGTGCGCTTCGTCGGCACCGTGCTGGGTCGGCGGGACAGCCGCTTCCTCGCGGACTTCGCCGACTTCCACGCGCGCATTGCCCTGCCCGGGGCGGTGAACTCCCTGGCGGCGGTGCTGCTCCGCAGCACGGCGCCGGGCATCCCCGACCTCTACCAGGGGTGCGAGGTGTGGGACTTCAGCCTGGTGGACCCCGACAACCGCCGGCCCGTGGACTTCGCGCGCCGCCGCGCGCTCCTCGGCGAGGTCGACGCGGCGTCGCAGCGCGACCCCCGCGGCACGGCCGCGGCGCTGTTCGGGTCCTGGCGGGACGGGCGCGTCAAGCTGCTGGTCACCGCCGCGGCACTGCGGCTGCGGCGCCGGCTGCCGGAGCTCTTCGCTCATGGCGCCTACCACCCCGTGGCCGTGCGCGGGAGCTGTGCCGCCCACGCCTGCGCCTTCGCCCGCGCTGACGGCGCCACGTGGAGCCTCACCGTGGTGCCGCGCCTCCTCACCCGCCTCGTTCCCCTCGGCGCCCCGCCGCTGGGGCGGGCGGCCTGGGGCGACGACGCCCTCGTCCTTCCCGCCGGTGCTCCCGCCTCCTGGCGCGACGTCCTCACCGGCGAGACCGTGGACGGCGACCTCCGGCTCGCGGACGTCTTTGCCACCCTCCCGGTCGCCCTCCTGGTGGCCGGCGACGGTTGAGGCCGGCCTCCGCCCACCCAGCACCGCCGCGAGGGAGCCGTCGGCTCCAGCGGACGCCGTGCAGCGCGATGGCGCGGGAAGCCCCCGCCCCGCACCCTGAAGGGTGCGCCTACGGAGGCATGGCGGAGCGACGGCGGTGCCACCCGCGGGCCGTTCCCAGACGCCAACGTCATGTGCGGCGGGGCGGCGATCACCGGCGGGGCGGGCCGGATCCCGGGCTGCTCCTTCGATCGTTGAGGCCAGCCTCCGCCCGCCCCTGCCGCTGCCTCGTCCGATGGGATCTCAGGCCGCGTCTCGCCGCCCGCCCAGCACCACCGCGAGGGGCGGGCTGGATCCCGGGCTGCTCCTTTGGCGGCTGAGGCCGGCCTCCGCCCGCCCCTGCCGCTGCCTCGTCCGATGGGATCTCAGGCCGCGTCTCGCCGCCCGCCCAGCACCACCGCGAGGGGCGGGCTGGATCCCGGGCTGCTCCTGTGGGTGGTGAGGCCGGCCTCCGCCCACCCCTGCCGCTGTCTCGTCCGGCGGGACCTCAGGCCGCGTCTCGCCGCCCCCCCAGCACCGCCGCGAGGGGCGGGCTGGATCCCGGGCTGCTCCTTCGATCGTTGAGGCCAGCCTCCGCCCGCCCCTGCCGCTGCCTCGTCCGGCGGGACCTCAGGCCGCGTCTCGCCGCCCCCCCAGCACCGCCGCGAGGTACCTTCCGGTGTAGGAGGCGGGGACGAGGGTGATCTGCTCGGGGGTGCCCTGGGCGACGATGGTGCCGCCGCCGTCGCCGCCCTCGGGGCCGAGGTCGACGACCCAGTCGGCGGTCTTGATGACGTCGAGGTGGTGCTCGATGACGACCACGGTGTTGCCGCGGTCGGCGAGGGTGTGGAGGACGGCGAGGAGCTTCTTGACGTCGTCGAAGTGCAGCCCGGTGGTGGGCTCGTCGAGAATGTACAGGGTCGAGCCGGTGGCGCGCCGGGCGAGCTCGCGGGAGAGCTTGATGCGCTGCGCCTCACCGCCGGACAGCGTGGTCGCGGGCTGGCCCAGCCGGAGGTAGCCGAGGCCGACCGCGATGAGGGTGTCGAGGATGCGGGTGATCTTGGGATGGGCGGCGAAGACCTCGCGGGCCTGGGTGACGGTGAGGTCGAGGACCTCCGCGATGTTGAGGCCCTTGTAGCGGACCTCCAGCGTCTCGCGCCCGTACCGCTTGCCCTTGCAGACCTCGCAGGTGACGTAGACGTCGGGGAGGAAGTGCATCTCGATCTTGTTCTGGCCGTCGCCGGAGCACGCCTCGCACCGCCCGCCCCGCACGTTGAACGAGAACCGCCCCGGCTTGTACCCCCGGGCGCGGGCCTCCGGCGTCATGGCGAAGAGCTCGCGGATGGGGTCGAAGACCTTGGTGTAGGTGGCGGGGTTGGAGCGCGGCGTGCGGCCGATGGGGGACTGGTCGATGGCCACGACCTTGTCGAGGTGCTGGGCGCCCTCCAGGCGCTGGTGGGCGCCGGGGCGGTCGAGGCCGTGGTAGAGGAAACGGCTGCACGCCTTGTAGAGAATCTCGTTGACCAGCGTCGACTTCCCCGATCCGGACACGCCGGTGACGCAGGTGAGCGTGCCCAGGGGGAAGCCCACGTCGATGTCCTTGAGGTTGTGCTCCCGCGCGCCGCGGATGACGAGGCGCTGGCCGCTGCCGGTGCGGCGCTCCTGCGGCACGGGGATGGTGAGCTCCCCGGCCAGGTAGCGGCCGGTGAGGGAGCGCGGGAACGACGGAATGGCGTCGGGGGGGCCCTCGGCCACCACCTCGCCGCCGTTGACGCCGGCGCCCGGGCCCAGGTCCACGATCCAGTCGGCGTCGCGCATGGTCTCCTCGTCGTGCTCGACGACGAGGACGGTGTTGCCCAGGTCCCGCATCCCACGCAGGGTGTCGAGGAGGCGGCGGTTATCGCGCTGGTGGAGCCCGATGGAGGGCTCGTCCAGCACGTAGAGCACCCCCATGAGCTTGGAGCCGATCTGGGTGGCCAGCCGGATGCGCTGGGACTCCCCGCCCGACAGGGTGCCGGAGGCCCGGTCCAGGGTGAGGTACTCGAGGCCCACGGAGGCCATGAACCCGAGCCGGTCCACGATCTCCTTGATGATCTTGCCGGCGATGGTGGCGTCGCGGGCGGACAGCTCGAGGGAGCCGAGCCAGCGCAGCGCCTCCTTCACCGGGAGGCTGACGATGTCGTGGACGTTGCGTCCGCCCACGCGCACGGCCAGCGCCTCGCGCCGCAGGCGCTTCCCGCCGCACACCGGGCAGGGGCTCATGGACATGAAGCGCTCGATCTCGGCCCGGGTGTCGAGGGAGGTGGTCTCGCGGTAGCGGCGCTCGAGCCCCGGCACGACCCCCTCGAAGGGGGCCCGGTACTGCCAGCTCGAGCGCTGCCCGACGAAGGAGAAGTTGATCTCGTGGTCGCCGGTGCCGTAGAGGATGGCGCGGCGCACCGGCTCGGGGAGCGAGCGCCACGGCCTCTTCACCGAGAAGCCCATGGCGTCGGCCAGGGTCAGCAGCTGCCGCCAGCGCCAGGACCGCCGCCCCTCCTGGAGGGTGGCGAGGGCGCCGGCGGCGAGGGACCGCTCGGGGTCCTGGATGAGCTTGTCCGCGTCGATCTCCTGGACGACGCCGAGCCCGGTGCAGGAGGGGCAGGCGCCCTGGGGGGAGTTGAACGAGAACAGCCGAGGGGACAGCTCCGGGAGGGTGAAGCCGCAGCTGGGGCAGGAGTGGCGGGAGGAGAGCACGAGCTCCCCGCCCTCCACGGGGGCGATGCGTACGAGCCCCTCGCCCACCTTGAGGGCGGTCTCCAGGGAGTCCACGAGACGGTGGCCCAGATCCTCGCGGACCTCGAGGCGGTCGACCACGACCTCGACGGTGTGCTTCCTCTTCTTGTCGAGCTCCGGGGGGTCGGCGGCCTCCACCAGGACGCCGTCCACCCGGGCCCGCACGAACCCCTCGCGTACCATCTGGTCGAACAGCTTGCGGTGCTCGCCCTTGCGCGCGGTGGCGAGGGGCGCCAGCAGGAGGAAGCGGGTCCCCACGGGCAGGGACAGGACGCGGTCGGCCATCTGCTGGACGGTCTGGCCCTGGATGGGCAGCCCGCAGTCGGGGCAGGAAGGCTCGCCGATGGACGCGAACATGAGGCGGAGGTAGTCGTAGATCTCGGTGACGGTGGCCACCGTGGAGCGGGGGTTGCGCGAGGTCGTCTTCTGCTCGATGGAGATCGCCGGCGACAGCCCCTCGATGCTGTCCACGTCGGGCTTGTCCATCTGCTCCAGGAACTGGCGGGCGTAGGCGGAGAGCGACTCGACGTAGCGGCGCTGCCCCTCGGCGAAGAGGGTGTCGAAGGCGAGGGTCGACTTGCCGGAGCCCGAGACCCCGGTGATGACGACGAGGCGGTTGCGCGGGATGTCCAGGTCGATGCTCCTGAGGTTGTGCTCCCGTGCTCCGCGGACTGAGATCAGCTCTCGCATCGTGCTCCCACAACCCGGCCGCCGGCCGGAACCTTCCATTGTAGTCACGACGTGACGGGCCGTGAAGCGTGCTTCGCGCACCCCTCGCGGGGCCGCTACCTGCCGCGGTCCTTGAGGGCCGCCTCGGCCTCGCGGTCCAGGGTGCGCTGCCGGAGGGTCTCGCGCTTGTCGTGGAGCTTCTTGCCCCGGCCCAGCGCCAGCTCGACCTTGATCCAGTTGCCCTCGATGCCGATGGCGAGCGGCACCACGGTGAGGCCCTTCTCGGACACCTTGCCGTGGAGGCGGTGGATCTCGCGCCTGTGGAGCAGCAGCTTGCGACGGCGGGTGGGCTCGTGGCTGGCGTAGCCCGCGTTCTCGTAGGGGGAGATGTGCACGTCGACGAGGAATGCCTCGTCGCCGGTGAACGCGACGTAGCCGTCGGTGATGTTGGCGCGGCCGGCGCGCAGCGACTTCACCTCGGTGCCGGTGAGGGCGATCCCGGCGACGAACCGCTCCAGGATCTCGTACTCGAACCGCGCCTTGCGGTTGGCGGCCAGGACCTTCACGAACGGACGACCCTCTCCAGCACAGGCACCAGCTCGGGGTCGAACTGGCGGCCGGCCTCGTTGCGGATACGGCTCAGCGCGGTGTCCTGGCCGAGGGCGGGCCGGTACGAGGAGGGCGAGGTGAGGGCGTCGAACACCTCGCACAGGTGGATGATCCGGCTGGCGAGGGGAATGGCGCCGCCAGCCAGGCGGTCCGGGTAGCCCGTGCCGTCCCAGCGCTCGTGATGGTGACGGACGGCGCCGGACAGGTCGCCGGGGAAGCCGCTCTCCTCCAGGATGTGGGCGCCCACCGTGGGGTGCCGCTGGTAGGCCCGGCGGTCCGCCTCGCTGGGGCGGTCGAGCCGGTAGAGGCGGCCGTACTCGAGCTCGCGCATGCCGACATCGTGCAGGTAGGCGGCCACGGTGACGAGCTCCTCCGTCTCCTCGTCCAGGCCCAGCGAGGCCGACATGCGCAGCGCCAGCTCCGAGACCGCCTGGGAGTGCCGGCGCAGGTGCAGGTACGAGGTGTCGCCGGGCTCCAGGAGCCTCCGGGCAAGGTTTCGGGTGGCATGACGGTAGTCCGCGAGGCGGCACGCCAGCGAGACGACCTGCCGGGCGACCGCGGTCACGGGACCCGCCGCGTCGGAGCCCTCGGGGGTGAGGAGCGACAGCACGACCCACAGGGGCGGACCGGCGCGCAGGATCGTGGTGCTGAGCACCTCGCAGCGCGTCTCGCGGCCGCCGGCATCCTCGTGGGACCACCCCCACAGGTCGGGGGGCGGGACGCGCAGGCCGCACCCGCCGAGCTCATGGACCTGGTGGGTCGCCATGGCCTGCTGCTGGGAAGGCTCCAGCGAAGCGTTGTTGAGCGCCAGGGCGCGCACGCTGGTGCCGTCGGTGAGGGTGAGGAGCGCCGCGGCGATTCCGGGTGTGGGAACGAGAGAGCGCAGTGCCGCGGACAGCTCCCGGACGGCGGCGGGATCGGGTCCCGCCGCAAGGGCCGCCGTGGGCGGGACCGCGCCGCCGGCCCCCACCGGCGCCGCCGGCGCGTCGAGCTCCAGCTCGGCGCCCGGGGCCGGCGCGAAGAACCCTTCGCGGAAGAGGAGCTCCTCGACCGCGGCGGCGATGCGCCGGGCGGGAACGGTGTCCCCCTGCTCGAAGGGGACCCTGCGGGCCTTGTCGCGGGCGTCGATGAAGCCGACGAGGTCGGTTCCCGCCACAAGGGGGATCGTGAGCAGCTTCGTGGTGCCCGCCGCGGCCAGGTAGGTCTTGATGTCGCGGAACGGAGCGGCGTCGTTGAGGAACGCAGGGCCGGTTCGGTGACGGCGCACCCAGTCCCACAGCGGGCTGCCGGTGGAGACGTCGGCGGCGAGGGCGTCGTGCTTGCCGAATCCGTACTGGGTCACCAGTTCGAAGGCGCCGGTGTCGCCGGCCAGGTAGAGCGCCGCCTTGGTGGCCTGGAGCTCCTCCAGGCACCGGTAGAGGATCTCCTTGGCGCCTTGACCGTGGTCCGGGGTCCATCCAGGGATCACCGTGTGCCTCCAACAGGAGTCTAGCACCGGCACGACCGTGGCTGGGCGGACACACCTGTTGCAGGGCGACCACAGGATGAGGCCGAGGCGGCTCGTGTCAACGGAACGTCCTCTGGCACGCTTCTCGCACTGGGCACCCGGGGGAGGAGACCGGCCCATGGCGTGGCAGCGTTCGATTCGGAGGGTGGTGGAGACGCGGGGAGTGGGCATCCACTCCGGGGCGCGGGCGCGGCTGGCGCTCCGCCCGGCGCCGCCCAACACGGGGGTGGTGTTCGTGCGGACCGACGCGGGCGTGAGCATCGCGGCGCGGGCCGAGAACATCCGCGACATCTCCTACGCCACCACGCTGGGGGCCCGGGGGACGGAGGTGAGCACGGTGGAGCACCTGCTCGCCGCCCTGTCGGGCCTCGGTGTCACCAACGTGTTCGTGGACCTGGACGGTCCCGAGGTGCCCATCCTCGACGGCTCGGCGCTCCCCTTCGTGGAGATGGTGAAGGCCGCGGGGGTGGAGGAGCAGGGTGTCAGTCTCCCGGAGCTGTTCGTGAAGGAGACGGTGCGGGTCGAGGACGGGGACCGCTGGATCGAGTTCCGGCCCGGCGCCTCGCTGTCGGTGGACTACCGGGTGAGCTACGGCTCCGCCGCGGTGGGCCGCCAGCGCTTCGTCGGCTCGCCCCTGGACGGCCGTTTCGCCGCCGCCGTGGCGCCGGCGAGGACGTTCGGCTTCCTGGAGGAGGTCGCCGCCCTCAAGGAGCGCGGGCTCGGCCTGGGCGGCACGCTGGAGAACTGCATCGTCGTGGACGGCGACCGGGTGCTGTCCGGGGCGCTGCGCTTCCGGGACGAGTTCGTGCGCCACAAGGTGCTCGACCTCCTCGGGGATCTCGCCCTGGTGGAGTTCCCGGTGCGCGCCACGGTGGTGGCCAACAAGGCGGGCCACTCGCTCCACGTGGCGGCCGTGCAGGAGCTGCTCGGCCGTCCCGAGGCGTGGGACCTGCTGGAGCCCGACCGGGTGGCGCCGTTCACCGTCCACCCCTATGCCGGCGAGCAGGCCGCCCTCACCGCCATCGCCTCGTAGTCTCCCCGCACCCCCTCGAGGTGTGGTAGATTTGACACACCATGGTGCTCTGCGCCCTGCTGCTGGCGGCTGCCGCCGGACCGGGACTGGAGGTCGGTCTGTCGGTGGCGCCGGCGCGGCTGTCGGTGCAGCTCACGGTGACCCAGCAGCTACCGGACGAGTGGACGCAGGCCCTGTCCGCCGGGGCGCCGGTGAGCATCACCTACCGGCTGCGCCTCTACCGCAACCGCAGGTGGCTGTGGGACCAGCGCCTGGCCAGCCACGAGATGGTGGTGAAGGGGCAGCGCGATCCCCTTACCGGCATCTTCTCCCTGGTCGCCGACCTGGACGGTGAGATCCTGGCGTCGGGGCAGGCCTCTTCGGTGAAGGAGGCCGTCCACTGGATGACCAACCCGCCCATGGCGGAGATCCCGGTTCCGCTGCGGCACGAGCCGCTGTGGCTCGTGGTGCGCGCCGAGTTCCTGTCCCGCTTCAAGCTCCTGGTCATTCCCACCACGGAGGGCACCGACTGGGTGACGCGGGCGGTGCCGGAGACGCCGTGAGCACCCTGCGGCGCAACTGGCAGCGGTGGCGCAGGCAGAACCGGTTCCTCATCGGTCTCTACCTCGGGCTCATCGTGCTGGGCGGGCTGGGCTTCATGCTCTTCTCGCGGATGCGGCACCTGCCCTCGGAGGAGCTCACCAACCGGCTGCTCACCTTCCTCCTGTGGTGGTTCGACCTCACCCTCATCGGCATCCTGCTCTTCATCCTGCTGCGCAACCTCATCAAGCTCTCCCTGGACCGCTACCACGGCATCCTGGGCTCGCGCTTCCGCATCAAGCTGTTGCTCTCCTACCTGGCCCTCATCCTCGTACCCACCGGGCTCCTGTTCCTGCTCTCGGCCTCGCTGCTGTCCCACGGCGCGGCGTCGTGGTTCTCGGCGCCTGTCGAGGGGATGGCCCGCACCGGGAGCGAGCTGGCGGTGGAGGTCCGCGCCGAGGCCGAGCAGCGCGTGCAGCGGACGGCCCGGGTGATCGCCGAGCAGCTGGCCCCCATCCGCCCGGAGGCCGCGCGCATCGGCGAGCTGGAACGGCTGCACGCGCTGCTGGGGAGCCAGCTGACCGGGCTGTGGCGTGACGGGGCCCCGGTCGTCGAGCTGGTGGATCCGACCCAGCGGGAGCTCCAGCGTGTGTCCCAGCTGGACCTGGGCCGGCTCCCGGGCGCCGGCGTGCGGGACGAGCGCTCGGGCGGCACCATGGTGATCCGGGCGTGGCGGACGCTCCCGGACGGTTCCGTGGTGGTGGCGGGCGAAGCGCTGCCCCCCTCCCTGGTCCAGGCCCAGGCCAGGCTGGCGGCCGCCGGGGCGGCGTACGAGACTCTCAAGCTGGAGCGCCCCACCATCACTGCGACGGTGGTGCTGGGGTTCGGCGGGCTGGCGCTCCTCGTGGTCTTCGCCGCCATGTGGCTCGGCCTCTACCTGTCGCGCCGCTTCACGGCGCCGCTCCTCGCCGTGGTCGCGACCACCGAGAGCGTGGTGGCGGGGGAGACGCTCCAGGAGGTCCCCGTGCCCGCCGAGGACGAGGTGGGGCTGCTGGTGCAGTCTTTCAACGCCATGGTGCGCCGCCTGCGGGAGCAGGACGAGGAGCTGCGCAGCACGGTCCGCCGCCTCGACGCGGTCCTCGGCGCCGTGCGAACCGGCGTGCTCTCCCTGGACGCCGGGCGCTCCTTCGTGTCGGGGAACCCCGCGGCGGCGGCGCTCCTGGGCATGCCGCGGCTCGCTCGCGAGACGGTGCCCCTGTCCGATCTCGCCGCCGCGGGCCTCCCGCGCCTCGTGGAGACCATCCGCACCGCCACCGAGGCCGTCAGGGGCTCGCTCACGGTGCACCCCGGAGGCGTGCCGCGCACGCTGGAGATGGCGGTGGTCCCCCTGGGAGGCGCCCAGGAGCCCCGGGGCTGGGTGGTGGCGCTGGAGGACCTGACGCCGCTGCTCCGCGCCCAGCGGCAGGCGGCGTGGAGCGAGGCGGCGCGCCGCATCGCCCACCAGATCAAGAACCCCCTGACGCCGATCCGGCTCGCGGCGGAGCGGATGGCCCGTCACATGGAGCGCGGGGCCGGCAACCTGGAGGAGGTGATCCCCCAGGGGTGCCGGGCCATCGTCGAGCACGTCCAGGCGATGCAGCAGATGGTGGACGCCTTCGCCCGGTACGCCAAGCTGCCTCCGGTGGTGCGGCGGCCGGTGCGGCTGGACACCCTGGTGGAGCAGGTGGCCTCCCTCTACCACGGCGTCCGCGCCCAGGTCGCGACCCGCGTGGAGGCCGACGTCGCCGGCGCCGAGGTGCTCCTCGATCCGGAGCAGTTCAGGCAGGTGCTGACCAACTTGATGGACAACGCCATCGAGGCGTCCCCGGACGGCGAGGAGGTGACCCTCGAGGTCCGCCGCGACGGGCCGCAGGTGGTGGTCGAGGTGGCAGACCTCGGGAAGGGGCTCGGGAACGAGGATCCGGAGCTGTTCTTCCAGCCGTTCTACTCCACCAAGGGCCGCGGCTCCGGTGTCGGGCTCGCCATCGTCCAGCGCATCGTCGCCGACCACGGGGGCACGGTGCGGCTCATGCCCAACCAGCCCCGCGGCGTGCGGGCGGTGGTGCGGGTGCCGGGAGGCGCGCCGTGAGCCGCGCCCACGTCCTGGTGGTCGACGACGAGCCCGGGATCCGCGGTCTCCTCGGCGACATCCTCGGCGACGAGGGGTTCTCGGTGAGCACGGCGGCCTCGGGCGAGGACGCCCTGGAGGCGCTGGCCGCCGAGCTGTTCGACGTCGTCCTGCTGGACGTGTGGCTGCCCGGCATGGACGGGATCGAGGTCCTGCGGCAGATGCGGGCCGGGGGGCACCGGGTGCCGGTGGTGGTGATCTCCGGGCACGCCACCACGGAGCTCGCGGTGCGCGCCATCCGCGAGGGTGCGGCGGACTTCATCGAGAAGCCCCTCGCCCTGGAACGGGTCCTCCTCACGGTGCGCAACACCCTCACCCAGGCGAGGCTGCGCGACAGGCTGGCGGCGGTGCAGGAGGAGGAGGTCCCCGCCCTGACCGGCGTCTCGCCGGCGGTGCGGGAGCTGCGGCGACAGCTCCTCCTTGCCGCGCCCACCGATTCCCGGGTGCTCATCACGGGTCCCAACGGCTCGGGGAAGGAGGTGGTGGCGCGCCTGCTGCACCGCCACTCCCGCCGCCTGCAGGGGCCCTTCGTGGCGGTGAACTGCGCCGCGATCCCCACCGAGCTCATCGAGTCCGAGCTCTTCGGACACCTCAAGGGGGCCTTCACGGGGGCCGTGGAGGCGAAGAGGGGGAAGTTCGAGCTGGCCGACGGCGGCACGCTCTTCCTCGACGAGGTGGGCGACATGAGCCTGCTCACCCAGGCCAAGGTGCTGAGGGTGCTCCAGGAGTCCTCGTTCACCCGTCTGGGCGGCTCCCAGGAGGTGCATGTCGACGTCCGCGTGGTGGCCGCCACCAACAAGGACCTGGAGGAGGAGATCGAGGCCGGGCGCTTCCGCCGCGACCTCTACTTCCGCCTCGCGGTGATCCCGCTCCGGGTGCCGTCCATGCGGGACCGCCGCGAGGACGTCGCGCTGCTGGTGGAGGAGTTCATGCGCGACTTCGCGCTTCGCAACGGTGTTCCGGCCAAGCGGGTGAGCGCCGGGGCACTGGAGGTGCTGCGTGGCTACGGCTGGCCGGGCAACGTGCGCGAGATTCGCAACGTGGCGGAGCGGCTCATGGTCATGGCCGCCGGCGAGGAGATCGGTCCCGCGGATCTCCACCTCGGCCAGGGCCAGGCCGGGGAGGAGTGGGACGGCGACCTGGTCTCGCTGCGCGAGGCGCGGGAGCGGTTCGAGCGGTCCTACCTGGCCCGCGCCGTGACGGCGTGCGGCGGCAACATGTCGCAGGCGGCGCGGCTGCTGGGGCTCGAGCGCTCCCACCTCTACCGCAAGCTGCGCGCTCTGGGGATCCGCCCGCATTGACCCCTCCCGCCCACCGCGCTAGCATCAGGACAATGTCCTATCCAGGCGATGCCAAGCTCGACGGGAAGATCCAGGAGAGGATCCTGTCGGCGTTCGCCGAGTCCGTGAGGCTCTACCAGGAGGGCCACCCCGAGGAGTGCAACACGATCCTGCGCTCGATCCTCGAGGTGGATCCCGGGTTCAAGCCCGCCACACGCCTCCGCCAGGCGGTGGACACGGGTGCCACGGTGGACCTGGCCCAGCTCCTCGGCGAGGTGTCCGCGGCCGGCGCCGTGGACACGGACACGCCCCTGTCCCGGGCGCGCGAGGCCCTCGAGGCGAGGGACTTCGCCGCGGCGGCGGAGGCTTGCCGGGAGGTGCTTCGCGAGCTTCCCGGCCACGCGGAGGCGAGGCGGCTCCTTGTGGACGCGCAGGCGCGGGCCCGTACCGCGGACGGCGTCGCCGCCTACCTCACCCGGGCCCGCGAGGCCCTGGCCGCAGGCGCCACCGACGAGGCGGGGGAGCTGCTCGCGCTGGCCCGCTCCATGGATGCGTCCCACCCCGGTGTGGCGGAGCTCGAGAAGGCGATGGCCGCATCCGGGAAGAAGCCGGAGGAGGGCCAGGAGGACTTCGCCTTCGAGGTCTTCGACGAGCCTGCGCCGGCGGAGCTGGGCGACGCCGACGGCCTGTTCACGGTGGAGCCGGAGCCCGCTCCGGCGCCGGTCTCCCCACCACCCGCCACCAGCGGGGCGAACGGCGAGCCTGCGCCCGCGGCGGACGCCGGGGGAGAGGCCGGCGACGTCTTCGCCTTCGACCAGGCCCCCGAGGAGCGGGGGTTCGCCTTCGACAGCGGCGACACCTTCGATTTCGCCGCCGGACCGGAGGGGGGACCGGAAGGCGGTGCGGCCGAGCCCCGGGAGAAGCTGTTCGAGCGTGTCGAGTCGCTCCTCGATCACGGACAGGTGGCCTTCGATGCCGGGGACTTCCAGGGCGCCATCGACACCTGGTCCCGGGTCTACCTGATCGACACGCACAACGCCGAGGTGGACCGCCGCATCGAGCAGGCGCGGCGCCGGCGCGAGGAGGTGGAACGCCAGGCGGACCACACCTTCTACGAGGCCAGGGAGGCCTTCGACCGGGGCGACGCCGAGCAGGCGCGCGCCCTGTGCCAGGAGGTGCTGCGTCTCCTCCCCCAGCACCTGGAGGCGCACGACCTGCTCCAGCGCCTGGAGACCCCGGCGGCGCCGCCGCCCCCCCCCGCGGCGCTCCCGCCGGAGGAGGAGGAGTTCTTCCGCGACGACTTCGTGCCGGCGCGGGTGGCCTCCTCGTCCATCGCCACTCCGGTGGGAGGCGGCGACCGCATCCCGGAGCGCGGGCCCGCCCGGCCCGCGGCGTCCCGCTTCCGGGTCCCGCGGATCCCGGGGCCGGCCCTCGTCGCGGCGGCGGTGGTGGTCGTCCTGGTGGCAGCCGTGCTCCTGCTGCGTCCGGTGCTCTTCCCGGGGCGCCGCGCCGCCGCGGCGAGCGCCCTCACCGAGGCGGAGCAGCTCGCCGATACGGGGCGCCTCTCCGACGCCATCAACGTGCTCAGGAGCCTGCAGAGCAGCGAGCAGCTCGAGGGCGACACGGCGAACCAGGTGTCGCAGAGGATCGTGGCCTATCAGCGTCGGCTGAAGAGGACGGCGACGCCGGTGCCCAAGGTGAGCGTCGCCCCCATCGACAAGGCCCTCGCGGACGGGGACCACCTCAAGGCGATGCGGCTGGTCCGGAACGGCCTCGCCAGGGTGCCTGGCGATCCGGAGCTGGTGGCGTTGCGCGACAGGGTGGGGACGTACGCCGCCCAGATCGGTCCCCTGGTCGATGCCATGTCGGCGCAGGACTATCAGAAGACCCGGCAGCTCGCCGGCGAGGTTCTTGCCGCCCACCCGGGCGACGCGGAGATGGCGCGGGTCTGGAGCGCGGCGACGTTCGACCGGGCCGTGGTGCTGCTGCGCAAGTACCAGGTGGCCGCCGCCAAGAGCCTCCTCGAGGAGATGAGGAAGCGCTCGGAGGACGCCGAGGTGGCGCGCCTCCTGGACTTCGCCACAACCTACCTGGCCCGTCCAGTGGATCCGCGCTACCAGATCTTCGTCACCAACGTGGAGCTGCGGCCCCTCGAGTGATGTCGCCCACCGACCCCAGGATCCAGCTCGACATCCCCCTGGTGTGGGCCGGGGAGCCCGCGGAGCCGGACGGGCCCGCCCCCCGCGCGCCCGGGCCGCCGGCGGCGGGCCGGGAGCACGGCAGCGGCGTGCTGCGCGTCGTGGCGGCGGCCCTGGCCGATCTCGGCCTCCTCGTGCTCCTCTTCGCTCTGACGTGGGTCGTCGCGTCCGTCTGGACGGAGGGGATGGGACCCGCCGCGCTGGTCCTCGTTGCTCTCGCGGGCCTGGAGGCTGCGACGGTGGGGTTCACCGCGTGGCTGTGGGGGTTCCGGGGAACGCCGGGGATGCTGCTCCTGGATGTCTGCTTCGTCTCACCGCTGCCGCCGGGCCGGGCGCTGGCGGTGTGGCTCCTCTGGCTGGTGGGTCTCCCCCTGGCCGGGGTCCCGGTGCTCCTGCACCGCGACGGCGAGCGGCTCCTCGACCGTGTGGCCGGGACGGTGCTCAGGGCGCGTTCGAGTCCTTCTGCCGCTTGAAGACCATGCCGATGTGGTCGGTGGCGCCGGTCTTGAAGTTGATGGCGGTGATGCTCACGAGCTCCCAGCCGTCCTCGCCGAGCCGGTTGAGCTGCGGCTCGTAGGTCGGATCCAGCCGGTAGTTCTCCGACCGGATATTGAGAATCTTGTACTCCCAGGATGCGCGCGCCATGCCGTCCTCCCCAGCCCTCCTGGCGTTGATTGAATACGTGTGTGCGTACCGAAGTATAGCATCGCGGCCGGCGGGGACGGGGAGGGGGCCGGCCCGGGGCGCGGGGCCCCGGGCGCAGCCGGCGCCGGCGCGGGTCAGACCTCGCCGTAGAGCGGGAACGCCGCGGCCAGGGCTTCCACCTCGCCCTTGACCTCCGCGTACACCGCCTCGTCTTCGCTCCGGAGCACGCGGTCGATGAGGGCGGCGATGCGGCACATCTCCCCGGCGCCCATGCCCCGGGTCGTGACGGCGGGAGTGCCCAGGCGGATCCCCGAGCCGATGTACGGCTTGCGCGTGTCGAAGGGCACGGTGTTCTTGTTCACGGTGATGCCCGCCGCTCCCAGCCGAGCCTCGGCCTTCTTGCCCGAGATGCCGTCGGCGCCCAGGTTGACGAGCATCAGGTGGTTGTCCGTCCCGCCCGAAACCATGTTCCAGCCGCGCGCGATGAGCTCGTTGCAGAGCACCCTGGCGTTGGCCAGGACCCGTTCGATGTAGTCCCGGTAGGCTGGCGTGAGCGCCTCGGCGAAGGACACCGCCTTGGCCGCGATGACGTGCATCAGCGGCCCGCCCTGGACGCCGGGGAAGACCGCCTTGTCGAGGGCCTCGGCGAACTCGCTCTTGCACATGATCATGCCGCCGCGGGGCCCGCGGAGGGTCTTGTGGGTGGTCGTGGTGACGAACTCGCAGTGGGGCACCGGCGAGGGGTGGAGCCCCACCGCCACCATGCCGGCGATGTGGGCGATGTCGGCCATGACCACCGCCCCGGCCTCGTGGGCGATGTCCGCGATGGCCTCGAAGTCGATGGTCCGCGGGTACGCCGATGCGCCGCAGACGATCATCTTCGGGTGGTGTTCGCGGGTCAGCCGCCGCATGGCGTCGTAGTCGATGGTCTCGGTGTCCCGCCGGACCCCGTACGGCACGATGGTGAAGGTCTTCCCGGAGTAGTTGAGGGGGTGGCCGTGGGTGAGGTGGCCGCCGTGGGAGAGATCCATGCCGAGCACCACGTCCCGCGGCTGCAGGGTGGCGAGGTAGACGGACATGTTCGCCTGCGCGCCGGAGTGGGGCTGGACGTTCACGTGGTCGCAGCCGAACAGCTGCTTCGCCCGTTCCCGGGCCAGCTCCTCGGCGACGTCCACGACCTCACACCCGCCGTAGTAGCGCTTGCCGGGGTAGCCCTCGGCGTACTTGTTGGTCATCACCGAGCCCATGGCGGCGAGGACCGCGGGAGAGACGAAGTTCTCGGAGGCGATGAGCTCGATGCCGGTGTTCTGGCGGCGCCGCTCGTCCCGGAGGGTCGCGGCGATGGCGGGATCCACCCCGGCGACCACGTCCTCCTGGCGGGTGAAGTAGGTGTTGCGGTCGGACTGGTTCATGGCTCGGTCTCCTTGCGTCTTCCCTGCCGCCGCCGGGGGGACGCGGCACCGGCGGCTCAGGTGGGCCCGCCGGAGAGTTCGATCTTGCCCACCCGCCGGGCGTGGCGGCCGCCGTCGAAGGGCGTGGTCAGGAACAGGTCGAGGATCTGCAGTGCCACCCCGGGTCCCGTGGTGCGCGCGCCCAGGCAGAGGACGTTGGCGTCGTTGTGGCGGCGCGCGGCCTCCGCGGTGAAGGCGTCGTGGCACAACGCGGCGCGCAGGCCCGCGTGGCGGTTCGCGGTCATGGACATGCCGAGGCCGGTGCCGCACACCAGCACGCCCCGGTCCGCCTCCCCCGCGAGGAGGCGGCGCGCGAGCTCGTGGGCGAAGTCCGGGTAGTCGACGCTGGCGGGCGTGTCCGGGCCGAGGTCGACGGCGTCGAGGCCGCGGCCCGCGGCGTGGCGCACCAGCTCCTTGCGCAGTGCGACGCCGGCGTGGTCGCTGGCGAAGAGCACCACCATGTCACTCACCTCCACCCCGCGCGCCGCGCAGCGCGCCGGAGGGATGGTACAACGCCTCGTACTCCTCGAGGGCGAAGCGGTCGCTCATGCCGGCCAGGTGGTCGACGACCAGGCGCACGAACACCGCGTTGGCGTGGTAGTGGGCGGTGACCTCCGCGGGGATCTGGCCCAGCTGCAGGTCGCGCAGGTAGGGGCGGCCGGTGAGCTCGTGGAAACGGAGGAGGACGTAGGTGGGCAGGTTGAGGGGATTGCCATAGAACGCCCGGAACAGCCCTTTGATCACCAGCCGGGCGCGGTGGTCCTGCCGGTTGACCTGCTCGTGGTTGATGATGCGCCGGTAGATGAACGCCTTGAGCTCGGCGAGCATGTCGCCGACGCGCCGGGACACGGCCGCCGTGGAGGCCGGGATGTGGTCGGCGACGGACTGCCAGCCGGCGTGGTCCTCGACGCCGTGCTTGCGGGCTGTGCGGGCGATGGCGCGGGCCGTCGTCCGGATCGCGTCGGTGACGAAGAGGTGGATCAGCCCCCGCTGCAGGATGGCGGTGCGCCGCCAGCGCCTCCTCTCCTCCTGGAGCACGGCCCGCTCGATGACGGCCCCGGCGGCGGCCAGGCCCTCGACTTCGGCGAGGCTCACCACGCCGGCGTGCATGCCATCCTCGAGGTCGTGGGTCTGCTGCGCGATCTCGTCCGCGAGGGCCACCACCTGGCCCTCCAGGTGGCAGGGGCGGTCGAGGCGGAGGCCCTCCGGATCGGGCAGGGGGAAGGGGAAGCGGACCTTCCAGGTGGTGTGCTTGAGGATACCCTCCCGGACCTGGTCGGTGAGGTCGATCCCGGGTCGGTCGTAGCGCTGCTCGAGGAGGTCCACGACGCGCAGAGACTGGTAGTTGTGCTTGAAGGTCCCCACCGTGGCCAGCACCTCGGCCGGGAGCGGGCACCCCTCCACCTCGCCCGCGAGGATCCCGGCGAGGGTCTTCTCGCCGGAGTGTCCGAAGGGGGTGTGGCCGAGGTCGTGGGCCAGGGAGATCGCCTCCACGAGGTCCTCGTTGAGCCCCAGCGCCCGCGCGACGGTGCGGGCGATCTGGCCCACCTCCAGGGTGTGGGTGAGCCGGGTGCGGGAGTGGTCGCTGGTGTACGGCACGTAGACCTGGGTCTTGTGCTTGAGGCGGCGGAACGCCCGCGAGTGGAGGACGCGGTCCCGGTCCCGCTGGAAGGCGGTGCGGTAGTCGAAGTGGCGGCCCTCCTCGTCCAGGGGGGCTCTCCGGGTGGCCTCCGACGAGCGCTGCGCGAAGAACGCCAGGTTCGCCTCCTCGGCGGCCTCCAGGGCGGCGCGGTCGCGCAGGGCGACGTCAACCACGGCGGCCCTCCAGCACAGCCAGGACCTCGCCCGCCAGGCGCAGCGATCCGGCGACCAGGACCGGCCGGTCCAGGGGCAGGTGGTCCAGGGCTCCGGCCACCGAGGCGTGGGCCGTGCAACCCGGGAAGGCGGCGGCGAGCGCCCCCAGCGGGGTCGCCCGGGGGGAGGCGACCGGGGCCACCGCCACCCCCGCGGCCCGGGGGCGGAGGAGCGCCGCCATGGCCTCCAGGGGCTTGTCCGAGAGGCAGGAGAAGAGCAGGTGGACGCGTCCGCTCAGATCGAGGGTGTCCAGGGCGGCGGCGAGCGCCTCCACGGCCTCGCGGTTGTGCGCGCCGTCGAGGAGGAGCCGCCTTCCGCCGGCCTCGACCCACTCCAAGCGGCCGCGCCAGCGCACCGACTCGATGCCCTTGACGAGCGCCTCCGCCGTCAGCGCCGGCGCGGCCGCGTGCCGGGCCAGGGCGGCGGCGCCGGCCAGCGCCAGCGCCAGGTTCTCGTGCTGGTGGGCGCCGAGCAGCGGCAGCGCCGCCTCGCCGGCCAGGCCGTCCGACTCGAAGCGGACGCGCCCGCCGGGGAGGGGCGCCACGGAGGCCCAGCGGCCGACCGTGGACACCGGCGTCGCCGGGTCGGCGCCGGCGAGGATGACGGGCCGGACCTCGTCGTCCCAGCGCCCGACGACGGCCTCGCGGCCGCGCAACGCGGCGGCCTTCTCGGCGGCAATGGCCGCCCGGGTCGGTCCGAGCCAGGCCTGGTGGTCGGTGCCCACGTTGGTGAGCAGCGTCACGGTCGGGTCCACGGCGTTGGTGGCGTCCCACCGGCCGCCGAGGCCGGCCTCCAGCACCGCCACGTCGACCCCCTTCTCCGCGAACTCGAGGATCGCCGCGGTGGTCAGGGTCTCGAAGTAGGAAAGCTCGGGGTGGCCGTCGAGGGTCCTGAGGTGCGCCTGCAGGCGGTCCGCCGGAATGGCGGCGCCGTCCACGTCGATGCGCTCCTCGACGCGGACGAGGTGTGGCGAGGTGTACAGCCCGGTGCGGACCCCCGCCGCGCGGAGCACGGCGGCCAGGAGGGCGGCCGTCGAGCCCTTGCCGTTGGTGCCGAGAACCAGCACGGAGCGGAACGAGCGCTCAGGGCGGCCCAGGGCGTCCAGCACGCGGTGCATCCTCTCCAGCCCGGGCAGGATGCGCTGCTCCAGGCGGGGCGCCAGGATCGCGTCGCAGGACGGGACTAGAGAAGGTGGGAGAGACACCGGGCCAGGGTGTCCTTGAGCTCCTGGCGGGGCACGACGAGGTCGAGCATGCCGTGCTCCAGGAGGAACTCCGAGCGCTGGAAGCCTTCAGGAAGCTTCTGCCGGATCGTCTGCTCGATCACGCGCGGTCCGGCGAAACCGATGAGCGCGTTGGGCTCCGCGATGTTGAGGTCGCCGAGCATGGCGAAGGACGCCGACACGCCGCCCGTGGTGGGGTCGGAAAGCACCGACAGGTAGGGCAGGGGGGCGGCCTGGAGGCGGGCCAGCGCGGCGGAGATCTTCGCCATCTGCATGAGGGACAGCACGCCCTCCTGCATCCTCGCGCCGCCGGAGCAGGACACCACCACCAGGGGCAGCCTGCTCTTGAGACAGCGCTCGATGGCACGGGTCAGCTTCTCGCCCACCGCCGCCCCCATGGAGCCGCCCATGAAGCCGTACTCCATCGCCGCCACCACGGTGCGGATGCCGGCGATGCGGCCCACGGCCACCACCACGGCGTCGCTGCGCATGCCCCGCTCGCGCAGCGCGCGGAGCCGGTCAGCGTAGGGCTTGGTGTCCGAGAAGCCCAGCGGATCGGCGGAGAAGACCGTACCGAACAGCTCTTTGAAGCTCCCGTCGTCGAACAGCTGGGCCAGGCGGGTGCGGGCCGGGATGCGGTGATGGTGGCCGCAACGGGGGCAGACGAAGAGGCTGCGCTCGAGCTCCTTGCGGTAGAGGATCTCGCGGCAGCCCTCGCACTTGACCCAGAGCCCCTCGGGGACCCGGCTGGGAGGCCTTCCCTCGCGGTCGGAACGGCGGAACCAGACCATGAAAGCGAAATCTAGCACCTGCGCGAGGATCGAAGCAAGGAAACCGCCGCGTCGCCCCGCGGCCGGGCGCCCTCACCCCAGGGGTGAGCGGCCTCCGGGGACGACGAAGGGGACGCCGGCACGGCCCGGAAGCACCTCCACCTCCACCTGGAAGACCTCGCGAAACAGGTCGGGGCTGACCACCTCGGCCGGGGTGCCGCGCGCGTGGACGCGGCCGTCGCGCAGCACCACGAGGTCGTCGGCGACGCGGAGGGCCAGGTTCCAGTCGTGGAGGACGACGAGGGCGCCGACGCCCTCGGCGAGGAGGGAGCGCACGATGGCGACCAGCTCGAGCTGGTGGCGCACGTCGAGGGCGGCGGCGGGCTCGTCCAGCAGCAGGACCCGGGGCCGGGTGGCCAGGGCCCTGGCGAGGAGCACCAGCTGGCGCTCGCCCCCGGAGAGCCGCTGCACCGAGGTGCCCTCGAGCTTCTCGAGGCCGACCCGCCGGAGGGCGAGGTGGACCGCCTCGTCGTCCTCCGCCGAGGGGGGACGCCAGGGGCCAAGGTGCGGCGCCCGCCCCTGTTCCACGACCTCGCGCACGGTGAGGGGGAAGGCGAACTCCACCAGCTGCGGGACCAGCGCCACGTGCCGGGCCACGTGGCGGCGGCGCCACGCGGCGAGGGGCCTGCCGAGGAGCTCCACGCGCCCGCCCGAGGCCGGCAGGATGCCCCCGAGCAGGCGCACCAGGGTGCTCTTCCCGGTGCCGTTGGGCCCCAGGACCGCCACGCAGCGGCCGGGAACGATGTCGAGGCCGACGCCGGCCACCACCTCGCGCCGGCCGTAGCCGCCGCGCAGCCCGACGGCGCGCAGCAGGACGCTCACGAGGACCTCCGCAGCAGTACGACGAAGAACGGGACGCCGATGATGGCGGTGATCACCCCGACCGGAAGCTCGGCCCCCGGCACCAGGCGGCGGGCGAGGAGGTCCCCGAGGCAGGTGAGCGCCGCGCCGGCCACCGCGGCGCGGACGTACAGGCGGCGGGGCTGATGCCCCCACACCAGGCGGCACAGGTGCGGGGTGACCAGGCCCACGAAGCCGATCACGCCGGCGAACGCCACCGCGCCCCCGCACAGGGCGGCGGCGGCGAGAAAGACGCGGCGGCGGACGGTGCCCAGCTCGACCCCCAGGGAGGCTGCGGACTCCTCGCCCACGGAGAGGAGCCCGAGGTCGCGGCCGTGGTGGAGGAGCACCGCCAGAGGAACCGCCAGGTAGGGGAGAAGCCACGCCACCGCGGCGGGAGAGGCGGAGGCGAAGGAGCCCATGGTGACGGCGAGGGCGGCGGGGAGGCGGGGCGAGGGCGCGAGGGCCAGGATGGTGAGGATCAGCGCGGACGCGGCAGCGTTGACCGCCACTCCGGCCAGGATCATGCGCGTGGGCGAGGGTCCGAGCGGTCCCCGCGCCATCCACCACACCAGCCCCGTGGCGAGCCCGGCGCCGGCCATCGCGGCGGCGGGGACCACCCCCAGCAGCGCCACGGGCAGCACCACCGTGGCGGCGGTGGCGGCGGCGGCGCCTCCGCCGGAGATGCCGAGCAGGAAGGGGTCGGCCAGCGGGTTCGCCAGCAGCGCCTGGAGCGCGGCACCCGCGGCCGCCAGGGCGGCGCCCACGCCCAGGGCGAGCAGCACGCGGGGCAGGCGGAGCCCGAACACGATGGCGTCCACCCGCGTCGTGCCGTGTCCCGCCAGCGCCTCGAGGACCTGGCGTGGCGACGCGGCCGGCCCGGCGAGGAGCAGTGCCGCCGCCACCGCGGCCAGGAAGAGCACCGCGAGCCCGGTGTCGGCCCACCGTCTCACGGCGTCCGCCTCCGGGCGGCGACGAGGTCCTCGAGGGCGGCGACGAGGCGGGGACCGGGGCGGTTCGCCAGGTCCGCGGGGAGCCAGATGACGCGGACGCGCCCCTCGGCGAGACGCCGGCCCGCGGGTGTCTTCACGACGGCTTCGTAGCCGGCACGGGCGTCGCGTTCGTCGGGGCTCACCACGACCTCGAGGCGGGGGTCCAGGAGGATCTCCCGGGAGACGCGGGGATAGCGGCCGGCGCTCCGCGGTGCGAGGTCGTCGAGGTGCGCCCGGGCCAGCAGGTCGGCGTGGAACGTGCCGGGAGCCGCGACGATGAGGGGGTTCCACCAGACCACGTAGAGGGCCCGGCGCTCGGGCAGCGCCGCCGCCTCGCGCCCGGCCGCCGCGCAGCGGCTCTCGAGGCTCGCCGCGAGCGCCTCGCCGGCTGCGGGACGGCCGAGGACGCGGCCGAGGAGCCGGCAGGCGGCGAAGAGGCGGTCGAACCCGGTCACGTCCACGCAGCACACCGGTACCCCGGCCTCGCGCACCCGCCCGACGATACGGGGGTCGTTTCCGGCGGTGGTGGCGAGCACCAGAGCGGGGGCGAGGGCGACGATGGCCTCGGGATCGTTGACGGGGACGCGGGGCAGCTCGCGGGCCGCGGGGGGAAGTCGCTGGCCTTCGAGGCGGCGACCAGGCGGGGCCCGGCGCCGAGGGCATAGGCGAGCTCGGTCACGTCCGGCGCGAGGGCCACCACCGGTCCCGAGGCGACCTCGGGTACGGGGTTGCCGACCTGGTCGTTCTCGATGGACGGAGGGGGGGCGGTGCAGGCAGCTGCGGCCGCGAGCGCTGCCGCGAGGAGCACCGCGGCGCACCGGGGGCGGCCGCCGCGGGAGGGCGCCTCGCGCAGACGGGAGCTACTCGCTGGCGGCTTCTTCCAGGTCGTTGGGGATGCCAAGACGCTGACAGGCGGCGTCGTACATCTGCCGCGCAGCCTTCTGGGCGTTCTGGAGATCGGCGATGCGCTGCTTGACGTGCTGCAGCTCCTCCTGGATCTGGCCCTCCAGGTCGTTGATCTCCTGCTTGGTGACCCGCAGGGTCTCCTCGTAGAACTTGCGCTGCTGATCGTTGAGAACGGACATCGGACCTTCCTCCGTTACGGTCTGAACGGCACGGTTACGGTGTGGTGGATCTTGACCCTGACCCCATCCTTGGTGGCCGGGCGGAACTTCCAACGGCGCACCGCCTGCTCGGCGGCGGCGGCGAGGCCGAGGTCGGGCTTGACCCCCCGGAGGACGCGGACCTCCTGGACGTCACCGTTCTCGTCGACGAGGACGTCGAGAATGATGATCCCTCCGACGCGTTGGCGAAGCGCCAGCGGCGGATACTCGGGCTTGGGGGTCGAGACGGCCTCCGGCGGTATGACGCCCGGCCCCAGCTCGACGAGGTCGCCCTCGCGGACGGTGGGCTGCAGCGCGGCCAGCGGAGCGCGTGTCGGGATCGGCGTGGGCGGCACGGTGGGCACCGGCGTGGGCGCGGGCTCCGCCGGGGCCGGCTCCGGAGTGGGCTCCGGCAGCGTCACGGGGACGGTCGCCGTGCTCTCCCCGGCCGGAGCGGGGGTCCCGGTGGCGTTCGCCGCAACGGACGCGGGGCTCGGGACCTGCGGGGCGGTGCTCGTGGGCACGGGCGCGGGGGTCGCGCCTGCGGACGCCGGCGCCGCGGCTGCGGCGGCCGCGGTGGGCGTGGCACCTCCCTGGCCCGCGGCGGGAACCTGCGGAGCGGCGACTCGCGGCCCCGGGGTCGGTGTGGACGCGGCGACGGGCGGCACGGCGGCGGCGCCCGTCGGCGTGCCGTCGGACGCGCCGACCTCACCTGCGAGGCGCTCGCGCAGCGCCGGTTCCTGCTTCGCGACCTCCTCGGCGGCCCGCTCGCGGATCATCTCCTGGAGCTCCGGCGTGGTGGCGGCGGGCGCCGCGGAGGGACTCGGCCGGCTGGTCAGGAGCCAGACCAGCACCACGACGAGGACGGCGATGGCCGCCACGGCGACGGCCGCCACCGGGAATCGGCGGGTCGGGCCGGGCGGCTCGTCGAGAGGCGACGGGGAGGGTTCCGGGAGGATCACCGGCGCGGGCGCCTCTGCGGCGGGCTTGGCGGGTTCGGGGCGCTTCTCCCGGCGCGCGCGGGCCGGCCGCGGCGACGGCGGCTCTGCGGGCTCGCCGGCCGGTGTGCCGTCGCGGAGCGAGGACAGGAGGGCGCCCAGCTCGGCGGTGCCGGCCACGGCACCGACCGCGGCGGCGGCGTTCTCCAGGTCCGCGGCGAGCTCGCCGGCGGTCTGGTAGCGCGTCTCGCGGTCCTCGTCCAGCGCCTTGAGGAGGATCCTCTCCACCTCGGGAGGCACCTCGGGGTCGATCTCGGAGGGCGGAGTCAGGTGGGGCGAGCGGACCTGCTCCAGGATCGAAAGCTCGGAGTCCCCGCTGAACGGCTTGGTCCCCGTGATCATCTCGTAGAGCACGAGACCCAGGGAGAAGATGTCCGAGCGGTGGTCGATCTCCTTGCCCCAGGCCTGCTCCGGGGACATGTACTGGAGCTTGCCCTTGAGGGCGCCGGCGCGGGTGTGCGAGGCCTTGGACGCCGCCTTGGCGATGCCGAAGTCACACAGCTTGATGTCCCCGTCGAAGGAGATGAGGACGTTTTGAGGAGAGACGTCGCGGTGGACCAGGGACATCGCCTGGCCCTGCAAGTCGCGCTTGCGGTTCGCGTAGTCCAGCGCCGCGGCGACCCGGGCGCCCACGAAGAGGGCGAGGCCCAGGGGGAACGTCCGGCCCTCCGACTCCAGCGTGGCGAGGACCGAGCGCAGGTCCTTTCCGTCGATGTACTCCATGGCGATGTAATACGAGCCCTCGATCTTGCCGAGGTCGTAGATGTGGATGATGTTGGGGTGCTGCAGCTGCGCGGCGAGCTTGGCCTCGTCGATGAACATGGTGACGAACTCGTCGTTGGCCGTCAGGTGGGGCAGGATCCTCTTGATGGCGAGGATCTTCTGGAAGCCCTCCACACCTCGCATGCGGGCCTTGTAGACCTCGGCCATGCCGCCGGTGGCGATGGTCTCGATGAGCTCGTACTGGCCGAACGCCCGTCCGGCGGGAAGCGTCTCGTCCGCCGCCACGGCGCCGCCCTCGGGCGGCGCGGCGGGCGGCGCGGCCGGGACCGCCGCGGTGGCGTCCTCCGTTTCCGGGGCGGGCGCGGGTCCTTCCGGTGTGGCCCCGGCATCGGCGGGGGCGGCGTCCTGGGGGAGGACGGGCGCAGGCTCGGCGGTAGGTGGCGGCGCGTCCGCGGCGGTGACCACGGTCTCCGGCGGCGTCTCGACGGGCTCGGGTTCCGGCGCGAACGGCTCGGGCGTGCCCACCGCCGTCTCGGGCTCCACGGCCGGGACGGGTGGCGCCTCCGGGCGCTCCGCGGGAGCTGAGGGCGCCTGGACGGGGGGGCGCGGCGTGGCCGGCGGGCGTCTCGTCAGCCCGCCGATGTCCAGCCCGGCAAGGGTGCTGGAGAGAAGATCGTCCACCGAGCGCTCCTGGCGCTGGGGGCGCTTCGGGGCGGGCTCGGCGGGGCGCGAGAGCACGTCGGCGAGGCTGTCCTCGAGGGCCTTGTCGGCGCTGGCGGCCGGGCGCGACGGGAAAGGTTCGTCCAGGGGGCCCCGGGGCGGCGCGGCTGCGGCGGGCTCGGGCTCGTCCTCGAGCAGGTCGCCGAAGATGTCGGCCGCGGTCATGGTCCCGCCCGCGGTGTCGACGGCTGCGGTCGGGCCGGCTCCTTCCATGTTGGGGCGCGGCGCGTCGAGCACGGCCTGCAGCGCGGCCTGCAGCTCGCCGGTGCCGCTGTCCTGCTCCACGAACCCCTCGGCGCCGAGCTCGATGGGGTCCGCCGGCCGGGGATCGTCGCCGGACATGAGCACCAGGAACGGGGTGGTGCGCAGGCCGGCGCGGGCCCTCAGCTGCGTGATGGCGTCCTCGACGGCGAGGACCGCCAGGTCCGAGGCGATCGCCACCGCCCGCGGTTCCACCTTCGCGCAGGCGTTCACGGCGGCGTCGAGATCGACGGCGACGGTGACCTGGTGACCGCTGGCTTGGAAGGCGTCCCGCACGCGTTTGGCGACCGTCGCGTGCTCCACGATGAGGAGAATCGGCTGACTCATGGCCTCGTCTGTTCGGAATGTGCCATCGGGGTCCATTGTGGTTGGCGGTGGGGGGCAAGTCAATACTTCCCTGGAGGAGCGGGGGGCCCGTGTACAATGAGCGCATCAGGAGGGGAGTCCTCCTGACGGGGGTGTCTATGTCGGGCCACAACAAGTGGAGCACCATCAAGCACAAGAAAGGCAAGGCGGACGCCAAGCGGGGCCAGCTCTTCACGAAGATCATCCGTGAGATCACCACGGCCGCGCGTGAAGGAGGGGGCGACCCGGACGGCAATCCGCGGTTGCGCGCCGCGGTGCTGGCCGCCCGCAACGGCAACATGCCGGCCGACAACATCACGAAGGCGATCCAGCGGGGCACCGGCGAGCTGCCGGGAGTGGCCTACGAGGAGATCCTGTACGAGGGGTACGGACCGGGCGGGGTGGCGGTGATGCTCCAGGTCCTCACCGACAATCGCAACCGCACCACCGCCGAGGTTCGCCACCTGTTCTCGAAGTTCGGCGGCAACCTCGGCGAGTCAGGGTGCGTCTCGTTCCTCTTCAAGAAGCAGGGCTACCTGATGGTCCCGCGCTCCGGGGCCGACGAGGACTCCGTGATGGAGGCCGCCCTCGAGGCCGGCGCCGAGGACTTCATCGCCGAGGACGAGGAGCTCTTCGAGATCTACACCGCTCCCGAGGACCTCCACAAGGTGAAGGCGATCCTGGAGGAGAGGGACATCCCGGTGGAGGAGGCGAAGCTCGACATGGTGCCCTCCACCCAGGTCCGCCTTGAGGACAAGAAGGCGGACCAGATGATCCGGCTCATGGATGCCTTCGAGGACCACGACGACGTGCAGAACGTGTGGGCCAACTTCGATATTGACGAGCAGCTCCTCGAGGCCAGCTGACAGGCTCATCCGCGTGATGGGGCTGGACCCCGGCTCGGTGGTCGCGGGGTGGGGAGTGGTGAGCGGTTCGCCCCGGCGCGCCGAGGTCGTCGCCTACGGTTGCCTGCGGCCGCCCCGGGGCGCCACCAGGGCGCTCCGGCTGGCCCACCTGGCCGCCGCGCTGCGCAAGGTCCTCGATGAGCACCGGCCGGAGGTGGTGGCGGTGGAGACCCCCTTCACAGCACGCTTCCCCGCGGCGGCGTTGGCGCTGGCGGAGGCGCGGGGCGCCCTCCTGGCCGTCCTCGGCGAGGGCGCGGCGCAGGTCGTGGAGTACGAGCCCGCCTTCGTGAAGGCGGCCATCGTGGGCAACGGCAGGGCGGAGAAGCGGCAGGTCGCGTTCGTCGTGCGGCACACACTCTCTCTCACGGCGACCCCCCCTGCGGATGCCGCCGACGCGCTGGCGCTGGCGCTGTGCCACTTGCGCCAGATTCGCCTTGACGCTTGAGAAATGCCTGTGTTAGTATCCTTGCTCGCGGTCCAGTCTAACCAACTGACTGCGAGACAGATAAGAGGTAGAGGCGCGGAGAGCCTCGAGTCGCCATTCCTGTAAGGAGGGAACGTCAGTGGGAGACCTGGTAACGTATTTCCAGCAAGGTGGAATCATGATGTGGCCGCTGCTCGCCTTCTCTTTCGCCACCGCTGTGTTCATCATCGAGCGCTGGTGGGCGTTGCGCAAGGCCAAGATCAACGTCAACGAGTTCCTGTCGAAGGTCCGCAAAGCCCTCCTGGTCAACCGCGACGTCCGCGCCGCCATCAAGGTGTGCGAGGAGTACAAGGGACCGGTGGCCTCGGTGGTCAAGGCGGCGCTGCTTCGCTACGGGCACCCCAAGGAAGACATCGAGAAGAACATCGAGAGCGCGGCGATCTTCGAGTCCGGCCGCCTGGAGCGCGGACTGATGGTGCTGTCCAGCTCCGCCAACGTGTCCCCGATGCTCGGCTTCCTCGGCACGGTGACCGGCATGATCAAGTCCTTCGCCACGCTCGCCCAGGTTGGCCTGTCCAACCCCGGCGCCGTTGCGGCCGGCATCTCCGAGGCCCTCATCACGACGGCCACCGGTCTGTTCATCGCGATCCCCGCGCAGCTCGGCTACAACTACTTCATGAGCCGGATCAACAAGTTCATGCGCGACATCGAGACGGCCTCCAACATGCTGATGGAGACGTTCGTAGAAATGGATAGCGAGCGTTACGGGCACGGAGGCGGCGCGGAGGCGTAAGATGCTCAAGTTCCGGCGAGTCGGGAAGCGGCCCGACGCCTACATCCCAACGGCCTCGATGGCAGATATCGTCTTTCTGCTCATCATCTTCTTCATCGTCACCTACAACATCGAGGTCGACAAGGCTCGGGTAGCCCTCCCCCGTACGGCGATCCGCGAGGAGGTTCCCCGCGAGGCTGCCTACGTGTCCGTCGACAACAACGGCGTGATCCGCGTGTCGGCCGGGAAGGAGACCTCCGTTCCCGTCCCCAGCGTGGAGGAGGTCCAGAGCTTCGCCGCCGACGTGGTCATCAAGGACCCGCAGCACTCCTTCGTGATCAAGGCGGACCGGGATACGAGGTACCAGGTGATCGACAAGATCATCGATGCCCTCAAGCAGGCGAAGGTCCACGTGATCTACCTCCTGTCCGATCAGAAGACGCTGCAGGACAAGGGATAGGGGGGGCGTATGAGAATGACGAAGAAGACGGCGTCGTCCGAGATCTTCACGGGCTCGATGGCCGACGTGACGTTTCTCCTGATCATCTACTTCATGGTGACTGCGGCGTTCTCCGCCACCAAGGGGCTTGATTTCGCGGTCCCCAAGGAGGACACGAGCCGCAGTCAGGTGCAGGCCGAGGACTCGATCTTCGTGCAGGTGAAGGCGGACGGTTCCTACATCGTCGACAACAAGTCGATGACGCTGGAGCAATTTCCCGACTACCTGAAGACCAAGATCGATCCGGGCTCCAACCCGCCCGTGATCTCCAAGCCCGTCATCCTGCACCCCGATCCCCAGGCGCCTTACTGGGCGATGATGTCGGCCTTCGACGAGCTGCGACAGGTCAAGACACAGCTCGATCTGGGCAAGGACCTCAACATCTCGCTGCCGACGCAGCGGGAGATCGAACAGGTGTGGGGTGCGCTTGGTGTTCTGGCACCGCAGTAAGGGCGAGGGAGGCACGAGATGAGTGACAAGGCCCCCAAGAGCAAGGTTGAAACACCGCAGGTCCAGGATTCCTATCTGGCCGAGCTGTCGACCCTCGCCGAGGAGTACAACCAGGACCGGAAGATCCTTCGCTACGCCTTCATCGCCGCCGCGGTCTTCCACGTGGTGCTGTTCATGGTCAACTTCCCGTCGATGGCCGGGAAGCTCGAGGCCGGGCAGAAGAAGCAGCGCAAGATCTTCGTCGTCCAGCAGCCGAAGTTCAAGCCGCCGGAGGTCCAGAAGAAGGTCGAGGTCCTCAAGCCGCGCACGGTCAAGGTCCCGATCCCCGACCCGACCCCCGACGAGCCGGAGCCGGTGCGCAACCTGGACACGCAGGAGGAGGCGCCTCAGGTGGCTCCCGACGAGGCCATCTTCGGAGTGCCCGAGGCCCCGCCGGAGCCGGAGCCCGAGGGTCCGATCCGCGTCGGAGGCCAGATCAAGGAGCCGAAGACCCTCCGGAAGATCCCGCCGACGTACCCCGAGATCGCCCGCAAGGCGCGCATCGAGGGCATCGTGATCCTGGAGGCCACCATCGACAAGCAGGGCAACGTGGAGAACGTGAAGGTGCTCCGCGGACTGCCCATGGGCTTGACCGAGGCCGCGGTGGAGGCGGTGAAGCAGTGGAAGTACGAGCCGTCCACCCTCAACGGGAAGCCCGTCGAGGTCCTCATGACCGTCACGGTGACGTTCAGACTGCAGTAACGGGTTAAACTCTCAGTATGGCGCTGCAAGGCTCCCTGGCCGACATTGCCCTCCCCGACGTGATTCAGCTCGTCAGCGTGTCGGGCAAGACAGGGGTATTCACCCTGTCCGGCCAGGGGGCCGAGGGCAAGATCTATCTGAAGGACGGGCAGATCACCGACGCGGTGGTGGGAACCCTCAGGGGCGAGAACGCCGTGTACGAGATGGCGATCTGGCAGCAGGGGCAGTTCATCTTCACGCCCAGCGTGGAGGCCGGGCAGGTCACGGTCAGCAAGCCCAACGCCAGTCTGATGATGGAGGCGGCGCGGAGGCTCGACGAGTGGCGCGTCCTGCAACGCAAGATTCCTTCCCTCGACCTCATCCCGTATTTCCTGCCGCAAGACGGCGGTAACGATCAGGTCACCCTCTCGCCCCAGGAGTGGGTGGTGGTGACCAAGATCGACGGCGGCCGGTCCATCGCCGAGATGGAGACGGCCCTCTCGCTGTCGGCCTTCGAAGTCTGCAAGGTGCTCTACGGTCTGGTCGCGTCGGGGCTCATCGCCCTGCGGACCAGCAGCGAGAGCCCCCAGCAGGGCAGCCCCGCCGGACCTTCCACGACGACGCTGCTGGCCCTGACCGAGAACGTGAGGCAGATCGCCGAGGCCCTCGTGGGCGTCGGAGGAGCGAAGTCGGTGGAGAAGCAGTACCGCCTGGCACGGACGGAGATCGAGAACGGCAAGGGGATGGCAGCCGTCGAGGGCATGGTGGACGCCCTCGCCCGCGTCATCAGTCTGCTCCAGGGGGGTGAGGAGGCCGGGGAATTCCTGCGTCGCGTCACGCCGTTGGTGCAGTCGTAGTCTGCTGAAAAGAGGGGGTGTATTCCCCTGGGGAGAGAGCGAATGCGTCGTGGTTTGATCCTTGTGACCCTCCTAGCGCTGAGCGCGACGGTGGCCTCCGCCGACTGGAAGGCCGGCGTGGCGGCTTTCCAGAAGCATGACTACAAGACCGCCCTGAAGGAGTTCCAGGCCGCTGCGGCCAGCACCCCCGACTACGCCGGCGCCCACTACATGCTGGGCTTGACCCAGCAGCGTCTGGGGGACAGCAACGCGGCGATGGCGTCCTTCCAGAACGCCAACCGGCTCGACCCCGCCAACGCCCAGTTCGCCATGGCGTACGCCAGTGTCCTCCTGGACAAGAACCGGGCGGAGGACGCGTCCCGGGTGCTCGACGCCGTGAAGACGGACGGGCTCAAGGGGACGCAGAAGGCGGCGGTGCTCACGGCGAAGGCGCAGGCCGCCTATGCCATGGGCAACAACAGCAGCGCGGTCGACCTGGCCAGGCAGGCCACGCAGGCGGACCCCAAGTTCGCCGACGCCTGGGCCACCCTGGGAACTGTCTACTCCAACAGCGGCAAGCAGGAGGACGCGTTCGACGCCTACCGCAAGGCCTGGGACGCCAAGCCCGACAAGCTGGCCTACGGGCGCAGCGCCGTCGCGGCCGGGATCACCGCGGCGCAGCTCGCGGGGTCCGCGCAGCGGCACAACCTGTACGTCCAGGTCGTCACCGTGGCCACCCGCCTGGCCGACGCGAAGGCCAACCCCGACACATCCCTGATGGCCTCCGAGGCGCTCCTCGGCGCCGGGGACTACGCGCGTGCCGCGACCTACCTGCAGCGGACCGGAATGGACACGGCGCTGATCAGCTACTACCGCGGGCAGATCGCCATCGGGCAGAAGAAGGCGCCCGACGCCGAGAAGGACCTCAGGACGGCGCTGACCAAGAGGCCCGACGCCAACCTGCGGCGGCAGATCTACACCTCGCTGGGCTACGTTCTCGACCTCCAGCGCAAGTACGTGGACGCCGCGCAGGCGTACCAGGAGGCGGGCAACGCGACCAAGGTGGCGGAGATGAAGGACAAGCAGAAGAAGCTCGAGAACAACGAGAAGGCCGAGGCCGAGGCCGCGCGCATCGCCAAGATCAAGGCGCTCGAGAAGCAGTACAAGAACGTGACCGGGGGCACGCAGCCGACGCCGCCGCCGTCGCAGCCCTGAGCCGTTTCACTTCCAGCCTTCCGGAGCGAGGGTCACCCCACGGGTGGCCCTCGTTGCGTCAGGGGGGAATCACGGCTCGCCGGGAAGGGCTGCGAGGCCCAGCACGGCGCCGATGCCGGCGGCGGCGCCGCCGACCAGCGGCAGCGTCGCGAGGAGCGGCGTGAGGGGGCGCAGGCCGGAGGCGGCCCCGCCGACGGCGGTGAGGGCCGCCGCCAGGGCGGCGGCGCCCAGGAGCCCTCCCGCGACGCCGAGAAAGGTACCCGAGGCCAGGTACGGGAGGCGGATGTCGGTCTCGTGGGCGCCGATGAGCCTCATGATGGCGATCTCGTCGGCGTGGTCCAGGACGAGCAGGCGCACCACCAGGAGCACGAGAACGCTGCAGCCGAGCAGGAGCGCCGAGGCCAGCGCCATCCCCGCCCACAGGACCCGGCGGACGGTGCCTTCGAGGCGCTGCTGCCACTGCCGGGAGCTCTCGACGAGGCTGACGGCGGGGTTGGCCCCCAGCCAGGCCGCCGCCGCGGGCTCGTCGCCGGGGGGCACCCGGCCCTCCACCAGCGCCGGGAAGCTCCCCTCTTCGAGCCCATACAGGACCGAGGAGAACTCAGGGAACTCGGACGCCAGCTGCTGCTTCAGCGCCGCCGGCGCGACGGTGGTCACGTCCGCGCGGGGGAAGCGGGCGCGGAACGCCTCCACCACCGAAGCGGCCTGGCTCGGGTCGCGCAGGGCCCCGACCACGGTCGCGGGGCCGGCGCCGGGGAGCAGCTCCCGGTCCACCCACTGGCGTGCCGCGAGGAGCAGACCGCCGAGGGTGGTCGCGAGGCCCACGAGGATCACCGCCACGACTCCCGCCCCGCCCGACTCGCGGATCTGCCGCATGACCTCCCGCCAGGTGTGCCGCCTCACCGGGGCAGCCCCCAGCCGTCGTGGACCAGCCGGCCGTGGTCGAGGAGGAGCGTGCGCGCCGGATACGCCTCGATGAGCGCGCGGTCGTGGGTGGCGATGAGCACGGTGGTCCCCTGGTAGTTGATGGCCTTGAACAGCTCGAGGAGCTCGGTGGAGCGCTCGGGGTCGAGGTTGCCGCTGGGCTCGTCGGCGAGGATGAGGTCGGGCTGCAGCACGAGAGCGCGGGCGATGGCGACTCGCTGCTGCTCGCCGCCGGACAGCTCGTCGGGCATGGAGGTCAGTCGATGCTGCAGGCCCATCTGCTTGAGGGCGAGGTAGACGCGGCGCTGCTGCTCGCGCTCCGGGAGGCTCATGAGGGAAAGCACGAAGGCGACGTTCTCCCCGACGGTCCGGCGCCGGAGGAGCTTGAAGTCCTGGAACACCACTCCGAGCCGCCGGCGGAGCTCGGCGACGTCGCGCCGGCGCATCGACGACAGGTCCTGCCGACCGACCAGGATGCGGCCCTCGTCGGGCACCTCGGCCCGGTAGAGGAGACGGAGCAGCGTGCTCTTCCCGGCGCCGGAGGGACCCGTCAGGTAGGCGAAGCCCCCCCGCTCGAGGCCGAAGCTGATGCCGCGCAGGGCGGGGCGCCCGTTGTAGCTGCGAAGGACGTCCTCGACGAGGATCATGCCGGAGGGGTGCTCCCGGATCCGGGCCGTGGCGGCCCGAAGGCTGGGGAGCGGGGCAGCTGCCGACGGGGGGCGGTGACCCACCTCACCGGGGCGGGCCGGATGCGGCCCGGGGCCGTCTGCGCCGCTGCCAGGACCACACCAGCCTCCGAATCGTCAGTGTAGCATAGGGTCATGGGCGTATCCTGGGGTGACGGCGGCGTTGTCGAGCGGAGGATGAACGGCGCCGTGGCGCTGTTCGCCGGAGCGGAGCGGTCGCCCGCCGGCCTCGGCGACGAGGAGCTCGCTGCGTCGGCGGGCGCGGCGATCGCCGAGCGCACCGGGCGGATGGTGCCGGTGCTCTACGCCCGGCAGGTGCACGGTCGCCTCTCGTACACCTACGGCGCCGAGGGCGAGCTGCCCGCGGGGCCGGTCCTCGTGGGCGCGTGCGACGCCCTCATCACGGCAGAACCCGGCGTGGCCATGCTGGTGCGCACCGCCGACTGCCTGCCCGTCGCCCTCGCGGGCGGGGGTGCCGCCGCGATGGTCCACGCGGGCTGGCGCGGGCTCGCCGCCGACGTCCTCGGCGCCGTGGTCCGCCGCCTGGGCGCGGAGATGGGCGTTCGGGCGGACCGGCTGGCGGCGGTCATCGGCGTCGGCGTGGGTCCGTGCCACTACCCCGTGGGCCCCGAGGTCCTCGGCGCCCTCGCGGCCCTCGACTGCGCCGGGGCGCCCTGGCGGGCCGGGGAGAGCGCCGTCGATCTCGCGGCGTGGGCGCGCGGCAGGCTCCTCGCCTGCGGCCTCGACGCCGCCGCGGTGGAGACCCTGCCGGGGTGCACCGCCTGCGACCCCGCCCTGCACTCTCACCGCCGCGACGGCGCCGCCGCCGGGCGTCAGTGGAGCGCCGTCATGCTCGAGGAGGACGCACGCCGGTGACGCGGCCGCGGAGCTGACCGCAGGCGGCCGCCAGGTCACGACCCTTGCTCCAGCGGACGGTCACGTTGACGTGGGCGTCCGCGAGCACCCCGGCGAAGCGGTCGATGGTCTCCTCGTCGGGGGTCTCGAGGCCGGGCAGGTACTCCGGGTCCGGGTTGAGGGGGATGAGGTTCACCTTGACGGGCAGTCCGCGCAGGAGCCGGGGCAGCCTCCGGGCGTCCTCGAGGGTGTCGTTCTCGCCCCGGATCAGCACGTACTCCACGGTGATGCGGCGGCCGCGCTCGAGGGGGTAGGCGCGCAGCGCCGCGAGGAGCTCGTCCAGGGGCCAACGGGCCGCCAGCGGCATGAGCCTGGCACGCTGCTCCTGCGTAGTGGCGTTGAGGGAGACGGCCAGGTTGGGCCGGCGGGGCAGCGCCGCCAGCGCGCGCAGGCCGGGGACGACGCCGCTGGTCGACACGGTCACCCGCTTCGGGCTCACCGTCTCGGCCAGGAGCTCGATGGCGCGGCCGACACCCCGGAGGTTGAGGAGCGGCTCCCCCATGCCCATGAACACCACGTTCAGAGGCGTGCCGAGCACGCCCTCCTCCCGTGCCATGACCCGGTACTGGCCGAAGATCTCGCCGCCGGTCAGGTTCCTTCCGGCGCCCAGGGCCCCGGTCACGCAGAACGCGCACCCCACCGCGCACCCGGTCTGGGACGACAGGCACAGCGTGGTGCGGCCCGCCATGGGCATGCAGACCGCCTCGACCACGGAGCCGTCGGCGTTGGCGAGGGCGTACTTCGCGGTCCCGTCGCTGCCGCGGCGCACCTCCACCACGTCCGGGTCGCGCACCACGCTCACCCGCGCCAACTCCCACCGGAGGTCCTTGGAGAGGTCGGTCATCTCCTCCAGGCCGCGGGCGAGACGGCGGGTGATCCAATGGTAGACCTGGGTGGCGCGGTACGGGCGCGGGTCCACCCCGGCGAGCACGGCCGCGAGCTCAGCGCGGCTGGTGCCGACCAGGTTTGGACGCTCGTCGTGGCTTTCCGGCATCGTCTCCATGGGCAATTCCGAGAGCGCGAAGCAGCGCCTCGTCCTCGGGGGTCCATTGTGGCACGGTGCCGCCCCTTCCGGCCACCGCGATCCTCAAGGGCTTCTCGCCGGGCTGCGCCTCGAGCCGCACGACCAGCGAGAGCCCCAGTCCCTGGAGCGCCGCCACCCCGTCGCGGAGCTCGGGGATTGCCTCGAAACGCTCCGCCAGGATGTCCGCGATGCCGCTCAGGATGGCCACCGATTCCGCGCCGTTCCGTCTCACGTCATCTGAGAACCCCGCTTCCCGTGAGCCCATTTCCTACCCTGGGGTACGATGCGACGACGGTGTTCCGGAGCCTTGGCTGCGACGGCGGGCCGGCACCGGGGGAGGGCACAGCGTGTCGAGAGCCACGAGGAACCGGAAAGCGGCTGCGGGGAGGTGGCCGTGACGCCGGCCGTGGAGGCGGCGGTGCGGGCGACGTTGGAGGATGCGCTCCGCTCCCTCGGCCTGAGGGTGGAGGGCGTCGAGCCCCTCGCCGGGGACGCCTCGTCGCGGAGGTTTTTCCGGGTCGGGGTCGGGAGCGGCCGCACGGTGGTGGCCGCCGTCTATCCGCGCGGGAGCGAGGCGGAGACCGCCAGGCACGTCCGCGTGCAGCGCTGGGGCCTGGCCCGGAACCTGCCGATCCCGGGCCTGGTAGGCATCCACGGTGCCGTGGTCGTGAGCGAGGACGCCGGGCGGGAGGACCTCGAGGCGGTGCTCCCCCGTGGCGAAGGCGGCCCCCGGGGGCTCGAGGGCGCCTTGGGGGTGCTGGAGGCGTTCCAGGCATGCCCCTGGGAGGACTGCCCCAACCAGCCGTTCGACGCGGCCTTCTTCCGGCGCGAGCTCCGCGTCTTCGAGGAGGCGTACCTCGGCGGGCCGGGGGGGACCACGGCGGAGACCGCTGCCTTCCTGGATCTCCTCTCCGGACGGCTGGGAGACCATCCGTTCCGCCTCACCCACCGTGACTTCCACGCCAACAACCTGATGGTGGGGCGGCGGGGCATGGTGGCGGTGGACTACCAGGACATGCGCGGAGGGCCGGACACCTACGACGCCGTGTCGCTGCTCCGGGAGCGGGGCGGCGCCGGCGCGGACGAGGAGGCCTGGGTGGTGGCGGCGGCGTCCCGGTTGCGGTGGCCCGCCGGCTGGCGGGACCGCTACCGGGAGTGCGCGGCGCAGCGGGGGCTCAAGGTCCTGGGGACCTTCGCCCGCCTCACCGCCGCCGGCCGGGACGGCTACGCCGTCTGGATGGCGCCGGTGCGCACGGGGCTGGTGGCTCTGCTGCCGGCGCTGGGCCCCTCCGCCGCCGTCCTCGCGGCCAGGCTCGCGCGCGCCCACCCCTACGAGCCTGTATAATCGCGAGTTGGAGGGTACACGTCCATGTTTGGCTCGCTGGGCCTGCCAGAGCTTCTTCTCATCCTTCTCATCGTTATCATCATCTTCGGTGCCGGTAAGCTGCCGCAGCTCGGACGTGGAATCGGAGAGGGGATCCGGAACTTCAGGAACTCTTTGAAGGGCGACACGCCGCCGAAGGACGACAAGGACTCATGAGAGCCCGAGGGGCTCTCCCGCCACCCACGTCGCCGTGAGGAGATCCGATCCGGTGAGCCGCCGGTACGCCTCGGCCACCCTGGACACGAACTGCCGCGTTTCCCGGTACGGTGGGATGGTGCCCCAGTGCCGGACGGCGCCGGGCCCGGCGTTGTAGGCCGCCAGCGCCAGCTCCACGTCCCCCCCGAAGCTGTCCAGCAGTGCCGAGAGGTACCGGCAACCGGCCGCCAGGTTGGCGGCGGGGTCCGCCGCCTCGGGAAAGCCGACCATCGCGGCCGTCGCGGGCATGACCTGCATCAGCCCGACGGCGCCCTTGGACGAGACCGCGTTTGGGTCTCGGCCCGACTCCACCTCGATGACCGCCATCACCAGCGCGGGGTCGAGGTTGTAGCGCATGGCGGTCTCGGCCACGGTGTTGAAGAGGTCGCTGTCGATGCTGAGGTCGCCGCTCTCCACCGGGGGCATGGAGGTCAGCGCGGCCCCCTGGGGCAGAACGGCCGCCGAGGCGCCGATCCTCACGAGATGGGGCAACGACACCACCACGACCCCGAGCAGGAAGCTGCCCAGGAGCACCGCACGTTGTCGCCCGCCCAGCAAGGGCTAGTCGCTTCCGCTCCGCGCCGGCTGGGCGCTCTTGCGCAGCTTGCCGCGCAAGGTGTTGCGGTGCACGCCGAGCGCCGACGCGGCCTGGGAGAGGTTCCCCCGGTGACGCTCCAGCGCCGCCCGGATGTAGCGCGCCTCGAACATCCCGATGGCCTCGCCCAGGGACATGCCCCGGTCGAGCAGAGCATCGGTGACGGCAGTCAACGACTCACCGAGCTCCGTCAGCGAAGCGCGCCACTCGTCGGCGCTGGCCGTGATCACTTCACCTCGATGCGATCGCCCACGGACATGGGAAACGCCGAGTCGACGACCTTCGCGGTGGCCCAGTGCTCGCCCGTGGTGAGCACCGCCAGCTGGCCGAGAACGACCCGCGGCATGCCCGCGACGTCGTTCTCGCGGTAGATGGTGCACAGGGTGCCTGGAGTGACCTGGTCGGCCTCGCCGAGGTCGATGATCACCACGTGGTCCTGGCCGAAGGTTTCGATCTCGTCCTTGCTGTAGACCACGTACCCCTTGGGCTTGTCGTTGGGCAGAGCGCACCGTGCCGTGACCGGCGTCACAACAACCATCGGGATCGGGATGGGCTCGTAGGGCTTGAGCCAGTCGCCGAGGTGTACGGAGTCGCAGGACGAGAGGATCTCGGCCGTCGCCGAATGGTCCTGGGTGCACAGCACGCGGAGGTGACCTACGTACCGCATCACACGGCCGAGCACCGCGTTGGTGGCCGGGTGGTGCAGCACGGACGCCGGCGAGACGATGAAGTACTCCTGCCCGGCCTGGACGCCGTCGGCGCTGCCGCCCGACAGGTAGACGATGTCGCCGTCGCTGTAGCTGTCCTGGTACCTGGCAGGCTCCGCCGAGGCCACCGTCAGGGTGGGTCTGGCGTCTACGTCACCCACGTACCCGAAGCAGTAGACGTCGTCCTCGCTGCCCACGGCGACCAGCTTGCCCCCGGGCCCCTCCTCGGCCGCGACGGGCGCGGACGGGGCCTCGGCAGGCGGGGGAGCCGCCTCGGCAGCCGGTGCCGGCGGCGCCTCGGCAGGAGGCGGGGTCTCCACCTTCTTGACGCCGATCACCAGGGGATCGCCCGGATAGATCCAGTGGGCATCCTTGATGTACTGGTTCTTCTCCCAGATCTGCGGCCACAGGTAGGGATCGCCGAGAAAGCGCTTGGCGAGGTCCCAGAGAGTGTCACCCGGCTTGATGATGTAGACGTTCGCATCGGGGGCGAACTCCGTTGGCGGCTGGTACGGTGTCCAGTGGTCGTTGACCTTGTGGAGCGGTTGCGGCGGGGGATTGACCCCCTGTGCCACACCCGCCACCACGAAGACCACCAGAGCAAAGACGACCGGCGTCACGCGAGCCATGGCGACACTCCCTTTACTCTCGTTACCCAAAGTTTGCTTGCACCACACCTACCATAATGCACGCGTGCAGCCTCGTCAACGGCTTTTCCGTTTCTCGTCCACTCTGGGAACGACTTTCACCGCGGGGAGGGACGACGATCCCGGGAGGTGCTTCTCCACCTCCGGGAGCATCTCGCGCCCCTGCTTCGCCGCCGCGGTGCCGGGGTAGGTCTCGAGCAGGTACTCGAGTCGCTGCCGGGCGCCCACCCACGCGCGGACGTTGGCGTAGTAGCGCGCCACCAGGTACTCGTGCTCGGCGAGGTCGCCGTTGCACTTGTCGAGGAGTTCGCGGGCCTCGGCGGTGTACGGCGAGTCGGGGTACATGTCCACGACCTGCTGGAAGCTGGCGGCCGCCTCGTGGAGCGGGGCGAGGTCGCGCAGCGGTCCGCGCCCCTGCTGGAAGCTGCACTTGCCCTCCATGAGCAACGCGTAGGGACGCTGCGGATCGTTGGGGAAGCGGTTCGCGAAGTCCTTGTAGCGCAGCTGCGCCTCGGTGAGGCTGTCGCGCGCCTTCTCCTCGAAGAACGTGTCCGCGACCTTGAGGGCGGCCTGGCGGCCCAGGGGGTCGTTGGGGAAGGAGTCCGAGAGGAACGAGTAGTACTTGCGGGCTTCCTCCCAGTCCTTGTCGGCCTCGAGGGCCTTGGCCTTCGCGAACACGTCCTGCTTCGACATGGCGCTCACCTGGTCGAAGAAGGCCTGGTCGGTTCCCTTGCTCGAGGAGCAGGCCGCGAGCGCCACGAGGGACAACACAACGATGATTCGTCTCATGAGTGATCCTCGCCACGGAGGGCCGCGATGGCCCGCCGTCGATCGTCGGAGCCGAAGATGGAGGTGCCCGCCACCAGGATGTCGGCGCCGCAGCGGCGCAGCAGCGCCGCGTTGCCGGCGTCGACGCCGCCGTCCACCGCGATGGCGGCGCCGGGACGGTGCTTGCGGCGCTCCTCGTCGAGACGCTCCAGCTTGGGGATCATCTCGGCGATGAAGCGCTGGCCTCCGAAGCCGGGGTTGACGGTCATGACCAGGACGAAGTCCAGGAACGGCCAGGCCTCGTCGAGGGCGGCCAGCGGCGTGGTCGGGTTGAGGACGACGCCGGGGCTGGCGCCGTGCTCCCGGATGCGGCTCAGGGTGCGGTGCAGGTGGGGCAGGACCTCGACGTGCACGCCGATGCGGTCGGCGCCGGCTTCGGCGAAGCGCTCCACGAAGTCGTCGGGGTTGGTCACCATGAGGTGGACGTCCAGGGGGAGACGCGTGACCTGGCGCACGACCCTGCAGTGGTGCGGCCCGAAGGAGAGGTTTGGCACGAAGTGGCCGTCCATGACGTCGAAGTGGATCAGGTCGGCGCCGGCGGCCTCGATGCCGGCCACCTCCTCGGCGATGCGCCCGAGGTCGCAGGCGAGAATGGAGGGCGCGACGAGGACGCGCTTCACTGGCTCACCCACAGGCCGACCACGGCGGCGGACAGCACCGGTCCGCCGGCCGAGGGATCTTGGCGCAGGACCGTGCCGGGGGTCACGCCGGGGTAGCGGACCGCCTGGACGTTGGCGAGCCGGAAGCCGAGGCCCCGCAGGATCCGCGAGGCGTCGTCCACGCGCATGCCCACGAAGTCGGGCATCACGTACCGCCGGTGGGCGGGGGTCCGGTTGACCAGCACGGCGATGGAGGTGCCGGGGGCGACCAGCGTTCCCGCCTCGGGGCTCTGCGCCAGCACCACGACGGCGTCGCTCTGGCCCTCCACCTCGCAGTGCAGCCCCAGGCTCATGGAGGCCGCGTCCAGGTCCGCCTCGGCCACGGATTCGGGAAGGCCGGTCAGGTCGGGGACCTTGGCGGCGGCCCGTCCCAGTGACGGGTAGACGAGCACGGTGTCGCCGCGCTTGAGCTGGTAGCCCGCCGAGGGGCGTTGCTCGGCGACGCGCCCGGGCAGCACCGTGGTGGAGAAGACGCTGTCCTGCATGCGGCCGATCAGCCCGGCCTCCTGGAGCGTGGCGACCGCCCGTGCCGGCTCCATGCCACGGACGTCGGGAACCCGCGCCGAGGACGAGCGGAGGCTGACCCACAGCACCAACCAGACTGCCAAGGCCGCCCCGACCACGACGCCGGTCAGACCAGCCAGCCAGCGCAGGATGCGCCACACCCCCATGACGCGGCGAGGGTAGCATACTCATCGGGATGCGAACCGGTGCGCACCTCTCCGCCGCGGGGGGCCCCCACCGCGCCGTCGACGCCGCCGCGGCGGCGGGGTGCCGCTCCCTCCAGCTCTTCCTCAGGCCCCCCGGCCGCTGGGCGGGTACCGCTCCCGGGAGCGGGGAAGTGACGCGCTTCCGCACCGCCTCCCGCGCCGCCGGCCTGGACGGCGCCTGCTTCGCGCACGCGCCCTACCTGCTCAACCTGGCCAGCGCCGACGCCGCGCTGCGCCGCAGGTCCGTCGACGTCCTCGTCGAGGAGCTGCAGCGCGCCGGCAAGTTGGGACTGGCCGGAGTGGTCCTCCACCCCGGCTCGGCGGGGAGCGGGGACCGCCGCGAGGCCGAGTCCCGCTGCCGGGACGCCCTCGCCGAGGCGGTGGGGCGGGCGGGCGGGGACGCCGCGACCCTGTTGCTGGAGGGCACGGCGGGGGCGGGGGGCCAGCTCGGCCGCGGGCCCGCCGAGCTCGCCCGCCTCCTCGAGCCGGCCCTGCACCCGGTGGTGGGCGTGTGCCTCGACACCGCGCATCTGTGGGGGGCGGGGTACGACCTCGCCGGGGAGGGGTGGGAGGTCGTCCTCGAGGAGCTTGCGGAGCACTGGGGACGGGGCGCGCCGGCGCTGGTGCACGGCAACGACACCGCCGTCGAACGGGGTTCCCGCCGCGACCGTCACGCCCCGCCCGGGGAGGGGGTGCTGGGAGAGCGGCTCTTCCGCCGGCTCCTCACCGACCCCGGGCTGGCGGACACTCCCCTCGTCATGGAGATCCCGCCGGGCCGGGACAACCAGGGCGTGCGCGAGGCCCTCGCCCTTCTCGAGAGGTGGAGCCGTTGAGGGGGCCGCCGCGGCTCAGTGCCCGGGCAGCAGGTGACTGATCGAGAGCGGCAGGTTCTTCACGATGTCGTTGTACATCACCACCACGAACAGGGCGATGATCAGCCAGAACCCCACGGTCAGAATGCGCTCCTTGACCCTGTCGGACAGGTCCCGGCGGATGGCCGTCTCGATGCCGATGATGGCGATGTGCCCGCCGTCCAGGAGAGGGATGGGCAGGATGTTGAAGATGGCGAGCTGCAGCGAGATCACGCCGAGCAGCCAGACGAGGGCCGCGAACCCGGTCCGCGCCGCCGCGCCGGAGAACTTGGCGATGTCGATGGGCCCCGACATCTGGCGGATCGACGCCTTCCCGGTGATCATGCGGCCCACCACCACGAACGTCGAACGGGTCATGCTCACGCACTGGTGCGTCGCCGATCTCAGCGCCCGGCCGACGCCGAAGCGCTCCGTCACGAGGTCCTGGGGCGGCGGGATGCCGAGCTTGCCACGGCCGTTCTCGTCACGGGGCGTGGCGTGGATGGTGAGGCGCTGCGCCCCACGCTGGATCTCGAGGGTGATGTCCTGCCCCGCCCTGTCGCCCACCAGCTTCATGAGGTCGTAGAAGTGACGGACGGGGTGGCCGTCCACCGAGAGGATGCGGTCGCCCGGCTTCAGTCCCGCCTGCTGCGCCGGGCTGCCCGGCATGACCGAGGGGACCTCGGCGGGCACCGGCGGCGCCAGCCCGGCGTAGCCGAGGTCGTAGCTGGTCACGCTGCGGGGGGTGAGGGAGACCGTGTGGTCGGTGCCGTCGCGGCGGAAAATGACCTCGAGGTGCTCCCCCGGCGAGATCATCGTCGCGTTCTCGAGCTGCCTCCAGGTGCGGATGGGCGTGCCGTTGATGGACAGCACGAGGTCGCCGGCCTCCATCCCCGCGGTCGCCGCCGGGGAGCTGGGGTCCACCCAGGCGATGCGCGGTGGCTGGCTCTCCCACGCCGGGACGCGGACGCCGATCATGAACGCGATCATCAGGAACGCGACCGCTCCGACGACGTTGGCGACGGGCCCGGCGAGGAGGATCACGGTGCGCTTCCAGCGGGGCAGCAGCGGAGCCGGGGGGTGGCTCGCGCCGGCCACGTCGGACTCGTCGGGACCCAGCCCGTCCACCCGCACGTACCCGCCGAGGGGGACGAGGCTGACGCGGTAATCCGTACCACCGCGCTCCACGCCGAACAGCCGCCTGCCGAAACCCAGGGAGAACACCGACACCGGCGCGCCGACCAGGCGGGCGGCGAGGAAGTGGCCCCCCTCGTGCATGAACACGAGGATGCCGAGGACGACGACGAAGGCAAGGACGTTCACGAGCATGGGGCCACCTGCACGATCACTTCGAACCTGTTGGCCGGAAAGGGTATTTCGCCACCGTCTCCCGCGCCCACGCCCGGCCCCGCCGATCCGCCTCGAGGGCGTCCTCGAGGCAGGAGAGGCTCGTGCCGGCGCCGGCCTCCCGCGCCATCGTCTCCTCCACCACCGCCGCGATGTCGAGGAAGCCGATCCGCTCCTCGAGGAACGCGGCCACCGCGATCTCGTTGGCGGCGTTCATGACCGCCGGCACGGTGCCGCCCGCGCGCAGCGCCTCCCGCGCCAGGCGGAGGGCCGGGAAGCGCCCCTCGTCGGCGGCCTCGAAGTGGAGGGTGCCGAGGGCGACGAGGTCCAGCGCCGGCAGGGGCGAGGGCAGGCGCTCCGGATAGGCGAGGGCGTACAGGATGGGGAAGCGCATGTCGTTCACCGACAGCTGCGCGATGAACGTGCCGTCCACGTACTCCACGAGGGAGTGGACGCGGCTCTCGGGGTGCACGACGACGCCGATCCGCTCCTCGCCGACGCCGAAGAGGTGGTGGGCCTCGATGATCTCGAGCCCCTTGTTCATCATGGTCGCCGAGTCGATGGTGATCTTCGCCCCCATCCGCCAGGTGGGGTGGGCGAGGGCCTGCTCCACGGTGACCCGGCGCAGCGCCTCCAGGGGCGTCGACCGGAACGGTCCGCCGGAGGCGGTGAGGATGAGCCTGAGGACCGCCTCGGGGGGGCCGACGCGGAGCGCCTGGTGGAGGGCGTTGTGCTCCGAGTCGATGGGGAGGACCGGGGCGCCGTGCCGGGCGGCCTCGGCCATCACCAGCTCGCCGGCGACCACCAGCGTCTCCTTGTTGGCGAGCAGCACCTCGCGCCCCATCCGCACCGCGTGCCAGGTGGGCACCAGGCCCGCGGCGCCCACCACGGCGCCGACCACCGTGGTCGCGTCGGGGTGCGTGGCGGCGGCCACGAGCCCCTCCTCCCCGGCCATCACGGTGACGCCGGGGAACGCCCGCCGGAGCTCCGCGGCGTCCTCCTCGCGGGTCACCGCCACCAGGGCGGGGGAGAACGCCCGGATCTGCGCCGCGAGCAGCTCCACGTTGCGCCCGGCGGCCAGCGTGGCCACCCGGAAGCGCTCGGGGAAGCGCGTCACCACGTCCAGGGTGGAGGTTCCGATGGAACCCGTGGAACCGAGGATCGCGAGGCGCTTCACGAGGTCATGCCCAGGAGCAGGAAGGTGGCCAGCACGAAGGGGGCGGCGAAGAAGAGCGAGTCGGTGCGGTCGAGGAAACCGCCGTGTCCGGGGATGAGCGCGGACGAGTCCTTCACCCCGGCGTCACGCTTGAACAGCGACTCCACGAGGTCGCCAACCGGGGCGACCACGGACAGCACCGCGCCGAGGACCAGGGCCGCGCGGAGCCCCAGCTCGGGAAAGAAGACGGCGTGGCAGATCCACAGGCCCACGAACGTTCCCAGCACGCCGCCCGCCGCGCCCTCCCAGGACTTCTTCGGGCTCACCCGGGGCGCCATGCGGTGGCGGCCGAACCGGGAGCCCAGGTAGTACGCCCCCGAGTCCCCGCCCCAGATGCATATGCAGGTCAGCAGGACCAGCTTCCAGCCCGCGGGGTTGCCGGGCACGGTGCGCAGAAGACCCATGGCCGCGGCGGTGACGGCGACGTAGAGCGTGGCGAAGGTGGTCGTGGAGATGCCCGCGCCGGCCCCCTGGAGGGGGCGTGCGGTGAGCAGGTAGAGGGTGGGGATCGCGACGACGAGGATGGCGAGCACCGTTCCGGCGCCGGTCATGCCGGTGAGCCAGATCGCCGGCAGCGCCGCGCCGATGCCCGCCATCGCCACCGGCGCCATGACGGGGTGGCCGAGGCGGCGGAACATGGCGAGCAGCTCCCACGCGGCGGCCAGGGCGACGAGCCAGATGGCGGCGAGGTACACCCAGGCGGGGAGCAGGACGATGCCGGCGATGATGAAGGGCAGGAGGGCGAACGCCGTGAGCTCGCGCGCCCCCATCAGGCGCCCTCGCCGAGGTCGGGGTCCTCCTCGGGGACGCTGCCGAAGCGCCGTTCCCTGCGGGCGTAGTCGGCCACCGCCGCGAGCAGGTCCCGGGTGGTGAAGTCGGGCCACAGCACCGGGGTCATGAACAGCTCGGTGTAGGCGATCTGCCAGAGCAGGAAGTTGGAGATGCGCAGCTCGCCGGAGGTGCGGATGAGCAGGTCCGGATCGGGGACTCCGGCGGTCGACAGGTGGGTGTCCACCCAGGCCTCGTCGATGTCCCGGGAGCTCAGCGTGCCGTCGGCGGCCTCGGAGGCCGCGTGGCGCATGAGGTCCACGAGCTCGGCGCGTCCCGAGTAGTTGAGGGCGATCTGGAAGCGGAGGCCGGTGTTGCCCGCCGTGGTGGCGACGGCGTTGTCCAGGCTGCGCTGGATCTCGGGGGCGAGCTCGCCGATGCGGCCGATGGGCTGGAAGCGGATGTTGTTCTCGGTGAGGACGTGGAGCTCCTTGGCGAGGTACTCCTGGAGCAGCGCCATGAGGGTGCGGACCTCCCACCGGGGCCGCTTCCAGTTCTCGGTGGAGAAGGCGAACAGCGTCAGGGCCTCGAGCTCCAGCCGCGCGGCGCCCTCCACCGTCTCACGGACGGCGCGGATGCCGGCGCGATGGCCCTCCACGCGGGGGAGACCCCGCTGCCTCGCCCAGCGCCCGTTGCCGTCCATGATGATCGCCACATGCCGGGGCAACCGGCTCGGAGGAAGCTGCTCGAGCAGGGTTCGTTCCGCGGTCCCCGGAGGAGCGAGACGGTCGAGATCCTTCATGACCGCGGGAAGTCTAGCACGCGACGCAGTCCGCCAAGCCGGTAGGAGACGTGCTCCAGGGTGAGGCCCCGGGCCGGCGCCGTGGGCGCGGGAGGGGTCCGCACGGATCCGGCCAGAAGCCCGGCGAACCAGGCGTCGTCGCGGGCGCCGCGGCCGACCTCGACGGCGGCGCCGACGATGCGGCGCACCATGTTGCGGAGGAAGCCGTCCCCCTCGAGCACCACCTCCAGCCGGCGTCCCCGGTGCAAGACGCGGGCGCTCCGGATGGTGCGCACCGTGCCCCGCTGCCCCGTGCCGCTGTGGCCGGAGCTCGCGAAGGCGGCGAAATCGTGGCTCCCGGACACCGTGCGGACCGCGGCCGCCAGCCGTGCGGCGTCGGGAGCGGCGGGCAGCTGCCAGGTGCGCAGCGCCTCCCATGGCTCCAGCACCTCACCCCAGGCGAGCCGGTAGCGGTAGAGCTTGGCCACGGCGTCCCGGCGGGCATGGAAGGCCGGCGGGACGCGCCGCGCGCGGAGCACGCGGAGGTCGTCGGGGAGCAGCCCGTTGAGCGCCGCCGTCAGCCCCGCCGGAGGGATGCCGAGCGGCGCGTCCAGGTGGACCGCCTGCCCCGTGGCGTGGACGCCGGCGTCGGTGCGTCCCGCGGCGATGGTTTCCACCGGCGTCCCGAAGACACGCTCCAGGCCCTTCTCCAGGGTCCCCTGCACGGTGCGCCCCGCTCTCTGGCGCTGCCAGCCGGCGAAGCCGCCACCCAGGTAGGCGACGCGGAGGAGGTAGCGGACGGAGGCCATGACCGTCATTATGGCGTGGTCCGCCGGATGCCGGAGGGCCGCCGTGTTGTGACCTCGCGAGGGGAAATCGTACAATCTCCGTGAGACGCCCCGAGGGGAGACCAATGGAAACGCTTCGAGATCTGTTCGAGTACGTTGTCGCGACCCACCCGGCCCGCAAGGAGCTGCTGCGGATCCGCGCCGGGCGCGGGTGGCGCTCTCTGACGGTGAAGGAGTTCGAGAAGGCGACCAGGGAGTGTGCCGCGAGGCTCGCCAACGCCGGCGTGGGGCGCGGCGACCGCGTCGCCCTGTTCGCCGAGAACCGGCCCGAGTGGCACGTCGTCGACTTTGCGTGCCACCTGCTCGGCGCGGTGCTGGTGCCCCTGTACGCCACGCTGCTGGCGCCGCAGGTGCGCTACATCGTCGAGGACAGCGGCTCCATGCTCCTGCTCGTGTCGGGGAAGGACCGGGTGCGCACGGGGCTGGAGGCCGCCGAGGGGCTCGAGGGCGTGCGGGTCGTGGGCCTCGATTCCGGGCTCGCCGAGGGGCTGCCGGGCCTCGAGGAGCTTCCTCTGCCGCGGAAGAAGGTGCCGGAGGTCCCGGCACCCGTCACCGCCAGCGACCTCGCCAGCATCATCTACACCTCCGGCACCACCGGCGAGCCCAAAGGGGTGATGCTCTCCCACGGCAACTTCACCTCGCAGGTGAACGCGGTCAAGGCGCTGTACCCGATCACCGAGCGCGACATCACCATGTCGTTCCTGCCCCTCTCCCACGTGTTCGAGAGGACCGTGGACTACGTCTTCTTCTACTTCGGCAGCCAGATCAACTACGTGGAGTCCATCGAGCGGGTGCCCACGCAGCTCACCGAGATCCGCCCCACGATCATGGTGTCGGTGCCGCGCCTCTACGAGCGCTCGTACATCAAGATCCTGGCCAAGATCTCCCAGGAGGGCGGCGCCAAGAAGCGCCTGTTCGACTGGGGGCTGCGCGTGGGCCGCCGGGTCCGCGAGGCGGCGTGGCACCACGAGGCCGCCTCGGCGTTCCAGCGTGGCCAGTACGCCGTGGCCCGCTCGCGCATCTTCTCGAAGGTCGTGGAGCGGCTCGGCGGCCGGCTGCGCTTCTCCATCTCCGGCGGTGCGCCGCTCGCCCGGGAGGTGGCCGAGTTCTTCGACATCGTCGGCGTCCCGATCCTGCAGGGGTACGGCCTCACCGAGAGCTCCCCGGTGATCGCCGCCAACCGGGTCGAGGCGAACCGCCTCGGGTCGGTGGGTCTGGTGCTCCCCGGCGTCGAGGTCCGCATCGCCCCGGACGGCGAGATCCTGTGCAGCGGTCCCAACGTCATGCTGGGGTACTGGAACCAGCCCGAGGCCACCGCGGAGACGGTGGACGCCGACGGCTGGCTGCACACCGGCGACGTCGGCTACCTGGACGGCGAGGGGTTCCTGTTCATCACCGACCGCAAGAAGGACATCATCGTGACCTCGGGCGGCAAGAACGTCGCGCCCCAGCCCATCGAGGGCCGGCTCGGCGCGACCCCGTACATCGCCCAGGCCGTGCTGATGGGCGACAAGTACCCCTACCTGACGGCGCTCATCGTGCCGAACTTCGAAAACCTCCAGACCCACCTGGAGTCGCTGGGCGTGCGCGGCCTCGACCACGCCGCCATGGCGGCCCGTCCCGAGACCAGCGGCCTCATCGAGGAGACGGTCAAGACGGTCAACGCCGGACTCGCGGCGCACGAGAGGATCCGGCGCTTCACCGTGCTGAGCCGCGAGTTCTCCCAGGAGGAGGGTGAGCTGACGCCGACCATGAAGGTGCGGAGGCGGGTGGTGTCGGAGCGCTACCGGGAGGCCATCGCGGCCATGTACCTCAAGACCCAGCGCACCGGGCCGTACGCGGACTCCGAGTAGGACCCGCGGCGCCGTCCAGGAGGGCGCTCATCGCTCCCGGGTCGGCCAGGGAGTCCAGCAGGGCGTCCGGTCGGAGGGCCGCGAGGGTCTCGCGGCCGGTCCAGCCACTGGCCACGGCCACCGCCCGGGCCGCGCCGGCGCGGGCGCAGCGCACGTCGGCCTCGGCGTCACCGACGACCACCGTGGCATCACCGGGGAAGTCGAGTCCGACGGTGGCCCTGGCCCGCTCCCGCGCCACCGGGACGAGGCGGTCCCGCACCTCGTCGTCGGAGCCGAAGGCGCCGAAGCGGAAGCGCTCCCACAGTCCGGCGGCGCCGAGCTTCACGCGGGCGCCCGCCGCGATGTTCCCGGTGAGCAGTGCGACGGTCACCCCGGGTTCGCCCTCGAGGGCGGCGAGAACGTCGTGGACACCCGGGAGCACCTCGACGGTGCCGGGCGCCAGGGCCCGGCGGAGGTGGCCGAGGTAGCGGCCGAGCGCCTCGTCCAGGCGGGGCGCCACACGCTCCCGGGGGAGGCCGGCGGCGGCCAGCAGCTCGAAGACGATCTGGGGGTCCGTCTTGCCGGCGAACGGGTAGGACGCCACGGGACCCGCGGTGCCGTAGGTCTCCTCCAGCGCGCGGGCCAGTGCCAGACCGGCCCGGCCCCCGGTGGAGATCAGGGTGCCGTCGATGTCGAAGAGGATGAGCCGCGCCGTCTGGTCTGACACCGGCGCAGTGTACCCTCAAACCCGGGACCGTTTGACAGTGCCGACGGGCCTTTCGTAACATCATGCTGCGCGCGGAGGCGCGCCGTTCCCCGTGCTGACTGGATTCAACACCGATATCGACTCCGAGGGCGTGACCTATCACGTCCAGACCGAGGACCGCGGGGAGGGCAACCCCCTGATCGAGTCCCTCGTCTACGTGAAGGGCGAGATCCTGGCGTCCCGCCGGACCGAGTACCGGAACCTTCTCGAGGCGGGGGCCGACCGGGGCCTCATCCGCGTCCTCATGGAGCGGCAGCACCGCGCCATCGTCGAGGCCATCCGCAGCGGACGCATCGACCTCCTGACCATGCCCCAGGTGCGCTCGTCCAGCGACACCACCGTCAGCCGCCGGGCCCCGGAGGACGTGCTGGTCGTGAGCGCCGGCGAGCTCGCCGCGGCGGAGGCGTCGCACAAGACGCTGGACGAGGTCATCGTCGAGTGGCTCGCCGAGCAGCAGCGCACCGAGCGGGTTCGCCTCCGCGTGGTCGGTGGCGACGATCTCCACTTCGGCGGCCCCTTCGCGTTCCAGGTGACGGTGCGGACGTCCCCCGGGGAGGACGCGGTGACCGGCGCCCGGGTGAGCGTCAGGTTCCTCTCCACCGAGCGCAAGCCCGTCGTCCTGGTGGAGGGCGCCACCGACTCCGGCGGCGCTCTCTCGCTGTCGGGCACCGTGCCGCCCCTGGAGAAGGGGACGGGGCTCGTCGTGGTGGCGGTGCAGCACACCTCGGGCGCCGACGAGGTCAAGTACCTGGTCCGGCGCTGACCCCGCCTCCGGACCTCCCGCGGGACAGGGCGGCTCAGTCCATGCGGCCGCGCAGGAACGCTTCCAGCCCGGCGCGCGCGATGCTGGGGTTCTCCCGCAGGCGGCGCACCGAGTACGGGTACCAGTGGGAGCCGAACGGCACGTAGACGCGGAGGCGGTGGCCGCCCGCGGTGATGATGCGGCGCAGCTCCGGGTCGACCCCGAGGAGCATCTGGAACTCGTAGCGGTCGGGGGCGAGGCCGAGCTGCCGCACGATGCCGAGCGCCTCGGCGACGAGCCACTCATCGTGGGTCGCGACGCCCACGTAGGAGCCGCCCTCGAGGAGCGTCCGCAGCACGTGGACGTAGTTGTTGCGGATGATGTCGCGCTCCTGGTAGGCGATGCTCCGGGGCTCCAGGTAGATCCCCTTGCACAACCGCACGTTGGTCCGCGTCCTGGCGAGCTCGGCGGCGTCGGCGAGGGTGCGGCGGAGGCGGGCCTGCAGCACGACGCCGGTGGCGCCGGGGTGGCGGGCGACGAGGTCGTGGTAGACGCGCAGGGTGGCGTCGGTGGTCGGGGCGTCCTCCATGTCGATGCGGACGAAGTTGCCCCTCCCGTGCGCCCGCTCGAGGATCGTGGCGATGCTGTCGCGGCAGAACCCCTCGTCGATGGTCAGCCCCATCTGGGTCGGCTTCAGCGAGACGTTGGCGTCGAGGCCGTGCTCGGCGATGGTGTCGAGCACCTCCAGGTACGACGCCACCGCCTGGGTCGCCAGGTCCCGGCTCGTGACGCTCTCTCCGAGCACGTCCATGGTGGCGCAGCAGCCCTCGTCGGCGAGGTGCCGCACGGTGGCGACGGCATCGGCCAGGGTGGACCCGGCCACGTACCGTCGCGCGAAGAAGCGGATCACGGGCCTGGGGGTGACCGGCAGCGTGGTGCGGATCATCGTGTCGAAGACGCTCATGAGATTCTCCCGGTCCGCGGGGTCCGGCCCAGCGTGGCCACGTAGACCTCGCGGGCGCCGGCCCCGACGAGGGCCTGTGTGCACGCTCTTGCCGTGCTTCCTGTGGTGAGCACGTCGTCAACGAGGAGCACCCGTCCGGACACGCGGGTGCGGGCGGGGAAGTGCGAGGCGCCAAGCGTCAGGCGCTGCCGGCGCGTGCGGCCCACCTGGTGGCCGCCTCGAGGGCGCCGCAGCACGGGCCTGAGCGGTGCGCCCAGCGAGCGCGCCACGTGGACCGCGAGCCGCGCCGCCGGGTTGAAGCCGCGCCGCAGGAGCCTGAGCGCGGGCGTGGGCACGGGCACGACGAGCTCCGGCTCCGGCCAGTCCGCGAGGGCGATGGCCTCCACGATGCGCTCCGCCAGGGGGGCCGCCAGCTCATCGCGCCGCCGGTGCTTGAACACGAGCACGAGGTCGCGCAGGGCCCCGGAGTAGGGGCCCCAGCTCGTCGCCGCCGTCCACTTCGGCGGGTGGGCGCGGCACTCGAGGCACGGACCGGGGGCGGTGACCTCGGGGTCGCCGCAGATCGGGCACCTCTCGGCACGGTGGGGCGTCATCGTTCTCCAGCAATCGGCGCACACCCCCCCGCGGCTCGTCCGCCAGGGCAGTCTCCGGCTGCACAGGCAGCACGTCGCGGGGAGGAGCACCTCGATCAGGGCCTCGGCAGCCTTCGCCATGGCGGAGGGGAGTGTACCAGTTTTGTGAAAGCGCTGCTCAAGCCCCCAACGCCGCCGGCGCTGCGCCGGTATACTCTCAGCGAGGGATCTGCCGGGGACTGCGGCCGCCGCGAAGGCGCGGGTGTCCGGCGGGCTCCTGGGAGGAGACGATGCGCACAGTGCTGGCAGTGGTGATCCTGGCCTTGGCGGCGTCGGCGGCCAACGCCCAGGTGGCCTGGGTCGGGGCGGGCTTCGGGACGAGCTGGGAGCACGCGCCGCAGACGGCGCCGGGCACCACCTGGCTCCACAGGACGGCGGGCGCGCCGGCGGCGTTCGTCGCCTTTCCTCTGGACGACGACACCAACGTGCGCATCAACGCCGCCCGCGTTCCCTACGACGTCCTCGACCAGGGCGCGGTGCTCGACGGGAGCTTCCGCGCCGTCACCGCCGGCGTGGACTACTTCTTTCCCGGCACCTTCGGACGCTTCATGTTCGGCGGCGGGATGGGCCAGTACACCGTGGACCTGGCCGCCAAGCATCCTCCCGCGGGCGTCGAGCAGTCGTACTTCGGCTGGTACGTGAGCACCGGGGAGTGGTTCCCGCTCACGCGCCGGACCCGGATCACCGTGGAGCTGACGATGCACCGGCCGTCGTCCCCGGGCCACCCCACCCTCGTGACCGCCGTGGCCGGGCTCGCCCTGGGGTTCTAGCGGTGCCGCACGTCATCCGTGCGGGGCGGACCGACCTGGAGGCCGCCTGGCGGTCGCTGCCCACCGGGCCCTGGCGATGGGGCCCGTCGGTGGCCCGGGTCGAGGGGCGGTATCTCGGCCACGACGGCGTGTCGCTGCTGGTAGCGGGGGTGGTGGTGGAGTTCGGACGCGCCCTGCACCCGGTGGTGCTGGTCACCCACCGCGAGAGCGCCACGGCCGTGCACCTGTGGCCGGTGGCCGCGGTGGAGCGCACCGAGGCGGTGAAGCGGTTCCTCGCCGAGGTTGCGGAGGCTCTCACCACCTTCGGAGCGGGCGAGGTGATCGCCACCAACATCCCCGACGCCCGCTGAGCACCGCCAGCGTCACGGCGCCTCGGGGTCGCGCAGCTTCTCCTTCTGTGAGTACTCGAGGTTCTTGATCTGGTCGCGGAGCCGCTGCACGGCGTCGCCGGGCGGCGGCGCCTCCCCGTGCAGCGCCCCTCGGGCCTCGGCAAGCAGGCGCCGGGCCTGCGCCCGCTGGCGGGCGTCGGGGGCGGCTCCGAAGGTCAGGAGGGCGTCGGCGGCGCCGCGGATCGCGACCGCCGCGTGGTACTCGGGGCTGCCCGGATCCGTGCCGGCCGCCCAGCCCGCCGCCGTCTGCGCGGCCTCCTCCAGCGCGCCGTGGTCGGGGACGTCGTCGTCGGCCAGGGAGACGAGCCGGGTCACGACCGCCTCGGCGGCCTCGCGGTCGAAGCTCCGCGGCGCCACGCCCTCGCGCAGCGAGGGGATCGGAGCGTTCGCCGCCGTCATGGTGTGCCGCGCCGAGCGGGCGGCGAGCATCAGCGCCACCGCGGCGACCACGAGCAGCGAGGCGAGACCAAGGGTCCAGCGCATGATCGTGCCTCCCGACCCAGGGTACACCCGGACCGGGCAGTGGCCCCGGAAGGGGACGGTGGGGGGCGGGGAGCTCCCGCGCCGGGGCGCCCGGGCTGGCACGAAGGGTGCTAGGGTCATGGCAGGAGGTGGACCATGACCCGAAGGCTCCTTCCGCTGATCCTCGCGGTGATCCTGGCGTCGCCCGCCATGGCCCGGGAGCTCACCGCGTACTACGTCGTTCCCGCCGCCGCCAACCTCGCCGGCGAGGGCGGCACGGAGTGGCACACCGACCTTTCGCTCCACAACCCCCACACCTTCTCGCTCTCGGTGACGCTGGTCTTTCTTGCCAGCGGCCGGGACAACACGTCGGCGCCCACCGTTTCGGGCATCGTGCTGGCTCCCTGGGAGACGCTCAACCTGTGGGACGTCCTCGGACCCGACGGCTTCGACGCGGCGGGACAGAAGGGCGCTCTGCTCGTCTACTCCGACGAGGTCTCCTGCGCCTCGACGGACTGCGACTTCGCGGTCGCCTCGCGCACCTACACCCTCAGCCCCTTCGGCGGCTCCGGCGAGTTCGGCCAGGGGATCCCCGGCTTTCCCGCCAGCCTCGGCCTCGACGCCACCGTCCTGGCCTACATGCCCCAGATCATGAGCGACGCCGACTTCCGCACCAACATCGGCGTGGCCTCGTGGAGCCAGGGCCCCGTCGTCGTGCGCGTCGACGTGCAGGATGCCGACGGCACCATCGTCGACACCAGCGACCACGAGGTCCCGCCGTTCGGTCAGGTGCAGTGGCGGTTCAACGGCACGGTGACCGGGGGGACCGCGGTGGCGTACCTCGTCCAGGGCGCCGCGGACGCCCTCGTCTACCCCTACGCCTCGGTGGTGAACGAGGTCTACGGCGACCCGACCTACGTGGAGGCCCAGCTCAGCCCGGTGGGCGTGTCCGCCCAGGCGGCCGGACCGCACCCGCTCCGCCCGGTGCCCCGGCCGGAGCCGGTGAGGACGTTCCTGGTGGACAGGCTGCGCGAGCCGCGCCGCAGGTAGCCCGCGCAAGGTGTGCCCTTGCTACAATTCCGAGGTGGCTGGATCCTCTAAGGACGTCGAACCCTGCGTGCTGGTCGCCGAGGACGACGCCGACCTCGGCGGCTCCATCGTGGAGGCTCTCCAGGGGGCGCTGCCGGGGGTCGCGGTGGTGCTGGCCGGCGACGGTGTCCGGGCGTGGGAGATCCTGACGTCCCGGCGCGTGGACGTCCTCCTCGCCGACGTCGTGATGCCGGGGCTCGGCGGCCGGGAGGTCACGACCAGGCTTCGCCTGGACCCCGCCCTCGCCGACACGTACGTCATCCTGATGGCCGGCGTCCAGCCCCGTGACGAGCTGCTCGCCGCCGTGGACGAGGCCGCCGACGACTGCCTGCTCAAGCCCCTGCGCTGGGAGGAGCTCGTCGTCCGCGTGCGGTCGGGGCTGCGGAGGGCGGGGGCGCTGCGCCGCATGGCGGGGCGCGTGGAGCGGTCGGAGCAGCTCTACGCCCAGCAGACCGAGTTCCTCTCGGTGGTGTCCCACGAGATCCGCACGCCCCTGTCCGCCATCATGTCCGCCGCCAACATCCTGCTGCGCTACGGGAACCGGCGCCCCGACTCGGTGGAACGCTTCGCCGGCGTGATCCACGAGGAGGGACAACGCCTCACGCGCCTCATCAACAACCTCCTGGACCTGGCGAAGATCGAGGCCGGGGAGGCGGAGTGGCGCTTCGAGGACACCGACGCGGCCGAGCTCGTCCACCGGATCGCCGACTCCTACCGGCCGGTGCTGAGGGAGAACGACCTGCGCCTGGAGGTCGGGGCGCCGACGGGCGCCGCGAGCGTCCGGCTGGACCGCGACCGCATCACCCAGGTCGTCCTCAACCTCCTCTCCAACGCGGTCAAACACTCTCCGAAGGGCGGCACGATCAGGCTGCGGTGCGCCGCCGCCGGGCCGGGCGGGGTCCGCATCGAGGTGGAGGACGAGGGACCCGGGATCCCGGCCGGGCTGGAGGAGCAGATCTTCGAGCGATTCCACAGGATCGAGGACGCTGGGGACCGGAACGGGACCGGGCTGGGGCTGACGATCAGCCGTGAGATCGTCGAGCACCACGGCGGGTCGCTGAGCGCGGGGCGGGGGCCGGGCGGCGGCGCGCTGTTCGCCGTCGAGCTGCCGGCGCACGGCGGGAGAGCGGATTGATGGTCCAGTTCGACAACCAGTACAAGCAGATCAAGATCAAGATCGTCTACTACGGCCCGGCCCTCGGGGGGAAGACCACCTGCCTGCAGTACATCCACCGGGCCACCGATCCTCGGCGCCGTACCCGCCTGTACGCCTTGAGCACCGCCTCCGACCGCACGCTCTTCTTCGACCTCCTCGCCCTCGACCTCGGTCGGGTACGGGGCTACCGGCTGACCCTGCAGCTGTTCACCGTGCCCGGCCAGGTGCAGTACAACGCCACCCGTCGCGCCGTGCTCGCCGGGGCCGACGGGGTGGTCTTCGTGGCCGACTCGCAGCAGTCCCAGGGGGCCGCCAACGAGGAGAGCCTGGCCAACCTCGCCGAGAACCTGCGGGCCAACGGCCTCGATCCCGGGGCGGTCCCCGTGGTCCTCCAGTTCAACAAGCGCGACCTTTCCCACCTGCTCGGCCGCGCCGCCCTCGACGGTGCGCTCAACCCGGCCGGCCATCCGGCGTTCGAGACCGTGGCCACCACCGGCAGGGGAGTCATGGAGGCGTTCGCCGCCATCACCGAAGCGACGGTGCGCTCGGTGGCCGACCGCCTCGGGCTGGGCGGACAGACGGAGTCGTTGAAGCGGCTCCTGGGCAACGTGAAGACGGCGTTCTCGCCGTTCCTCACCGAGCGCGAGGTCGATGAACGGGATGCCCCGGTCGTGTACCGGCCCGCCGCGACGGGCACCAGGCTCGAGGCCGACGAGCTCGTGGGCGAGGCGGTGCGGGCCAACGTCGCGATGGTCGAGCTGAACGCCCAGCTCGACCGCACCACGCGGGACCTCGAGCGTCGCGTGCGGCAGCTCCGGTTCATCAACGAGTTCGGGCGCCTCATGTCCATGGCGAGGGAGCCCGAGGAGGTCACGGGTGGCCTGCTCGAGCGCATCCTCTCCGAGCTGGGGGCGGCCAACGGCTCGCTCATCGTGGCCGGCGAGGGCGGGCTCACGGAGCTCGTGCGCCGGGGGCTCGCCACCGATCCGCTCATGAGCGACGACGTCGACGGGCGCCCCGCCGCCGAGGGGCTGCTGTCGTCCCGGCAGCCGCTCCTCGTCAGTCTGGAGGAGTTGGAGCCCTCTCAGCTGATGGCGTCGCCGTGGCTCGGGGAGCTCCGCGAGCTGGGCTTCGTGTCCGCCATCGCGGTGCCGCTGGTCGCCCAGGACCGGCCCATCGCCGTCGTCACCGCTTATGCGGACGCCTCGCGGGGCGCGTTCGGGGACGAGGACCTGGAGCTGGTCACGGCGCTGGCCGGCAACGCGGCGGTTGCGCTTGCAAACGCGCGGGCGTGGCGCCGGCTGGAGAGGGCCAACGAGTCCCTCGAGGCGAAGGTGGCCGAGCGCACGGGGGAGCTGGAAGAGACGCTGCGCCGCGTCGAGGGGATGGCGGCCGCCCTTGAGGAACGTACCGTCCTGCTGGAGGGCGCGAACCGGCAGCTCCGCGAGCTCGAGCGGCTCAAGGGCGACCTGCTCCACCGCATCGCCCACGAGTTCAACACGCCGGTGACGGCGATCCAGACCGCGGCCCGCATCCTGGCCCGCTACGGCGAGGTGCCCGCGGACCGCGCGGCCAAGTTCGTGGGCATCATCAACGAGGAGGCGGCGAGGCTCGCGGGGCTCATCGCGGCGTCGCTCCAGGCCGAGGTGTTGTCGGCCCCCGAGGAGGCCGTGCCGGTGGCGCCGGTGAAGGTCGCGGCGCTCATCAAGCGCGTCCTCGCCTCGCTCAAGGCCGAGATCGCCCAGCGCGACCTCAAGGTCCGGGTAAAGGTGGCCGCCGGCCTCGACGAGGTCGGCGGCGACGAGCGCCAGCTGGAGGCGGCGCTGAGGGCCGTCGTCAAGAACGCCATCGAGTTCAACCGCGACGGCGGCTCCATCACCGTGGTGGTCCAGTCGGTGCGGCAGGGCCGCACGGTGCTGGCGGAGCTGCGCGTGGAGGACACCGGCGTCGGGATCCCTTCGGAGGACCTGGAGCACGTGTGCGAGGTGTTCTGGCAGGGAGGGAACGTCCTCACCGGCAAGCCGCGGGGGGTCGGCCTGGGGCTCGCGGTGGCCCGCCGGGTCGCGGAGAACCACCAGGGCCGCCTGGAGGTCGCCTCCGAGGAGGGCACCGGCACCACGGTGTCGCTCTACCTGCCCCTCCTCCGGGCGGACGCCTGATGGGGCGCGGCGTACGCCGGGACGAGCGCGCCGTGCTGGAGGCGCTGGCGGCGCAGACCGGGGCGGTGACGCTGTCCGCGGAAGGCTCCGGAGCGCTCTTCGCCGTGGGCAGCGTGGCGGATCCCGCCGTCTCGCTGCCGGTGGCCGCGGCCGGCGGCGCGTGGCGGTTGGAGGTGCCCGAGGCGGGCGAGGCGTGTGCCCGCGTCGCCGTCGTGGCGTTGGAGCGCCTCGCCGCCGCCCGCGACGCGATGGACGACTACGCCCTCGCCACCCGGCGGCTGTGGAGCGAGCAGAACGTGCTCTTCACCGCCGGCGAGGTGCTCCGCGAGGGTCTCGGCGAGGCCGGCATCGCCTCCTGGCTGGCCGGCCGGCTGGAGGTCGTCCCGTCGGAGGCCGTCACGGTGCTCGGCTGGGACGGGGCCGTGGTACGGCACGCGGCGGGCGCGCCGGCAAAGGAGCTCCCCGAGGGTGAGCTGGCCAGGGTCCTCGGTGCCGGCGAGCCGGTGGCCCTGACGGCGCCCGCGGGTCCGGAGGCGGGTGAGGGAGCGGGGCGGGCCCCGGTGCTCCTCGCACCGCTGCGGCACGCCGGTCGGGTGCTGGGGGCCGCCGTGCTGCGCCGGGCCCCGGGGGAGGCGGCGTTCTCCTCCGAGGAGGTCAAGCTGGCCCAGCTCCTCGCGGACCTCGCGAGCGTCGCCCTGGCCAACCGGTTGCTCGTCGGGGAGGCCGGGCGCAACGCGCGCTTCCAGCGCGACCTCGAGCTCGCGGCCGAGATCCAGCAGCGCCTGCTCCCGCCCCGCCGGGCGCGGTACGGCGCCCTCGACGTGGCCGCCCTCTGCGAGCCGGTGGCGTGGGTGGGGGGCGACGGCTACCTCCACCGGAGTCGCCCCGGCGCTCCCGTGGCCCTGGCGGTCATCGACGTGGCGGGGCACGGCGTGGCGGCGTCCCTCGCCCTGGCCGCCCTCACGGCGAGGCTCGAGACCCTCGTGGATGTGGTCACCTCGCCGGGCGACCTGCTCTCGGTGCTCAACCGCGGCATCCTGCTCCACGAGCCCGACGCGACGCGGCCGGTCACCGCGGCGGTGGTGTTCGTGCACCCCGAGCACGCGACCCTGCAGTTCGCCTCGGCCGGGCACCCGCCGGGCCTCGTCTTCCGCCGCGGCGGGGCGGTGGACAACCTCGGGCTCGGGGGGCTGCCCCTCGGCGTCGCGTGGGACGCCACCTACGACGTGCGCGAGGCGTCGCTGGGACCCGGCGACACGCTCGTCCTCTACTCCGACGGGGTCAGCGAGGCGCTGGGGGCGGGGGACTCCCTGGCCGGCGTCGAGGTCCTCGCCGGGCTCCCCCTCGCCGAGGCGTCCGGCGTGGACGGGGTCGTGGACCGCCTCATGGAGGCCGTGGGCGGCCGCCGCACCGGCGGGGCCGAGGACGACACCACGGTGCTCGCGGTGAGGAGGCTGGAGGCGACGGATGGATGAGCCCCTCGTGCTCGTGGTCGACGACGAGCCCCACATCCGGGAGACGATCTCGTTCATCCTGGAGATGGAGGGGTTCCGGGTGGAGACCGCCTGCGACGGCGAGGCGGCGCTGGAGGCGGTCGCGAGCCTGAGGCCGCGGGTCGTGCTGCTGGACGCGATGATGCCCCGCCGCGACGGCTTCGACGTCTGCCGGACCATCCGTTCGAAGCCGGAGCTCGAGGACGTGCGCGTCATCATGCTCACCGCCCTGGGGCAGCAGGCCGACCGCGAGCGCGCCCTCGCCGCGGGGGCCGACCACTACGTCTCCAAGCCCTTCGACGAGCAGGCGCTGGTGGAGCTGCTGCGCGAGCTCACCGGCCAGACGCCGCCGGCCTGAGGCGCTCGTGGGTGTCATCCTCGTCCTCACTGCGACGCCGGACCTGCCGATCTACCGGGAGCTGGAGCGGGCCGGCGCCGGCGCCGGCGTGGCGGTTCAGGTCGCCGACGCCTCCCGCGTGGTCTCCTGCGGCGCCCCCGCCGGACTGTGGCTGCGGGGTGAGCCCCTCGACCTCGCCGGCGTCACCGCCGCGCTGCCCCGGGTGGGCAACTGGCGTCCCGACTCAACCCTGGCGGCGGCGGAGGTCCTCGAGGCCGCCGGCGTCCCCCTGCTCAACCCCCCCGCGGCGATCCGTGCCGGCCGCGATCACTGGCTCACCATCCTGGCCCTGGCGGCGGCCGGGCTGCCCCACCCCCTCACCGTGGCCGGCTCCGAGCCCGAGGCGCTGGCGGCCTCGGCGCAGGCGGTCTGCGGCTTTCCGTGTGTGGTCAAGCAGCGACGCTCGCGGCAGGGGGTGGGGGTGATCCGGTGCGCCTCGGCCGCGGAGCTCGACGCCGTGCTGGACTCCCTGTGGCGCCTCGGCGACGAGGTGGTCGTGCAGCGTTTCTGCCCGCCGGGGGGGGTGAGCCGCCGCGTCCTCGTCCTCGCCGGCGAGGTGCTCGGCGCCACCGAGCACACCGCCGCTCCCGGCGAGTTCCGGGCCAACGCCGCCCGCGGCGCCGTGGTGCGCGCCGTGGCGCTGGATCCCTCCGCCGCGGGGCTCGCCAGCACGGCCGCGGGCGCGCTGGGCCTGGGCTTCGCCGGCGTCGACCTGCTCCCGGACGGCGGGGACTGGGTCGTCGGCGAGGTCAACCCGACGCCGGGGTGGCGGCACTTCGCCGCCGCCACCGGCATCCCGGTGGCCGAGCGCCTGCTCGCCGCGCTCCGCGCCACGGGGAGGACGGCGTGAGGGCCGTTCGCAATCCCTTCCTCCCGGCCGGGCGGGTGCGCCTGGCTCCCGGACGCGACGCCGCCGTGCGCCGGGGCCATCCCTGGGTCTACCGGGGCTCCCTGGCCTCGCCGCTGCCGGCGGCGCCGGGTCCGGTCGAGGTGTGCGCCGCGGACGGGGACCCGCTGGGCGTCGCGCTGTCCGGTTCCTCGGGAGGCTCGCTGGCGCTTCGGATGGTGGCGCTGGGGGACGAGGGGTGGAGCGGTGCGACGCTGCGCCGGCGCCTCGACGAGGCCGTGGAGCTCCGCGACCGGCTCGCCGTCGACGGCGATGCCTGGAGGCTCGTGCACGCCGAGGGCGACCGCCTGCCGGGCCTGGTTGTCGACCGCTACGCGGGGTGGGCGGTGATCGAGACCTTCGAGGAGGCCTGGAGGCCCTACCTGCCGCTGGTGGTGGAGGCGCTGGGCCACCGGTTCGGGGGGGCCGTCCTGCGCGACGGCCGGCGCCGCGGGAGCGCCGCGGAGGTGCTCGCCGGGGGCCCGCTGCCGCCCCGCGTGGTCATCCGCGAGGGCGCCGCCCGTTTCGCAGTCGACCTCGCCGGCGGCCAGAAGACCGGCTTCTTCCTGGACCAGCGCGAGAACCGGAAGCGCCTGGCGGAGCTCTCCAGGGGCGCCGAGGTGTGCAACCTGTTCTCCTACAGCGGCGGGTTCGCCGTGTCCGCCCTCGCGGGGGGCGCGCGCCGCGCCGTCAACGTGGACGCCTCCGCGGCGGCCCTCGACCTGGCCCGGGAGTCGTACGCCGCCAACGGCTTCGCCGTGGAGGACGGAGACTTCGTCGCGGGGGACGCCTTCGAGGTGACCCGGGAGATGGTGGCGGCGGGGAGACGCTTCGATGTGGTCGTTGTGGATCCGCCGGCGTTCGTGCGCCGCCGTGGTGACCTCTCCCGAGGGCTCGCGGGGTACCGCGACATCAACCTGCAGGCGCTGCGCCTGGCGGCGCCCGGCGGGCTGGTGGTCACCTGCTCGTGCTCGGCGCTGGTGGACGAGGAGCGCTTCGGCGGCGCGCTCCTCGCGGCGGCGATCGACGCCGGGCGCGACGTCCGGGTGCTCGAGCGCCGCAGCGCCGGCCCCGACCACCCCGTGGCGCTGGCCTGCCCCGAGACCAGGCACCTCAAGGCGTGGTTCTGCCTGGTGCGCTGACCCGCTCCGCGCGGGCGGTAGACTGGCAGGGGGAGGTGTCATGACCGACCGTCGCCAGATCGACGACTTTCTGGCCGTCCGGCGTCTCGCCCTGGTCGGCCTCTCCCGTTCGGGGCGCAAGTTCGGCAACACCGTGTACCGGGAGCTCACGGCCAAGGGCTGGGAGATCCTCCCCGTACACCCCGGGGCCGAGGCGATCGGCGGCGCGCGGTGCTGGCCGAGCCTGGAGGCGCTGCCCGGGGACGTGGGCGGCGTCGTGGTCGTCGTTCCTCCGGCGCAGACCGTCGACGTGGTGCGCCGGGCGGCCGCGGCCGGCATTCCGAGGGTCTGGATGCAGCAGGGCGCGGAGTCCGCCGAGGCCGTCGAGACGGCCAGGGCCCTCGGTCTCGACGTGGTCGCCGGCGAGTGCATCCTCATGTTCGCCGAGCCCGCCGGTCTTCCCCACCGCGTGCACCGCTGGGTGCGGGGCCTTCTCGGGAGGCTCCCGGCCGGGCCCGGGGCGGCGCCGGATCGGGCGCGGGGTTGACGCAGCCGACGGCGCCAGCGCAGAATCGCTGCCATGCCGCAGATTCCGCCTGCACCACCGGGGGCGACGTTCCCGGGGAAAGCGCGGTCGCCCTCGCGTCCGGCTGTGGGGGTCCGGGGGTGATGGATGCCGTCGCGGCCCCTCGGGCGATGGCGAACACAGCCCTGATCCAACGGCTCCGCTCCGCTCTCTGGGTGCGGGCCGACGCCAGCCGGGCGGTCCAGATGCAGGCCTACATGAAGTCGGAGATGCCGTTTCTGGGCATCTCGGCCCCGGGGGTCCGCGCGGTGTGCCGGGCGGCGTTCGCCGCCGTCAGGCCTGGCGGGCCGGAAGTCTGGCGCTGCACCATCCTGGCCCTGTGGCGGGAGGCGACCTACCGCGAGGAGCGCTACGCCGCCCTCGAGCTCCTCGAGCATCCCCACTACCGGTCGTACCGCACCGTGGACATCCTGCCCCTCTACGAGGAGCTCGTGGTCACGGGCGCGTGGTGGGACACGGTGGACATCATCGCCGCGCACGGCCTCGGCGAGCTCCTGCGCCAGGCGCCCGGTGTCATGGCCGGGGAGATGCGGCGCTGGGCCCGCGACCACAACGTGTGGAAGCGTCGCGGCGCCATCCTCTGCCAGCTCTCCCTGGGTGCGGACACCGACCGTGAGCTCCTCTTCGACTGCATCACGGCCTCCGTTTCCGAGCGCAGCTTCTTCCTCCGCAAGGCCATCGGCTGGGCTCTGCGGCAGTACGCCCGGACGGATCCGGAGGCCGTGGCCGCCTTCGTGGAGGCGCACGCCAGAACGCTCAGCGCCCTGTCCAAGAGGGAGGCGCTGAGGCGGCTGCGCGGCTCGGGGCTACCCGGCACGGGCGATGCTTGACGCTCCCGGCGCCTTCCACTAGACTGACCGTCCTCCGGTGAACCCGGAGTTGTGTTCTTTGTCAGCGTAGGGGACGAGGGCGGGTCCAAAGCACCCCGGAGGTCCGGGGGCACCTGCCGGCAGCCCACGGAGCAGGCGCGTAGCTCAGCTTGGTTAGAGCGCTACCTTGACACGGTAGAGGTCAGCGGTTCGAGTCCGCTCGCGCCTACCATTGAATGCTCCGTCGAAGAGGTCGTGAAGGCGCGTAGCTCAGTTGGTAGAGCGCATCCCTCACACGGATGAGGTCTGCGGTTCGAGCCCGCACGCGCCTACCATTCGACCTCCCGGTGCCGTCCCCTTCGCGTGGACGGCTTTTTTGTTGCCGTCCGCCGGCAGCGCGGGCGGACGGAGGAAGCGGCCGGGGCGGCCGCGAAGCGAGGCGATGGCACCATGGGCGACGAGATCATCCTGACCCTCCCGGACGGCACCAGCAGGGCGTTTCCGCCCGGGGTGACGCCGCTGGACGTGGCGTGCTCCATCGGGGATCGCCTCGCCCGCGCCGCCGTCGCCGGCGAGCTCGACGGCACGATCGTGGATCTCCGCGCGCCGGTGCCGCACTCGGGGCGGTTCCGCATCCTGACGCCCAGGGACCCCGAGGCCGGAGACGTCATCCGCCACTCCGCGGAGCACGTCCTCGCCGACGCCGTGGAGCGGCTGTACCCGGGCACCATCATCGACGCCGGGCGCCAGGACCACTCGGAGAAGTTCCAGTACGACTTTCGCATCGACCGGGCGTTCACTCCGGAGGACCTCGAGCGCATCGAGCAGGAGATGGAGAAGATCGTCGCCGAGGGGAAGCCGTTCACCCGGGAGCTGGTGAGCCGGCAGGAGGCCGCCGCGCTGTTCCGCGACCGCGGCGAGGAGATCAAGCTGATCCGCCTCGAGGACATCCCCGAGGGCGAGCCCATCACGGTGTTCCGCCACGGCGACTTCGTCGACCTGTGCCGGGGCCCCCACGTGCAGCGCACCGACCAGATCGGCGCGTTCACGCTGCTCGAGACCTCGGGGGCGTACTTCAAGGGCGACGAGCGCAACGAGATGCTGCAGCGCATCTACGGCACCGCCTTCGCCTCCCGGGCGGAGCTGGAGGCCTACTTCGCCCGCATCGAGGAGGCGAAGCGGCGGGACCACCGCAGGCTCGGCAGGGACCTCGACCTGTTCTCCTTCTCGCCCCTGGCGCCGGCCTCGCCGTTCTTCCACCCGAAGGGCGCGGTGGTCTACAACCAGCTCATCGACTTCATGCGCTCCCTGTACCGCGACTACGGCTATCAGGAAGTGGTCACCCCGCAGCTGTTCGACGTGGAGCTGTGGAAGCGCTCGGGGCACTACGAGGCGTACCGGGAGAACATGTTCTTTACCGACGTGGACGAGCGCGAGTTCTCGCTCAAGCCCATGAACTGCCCCTCCCATTGCCTGATCTACGGCACCCGCTCGCACTCGTACCGGGAGCTGCCGGTGCGCCTGGCCGACTTCGGGCGGCTCCACCGCTACGAGCGCTCGGGGGTCGTGCAGGGGCTCACGCGGGTGCGCTCCTTCTCCCAGGACGACGCCCACATCTACTGCATGCCCGAGCAGATCGGCAGCGAGATCGTCGCCCTGTTCGACCTCATGTTCCGGGTCTACGACACCTTCGCTTTCGAGCGTCCGGAGATCTATCTGTCCACGAAGCCCGCCAAGGCCATCGGCGACGACTCCCTGTGGGCCAGCGCCGAGAGCCAGCTCGAGGCCTGCCTGGCCGACCTCGGCGTGGCCTACACGCTCAACCCCGGCGAGGGTGCGTTCTACGGCCCCAAGATCGACTTCGTGGTCCACGACGCCATCGGGAGGGAGTGGCAGCTCGGCACCATCCAGCTCGACTTCAACCTCCCCATCCGCTTCGACCTGACCTACGCCGCGGAGGACGGCACCGAGCAGCGCCCGGTGATGATCCACCGCGCCGTGCTGGGCTCCATCGAGCGCTTCTTCGGCGTCATGCTCGAGCACTTCGCCGGTGACCTGCCGCTCTGGCTGGCTCCGGAGCAGGCCAGGGTCCTGCCGGTGTCGGACAAGTTCCTCGACGCCGCGCGCGCCGTCCGCGAGAGGCTCCACGCCGCGGGGCTGCGTGTCGAGGTCGACGAGCGCAACGAGAAGCTCGGCGCCAAGATCCGCGACGGCGAGCTGGCGAAGGTCCCGGTGCTGCTCGTCGTCGGCGCGCGGGAGGCCGAGGCGGGCTCCGCCAGCGTTCGCGTGCGCCACACCGGCGACCTCGGTGCCCACCCCGTGGACCGCATCGCCGCGGTGCTGACGACGGCGGCGGCCACCCGCTCCCTGCAGTCCTGGCCGGAGGCGCACTGATGTCTCCGGCCCTTTTCTTCACCACCACGCTCACCGCGGCGCGGGGCGCGCGTCCCCGCTGCCGACAGACGAGAACCACGTACCCAGGAGGGTCCGATGCCTAAGCTCAAGACGTTGCGGGCCGCCGCCAAGCGGTTCAAGCGCACGGCCAGCGGTAAGATCAAGCGCGGCCACGCGTACCACAGCCACATCCTCTCCAAGAAGACGCCGAAGCGGAAGCGTCACCTGCGCCAGGTCGGGCTCATCTCCCAGGCCGATATGAAGGGCGTGGAGCGCATGCTCCCGTACGCGAAGTAGGAGGCCAGCATGCGCGTCAAGCGTGGACACAACAGGGTTCAGCGCCGCAAGAAGGTGCTCAAGCTCGCCAAGGGCTACTTCCTCACCGGACACAACGCCTACCGCATGGCCAAGCTGGCCGTCGACCGGGCGCTGAAGTTCGCCTACCGCGACCGCAGGGCGCGCAAGCGCGAGATGCGGCGGCTGTGGATCATCCGCATCAACGCGGCGGCCCGCCGGCACGAGATGTCGTACTCCCAGCTCATCGCCGGGCTGAAGGCGGCGGGGACGGGGATCGATCGCAAGATGCTCGCGGACATCGCGGCGCGCGACGCCGAGGGGTTCGCCGAGGTCGTGAAGGTCGCCAAGAAGGGCCTGACGTCCAAGACGGCCGCGGCGTGATGACCCTCGGTGACCTGGATCGCGTCCGCGACGAGTTCGTGGAGGCGCTGGAGTCGGCCAAGGGGCGCCTCGACGACCTGGAAGCCGTGCGCGTCCGGTTCGCGGGGCGCCGCTCCGGGGTGCTGCGCGACCTCGAGGAGGCGCTGAAGGCGCTCCCCCGCGAGGACAAGCCGGCGTTCGGCAAGGCGCTCAACGAGCTCAAGCGGCTCGTCACCGAGCGTCTCGAGGAGGCCCGGGCCGCCGCCGAGCGGGGCGTCCGCGGCGCTGCGAGCGCCGTGGACGTCACGCTGCCCGGTCGCCGCCCGGTCACCGGATCGCTCCACCCCGTCACCCTGGTGCGCCGGGAGATCGAGGAGATCTTCCTGCGCATGGGGTACTCGGTGGCCGACGGCCCCGAGGTTGAGGACGACCGCCACAACTTCGAGGCGCTCAACATCCCGCCCGACCACCCCGCCCGCGACACCCAGGACACCTTCTACCTGCCCGGCGGCCTGGTGCTGCGCACCCACACCTCGCCGGTGCAGGTGCGCAGCATGGAGACCATGGAGCCGCCGATCCGCATCGTCATTCCGGGGCGGGTGTTCCGGCGGGACTCGGACCTGCGCCACTCGCCCATGTTCCACCAGATCGAGGGGCTCGTCGTCGACGAGGGCGTCACCTTCGCCCACCTCAAGGCGACCCTCGAGGCGTTCGCGCACCGCCTCTTCGATCCCTCCCTGGCGGTGCGCCTGCGCCCCAGCTACTTCCCTTTCACCGAGCCCTCCGCCGAGGTCGACGTCACCTGCTTCCTGTGCCGTGGCTCGGGGTGCTCCCTGTGCTCGGGCTCGGGGTGGGTGGAGATCTGCGGCGCCGGCATGGTGGACCCCCGGGTGTTCACCGCCTGCGGCATCGACCCCGACCGTTACACGGGGTTCGCCTTCGGCCTCGGCCTCGACCGCGTCGCGCTGCTCAAGTACGGCCTGCCCGACCTGCGCCTCCTGTTCTCCGGGGACGAGCGGCTGCTGCGCCAGTTCGGAACGGGGGTGCCGTCGTGAAGTTCTCCCTCGCCTGGCTGCGCGACCACCTGGACGGGGACGCCACGGCCGACCGGCTGGCCGAGCGCCTCACCGCCGTTGGGCTCAACGTCGAGCTGCGCGAGCCCGACGGCGACGACGAGGTCTGGGACGTGGACGTCACCACCAACCGCCCCGACGCCATGAACCACCGCGGGCTCGCCCGCGAAGCGGCGGCCGCGGGATGCGGGACGCTGCAGCCCGTGCGCCGCGACCTGGCGGAGAGCGCGCCGCCGGTGGCGGCCAGCGCCCGCCTCACCGTGGAGGATCGCCTGGGCTGTCCGCGTTACTGCGCGCGGGTGATCCGCGGCGTCAGGGTGGGGCCGTCCCCGGCGTGGCTCGCCGAAAGGCTCGAGCGCTGTGGCATCCGCCCCATCAACGCCGTGGTGGACGCCACCAACTACGTCCTCATGGACCTCGGACAGCCGCTGCACGCCTTCGACCTCGGCCGCCTCGAGGGCGCCGAGATCCGCGTCCGCCGCGCGGCCGCCGGCGAGACCCTCACCACCCTGGACGGCGTCGCCCGCACCCTCGTACCCGAGGACGTGGTCATCGCCGACGCCGAGCGCCCCGTCGCCCTGGCCGGCGTCATGGGCGGCGCCGACACCGAGATTGGCGGCGCGACCACCAACGTGCTGCTGGAGTCCGCCACTTTCGATCCGCTGGCCGTGCGGCGCACGGCACGGCGGCTGGGTCTGTCCACCGAGGCCTCGCACCGCTTCGAGCGCGGCGCCGACCCGACCATGGCGCGCATCGCCGTGGACGCCGCCGCGGCGCTCGTCCAGCGGCTGGCCGGCGGCGAGGTCGCGGTGGGTGTCCTGGACTCCGCTCCGGAGCTCCCGGCGCCTCCCACCATCACCGTGGACCTGGACCGGCTCGCCGCCTTCACCGGCGTGGCCATCCCGGCGGCGTTCGTGGAGCGCGTCCTCACCGCCCTCGGGCTCGCCCCCCGCGTGGAGGACGGCATCGTGGTGTGCACGGTGCCCACCCACCGGGTGGACCTGGAGCTGCCCGAGGACGTCTTCGAGGAGATCCTCCGCCACTACGGCTACGACGAGATTCCCTCCGAGCCCCTCGAGGCGCCGGCGGCGCCGGGGGCGCGGCTCGGCACCTGGCCCCTCACCGACCGGGCGCGGCAGGCCCTCGTCGCCGCGGGACTGGCCGAGGCGGTGACCTACTCCTTCGTCCCCGAGGACGTGGAGCGGGCGTTTTCCGCTTCGCCGCTGGCCGGGCGCGGCGACACCGTTCCCCTGGAGAACCCGCTTTCGGCGCGCATGGCGGTGCTCCGCCGCTCGCAGCTCGGCGGTCTCGCCGAAGCGGCCGGCGGCAACCTGCGCCGCGGCCTCGCCCGGGTCGCCCTGGCCGAGGTCGGCCGCGTGTTCTTCGCCGACCGCGGCGGCGTGCGCGAAGAGGAGCGGCTCAGCGTCGTCCTGGCCGGCGAGGCCGGGGCGTGGGACGCCCCGCGAAGTTGCGACTTCCTCGACCTCAAGGGGGTCGTGGAGGCTCTGCTCGACAGCCTCGGCATCGCCGCCACCTCGTGGCGCGCCGCCGCATCGCCGGTGCTCGCCACCGGCGAGGGTGCGGACGTCCTCGTGGGAGACGACGTCGTCGCCGTGGCCGGCCGGCTGGCCGACGAGCCGGCGGCGTTGTTCGACCTGCCCGCGGCCGTGTGGGTGGCGGAGATCGACCTGGCCCGCGCCAGCGCCGCCGCGGTGCCCGCGTTCGAGCCGCTGCCGAAGTTCCCCGCCGTCACCGCCGACCTCACCGTGCGGCACGCGCTCTCGCTCCCCTACGGCGAGCTCGCCGGCGCGATCCGCGAGGTCGGACCTTCGTGGCTGGCGGAGGTCGCACCGGTGGTCCGCTACCGGGGCGAGGGGGTCGCCGAGGGCGACGTCAAGACGACCCTGCGCCTGGTCTACCGCCACCCCGACCGGTCCCTCACCCAGGAAGAGGTCAACGAGGCCCACTTCGCGCTGATGGAGGCGTTGCGCTCCCGGCTCGAGGTGAGCTTCAGTTAGGAGCACGCCATGGACGTCGTCACCGCCCTCGAGGAGCGCATCGAGCGCCTGATCACCGGCTACCGGGAGCTCAAGGCCCGCGCGGAGGAGCTGGAGACCGAGAACCGCCAGCTGCGCGACGCGTCGGGCGAGGCCTCCCACGAGCTCGAGGATCGTGTGGCCGAGCTGGAGCAGGAGCGCGGCGCGTTGCGCGAGCGCCTCGAGAAGCTCCTCTCGTCGCTGGCCTCCCTCCCCGAGTAGCTCGTCTCTCAGAAGCCGAGGCCGTTCGGCGCGCCTGGACCACCTCCCAGCGCTGCGGTCGAACGTGCCGTGGCGATCACTGGTTCAGCCTCGAGCTCAAACGGCGCCTCCCCACGGCCGCCCTGTTGTAGACGTGGTAGACCATCCCCTCCACGACCACCCGCGGACGCCCCGGCATCGCCTCGTCCGCCTCGACCCCGCCAGCGGCGCCACCACGGTCCTGTTGGGACGGCCGTAGAGCCGCTCCGGCCGCCCCCTCCCGCCGGGTGTCAGCAGATGCGCGGGAGGTCGGTGCCGGACAGGAGGTCCAGCGGGCGCAGGCTGCCCACGGTGGTGCGCACGACCACGGGGGGCGCGCCCTCGCGGGCGGCCTCCACGGTACCGACGACGGCGGCCTCGCGCCCCTGCGGGTGGGCGCGGAGGGCGGCCAGCGCGTGGTCCGCGTCGCCGGCGGCGACCCAGGCGAGGAAGCGGCCCTCGCACGCCACGTAGAACGGATCGAGGCCGAGCAGGTCGCACACCGCCGAGACCTCGGGGCGGACGGGCACCCGCTCCTCCTCGAGCACGATGCGCACGCCGGCGCGGCCGGCGACCTCGTGGCAGGTGGTGGCGAGCCCGCCGCGGGTGGGGTCGTGCATGGCGCGGACGGCGGCGCCGGAGTCCAGCAGCGCCGCCGCGAGGCCGGCCAGGGGGGCGCAGTCGGAGCGCAGCCGGGCGCCCTGCAGGGCGTGGCGGCAGGCCATCACGGTGGCGCCGTGGTCGCCCAGGGGCCCGGAGGCGATGACCACGTCGCCGGGGACAATGCGGGAATCCCCCAGGTCGCGCCCCGGCGGCACCACCCCGATCCCCGCCGTGACGGCGAAGATGCGGTCGCCCTTGCCGGCGGGGACCACCTTGGTGTCGCCGGCGACGACGGTGACGCCGGCCTCGGCGGCGGCCCGGGCCGCGCCGTCGACGCAGGTCTGCAGGAGCCCGCCGTCGAGGCCCTCCTCGAGGATCAGCGCCCACGACAGCCACAGCGGCCGCGCCCCGGCGACGGACAGGTCGTTCACCGTCCCGCACACCGAGAGGTAGCCGAGATCGCCGCCGGGGAACACCGGGGGGTCCACCACGAAGGCGTCGGTGGTGAACGCCGGCCGCCCCTCGGGCAGCGGCGGCAGGATCGCGGCGTCCGACAGCGTCGCCAGGATCGGGTTGCCCAGGGCGGGGAGGAAGCGCTCCCGCACCAGGGCCTGGGTCATGCGGCCGCCGGAGCCGTGGGCGAGGAGGATCGTGTCGTCGCGCTTCATGAGGCGGTCTCCCTGCTCCAGCGCTCGTGGCGGAACCACGCCGCGCAGGTGCCTTCGCTGGAGACCATGCAGGCGCCCACGGGCTCGTCGGGGGTGCAGGCGGTGCCGAAGAGAGGGCAGGCCGGGGGCTCGATGGTGCCCTTGAGGACCTCGCCGCACCGGCACCCCGCGGGCTCCCTCGGCGGCCGGGCGGGCTCGGCGAGCCGCGAGGCGTCCCGGTGGGCCCACTCCGGACGCAGGGCGAGGCCCGAGCCGGGGATGGTCCCGAGGCCACGCCAGACGGCGTCGGCGGGCTCGAAGAACCGGTCGAGCAGGCCGCGGGCGGGGGCGTTGCCCTCCGGGGTCACGACCCGGCCGTAGAGGTTGAGGACGGACGGCTTCCCGTCGCGGACGGCCTCCACCAGGCGCAGCACGCCGAGGAGCACGTCGCCGGGGGTGAACCCCACCACCGCGGCGGAGGCGCCGAACTCGCCGGCCACGAAGGTGAAGGCGTCGGAACCGGTGATCACCGAGACGTGGCCGGGGAGCAGGAAGCCGTCCACGCCCACCTCGCCGTCCGCCAGGAGCGCGCGCATGGGCGGCGGCATCACCTTGTTGCCGGGCAGGACCAGGAAGTTGGCCACGCCGTCGGCCTCGGCCTCGGCCAGCGCCGCCGCGATGGTGGGCGCGGTGGTCTCGAACCCCACGGCGAGGAAGACCACCCGGGTGGAGGGGTTCTCCCGGGCGAGGCGCAGCGCGTCCCGCGGCGAGTACACGATCTGCACGCGGCGCCCCGCGGCGCGGGCCCGCTCCAGGCTGCCCTCCGAGGAAGGCACCCGGAGCAGGTCGCCGAAGGTGGCCACCACGGTGTCCGGGAGGGCGGCCACCGCCTCGGCCCGGTCCAGGTAGTCCACCGGCGTCACGCACACCGGGCAGCCGGGCCCGGAGATCAGGCGCACCTGGGAGGGCAGCATGTGGCGCAGCCCCGCCGCGGCGATGGCGTGGGTGTGGGTGCCGCACACCTCCATGAACGTCACCGGGCGCGGCAGCCCCTCCGCCGCCACGCGAATCCGGGCGACCAGACCCTCGACGGTGCGGCGCCGGAAGTGGGGGGCGGGCTCGCTCACAGGTCCACCATGGCGTCGGAGTACTCCTCGAGGAGGGCGATGGTCTCCTCGGCCTCCTGCTGGTTCACCGAGCCGATCGCGTAGCCGGCGTGGACGAGGACCCAGGATCCCGACCTCGGCCTCGGGGAGCAGCATCAGCGAGATGGTGCGGCGCACGCCCTGCAGCTCCACGGTGCCCTCGTACTCGGTGCGCTCCACCAGCTCCATGGGAATCGCCAGACACATCACGGACCTCCTTCGAACTGCGGTTCAGCGCCCCGCGCCGCGGCCACCGCCGCCACCACCGCCTGCCCGTAGGCGAGGCCCCCGTCGCCGGGGGGCACCTCGCGGGGCAGCACCACCTCGAGGCCGAGGGCGCTGAGGCGACCGGTGAGCCCGGACAGCAGCAGCCGGTTCACCAGGCACCCGCCGCCCAGCGCCACGCGGGTCACGCCCGGGGGTAGCACCGCCCGGGTGAGCGCCGCGGCCAGCGCGCAGAACGTCTCGTGGAACCCCGAGGCCACCCGGCCCGCCGCCTCGCCGCCGTACAGCCGCCGGGCCGCGGCGGCCAGCAGCGCGGGCCCCGGGAGCACCGTGCCGCGCGGATCGACCCTCACCTCGGCCCAGACCTCGCCCGGGCCGCCCGCCATCGCGGCGGCGGATTCCAGCAGGGCGGCGGCCTCGCCCTCCCAGCGGTTCGAGGCGGTGAGACCGCACAGGGCCCCCGCCGCTTCGAACAGCCGGCCGGCGCCGGTGGCGAGGGGCCAGGACCCGTCGGCGGCCAGCTCCGCGACGGCGGCGAGGCTGCCGGGCGGAACCAGCGCCGCCAGCGGCGTGGCCTGCAGCAGCGCGGCCTCGCCGGCGGCCGCCAGGGCGGCCGCGGCCACGCGCCAGGGCTCGCGCACGGCCCGCTCGCCCCCGACCAGGGGGACGGCCTCGAGGTGGGCGAGGCGGCGCCAGCGGAGGTCGCCGCCGAGGAGGAGCCACTCCCCCCCCACGCGGTGCCGTCGGCGCCCCAGCCGGTGCCGTCGAGGACCAGTGCAGCGGTCCGCTGGTCACCGTCGGGGAAGAGACCGTGCTCGGCGAGCACGGCCGCCGCGTGGGCGAGGTGGTGCTGCACCCGGACGAGGCGGGCGCCGCGGGAGCGGGCGAGCTCCTCGCCCAGCCAGGTGCTCGGGTAGTCGGGGTGGGCGTCCACCGCGATCACGGCGGCCTCGGCCTGCAGGAAGTCCTCGAGCCCGGTGGCGACCTCGTGCAGGAACGCCCGTGCGCCCTCGCTGTCCAGGTCGCCCACGTGCTGGGAGAGCACGGCGCTGCGCCGGTGGGCGAGGCAGGCGGTGGCCTGCAGGTGCGGTCCGAGGGCGAGGACGGCCTCGGCCGCCGCGACCGGCAGCGGCAGCGGCCCGGGCACGTAGCCCCGCGCCCGGCGCACCGGGAAGGCGCCGGTCGGCGCGGTGCGCACCACCGAGTCGTCCACCCGGCGGACCACCTCGCGGTCGTGGAGGAGGAAGAGGTCGGCGATGTCCGCCAGCCCCTCCTCCGCCTCGGCGTCGGTCCGGCAGATGGGCTCCTCCGACCGGTTGCCGGAGGTCATGACCAGGGTGTCGTACGCGGCGTCGCGGAACAGCTCCACGTGGAGCGGCGTCGTGGGCAGCATCACTCCGAGGTCGTGGATGCCCGGCGCCACGCCCTCGTCCAGGGGAATGTCGGGCCGGCGCGGCGCAAGCACCACCGGCGCGGCCGGAGAGACGAGGAGGCCCTCGCCGGATGTGTCGAGGACGATGGTGCGCCGGGCCGCCGCGAGGTCGCGGACCATGAGGGCGAACGGCTTGGTGGGCCGGTGCTTCCGGTCGCGCAGCCTCGACACCGCGGCGCCGTCGTCGGCGCGGCAGGCGAGCTGGAAGCCGCCGAGACCCTTGACGGCGACGATCCTGCCGGAGGTGAGGGCGTCGCGGCACGCCGCCAGCGCCTCGGGGCCCTCGGCCAGGCGCCGCCCGGCCTCGCGGAGCTCGAGGCGCGGGCCGCACGCCGGGCAGCACACCGGCTCGGCGTGGAAGCGCCGGTCGGCGGGGTCCGTGTACTCGCGCCGGCAGTCGGGGCACAGCGGGAAGACCGCCATCGAGGTGCGCTCCCGGTCGTAGGGGAGCGAGCGGACCAGGGAGAAGCGCGGCCCGCAGTCGGTGCAGGTCGTGAAGGGGTAGCGGAACCGCCGGTCGGCGGGGTCCTCCATCTCGGCGCGGCAGGCCTCGCAGGGGGCGGTGTCGGCGGGGACCAGGGCGTCCCGGCGTTCGCCCGGCTCGGAGGCGACCACCTCGAAGCGCTCGCCGCCGGCGGGGTCGCAAACGGTGACGGCGAGGGCCTCGAGGCGCGCCAGGGGGGGCAGGGAGGCGGGGAGCCGGTCCACGAAGGCGCCCACGCCGCTCTCCGGTCCCTCCACCTCGATGGTCGCGCCGGAGGGATCGTTGCGGACCCAGCCGGCGAGCCCCAGACCGGTGGCGAGGCGGTACACCGCGGGGCGGAAGCCCACCCCCTGGACGGTGCCCCGGCAGACGAGCCGCCGCCGGGTCCGGGCCGGAGCGGCGCTCACCCCACCGACGCCCGCTTGGCGGCCAGCCGGTCGAGGAGCAGCGTGCACCACGCGTCGATACCCTCGCCGGTCCGCGAGGAGGTGACGAGGAGCTCGCCCGAGGGGTTGAGGGAGGCCACCTGGGAGCGCACCTCGTCGAGGTCGAAGGTGACGTAGGGGAGGATGTCGGCCTTGGTGATCACGGTGACCGCCGCCCGGGAGAAGATGGCCGGGTACTTGAACGGCTTGTCGTCCCCCTCCGCCACCGACAGCAGCGCCACCTTGAAGTCTTCGCCGAGGTCGTAGGAGGTGGGACAGATGAGGTTGCCGACGTTCTCGATGAGGAGGATGTCGGGGCGGTCGAAGGCGGCCTCGTCGAGGGCGCCGCGGATCTGCCGCGCGTCCAGGTGGCAGGCGCCGCCGGTGAGGATCTGCCGGGCCGGGATGCCCATCCGGCGCAGCCGGTCGGCGTCGCGCTCGGTGGCGATGTCGCCCTCCAGGGCGGCCAGCCTGAGGCGTCCCGACAGCGACGCGATGGTCTTCTCGAGCAGCGTCGTCTTGCCCGACCCGGGCGAGGAGATGAGGTTCACGACCAGGGTGCCGCTCGCCGCGAAGCCGCCGCGGATGCCGGCGGCGGCCTGCTCGTTGGCCGCCAGGATGCGCTGCTTGACGTCGAGCTCGGTCACGTGGATTTTCCCCCTTCGGCATCATAGGGCATGAAGGAAAGCCGGAGCACGTCGAGCTCGTCGCCCCCCTCCACCTGGAGCGGCGACTCGCAGGCCGGGCACAACCGCAGCCACGTGCCCGTGCTCCGCTCGGCGACGTCGCCGCAGCGGGGACAGCGCTGCCGGGCCGGCCGCCACTCCACTTCGAGCGCGCTGCCGGCGTCCGGGCCGCCCTCGGTCAGCGCCTCCCAGGCGAAGCGGAGCAGCTCGGGCTCCACCGCCGCCAGCTCTCCGACCGCCACGCGCACCCACTCCAGCCGGCCGGGACCCTCCCCGGCCACGGCGGCGCGGCAGGTGTCGTAGATCGCCATTGCCAGTCCCATCTCGTGCACCGCGGTCGTCCTTTCCGGGGGGGGGTGTCCGCGCGGCGGCGGGGTTTCGCGAAGTATATCAGCGGTCGCCACATGGCCCCGTCCCCCGGGGGCCGGCGCGCGTATAATCGAGACACTTCGATGCACCCCTCCACGACCCTCCCCCGCCTGGTGGTCACGGGAGCCTCCGGCTTCATCGGCCGCCACCTCCTCGAGGTCGTGAAGAGCTCCTTCTCGGTCATCGCCATCGGGCGCCGCTCCCAGGTGGAGTGCGGCGCCCCGCGCCACCGCAACATCCACTGGCACCAGGTCGACCTGGGCGACTGCGAGCAGTCCCTCGCCACTCTTCCGCAGGATCCGCGCCCGGCGGCGGCGCCGAGATCGCTGGTCCACCTGGCGGCGCACTACGACTTCACCGGCGAGGACGACCCGGAGTACTGGCGCACCAACGTCGACGGGCTGCGCAACGTCCTCGACGGCTGCCGGGTCCTGCGGCCTCGGCGGTTCATCTTCGCCAGCTCGGTGGCGGCCTGCGCCTTCCCGCAGCCCGGCGAGGCCGTCACGCGAGGCCACGCCCCGGACGGCGACCACATCTACGCGCGGACCAAGCGGATCGGCGAGCAGATGCTCGACGAGTACCGCCACGACTTCCCTTCGACCATCGTGCGCTTCGCGGCGCTCTTTCTCGGACTGGTGCGAGTACCCGCCGCTGTACGTGTTCCTCGACACCTGGCTGTCGAGCCGGTGGAACGCCCGCATCCTCGGCGGCAAGGGGCTGTCGGCCGTGCCGTACATGCACGTCCGGGACGCGGCGGCGTTCCTGAGGACGCTCCTCGAGCGGACCGAGGAGCCGGTGCACGGCGAGGTCTTCTCCGCCAGCCCGGACGGCTCGGTGTCGCACGTGGAGCTGTTCCGGGCGGCCACCGCCTACTACTATGGCCAGGCGCGCCGGCCCGTCCTCATGCCCAGGCCGTTGTGCCTGCCGGGAATGGTCACCCTCGACCTGGTGGGCCGCGTGCTCGGGGCCCGCCCCTTCGAGCGGCCCTGGATGGCGAAGTACATCGACCTCGCCCTGGACGTGGACGCCAGCGCCACCCGGGAGACGCTCCACTGGGAGCCCCGTGCGCGCCTCGACGTGCTGCGCCGCATGCCGTTCATGCTGGAGAACTTCAAGACCGATCCCGTGGAGTGGTACCGCCGCAACCGGGAGGCGATGAAGAGGGTGCAGCTGCGCAGCAATCTCCGCCTCCATCGCCTGCTGGAGGCGCACGAGGCCGAGATCAGCAAGGACTTCACCGCCTTCATGCTCGGCCCCGAGGGACGCGCCCACCTGCGCAACTACCAGTTCGTCACCGCGGAGGAGCACGAGTGGAATCACCGCCTGCTCCTGCGCAATCTCATGAACTCCATCCGCACCCGGGAGAAGGGGGTCTTCATGGCCTATTGCCGGGACCTCGCGGAACGGCGGTTCAAGCAGGGGTTCAAGGCCGAGGAGCTCAGCTTCGCGGTGGGCTCCCTGAACGAGATCTGCCTGCGCGTGCTGCACGCCGACCCGGAAGCGGCGGGACTGGAGCAGGCCATCCACGACTACGTCACCATGACCGTGGAGTTCGGCGTGGACCAGATCCAGGAGGTCTTCGAGTTTCTGGATGCGGGGCGGCGGGAGGTGCCCACGTCGCGGATGGAGGACCAGCTCTGGTCGTTCCGCAAGGGCCGCCGCGTGGGGGGGGGGCCGCTGGAGCCCTGACGCGGCGCAGGGGCCGGACGTCAGGCCGGCGAGGCGCCGGCGGCGCGGCGGGACATCCGGTGGACGACGAGGACGGCGAGGCCCATGAGGCCGTCGGTGACGCCGGAGAACGGCACCGACCACGGCGTGCCGGCGGCCAGCGCGGAGCCGAGGAGGAAGACCGCCGCGTAGGCCTTCGTGATCACCAGCACCGCGACGCCCCGGTAGCGCGCGAACTCGATGAGGTAGGCGGTGGCCACCACGAAGTGGAACACGCCGGCCTGGCGCAGGAAGAACAGCGGGTCGGCGCCCGCCCACCCCGCGAAGCGCACCGCCCACGCCGGGGCCGCCAGGAGCATGACGCCCACGGCGAGGCTGTGCAGGGCGACGAGGATCACCAGCCAGGGCTCCACGGCGCCGGCGATGCGGGCCGCGCGGTCCGGCGGCCGCGTCCTCACGGCCGCTCCCACCAGAGGTCGGGCTCCGCCGGTTCGGGTCGGGGCGCGGCGGGGCGGCCCAGCCGCTCGAGCTCGGCCAGGACCTCGGCCACCGCGCCTGGAACCGCCGCGCGCACGGCCTCGCCGAGGCCGGGACCGGTGGCGGTGGACGCCGGGATGACGCCCACGAGGAGCACCTCGGCGGGGGCGCGTCCGGCGAACTCCAGGGTCAGCAGGGTCGCCTTGAGCCCCGGGTCGTGGGGGCTCAGGCGCGGCTGCGGCGCGTGGCGGAGGAGCTCGTCGCGCCGGTAGCGGCGCAGGTCTCCCGGCTCGCCGGTGGCGTTGACCGTGTCCACCACGACGAGGGCCTCGACCCCGTCCACGAACGGCGCGAGGTCGAGACCGGGGGTGCCGGCGTCGATCACCGACACCCCCGGAGGGAACTCGTAGCAGGCCTCGAGGAGCTTGATCACGCTGGGACCGAAGCCGTCGTCCCCCATGAGGACGTTGCCCAGCCCCAGCACCGCCACCGTCTGCACCCGCTCCTCCCGTCTCCCGGTGGCGGCCACGGACGTCTACAACACCCGGATCCGGGCGATCTCCTGCCCCTCGACGTCCTGGGTGTGGATGGCGCACGCCAGGCAGGGGTCGAAGGAGTGGACGGTGCGCAGCACCTCCAGCGGGCGCTCCGCGTCGGCGATGGGGTTGCCCACCAGGGAGGCCTCGTAGGGACCCTTCTGCGCCCTTGTCGTCGCGCGGGCCGGCGTTCCACGTGGAGGGCACGACCGCCTGGTAGTTGGCGATCTTGCCGTCGCGGATCACCACCCAGTGCGACAGCGTGCCGCGGGGCGCCTCGTGGAAGCCGAAGCCGCGCTGCTCGCCCTGCGGGGAACTCCGGCGGCGTCGAAGATGTCGGTGTCGCCCTTGCCGATGTTGTCGACCAGCAGCTGCCAGTGCTTGGCCGCGAGCTCGCCGAGCACCGCGGCGCGCACCGCCCGGGCCACGTGGCGGCCGAGGGTCGAGTGCAGCGCCGTCGGCGGGATCTTGGTCCGGGCGATGGACGCCGGCGGTGCCGAGCACGTGGTCGGCCCAGCGCTTCGGATCGGCTCGTGCCCGCCGGCGTAGCCGACCAGCACCTGCGCCAGCGGGCCCACCTGCATGGGCTTGCCCTGGAAGCGGGGCGCCTTGACCCAGGAGTACTTCTTCGCCGTCCTCGAAGTCGGTGTAGTTCGGCGACGGTCTCCTCCTCGCAGGGGTGGCGGTCCCAGTCGCCGTCGTACCAGGCGTGGGCGATGGACTCGGTCACGTTGTCGCGGAAGTAGGGGTCGGTGAAGCAGGTGATCGGCTTCACGCTTCGCCAGGTCGCCGCCGAAGATGGTGCCGCCGGGCAGGTCGAACTCGGTGCCCGCGGTGTCCAGGGGCATGTCGGGCACGGCCAGGTAGTTGGTCACGCCGGCGCCGTAGCCGAGCCACTCCGGTACATGGCGCCGATGGCGGCCACGTCGAGCAGGTAGACCTGCTGGACGAAGGCGTTGACCTCGTCGAGCAGGTCCTTGATCTCGTACAGCTTGTCCATGTTCAGGGTGGACTGGTTGTCGAGGTTGATGGCGTTGGCCACGCCGCCCACCGCCAGGTTCTGGATGTTGGGCGTCTTGCTGCCCAGGATGCGCCACCACCTGGTTGGCCTTGCGCTGGTACTCGAGGGCCTGCAGGTAGTGGGTGACGGCCAGCAGGTTCACCTCGGGCGGCAGCTTCATGGCCGGGTGGCCCCAGTAGCCGTTGGCGAAGATGCCGAGCTGGCCGCCTGCCGACGAAGTCGGCCAGCTTCGTCTTGACCGCCTCCAGCTCGCGGCGCGGTTGCGCGGCCAGGGCGACAGCGATCTCGGCGAGCGCCGAGGCCTTGGCCGGATCGGCCTTCAGCGCCGAGACGACGTCGACCCAGTCGAGCGCCGACAGGTGGTAGAAGTGCACGATGTGGTCGTGCAGGGCGTGCGCCGCGATGATGATGTTGCGGATGTACTGGGCGTTGATCGGGATCTCGATGCCCAGGGCGTTCTCCACGGCGCGGACCGAGGCGATGGCGTGCACGGTGGTGCACACGCCGCAGAAGCGCTGCGTGAAGAACCAGGCGTCGCGCGGGTCGCGGCCCTGCAGGATGTTCTCGATGCCGCGCCACATCTGCCCCGAGGACCATGCGTTGTGAACCTGACCCGCCGTCCACCTCCACGTCGATGCGCAGGTGACCCTCGATGCGGGTGATCGGATCGACGACGATACGCTTGCTCATGTTTTCCCCCAGCTCGTCACGACTCGGAGGCCGACGGTGCGGCTCCGGACAGGATCGGGAAGCGCTTGACGATGATCAGGTAGGCCATGATCTCGGCGGCGACGATTCCGACGGTGATCAGGATCTCCGGGACGGCCGGGAAGTACGACCAGTTCTGTCCCGGACGGAAGGCCACCAGGTAGGTGTCGAAACGGTAGAGGGCGCCGCCGAGGATCATGAGCATCGCGGCGCGGAACAGCTGGCCCGGGTTCGACCGCCGCCGGCTGCTCAGCAGCATGACGGCGGGCACCAGGAACAGGGCCAGCTCGAGCAGGAACCAGAAGCTGTACTGGTCGAACGCGAGGACCATGCCGAGATCACCGCGCAGCGCCACGTCGAGGACCCGGATGACCACGTAGCCGAACAACAGCGGCACCATGGCCACCGAGAGGGAGGCCAGCACGCGCTCTCCGTGGCGCGGTCGGAACGCGCGGCTGGAGAGGGTGGACTCCATCACCACCACCGCGTAGCCCATGGCGATGCAGGACATGAGGAACAGCAACGGCAGCAGCGGGCGTCTGCCACAGGGGGTGGAGCTTGGGCCCGGCGAGGAGCATCACCGTGCCCAGCGACGACTGGTGCATGGTGGGCAGCAGCATGCCCAGGGCGAGGATCCAGATCAGCCCCTTGCTCGATGATCCGGTTCAAGGTGCCGGCGGTCCGGCTGATGAACGCCGAGCGGCTCTCCTGGAGCGTCTCGAGGAAGGCCGGGGACGAGCTCGATCCACAGCACGACCACGTAGGCCATGACGCACAGCGCCACCTCGAGCAGGGCCGAGTTGAGGTTCCACTGGCCCACGCGGATGGGGATGCGGTAGATGAACCACGGACGGCCGACGTCGACCATGATGGCCACGGCCGCCACCGAGTAGCCCAGGGCGCTGGTCAGCACCGCCGGCCGGACCAGGGGGTGGTACCGCCCCTTGTTGAGGATGTAGACGAGGATCGCCACGGCGTAGCCGCCGCAGGCCAGGGCCGTGCCGGTGACCACGTCGAAGGCGATCCACAACCCCCAGGGATAGCCGTCGCTCAGCCCCGTCGTGGCGCCCAGCCCCACGGCGAAGCGCCAGATCGTGAGCACGAGGCCGAGGAGGCCGACTCCCAGGAGGATCTTGAAGGCGCGGGTCATGATCGGCCCGCCGACGGGAACCGCTCGGTCGCTCATGACGACGCCTCCCCCTCGTGGTCGCCGCCCTTCTTCGCGTTGGCGCGGCGGTTGCGGATCATCACGATGCCCAGCGCCGCGTACAGCGCCGCCGGGGCGACGAACCCCTTGTAGATGCCGTGCTGGATCGTCTGCTCCATCTCCGGCACCGGCTTGTCGCCGAGGTCGGGCAGGCCCAGGGCTCGTGAACGGGATGCCCGTCGCGGACAGGTACAGCACCTGCGTGCCGCCGCCGTCGGACTCGCCGAACACCTTGGGGTAGTACCGGCCGGGATTGGAGGCCAGGCGGGACTTCGCGTCGGCGAGGAGGTCGGAGTAGCTTGCCGTAGATCACCGCCTCCCTGGGGCAGACCTCGCAGCACGCCGGCATGCCGCCCTCGGCGATGATGTGGCTGCACATCTCGCACTTGACGATGCGCGGGGCTGGCCTTGTCCCACTCGAACTTGGGGATCTCGAAGGGGCAGGCCACCTGGCAGTAGCGGCAGCCGATGCAGCGGCTGGCGTCCCAGGTGACGATGCCGTGGGCGCGTTTCTGCAGCGCGCCGATCATGCACGCCCCCGCGCAGGCGGGGTCGATGCAGTGCATGCACTGGGCCTTCATGAACGACTGCCTGCCCTCGCTCTTGTAGAGCTTGATGATGTTGCGGGTCTTGCCGGAGAGGTCCTCCGGCGCGTCCCACAGCCCGTTGGCGCTGGGCTCGACGGGCATGTCGTTGGCCTTGCGGCAGGCGACGACGCAGGTCTTGCAGCCGATGCACCGGGTGGCGTCGTAGAGCATGCCCATGGCGTCGGGGGGCGCGACCTTGCGCTCCCGCGCGCTGGCAGGCGCCGTTCCGGTCAGGGCCGCCGCTCCGGCCGCCGCGAGCCCCGTGAGCAGGGATCGTCGGTCGACAGCCATGGTCAGCCCTCCTTTTCGCTCTCGGAGCCGGTGCTCTCCCCGAGCTTCCTCGAGGCCACGAGGCCGGCCCCGATGAGGCCGCCCACCACCGCGCCCCCCAGGCCCACGGCGGCGGTGCTGATGCCCCCGGTGTGGTCGGCCTTGATGGGCGGATAGGTGTCGGGCGGGGTGAGGTGGTCCACCGTGACGGTGGTGAACAGCGGGACCCGGAACGCGAGCGGCTGCTCGGTGCACCCCGCGCAGGGCGCTCCGATCCCGATCGGCCACGCCCCGGGCACCTCGCAGAAGTGCTGCAGCGAGCAGTTGGCGTGGGTCTGCGGGCCCTTGCAGCCGAGGTGGTAGAGACAGTAGCCGAGGCGGTGCCCCTCGTCGCCGAACTGCCGGGCGAAACGCCCGGCGTCGAAGTGCGGGCGGCGCGGGCAGTCCTCGTGGATGGGGCGGGCGTAGGCGAACTTCGGCCGCCCCTTGTCGTCGAGCTCGGGCAGCGTGCCGAAGGTGACGTACTGGAGCACCGTGCCCAGGAAGTTGTAGGGGTTGGCGGGGCAGCCGGGGATGGTGACCACGGTCTTGCCCTCGAGCACCGCCGGCGCGCCCTTCGCCCCGGTGGGGTTGGGATCGGCGGCGGGGATGCCGCCGAACGAGGCGCAGGAGCCGATGGCGATGATGGCGCCGGCCTTGCCGGCCACGTCGTGCACGATGTCCAGCGCCGTCCGCCCGCCGATCTGGCAGTAGATGCCGTTGTCCTTGGTCGGGATGGCGCCCTCGACGACGCACACGTACTTTCCGGCGTTCTTCTCCATCGCCTCGTGCAGCGTCGCTTCGGCCTGGTGCCCGGCCGCGGCGAGGAGCGTCTCGTAGTAGTCCAGCGAGATGAGGTCGAGGATGAGCTCGGCCAGGGCGGGGTGCGACGTGCGCAGCAGCGACTCGGTGCAGCCGGTGCACTCCTGGAAGTGCAGCCAGATCACCGAGGGCTTGAGCCCCCGGGCCGCCGCTTCGGCCATCTTGAGCCCCACCGAGGCGGGCAGGCCGACGGCCGCCGCGGCGATGGTGCACACCTTGATGAACTCCCGACGGTCCACACCGGTGCCTTCACTCTGCGACCGGCCCGACCCCGCAATTTCCGGATCACGCATCATGCCCCTCCTTCGGGTCTTCGCTGCATCTTTCCGTCCCGTCACCGGGCCGATTGAGCTGTTCAGCAATCTATAGCGCCTCGTAAGTTCCTGTCAAGCAGATGTTTATAAAACCCTTCAGTGAATTGCGCGGCAGTCGCAGGTGCAGAAAAGGGTCAATGAAATCCGATGATTTTGGTGCCCGATTCCATGTGAACCGGATCGCAAGGTGGCCAAAAACCGGGGGAAGGGAGGACGCCGGGCAGGACGCTGCGCGAGGCAGACGGGGCGGAACAGGAGGGCGGCTCGCGGGGCCGCGGGCCGCGACCGGGAGGGGGGCGAGAAAAGTATTGTGAATGCGCGCACAAGCGCGAGCTGTGCTATGATCCTGCCGCGGAGAAGGCGGGGCCGCCGGCGGGACGCGACCGGAACCTGCCGTTCCCCCCGAGCGAAGGCCGGAAGCCATGCCGGAGGTCCCGTCTCCTCAGCGAGGTGAGGTGCCACGTGAACGCCGTCGCGCAGACCCCTGCCATCGATGAGAACCGGATCGCCGCCCTCCTGGAGTCGGCGCGCGATGCCGACGCATCCCGCGTGCGCGAGGTGCTGGCGAGGGCGCGAGAGGCGCGCGGCCTGGACGAGGAGAGCGTGGCGGTGCTCGCCGGCGTCACCGACCGCGACCTCGTCGACGAGCTGTTCGACGCGGCCCGGCGGGTGAAGGAGACCATCTACGGCAACCGGCTCGTCCTCTTCGCCCCGCTGTACGTGTCGAACCTCTGTGCCAACGAGTGCGTCTACTGCGCGTTCAGGGCCGGCAACCGGGCGGTGACCCGCCGCGTCCTGCGCCAGGAGGAGATCGCCCGCGAGGTCCTTCACCTCGTGGCCGCCGGCCACAAGCGGGTGCTCCTGGTGAGCGGCGAGGCGTATCCCCCCGAGGGCTTCGACTACATCCTGCGCTCCATCGCGACCGTCTACGCGACCCGCGACGGGCGGGGCGAGATCCGGCGCGTCAACGTCAACGTGGCCCCGCTCACGGTGGAGGAGTTCCGGCGCCTCCACGAGGCCCGCATCGGGACCTACCAGCTCTTCCAGGAGACGTATCACCGGGGGACCTACGCCCGCGTCCACCCCCGCGGGCGCAAGGCCGACTACGGCTGGCGCCTGGGGGCCATGGACCGGGCCATGGCGGCGGGCATCGACGACGTGGGGATCGGCGTGCTGTTCGGCCTCGCCGACTGGCGCTTCGAGCTGCTCGCGATCATGCAGCACGTCGCCCACCTGGAGAGCCGGTTCGGCGTGGGTCCCCACACCATCAGCGTGCCGCGTCTGGAGCCTGCCACGGGCTCCGACGTCGCCGGACACCCGCCGCGGCCGGTGTCCGACGCGGCGTTCCGCAGGATCGTCGCCGTGCTCCGCCTCGCGGTGCCATACACGGGCATCATCATGTCGACCCGGGAGACGCCTGCGCTCCGGCGCGAGTGCCTCGACCTGGGCGTCTCGCAGATCTCGGCCGGGAGCCGCACCGATCCGGGCGGCTACGCGGAGGCCGCGGCCCGCGAAGACGCCTCGCAGTTCTCGCTGGGGGACCACCGTCCCCTCGACGAGGTGGTCCTGGACGTGGCGACCCACGGGTACGTGCCGTCCTTCTGCACGGGGTGCTACCGGCTCGGGCGCACCGGCCGCGACTTCATGGACCTGGCGAGGCCCGGGGACATCAGGATGTACTGCACCCCCAACGCGCTGTCCACGTTCCAGGAGTACCTGGAGGATTACGCGGGTCCCGGGACGCGCCGGGTGGGGGAGGCGGCGGTGGAGCGTACCCTGGCGGAGATGGAGCCGGACGCGGCCCGCCGCGCCCGGAGGATGGTGGCGCTGGTCCGCGGCGGGCGCCGGGACGTGTACTGCTGATGGAACGGCCGGCCGGCCCGCCGTGCCCGTCCCCCCCGGGGAAGGGGCGACGAGGGGTGCCGCCCGGGGAGGTGCCGCCGTGAGCTCCGCACCCCGCAACATGCGCCTGCACATCGGGATCTTCGGCCGCCGCAACGTGGGCAAGTCCAGCCTCCTCAACGCCGTGACCAGGCAGGAGGTGGCCATCGTCTCGCCGGACGCCGGCACCACCACCGACCCCGTCGAGAAGGCCATGGAGCTGCTGCCCCTGGGCCCCGTCGTGTTCATCGACACGGCGGGCATCGACGACATCGGGGCGCTGGGCGAGCAGCGGGTGGCGCGGACGACGCGGGCGCTGGACCGGACCGACCTGGGGGTGGTGGTCAGCGACGGCTCCTGGGGTGAGTTCGAGCACCGCCTGGTGCAGGCGCTCCGCGACCGCGGGGCCGCCGTCGTCGCCGTGCTCAACAAGGCGGATCTGGGCACCGGGCCGGGTCTCGCGGCGCGGCTCCGCGACGGGGGCCTTTCCGTGGTGGAAACCTCGGTGCTGACCGGCGCCGGGCTGGCGGAGCTGCGCGAGGCGCTGCTGGCCGCGGTTCCCGCGGAGGCCCCGGGCGCCCGCCGCATCGTCGCGGACCTGGTGCCCCCTGGGGAGCTGGCCGTCCTCGTCGTGCCCATCGACGGCGAGGCGCCGCGGGGCAGGCTGATCCTCCCGCAGGTGCAGACCATCCGGGACCTCCTGGACGGCGACGCCGGCTGCGTTGTCGTCAAGGAGGACGGGCTGCGCGGGGCGCTCGACCGCCTGCGCACGCCGCCCGCGCTGGTCGTCACCGACTCGCAGGCGTTCGCCCGGGTGGCCGCCGACACCCCGCCGGAGGTCCGCCTGACGTCGTTCTCCATCCTCTTCGCCCGGTTCCAGGGGGACCTGGCGGCCCTCGCCGCCGGGGCCGCCGCAATGGGCGGGCTGCGCCCCGGCGACCGGGTGCTCGTGGCCGAGGGATGCACCCACCACCCCACCGCCGAGGACATCGGCCGCGTCAAGATCCCGCGCTGGCTCGAGCGGGTCGCGGGAGGCCCCCTCGAGCTCACCACCGTGGCAGGCCGCGACTTCCCCGAGGATCCGGCCCCCTTCGCGCTGGTCGTCCACTGCGGCAACTGCATGGGCACCCGGCGCGAGATGCTGTCCCGGATCGCCCGCTGCCGGCGGACGGGGGTTCCCATCACCAACTACGGCATCGCCATCGCCCGCTCGCTGGACATCCTGGAGCGGGCCCTGGCGCCTTTCCCGGAGGCCCTGGCCGCCTACCGCGGCGGGCTGGAGCGGCGGCGGGGAGCCGTCTGAAGGGGTCTTGCCACGATATCGTGAAAGTGATATGTTTCACATGCCGGCCTGAACCGCAGCGCCGCCGCATCACGGTCGACGAGAACGATTGCCGTCTCCCGGGGGTCCGCACCCGCGGGAGGCGCCGGCACCGGGTCACCGGTGGCGGGGAGGGTGTACCTGCGGGCCGGGCGGCGGGGACGCGGTTCCGGACCGCCGGCGGGGGCCGGGAGGAGAGCGATGGGCGGACTCGCGGAGATCCTGGAGCGCTACGAGGGTGCCGGGCGGGACTGCCTCATCCCGATCCTGCAGGAGGTCCAGGAGGCGCAGGGCTACCTCTCGAGGGGCACCGTCGCCGAGGTGAGCGCGCACCTGGGACTGCCGGTGAGCAAGGTCTACGGGGTGGCGACGTTCTACAACCAGTTCCGCTTCCTGCCGCTGGGCCGCTTCCACTTCCAGGTCTGCCGCGGGACGGCGTGCCACGTGAGCGGTTCGGCCGGTGTGCTGGATGTGTTGCGGCGGACGTTGGGGGTGGAGCCCGGGCAGACCTCCCGGGACGGGCTGTTCAGCGTCGAGGTGGTGTCCTGCCTGGGAGCCTGCGGGCTCGCGCCGGTGGTGTGCGTCAACGGGGAGTTCTTCGGAGGCGTGACGGTGGATGCGGTGCGCAGGCTCGCGGCCCGCTGCCGGAAGGAGGCGGAGCGCGATGGCTGAGACGATGCTGGAGCCGTGCTGCGAGCGGTGCTGGCACTCCCCGGGGAGCCCCTGTGCGGATCTGGTGCCGTGCGTGCTCGGCGGGCCGCTGTGCCACGAGGACGACGGGTGCACCCGGAGGCGCCGGACGTGGCGGGAGCGGACCCGGCGCGATTCGATCCGGCGCCCGGTGGTGTACGTGGGCACGGGCACCTGCGGCCTCGGCGCGGGCGCGGCGCGGACCCTGGAGGCGGTGGGCGCCTGGCTCTTTCGCCACGGCGTGGAGGCGGACGTCGTCGAGGTGGGGTGCCTGGGCACGTGCTCCGTGGAGCCGCTGATGGACGTGCAGCTTCCCGGACGCACCCGGGTGTGCTTCCAGAGCGTCCGGGAAGACCGGGTGGAGGGAATCCTCGGCGCGGCCCTGGCCGGGAGTATCCCGCCGGACGCCGTGCTGGGCCAGCACCGCAACGCGGCTCTCGAGCCGTGGTTCGGGGTTCCCTTTCTGGATCGGCACCCCTTCTTCGCCCTGCAGACCAGGTGGGTGCTGGCCAACTGCGGCATCGTGGATCCCGGCGACGTGCGGGAGGCTGTGGCCCGCGGCGGGTACCGGGCGCTGGCCGCCGTGGTGGCGGCCGGGAGCCCGGAGGCAGTGTGCGCCGCCGTCGAGCGGAGCGGCCTTCGGGGTCGGGGCGGCGGCGGTTTTCCGACGGGGCGGAAGTGGCGCCTGGCCCGCGAGGCGCCGGCCGGGCCCAGGGTGCTCATCTGCAACGCGGACGAGGGCGACCCCGGGGCGTTCATGGACCGGGCGGTGATCGAGGGCGACCCCCACCGGCTGCTGGAGGGCATGGCGATCGCCGCGTATGCCATCGGCGCCGACACCGCCTGCGTGTACATCCGCGCCGAGTACCCGCTGGCCGTGAAGCGGCTGCAGCGGGCCATCGCGGATGCGACGGAGCTGGGGTTCCTGGGCCGTGGCGTGTGCGGCGGGACCTTCGACCTGCAGGTGCTGGTGCGGCAGGGTGCCGGGGCGTTCGTGTGCGGCGAGGAGACGGCGTTGATCCACAGCCTCGAGGGAAGGCGGGGCATGCCGCGGCCGCGGCCGCCGTACCCGGTCAGCACGGGGCTCGGCGGCCGGCCCACGGTGATCAACAACGTGGAGACGCTGGCCAACGTGCCCTCCATCGCCGCAGGCGGCGCGGAAGCGTTCGCCGCCACGGGCACCGGAGGGAGCCGGGGCACGAAGGTGTTCGCCCTCTCGGGAAAGGTCAACCGCACGGGCCTCGTGGAGGTAGCCATGGGCACCCGGCTCCGGCAGATCGTCTTCGACGCCGGCGGCGGCGTCCCCGGCGGGCGCGCCTTCAAGGCGGTGCAGATCGGCGGGCCCTCGGGGGGCTGCATCCCCGATCAGCACCTCGACATCGAGGTGGACTACGAGTCCCTGAAGGGCGTCGGCGCGATGATGGGCTCCGGCGGCCTCGTGGTCATGGACGAGGACACCTGCATGGTGGACGTGGCCACGTTCTTCATGGACTTCATCCAGCGCGAGAGCTGCGGCAAGTGCATCCCCTGCCGCGAGGGGACCCGGCGCATGCTGGAGATCCTCCGGAGCCTCGGGCGGCCCCACCGCGCGGAGGAGGGCTTCGACGCCCTGGAGCGGTTCCGCGGCGTGATGGCGCTGACCCACCTCGCCGAGGTGATCCAGGACACCAGCCTGTGCGGCCTGGGCCAGTCGGCGCCGAACCCCGTGCTTTCCACCCTGCGGTGGTTCCGCGACGAGGTCGACGCCCACGTCTACGACCGCCGCTGCCCGGCCGGGGTGTGCAGCGGTCTGCTCACCTACCGGATCGACGAGGAGCTGTGCAAGGGGTGCGGGCTGTGCGCCAAGGCGTGTCCGGCCGACGCCATCGCCGGGGCGCCGCGGGCCGTCCACACCATCGCCTCGGAACGTTGCGTCGGCTGTGGGACCTGCGTCGCGGTGTGCCGGTGCGACGCCGTCACCGTCCAGTGAGGAGAGCGGCGATGAAGATCGACGTCAACGGCCGGTCCGTCGAAGCCCAGGCAGGGGACACGATCCTCGAGGCGCTGAACCGGGTGGGGGTGCGGGTGCCGACGCTGTGCCACATGGCCGGGCTGCTGCCCACGGGCGCGTGCCGCATGTGCGTCGTCGAGGTGGAGGGCCAGCGCGGGCTCGTGCCGAGCTGCTCGTTCCCGGTGGCCGACGGCATGTGCATCCGCACCCACTCGCCCCGTGCCGTCCGGGCGCGGCAGACGATCCTCGAGCTGCTCCTGGCGGCGCACCCGGACGACTGCCTGTACTGCGTGCGCAACGGCGACTGCGAGCTGCGGTCGCTGGCCGCGGAGCTGGGCATCGACAGCCGCCGTTTCACCACCATCCGGGCGAGGCACGTGGTGGACATCTCGGGGCCCGCGCTGGCCAGGGACCCCTCCAAGTGCATCCTGTGCGGCAAGTGCGTCCGGATGTGTGAGGAGATCCAGGGCGTCGCCGCCATCGACTTCACGGGGAGGGGCAGCGCCACCCGGGTGGGTCCGGCGTTCGGCGAGGCCCTCAACCTGTCGTCCTGCGTCCTCTGCGGGCAGTGCGTCATGGTGTGCCCCACCGGGGCGCTGTCCGAGCAGAGCCACGTCAAGCGCGTCATGCACGCGATCATGGATCCCAGCCTCACTGTGGTGGTCCAGCACGCTCCGGCCGTGTCGGTGACGGTGGCCGAGGCGTTCGGCCTGCCCGAGGAGGAGGACGCCACCGGGATCCTGACCACCGCCCTGCGCCGTCTCGGCTTCGACCGCGTCTTCGACACTGCGTTCAGCGCCGACCTCACCGTGATGGAGGAGGCCTCGGAGCTCGTCGGGCGGCTCGAGGGTGGCGGCCCGCTGCCGCTCATGACGAGCTGCTCGCCGGCCTGGATCACCTTCGTGGAGTCGTTCTTTCCGGACATGATCCCCCACCTGTCCACCTGCAAGAGCCCCCAGCAGATGCTGGGCGCCGTGGTCAAGAGCCACTGGGCGCGGTGCGAGGGGATCGACCCCGCGACGATCTTCAGCGTTGCCGTGATGCCCTGCACGGCGAAGAAGCACGAGGCGGCGCGGCCGGAGATGGTCCACGACGGGATCGCCGACGTGGACGCCGTGCTCACCACCCGGGAGCTGGTCCAGCTCGTCCGCATGCACGGCCTCGATCCGTGCCGGCTGGCGCCCGAGGAGGCGGACCGACCCTTCGGCCGCCGGAGCGGCGCGGGGAAGATCTTCGGCGCGAGCGGAGGGGTCATGGAGGCCGCCCTGCGCACCGCCGCCCACCTGCTGACCGGCGGCGAGATCGACCCCCTCGACCTGACTGCCGTGCGCGGGACCGAGGGCGTCAGGGAGGCCCGGCTCCGTATTGGCGGGCGCGAGCTGGGTGTGGCGGTGGTCAGCGGCCTGGCGAACGCCCGCCGGCTGCTCGAGGAGCTCCGCGGCGGCCGGGACGACCTCCACTTCGTCGAGGTGATGAGCTGCCCCGGCGGCTGCGTGGGCGGTGGCGGCCAGCTCATCGGCGCCGATCCGGAGGCCGTCCGCGGGCGCATGCGCCGCCTCTACGCCATCGATCGCGGCGCCGCGCTGCGGGTGGCGCACCGCAACGAGGCGGTCCGCGACCTCTACGAGGGGTTCCTCGGACGGCCCCTGGGCGAGCTCAGCCACCGCCTCCTCCACACCCGCTACGCCCGCCGGCCCGTCGTCGCCTAGGAACGAGAGGCCATGACCTTCGCCACGCCCCCCCCGCTGCTGGTCACGACGGTGAAGGAGCGGTGCCGCGTCTGCTACACCTGCGTGCGCGAGTGTCCGGCCAAGGCCATCCGGATCACCGGCTCGCAGGCGGAGGTGATCGGCGAGCGGTGCATCGGCTGTGGCAACTGCGTCCGCGTCTGCAGTCAGCAGGCCAAGGTGGCGACATCCTCCCTGGCTGCGGTGGAGGCCCTGCTGGCCGGCGGGGCGCCGGTGTCGGCGTGCCTGGCCCCCAGCTTCCCGGCCGAGTTCGCCGAGCTGAGCGCCCCGCGCCTGGCGGGCATGCTGCGGGCGGTGGGCTTCACCCACGTCAACGAGGTGGCGTTCGGGGCCGACCTGGTGGCCGCCGCCTACCGTCGGATGCTGGCCGACAACCCCCACAGGTGCTACATCTCCACCGCCTGCCCGGCAATCGTCGCCTACGTCGAGCGCTACCACCCGGGCCTTGTGGAGTACCTGGCGCCGGTGGTCTCGCCGATGGTGGCCACCGCGCGGGCGCTGCACCGGATTCACGGCGCCGGCCTCAGGGTCGTCTTCATCGGCCCCTGTGTCGCGAAGAAGGGCGAGGAGGCCCGGGGGACGGGTCCGGCCGAGGTGGACGAGGTGCTCACCTTCCGCGAGGTGCGCGAGCTGTTCCGCCGGCGGGGTGTCACGCCGGAGGGCGTTGCGGAGAGCGCCTTCGACCCGCCGCGGGGCCGCCTCGGCACGTTGTTTCCGGTGGGACGCGGGATGCTGCAGGCGGCCGGCATCCAGGAGGACCTCATCACCGGCGAGGTGGTTGCGGCGGAAGGCCGCAGCGCCTTCGTGGAGGTCATCAAGGAGTTCGAGTCCGGCGACCTGGATCTCAGCGCACGGCTCCTGGAGCTGCTGTGCTGCAACGGGTGCACCATGGGTGCGGGGATGAGCGTCGACACGCCGCTGTTCCGGCGGCGGGCGCTGGTCAGCCGGTTCGCCAGGACCAGCCTGGAGGGTTTCGACGCCGCGCGGTGGCAGGCCGACGTGGACGCCCTCGCCGACCTTCCGCTGGGCCGCGCCTTCAGGCCGGACGACCAGAGGATCCCGGCGCCCTCCGGGGACGAGATCGCCTCTGTCATGGCCCGTATGGGCAAGCGAACCGCTCAGGACGAGCTCAACTGCGGGGCCTGCGGGTACGACACCTGCCGCGAGCACGCGATTGCCGTCTGCAAGGCGCTCGCCGAGAGCGAGATGTGCCTGCCCTCGACCATCGAGAGGCTGCGGCGCACGGTGGACGAGCTGGCCCGCTCCCACGAGCAGCTCGCCAGCGCGCAGCAGGCGCTCATGCACACGGAGAGGCTGGCGAGCATGGGACAGCTGGCGGCCGGCATCGCCCACGAGGTCAACAACCCCCTCGGCGTGGTGCTGCTCTACGCGCACATGATGCTCGAGGCGTGCGAGGCCTCGTCGCCGGGGCGCGGGGACCTGGAGATGATCGTCTCCCAGGCCGACCGGTGCCGCAAGATCGTCGCCGGCCTCCTCAACTTCGCACGCCAGAACAGGGTGCTCCTGCAGGAGACCGAGATCGCCGGGCTCGTCACGGCGGGCCTGCGCACCGTCGCCATCCCTCCGTCCGTGACGCTCCGGGTGCGCCACCGCACACCCGGTCTCACCGCCGAGCTGGACCGGGACCAGATCATCCAGGTCCTCGCGAACCTCCTGACCAACGCGGTGGAGGCCATGCCCGACGGCGGGCTCCTCACGGTCTCGACGGGGCTCAGCGGCGAAGCCGTGGTCGTGGCGGTGGCCGACACCGGCACCGGCATCGCGCCCGAGCACATGAACACGATCTTCGAGCCGTTCTTCACCACCAAGCCCATGGGGAAGGGGACCGGCCTCGGGCTGCCGGTGACGTACGGGATCGTCAAGATGCATCGGGGGGAGATCCGGGTGGCGACCAACGCCGACCACGGTGCCGGCCCCACCGGCACGGAGTTCACGGTGGTGCTTCCCCGGCGCGGGGCCGGGGAGGCCGCTCCCGGCGGCGCCGCGGGGGGCATATGAGAGGAGGAGGACGATGACGCCGGTGACGGCGAAGACGGTGCTGCTGGTCGACGACGACCCTGACTTCCTGGAACAGATGGCGTTCCAGTTCGAGCAGGCCGGGCTCGCAACCGTGAGCGCGGACGGCGAGGCGGCGGGCCGGCTCGTCGTGGAGGGCGGCGGGTTCGACCTCGCCGTGGTGGACCTCATGATGGAGCACCCGGACAGCGGATTCGTGCTGTGCCACCTCATCAGGCGGCGGTGGCCCGGGGTGCCGGTCATCCTCGTCACCGCCGTCGCCGGCGTGACCGGCCTCGCCTTCGACGCCTCGACCCGCGAGGAGCGCGCCTGGGTGGCGGCCGACACCGTCCTCGACAAGCCTGTCCGCTTCGAGCAGCTGCGTCGCGAGGTCCGGAGGCTGCTCCGGACCGGAGAGTGAGCACCGCCGTGGAGAAGCTCTCGCTCCTGGTCGTCGACGACGAGCCCGGGATCCGCCTCGGGGTCGCGCGGGTTCTGCGCGACCACACGGTGCGCCTGAGCGAGGTCGAGGGGCAGGTGGGGTTCGTCACGGCCGAGGCGGCCACCGGGGAGGAGGCGCTCCAGGCGATCGCTTCGGCGCCGCCGGACATCGTGCTCCTGGACCACAAGCTGCCCGGCATCCAGGGGATGGACGTGCTGGAGGAGCTGCGCAGGCGCAACGGCGACGTCCTCGTCGTCATGATCACGGCCTACGCCACCATCGAGACGGCCGTGGCCGCGACCAGGCGCGGCGCGCACGACTTCCTGGCCAAGCCCTTCACGCCGGAGGAGCTCAAGAGCACGGTCTACAAGGCGGCGAAGCACCTGGTCCTCCAGCGCGAGGCCCGCAGGCTCGCCGCGGAGAAGCGGCGGGTCCGCTTCCAGTTCGTCTCGGTGCTCGCCCACGAGCTCAAGGCGCCGCTGGCGGCGGTGCAGGGGTACCTGGAGCTCCTCCGCGAGGGGGTGGTGGCTCCGCAGACCCCCAAGTACGAGGAGGTCATCGCCCGCAGCGGCGAGCGGATCGAGGGCATGCGCAAGCTGATCGCCGACCTCCTCGACCTCACCCGCATCGAGTCGGGGGAGCGGCCGCGGGATCTCGTGGCGCTGGAGCTGACCGCCCTGGCGGCCGCCGCCCTGGAGCGGGCGCGGCCCGCCGCGGAGGACCGCGGGGTGACCCTCGAGCTCCACGCCGCCGGGCCCGTGACGCTGCGAGCCGACGCCGACGAGATCGGCATCGTCCTCGACAACCTGCTGTCCAACGCGGTGAAGTACAACCGGAAGGGAGGACGGGTGGACGTGACGGTGGCCCGCGGCGGCCGCGGCGCCTCGTTGTCGGTGGCGGACACCGGCATCGGCCTCGACGCGGAGGAGCAGGCCCGGCTGTTCGGTGAGTTCGTGCGGATCCGCAACGAGCGCACGAAGGGGATCCCGGGCTCGGGGCTGGGCCTGTCCATCGTGAAGAAGCTCGCCCTGCTCTACGACGGCGACGTCGCGGTGAGCGGCGCGCCCGGGGAGGGGAGCACCTTCACCGTGGTGCTCCGCGACGCCACTGGTGCGGAGGGCGGGCGGTGACGCGGCCCGGCCGCCACGAGGTGCTCCGCTGGCTGCGCGAGGAGTCGCCCGCCGCCCTGGAGGCGCTGTGGCGGCGGGCCGACCGGGTGCGGCTCGAACACGTCGGCGACGCCGTGCACCTGCGCGGCCTCGTGGAGGTCTCGAACCACTGCGCGAGACGCTGCGCCTACTGCGGCATCAGCGCCGCGGTGCCCGGGCTCCCGCGCTACCGCATGTCCGCGCCCGAGGTGCTGGCGTGCGCCCGGGAGGCGGCCCGGCGCGACTACGGCACCGTGGTTCTCCAGGGCGGGGAGGATCCCGGCCTGACGCGGGCTGGCGTGGCTTCCGTCGTGCGGGCCGTCAGGGAGGAGACCGGCCTGGCCGTGACGCTGAGCCTCGGAGAGCGCTCCGAGGCCGACCTGGCGGCGTGGCGCGAGGCGGGAGCGGACCGCTATCTCCTGCGCTTCGAGACCTCCGACCCCGCCCTGTTCCGGCGGCTCCACCCCGCCCTGCCTGGGGGGGCGGAGGACCGCTTCGCCCTCCTCGGGACGCTCCGCCGGCTCACCTACGAGGTGGGCTCCGGGGTGATGGTCGGTCTGCCAGGGCAGTCGTTCGAGTCCCTGGCGGACGACATCATGGCGTTCTCCGCCCTGGACCTGGACATGGTCGGCGTCGGGCCGTACGTGGCCCACCCGGCCACGCCCCTCGGGCGCGGTCCGGTCCCGGAGGGCGCCTTCGCGGGGCAGGTGCCCGCCAGTGTGGCCATGGCCCTGAAGGTCGTCGCCCTGACCCGGCTGGCGTGCCCGGACGCCAACATCCCCGCCGCCACCGCTCTCGCCGCCGTCGAGGGCGGGGAGGCGACGGCGGCGGCCCTGCGCCGTGGCGCCAACGTGGTCATGCCCGACCTGACCCCGCTCGCGTACCGGGCGCTGTACGACCTCTACCCCGGCAAGTCACGGGTGCCGGACGCCGGACCCGACGGCGCCGAGCGCGCGGCGGCCGCCATCGTGGCCGTGGGGCGGAGGGTGGGGACGGGGCCCGGCGGCCGCCGGCGCTGAGGGGGTGCGGTCGGGGATGGGCACAAGCTTGTTCTTGTGGTATCTTTCACACGACGTGGACGATGCTGTGATGCTGCTCGCGGACCCCGCCGCGGAGGCTGGAAGGAGATCTGGCAGATGGCGAGGATTCTCGTAGTCGACGACGACCCGGATGTCCTCGAGGCGTGCCGCCTGGTGCTGGGGCGCGAGCGCCACGAGGTGGCGACCGCGAGCTCCCGGAGCGAGGGGATGGCGTCGATCGCCTCCCGTTCGCCGGACCTGGTGATTCTGGACGTCATGATGGAGCAGCCGGACGACGGCATCGCGATGGCTCAGGAGCTCCGGCGCCGGGGTTTCGCCGCGCCCATCCTGATGCTCACCAGCATCGGACAGGTGACTGGGATGCGGTTCGGTAGGGACGAGCAGGTCCTGCCGGTGGACGACTTCCACGAGAAGCCGATTGCGCCGTCGGCGCTGGTGGCGAAGGTGGAAGGGCTCCTGGCCGGTTGCGGGAGGTGACGCGATGTTGGTGACGGAACGGCAGTCGCTGCGCGAGGACGTGGCGCGCTGGGTCGAACGGCTGGGCCGCCAGCGCTCGTCGCTCATTCCGGTCCTGCAGGAGGTCCAGCGCGCCTACGGGCAGATCTCCGAGTTCGCCATGCAGCAGGTGGCGCACGAGCTCGACATCCACCCCGTCGAGGTGTACGGGGTCGTGAGCTTCTACAGCTTCCTGAGCGAGCGGACCCAGGGCCGCTTCGTGGTGCGCCTGTGCCGCACCATCTCCTGCGACATGCAGGGGAAGGACCGCCTCGCCAGGCAGCTCGAGAACGACCTCGGCATCCGCTTCGGCGAGTCCACGGCGGACGGGAAGTTCTCGCTGGAGTGGGCGAACTGCCTGGGCATGTGCGACCGGGGGCCGGCGCTGCTGGTCAACGACCAGGTGTTCACGTCGGTGACCTGCGAGGCGGCCCACGCGATCCTGGAGACGTGCCGCCGGTCGTTCGGCCCGCTGGCGTTCTCGGCAACCGGCGAGGAGGCACGGTCATGAGCGACGCGAGGAACCGTCTCGTTACGTTCACCTCGGTGGAGCCCGGGGCCGGGCTCGGGGCCGCGCTCGCGGCCGCCCGCGACGAGGTGATCGCGGCCATCACCGCCTCGCGCCTGAGGGGGCGCGGTGGTGCCGGCTTCCCCACCGGCGTGAAGTGGAACCTGGCGGCGGCGGCCCGAGGCACCGAGAAGTTCGTTGTCTGCAACGCCGATGAGGGCGAGCCGGGGACGTTCAAGGACCGGGTCATCCTCACGGAGGTGGCGGACCTCGTCTTCGAGGGGATGACCCTGGCCGGCTACGCCATCGGCGCCGCTCACGGCATCGTCTACCTGCGGGGCGAGTACGCCTACCTGCGCCGCCATCTGGAGGAGGTCCTGCAGCGGCGCCGCGACGGCGGCCTTCTCGGGCCGTCGGTGACGGGGCACGGGAGCTTCGCCTTCGACATCGCCATCCACATGGGCTCGGGGGCCTACGTGTGCGGCGAGGAGACGGCGCTCATCGAGTCCCTCGAGGGCCACCGGGGCGAGCCGCGCAACCGGCCGCCGTTCCCGGTGGACACGGGCTTCCTGGGCCGGCCCACCATCGTGAACAACGTGGAGACGTTCGCGTGCGCCGCCTGCATCATGGCGCGCGGCCCCGAATGGTTCGCCGCGTGCGGCACGGAGAAGTCCTCCGGCACCAAGCTGTTCAGCGTGTCGGGCGACTGCGAGCGGCCCGGCGTGTACGAGCTCCCCATGGGGACAACGGTAGCGGAGCTGCTGCGCCGCGTCGGCGGCGAGGGCGCCAAGGCCGTCCAGGTCGGGGGCGCTTCCGGGCACTGCGTCCCGGCGAAGGCGTTCGGGCGCACACTGTGCTTCGAGGACGTGCCCACCGGCGGTTCCGTGATCGTGTTCGGGCCGCAGCGGGACATGCTCCGCGTCGCCGAGAACTTCCTCGAGTTCTTCGCCGGCGAGTCGTGCGGCCAGTGCACGCCGTGCCGGGAGGGCAACGCCAAGCTGCTCGAGGGAGTGCGGCTGCTCATGGAGGGCCGGTGCTCGATGGCGTCCCTGGGTGAGCTGCGCGCCCTCGGCGAGGTGATGCAGTCGGCTTCCAAGTGCGGCCTGGGCCAGTCCAGCCCCAACGCGTTCCTGTCCATCGTCGAGCACTTCCGGCACGAGATCATGGGGCGCGCCGGCGGCGCCCGCGTCTGAGGAGCGAGGAGTCGAGCATGGCGACAGACACCCCTTGCAACGAGAAGAGATCCCGGGCGCCGGTGAGCCAGCGGATCCGCCGGGTGCCGGCGGACGGCGGTGAAGCGGCCATCGGCGGCCGCGTGGCCGTGACCATCGACGGCACCGAGGTCGAGCGTCCCCATCGGGACCACCATCCTCGAGGCCGCCAGGCAGGTCGGGGTGCGCATTCCCACCCTGTGTCACCACCCGGACCTGTGCGTCGCCGGCGTGTGCCGGATCTGCGTGGTGGAGGTGGAGGGGCAGCGCACCCTCCAGGCCTCCTGCGCCTTCCCCGTCACCGGCCCCGTCACCGTGACCACGCACTCCAGGCGCGTGCGCCAGGCCCGCCGCCGCGTCCTGGACCTGCTGCTGTCGAAGCACTACGGCGAGTGCTACGCGTGCTTCCGCAACGGCAACTGCGAGCTCCAGAGCCTGTGCCGCGAGTACGGCGTCGACTTCTTCCGCTACGGGCACCCCGACAAGCCCCTCTACGAGGTGGACCGCTCCAGCTACTCGGTGCAGCGGGACATGAACAAGTGCATCCTGTGCCGGCGCTGCGTGCGCACCTGCATCGACCTCCAGGAGGTCGGCGTGCTGGAGGCGGTGGGGCGCGGCGACCGCACGCGCATCGCGACGTTCATGGACAAGCCCCTGTCGGAGGTGATCTGCATCAACTGCGGCCAGTGCATCAACCGCTGCCCCACAGCGGCGCTGGGCGCCAAGGACCCCACCGACGAGGTGTGGCGGGACATCAACGACCCCGCCAAGCACGTGGTCATCCAGACCGCGCCGGCGCCCCGGGCGGCGATCGGCGAGTGCTTCGGCCTGCCGCCGGGCACGCCGCTGACGTTCGAGATGAACTCGGCCATCCGCGCCATCGGCTTCGACCGGGTGTTCGACACCAACTTCACCGCCGACCTCACCATCATCGAGGAGGGTACGGAGCTGCTGCTGCGCCTCCACCGGGCGCTGGTCACGGGGGAGGCGGCGGCGCTGCCGCAGTTCACGTCCTGCTCACCGGGGTGGGTCAAGTACCTCGAGCACTTCTTCCCCGAGATGATCCCCCACCTGTCCACGGCGAAGAGCCCGCAGCAGATGTTCGGGGCGCTCATCAAGACCTACTATGCCGCCCTGAACGGCCTCGACCCCGCCGACATCGTCACCGTGGCGCTGATGCCGTGCTCGGCCAAGAAGTTCGAGTGCAACCGCCCGGAGATGGCCGCATCGGGGTACAAGGACGTGGACTACGGTGTCGTCACCCGCGAGCTGGGCCAGATGCTCCACGAGGCCGGCATCGACCTGCCCCGCATGCCGAAGCAGGACTTCGACGACCCCTTCGGCACGGCCACCGGCTCCGGGATCATCTTCGGCGCCACCGGCGGCGTCATGGAGTCGGCCCTGCGCTCGGTCATCGAGCTGGTCACCGGTCTCAAGGTGGAGAACCTCTACGACCACATGCGCATCGAGGCGGTGCGCGGGTTCGAGGGGATCCGCGTCGCGCAGGTGACGATCCCCCGGGTGGCCGGGGTGCCGGAGCTGCTGCGGCTGAACGCGAACCTGCCGTTCACCGACTTCGGCTGGCTCGAGGGCGTCACCCTCAAGGTGGCGGTGGCACACGGCACCGCGAACGCCAAGCGCGTGGTCCGGGACATCCAGGCGGGAGGGCCGCTGGCCGGCTGCCACTTCATCGAGTTCATGGCCTGCCCCGGCGGCTGCCTGGGCGGGGGCGGCATGCCCATCCCGACCTCTCCCGAGATCCGGGCGGCGCGGGCGCGGGCGATCTATGCGGAGGACGAGCACTACGAGGTCCGCAAGTCGCACGAGAACCCGGCGGTGCTGCGGCTCTACCGGGAGTTCCTCACGGACGGTCCCTGCGGCCACCGCTCCCACGAGCTGCTCCACACCCGCTACACGCCGAGGGGTAAGTACATCGCCTGAGCGCCGCCGTGCCCGCTCCGGTGCCGGTGCTTGCAGCGGGGGGCGGGGTGGGCCGATACTGAAGCCACTGTGATTCGTCTTCACGTGGTGATGCCCGACGGGCGTCGGACGGACCGGGTGTTCGACGGCGAGACCATCCTCATCGGTCGGTCCTCGCGGGCCGACCTGTCCCTCCCCGACCGCGCCCTGTCCCGCGAGCACGCCCGGCTCCTGCACCGGGAAGACGGGTGGTTGGTGGAGGACCTGGAATCGCGCAACGGCACCTTCGTCAACGGCCGGCAGGTGCGGGAGCCCACGCGGCTGCGGCCGGGAGACGCCATCGGTGTCGGCTCCGTGACGTTGACGCTGGCCACCGCCGGCACGGCGGAGGTGGCGGAGGACACGGGACATCCCAGCGCCCACACGGTGCTGCGCCCGGCCTCCGAGCTGCTCGGGGGGCAGGCTCCGCCGGCCGAGGGTGCGTCCACCGACAGCGGCGCGCTGCGGCGGTACGTGGAGCGGCTGCAGGTCCTCAACGAGGTCCACCAGGCGCTGGCCCGGGCCATCGAGCTCGATGCCCTCTTCGAGCTCATCCTGGATCGCGTCTTCGACCACCTCCAGCCGGAGCAGGGCGCGGTGTTCCTCACCGACGACCAGGGCTCCTACAGCTGCGCGGCGAGCCGGTCGGTGACGGGGACGGGGGACTGCTTCGTGTTCTCCCGCAGCCTGGCCCGCGAGGTGGTCGAGAAGGGCATGGCGGCGCTGGTCCTGGACATGGCCGAGGACGCGCGGTTCAAGGAGGCCAGGAGCTTGCTCGGGGTGGGTGTCCGCAGCCTCATGGCGGCGCCCCTGGCCGACCCCGAGGGTGCCATCGGCCTCATCGTGCTGTGCTCCAAGGCGGCGATCCGGCGCTTCAACGAGGACGACCTGGCGCTCCTCGTCTCCCTGGCGTCGGTGGCGGTGCTCCGCATCCGCAACGTGGCCCTCGCCGAGGAGGCCGCCGAGCGCCGCCGGCTCGCCGAGGAGGTCGCCCTGGCCCGCCGCATCCAGGTGGCGCTGCTTCCCGAACGTCTCCCCGAGGTCGTGGGCTGGGAGCTTCACGGCGGGAACGTGCCTTCGCGGGGCGTGTCGGGCGACTACTACGAGGTCACCTCCCGGTGCGCCGACCGGGAGTGCGTGCTCCACGTCATCGACGTCTCCGGCAAGGGTGTCGCCGCCTCGCTGCTCACGGCGTCGGTGGAGGCGCTCTCGGTGGCGCCCATCGAGGACGGGCTCGACCCCGCGGAGATCTACACCCGGGTGTCCCGCCTGCTTTTCCAGCGCACCCCGCCCGAGCGCTACGCGACCGGCTTCCTCGCCGTGCTGGACCGGACCACCGGAGTGCTGCGCTACTCCAACGCGGGGCACTGCCCGGCCCTCGTGGTGCGGCGGGAAGGCGCCCTGGAGTGGCTGGGCGCCACGGGACCGCCGCTGGGCCTCCTCCCCGGCAGCCGCCACGCCGGCGGCAAGGTCGCGCTCGAACCCGGAGACCTCGTCGCCGTGTACACGGACGGTCTCACGGAGGCGGCCGATGCGGAGGAGGAGGAGTACGGCCGGGGCCGCCTCGCCGAGGTGTTCCGGCAGCATCGGGGGGAGCCCCTCGCAGCCATCGCCTCCGCAGTGGAGGCAGATCTGGACCGCTTCGTCGGGGACGTTCCCTACGCCGACGACCGCACCCTGGTGCTGCTGCGCCGGCACCCCGCCTGAGCCCGCCTCACAGCATCTGCAAGCCGCCGCTGGGGGCGAGGTAGGCCCCGCTGACGAAGCGCGCGTGGTCCGTGGCCAGGAGCAGCACCGCTCCGGCGACGTCCTCAGGCTCGGCGAGCCGCCCGAGGGGCGTCATCCGGGCCACCCGCTCCTTGCTCTCCTTCGGCTGGTGCGCCGTGGCGTCGGTGACCGTGAGCCCCGGCGCCACCACGTTGACCCGGATCCCGGAGGGCCCGAGCTCCAGCGCCAGCGACTTGAGGAAGGCGTCGAGGCCGGACTTCGCCGTGGAGTGGGCGATGAACCCGATCCCGGGGTGGCGGGACAGCCCCGAGGAGATGCCGATGATGCAGCCGTTGTGACGGGCGACCATGCCGGGAACCACGGCCCTGGTCACGTGGAAGGCGGCCTTCAGCTCGCCGGTCAGCTTGGCCTCGAACTCGCTCCACTCGTACTCCAGGAACGGCTTGACCGGGAAGCCGATGGATGCGTTGATCACCAGCGTGTCGATGGGGCCGAGCTCCGCTCCGGCCCGCTCGACGAGGCCGTGGACGGCGGCGCAGTCGCGGACGTCGGCGCGGTAGGCGCGGGCCCGTCCGCCGGCCGCCTCGATGTCGGCGGCCACGCGGGCGGCGGCCTCTCCGCTGTGGAGATAGTTGACGGCCACCGCTGCGCCCTTGGCGCCGAGCAGCCGCGCAGTGGCGGCGCCGATACCCCGGCTGGCGCCGGTGACCAGGATGGTGCGGCCGGTCAGCAGCATGAACCCTCCCGTGGGAGCCCGGTCCCGCGGCGGGGGGGCCGCCGGCGGCTCTGCGCCGACTCTAGCACCCCCGCCGGGACGCGGCGCCGCACCCGGGAAGGGGAGGCGGTTCAGGAAAGTTAGGCATGGTGAAGAGAGTGTCGCAGTTTCGTCGTGGTCCCGGGTGCACCGCGAGCCGCCCGGGCCGGGGGGTGGAGGATGAGCCAGCGAAGCGAGACGGCGTCCGCGCCGGTGGCCCCGGCTGCGGAGGAGAGCCTCCAGGCCACCATGGAGCGCCTGGAGACGTCACCGGAGGGCCTCGACGCCGGGGAGGCCCGGCGGCGCCTCGAGCGCTACGGCGCCAACGCGTTGCCGGAGGAGAGCGCCAACCCGCTGCTGAAGTTTCTGTCGTACTTCTGGGGCCCGATCCCGTGGATGATCGAGGTCGCGGCGGTGCTCTCCGCCCTGCTGCGGCACTGGGTGGACCTGGGCATCATCGGCACCCTGCTGCTCTTCAACGCCGTGGTGGGCTTCTGGGAGGAGCGCCAGGCCGCCAACGCCGTGGAGGCGCTGAAGAGGCAGCTGGCGGTGCGGGCCCGCGTGCGCCGGGACGGCGCCTGGGGGGAGATCGACGCCACGGGGCTGGTGCCCGGCGACGTCGTCCGGCTGCGCCTCGGCGACATCATTCCCGCCGACGTCCGCTTCCTCGACGGCGACTACCTCAGCGTCGACCAGTCGGCGCTGACGGGGGAGTCGCTGCCGGTGGACAAGGCGCGGGGCGACGCGGGCTACTCAGGGTCGGTGGCCCGCAAGGGCGAGATGGTGGCGGTGGTGACCGCCACCGGCGGCGAGACGTACTTCGGCCGCACCGCGAAGCTCGTCTCCTCGGCGCGGTCGGTCTCCCACTTCCAGAAGGCGGTGCTCACCATCGGCGACTATCTCATCTACCTGAGCCTCGGTCTCGCCGCCTTCCTCATCCTCACCATGCTGTTCCGCGGCGCCTCGGTGCTCACCCTGTTCCAGTTCGCCCTGATCCTGGTGGTGGCGGCGATCCCGGTGGCAATGCCGGCCGTGCTGTCCGTCACCATGGCCATCGGTGCGCTGAGCCTGGCCAAGATGAAGGCCATCGTCACCCGGCTGGACTCCATCGAGGAGATGGCGGGGATGGACGTGCTGTGCTCCGACAAGACCGGCACCCTCACCCAGAACGTGCTGACCCTGGGAGAGCCGGTGGCGTACGGGGAGGCTGACGCGGCGGCGGTGGTCCTCGCCGGCGCCCTGGCGTCCAAGGCCGAGGACCGGGACGCCATCGACGACGCGGTGATCGCTGGGCTGCCCGGAACGGAGGCCCTGGCCGGATACCGGCAGGAGGGCTTCGTGCCCTTCGACCCGGTGAGCAAGCGGACCGAGGCGGCCGTACAGGGGCCGGACGGAGCGCGGTTCGCCGTCACCAAGGGGGCGCCCCAGGTCGTCCTCGGCCTCTGCGAGACCGGCCCGGAGTTGCGGCGGAAGGTCGAGGCGCACGTCGGCGAGCTCGCCGGGCAGGGGTACCGCACGCTGGGGGTGGCGCGCCGCGACGGCGGCGGGCCGTGGCGCTTCCTGGGCCTGCTGCCCCTGTTCGACCCGCCCCGGGAGGACTCGGCGTCCACCATCCGGCAGGCCCAGGAGCACGGCATCGACGTCAAGATGGTCACCGGGGACAACACCGCCATCGCCCGGCAGATCGCCTCCCGGCTGGGGCTCGGTACCGACATCCACCCGGCCGAGGAGTTCCTCGACGGCGCTCGCCACGGGGCCGGCTTCGCGGACGACGCGGCGGAGGCGGTGGAGGCGGCGGGGGGATTCTCGCAAGTCTTTCCCGAACACAAGTACCAGATCGTGAAGGTCCTGCAGGCGCGGGGGCACATCGTCGGCATGACCGGGGACGGGGTCAACGACGCTCCGGCGCTCAAGCAGGCGAACACCGGCATCGCGGTGAGCGGGGCCACCGACGCCGCCCGCGCCGCGGCGGCGGTGGTGCTCACCGCGCCGGGTCTGTCGGTGGTGGTGCAGGCGGTGGAGGAGGCGCGGCGCATCTTCGAGCGCATGAACAGCTACGCCATCTACCGCATCATCGAGACCATCCGCATCATGTTCTTCGTCGTCCTCGCGATGGTCGTGTTCGACTTCTATCCCATCACCACCGTGATGATCATCCTGCTCGCCCTGCTCAACGACCTGCCGATCATGACCATCGCCTACGACCGGACGTGGCTGGATCCCGCTCCGGTCAGGTGGGAGATGCGCCGGGTGCTCACCGTCTCCACGGTGCTGGGGCTCATCGGCGTGGTCGAGACGTTCGGAATGCTCGTGATCGCCCGGCTCGGGCTCCACATGGGCGAGGCGCAGATCCAGTCCCTGATCTACCTCAAGCTCGCCGTGGCCGGCCACCTCACCCTCCTGGTGGCGCGCACCCGGCGCCCCTTCCTGACGCGGCCCTTTCCGGCGCCGGTCCTCCTTGCGGCCATCCTCGGCACCCAGACGGTGGCGGCGCTCATCGTCGGACTGGGCTGGCTGGTGGCCCCGATCCCGTGGGTCGACGTGGGGCTGGTCTGGCTGTACTGCCTCGCCTGGGTGTTGGTGGAGGACCGGGCGAAGCTCCACGTCTACCGGCAGCTGGAGCTGAGCGAGAGGCACCACGTCAGGTTCGTGGACCGGCTCCACTCCCACCTTCACCCCCACGGCCACCTGAGCCGCCGCTGAGGCCCGGAGGGCGCGGACAGCGACAACCCGGTGGCGCGCCGGAGGATAGACGCGGCGCGGTCTCATGGGGCGTCGGGACCGCTGTTGACAGCGTTGTGCCACCGTGATACATGATGCTCAAATGCCCGAAGTACGCCCCCTTCCGGGGGACTCGGCAGTGGATGGGCCCAAGCGCCCTTAGGGGGGTCGTGTCCCCGGGGCACGGGCCGGGAGGAGGCAGCGCTATCGCGTCATGGGAGCAGGCAGAACGTCCACGGGCGGGAGGGTGGGCGGGAGCCCCGACGATGATCAGGCAGTGGGCCGTCGTCCTTCGCAGAGTCCCCGGAACCTCAAGGAGGAGAGCATGAGCGTGACGCAGCACGTCCAGAAGTTCATGGATCATCTCGTTGCCAAGAACCCAGCCGAACCGGAGTTCCACCAGGCGGTCAAGGAGGTCGTCGAGTCCCTCGTGCCCTGCCTGGAACGCCGCCCCGAGTACCTCGAGCACAAGATCCTCGAACGCATGAGCGAGCCGGACCGCATTTTCATTTTCCGTGTGCCGTGGCAGGACGACCGCGGAGGGATCCACGTCAACCGGGGGTTCCGCGTCGAGTTCAGCAACGCCATCGGCCCCTACAAGGGCGGGCTGCGCTTCCACCCGACGGTCAATCTGGGCATCCTCAAGTTCCTCGGTTTCGAGCAGATCCTCAAGAACAGCCTGACCACGCTCCCCATGGGCGGCGGCAAGGGCGGCAGCGACTTCGATCCCAAGGGCAAGTCCGACAGCGAGGTGATGCGCTTCTGCCAGAGCTTCATGAACGAGCTCTACAAGCACATCGGCGCCAACGTCGACGTGCCCGCGGGGGACATCGGCGTCGGCGGGCGCGAGATCGGCTTCCTGTTCGGGCAGTTCAAGAAGCTCACCCACGCCTTCGAGGGCGTGCTCACAGGCAAGGGCCTCAACTGGGGCGGCTCGCTGATCCGTCCCGAGGCCACCGGCTACGGCTGCGTCTACTTCGCGGAGGAGATGCTGGCCACCCGCGGCGAGTCCTTCGCCGGCAAGACCGTGGCCGTGTCGGGCTCCGGGAACGTGGCCCAGTACGCCGTCGAGAAGGTCAACCAGCTCGGCGGGAAGGTGATCACCCTGTCGGACTCCAACGGCACCATCGTGGACAAGAACGGCATCTCCGGAGACAAGTGGGAGTTCCTGATGGAGCTCAAGAACGTCCGGAGGGGCCGCATCAAGGACTACGCCGACCACTTCAAGTGCGAGTACTTCGAGGGCATGCGCCCGTGGTTCGTCAAGTGCGACGTGGCCCTGCCCTGCGCGACCCAGAACGAGGTCTCGGGCGAGGACGCGGAGATGCTGGTGAAGAACGGCTGCACCTGTGTGTCCGAGGGCGCCAACATGCCCACCACCCTGGAGGGCGTGGAGAAGTTCCTGGGCCACAAGATCCTCTACGGGCCCGGCAAGGCCGCCAACGCCGGCGGCGTCGCCGTCTCGGGGCTCGAGATGTCGCAGAACAGCCTGCGCCTGTCGTGGACCCGCGAGGAGGTGGACCAGCGGCTGCACGGCATCATGAAGGCCATCCACAAGGCATCGCTGGAGACCTCGAAGGAGTTCGGAGACCGCGGAAACTACGTGCTCGGCGCCAACATCGCCGGCTTCATCAAGGTGGCCGACACGATGATCGACCAGGGGCTGGTGTGACCCCTGGTACCGGCCGCAACGTGCGTGGGGGGGGAGGTCCGTGCCTCCCCCCCCGTCGCTCGCGCCGCGGCGTCAGCGGACCGGCGGTCCGTCCCGGTGGCCGGGCCGCAAAGACGCACGCGTGACCTCCTGGCACCGGGGAGCGGGAGCCGACGGCCGTCCCCCGGGACGGGCGGGAGGACGGTACGGCATGAGGGCCGAGCAGTTCTCGGTGCTGATGCCGTACCGGGTGCGCCGTATCCTGCTGGTGGCGTCCCGCTACGACTCCTTCCTCCTCGAGGAGGAGGGCCAGCTCGCGGAGCTCCTCGCGCGGGAGTACAGCGACCTCCAGCTCAACCTCCGCCACGTGCCCCGGTTCGTCACCGCGGAGAGCGCCGCCGAGGCGCTGGAGATGCCGGCGGCGGCGCCGTTCGACCTGGTGGTGACCACCGCGAGGCTCCCGGACATGGACCTGGCCACCTTCGGCCAGCGCCTCAAGGAGCGGTATCCGGGGCTCTCCCTCGGGGTCCTCGTCGCGCACGCCTGGGACATGCCGCGCCTGGCGGGGTTGCAGGAGTCGGGCACCACCGACTGGGTCTTCCTCTGGCAGGGGGACGCCAAGGTGCTGCTGGCCATGATCGAGCAGGAGGAGGACCGGCGCAACGCCGACCACGACACGCTGGCCGGCGGCGTGGAGGTCATCGTCGTCGTCGAGGACGATGTGCGCTTCCTGTCGTTTTTGCTCCCCAGGCTCTACGCCGAGGTGACGCGCCAGACCGCCCGGCTGATGGCGGACGGGCTCAACCTCTCGCACCGGCTGCTGCGCATGCAGGCACGTCCGAAGGTCCTGGTGGCGGCGTCCTACGAGGAAGCGCTGGACCTGTTCGGGCGCTACCGGGAGCACGTCCTGGCGCTGGTGGCGGACGTGACGTTTCCCCGGGGCGGACGCCTCGACGAGGGCGCCGGGTTCGCCCTCGCCCGCCGCTGCCGGGAGGCCGACCCCGACCTGCCGGTCCTGCTGCAGTCCTCCGAGGCGGCGCTGGCGGAGGGAGCGCGGGACGGGGGGTTCGCCTTCGTCCACAAGGAGTCCGGCGCCTACCTGGCGGAGCTGCGCCGCTTCCTGCTCGAGCAGTGCAGCTTCGGCGACTTCGTGTTCCGCCTCCCCGACCAGAGCGAGGTGGGCCGCGCCGGCAACCTCCGGGAGCTCCTCGGCCAGCTCGCGCAGGCTCCCGAGGCCTCGGTGGAGTACCACGCCAGCCACAACCATTTTTCCCGCTGGTTCGCGGCCCGCACCGAGTTCGACCTGGCCGCCACCGTGCGGCCGCGCAAGGTTTCCGAGTTCCCTTCCATCGCGGACCTCCGCGCCCACCTCGTGCGCGCCGTCGAGGGCTACCTGCGCGAGATCCAGCGCAACGTCATCGCCGACTTCGACCTCGAGCGCTACGACGAGTTCGTTGCCTTCGCCAAGATCGGCGGCGGCGCCCTTGGCGGCAAGGGGAGGGGGCTCGCCTTCATGCAGCGGCTCCTCGCCGAGGACCACCCGGACACGCCGGGCCTCGAGCTGGCGGTGCCGCGGACCGTCGTCCTCGCCGCCGAGGTCTTCGAGGGCTATGTCGAGGAGAACGGTCTGCGCCGGCTCGCCGAGCCGGCGGCCGCCGCGGACGATGCGGCCGTCCTGGACGCCTTCCGGCAGGGACGCTTCGCGCGGCCGCTGCGCGCGCAGCTCGCGGCGTTCCTCCAGGTGGCGCGCGGCCCCCTGGCCGTGCGCTCCTCGAGCATCCTCGAGGACTCGCCCTACCAGCCGTTCGCCGGGGTGTACGGGACGGTGATGTTGCCCAACAACCACCCCAGTCTGGACGTACGCCTCGCGCAGCTTCTCGAGGCCGTCAAGGTGGTCTACGCGTCGACCTACATGAAGACGGCGCGGGAGTACCTCCAGACGACGCCGTACCGGATCGAGGAGGAGCGTATGGGTGTGCTCCTCCAGCGCCTCGTCGGCACGCGCCACGGCGACCACTTCTTCCCCACCCTGTCGGGCGTCGCGGCCTCGCACAACTTCTATCCGTTCAGAGACATGAAGCCTGATGACGGGGTCGCGCTCATCGCGCTGGGGCTCGGCAAGGCGGTGGTCGAGGGGTTCGAGGCGCTGCGCTTCTGCCCCCGCTACCCCCGCGTGCTGCCCCAGTTCTCCTCGGTCAAGGACATCCTGAAGAACGCCCAGCGCCGCTTCTGGGCCCTGGACATGACCACCATGGATCTCATCCCGGGCCTGCCCTTCGACGCCAACCTCACGAGCCCCGACGTCAGCGAGGGGCTCGCCACCTCCGCCGGGCCCCAGATCGCCTCCACCTACCTGCGCGCCAACGACGCGGTGGTGGACGGCGTCGTGCCCGGGGGTCCCGCCCTCGTCAGCTTCGCCCGGTTGCTCAAGGGGCGGACGTATCCCTTCGCCGCGGTGCTCGGCTGGCTGCTGGACGCGGCCCAGCGCGGCATGGGGATGCCGGTGGAGGTGGAGTTCGCCCTCGACCTGGCCTCCACCTCGGACCGCCAGGTGCTCCACGTCCTGCAGGTCCGTCCCATGGTGGTGGAGGCGGTGGCGGCGCAGGCCGACCTGGCCGCGCTGGACCCGGAGACGATCGTTGTGCGCTCGGGTTCCGCCCTGGGCCACGGCCGGACTCCAGCCCTCGCCGACGTGGTCGTGGTCTTTCCCGACCTGGACCGCAGCCGTACGCCGGAGGCGTGCTCGGCGCTGGAGCGGATCAACCGCCGCCTCCAGGAGGAGGGCCGGCCCTACCTGCTCGTCGGGCCGGGGCGCTGGGGCTCCCGCGACCCCTGGCTGGGGATTCCCGTGGTGTGGGCACAGATCTCGGGCGCCCGCGCCATCGTCGAGGCGGACTTCACCGACCTGGAGGTGGAGGCCTCGCAGGGGTCGCACTTCTTCCACATCATCACGTCCTCCGGCATCCCCTACCTCGCGGTGCACCACCGCGACGGCGACGGACGGATCGACTGGGAGTGGCTGGCCGGCCTCCCCGCCGCCACCGTGGAGCTCGGCGGCAGCCTCCGTCACATCCGGCTGTCCGCTCCCGTCCAGGTCCTGGTCGACGGCGCCTCCCGGGAAGGGGTCGTCCACCGCAGCGGGCCCGCGTGACCGCGCCGGACGGCTGCGTGGCGGCCTGCCGCCGCCTTGACTCGTGTCCCGCCCCACGCCACACTCGAGAAAGGTCCGGACAACGGCGATGAGCGTACCAGCCTTCAGCGCGTACACCATGGCTCAGGCCCAGCTCGACCGCGCCGCCGGGCAGCTGGGCCTCGACGCCGCCACCACCGAGCTGCTTCGGGAGCCGATGCGGGAGATCAGCTTCCGCGTGCCCGTGCGGATGGACGACGGCGCCACGCGCCTCTTCCACGCCTTCCGCATCCATCACAACGACGCCCTGGGGCCGGCCAAGGGCGGGGTCCGCTTCCACCCCGCCGCCGGGCTGGACGTGTTCCGCGCCAAGGCCATGTGGACGACCTGGCGCTGCGCCCTGGTGGGCGTGCCCCTGGGAGGCGCCTGCGGGGGGGCGGTGTGCGACCCGCACGGGCTGTCCGCCGCGGAGCAGGAACGGCTCTGCCGCGGCTGGGTGAGGGGACTGGCCCGCTGTCTGGGGCCCGACGTGGACGTGCCCGAGCCCGACCTGGCCACCAACGCCCAGGACATGCTGTGGATGCTGGACGAGTACGAGGTCATCGTCATGGGCCGCCGGCCGGCCGCGTTCACCGGCAAGCCGGTGGGGCTCGGGGGCTCCCTCGGGCGCCAGGAGGCGGCGGGGTACGGCCTGGTCATCACCGTGCGGGAGGCGCTCAAGGAGATCGGCCTGGACCCGGGCCGGGCGCGCGCCGCGATTCAGGGGTTCGGGGCCGTGGGCCAGCACGCCGCGCGGCTCTTCCGTCGGCTGGGGGGCGAGGTGGCCTGCGTCGCCGCGTGGGACCCGAGGGCGGGGCGAGCACTGGCGTTCAGACGCGAGGGCGGCCTCGACGTGGATGAGCTCGCGGGTGTCACCGACCACTTCGGCACCGTCGACCCGGAACGGGCGGCCGCCCTCGGCTACGAGGTCCTCCCCGGCGAGGCGTGGCTGGCCGAGCCCGTCGACGTCCTCGTCCCCGCGGCCCTGGAGCACGAGATCACCGGCGAGAAGGCCGAACGGCTCCCGCCCCGGGTGCGCATCGTCGCCGAGGGCGCCGACGGCGCCACCACTCCGGAGGCCGACGAGATCCTCTCCCGGCGCGACGTCAAGGTGATCCCCGACTTCCTCGCCAACGCCGGGGGCGTGACCTGCGGCTACTTCGAGCAGGTGCAGTCGGGCATGAACCTCTACTGGCAGAAGGAGGAGGTCCTGTCGCGGCTCGACCACACCATGACCGAGGCCTACATTACGGTGAGCGACACGGCCGCGAAACGGCACCTGTCCCTGCGGGACGCGGCGCACGTCATCGCCATCGCCCGTGTCGCCGCGGCGTGCCGCGGGCGGGGCTGGGTGTAGGGCGGAGGCGACCGTGATTCCACGCCGTCGCGGCGGTGAGGGCCCGGGAGCGCGGTGAGCGGCGCCATCGAGGACTTCCGGCGGGACGCCTTCGGGCCCGGCGCGCCGTTCACCCGGATCGGCGGCGGTGAGCTCGGCGGCAAGGCCCGCGGCCTCGCCGACGTCCGCGCCACCCTGGCTCGGCATCTGCCGTCCGGCGCCGTTCCCGGCGTCGAGGTGGCGATCCCGCCGCTCGCCGTCATCGGCACCGCCCTGTTCGACCTGTTCATGGCCCAGGAGGGCCCCGCCGGGGCGGCGGCGGACGCGCTTCCGGACGATCGCCTCGCCCAGGCGTTCCTGCGCTCCTCGTTGCCCATGGAGCTCGTCGGCGACCTCCGCGCCCTCGCCGCGGCGACCCGCCGGCCCCTCGCGGTGCGCTCCTCGAGCCTCTTCGAGGACGTCGCCGGGCGCCCCCTGGCCGGGGTCTACGCCACCAAGATGATCCCCAACAGCCACGCCGACGTCGAGACGCGCTTCCGGCAGCTCGTGGAGGCGGTCAAGCTGGTGTGGGCCTCCACATGGTTCGAGGAGGCGCGGGCCTACCGGCGCGTCATCGGCGGCGGCGACGAGAAGATGGCGGTGATCGTCCAGGAGATCGAGGGCGGGGCGCACGGCGCCCGCTTCTACCCCACAGTGTCGGGTGTCGCGAGGTCGTTCAACTACTACCCCTCGGGGCACGCGCGGCCCGAGGACGGCGTCGCCGGCGTCGCGCTGGGGCTCGGGAAGTGGATCGTCGACGGTGAGGCGGCGTGGAGCTTCTCGCCCGCCTACCCCAAGGCGCCGCCGCCGTTCAACGGCATCGGCGACCTCCTCCGCTCCACGCAGACGGCGTTCTGGGCGGTCAACCTGGAGGGGTCGCCGTACGACCCCGCCCGGGAGACGGAGCACATGGTGCGCTGCGAGCTTGCCGCCGCCGAGGAGGACGACACCCTGCGCCTGGTCGCCTCGACGTTCGATCCGGCCTCCGACCGGCTCGTCGCGGGACTCGGTCGCAAGGGCCCGCGGGTGGTCGACTTCGCACCGCTGCTCAAGCACGGCCTCGCGCCGCTGGCGGACACCGTGCACGCCCTGACCGCGGCGTGCGAGGACGCCACCGGTGGCCCGGTGGAGATTGAGTTCGCCCTCACCCTGGACCCGCAGGGGCGGGCGCCGGCGCGGTGCGGCTTCCTGCAGCTGCGCTCCCTCGTCGCGCCCGGGGAGACCGTGGAGATCGCCGACGCCGAGCTCACCGCCTCCGGCGTGCTGGCGGCGTCGGAGCACGCCCTCGGCAACGGCGTGGCCGAGGGCGTGTGCGACGTCGTCTACCTCAGGCCGGACCGCTTCGCCCTGGAACGCACCGCGGCGATGGCGGCGGAGATCGGCGAGGTGAACGCCGCCCTCGTCGATGCCGGCGCCCCGTACCTCCTCATCGGCTTCGGCCGCTGGGGCACCTCGGATCCCTGGGGGGGCGTGCCGGTGAGATGGGCGCAGATCTCCGGCGCCCGGGCCATCGTGGAGACCCAGCTGGAGGGCGTCCGCCCCGAGCTCTCGCAGGGCTCGCACTTCTTCCACAACATGACCAGCTTCCGCGTGTTCTACCTCTCCCTTCCCCACGGCGGCCGGTTCGCCGTGGACTGGCCGTGGCTGGACGCCCGGCCGGCGGCGCGGGAGACGGCCCACGTGCGGCACGTGCGCCTCGGCGGGCCGCTGCGCATCGCGGTGGACGGCCGCCGGGGCGTGGGGGTCGTCCGCCATGGTTGACCCCTCGAAGGCCGGCGACCGGCTGCTGTGGGCGCTGCAGGAGCGCGCCAAGGAGCTCTCCTGCATCTACCAGGTGGAGGAGCTCCTCAAGGATCCCGAGACCCCCCTGGCCGAGGTCCTCGAGGGCGTCGTGCGCGCCATCCCCCCGGGGTGGCAGTATCCGGAGCTGTGCCAGGCGCGGATCCGGTACCAGGATGCGGCCTTCGCCACCCCCGGCTTTGCCGAGACCCCGTGGGTGCAGGAGGAAACCATCGTCGTCCACGACCGCGTGGTCGGCCGCCTCGAGGTCGCCTACACCGCCGAGGTCCCGCCGATGGACGACGGCCCGTTCCTCAAGGAGGAGACGAAGCTCATCCGCACCATCGCCGACCGCCTCGGTCACTTCATCCTGCACCAGGAGCTCCGCACCCTCGTCACCGACCTGCGCCAGGCCGAGGACGTGCTCGGCCAGCGCGGCACCCACGAGTGGCGCGTGGCCGTCAACCTGCTCCGCCGCACCGACCAGGAGCTGGTCGTCCGCATCGCCCGCAAGCTCGCCAACCACCTGTCCTGGAGCGGCATCACCGAGGCCCAGTCGCTGCTCCACGGCTTCGTCGGCGAGCGCGACGGGCACGACGGGCTCCTCGGCGAGCAGAACCAGCCCAGCCACCAGCTTCCCCTGGACACCTCCCTGGCCCTGGCCGACCGCGTCTTCGACCTGGCCGGCGCCTACCTCTCCGACGAGGAGATGCTGGCGAGCATCCAGCGCTGGCTCCACGAGGACCGCTCGTCGTTCCTGGTCAAGACGGTGATGGACTTCCGCTCGTCGCCGGGGGAGATCGCCGACTCCATCCGCCGCTACCTCCACCTGATCCCGGAGGGCACCTCGCTGGCGCTGCCGCTGCTCGCCAACCTCAGGGTCGCCCTGATCCGCCGCTTCCTGAGCGAGGAGCCCGCCTACGTGGCGGTCGCCAAGCGGGTCGTCACCCTCGAGGACATGCTCGGCCTCCTCGACCGGCTCATCAGCCTGCCCAGCGGCCCGGGGAAGGTGGGCGGCAAGGGCGCCGGGATGTTCCTGGCCTCCCTGGTGCTGCGCCGCACGGGGGAGGACGAAGGGCTCGCCGACGTGCGCACGCCGAAGACCTGGTATATCGCCACCGACGCGGTCCACGCCTTCGTCCGCTACAACAACCTCGAGGACGTCTACGAGCAGAAGTACAAGGCGATCGACCAGGTGCGGCTGCAGTACCCGCACCTCGTACGGCTGTTCAAGAACTCTCCGTTCCCGCCCGAGCTCAGCAAGAGCGTGTCCGTCGCCCTCGACGACCTCCATGACGGACCCATCATCGTGCGCAGCTCGAGCCTGCTCGAGGACCGCCTCGGAGCGGCTTTCTCCGGCAAGTACAAGAGCCTGTTCCTGCCCAACCGGGGGAGCAAGGAGGAGCGCCTCGCCGCGCTCCTCGATGCCATCGCCGAGGTCTACGCCTCGATCTTCAGCCCTGACCCGATCCAGTACCGCTCCGAGAGGGGGCTGCTCGACTTCCGCGAGGAGATGGGCATCCTCATCCAGGAGGTGGTGGGCGCCCGCGTCGGCCACTACTACCTTCCGGCGTGGGCGGGGGTCGCGGTTTCCCTCAACGAGTTCCGCTGGTCGCCCCGCATCGACCGCACCGACGGGCTCATCCGGCTGGTCCCGGGGCTCGGTACCCGGGCGGTGGACCGGCTTCGCGACGACTACCCGGTGCTCATCGCGCCGGGGCAGCCGGGGCTGCGCGTCAACGTCACCCCTGAGGAGGTCGTCCGCTACTCGCCGCGCTGCCTCGACGCCGTCGACCTCGAGGCCCGCTCCGTGGCCACCGTGGACGTCGTCTCCCTGCTGCGGGAGGCCGGCGACGCCTATCCGGAGGTCCACCGCATCGTCTCGCTCCTCGAGGACGGCCGCATCGTCAAGCCCACGGGAAGGTGGCTCGACTTTTCCTCGCAGCCGGTGGTCGTCACGTTCGAGGGTCTCATCGCCGACACGCCCTGGGTGCGGCGTATCGGCGGCATGCTCTCCCGGCTGTCCGAGGAGTTCTCGTACCCCGTCGAGATCGAGTTCGCCTCCGACGGGAGCGACCTCTACCTGCTCCAGTGCCGGCCCCAGACCGCCGCGAAGGACACGGCGGCCGTGCCGATCCCGCGTGACGTGCCCGAGGAGCGGGTGCTGTTCACCGCCGACCGGTACGTCTCCAACGGCCGCGTCGGAGACGTCACCCACATCGTCTACATCGACCCCGAGGCCTACGGGCGGCTGGGCGATACCGTCGACCTGTTCGCGGTGGGGCGCGCCGTGGCCCGGCTCAACCAGCTGCTCCCCAAGAGGCAGTTCATCCTCATGGGCCCCGGGCGGTGGGGGAGCCGGGGCGACGTGCGGCTGGGCGTCAACGTCACCTACTCGGACATCAACAACACGGCGCTCCTCGTCGAGGTCGCCCGCAAGAGCGGCAGCTACCTGCCCGACCTGTCGTTCGGGACCCACTTCTTCCAGGATCTGGTGGAGGCCTCGATCCGCTACCTGCCGCTCTACCCGGACGAGGAGGGCGTGGCTTTCAACGACCGCTTCTTCCGCACCGCCCCCAACGAGTTCGCCGGCCTCGTCCCGGAGTACTCGCGGCTGGAGGACGTGGTCCGGGTCATCGACGTGCCCCGGGCGTCGGGTGGCCTGGTCTTGCGCGTGCTCATGAACGCCGAGCTCGGCACCGCGATGGGCATGCTCGTGGAGCCGGGCAGGCCGCCGGAGGGCGGCCCCGGGGAGGACGATGTGGGGCCCGCCCCCACGGGCGAGCACTGGCGGTGGCGGCTGCGCATGGCGGAGCGCATCGCCGCCCAGCTCGACGCCGAGCGTTTCGGCGTCGCCGAGCTCTACGTCATCGGCAGCGCCAAGAACGCCACCGCCGGTCCGGGCAGCGACATCGACCTTCTCGTCCACTTCCGCGGCGACGAGGCGCAGCGACGGGCTCTCGAGCTGTGGCTGGAGGGGTGGAGCCTGTGCCTGGACGAGATGAACTTCCTGCGCACCGGCTACCGCTCCGGCGGCCTCCTCGACGTCCACCTGCTCACCGACGCCGACGTCGAGGCGCGCACCTCCTTCGCCGTCAAGATCGGCGCCGTCACCGACGCCGCCTGGAAGCTGCCGCTGCGGCGCTGAGGCGGGCGGTCACGGCGCCGGGACGAGCTCGCGCCAGGCATGCTCCGGGGCGTCGAGATCGACGTGGACCACCGCGAGGGTGCGCGGATCGTCGTGGGCCGCGGAGAGCATGGGCGTGCGGCCGATGACGTCGCGCCAGGAGCCCGTCAGCCGCGCCGACTCGTGGACGTGCCCGTGGAGGGTGACGAGGGGCTGGCGGCTCTCGATGAAGCGGCGGATGGCGATGGAGCCGACGTGGGGGTCCAGCGGCACGCCGTCCACGCTCCGGCCGTCGAGGTCGGCGCGGTCCAGGAGGGTGCGGTACGGCGGCGAGTGGAAGAGCATCACCGCGCGCGACAGGTTCTCGGTGTCCGTGAGCGCCTCGAGGTCGCGGGCGATGGTCTGCCGGAGCACGGTCCTGGGGTCGGCCGGGACCGTCCGCACCCCCTCCTCGGGCGGCACCGAGCCCGGGTCCGTGAAGCGCGAGACGTCGTAGCGCTCCCAGTCCTTGAGCAGGAACGGCGTGGGCGGGACGCATGCGTAGCCGAACACGGCGAACCGCCCGAGCTCGACGCGGCGGCCGTGGATGTGCTCGAGCAGCCCGGCCTTCTCGCCGGCCGCCAGGTCCGCCGCCGCCGTGGCGGGGTCGTCGTTGCCGAGGATGACGAGGACCCGGGGGGAGGCGTCGCCGAGGCGCTCGCGCAACCGGGCCAGGGCGGGCAGGAGGACCTCGGCGACGAACGCCGAGGGCGCGCCGGCGTCGCCCGTGTGCAGCAGCCGGCCGGAGGGAAGGAGATCGCCGCCGAGGAGCACCGCCGCCGGGCGCTCGCGGGCGGCCGCCTCGAAGAGCGCGTCGTAGCATCCGGGGCGGCCGTGCAGGTCGCTGGCAAACAGGCACGGCGTCCCGGTCCGCTGCCGCTCCGTCACAGGCCCTCCTTCGAGCTCCAGTGTAGCCGGCGGCGGGGCTCAGCCGGTGCGCCGGACCTCGTCCTTGGCGGCCAGGATGGTCTCGAGGCGCTCCACGCAGGCGTCGGTGACGACGGGGGGCTCGGTCCAGTGGGCGCACCCGCAGGAGCTCAGCAGCACGCCCTGGCTGGGCACCCCCGCCTCCTCGGCGGCCCGCATGCCGTTCGCCAGCATCCACAGGCAGGCGACGCCCACCACCGAGAGATCGCGGCGGCCGCCGCGCACGAGGGCGCGGAACTGCTTCGCGTGGTCGCGGTCGGAGAAATACGCGTCGCCGCCGTGGGCGACGGCAGTTTCGGTGAGGCGCCGCCCCGTGCAGCGCGGGTGGCAGGCGGTGCAGCGGGCGCCGTAGCGGGTGCGCTCCCTCCGGCAGCGCTCGCCGCGGATCGCCAGGCAGTGGGGCAGGATCACCACCGTGTCGCTCCGGGCCGCGAAGTCGTCCCAGAACTGCCGGGCCATCACCACGCAGGCGAGGAGCTCCACCAGGTAGCGCTCCTTCGTGGTCCGGCGGAAGCGCTCGTCCTCGCGGCCCGCCTCCTCGCGGGCCCGGGCCGCGAACGCCGGGACCCGCACGAACGCCTCCCCGACCGCGCCCTCGGCGACGGCCAGGACCTCGTCGGCGAGCCGGTCGAGACGCTCGTAGACCTCGAGCCCCTCGCCCAGGGCGCGGAGGTCGTAGGTGGGCGCGACGCTGCGGGAGTCGCCTGCCATGCTCCCATCGTACGCCCGGTGGAACAGGGCCGGCCCCGCGGCGCGTTGGTGTCGGGGGAGCCGTGGCCGCGGCCGGGCTCCCCGGGAGGAAGACCATGCGCTACAGGCTGCTGGGCCGCTCCGGACTGCGGGTCTCGGAGCTGGCCCTGGGGACCATGACGTTCGGCGAGGAGTGGGGCTGGGGGGCCGATCGCAGGACGTCGCAGGCCATGTTCGACGCCTACGCCGCCGCCGGCGGCAACTTCGTCGACACCGCCAACCGCTACACGGAGGGGACCAGCGAGCGCTGGGTGGGGGAGATGATCGCCGCCGACCGAGGGCACTGGGTGGTGGCGACCAAGTACACCCTCTACGAGCGGGAGGGGGACCCCAACGCGGCCGGCAACCACCGCAAGAACATGGTGCAGTCCCTGGAGGCGAGCCTCGACCGCCTCGGCACCGACTACGTGGACCTCCTGTGGGTCCACGCCTGGGACTTCACCACCCGGGTGGACGAGGTCATGCGCGGCCTCGACGACCTCGTGCGCGCGGGCAAGGTCCTCTACGTGGGCGTGTCCGACACGCCGGCGTGGGTGGTGTCCCGCGCCAACACCATGGCCGACCTGCGCGGGTGGTCGGCGTTCGCGGCGCTGCAGATCCGCTACTCGCTGATGGAGCGCACCCCGGAGCGGGAGCTGCTGCCGATGGCGCGCAGCCTCGACCTGGCGGTCACCCCCTGGGGCGTGCTCGGCTCGGGCGTGCTCACCGGCAAGTACAACCTCGAGCGCGGTGCCGAGGGGCGCGCCCAGCTGCAGAAGGGCGTCACCGAGCGGGGGCTGGCCGTCGCCGCCGCGGTCGCCGAGGTGGCCGGCGAGGCCGGGTGCACGCCCTCCCAGGCCGCGCTGGCCTGGGCGCGCCGGCAGCCCGGCGTCATCGTCCCCATCCTCGGGGCGCGAACCCTCGAGCAGCTCCGCGACAACCTCGGGTCAGCGCAGGTGACGTTGAGCGAGGCGCAGATGCGTCGCCTGGACGAGGCGAGCCGCGTCGAGCTCGGCTTCCCCCACGACTTCCTCGCCGCCGACGGCATCCGCAGGCTCTACACGGGGGGCACCGCCGGCGAGCTCGACAACCACCGCCCCGGCGCCACGTAGGCGAGGGATCCGCCCGCGGGACCGGTCCTACTCGGCGCTCTCGTCCAGCGTCACGAGGGGGACGGGAGCGGGACGCGACAGCAGCGCCAGCGTCGCCTCGAGGACGCGCCGCTGCTGGGCGGCGTCGTGGGGCCGGCCCATGGTGGCGCCCCGGGGCAGCCGCGTCACCGTCGCCCGCGGCGGCGCCACCAGCCGCGTCAGTCCCGGGTTCCACGACGTCAGCGTCGTGGCGATCCCCGCCATCTCCAGCCCGCGCGCGATCAGTCCGACGGACTGACAGCACAGCGGTCAGGAGGGGACCAGCAGCACCGCGTCGGCGTGCTCCGCCTCGGCCGCCGCCAGCACCGCCGGCAGCGTCTCGTCCACCACCCGAGTGACGTCCGGCTGGTAGCCCATGAAGCTCACGAACGAGGGTGTCAGCGAGCCGATCGCCCCCTCGGCGGCGAGGGCCTCGAGGTGGCGCAGCGGCAGGAGGACCTGCGGGTCCCCGTTCACCGCCTCGTGGTCGTAGTGCTCGTGGGCGAAGGCGAGGGCCTCGAACGGCGTGGCGGCGGGGATGCGCCTCACGGTGTAGTCGCCGATGAACGCGGCCGCGTCGAAGGGCGCCTGGCTCGCCGCCAGGTAGGCGCCGGCGGAGGACACGAGCATCAGCCGGGCCTTCGCCGGCTCGACGCCGGCCCCCGGGGGCGCCGCGGCGTTCCTCGGCCGCGGGTAGCGCTTCCAGTCGCGCCGGCCGTCCACCAGGGGGGCGGCCAGCCAGGCTTCGAACCGCTCGCGCCACGCGGCACGCTGCTCCAAGACGTCCATGGGGCTCCTCGCGGGTTCAGGATGATGGAGGCGGGGAGGGCGCCGGGCCGGGGGAGCCCCGGCCCGGCCGTCTCACGCGCTCACCAGCCGATGCCGTAGTCCTCGCCGTAGTTGCTCGAGCCGCCCCACATCGTCCCGTGCTTCAGGTCGAAGAGGATGGCGTTGATGGGACCCGACGTCCTCGGCTCGAAGACCATCGTGTATCCCATCTCGCGCAGCTCGCCGCGCACCCACGGCGGGATCTCGTCGTTGAGCAGGACCTTGGAGGGGATCGAGGCGTGGTCCCCGAAGGAGCTGTGCATCTGGTAGCTGTTGAAGTTCGCCGCCTCGGTGGCCTGCTGCACGGTCATCCCGAACTCCACCACGTCGAGGAAGAACTGCAGCAGGTTCTGGTCCTGGGTGTCGCCGCCCTGCACCGCGAAGGAGAGGTACGGCTTGCCGTGCTCGAGCGCCATGCCGGGGGTCAGCGTCACCCGCGGGCGCTTGCCCGGCTCCACCACGTTGTAGGGGTCCTCGGCGGGGTCGAGGACGAACGACTGCATGCGCTGGCTCAGCCCGATCCCCGTGTGGCCGGCGATGACCGCGGGGATCCAGCCGCCGGACGGCGTCACCGAGACCACCCAGCCGTCGGAGTCGGCGGCCTCCACGGACGTGGTGCCCGCCGTGAAGCCCTCCACGTGGCGCTGGAACGCCGTGCCGCCGAGGGAGGCAGCCAGCGTCCCTTTGGGCGCCTCGCCGGCGCCGGTCCGCGCTTCCTTCCACCCGGCGAGCAGCTTGGAGAAGGGGTTCACGCCGCCCTCGAACGGGTAGGGGTCGCCGGGCATGATGCCGGGGTTCGCGTGGTCGGGGTCGACGAGCTTCGCGCGCTCCTTCGCGTAGGCCTTGGAGAGCAGCCCATCCACCGGCTCCGCCGGCGGGAAGTAGGGGTCGCCGTAGTAGAAGTCGCGGTCGGCGAACGCCAGGCTCATGGCCTGGTAGACCGTGTTGATGTACCGGGAGGTGTTGTAGCCCATGGCCTTCAGGTCGAAGTTCTCGAGGATGTTCAGCGCCTGCAGCATGGCGGGGCCCTGGGTCCACACCGTCAGCTTGTAGACGTCGATGCCGCGGTAGCTGGTGGTGACGGGCTGTTCGATCTTCACCTGCCAGCCGGCCAGGTCCTTCGTGGTGATGAGCCCGCCCTGCTCCTGGGTGGAGCGGGCGATCTCACGCGCGATGTCGCCCTTGTAGAAGCGGTCGTAGGCGGCGTAGATCGCCTCCTTGCGGGACTTCCCCGCCTTGAGCGCTTCCTGCTCGGTGGCCACCAGCGTGCGCAGCGTGGCGGCGAGGTCCGGCTGGCGGAAGATCTCGCCGGGCTCGGGGCCCTCGCGGTGGGAGCCCGCGACGCCCGGCACCGCCCGGTCGTGGGCCGGCGCCGGACCCGCGTCCGCGGCGCCGCCGGCGGGGGCCGAGCCGGCCACCTCGGCGTCCCCCTGGCGGTGGACCAGGAACAGCGCGCGGGAGTACGGCCACTGCTCCAGCCACTTCTTCTGCCGCTCGATGGTGTTGGCGGCCTGGGCCTCGATGGGGTAGCCGTCGGCCATGTCGATGGCGGGCCGGAGCACCTGCGCGAGGGACATCGTCCCGTACTCGGCCAGCATCGTCATGATGCCGCCGGGGGTGCCCGGGGTCACCGCCGCCAGGGGGCCGTACTCGGGCGGGTACTGCATCCCCTTGTCCTTGAAGAAGTCCGGCGTCGCGCCGGTGGGCGCCACGCCCAGGGCGTCGATGCCGATGACCTTGTGCGTCTTCGGGTTGTAGATGAGCGCCTGGGTCTCGCCGCCCCAGCTCAGCGTGTCCCACATGGTGCACCCCGCCGCGATCATCGCCACCGCGGCGTCCACGGCGTTGCCGCCCTCGGCGAAGATCATCGCCCCCGCCGTGGCGGACAGCGGCTTGCCGGTGATGGCCAGCCAGCGCTTGGCGTGGAGCGGCGGCTTCTCGGTACGCACCTGAGCCGTCGCGAGGGCCGGTGTCCAGAGCAGCAGGAGCACGGGAACGAGTCGACGCAACATGGGCACCTCCAGAGGGAGAGTCTACGCCGTCCAACCTCCGGGAGCGCCGCCGGCTTCCGGGGAGCGCCGGGCGCGGCGCGCCGCCTCGTATCTGTCGAACGTGGGAGACGGCGCCGACCCCGGGGCTCCTGGGCCGGCGCCGTCGGCGAGACGAAAGGCTACTGCACGATCATCGGCACCATGGTCGGGTCGCCGGTGCCGTTGTCGACGACGGAGGCGTAGGCCCAGACGCGGGCACCGGGGGTGACCACCTCCACGGTGGCGTAGGCGAGGTCCTGCGCTCCGGCGCCGGCCCGTGCGAAGACGTCGTTCACCGGGATCCACTGGCCGCCGGGCACGCTCAGGGCCAGCGGCGTGCCGAGGGCCTCGCCGGTGGCCGCGTAGAGCGTCACCCGGGCCTGGCAGTCGGAGCCGCCGAGGTTCACGAGGCCGAGGTTGGTGCGAAAGCCGGTGGAGCTCTTCAGGCCCGAAAGGATGCCGGTCTCGCCCGAGGTGACGCCGTCGGCCGGGCCGAGCGCCGGGTACGCGGCACCCAGGGTGCCCTCGGTCGTCTCGTCGTAGGTGCGGGCGACCAGCGCCACCGGCCGGTCCGAGGCGACCTGCAGCGTGCCCTGGCCGGTCGCCGTCATCGGGATGCCGAACAGGGACGCAAGAATGTCGGGCCACTCCACCGTGCCGCCGGCCGGAATCGTGGCAGACCGGAGCGTGCGGCCTTCGCCGGTGACGTAGACGAAGGCCACGCCGGCCGGGGACGCGCCGCGGTTGACCGCCGTCACGTCGGTACGCCACAGGGTACCGCCGATGCCGGGGTTGTGGGCGGTGGCGGGGATGACCTGCATGCCGGCGAACCCGGAGAGGTCCGTGACCGCCACTGTGCCGTGCCGGTAGCAGGCGTTCTCAGCGAGGGTGACGGTGAGCGTCCAGTCGTAGATCCCCGGCTCGGGATAGGCGTGGTGCGGATTCTGCTCGGTCGACGTCGTTCCGTCCCCGAACTCCCACAGGAAGGCGGGCGTGAGGGGACAGTCCGACGACGGCGAGGCCGTGGCCGAAAACGGCACCGGTTCCAAGGTCGTCGTGCCCAGGACCGAGGTCATCAGCGGGGCCGTCGCGGTGCAGCCGATGCTGCAGGTCGCCTCGACGGTGACCTCCACGGGGGCCGAGGCCGTGGCGCCCATCGAGTCGGTCACCGTGAGCGTGGCCGTATAGGTGCCACCCACCGTATAGGTGTGCGAGGGGTTCTTGCCGGAGGCGTGCGGCGAGCCGTCCCCGAAGTCCCAGCTATAGCTGTCGTACACGCCCGTACCACCCGACGCGCCGGCGGAGAAGTTGACCGTCAACGGCGCCAGGCCGGACCCCGGAGAGGCCGCGGCGCTCGCGGTCAAGGGCGCGGCGTCCGTGGAGATCCGGGCCACGAAGACGTCTCCTCCGCCGTGGTACGAGCCGCTCGCCGAGGGGAAGTCCGCCGAGTCAGTCGACCCCGCGACGATCACACCTCCGTCGGGAACGATGCTCACGCCAACGGCTCCGTCGGAACCGGAGCCGCCGAGATAGGTCGAGAACACGAGGCTCGCTCCGTCACTCGCAAGGACGCTGACGAAGGCGTCCGCGTGTTCGAGGTGGCTGTCGATAGGATCCACCAGGGGGAAGCCTGCGTAGCCGATCCTCCCGGCAACCCAGACCCTGCCGAGACTGTCGAGAGCCACCCCGAACCTACCTTCTTGTAGCAGACACAAAACTCCGCCTCCAAGAGGGTCCCCCGGGGGCAGAAGGGGCAGTCCGGCGGCCCAGTCGAGCTCGGGCGGCGAGGTGCCGACCCGCGAGATGAACAGGCTGATGCCGCCGGGCTCGAGCAAGTAGCTGCCGGCCGTCCACGGGAAGTCAGTCGAAGTTGTCTCGCCCAACACGGTGAGACGACCGGCGCCGTCCACCGTCACCGAATCCCCGACCTCTCCGAGACTTCCTCCCAGGTAGCTGCTGAAGACGAGCGCTCGTTCCTGCCACGCGACCGTGGCCACGAAGGCGTCGCCGTCGCAGCCCGAGCTGCCGCCGAACGCCGGCTGCACCGGGTTCGTGACGGGAAAGTCTTCCGAGAACGTGTCGCCGACGACGGTGAGCGTCCCGTCCGGACCAGCGGCGAGGGCGTTGATCCGGTCCTCGCCGGACCCTCCGAGGAGGGTTGAGAACCGCAATGCACCGGTGTCGCCGGCGAGCACGGCGATAAAGCCGTGCGAGACGCCGAGCGACATGCTCAGGCTCAGAGGGTGGAGGAGGGGGAAGCCGGACGATGACGTGGTCCCGGCGAGCGCGACCGATCCGTCGGGCGTGAGGGCAACGGAAACTCCACCGCTCAAGGAGGAGCCGCCCAGGGCTGTTGCCCAGCCCAGGGCACCGTCGTCCCCGACCTCGAACGCGACGGCCACAGTCTCCCCTGGCTGAGCGTCGTCCACACCCGGGAAATCGGCCGAAGAGGTTGTCCCGGCCACGACCACGCCTCGACCCGGGACCACGGCAAGGTCCGAGGCGACGTCGTATCCTGTTCCCCCCACGAAGATCAGCCGACTCACCTGCCCCTCGGGACCGAGCCGGGCAAGAAACATGTCAGTACCCCCGCCGCCACCGATCCGGACCGGCGTCACGCCCGCCGTATCCCAGGAGGTGACGTCGGTGGTCCTCCCGGCGACCCACAGTCCCCCCTGTCCATCGGCGACCACGCGCGATGCCTCGTCCCCGCCCGCCCCGCCGAGGTAGCGCGACCAAGCCAGTCCGGGGTTCATCGCGTCCTCCGCGCCGAGAAGCGGCGCCGCGAGCAGCACGAGCGCCAGGAAGAGGAGACTGGAGCGAATGTGGGGTTTCGGGGTGGTCGGCTTCGCGGGTCTGTGCATCTCTCCTCCAGAGCTAGCAGTCACGAGCGCGGCGGCACGATCATCGGCACCATCGTCGGGTCGCCGGTGCCGTTGTCGACGACGGAGGCGTAGGCCCAGATCCGGGCGCCGGGGGTGAGGACCTCCACGGTGGCGTAGGCCAGGTCTTGTGCTCCGGCGCCGGCCCGCGCGAAGACGTCGTTCACCGGGACCCACTGGCCACCGGGGACGCTCAGGACCAGGGGCGTGCCGAGGGTCTCGCCGGAGGCCGCGTAGAGGGTCACCCGGGCCTGGCCGTCGGAGCCGCCGAGGTTCACGAGGCCGAGGTTGGTGCGAAAGCCGGTGGAGCTCTTCAGTCCCGGGAGGATTCCGGTCTCACCGGAGGTGATTCCGTCCGTCTGTCCGAGCGCCGGGTACGCGGCGCCCAGCGTGCCCGCCGTCGTCTCGTCGTAGGTGCGGGCGACCAGCGCGACCGGCCGGTCCGCGGCGACCTGCAGCGTGCCCTGGCTGGCGGCCTCCATCGGGAGGCCGAACAGCGACGCCAGGACGTCGGGCCACTCGACCGTGGCGCCGGCCGCGAGGGTGGCGGATCGAAGCGTGCTGCCCTCAGCGGTGGCGTAGACGATCGCGAGGTTCGCCGGCGACGTGCCGCGGTTGACGACGGTGACGTCCGTGCGCCACAGCGTGCCAGCGACGCCGGGGTTGTGGGCGACGGCGGGGATGATCTGCAGGCTCGAGACGTCAGACAGGCCCGTCACCGTCACGGTGCCGTGACGCTGGCAGGTGTGCTCGCCCAGCGTCACGGTCAGCGTCCAGTCGTAGAGCCCCTGGGCCGGATAGCTGTGGGACGGGTTTTGCTGCGTGGAGGTCGTTCCATCGCCGAAGTCCCACAGGAAGGTGGGCGTCAGCGGGCAGTCCGAGGACGGCGAGGCCGTGGCCGCGAACGGCACCGGCCCGAGGGGGGAGGCACCGAGAGCGGAGGTCGCGAGTGGGACCGTGGCGGTACAGCCTATCGTGCACGTCGCTTCGACGGTGACTTGGATCGACGCGGAAGCCGTGGCGTTTGCCGAGTCGGTCACAGTGAGCGTGGCGGTGTACGTTCCTCCCACGGTGTAGCTGTGGCTGGGATTGGGTTGGGAGGAGTGGGACGAGCCATCCCCGAAGTCCCAGTCGTAGGTGTAGATGCCTGTACCTCCGGACCCGAACCCGGTGAACGAGACCGTCAGCGGCGCCAACCCGGAGCTGGGCGATCCTGCCACCGTGGCCGCCAGGCCTGGAGAAGCCGTCGTCAACCGCACGAGGAAGGCATCGGTGCCGCCATGGAAGGCGTCTGCGGCTCTTGGGAAATCAACGGAGTCGGTACTCCCGGCAAGGACGACGGCGCCCTCGGGTCCGAAGGCTAGGTCCCGGACGTAGTCGTACGCCGAGCCACCGACGTACGTCGAGAACACCAACGCCGTGGCGTCGGCCGTCAGAACGCTGACGAAACCGTCCCGACCAGCGAGCGACGGCCCCAACGTCGCCGAATGGTCCTGAAGCGCCGAGACGAGCTGGACGTCCGGTGAGCTGGTCGAGCCTGTCACCCAGCTCAGGCCGCCGGCGTCGACGTGAACGGAGATCTGCTCTGGCTGCTGGATTGCGCCAGTCGGCCCCACCGGGAGCGTGCCAAGGGGGAGCAACCCACTTGAGACGAGGCCGGACCCATCCGCGGTCATGCCCGTGACGAAGAGGTTCTCGATGCCGGTGGTCGTTCGATCCAGAGCGCCTGGTGTCCTGGGAAAGTCGGGGGACTCGGTGGGGCCGGCGACGACTACGCGACCATCACCGGCTACCGCGACGCCGTCGGCCCGATCCTCGAGGCTGCCCCCCAGGAACGTGCTGAAGATCAGCTCGCGTCCGGGCCAGGAGAGCTCGAGGACGAACGCATCACCGTTGCCCGCGAGAGTTCCCTGGTATGGCTGTAGGACCGGAAAGTCCGACGAGGACGTGAGGCCCGCTACGACCATGCTGGCGGAACCCCCCGCCGCGACGGCGGTGACGTTGTCCCATCCCGAGCCACCGAGAGGCGTCGAGAACTCCACAGCGCCGCTGTCCGGGTCCAGGACAGCGACGAACCCATCGATGGCAAGGGCCCCCTCCACCGATTGCAGCGGATCGACGCCCGGGAAATCGAACGACGAGGTCGTTCCCCCGACGGCCACCGAGCCGTCCGCCAGCAAAGCGGCACTGGCTGCCTCGTCGTCGCCGAGGGCGTTGTCGCCGGGGCTGCCGCCCAACAGCGTGGACCAGACGAGCGCGCCTGTGGCGCTGACCTTGGTGACGAACGCGTCCTCGCCCCCTGCCGGCGCCTGCTGGAAAGCCCCGGGCGTGGTCGGGAAGTCCGTAGAGTCGGTACCGCCCGCGATGACGACGTCTCCTCCCGCGGTGCGAACCAGGCCGCCCACGCTTTCCTCGGCGCTGCCTCCGAGGAAGATGAGGACCTTCATCTGCCCCGCGGCGTCCAGGTGAGCGAGGAACACATCCGAGCTCCCACCACCGGAACCGAGTTTTGCCGGCGTCACGCCTTCCGTGTCCCACGACGAAGGGTCGGTCGTCGTTCCGGCCAGCCAGGTACCGCCCTCACCGTCGGCGATGACCCGCGAGGCCATGTCGCTGCCGGCCCCGCCGAGGTAGCGGGCCCAGAGCAGCGCGGGGTGGATGGGGCTCTCCGCAGCACGACAGATTGGAGCAAGAGGCAGTAGTGTCAGAACTACCAGCAGAGAGATTTGGCGCGCAGTCCGCTGAGCACCAAATCGCGGGAGTCCAAGTCGTCGGTTGCTCGACCTGGCAAGCGGCAACACATGATTGGTCATTGCACACGTCCATTCTCGACGAAGAGGCCGAAGTCCTGGTTCACCGTACCTGCGCCCCACGGAATAGCCTTCGCGTTGAGGGAGCGCGGCGTCACAGTCACCTCGAAATAGGTGCCCGCGTTGGCTGAGAAGATGACCTGCTCCACATTGTTGTCTGTGTCCAGCACGAGGGTCGAACTGCAAGGTACCAAGACGGAAAGTCCTGACGACTCCGAGATCGATGTGTTGCCGGCCGCCATCCAGCACTGATTATTCGAATCCACGAGAGACACCTTCAGGTCGAGATCGTTCACCAGTGGATGACTGGATCCTGGGCTTCCGGGAGCATCAGTCCACACAAGCGTTACCCGGACAGGCGTTGCTCCGCTGGGCACTTGGAACTGCCCAACCCAGGGCGAGCCTCCGCTTGCGGTGAAGACCACGGATTGGTTGACCATGAACCAGGTGTCCCCTGTTGGAAAGCTCCGCCGCAGATCAACCTTCCCCCACCCTTGGTAGTTCGAAGGGATATGATCGACGGTGAGTGTGTCGTATCGCCCGCCCTGTATATCAACGGCAGAGTTGATGAGCATGGCCTTTGTCGTTGCTGGGCTCGGCGCCTGGCCATAGAGCCTAGTCTTAAACCATTTATACAGTAGCCCTGCAGCGCCGGCGGCTGCTGGCGCAGCGAAGCTCGTTCCGTATGCTCCAACCTCACCGTAGGTCCCATCGGTGGCGATGAAATTCGGCAGGCAGTCAACGTGTGTCCAACAGTGACTATGGTCTGTCCTGCTCCAAAGCGCATAATTCGGATCCCTGGTCGCAGCGCCCACTATCTTCGTACCAGGAGCCACAACGTCGGGTTTGACACGCCCATCGGGTGTCCCGACGCAGCTCTTAGAGGCGACGTCGTACGCGTTGTCGGCCCTATCCGGATCCCAACAGATCTTCTGGTCCCGAGAGGAGTCATAGGAGTTTGGGTTGTATCCTTCCGACGCGCCAACCGTGATCACGTTCTTCGCAGGACCAGGCTCCCCTACTGGAGTGAATGTGTCATTGCCAGCGGATACCGTAATCAGGATGGGCGTATGCGTTTGAAGCCCTCCGGGGAGAGCCGCCGTCGCATCTCTGACACAGGTGTCTAGCAACTGGGCGAAGGACGAGTAGCCGGATTCCGACGTATCATTCGAGCTAAGGTTGGCTATCGGGATCCCACGGTAGGCGAATACTCCGAGAGCCGTTCCAGTCCGACCTGGAATGGCGGTCCAATTCGCTTGAATGTCGTCATAAATCTTGCTGCTCGCGATGTTCGCAGTTGGTGCGATGCCGGTTCCCATCCAGAATTGGCCGGTGCCGCAGGACGTTGACTCGGAAAACTGCGTGGCGTTTGTGCTTCCTCCGCTCCCGGCCATCACGGACGCAACGAGCGTGCCGTGGCCCACACAGTCCGTGGGCCCATTCACGCTCCCGCCCTCGTTGCCCTGGTACACGACCCGACTCGACGGGGGGGTCGCGGTATCTAGGAAGTCTTTGTGGACGTCCGAGGTGCTCCCGATGTCTAGGCCAGTATCGAGGATACCAAGGGTAATGTCGGACAGATTCGAGAGCTGGTTTTCGTTCAGCCAGTCGTAGTAGTTACGCGAGCATTTCGGCACGAAGACGTCTCGGCCACCCTGACTGACAGTGTCGAGTTCGCCCGCGACGATTAGCGCGCTCCGCTCTCCGGATGGTTGGAGGTGGGGAGCGCGCTCGATCGAGATGACTTCTGGCTCGTACGCCAGCCCTTCAACCATGGTTGAGGGGAGTTCCGCCAGGAAACACGTTGCTCCATCGAGTTCAAAGCTGCTGAGTGTTCCCGGTAGGGCGGCGCCTCGGATTTCGGCGACGGTCGCGTTGTTTGTCGGCACGTCCAGGACCTTGACCATCACCGCGCCATAACCGTCGGGATCGAAGGCGTTCTTGCCCTCCAGGTGTCGGAAGGCAGGCACGTATGGCAGCACGTTGATCACCGGCCCTTGCTTGGCTCGGAACGCCTCCAAGACGTTGAGAGACCCGTAGGCCAGATAGGCGTTCTCGGGCATGTAGCTCACCACGCGCGCCCCGGAGGTCTCGAGACTCTCAAGCCATTCGGGCTTGGGGATTGACCGGAACACGACGAGGTACAGGTTCGACGCGTTACCGGGGAAGGCCGGGTTCGTGAGGCCTGGGGGAAGACCACTGGACGAGTCCAGCGTGTAATCGCGGAGCAGGATCTTGTCGTGGTTGGGGAGGGGAGAGACCGAAAGCCCGACGGCCTCGCTCAGCCCTCGCGCGTTGGCTGGACCAAGGTCCACGACGGCCATGGTCTCGTAATCTTCGACGACCCTGGCCCCAAGAGCTTCGATGGCGGCCTGAGGGAGCGGGACTGTGGCGCGCTTTCCATTGGCGGAGAAGACGGACTTGTCGACGAGAGCCTTCGTGCCGGCCAGGGCCTGCGGGATCGTGACGAAGGCGCAGAGCAAGAACATGAGGCCTATTGTGGAGGCGAGACGTGGTTTCTGGACGTGCCCTGTGGAGTTCCTCATAGCTCAAACATCCCCCTATCTTCGAGTGCTTCAGTGGATCTCGCAGCTCCCGCCGTGCAACAGGGCGGCCCGCATCCCATGGGACCGTGGTGGGTGGCTCTCATCTTGCTCGAAGCTCCGTGTCCTCCCTTCATCTCCCGCGCGACCGGCCAACGTCCCGGAGGCAGGAGCCTGGGTGCTGAACGAGGTGATCGCCATATGAGGGATCATCGGTCTGTCACGACGCTACCCTATCTCGCTGAATACCGCAACGGTAGTGATCACCTCTTCGTGGCTCTGTAGGGGCGGAGAGCCACTCCAGCCTGCGGAGCGGCCCTCCGAAGGGACGGGAGTCGGGTGCGGTAGCATGAGAGCACGACATCCCTCTGGGGAACGGACCTTCCCCCAGGCGCCGGGGGGCCTATGGCCGTCCGAAGCATCAAGTTCAGGCTCATCGTGCCCGTCGTCCAGGAGCCTCCGCTGCCGGACATGCAGGACGTGGTGCTCGAGCTGCCGGCGGCGCTCGCGAGCGCCGCCTCGCTGCCCCCGGCGATGGCGTAAATGCAGCTGTTGGTGGCGCTGCGGGATCACCACGCCGAGCTCCTGCGCGACCACGACGAGACCGCGGCCTACCTCAAGCTGCTCGCCCAGTGGAGGGTCGAGCACCCACCTTCAACGGCGTCCCACTGACCCCGGGGGCGATCGTCGCCTGGGGCTCCGCTTCCGCGGGACCAGCGTCCTGCTCCCCCTCCGTTCGTGCCTTCAACCGGGGCGCGGTCCGGCACTTCCCGCTGCAGTTCTTTGCCAAGATTTTTGCCCACGGACACGTACGCCCGCCGGGTGGCGGGCGTACGTCATTGATTTGATTGGTGGAGCCGAGGAGGTTCGAACTCCCGACCTCTAGAGTGCGATTCTAGCGCTCTCCCAGCTGAGCTACGGCCCCACTCACCGGGACGCGGATTCTATCACGCTGGGGGAACCGGGGTAAAGGGCCGCCGGGCGGGCGGCTGGGGGCGGGTGCGGCGAGCGCATGGGGAGGGATGGGCCCGGCGCGGCGGCGGGCGCGGCGGAGACGAGGAAGAGGCCGACGGCGACGCGGCGGCCGTGGGCCAGGTTCCAGCCGCTCCAGCGGTCCAGCTGTTCGAAACGCAGGCGTGGGAGGGCGCGGGTGGCGAGAAGGGCCGCGGGCTCGGCCATGAGGACGTGCGCCGGCGCCGCGGTGGCGGCCGCCGCCACACCCTCCAGGTCCGTCAGCCGGAGGGTGCCGCGGGCGTAGTAGAGGAGCGAGGGCTCGGTGAGCCCCACGTCGAGGGCGCCGCCGCGGGCCGCGACGGCCTCGCCGGCGGCCTTCCACGGGGCGAGGTGCGCGACGCCCGCCGTGGCCGCCAGCAGCAGCGCCGAGGCCGCCCACGCCGCGGCGACGCCGCGCATGCGCACGGCGGCGGCGGCCACGGCCACCAGCGGCAGGGCGGGGAGCACGTAGTGGGGAAGCTTGGTGGCGGCCAGGGAGAAGGCGAGGAGGGGGAGGGCGACCCCGGCGAGGACGGTGCGCACCAGCGCCGGGGGCAGCTCGCGGCGCCGCCGCGCCACCCGCACCACCGCCCAGGCCACCGGGAACGCGCCCACGGCCAGCGCCGCCGCGTAGAACGGCGGGCCGAGGAGAACGCCGGCGATCCCCCCGGGGCCGTGGTGCTCCATGGGGGCGAGCGCCCGGCCGACGACGTTGACGCCGAGGGCGACACGAGCCAGCTCGCCGTGGTGGCGGCGTTCGCGGGGACGAACCATGCGGCCGGCACCGCGAGGGCCAGCGGCACGCCCCACCACCACCCCGTGCGGCGCAGCGCGGCGCCGTCGCCGGCCGCGCGCCCCGCCAGGGCGCACGCCACGAACAGCGGCGCCACCGGGCCCTTGGCCAGGATCCCGAGGCCCAGGGCGGTCCAGCCGCGCCAGCGCCCAGCGCCGGCCGCCGGCCTCCGCGGCCCGCAGCAGCCCCAGCAGGCGAGGGCGGTGCAGGCGATCGAGGAGGGCGTCGGGGATGGCGAAGAACCCGGCCAGGGCGACGCCGGGCAGCGCGAAGGCGCCGGCCCGGCCCGGGCTCGGTCGCCCAGGGCCGCCGCCAGCAGCGCGGTGAGGATGACCACGGCGCCCGCGGCCAGCGCCGAGGGCAGGCGCAGCGCCAGCGAGCTCTCGCCCAGCACCGAGGTCGAGGCGGCGGCCGCCCAGTACAGCAGCGGCGGCTTCTCCAGGAACGGCTGACCGAAAGATCGCGGGACGAGGAGGTCTCCGGAGGCGCGCATCTCGCGCACCACCTCGGCGTACTCAGGCTCGTCGCGATCGACGAGCGGCGCGAGGGCCCCCGCTCCGGCGGCCAGGAGCGCGAGGACGGCCGCGGTGGCGGCCGCCCGCCTCAGAACAGCTCGATCCTCCCGGAGACCGTGGTGACGAAGATCTTCGGGCCGTTGCCCGCCAGGGCGAGGCGGGGCTCGCGGTCCTCGCCGGCCTGGCCCGCGTAGGACGAGCGGATCTCGCCCTTGGTGGAGCGCAGCTCGCCGCCGGGCTGGGTGCCCGCGGGCAGGGCGAGGCGGACCTTGCCCGTGTCGGTGCCGACGTGGACCTCCTCGGCGGCCGGGAGGCCGTCGAAGCGGGCGTTGACGTTGCCCGAGGTGGTGTTGATGGTGGTGGCGCCGAGCAGCCCCGCCAGGCGGACGTCGCCGCTGGAGGTGTCGCAGCGCACCACCTTGGCGCCGCCGGTAAGCTCCACGCTGCCGTTGGCGGTGCGGATGAGGAGGCTGTCGATGGCGCGGCTGGCCCGGATGGTGATGTCGCCCGAGGTGGAGCGGGCCTCCACCTCCGGCGCCCAGCCGTCGAGCTCGACGTCGCCCGAGGCGGCGCGCAGGCGCATGGGCCGGGCCTGAGCGTAGGTCCCCTCCACGGTGAGGTTGCCCGACGAGGTCGAGAGGTCCGGGAGGACCCCCATGGGCACCACGAGCTGGATCCGGGCCTTGGTGACGATGACGCCCTTGAACAGGTCGAGGCCGCCGGGATCCGGCACCACCACGCGCAGCTTGGCGTCGGTGTCATCGATGGTGGGGTGGTGGCGGTCGAGCCAGCCCTGGGCCGCGCTCTCCTTGAGCGCCGCCGTGGCCATCTCGATGTCGAGGCGGATCTCGTCGATCTCGGCGCTGCGCACCGTGAGGTCGAGGGCTCCGGCGTCGATGAAGACCGTCTTCCCGGGCTGGGCCGGGAACGAGCGGACGATGGACTCGTTGCGCTCGGCGGCCAGCGACGTGGCCGCGACGAGGGCGAGGATGACGGCCAACTTCCGTGCGCGCATCGCTACCTCCTGTATGCCGGCACCCGCATCGTAAGCGGTCCGCCCGGCCCGGGCAAGGGCAGGCCGCCGGAGCGCCTTCCCGGGCTCGTACGCCCGACGGCCGGTCCGGTGGTCAGCTTGACACCGCCTCGCGCCCCGCGCTAACGTCTCCCCGGCCGTAAGGCGAGCGAGCGGGCATAACTCAGCTGGTAGAGTGTCAGCTTCCCAAGCTGAAAGTCGCGGGTTCGAATCCCGTTGCCCGCTCCATTTTCCGGAGCACTCATGGCGTTCGGCAAGGACACGTCCCCCATCCCCGACCAGCCCCGCACCCCGGCCAACGTGACCGTGGTGGCGCGGGAGACGCGCTTCGCGGGCGAGCTCACCGGCAGCCGTCCCGTCCGGGTCGAAGGGACCGTGCACGGCTCGGTGCAGCTCGACGCCCCCTTCGAGGTCGCCGAGGGAGCGACGGTCGAGGCCGAGGTCCACGCCGCCTCCGCCCGCATCGCCGGCCGCGTGGTCGGCAACGTCACCGCCACCGAGATGGTCACCCTGCTGGCCAGCGCCGTGGTGGAGGGCGACGTGGTGACGCCGGCGCTCCACGTGGTGGAGGGCGCGCGGCTCGAAGGGCGGGTCCAGATGCAGCGCGGCCCCGGCTCCGCGGAAGGCGCCGACGGCACCCGTAACGGGCGCAACAAGTAGATCCGTCCCCACATCCGTCTCCGCCGGGAGTCCGTGTATACTGACGGTTGAGAGGTGCTTTAGCGATGAGCACCCGCACTGCGGTGGAGATCTTCGGACGGCGCTTCGAGCTGCGCGCCACGGATTCCGGTGAGCACCTGATGGAGCTCGCGGGGTACGTGGATGGTCGTATGCGAGAGCTCGCCGAGGTCTCCCCCAACGTGGACACGGCAAAGCTGGCGGTACTGGCGGCGCTGAACATCGCCGACGAGCTCTTCAGAGAGCGGCAAACGGAACCAGGTACGCGAACCGAACGGGTTCGGCAGAGGTTGGAAGGGTTGATTACCCGGATCGATGATGTTCTGACGCCCCCCGAAGGGGGGCCGGGTGAAGAGTGAAAAGGAGGCCCCTGCGCGGTTGGTGATGAGCGAAACTATTCTTGAACCAACACCTATTTGATGGGTACCGGGTCCCGTAGTCCTGCGCGAGCCATGCGGCGAGCAAGAGATTGCGGGCAGGCGCCCAAACCTGTGGTCAACAGGTTCAAATAGGGTTGCTCACACGGCCGATTGCGGGGGTCTTTTCCCCCTTCCTCCCTCTCCATTTCGGATGAGCGTGCCCCGTGTTCCTTGAAAGGGGGCGTTCATGGGTGGGATCGTCACTGTCGTGGTCGCGGTGGCCGCGGCCGCGCTCACTGCGGTCCTCGTGCTGTGGGTCTTCGGCAGGAGTGCCCGGAGCCGCATCGCCGCGCTCCAGGCCCAGGCCGAGCAGGACGCCCGGCGGGTGCTGGCCGTCGCGGAGCAGGAGACCGAGCAGCGTCTGAAGCTGGCCGAGGTGGAGGCGAGGGAGAAGCTCCTCGCCGCGCGCAGCGAGTTCGAGCGGGAGACCTACGAGTACAGGCAGGAGCTGCTGGTCCTCGAACGCAAGCTGGCCGGCACCGAGGCCGAGCTGGCGGCCCGCCGCGAGGCGCTGGACGCCGAGAGCGCCGGGGTCCGGGAGCACGAGCATCAGCTGGAGGACCGCGAGACCGCCATCGCATTGCAGGAGGACTCCCTGGCGGCCGCCACGGCGGAGCAGAGGGCGCAGCTGGAGCGCATCGCGGGGCTGACCTCCGACGAGGCCAAGGGCGAGCTCATGCGCGCCATGGAGAACGAGGCCCGCACGGAGGCCGCCCGGACCATCCGGCGTCTCGAGGAGGAGGCCACCCAGGAGGCGGCCAGCCGCGCCCGGCGGGTCATCTCGATGGCCATCCAGCGGGTCGCCGCGGACCACGTTGCGGAGAGCACCGTGTCGGTGGTGGACCTGCCCAACGACGACATGAAGGGGCGGATCATCGGCCGCGAGGGCCGCAACATCCGCGCGCTGGAGACGGCGACGGGGGTCGACCTGATCGTGGACGACACCCCCGGAGCGGTGCTGCTGTCCTGCTTCGACCCCATCCGCCGCGAGGTGGCCCGGTTGGCCCTGGAGCGGCTCATGCTCGACGGCCGTATCCACCCCGGGCGCATCGAGGAGGTGGTTGGAAAGGTCCGGCAGGAGCTCGACGAGAAGATCTTCTCCGACGGCGAGGCGGCCGCCATCGAGCTGGGTTTCCCCGACATCCACCCGGAGCTGCTCAGGCTGGTGGGGCGTCTCCAGTACCGCTACTCCTACGGGCAGAACGTGCTCGGTCACTCCAAGGAGGTGGCCCAGCTGGCCGGGTACATGGCCTCCGAGCTGCGCGTGGACGTGGCGGTGGCCAAACGCGCCGGCCTGCTCCACGACGTCGGCAAGGCGGTGGATCGCGAGATGGAAGGGACGCACCTGACCATCGGGCGGGAGATGCTGCGCAAGTACGGCGAGTCCGACGCGGTGATCCACGCCATGGAGTGCCACCACGGCGACGTGGACCCGCGCTCGGTGGAGGCGGTGCTGGTCACGGCGGCGGACGCGCTGTCCGCGGCGCGCCCCGGCGCGCGCCGCGAGATCCTGGAGAGCTACATCAAGCGGCTGGAGAAGCTGGAGGGGATTGCCGGCGACTTCAAGGGCGTGCAGAAGGCGTTCGCCATCCAGGCCGGCCGGGAGCTGCGCATCATCGTCGAGTCGGAGCGCATCTCGGACGAGGACGCCGTGTGGATGTCCCGGGACATCGCCCGGCGCATCGAGGCCGAGCTCACCTACCCGGGCCAGATCAAGGTCACGGTGATCCGCGAGACCCGCGCCGTGGAGTTCGCCAAGTGATGGGGAGAGGCCCCCGGGCCCGCCGGGAGGCCGCCTCCTGACGGGCCGTCCCGGCCGCGGCCGGGGACGGGCGGAGGCGCCGTGCCGGCAGCCGTTGACGTGGCGGCGCGGCAGCCTTATACTACAAACCGAACGCTTGGTAGGTAAGAATGAACCAGGAAGAACGCTCGCAGCGCAGCCGTGAGCTGATCCTCGGCGCCGCCCTGGACCTGTTCTCGCGGCAGGGCTACCGGGCCACGAGCGTCCGCGACATCGCCGCCTCCGCGGGAGTCTCCACCGGGAACGTCTACCACCACTTCCCGGACAAGGAGACCATCTTCCGCACCCTCCTGGACCGCTACTGGGACGCCATCGACGACCCCGAGTTTCCGTTCAACCGCGCGCTGGCCTCGGGGGAGTTCCCGGACAACCTGGAGGAGGTGGGGCGGGCCGCCCGGGACAGCATCGAGCGCTATCAGCGCTACGTGACGCTCATCTACGTGGACGTCGTGGAGTTCGAGGGCATCCACATCCGCAAGTTCTACTCCGAGATGGCCGAGCGCTTCCGTTCGTTCATGGAACGCCACGGCCGCGCCGAGGAGCTCGCCGCCAAGCTGCGCCCCGGCATCTCCCCGGTGTCCGCCGTGATGGTGGCGAGCCGCTTCTTCCTCAACTACTTCGCCGTGGAGATCCTGTTCGGGGTCCGCGACCACTTCGGCAAGAGCACCGACGAGGTGGTGGCCGAGATCTCCGAGATCCTGCGCCACGGCATGCTCCGCGAGCCCTGAGGCCGACGCGCTAGAATCGTCCGCGCCGGCCGGAGCCTGGCGGCCGGCGATCGGGGGTCCGCGCGTGAACGACGAAGTCCTTCTCGAGGTCCGCGAGGTGAGCAAGTCCTTCGGCAGGGTGCGGGCGGTGGACGCGCTCTCCTTCGCGGTGCGGCGTGGCTCGATCACGGGCCTTCTGGGCCGCAACGGAGCCGGCAAGACCACGACGCTGCGGATGATCAACGGCATCTTCCTCGCCGACAGCGGGAGCATCCAGCTGCTCGGCGCCGCCGCCGCCGCCGAGGTGCGCGACCGAGTCGGCTACCTCCCCGAGGAGCGGGGCCTGTACCGCAAGATGCGCGTGGGTGAGCAGCTGGGGTTCCTCGCCGAGATCAAGGGGGTGCCGGCCGCCGTGTCGCGCCCCCGCTCGGAGCAGTGGCTGCGCCGGTTCGAGCTGTGGGACAAGCGGACCGCCAGGCTCGAGGAGCTCTCCAAGGGAAACCAGCAGAAGGTGCAGCTCATCGGCGCCCTCATCCACGACCCGGAGCTCGTCATCCTGGACGAGCCCGCCTCGGGGCTGGACCCTGTCAACGTCGTGCTGGTGCGCACCATCCTCCTCGAGCTCAAGGCGGCGGGGAAGACGATCCTGCTGTCCACGCACCAGATGGCGGAGGCGGAGCGGATGGTGGACCACATCGTCCTCATCCACGAAGGACGCTCGGTGCTCCAGGGCGCTCTGGAGGAGGTCCGCGCTTCCTTCGGCTCGGGCACCGTCCACCTCGCCTTCGAGGGGGACGGCGGCTTTCTGGCGGACCTCCCCGGGGTGCGGCGGGCGGCCGTGGACGGCAACACCGCCGAGCTCGGGCTCGAGCCCGGCACGGACCCCCAGGAGGTCCTCGAGGCGGCGGTGGGCCGCGTGCGGCTGCGCCGGTTCGAGGTGGCCGAGCCGTCGCTGGAGGCCATCTTCCTGGAACGGGTCGGAGGGGCGGCCGGCGCCCCGGCGGCGGGAGGTGAGGCATGAGGAAGGCGTTCGCGGTCTTCAAGCGCGAGTACCTCGAGGTCGTGCGCAAGAAGTCGTTCATCATCATGACCCTCGTGGCACCGTTCCTGTTCGGGGCGCTGATGTTCGTGCCGGCGCTGCTGGCGGTGCGGGGAATGGGGCCGAAGCAGGTGGCGGTGATCGACGGCACCGGGAGGCTCGGGCCCGTGTTCGCACGGGGCGAGAAGGGGGACGACGACGAGAGGGCCGAGGAGCTGTCCGCTGCGCCCGCGGGAAAGAGCGCGGGGCAGGCGGCGCGCCGGCTGGCGTTGCGCTACGACTACGTCGCCGCGGCGGGGAAGGCGGACGCCGTCGCCCAGCCGTTCCTCGACGGGCTGCGCCGGTCGAGGGGAGAGGGCGCGAAGGCCCTGGACGGGGTTCTCGTCATTCCCGCCGACGCCTTCACCGACACCGCGGCGCGCCTCGCCTACTACAGCCGGTCCAGCACCGACTTCATCACCCAGGAGCGGCTGGGGAGGATCGTGAACCGGGCGGTGTCCCGCGAGCGGCTGGCGGCGGTGGGGGTGGACCGCGAGGCCGCGGACCGGCTGCTCACCCGGCTTCCCGTGGACGGCGTGCAGGTCTCCAGGAGCGGCGAGCAGCGCAAGGGCGGCGAGCTCGACTTCCTCGTCGGCCTGCTCTTCGCCGCGCTGCTCATGATCCCGATGCTCTCCTACGGCAACGAGATCATGCGCGGCATCGTGCAGGAGAAGACAGACCGGGTGGTGGAGATCCTGGTGTCGTCCATGTCGCCGTTCCAGCTGCTCTCGGGAAAGGTCTCGGGGCTCGCCGCCGTGGGGCTCACCCAGGTGGGCATCTGGCTCGTCATGGGCACCGCCATGATGGTCCTGGGCGGCGGCGCCGCCGCCGCCGCGGGGGCCAACGTGGCCACCATGGTGCAGCCCCGGGTGCTGCCGTACTTCTTCGTCTTCTACGTGCTCGGCTATCTCATCTACGTGTGCATCTACGCCGTGGGCGGCGCCATCTCGAACTCCGAGAAGGAGGCGCAGCAGATCCTCGGCCCGCTGATGATCGTCATCATGATCCCCTGGTTCCTTGCCATGCCCATCATCCAGAGCCCGGACTCCAAGTTGGCGGTGGTGCTCTCGCTGGTGCCCGTCTTCACCCCCATCACCATGTTCATCAGGGTCCTCGTGTCGGAGCCGCCGCTGTGGCAGCTCGCGGCCTCCATTTCGCTGTCTCTCCTCACCATCGTCGGCATGTTCTACGTGACGGGGAAGATCTTCCGGGTCGGCATCCTGTCGTATGGCAAGAGGCCGACGCTGCCCGAGCTCGTGCGCTGGCTCAAGGCCGCCTGACGGGTCAGGGAACGGTACAAGGGGAGTGGCCCCGCCCCGGAGATGTCCGCCGCGCGGCCGCCTCGCCCGGTTGCACTGTCATTGTGGTATGATTTAGTGCAATTGATCATGCGTCCAGGAGGCCCCCGCAACCGCGCTCGAGCTCCCGGAAACCCGCCGTGCAGGTGCCGGCGCCTCCGGGGACTGATCCATCGGCCGTGGCATCCGGGTGAACCCGGCACCGCATGGATCCGCTGAAGCGCATTCTCGTCATCGACGACGACCCCGACGAACGGGCGCTGGCCGCGTTGTTGCTGCGCCGTCAGCTGGCCGGCACCGAAGTGGTGGAGGTGGCGGGCGCGGGGCCGTTCGCGGCGGCGCTGTCCCAAGGGCGAGTGGCCGCGGTGGTCAGCGAGGCGATCCTGGAGTGGAGCGACGGCCTCGCGGTGCTCGACGCGGTGAAACGCGTCTGTCCGGCCTGCGCCGTGGTGTTCCTCACCTCGGCCGGCGACGGGCGCCTCGCCGGTGACGGCATGCGCCGCGGCCTGGACGGGTTCGTGGTCAAGGGCCCGCGGGGCTGGGTGGAGCTGGCGGACGCGGTGCGGGACGCCATGGGCCGCGCGGCCGGGCGCTGGGCGCCGTCGTCCCGGGACTCGGGCTACCGGACCGTGCTGGACGCCCTGCCGGTGGGCATCTTCACCACCACCGCCGCCGGCGTGGTGCTCGACGCGACTCCGGCGGTGGCCCGGGCCGTGGGCGCGGCCGACCGTACGGTCCTCGCCGGGGCCGACCTGTTCGAGCTCCTCGACGACGAGGAGCGGCGGCGCCAGGTGCGGGAGCGGCTCGCGGCCGGGGAGGCCGTCCGCAACCTCGACGCGAGGGTGCGCCGCCGGGACGGCGAGCTGGTGTGGCTGCGGATCAACGCGTGGCCGGTGGCCGATGCGGGCGGAACCGAGGGCCGCTTCGAGGGCACGTTGGAGGACATCTCCAGCTACAAGAGGGTGGAGAAGGAGCTGTCGGAGAGGGCGGCGGCGCTGGTGCAGTCCAACGCCGAGCTGCAGCAGTTCGCCTACGTGATCTCCCACGACCTGCAGGAGCCTCTGCACCTCATCGAGCGCTACACGAAGATGGTCAACGAGCGCTACGCCGACGAGCTGGACGACGACGGCCAGCGGTTCATGGAGCACGTGCTCTCCAGCGCGGAGCGGATGCAGACCATGATCGACGACGTCCTCGAGTACGCCCGGGTAGACACGCGGGGCCGGGAGTTCGAGGAGGTCGCCTTCGACGACGTCGTCGACGAGGCGCTCAAGAACGTCAAGGCGGTGGTGGAGGAGACCTCTGCGACGGTGACCCGGCACGGGCTCCCCGCGCTGCGGGCGGACGGCGCGCAGATGGTGCAGCTGTTCCAGAACCTGCTGGGCAACGCCCTCAAGTTCCATGGCGAGGAGGCCCCGGCGGTGCAGATCTCCGCCGTCGAGAGCGAGACGGAGTGGGTGTTCGCGGTGATGGACAACGGCATCGGCATCGAGGCCGATCACCTGGAGCGGATCTTCGGCATGTTCCAGCGGCTTCACTCCGCCGAGGAGGTGCCGGGGACGGGCATCGGGCTCGCGATCTGCAAGCGCATCGTGGAGCGCCACGGCGGACAGATCTGGGCGACCTCCGAGGCCGGCAAGGGGTCGACGTTCTACTTCACGCTGCCGAAGGGTGCCGCGGTGCCTGATGAAGGCGCCGGGGAACAGACGGGGGGGGCATGAAACCGACCGGCAAGCCGCTTCGGGTGCTGCTGATCGAGGACAATCCGGCCGAGGCCGACCTGATCCGGGACATGCTCTCCCGCAGCCGCCGGGAGGCGTTCGAGCTCGAGCACTGTGACCGGCTGCGGCCCGGTCTCGACCGCCTCGAGCAGGGGGGCATCGACGTGGTGCTGCTGGACTTCTCGCTCCCCGACAGCTCGGGCCTGCCCACCTTTGCCCGCACCCGGGAGAGCGCTCCCAGCGTCCCCATCATCATCCTCACCAACCTCGACGACGAGGAGCTCGCGGCCCGTGCGGTGCGCGAGGGCGCCCAGGACTACCTCATCAAGCGGCAGGTGGACGGTTCCCTGCTGGCCCGCTCCATCCGCTACGCCATCGAGCGCAAGGGCGCGGAGGAGGCGTTGCGGGAGAGCGAGGTGCGGTACGCCCTGGCGGTGCGGGGCGCCAACGACGGCATCTGGGACTGGAACCTGGTCACCAACGCGGCCTACTTTTCGCCGCGCTGGAAGCTCATCCTGGGCTACGCCGACGAGGACGTGGAGGACCGCATCGATGCGTGGTTCTCCCGCGTGCACAAGGACGACATCCAGGGCCTGCAGTCGGCGCTCGACCGCTGCCTGTCGGGGGGCGACCCCCACTTCGAACACGAGCACCGGGTCTCGCACCGCGACGGCCGCTGGATGTGGGTGCTGTCCCGCGGGAGCGTGGTGCGCGACGCCCTGGGCCGCCCCTACCGGATGGCCGGCTCGCTCACCGACGTCAGCGAGCGCAAGCGGGTCGAGGAGCAGATCCTCCACGACGCCTTCCACGACGCCCTCACCCAGCTGCCCAACAGGAGCCTGTTCGTGGACCGCCTGGGCCTCGCCCTGGAGCAGTCGCGGCGTCGCAAGGACGACGGCTTCGGGGTGCTCTTCCTCGACATCGACCGCTTCAAGAACGTCAACGACAGCCTCGGACATTCGGTGGGGGACGAGCTGCTGCTGCAGTTCGCGCGCCGGCTGGCGGCCTGCCTGAGGCCGGGCGACACGGTGGCCCGCCTCGGCGGCGACGAGTTCGCGGTCCTGCTCACCGACATCGCCACCCCCGGCGACGCCACAAGGGTGGCCGAGCGCATCCTCGAGGCGCTCGCCGAGTCGTTCGTCATCGACACCCACGAGGTGGCGGCCACGGCGAGCATCGGCATCGCCCTCGGGTCCACCGGGTACAAGCACCCCACCGACGTGCTGCGCGACGCCGACACCGCCATGTACCGGGCGAAGGCGGCGGGCCGCGCCTGCTACCAGGTGTTCGACACGGCGATGCACCGCTCGGTGGTCGCGTTGCTCAAGATGGAGATGGACCTCCGCCGCGCCGTGGAGCGCGAGGAGTTCGTCATGCACTACCAGCCCATCGTGGCCCTCATCGGAGGCCGCATCGTGGGGTTCGAGGGGCTGGTGCGCTGGGTGCACCCGGAGCGGGGCCTGGTCTACCCGCAGAACTTCATCGCCATCGCCGAGGAGACGGGGCTCATCGTCCCCATCGGCTGGTTGGCCCTGCGCGAGGTGTGCCGGCAGGTGCGGGAGTGGCAGCAGGCGTTCCCCCTCGACCCGCCGCTGTACGCGAGCGTGAACGTCTCGGGCAAGCTGTTCGCCCACAACGACATCGTGAAGCGGGTCGCGGCGGTGCTGGACGAGACCGGTCTGGCGCCTCAGTCCCTCCGGCTCGAGGTCACCGAGAGCGTCCTCATGGACCACGCCGACGCCGCTCTCAAGGCCCTGGCGGAGCTTCGCGAGCTGGGGGTGGAGTTCTCCATCGACGACTTCGGCACCGGCTTCTCGTCGCTCACGTACCTGCAGCGCTTCTCGTACGACACCCTCAAGATCGACCGCACCTTCATCGCCGACATCGACCACGCCAGCGAGGGGGGCGTCATCGTCCAGACCATCGTGGCGCTGGGGCGGATGCTCGGCATGAACGTGGTCGCCGAGGGGGTGGAGACGCCGGGGCAGCTCGAGCGCCTGCGCGAGATGCACTGCCCACACGCCCAGGGGTTCTGGTTCTCCAAGCCCGTGGACCGCACCGGCGCCGAGTCGCTGCTCCTCCACGCCCCCGTCTGGTAGGCCCTGCTCAGGCGACGGGCTCCACGGAGCCCCGCCACACGCGGGCGACGAGGCGTTCCCCCTCCCACAGCGCCAGGTCGGCGCGGGCCCCCGGGGCGAGCACGCCGTAGTCGCGCCATCCCGCCGCTTCCGCTGCGCCCCGGGTCGAGGCGCGCACCGCCTCCCCCCAGCTGAGGGACTGCGCCGGCGAGAGCGGATGGCTCGTGGCCGCACGGATGGCGGCGCCGGCGTCCGGGGGGATCACGGGGGCGTCGGAGCCGAAGGCGAGGGGGCGGCCGGTGGCGAGGAGGTCCCTGAAGCGGTACGCCTCGCCCTCCCGGCCGGGGAGGAGCCGGGCGACGAGGGGGACGTCGCCAGGAAGGTGGGCGGGCTGCACGGACAGCGCGCAGGGGAGGGTGGCGAGGGCCTCGAGCCCAGCGTCGCGGACGTGCTGGACGTGCTCGATCCGCAGCGTGCGGCGGGTCCGCGGCGCCAGCGCCGCGAGGACGGCCGCCACCTCCTCCACGGCCCGGGTGCCGATGGCGTGGACGGCGAGGGTGAACCCCGCGTCGAGGGCCTCGCCGCCCTCGTCCCGGATGCGGCCGGCGGGGTCGAGCGGGCGGCCCACGGAGCCGTCGGGGTAGGGCTCGTGCATCCAGGCGGTGCGGCTGCCCAGGGAGCCGTCGCCGAAGAACTTCACCCCCGCCACCTCCAGGTCGTCGCCGCGCCAGCCCGGCTCGGTGCCGCGCCACGCGCCGCGCGGGAGCGTCCACCACAACCGCACCGGCAACCGGCCCGCCCGGGCCAGCGCCTCCGCCCAGGGAAGGTCCGGGGCGGCCTCGTAGGCCATGGCGTGAACGGCGCCGAACCCGCGCCGGGCGAAGTCGGCGAGGCCCCGCTCCAGGTCCCCGGGGCCCGGCGGCGGGAGGGCGCGAGCGACGAGGCCCACGGCCCGCTCGAGCAGGTAGCCGGTGGGCGTGCCGTCGCCGCTGCGGAGGATCTCGCCGCCTGGGGGATCGGGGGTCCCGCAGCCGACGCCCGCGGCGCGGAGCGCCGCCTTGCTGCACCAGGCCGAGTGCAGGTCCCGGCTCTGGACCAGCACGGGGTGGGCCGGCGCGGCTGCGTCCAGGAGGGTGGAGGAGGGGTAGTGATCGAAAAGGTAGCCCTGCCCCCGGATCCAGGTCCCCCGCGGCTGCGACGCCGCCCGGGCCGCCACCGCCTCCGCCACGCGCCGCGGATCGGTGAGCCCCGCCACGTCCAGCGTCTCGAGGGCCTGCCCCCAGTACAGGGGGTGGGCGTGGGCGTCGTGCAGCGCGGGAGTGACGCGCTCCGCCCGCACCGTCGCCTCACCGGCGTAGCGGGCCGCGAGGTCGGCCCGGCGGCCCAGGGCGTCGATGCGGCCGCCGCGGAGATGGAGGGCCTCCACCCGGTCGGGCCCGCTCATGGTCAGGCAGTCGCCGACGATCAACATGGTGCGCTCAGTTCGTCTTGTAGGCGTGGACCGTGACGCTCACGGTGCGGTCGGTCTCGTTGTAGAGGAGCACGCGGTAGCGTGGGTACGCAACGGTGAAGCGCGCGGGCTGGGAGGCGAAGTAGGCCGTGCCAGGGGCGACGTCGGGGGCCTTGACCTCCGACGGCATGAGGAACTGGCCGCGCTCGTCCAGGGCTCGCTGCACGCGGCTGTCGTCCAGCAGCAGCACCGCGCCTACCGTGCCGGCGCGGGCGAGCTGCCCCTTGACCTCGCCGAGGAGGGTCACCACCACGGCGGCGAACCCCTCGGTGGTCACCGTTCCGGCATCCACCAGGTGAGTGGTGTCGGAGCGGCGCACCGGTGGCACGAGGACGTCCTCCAGGGTGGTGATGGAGGTCTGGCGGATCGGCCCCTTGACCGCCACCTCGCCCTCCACCTGGAACAGGCTGGGAAAGTTGGTGACCGCCACCGGGACGATCTCTCCGCTGTCGCGGCTCATGGACTGGGCGAAAACCGCCACCGGCCCGGGGGCGGCCAGCAGCGCGGCGGCGATGACGACGGCGGGGACGGCGTTGGCGATCATGGGAATCCTCCGTTCGTGCCTCCCCGTTGTACCGCCGCGGACCCGCCGGCGTCCAGCGCCTCCGGCCCGCCTCGATGGAGGCCGGGAGCTGTGCCGGCGGAGCGGTGGGGAGGAGCGATGACCGACGAGCACAAGATCAGCTTCGGCCGGGCGGCCCGGCTGGACGACGACGAGCGCCACCGGCGCCAGCCTCCGGGACCCCTGGTCGCCCTCGTCGCGGGCCTGCGTCCCGGGGTGGTGCTCGACCTGGGCGTGGGCACGGGCTACTTCGCCCTCCCCCTGCGCGCCGCGGTGCCCGGCGCGCGCGTCGTCGGCATCGACGCCGAGGTGCGCATGTTCGGTCCGTTGCGCCGCAAGGCCGGGGGCGGCCACGTGGCGGCCGTCGTGGCGGACGCCGCGGGCGTGCCGGTGAGGGACCACGCCGCGGACGTGGTGCTCATGGTCAACCTCTACCACGAGCTGGACGACCGGCCCGGCGTCCTGCGGGACGTCAGGCGGGTGCTGGCTTCCGGCGGGTACCTGGTGCTCAGCGACTGGGCGCGGCGCGGCACGAGGGAGGCGGGCCCGCCGCCGGAGCACCGCGTTCCCGAGGCCGTCGCGGAGGCGGAGCTCCGCCGCGCCGGCTTCGCGGCGCCGGAGAGCCACGCGCTCTACGGCGACTTCTTCACCCTGATCGCCCGCGCCTGATCAGTTGACGAGAGGAGGGCCGTCGTCCCCTCGCGGGGGCGGCCAGACCGCCGGCACCGGCGGCAGGGGACCGTGCTCCTCCGCCTCGAGCCGGGCGCGGATCTCGGCATCGCGCAGCCGACGCTTGCGGATGGCGACGAGGGCGAGGAGGGTGATGGCCATCCAGAGCACACCGGAGCTGGTGATGAAGGGGACCCAGGTGCGCCAGAACAGCTCCCGGCCGAAGAAGCGTGCCGCCACGGCATCGGGGGTGGTGCCCGTGACACGCCGGAACGCCTCGTCGAAGCTCTCGCCGGCGCCCACGCCGTGGATCACCCGGGCGGGGGCGTCGGCGCCGAAGCGGCGCTGAAGGGTGCGCACCAGGGCTGCGGAGAGGGCGTAGGCCCGCGCGGTGGCCGCCGAGCCCTGCAGGAAGGCGTCGTCCAGGGCCCGCGTACCCGCCGGCGGGTGGCCGATGACCGCCAGCACGGCGCGCGCCCGGTCCTCGAGCCCCCATTCCCTCGCCGCCACCGCGGCGACGCCCTCGTTGAACCAGCGTGGCAGGGCGGCGCCGTGGCAGGCCCGCCAGACGAGGATATGGGTGATCTCGTGGTGGAGCAGGGAGCGGAGGGTGCCGTCCGGGTAGGATGGCACGCGGCCGGGGAAGAGGACCACCGTGTCCATGGCCCCGAGGACGTAGCCGCTCACCCAGCTCGGGGCGTGCCGCGCCAGGTCCGAGCCGGGCCCGGCGAGGATCACGCGGATGGGCGCGCCGCCGCCGGTCACGCCGGCCGCGTCCATGGCGTCGGAGAAGTCGCCCCGGGCCAGGGCGCGGACCTCGGCAGCCTGCGCCGCCAGCGCGGGCGGCGCCTCCACCTCGAGGCGCGGGCCGGACGCCGCGGCCGGGACGGCGGCGAGGAGGAGCGCGGCGAGGAAGCGGCCTCTCATCCCCCCATGGTAGCCGGCGGGGCGGCCAGCGCCGGTGCGCCCGGCTACAGCTCGGCGGAGTAGCCGTCGTGGGAGCCGAGGTCGTGGCGGGGCTCCCGGAACCGCTTCTGGATGGCGGCCACGCGCTCCCGGTCGCCGAGAAGAGCCTTGACGCAGCCGGCGTCGAGGCGGCGGCCGGACCACGTCTCGAGGAACTCGAAGGCGGTGTCGTTGGACCAGGCGGGCTTGTAGGGGCGCTCGCTGGTGAGGGCGTCGAACACGTCGGCGGTGGCGACGATGCGGGCCTCCACCGGGATGGCCTCGCCCGACAGCCCGTCGGGGTAGCCGCTGCCGTCGATGCACTCGTGGTGGTGCCGGACGATGCTGCGGAGCCGGCCGACGTGGGGAGCGTCGTCGAGGCCGAAGCGGTGCAGCAGCGTCCGCACGAGCGACGAGCCCTTGGAGACGTGGGAGCGCATGACGGTGAGCTCGGAGCGGCTCAGCGTCCCCGGCTTGAGGAGGATGCTGTCGGGGATGCCGATCTTGCCGATGTCGTGGAGCGGCGCGAACAGGGAGATGAACTCCACGTCCTCGTCGGACAGGCTCTCGCTCTCCGCGACCCCGGTGGCGATGGCCTTGGAGAAGCGCGACATGCGCGCCAGGTGGGCGCCTGTCTCGGCGTCCCTGACGTGGCCGATCTCCTGGGTCACGCGCACCGCCGAGCGCAGCACGCGGACCGGTGCGAGCCCGCGCAGGACGAGCAGGCTGGCGAGACTGGCGTACACGGCCAGCCGGCGCGCCACCTCGGGGGAGAAGTAGCACCGCTCGGAGGCGTTGAAGAACAGGAAGCCGTAGAGACGGCCGTCCTCGAAGAACGGCACGGTAAAGCTCGAGCGGTAGCCCTGCGAGAGGATGCGGCGGTTGTGCTCCCGCTCGCAGTCCAGCGTCTCGGTGAGGTCGTCGATGATGCGCGGCCGGCCCGAGCGGGCCAGCTCGCGCAGGCACGGCATGTCGGCCAGGGCCATCTCGTAGTGGGCGAGGGGCGTCTCGCCCTCGGTGCTGTGGGCGAAGGTGCGCAGGCGGTCGGCCTCGGCGTCGTACAGCGCCACCGCGACCCGCACGACGCCCGGAAAGTCCTCGCGCAGGGTGGTGTGGAAGTCTTTCAGTTGCGTGCAGATGGGAGAGCTCTCCAGGGGGTGCGCCGCCATCGTCCGGTCCTCCGTCGTGCAGGGCTGTACTGACAATGTAAGGCATCGGGCGCCGGCGCGCCCGGAAGAGCTCCGGGGAGGGAGGTCAGCCCATGGCGCCGTTCGCGATGGCGAACACGGCGGCGGGATCTCCAGGGGCGGGTGGCCGTCCCCACCACATGCGCAGGGAGGATGGCGCGGCCACGAAACCCGCCGCCTCCAGGTCGCCCCGCCAGTCGCCGCGCGAGGCCAGGACGCCGAGGGTGACCGGGGCGCCACCGGCGGCTCTGGCGGCGGCGGCCGCGAGGCGCCGCGCGGTCTCGGGCCCGTCGGCCACGCAGGGCCCGAGGTGGACGCCCCCGGTGGTGGGCACGGTCAGGGCGTAGCCGGCCAGGCGGGCGCCGCGGCGGACGGCGTGGGCCGAGCGGGCGCGCCGCAGCAGGGAGCGGAGCAGCCGGGCGCGGTCGTCGCCGAAGCGGGGCTCGTCGAAGCGCGCCTCGTCGGCGCCGATCTCTTCGAGAACGCCGGCGTCCGCCGGCCAGGGCAGGTCTCCGCCGGGGTGCCGGAAGCGGAGCGACTCGACCTCCTCCACGAAGCCGAGCCGGCGGTAGATCCCGACGCCGGGCGGGTCGGCCTCGAGGCGGACCGTGCGCAGGCCGCCGTCGGCGAGGCGGTCGAGCGCCAGCTCCATCAGCCGGGTGCCGAGGCCGCGGCGGCGCGCCTCGGGGACCACGATGAGGTTCGAGACCCAGCCGGTGTCGCGGTAGCGGGTCATGGTGATCATCGCCACGGGGGCGCCGCCGTCCTCCACGACGAAGGCGTCGTCGGGGTCGTGCTCGAGGAGCGCCGAGAACCAGGCGCGGCTGGAGGGCCATCCCTCCCGGGCGGTCTGCACGAGGGCGAAGTCGATGTCGGCGGCGGTGAAGGGGCGGATGCGCTCGGCCATGAGGCAAGGATAGCCGCGCCGCCGCGGCGCCGCGTCAGCGGTGGCGCGGCCCGGCGAGGACCCGGGCGGGCAGCGTCACGACGGCGCGGAGCAGGGCGAGGACCCCGTCCACCGCGATGCCGACGAGGCGGAACGGGAGCAGGAGCAGCCACACCAGCGGATAGAGGACGAGCGCCAGCAGGGCCGCCGGCCAGCACACCACGAGCAACAGGAGCCAGAGCAGGAACGCCGCCATCGTCGCCTCCCTGCCCAGCGTACGCGGCGGCGGCGCAGGAGTTCTTCTTGGGCGCGCCCCGCGGGGGCGTCTTGTGAGAATAATGAGTCCAGTGTCACAATTAGAAAACGTGTACCCTGTGGCTGTCCGACGTGACGGAAGGGGGCGGTTCGTCATGCATGCATCGCGAAAGACACGAGCGCTTTATCACAACTCGATGAGCTACTTCGGCGGCCTCATCGTGGCGGCCACGGGGTTGCTGGTGGCGTTTGCGCTCATCCTGGAGTTCAGCATCGCAGCGCCGAGTCCCTACCTCGGCATCTTCACCTACATGGTGTTCCCGGCCGTCCTCACGGTGGGCATCCTCCTCTTCCTGTGGGGCATGCGCCGGGAGAGCCTGCGCCGCCGCAAGCTTGGCGTGCCCGAGGCGCCGCCCTACCCTGACATCGACCTCAACGACCCCGTCCAGCGCAAGCGCTTCGCCTACGCCCTGGTCGGCGGCAGCCTCGGCGCCATCCTTCTCGGGGCCGTGGCCTACAACGCGTTCGTCTTCACCGAGTCGGTCACGTTCTGCGGCCGCGTCTGCCACACCATCATGCAGCCCGAGTACACGGCGTACCAGTACTCGCCCCACGCCCGCGTCGCCTGCGTCGACTGCCACGTGGGCTCCGGCGCCTCCTGGTACGTGAAGTCGAAGCTCTCCGGCGTGCGGCAGGTGTTCGCGGCGGTCTTCCACACCTACCCGCGGCCCATTCCCGTCCCCATCCAGAACCTGCGCCCCGCCCGCGCCACCTGCGAGCACTGCCACTGGCCGCGCAAGTTCTACGGGGCGCAGCTGGTGCAGATCCCGCACTTCCGCTACGACGAGAAGAACACGGCCGAGGAGATCTCCCTCCTCGTCAAGACCGGCGGCGGCGACCCGCAGCTCGGCGCCCGGGCCGGGATCCACTGGCACATGATCATCGACAACACCGTCTCCTTCGCCGCAACCGACCCTCAGCAGCAGGACATCCCATGGGTCCGCGTGAAGCACCACGAGGGGGGCGAGGAGGTGTTCGTCAGCACGGACACCAAGCTCACCAAGGAGCAGCTCGACGCGCTGCCGCGTCACGACATGGACTGCATCGACTGCCACAACCGCCCCACCCACATCTTCCCGGCTCCGGGGCCGGCCGTGGACGAGGCGCTCGCCAACGGTGGCATGGACGCGTCGCTGCCGTGGGTGAAGAAGGTGGTGGTCGACGCCCTCGAGAAGGAGTACCCGAGCCGCGCCGAGGCGCGCACCGGGCTGGACCAGGAGATCACCGGCTACTACACGAAGAACTACCCCGACGTGGCTGCCAAGCAGGCGGCCCGCATCTCGGCGGTGGTGCAGTCGGCGGTGCACATTTACGACCGCAGCGTGTTCCCCTTCATGAAGGTCAACTGGAAGACGTACGCCACCAACATCGGCCACCGCAACTGGCCGGGGTGCTTCCGGTGCCACGATGGCCGGCACGTCAGCACCACCACCGGCAAGGTGCTCACGCGGGACTGCACCGTCTGCCACACCATGCCGCAGCGCGGCACCCTCGTTCCCCTGGGCACGGTGATGCCGTCGAGCAACGAGAGCTGGCACCCCTGGGAGCTCAAGGGCAAGCACGCCGAGATGCTGTGCAGCCGTTGCCACCAGGCCGGCTTCCGCCCTCCCACAAGCTGCGCCGAGTGTCACAAGATCGACCCCAAGGCGCCGATGATCGACATGGGGTGCGACGCCTGCCACGAGAAGGCGCAGGAAGTGAAGCCCGTGGCCGAGTGCACCTCGTGCCACGACAAGAAGACGCTGCCCGGGCTCCACACCAAGGGGGGACACCCGGACGCCGAGTGCACCGACTGCCACAAGCCCCACACCTGGCTGGTCACGGGCCGCGACACCTGCCTGGCCTGCCACGACGACAAGGTGGACCACCACAAGGACGGCGGCGCCTGCACCAACTGCCACTCGTTCACCGGCAACTGAGACGGCTTCGGGAGCCGCGAACTCCGGGCCTCCGGCTGCTGCGGAGGCCCGGAACCGTGTCCGGGGCGCTCAGCGCCGCAAGCGGATCAGCCCGCGTAACAGCAGGTCGTGGAGCAGCAGGAGGTTGTCGGACCGCTCCCCGGGCAGCAGGGAGAGCACCTGCTGCGCGGTGCAGCGCCCGTCGACCCGGGAGAGGACGAACGCATCCTCGGGGCCGGTCTCGAGTTCGTCCAGCTCGGCCAGGGAGACCGCCAGCTCGGGAACGGGCGAACCCTCCACGAAGGTGCGCTCGAGCTCAGCGGCGATCTCGGCCTCCAGGGAGCGGGCCTCCTCCACCGTGGCGGTGTCCGCGCCGATGTCACCGGCCGCCCGCCGCAGGTGGCGGTGGGCCTCGCGGAGCTCGCCCAGGGCGAGGCTGTTGGTCGCCTCCTGCACCGCCGTCCGTCCGGCTGGACGGGCCGGAGCCGCGGCCCGGTGGGCGCGTGGCGGCCCGACGGCGACCCGCCCGTCGCGGATCGCCCGGAAGATGATCTCCAGCGTCTGGAACTCCGGCATCCGGCAGGCCAGCGCCACTTCGTGGACGCTGCGGACGCCGTCGATGGCCTCCAGGACCCGCCGCTCGTCGCCGGGTTCGGGCAGCGGGTCCGGCCGGCGGGCGAGAGCCGGGACGAAGGACGAGTCGGGGATGAGCTCTGCGATCCGCCGCCGCTCGTCCTCCTGCCGCGCCCCCTCCATGAGGAAGTGGTCCACGGCGAGGTCGAGACCCTGGAAGTCGCGTCTGGATTGGGCCTCCTCCAGGAAGAAGAACTCCCCTTCGCGCCAGCCCATGAGGTCGAAGACGCTCTCCTCGGTCTTGACCACCAGCACCCGCCGCAGCTCGTCACGGCTGAGCACGCCCCGCCGCACCAGGGCCTCACCCAGCATCGTGCCCATCCGGCGCTGCTGGCCGAGGAGCTCCTGCAGCCCGGCCTCGGTCAGGTAGCCCCAGCCGACGAGGAAGGTCCCGAGGTGCTCGGCGGGGTCGTCCGAGGCGACGGCCGCGACGAGGCCCCCGTGGAAGAGGATGCGCTTGGTGCAGCGCGGGCCCTTGATGACCAGGATCCCGGTCTTGCGGCTGACGGCGACCCACTGGATCAGGTCGGTGAAGCCCATGGTGGCGAGGTTTCCGTTCAGTGGCACGGCCGCTCACCTCCCGAGGGCGTGGACCGGGCGCCGCGGCGCGGTGGCGCGGCCGGTGGCCGGTGGGGTGGCGCTCTCCCGCACGGCCCTACTGGGAGCGGAAGTTGCCGAAGTGGAGCTCGACACCGAGGTCGCGCTCCTTGAGGGCCGCGATGACGCGCTGCAGCTCGTCCCTGGAGGGGGACGCCACGCGGACCTGGTCCCCCTGGATCGCCGCCTGCACCTTCCGGAGCTTCAAGTCTTTGATGATCTTGACGATGCTCCTGGCGGTCTCGGTCGGCAGCCCCTGCTGGAGCTCGACCTCCATGCGCGCCGTGCTCCCCGCCGCGGGCTCGATGCGCCCGGCGTGGAGGTTCTTCACCGGCACGCCGCGCCGGGTCATCCTGGCCAGGAGCACCTCCCACATGGCCTTGAGCCTGAACTCGTCCGGTCCGGAGAGGACGAGCTCGGCGTCGGCGCGGCGGAACTCGATGTCGATGGCGGCGTTCTTGAAGTCGTAGCGCTGCCGCAGCTCCTTGAGGGCCTGGTTCACGGCGTTGTCGACCTCCTGGAGGTCGCAGCCGGTGGTGATGTCGAAGGACTCCGTGGTCGCCATCGGTCCTCTCTACCTCTCCCGGGCTCTCCGGCGTCGCCGGCAGGCCCGTCCGTTCATGTGCCCCCCTCGTCCCACGCCGCGAGGAACGCGTGCCGAGCCCGCCGGAGGTTGGCGAGGACCCGGGCGTTGCCGCGGCCGGTGAGGTCCTTGGGGCCCAGCTGGTCCTGGCAGGGCCTGCACGCACCGGGCGGCAGGATGTCCTCGGACGCCGCCGGACCGGGCCGGGACGCGCGCTCGAAGACGGTCCCGAGGGGCTCCGCCGTGACGTGGATCCGAACCCCGCCGCCCTCCCGGCTGAGCACCACGTGGAGAACCGCGCTCTCGCTCTCGGGGCGGCGCCACTCGTGGAGCACGAGGAGCCGCCCCGCCCCCGCGCGCTCGTCGGCGGACGCCGTCAAGACCCGCCCGTCCATCGAGGCGATCGCGTCCAGCACCGCACCGAGAGCCGCCGTCAGGTCCGGCCTCGGGAAGAAGCGGACGTCCCCGGCCGCCGTCGGCCCGGCGGAGGTGCAGGCGACCAGGCCGGCGAGGGCGAGACAGACCCCGAGGACCGTGGTCCGGTGCATACAGATTCACCTTACCACGCGTCGGCAAAGGAGAAGGAGGCGCCCCGCGCGGGGCGCCTCCGGGATGCTTTTTCGCCTCGAGCGGCACGGCTGGCGGGCGTCAGGCCAGCGGTCCGCCCTTGACCGCGTAGACCGGGTCGATGTCCACGGGGATGTCGGTCAGACTGTCCAGGAGCTTCTGCATCGCCGGCTTGACCGTCCCGTACTGCTTGACCATCTCCTCGGCGCCGCTGTACGAGCCCGTTGCCTCGATCATGAGGAGGTCGTGGGCCAGGGCGTCGATCCCCTTGCGGAAGGCGGCGGGCACTGGGGCGAAGCGGCCCTCCGGCGTGATCGTGATGGCGCCCTTCTCGAGCAGGTAGTTGGCCTGGATCACGACGCCCAGTCCGTGCGCCTCGGTGGTCCCGAAGCGGGCGGCGCGGAACAGGCCGGCGGTGTACGACCACGGGAGGCCTTCGCCGACGGCCTTCGGGATGTCGCCCTTGTCGACCAGCTCGTAGATGTTGTGGACGCCCACCACGTCCGCCTGGGCCTCCTCGATGGCCGAGTAGAGCTCCTTGAGCTCCATCCTGGGCTCGGTGGTGCGTCCGCCGACCACGATGGTTCCCGGGGAGAGGCCGTGGGAGAGCTCGTGGAAGAGGATGAACTCGAAGTAGGTGTCGAAGTTCACCTTGGCCGCGTCGCCCGCGGGCAGCACGTGCTCGGCGATGGGGGTCAGGATGGCGTCGAACTTGGCGTGCATCATGTTCTTGAGCAGCACCTTCTTGGTGCCCTTGGCCTCGCGGACCTTGGCGTCGTTGGGCAGGTTGAAGGCCAGGGTCTGCACGCCCGCCCTGGCGTCGCCCGCCGTGAACACCTCGTCGACGACCTTGATCGGCGAGTGCGAGCCCATGGTGTACTTCTTGTTGGCCTCGGGGATGGGCAGGTGCGCCTTGAGGTAGGGCAGCTCACCGGCGAACTTCGCCAGCAGCTTCGAGTCGTCGGGACGCTCCACGCACACGAAGGCCTCGAAGGCGGCCTTGTAGCCGAACAGACCGTCCTCGTAGGTCTCGTAGGGTCCGATGACCATCTCGATGGGCCCCGTGACGTCCATCCAGGCCATGTCCGAGGGGGTGTAGTCGTTGGTGGTGAACGCCTCGGCGCGCATCTTCAGGAAGTTTCGGAGGCTCTCGCTGGACGCGGTGGACGCCGCGGTGCGCAGCTCCTCCGCCGCGGACTCGAGCTCGAGACGGTACGCCTGGCTGTAGGGCACCGGAACCAGGGCGCCGTTCTCCCGGCGGATCACGGTCACCGGCGACGTCAGCGCCTTCTCCTCGTCGGGGTGGCTGGCGAAGAAGTCCTGGAACTCCTTCTTGGTCATGTCCTCGGGGTAGAACCCGGCGCCCGGCGGATGCGGGGTGTCGCCGATGAACGGCTTGAAGCCGTCGATCCGGTCCCAGGGTCCGAACATGATGCGGTAGTAGTCCTTGGCCGGCTGCGCCAGGGGCCCGGTGAGCGCCGAAACCTTGGCGGCGAACGCGCGGTTGCCCGACCACACCTGCTCGAAGAAGATCCGGTCCATGGCGGTCGCCGCGGTGACCAGGTGCTCGAGGGTCCTGGTGTCGTCGGCTGAGAGATGGCTGGTATCGGCCTCGATCTTCATCGGCTTGAACTGCGCGCGGCGAGCCGCGATGTCGGGGGCGATGGTCAGTTGCGCGCTCGGTTGCTCCTTCGGGGGCTGCGGCCCGGAGCAGGCCACGAGCCCGGCTCCGAGGAGCGCAACCACAGCTGCTGTGCTCAGTCGCATGGAAACCTCCACGTTTCATTCCAGCGGATTTTCTCTCCGCTGACAACGGCCCCGCGTCGCGGGGGCCCGTCCGGGTGCGCCACCACCAACGTGACACGGTGCCCGGAATGTTCCCGCTTCATCGTGCCGTGGCACGCACCAGCCTCCCCACCGTGAGCCCCTGCACGACGATGGAGAAGACGACCACGACGTAGGTGATGGCGACGACCACCGCCCGGTCGGGGCCGGGCGGCAGCGACAGTGCGAGCGCCACCGAGATCCCGCCGCGCAGGCCGCCCCACGTGAGGATGCGGGTGGCGCCCGCCGGCAGCGGCCGCCGCCTGCTGAGCGCCGCCACGATGCCGCCCGCGCTGAGCCAGCGGGCGAGGAGCACCGCCGGGATGGCCGCGACGCCCGCCAGCACCAGGCGGGGGCTCACCGGCAGGACCAGCAGCTCCAGGCCGATGAGCACGAAGAGCACGGCGGTGAGGATGTCGTCCACGAGCTCCCAGAAGGTGTCGAGGTGCCGCCTGGTCGACGCGGACATGGCGAAGGCGCGCCCGTGGTTGCCGACCAGCAGGCCCGCCACCACCATGGCCAGGGGCCCCGAGGTCCCCAGGTGCTCGGCAACGGCATACCCCGCGGTGACCAGGGCCAACGTGATCATGATCTCCACCTGGTAGTCGTCGACCCGCTTAATCAGGTGATAGGCGCCGATGCCGAGCAGCAGGCCCAGCACGACGCCGCCCACGGCCTGCGCGGCGAGGAGCTCGAGCACCGTCGTGCCGGTGATCTCGTGGGTCCCCGAGGCCAGCACGAGGAGAATGGTGAACACCGTGACGCCGACGCCGTCGTTGAAGAGGGACTCCCCGGCCACGGTGATCTCGAGGCGCTTGTCGGCGCCGGCGGTCCGCATGATGCCGAGGACGGCGATGGGATCGGTGGGCGAGATGAGGGCGCCGAAGAGGAGGCAGGCGAGGAGGGGCAGGTGGACCCCGGCCGCCCGCGTGGCGAGCAGGGTCAGCCCGCCGACCAGCACCGTCGACAGCACCACCCCGCCGGTGGCGAGGAGCCCGACGCTCCAGCGCTGCTCGACGAGGTCGTTCAGGTTCACGTGCAGCGAGCCCGCGAAGAGCAGAAAGCCCAGCATGCCGTGCAGCAGAGCGGCCTCGAGGTCCACGGAGGAGAGCACGCCGCGGGCGACGTTCTCGAGGCCGAGCCCGAGCCGGCCCGCCGCGAGCAGGGCGAGGGAGACGCCGAGGGCGACCACCATGACCCCGATGCTGGTGGGGAGCTTGATGAAGCGGACGTTGACGTAGCTGAACAGCGCCGCCAGCGTGAGCAGGATCGCGATGATCTCGAACAGCCCCACCTCACCTCCCGGCCTGGCTTCCCGCCGGGGACACCTCGGCCCGTCGTGGACCGGCGGCACCCCGGGAGGAGAACATGATACCGTGTCGCACGAACGACGCCGCCGGTGTGGGGCGCCGGGGAGGACACCATGGTGAAGACCATTCGCATCCACTCCATCGGCGGTCCCGAGGTGCTGCGCGTGGAGGAGTCCGAGCCGCCGTCGCCGGGACCCGGCGAGGCGCGGGTCCGCCACACCGCGGTGGGCCTCAACTACATCGACACCTACCACCGCTCCGGGCTGTACAAGGTGAGCTTGCCCTCGGGCCTCGGGATCGAGGCGGCGGGCGTCGTCGAGGCCGTGGGCCCCGGCGTCGCGGAGGTGCGGCCCGGGGACCGCGTGGCCTACGCGGGAGGCCCGCTGGGCGCGTACTCCGAGGCGAGGGTCATGCCGGCCCGCGTCCTCGTCCCCCTGCCCGAGGGGATCGGGAACGAGGCGGCGGCGGCGGCCATGCTCAAGGGTATGACGGCACAGTACCTGCTGCGCCGCACGCACCGGGTGGCTGCGGGCGAGACCATCCTCGTGCACGCCGCCGCGGGCGGCGTCGGGCTGATCCTGTGCCAGTGGGCCAAGCACCTGGGCGCCACCGTGATCGGCACCGTCGGCAGCGACGAGAAGGCGGCGCTGGCGGCGTCGCACGGCTGCGACCACCCGGTGGTGTACACGCGCGAGGACTTCGTGGCGCGGGTGCGCGAGCTCACCGGGGGGGCCGGCGTCCCGGTGGTCTACGACTCGGTGGGGCGGAGCACCTGGGAGGGCTCGCTGGACTGCCTGCAGCCGCTCGGGCTCATGGTCTCCTTCGGCAACGCGTCCGGGCCCGTGGAGCCCTTCGCACCGACGCTCCTCGCCGCCAAGGGGTCGCTGTTCCTGACCCGGCCCAGCCTGATGGCGTACACCGCCACGCGGGAGGACCTGCTGGCCACGGCGCGGGACCTGTTCGACGTGATGCTGTCCGGTGCCGTGAAGATGGAGATCGGGCAGACCTTCCCCCTGGTCGCGGCCGCCGAGGCCCACCGCGCCCTGGAAGGCCGCCGCACCGTGGGTTCCACGCTGCTGCTCCCCTGACGCGGACGTCTCCGACCGTGGGCCGTCGCGCACGCCTTGGCTTCACCGCGGCGATCTGAGATGATCACGCGAGCGTCAGCGCCGCGGCCTGTGCCGCGGCCCACGACACGAAGGAGGCCTCTCGAGATGAACGTCCGTGGAGCGTCAACCGCATTCTGCGTTCTCCTGCTCGCATCCTCAGCCGGTGCCCAGTCGGCCGCCCCGCTCCCCGAGGCGGTGAAGAAGGCCGAGGCCGTCGTCACGCCGGCCGCCCTCGAGGCGCCGGTCCGCTTCCTCGCCGACGACCTCCTCGAGGGGCGCGCTCCCTCCCACATCGGCGACGTCCTCGCCCGGCGCTACCTCGCCAGCACCATGGAGCTTCTGGGCCTCGAGCCGGGCTTCGCGGGCGGCCGCTGGGAGCAGGAGTTCGACATCGTCGGCATCACCTCGAAGGCTCCGGAGACCTGGAGCTTCGACGCCGGCGGCAAGGCCGTGACCATGCAGTACTGGAACGACTACATCGCCACCAGCGGCGTACAGAGCCCGAGGCCGGGTTCGACGGCGCCGAGGTGGTGTTCGTGGGGTACGGGATCGTCGCCCCCGAGTATCACTGGGACGACATCAAGGGGGCCGACCTCAAAGGCAAGGTCCTGCTCATGCTCAACAACGACCCCGACTGGGACCCCGCCCTGTTCGAGGGGCCGCGGCGCCTCTACTACGGGCGCTGGACGTACAAGTACGAGGAGGCCGCCCGCCTGGGCGCCGCCGGCGCGATCATCATCCACACCGACCCCTCCGCCGGATACCCCTGGCGCGTCGTGCAGAACTCGTGGAGCAAGGAGCAGTTCGAGCTGCCCGCCGGCGGTGAGCCGCGCATCCAGGTGTCCGCCTGGGCCACCCACGACGCGGCCGCCCGGCTGGTGGCCGCGGCCGGCAAGGACCTCGCGGCCCTCGAGAAGGCCGCCCGCAGCCGCGACTTCAAGCCGGTGCCCCTGGGCATCTCGACCTCGCTGCACCTGACCTCGACCGTGAGCCGCGCCCGCACCGGCAACGTCTGCGGCATGATCCGCGGCTCCGATCCCCGGCTCAAGAGCCAGTTCGTCGTCTACTCCGCCCACCACGATCACCTGGGCGTGGGCCGTCCCGACGAGACCGGCGACGCGATCTTCAACGGCGCCCGCGACAACGCCTCCGGCGTGGCGGAGGTGCTCGCCATCGCGCGGGCGTTCGAAGCGCTCCCGGCCCGACCGCGGCGCTCGGTGCTCTTCGTGTTCGTCACGGGCGAGGAGTCGGGCCTGCTGGGCTCCGCCTACTTCGCCTCCCACCCGCCGGTGCCGGCGGACGATATCGTGGCCGACATCAACTTCGACGCCGGCAACATCTTCGGCCGGACGAAGGACGTGGCCCAGGTGGGCATGGGCAAGTCGACGCTGGACGGCGTGCTGCGGCAGGCCGCGGCCCTGCAGGACCGGGTGGTCACCGACGAGGCGTTCCCGGAGCAGGGCTCGTTCTACCGCTCCGACCAGTTCTCCTTCGCCAAGATCGGCGTCCCCTGCCTGTACTTCGGCTCCGGCGTGGACTACGTGGGACGCCCGGAGGGGTGGGGCCGGAAGACCTCGGAGGCCTGGACGGCCGCCCATTACCACCGGCCGTCGGACGAGCTCGACGGCACCTGGAACTACGACGGCATGGTCGAGGACACGCAGCTGGGCTTCCTCGTGGGCTGGATGGTGACGCAGGCCGACCGGACGCCCCAGTGGCTCCCGGGCGACGAGTTCGCCCACCTGCGGCCGGTGGGGTCGAGGCCGGCCGGCCACTGAGCACGGCCGGGACGAGCGGCAGGGAACGGGGCGGCCCGCGGGCCGCCCCGTTGGTGTCCGTGCCTGTCAGGCGTCCCAGCGCCGGAAGAACAGCGCCTGGCGGTGAACCGGCTCGGCGCGGCTCTCGAGGGCGGCCAGCTGGGCGTCGCTCAGGGGGGTGAACGAGCGCGCGATGCGGACGTTCTCCTCGAGCTGCGCCACCGAGTCGCACCCCACGATGACCGTGCTGACGGGCAGGGAGAGGACATACCGCATGGCCTCCGCCATGGTCAGCGTCCCCGGCCGGGTCGCCCGCTGGGAGGTGCGCTGCTCGGCAGCGGGGGGCGGCGTCCACGACGAGAGGATCCGCCCGCGCGCCGGGATCTTCATCCCGATGATCCCCATCTCCTTCTCCACCGCCAGCGGCAGCAGGGTGCGCCGGAAGGGGAGGTGGTGGGGGTCGGCGGCGTTGACGGCCAGGAGCACGGTGTCGAAGGGGAAGCGCCGGATGGCCTCGGCCAGCACGTCTGGATCGGCGTGGCCGGTGATGCCGACGAAGCGCACGAGGCCCTCGTCGCGGGCCTTCTCCAGCGCCTCGATGGCGCCGCCGGGCGCGAAGATCTGCTCCACCTCGTCCATGCGGGAGACCGCGTGGAGCTGCCACAGGTCCACGTGGTCCGTCTGCAGCAGCTCGAACGACCGGCGGAGGAGCTTGAGGGACCCGTCCCGGGTGCGGTCGTGGGTCTTGGTGGCGAGGAAAGCCTCGGAGCGGCGGCGCTTCATGACCTCGCCGACGTAGCGCTCGCTCCACCGGTCGGGTCCGCCGTAGCGGGCCGAGGTGTCGATGTAGTTGACCCCGAGGTCGAGGGCCCGTTCGATGAGGGGCACTGCGACGGCGGCGTTGTCCGGCTTCTCGATGGCGGCCTGGCCGCCCAGGCTGAAGATTCCGGTCCGGTAGCCGGTGCGGCCCAGGTTGCGGGTGGGCATGGCGCCGGGCGTCACCGGGTTGGCCGGCAGGCCGGGCATCGGCCGCGGGTCCGCGGCGGCGCCGCGGGCCAGGAAGCCCACGGTGGCGGCTGTCCCCAGCTTCAGGAGATCCCGGCGCTCCAGGGCGTTGGGTCTGTCGTTGCGATCGGCCACGCACCACCTCCTCAGGACATTCTCCAAGTCTAACCCGGGAGGCGCTCCGGCGCCCCTGGACCCGGGGCGGCGAGACGCGGTAGAGTCTCTGTCAAGATCCTCCGTGCAGGTGCCGCCGCCAGGCGGCTGACGGCCGACCCGGCGGCGCCGCCGCTACCGGACGCTGCCGCCTCCGGGGACCGAACAGGTTGAGGGGCCGCGCCCCGGCTGACCGGAGGCCGCGTCCGAACGAAAGGAGAGGATGCATGCGCACCGCCAAGGGAATGATCGTCCTGCTGCCGTTTCTCCTCGCCGCCACGGTGTGGGCGCAGGTGGACGCGCGGCTGCTCCGCATGCCGGCGGTCTCGAGGACCGACATCGCGTTCGTCTACGCCGGTGACATCTGGGTGGTGCCGAAGACCGGCGGGACCGCCATGCGGCTGACCACGCCCGCGGGGGAGGAGAGCTTCCCTCGCTTCTCGCCCGACGGCAGCCGCATCGCCTTCACCGGGGACTACGACGGCAACGAGGACATCTACATCCTCCCCACCATGGGCGGGATGCCGGAGCGGGTCACCTACCACCCCATGCCGGACCGGATGCTCCAGTGGTACGCGAACGGCACCGACCTGCTCTTCGCGTCGGGGCGGGAGAGCTACCGCACCCGGTTCTCCCAGCTCTACCGGGTGCCCGCCGCCGGCGGGCTGCCGGTGAAGCTCCCCGTGCCCTACGGCGAGTTCGCGTCCCTGTCCGCGGACGGCACGCTGCTGGCGTTCGTGCCGGAAGGGCGCGACTTCCGCACCTGGAAGCGCTACCGGGGCGGCATGGCGAGCCGCATCTGGCTCTACGACCTCGCCAAGAACACCTCGAAGGAGGTGGGCGGCGACGGTCCCAACTACACGCAGCCCATGCTCCACGGCGGCACGTTGTACTTCCTGTCCGACCGGGGACCGGCAAAGCGCGGCAACATCTGGGCGATGGACCTCGCGACGTCGGCCATGCGGCAGGTCACCGCCTTCACCGACCACGACGTCCAGTTCCCGTCCATCGGCCCCGAGGACATCGTCCTCCAGGCCGGTGGCCTTCTCTACCGCCTCGACCTCACCACGGAGAAGCTCCACGAGGTGCCGGTCAAGGTGGTCACCGACGAGTCCACGCTGCGGCCGCAGGCGGAGAAGGTCTCCAAGGAGATCCAGGACGGCACCCTGTCCCCGTCGGGCAAGCGGGTCGTGTTCCAGGCCCGGGGCGACCTGTTCAGCGTCCCGGCGGAGCACGGACCGACCTACGACCTCACCCGCACATCGGGCATCGCCGAGCGCTCGCCTGCGTGGTCGCCGGACGGCACCTGGATCGCCTACTTCAGCGACCGCAGCGGCGAGTACGAGCTCACGCTGCGGCGCGCCGACGGCACCGGGGAGGAGCGCACGGTCACCCACCTCGGCCCCGGCTTCCGGTACAGCATCTTCTGGTCCCCGGACTCGAAGCGGGTGGCGTTCATCGACCAGACCATGACGATCAACGTCTGCGAAGTGGCCACCGGCGCCGTGAAGGCCATCGACCACGGCATCGACCTCTTCCAGGGGGGGCTGGCGGCGTTCACGGCGCGGTGGTCGCCTGACAGCCGCTACCTCGTGTACAGCCGCGACCAGGACAACAAGGTCTCGGCGGTGTTCCTCTACGACACGGCGGACGGCAGGCTCCACACTCTCACGGCGGGGTTCGCCGAGGCCTCGGACCCCGTGTTCGATCCCGAGGGCAAATACCTCTACTTCCTCGCCAGCCGCACCTACGACCCCAGCTATGCGGCCCTGGACAACAGCTGGATCTACGCCAACGTGTCGAACCTCGTCGCCGTGCCGCTGCGCAAGGACGTGGCGTCCCCCCTGGCGCCGCGCAACGACGTCGAGGGGGAGGACAAGGGTGCCGCCGGCGACGAGCCCGCGGCGAAGGCCAAGAAGCCCGCCAAGGCCGGCAAGGATAAGGCGGCCGCGAAGGGCGGGGAGGAGAAGGACAAGACCAAGGCTCCCGAGCCCGTGAAGATCGACCTCGACGGCTTCGAGGCCCGTGCCGTGGTGCTTCCCCCGGATGCCGGGAACTACGCGGATCTCGCGGCCGTGAAGGGGAAGCTGCTCTACCGGCGGCTGCCGCGGACCGGTTCCGCGGACGAGAAGAGCCCGCTGGTCTACTACGACTTCGACAAGCGTGAGGAGAAGACCGTCCTCGCCGACGTGGACGCCTACACCCTCTCGGCCGACGGCAAGAAGATCCTGGTGATGGTGAAGAAGGTGTTCGCCATCGTCGAGCCGGCACCCGAGCAGAAGCTGGACAAGACCGTCTCCACGGCCGGTCTCGTGATGACCGTGGACCCGCGGGCGGAGTGGAGGCAGATCTTCACCGACGCCTGGCGCTTCGAGCGCGACTTCTTCTACGACCCCAACATGCAGGGCGTGGACTGGAACGCGATGCGGGTCCGCTACGGCAAGCTCCTCGAGCAGTGCGCCACGAGGGACGACGTCAACTGGGTTCTCGGCGAGCTCATCGGCGAGCTCAACTCGTCGCACACCTACCGCGGCGGGGGCGACATCGAGCACCCCGAGCGCCGCCCCGTCGGCCTGCTGGGGGCCGACTTCGCCCTGGAGAACGGCGCCTACCGGATCACGCACATCGTCAACGGCGCTCCGTGGGTCAAGGACGCCCGCTCGCCCCTGGCCGAGCCCGGCGTCGGCGTCAAGGCCGGGGACTACCTCCTGGCCGTCAACGGCGTGCCGGTGGACACCGCGAAGTCGCCCTTCGCCGCCTTCGCCGGGCTCGCCGACGAGACCGTGGAGCTCACCGTCAACGGCGCTCCGACCAGCGACGGTGCCCGCAAGGTTCTGGTGAAGACGCTGGCCAGCGAAACGGACCTGCGCAACCTGGCCTGGATCGCCGCCAACCGCGCCAAGGTCGAGACGGCCACTCACGGCCGGGTCGGCTACATCTACGTTCAGGACACCGGCCTCGGCGGCCAGAACGAGCTCTACCGGCAGTTCATGGGCCAGTACACCAAGGAGGGGCTCATCATCGACGAGCGCTTCAACTCCGGCGGGCAGATCCCGGACCGCTTCATCGAGCTCCTCGACCGTCCGGTGCTGAGCTACTGGGCCGTCAGGGACGGCAAGGACTGGCAGTGGCCGCCCGTCGCCCACCACGGTCCCTACGTGATGCTCATCAACGGCTGGAGCGGCTCGGGGGGCGACGCCTTCCCGTACTTCTTCCGCCTCGCCGGCCTCGGTCCGCTCATCGGCACCCGCACCTGGGGCGGCCTCATCGGCATCTCCGGTGCGCCGCCGCTCATCGACGGCGGCGGGGTCACCGTGCCCACCTTCCGCATCTACGACACCAAGGGGGAGTGGGTCATCGAGGGGCACGGCGTGGACCCCGACATCGAGGTCGTCGACGACCCCGCCAAGATGCTCGGCGGCAACGACCCGCAGCTCGACCGGGCAATCCAGGAGATCACGTCGAGCCTGGAGAAGAACCCGCCGGTGGTGCCCAAGCGCCCCGCTTACCAGAACCGCGCCCACTGACGCGGCCCCATCGGAGCAGTGCAGGGCCCGGCTCGCGCCGGGCCCTTTCTCTTCGAAGGGGCGCCGCCGTGCTGCGGGGAGATCATCGCGGAGGGTTTCCGGACGCTGGAAAGAAGGGGGGAAGGCGGCCGTGAGGCCGCCTTCGCCACCGGTCCGGCCTGTGGCAACCGCAACCTGCGCTCTGGGGCCTCGGCGAGGCAGTCGGCTCTCACGCTGGCAAGAAGCTTGGCCCTGAGGGTGGTAGACCGATGATACGCGAGGCAGAAGTCTCCCGTTCCGTGTAGCCGGTCGACCAAGATGTGACGCAACGTGTTCCACGTCACGTACCCTGTGGGTTGTCGTCGGGCAGACTACGGATGATCAGTCGTGTTCCAGAAGGGACTGTTCCGATGAGGCGGGAGTATCTCAAGTGTATGGAAGGAGTTTGCTCGGTCGTAGCCCCAGCAGCTGGGCCTGTTCGTGAGCGCAACAAGGTGCCGGGCGAACGAGCAGACTCGGGGCGACGAGGGAGCCTGAGGCATCTGCTCCAGCTGGCTGGTCCTCCGTTCCTTTCTCCCCTTGGCGCCGCTCTAGGCGGTTGCTCTAACCACGACCGTAGGTTCACCACTGACTCGCGCTGTAGCGCCTTCCAAGGCCTCCTGGCGGCGCTGCTCACCTCCAACGGGCTCCATCCTGGCCCACGGCATGGGAGGAGGACGTCATGATGCGGACACTTGCAGGCATTCTGCTTCTGGGGCTCGCAGCGGTCTCGACGAGCGCCCAACCGACCGTGGCTTTCGAGCCCTCGGCGCTCGTCGCGAAGGGCGTCACCCCGGGCGGTTCGGTCGTCTGGTTCGAGATCGCCAGGGTGCGCCCGCGCTGGACCACCCAGGTCGTCCGCCGCGATGTCGTCGTGGCTGACGACGATGCCGACGGCGTCGTGCGCCTCGAGCTCAAGGATCCCGTCCCGGCTCGCTCCATCTGGACCGCCGTCGACCTTGCTACCGGCGCCTTCACCGTCGCGACCCCCGACACCATGCCGCGACGCGAGGTCGCGCTCCCCGGAAACAGCTACCGCCGCAACCCCAAGGGTGCCGTCGAGGCCCTCCAGGACAGCCGTGGCTTCCTCGAGATCCTCCTCGTCCGGCCGGGCAGTGGAGCCTGGGCGCTCAGCGTCGGCGACGGCGGCGCCTCCGATGCCGACCGCAAGGAGGACGGGTCCATCGAGGCGGACCTCGCCGCCATGCGACCCATCGAAACCGCCGAGGCGGCGCCGGCCCAGCTCGAGGACGGCGACGTCATCGTCGTTGTCGATCCGCGGCTCATGCAGTTCTACGCCACCACCTTCGGCGCGGCCCACTGAGGGCGGACCCGGACACTCATGGAAAGGGAGCACATCATGCGTGCACGTCATTGGCTCACCGTCCTCGTCCTGAGCGTCGTCGCCGCCGCGGGCGCCCTCGGCCAGGTCCAGGAGGACCCCCACGAGCGCGGCTTCCACCCCGACAAGCTCTACCAGTTCGACAACATCGACTCCGTCGACCTCTCGAGCGGGAGCTTGGGGCTCACCATTCCCATCGGGCCTCGCTATCCGGCAGGAGGCGGGCTCTCCTACGGTCTCACCCTGACCTACTCCTCCAACGTCTGGGACTTCGAGGAGAGGATCGGACAGGTCCTGTGCGGCAACATGATCGACGAGTACTGCCCGATCACCTACAAGAAGGCGACGCCCAACGTCGTCGGCAACGCCG
>CAVVTR010000003.1:0-85085 GCA_963751245.1 uncultured Acidobacteriota bacterium | reverse complement strand
TGTCTATGTAACCTACTTGGGCCCGTTACGTATTGCTGGGCTGAATCCCGTGCTGCTTCTGCGTTGGCGGAGGCCGGCCTCGGCCCCCGCCCGCTGCCGGTTCGACGGATCTTCAGGCCGCGTCTCGCCGCCCGCCCACCCACGCACCCTGAAGGGTGCGGCTACGTGGGGTTGCCGCGCGGCGGCGATGCCACCCCCGGACCACTGACCGCGCGACCGCAACGATCCTGCACAACCGAATGTAGCCCAGGTCTGGCGGGCTGGATCCCGGGCTGCTCCTGCGTTGGCGGAGGCCGGCCTCCGGCCCCCCGCCCGCTGCCGGTTCGACGGATCTTCAGGCCGCGTCTCGCCGCCCGCCCACCCACGCACCCTGAAGGGTGCGGCTACGTGGCGCTGCTGTGCGGCGGCGATGCCACCCCCGGACCTTTTACCCCCCCCCCCCCCCCCCCCCCCCCCCCCCTTTTTAAAAAAATTTTTTAGCCCTGGGGCTGCAGGTCGAAACGGCGGTTGCCGGACCGTCCGCGCACGCGGCGGGCTGAATCCCACGGTGCTAGACTCGATCCGCCGTGACCGTGACAGCTGCGGCCCCCTCCGGCGGTCCCGCCGGGGTGGAAGGCCGCCAGGGAGGCTCCCCCATGAAGGTGCGCAGGATCCTGTTCCCCACCGACTTCTCGCCGTGCGCCGCCCAGGCCATGGGCCACGCCCTCCGCCTGGCGACCGAGACCGGCGCCGAGCTGCACATGCTCCACGTGGTCACCCTCCTCGACGACGATCCCCACTCCCCGGGCCACCACTTTCCCGACCGCGAGGAGGTGATGGCCGCGCTGGAGCGCACCGCCGCCGCCCGCATGGAGACGGACCTCGGGGCCCACGGCACCGGGCTCACCGTGGAGCGCGTGCAGCGCCGCGGCGTGTCCGCGCCGGCGACGATCCTGGAGTACGCGGCGGAGGTGGACTGCGAGCTCGTCGTCATGGGGACCCACGGGCGCCGCGGCTTCACCCACGTGCTGCTCGGCAGTGTCGCCGAGGAGGTCCTGCGCCACGCGCCCTGCGCGGTGCTCACGGTGCGGGAGCAGCCCGAGCCGGTTCCCCCGGAGGCGATCGAGAAGATCCTGGTTCCCGTGGACTTCTCGGCGCCCTCCCGCGCCGCGCTGCGGGTGGCCCGGGAGCTGGCCGCGGCCCGCGGCGCGACGCTGCAGCTGCTCCACGTCGTGGAGGAGGCCATCGTCCCCGACTTCTACATGGAGGGACGCGTGTACAAGCCGCTGTACAGCGATGACTTCCGCAAGCGCGCGGTGGCGGCGCTGGGCGTGTTCGCGCAGGAGGTGGGCGGTCCCGACGTGCCGATGGAGGCGTTCGCCCTCGACGGGAAGGCGATCCACGAGATCGTGGAGTTCGCCCGGGAGCGCGGCTCCGACCTGGTGGTCATCTCCAGCCACGGGCTCACGGGGCTGGCGCACCTCCTCCAGGGCAGCGTCGCGGAGAAGGTGGCCCGCATGGCGCCCTGCCCGGTGCTCACCCTCAGGGCGTTCGGCCCGCCGCTGAGCTGACCGCGCGGCGGGCCGTCAGCGCGTCGGGGTACACTGCGCCCCATGGGAAGCGTGGACCTGCTCGTGGCTCGGCTGAAGACCCTCGAAAGCGCGGTGGTGGCGTTCTCCGGCGGCGCGGACTCGACCCTGCTCGCCTGGGCGGCCAAGCAGGCGCTGGGCGACCGGGCGCTGGCGGTCACCGCTCGCTCGGAGAGCCTGGCGGGGGGCGAGGCCGACGCCGCGTCCGCGCTGGCCCGGCGCATCGGCATCGCCCACCGGGAGATCGTCTACTCGGAGCTCGCCATCCCCGGTTACGCGGCCAACCCGCCGGAGCGCTGCTACCTGTGTAAAGGGGAGCTGTTCCGGAGGCTGGCGGCGGTGGCTCGTGAGGCGGGGCTCGCCACGGTGCTCGACGGCACCAACGCCGACGACCTCGGCGACTACCGGCCGGGGCGGCGGGCGGCGGGGGAGGCTGGCGTGCGGTCGCCGCTGGCGGAGCTGGGGTGGACCAAGGACGCGGTCCGCGCCGCGCTGAAGTCCCTCGACCTGCCGGTCTGGGACAAGCCCTCGAGCCCGTGCCTCTCCTCGCGCATTCCCTACGGCGACGAGATCACGCGGGAGAAGCTCGACCAGATCGGCCGCGCCGAGGCGGCGCTCAAGGCTCTCGGCTTCCGCGAGCTGCGGGTGCGCCACCACGGCTCCACGGCGCGTATCGAGCTGCCCCGCGCGGACATGCGCCGCGTCCTCGACGACGGCCTCTCCGAGGAGGTGGTGCGGCTGGTCCAGGAGGCCGGCTTCGCCTTCGTCACCCTGGACCTGGAGGGGCTCCGCTCCGGGTCCCTCAACCGGCTGCTGCCCACCGCCGGACGGCCGTGACGGGCCGAGGCTCGTGCGACTGAATTTCAGAATCCATATAACTCGTTCCGTTGACTTTGTGAAGGCAATCGCTATACTTCGCGACGGCCGAAGGGAGGGGGAGTGACGCAGTACATCCCTATTCTGGTTTTCACCCTCGTAGCCCTTTCGTTCCCGATCCTCACGTTGCTCATCGCGAAGGTGCTGCGGTCCGGGCGCTACGATCCCGTCAAGGCGGAGCCGTACGAGTGCGGCGTGGAGGCGACGACGTTCGCCCTCGAGCACCGCTTCTCGGTCCGCTACTACCTGCTCGCCGTCCTGTTCGTCGTTTTCGACGTGGAGACGGTGTTCCTGTACCCCTGGGCGGTGATGTTCCGCAAGCTCGCCCTGTTCGGCTTCATCGAGATGGTGGTCTTCCTCGCCATCCTCGTGGTGGGGTACGTGTACGCCTGGCGCCGGGGGGCACTGCAATGGGTATGATCGAGAACCGCTTCGCGCCCAACGTGCTGCTCTCCACGTACGACGCCGTCTTCAACTGGGCGCGCCGCTCCTCCCTGTGGCCCATGCAGTTCGGGCTGGCGTGCTGCGCCATCGAGATGATGGCCGCGCTGGACCCCCGCTTCGACATGGCCCGGTTCGGGGCGGAGGTGTTCCGCGGCACGCCGCGGCAGGCCGACCTGATGATCGTCGCCGGCACGGTGACCGAGAAGATGGCGCCCATCGTCAAGCGGCTCTACGACCAGATGGCGGACCCCAAGTGGGTCATCGCCATGGGGTCCTGCGCCACCTGCGGCGGGCCCTACCGCACCTACGCCGTGACCCAGGGCGTCGACCGCCTGATTCCGGTGGACGTCTACGTCCCCGGCTGCCCGCCGCGCCCCGAGGCCCTCATCTACGGCCTCATGCAGCTTCAGCGCAAGATCGATCGCATGACCATCGCCCGCAAGGCGGTTTAGGAGGCAGCCTTGGCTGACCAGGAGAATCAGGCGCCTCAGGCGCCGGCCGAGCCCAAGCCCCCCTGGGAGGAGAAGCCCGTCGCGCCCGTCGCCGAGGACGCCCGCGGCCACGCGCAGGTGCGCGAGCTCGAAGAGGCGGTGGCCGGAGCGGTGACCGGGGCGGTGGCGTACGCTGGCGAGATCACGGTGACGGTGGCCGCCGGGAAGCTCCACGACGTGTGCCGCGCGTGCAAGGACCAGCTCGGGTACGGGTTTCTCGTCGACCTCACCGCGGTGGACTGGAACGACCGCGAGACCGGGCGCTTCGACGTCGTCTACTGGCTCCACCGCCACCGCGACCAGGTCCGCCTGCGCGTCAAGACGGCGGTGGCCGAGGGCGCCGGTGTGGCCTCGGTGACCGACGTGTGGAAGACGGCCAACTGGATGGAGCGCGAGGTCTTCGACATGTTCGGCGTCTACTTCGAGGGCCACCCCAACCTGGAGCGCATCCTCACCTGGGAAGGGTTCAACGGACACCCCCTGCGGAAGGACTTTCCCATCGAGGGCATCGACACCGGCGCCGCGGTCTACCCGGACGTCTTCCCGCCCGGAGGCGGGCCGGCCGGCGGCGAGGAGGGGAAGGAATGACCGAGCCCGAAGAGATCAGGGGCTTCGAGGACAGCGAGGAGATGGAGATCTCCTTCGGTCCACAGCACCCCGCGACCCACGGGGTGCTTCGCGTGATGGTGCGCACCGCCGGCGAGCGGATCGTCGAGGCCAAGCCCATCATCGGCTACCTGCACCGCGGGACCGAGAAGCTGTTCGAGCGCGAGACCTACAACGGCTGCATCCCCCACACCGACCGCATGGACTACACGGCGGCGGCGACCAACAACCAGGGCCTGGTGGGCCTGGTGGAGAAGATGATGGGTGTGACGGTGCCGCCCCGCGCCGCCACCATCCGCATGATCCTGGCCGAGCTGCAGCGGCTGGCGTCGCACTTCGTGTGGCTGGGGACCCACGCCCTCGACATCGGCGCCCAGACCCCCTACTTCTACACCTTCCAGCAGCGGGAGACGATCCTCGACCTGTTCGAGGAGTACTGCGGCGCGCGGCTCACCCTCAACGCGATGCGGACGGGGGGCGTCCCCTACGACCTCCCCGACGGCTGGGCGCAGCGCTGCCGGACGTTCGTGGACCAGCTCCCCCGCCACATCGACGACTGGGACGGGCTTCTGACCGGCAACCGGATCTGGAAGCAGCGCACCGTCGGGGTCGGCGTGATCTCCGCCGCCGACGCCGTGGAGTGGGGCCTGACCGGCCCGCCGCTGCGCGGCTCCGGCGTGAAGTGGGACATCCGCAAGATCTTCCCCTACGACCACTACGACGAGGTCAAGTTCGACATCCCCACCGGCACCCACGGCGACACCTACGACCGCTACCTGGTGCGCATGGAGGAGATGCGGCAGTCGATCCGCATCGTCCAGCAGTGCCTCGACCGCCTCCCCGACGGCCCCGTGATGGCCAAGGTGCCGAAGGTGATCAAACCGCCCAAGGGCGAGGCGTACTTCTCGGTGGAGAGCCCGAAGGGGGAGCTCGGCTACTACGGTGTCTCCGACGGCGGCGCGACGCCCTATCGGCTGCACGTGCGTCCGGCGTGCTTCATCAACCTCCAGGCGCTGCCGGAGATGGTGCGCGGACTCCTGGTCGCGGACATGGTCGCCGTCATCGGCACGCTCGACATCGTGCTCGGTGAGATCGACCGATAGGGAGGCCCGATGCCGAATCTTCTGGTTGCCTACCTGCTGATTCCACTGGCCAAGATCGTCGTGATCCTGGCGGTTCTCATCCTGCTCGCGGCCTACCTCACCTTCGCCGAGCGCAAGATCCTCGCCTACCTGCAGATCCGCCTCGGCCCCAACCGCGTCGGGCCCAAGGGGTGGCTGCAGCCCATCGCCGACTCGCTGAAGCTGTTCGTCAAGGAGGACGTGGTCCCGGCCCGCGCGCGCAAGCTGGTCTTCTACATCGCGCCGGGGCTCATCATCGTGCCGGCCCTGGTGGTCTTCTCGGTGATCCCCTTCGGCCCCACCGACATCCTGCGCCTCACCGACATCAACGTCGGCATCCTGTTCATCCTCGGGGTGTCCTCGGTGGGCGTGTACGGAGTCATCCTCGGCGGCTGGTCCTCGGACAACAAGTTCTCCCTCATGGGCGGCCTGCGCTCCGCGGCGCAGCTCATCTCCTACGAGATCCCCATGGGGTTCGCGGTGGTGTCGGTGGTGCTCATGGCCAACTCGCTGTCCCTCGTCAAGATCGTCGAGGCGCAGCAGGCGGCGGGGGTGTGGTACTTCGTGCCCGGCATCGTCGCGCTGTTCATCTACTTCGTGTGCGGCGTGGCGGAGACCAACCGCAACCCCTTCGACCTGCCCGAGGCCGAGTCGGAGCTGGTGGCCGGCTTCCACACCGAGTACTCGGGGATGAAGTTCGCCTTCTTCTTCCTCGCCGAGTACGCCAACATGGTGGTGATCTCGTCGGTGGCGACGGTGCTGTTCTTCGGCGGATGGCTGCGGCCGTTCCCCAACGTCCACGCCCTCGCGTTCCTCGACGTGGTACCGCCGTTCATCTGGTTCGCCCTGAAGGTGGGGGTGTTCCTGTTCCTCTACATCTGGTTCCGGGGGACGTTCCCGCGCTACCGCTTCGACCAGCTCATGCGGCTGGGCTGGAAGGTGCTGATCCCTGTCAGCCTCGTCAACCTGGTCGCGGTCGCGCTGGGCGTGCTCCTGCTGGGAGGTCCACGATGAGCCTCTGGGGACTCATCGCGTCGGTGGTGCCCTTCGACCTGGTCAAGGGTCTGGGAATCACCGGCAAGTACCTGTTCCGCAAGAAGGCCACGGTGCAGTACCCCGAGGTCAAGCTGACGCCCACCGACCGGTTCCGGGGGATGTTCGGCTTCTCGGAGGAGCGGTGCATCGTCTGCCACGCCTGCGCCAAGGCCTGCCCCATCGACATCATCCACATCACCGACCACTTCGAGGAGTACGAGGTCGAGGGCAAGAAGCGCAAGAAGAAGGTCCTCGACCGCTACGACATCGACGTCAAGCGGTGCATGTTCTGCGGGCTGTGCGAGGAAGCCTGCCCCACGGACCCGGTGGCCATCTGGCTCACCACCAGGAGCTACGAGACCGCTGCGTACGAGCGGAACGAGCGGCTCTACTTCACCAAGGAGCGGCTGCAGAGCTGGGACGGGGTCAGCCCCTTCCCCGGGGTGCTGCGGCCCAACGCCGGCATGCTCCCCAAGGATCCGACCGGAGCCGCGCCGTCGAAGAAGGGGGAGTAGCAGCGATGGACTGGCTGGCAGCCCACTTCGCCCTCATCGTCTTTTACGCCGTCGGCGCGGTCTCCGTCGCCGGGGCGGTGGGCGTCGTCGCCCTCCGCAACCCGGTACACGCGGCGCTCTCGCTCCTGGCCACCTTCCTCGCCGTGGCCGCGCTGTTCGTGGTGCAGCACGCGGAGTTCCTCGCCGCCGTGCAGATCCTCGTCTACGCCGGCGGCGTGATGGTGCTGTTTCTGTTCGTGATCATGCTCGTCAACGTGGGCCGGCTCCCGGAGGAGCCGCAGTACCTCCGCCGCCTCGTCCCCGCGGCCGTGGTCGTGGCCGCGGTCCTCGCGGTGATGGTCGGCTCGGGGGTGTGGTCGGTGGCGCAGCACGGCATCGCCAACACCACTGCGCTGGTGGAGGTCAACGGGCAGGTCATGGGGAACACCGAGGCCGTGGGCTGGAGCCTGTACCGCCAGTACCTGCTGCCCTTCGAGGTGGTCTCCGTGGTGCTCCTGGTCGCCATGATCGGCGCCATCGTCATGGGCCGCAGGGAGCTCGGCCACGCCCCGAAGGAGGACGCATGATCACCACCTCCCACTACCTCGTGCTCTCGCTCATCCTCTTCGGCGTCGGCGTGATCGGCATGGTGGTGCGCCGCAACTTCATCACCGTCCTGATGTGCGTGGAGCTCATCCTCAACGCGGCCAACATCAACTTCATCGCCTTTTCCGGCCAGCTCGGGAACCTCACGGGGCAGGTGTTCGCCGTCTTCGTGATCACCATCGCGGCCGCGGAGGCCGCCATCGGCCTGGGCATCCTGCTCGCGCTCGTCCGCCTCAAGCAGACGGTGTACGTGGACCAGGCCGACGTCATGCAGGGTTGAGGTGACGCGATGAAAGATCTTCTCTGGCTGATCCCTGTCATCCCCCTGCTCGGCGCGATGGTCAACGGCCTGGTGGGCAACCGCCGCGGCTGGTCCAAGCACGCCACCACCATCGTGGGCATGCTGGGCTCGGGGCTCGCCATGCTCGCCGCCTTCGGCGCCATCGCCGACTGGTGGCTCTCGGTGGGTATGCACGGCGTCCACGTGCTGCGCCTGTTCACCTGGATCCCGGCGGGGCTCGGGCTCACCACCGACGGGCTCCTCGCCAACCTGCAGGTCGACTTCGCCCTGCGCATCGACTCGCTGTCGGCGGTGATGCTGTTCTTCGTCACCTTCGTGGGCTTTTTGATCCACCTCTACTCCGTGGGGTACATGCACGGGGAGAGCGACCGGGCGTACTCGCGCTACTTCGCCTACCTGAACCTGTTCATGTTCGCCATGCTCACGCTGGTCCTCGGCGCCAACCTGCTGGTGCTGTTCGTGGGCTGGGAGGGCGTGGGGCTGTGCTCGTACCTGCTCATCGGGTTCTACTTCGAGAAGGACTGGTGCGCCGCCGCGGGCAAGAAGGCGTTCATCGTCAATCGCATCGGCGACTTCGGCTTCCTCCTCGCCATCTTCCTGGTCGTGAAGGTGTTCGGCACGGTGGACTTCGCCGCCATGCAGGGCGCCATCACCGCCGACCCGGCCCGCTACGTGGCCTACGCCACCCCCATCGCGCTGCTCCTGTTCGTGGGCGCGGTGGGCAAGTCGGCGCAGCTTCCGCTGTACGTCTGGCTGCCCGACGCCATGGCGGGTCCCACGCCGGTGTCCGCCCTCATCCACGCGGCCACCATGGTGACCGCCGGCGTGTACATGGTGGTGCGCACCAACTTCATCTACGCCCTGGCGCCCAAGGCCATGCTGGTGGTGGCCATCATCGGCGGCCTCACGGCCGTGTTCGCCGCCACCATCGGCCTGGCCCAGAACGACATCAAGAAGGTCCTGGCGTACTCCACGGTGTCCCAGCTCGGCTACATGTTCCTGGGCGCCGGGGTGGGGGCGTTCGCCGCCGCCATCTTCCACGTCTTCACCCACGCCTTCTTCAAGGCCTGCCTGTTCCTCGGCTCGGGCTCGGTGATCCACGCCATGGGCGGCGAGCAGGACATGCGGAAGATGGGCGGGCTCAAGAAGGTCATGCCGAAGACCTACTGGACGTTCCTGGCGGCGACGCTGGCCATCGCCGGGATCGTGCCGTTCGCCGGGTTCTTCTCCAAGGACGCCATCCTCGAGAAGACCTTCGAGGCCGGCCACGGCGACCTGCACCACTTCGGGAACGTGCACTACGTGCTGTGGTTCCTGGCCGTGGCGGGCGCCCTGCTCACGGCGCTGTACATGTTCCGCGCCGTGTACATGACGTTCCACGGCTCCTTCCGCGGCACGGAGGAGCAGAAGCACCACCTCCACGAGTCGCCGTGGACCATGACGCTGCCCCTCGTCGTCCTGGGCGTGGGGTCGGTGGTGGTGGGTTTCCTGGGCTTCCCCAAGGAGGAGTGGAACTTCTTCGACCACTTCCTGAGCAGCGTGGTGGTCCGGGTCGGCGTGGACACCCACGCCGCCGCAGCCGCCGAGCACGTGGCCCTGGGGTTCGGGACCGAGATGCTCCTGATGGTGATCTCGCTGGGCGTGGCGCTCACGGGAGTGTTCCTGGCGTGGAAGTTCTACCTGGGGAAGCGGGCGTTCGAGATCCCGCACACCCTCGCCGAGCGCTTCCCGTTCGGCTACCGGGTGCTCCTCAACAAGTACTACGTGGACGAGCTCTACAACGCCACCGCCGTGGCCGGCACGATGAAGCTGGCCCGGGCGTCGTGGGACTTCGACGCCCGTGTGGTGGACGGCGCCGTCAACGGCTCGCGCCACGTGACGGTGGGGGCGTCCTTCCTGTCGGGGTTGTTCGACCTCAACGTGGTCGACGGCCTGGTCAACCTGGTGGCCAAGGTGTACGACGCGGGGAGCCGGGGGCTCCGCCGCCTCCAGCGCGGCGTGGTGCAGGGCTACGCGCTGATCATGGCCGTGGGCTTCTTGCTGATGGTCGCTGCGGCGCTCCTTCTGAGCCGCGCCTTCTGAGGGGGATGCAATGGGGTTTGCAACCAACCTGCTGAACATCATCTGTTACGTGCCGCTCCTGGGCGCGCTCTTCATCGTCTTCTTCCTCAAGCGCGATCAGGCGAGGGCGATCAAGGTGGCGGCGACGGTCGTCGCCGGGCTGGACTTCCTGGTCTCGCTCCCGCTGTGGTTCCTCTACGACCCACAGGGAGCCGCGTTCCAGTTCACCTACAGCCATGACTGGATCCCCTCCATCGGGGCGAGGTACTTCTTCGGCGTCGACGGCATCTCCGTCCTGCTCATCCTGCTCACGACGCTGCTGGGCCTGATCGCCGTGTACTCCTCGTACTCGGCCATCAAGGAGCGCCAGAAGGAGTACTACGTCTTCCTCCTGGTCCTGCAGACGGGCATGCTCGGGGTCTTCATGTCCCTGGACTTCGTGCTCTTCTACGTGTTCTGGGAGGTCATGCTCGTCCCCATGTACTTCCTCATCGGGGTCTGGGGCGGTCCCCGCAAGCTGTACGCGGCGATCAAGTTCTTCCTGTACACCCTGTTCGGCTCGGTGCTCATGCTGGTCGGCATCCTGGCGCTGTACTTCTACAACTCCACCGGCCTCACCGCGGTGGGGCTGCCGGGCCTGGGCAACGCGCCCTCCTTCGACCTGACGCACCTGTACACCATCGCGCCGCACATCCCGGGCGGGCTGCAGATGTGGATCTTCCTGGCGTTCTTCATCGGCTTCGCCATCAAGGTCCCCATGTTCCCGTTCCACACCTGGCTTCCCGACGCCCACGTCGAAGCACCCACCGCCGGATCGGTGATCCTCGCCGGCGTCCTGCTGAAGATGGGCACGTACGGCTTCATCCGGTTCTCGCTGCCGCTGCTGCCCGAGGCGACGCGCAAGGCGGTGCCGTGGGTCGTCGCGCTGGCGATCACCGGCATCATCTACGGGGCGCTGGTGGCCATGGCCCAGAAGGACATGAAGAAGCTGGTGGCCTACTCGTCGGTGTCCCACCTGGGCTTCGTCATGCTGGGCATGTTCGCCCTCAACCCGCAGGGGCTGTCGGGCTCGGTGCTGCAGATGATCAACCACGGCCTTTCCACCGGCGGGCTCTTCCTCCTCGTCGGCATCGTCTACGAGCGCCGGCACACGAGGATGATCTCCGAGTACGGGGGCATCGCGAAGGTGATGCCGGTGTACGCCATGCTGTTCATGATCATCACCATGGCCTCGATCGGCCTGCCGACCCTCAACGGCTTCATCGGCGAGTTCACCATCCTGGTGGGCGCGTTCAACCGCTCCGCCCTGTGGGCGGTGCTGGCGGCCACCGGTATCGTGCTGGGGGCCGGCTACATGCTGTGGCTTTACCAGCGCGTCTTCTTCGGGGAGATCACCCACGAGGAGAACACCAAGCTCAAGGACGCCTCGCTGCGCGAGCAGTGGACGCTGATCCCGCTGATCATCCTGTGCTTCTGGATCGGCCTGTACCCCAAGCCGTTCTTCCGCATCATGGAGCCCTCCATCCAGCGGGTGGTGCAGGCCGTGGAGCCCGGCTACCTGAACCGGCCCATGGCGCAGCTGCCCACCGCACCCGCCCCGGCCGCCGCGGGCGATCACGCGGAGCAGTGAGGAGCCGCCGATGGTTGCCGATCTCGTCGCCCTCGCACCGGAGCTGGTGCTCACCACGCTGGCCATGGTGGTGCTGGTCGCCGGCCTCGCCACCGGCCGCAGCACGCACCGGGCCCTGGGGGCGCTGGCCGTCGCCTCGCTGGCCGTGACCGGAGTGGTCCTGGCCGCGGTGGCCGGCCGCTCCCCGGCGGGCGCCACCTTCTTCTCGGGGATGTTCGTCCTCGACCACTTCGCCGTCTTCTTCAAGGCGCTCTTCCTGCTCTCGTCGGCGCTGGCGCTCCTGCTGTCGCTCGCCTACCTGAAGCGCTACGACTACCGTCCCGGGGAGTACCACTCCCTGGTGCTCTTCGCCACCGTGGGCATGATGGTGATGGCGTCGGGGGACAACCTCGCCCCGATCTACGTGGGGCTGGAGCTCATGGCGCTGTCGACCTACATCCTGGCCGGCTACTTCCGCCGCGAGGTCAAGTCCAACGAGGCCGCCGCCAAGTACTTCGTGCTCGGAGCGCTGTCGTCGGGCGTGCTCCTGTACGGTCTCTCGCTGGTCTACGGCGCGACGGGCTCGCTGGACCTGGCGACCATCGCGTCGCGCCTCGCCGCGGGCGGCGCCCCCACGCCGGCGCTGGTCGGGGTCGCGCTCATGGCCTGCGGCTTCCTGTTCAAGGTGGCCGCGGTGCCGTTCCACATGTGGACCCCGGACGTCTACGAGGGTGCTCCCACCCCCATCACCGCGTTCATGTCGGTGGGTCCGAAGGCGGCCGCGTTCGCCATCTTCCTCAGGGTGTTCCTGGTGGCGTTCGCCCCGCTGGCGTCCTCGTGGATCTGGTTCATCGGCGTTGCCGCCGCGCTGACCATGATCTGGGGCAACGTGGCGGCGCTCACGCAGAGCAACGTGAAGCGCATGCTGGCCTACTCCTCCATCGCCCACGCCGGCTACGCGCTCCTCGGGCTGGTGGCCGGAGGTGCGCTGGGGCTGCAGAGCGTCCTGTTCTACATGCTGGTCTACACCATCACCAACGTGGGCGCCTTCGGCTTCGTGGTGCTGCTCGAGTCCAGGGGCTACGCGGGGGAGAAGGTGGAGGACTACGCCGGGCTCGCCCGCTCCCATCCCCTGGCCGCCTTCGGCATGCTGGTGTTCCTGCTGTCCCTTGGAGGCATCCCGCCCACGGCGGGGTTCATGGGTAAGCTCTACCTGTTCGCCGCGGCGGTGCACGCGGGCTATATCTGGCTCGCGGTGGTGGGCGTGCTGATGTCGGCGGTCTCCCTGTACTACTACTTCCGCATCGTGCTGCAGATGTACCTCCGGGACGGGGAGGGCGTCGAGCCGGCCACGCTGGTCGTGGCGCCGTGGACCGACGCCGTCGTGGCGATGTGCGCCGTGGCCGTGCTGGTGATCGGGCTCTACCCGGCGCCCTTCGCCGCCGCGGCGAAGGTCACTCTGGGGGCGTTGGGGGTCGGGTGAAGGGCCGGCGGCGGGAGCAGGCGGATTCGGCCCGTCGCCTCGCGGACGCCTCCGCGGTGGGTCTGGCCTTCCCCATCGCCATCCTGCTGGGCTACTTCGCCGGGAAGCTCCTGGACGACGCGTTCGGGAGCGGCCCCTGGCTCACCTACATCCTGACGGTGATCGGCGTGGCCGCGGGCTTCCTCAACGCCATCCGCGTGGCCCTGCGGGTGGGGAAGGAAGAGGACGAGGCCGGGAGCCGGCGCGGGGGAGGACGCTGAGTGGTGGCCCGCCGCGCCGCCGGGATCGGCTTCGCCCTCGCCGGCCTCGCCGGTTTCGTCCTCGCCGCCGGGGGGTACCGGTGGGACGCGGTCGTCTTGACCGGCACGGCGGCGGTCGGTATCATCAACGCACTTTGGCTGGAGGGACTTCTGCTGCGCGTCCTCCAGCCCGCGAAGCCCCGGTTCTCGCGAGCTGCCGTGTTCATCCTGTTGGGGCGATTCGGACTGTGGGCACTGCTGTTCGGGGTGCTCTACCTGCTCCGGAGGCACGTGAGCATCTGGGCTGTGGTCGGGGGACTGGGATGCTTCCTGGTCGCCCTGGCCGCTGCCGGGGTCAGTGGGCGGCCGGACCGCGCAGGGGAGGAGTGAAAGCGACGTGCAACACGAGTTCTCGTTCCTCTTTCACCCGGTCAACGCGCTCCTGATCGCGCTCCTCGGAGAGCCCTCGGCGCGCTGGCGGACGGCCATGGGTCTCCCCCTCGAGGAAGCCGCCTGGCTCCCTGACCACGTGATCATGTCCATCCTCGTGGTGGTCCTGGTCGCCGTGGTGCTCATCGCGGCCCGCCGGCGCTACTCCATCGAGCGCCCGTCGACGCTGCAGCAGATCCTCGAGCTGCTGGTGTCGGGCCTGCGGAGCATGACCGAGGACGTGGTCGGCCACGGGCGCGGCCGGGACTTCGTCCCGTTCATCGCCGCCCTGGCGTTCTTCATCTTCCTCGCGAACATCTTCGGCCTGCTCTTCTTCCTTGCGCCCCCGACGGCCAACACCAACACCACGTTCGCCCTCTCCATCACGGCGTTCCTGTTCTACAACGCGGTGGGCATCAAGCGGCAGGGGGTGATCCGCTACGCCAAGCACTTCGCGGGTCCGGTGTGGTGGCTCTTCCCGCTCATGGTGCCGCTGGAGATCATCTCGCACCTGGCGCGGGTGCTCTCCCTGGCCCTCCGTCTCTTCGGCAACATCTTCGCGGAGCACACGGCGACCGGGATCTTCATGGCCATGGTCCCGTTCGTCGTCCCCTGGGGAATGATGGGCATGGGCATCCTCGGGGCGGCCATCCAGACGTTCATCTTCATCATGCTCACCGCGGTGTACATCGCGGGGGCCGTGGCTGAGGAACACTGAAACGCAGAGACTTTCGAAGGAGGAATGCTCGATGAGGAAAAGGTTGATGCTCGTACTGCTCGGTCTCGTGGTGCTCTCGGTGGCCGGCCCGGCCCTGGCGGCGGAACAGGGCGGCGACGTCATGGCGAACCCCGTGATGCGGGACATCTGGAAGTTCATCGGCGCCGCGTTCGTGCTGGGCGTGGCCGCCTTCGCCGGCGCCTTCGGCCAGTCCAAGGCCATCGCCGCCGCCTGCACCAGCATGGGCCGCAACCCCGGCGCTGCGGGCCCCGTGCGGATCACCATGATCATCGGCGTGGCGTTCATCGAGTCGCTGGTGATCTACGCCCTGCTCATCGCGTTCATCATTCTCGGAAAGTAGACGCGGTAGCGTCCCGGAGCTCAGCGGCCCGGACCGTCGAGGAATCGGCGGCCCGGGCCGTCGTCCGTCTGCGCCCGGCGCCGGTGAGGGAGTGATCCGTCTCACCTCGCGGAAGCCCGGCCGCGGGCGCCGCGTGGGCCCGGCGACGCCACTTCCTGCGTCTCAAGCTCTGACGCCACAACCGGTTGTCTTCATCGCGCGGGTTCGCTCCGGGGGACGTTCTCAGAACGCGATGGAGAAATCTTCTCACGGGCTATTGACACGCTGTCTCGTGTGCGCTACGTTTGATTTCGGAGGCGAGCATGAGTGAGAACGGGTCATGGAACTTCGAAACCAGCGAGCTCCCCTACCGTGACCAGCTGTTCAAGACGGCGCTTCGCCTGACCAGGAACGCGGAGGACGCGGAGGACCTTCTCCAGGAGACCTACCTGAAGGCCTACCGCCACTACACGAGCTTTCAACCCGGCACGAACCTGAAGGCGTGGCTCTTCAAGATCCTGAAGAACACGTTCATCAACGAGTACCGTCGCCGGAAGCAGGTCCCCCCGCAAGTCGACTTTGCCGACCTCGAAGAGACGTTCGAGTCCGTCCTGGCCAACAAGAACAGCTCGGCGGCGCGTACGCCGGAGGACGAGCTCCTCGAGAGCTCCCTGGACAGCGAGGTGCGGCGGGCGCTGGTGGGGCTGCCGCACAACTACAAGGTCGTGGTGCTCCTGGCCGACATCGAGGGCTACTCCTACAAGGAGATCGCGGAGATCCTGACGATCCCCGTGGGCACGGTGATGTCGCGCCTCTACCGCGGCCGGCGGCTCCTGGAACGGGCGCTTCTGTCGTTCGGCGTTCGGTACAACTACCTCCACCACCGCCCGAATCGCCTTCGCTCCGAGAACCTCGACGTGGACCGCGTCTTCGCGGAGCGCCGGGAGCAGGTGGCCGCGGGGCGGCGGCACGGGTCCCACCACATCCACTGACGGGCGCAGCCCGCTGCGCTCGGCCCCCCGACCCGAGGTACGGGAAGGGGGGCCTTTCTTCTGCTACCATGACCGCGTGAACTGCGGTCACGTCATCCCTGCGGCGGACCGATGAGACTGTCGGACCGTGCGTTCGTCCTGCTTGCCTGCGCCATCCTGGTCTTCGCGTGGCAGGTCTCGCGCCCCTCGGGCAGCGAGCAGAGGCCACCGGTCCTGGTGGTGGAGCCCCTCACGCTGCCCCGCGTGATGCGCCACGCGACCCTGATCGCGGGGGAGACCCTGAGCCAGTTGCTGGAGCACCTGGGCGCCGCGGCGTCCGAGGTGCCGGAGTGGGTCGGGGCGGCGCGCAGCCAGCTCGACCTTCGCTCGCTGCCGGTGGGGCTGAGCGTGGAGGCCGACCTCGACCATCACGGCAACCTCGATGCCGTGCGGCTGACGCCGGACTGGCGCGAGACCGTGGTGCTGCAGAGCGGGCCCGGGGGCGTCTCCGCCCGGCGCGAGGCCCGGCCGGTCCAGCGTGAGCTCTGGGTCGTGCAGGGCACGGTGCGCTCCAGCCTCTTCGAGGCCGTGGCCGCGGCCGGCGAGGACGAGACGCTGGCCGTCGATCTCGCCGACCTGTTCCAGTGGGACATCGACTTCCACCGAGAGGTGCGGGAGGGGGACACCTTCCAGCTGGTGGTGGAGCGCGTGCTGTCCGACGGCCGGGTGGTGGACCACGGGCCCATCCTGGCGGCCACCTACACCAACGCGGGGCGCCGCCTCACCGCCGTGCGCTACAGCCCGGAAGGCGCCAGACCGGGCTACTACGACGCCCAGGGGCACCCGCTGCGCAAGCAGTTCCTGCGCGCGCCGGTGCGCTTCACGCGCATCACCTCGAGGTTCTCGCTGAGCCGCCTGCACCCGGTCCTGGGCCGGCGCATGCCGCACTGGGGGGTCGACTACGGCGCTCCGGTGGGGACACCGGTGATGGCCACCGCGGACGGCGTGGTCGTCTTCAGGGGGCGCAAGGGTGGTGGCGGCAACACGGTGGAGCTTCGCCACCCCAACGGCTACGTCACCGGCTACCTGCACCTGTCCCGCTTCGCGCGCGGCCTGCGGGTCGGGAGCCGCGTGTCGCAGGGCGAGGTGGTCGGCTACGTGGGCGCCACCGGGCTGGCGACGGGGCCTCACCTCGATTACCGGGTCACCCACGACGGCCGGCACGTCAACCCCCTCACGCTGGCGCACGATCCGGCGCCTCCCCTGGCCCGGTCGGAGATGCCGCGCTTCGCGGCCTGGGCCGGCGAGGTCCTGCCGCTGCTGGAGACACCCGGCGCGCTGTCCGCCGGAGCGGCCGGCGCGCTGCAGAAGGGCGCACCCGTCCGGTTCGATGGTTGAGGTCTTTGCCCCCGCCCGCGTCGACCTGGCCGGGGGCACCCTGGACCTGTGGCCGCTGTACTGCTTCCACGACGCCTCCATCACGGTCAACGCGGCGATCGAGACCGGCGTCCGCCTGCGGGTGACCCCCGGTGGCGCGGCGCCCGGCGGAATCCTGTTCTCCGCCCCCGGCTCCGCCCCGGCCCGCCTCGGGCCCGCCGACGCCGGCACGCACCTGGCGGCGGCGGTGGGGTTCCACCTCGTTCCCGGAGGCGGCCTCGCCTGCGAGGTGCTGGAGCAGCCGCCGGTGGGGTCCGGCCTGGGCGCCTCGTCGGCGTTCGCCGTGGCGCTGGCCCGGGCCTGCCTCGCCGTCGTGGGGCGGCGCCTGCGCCCCGCCGCCCTGGTGGCGCTCCTCCGCGACCTCGAAGCGCGCGTGCTGGGCACGCCCACGGGCACCCAGGACTACTGGGCGGCGCTGGCGGGGGGCGTCCTCGGCATCCACTACCGGCCCGGGGGCGAGGTCCTGGAGCGCCTGGCGGTGTCCCGGAGCTGGCTCGGGGCGAGGCTCCTGGTCGTCTACACCGGTGTGTCCCACCATTCGGGCATGGTCAACTGGGAGGTGGTGCGGGCGCGCGTCGACGGGGAGGCGCGGACCGCCGCCGCCCTGGACGCCATCTCCGCCGCGGCGCGGCGGTGCCGGGCCGCGCTCCTCGACGCCGACGCGGCGGGCGTCGGCCGGGCCGTGGCCGCGGAGTGGAGCGCCCGAAGGACGCTGGCTCCCGAGGTGTCCAACCCGCAGCTCGAATCGATCCTCGAGGCCGGGCGCGCCGCCGGCGCTCTCGCGGGGAAGGCGTGCGGGGCGGGTGGCGGGGGCAGCGTCCTGTTCTGGGTCGAGCCCGGCGGCGCGGAGGCGGTGGCCACCGCCGCGGTGGCGGCGGCCCCTCCCGGGGCGCGGGTCCTCCCTTCCGGCATCGCCGCCCGCGGAGCCACGGCGCGCCCGACGCGGCGCTCCTGAGGGTTTCCCCGGGCCCTGGGCCGGGTTACGATGAGCACGGGTCCCCCCCGGACACCGGGGGCAGCCCAGGGAGGTCCAGAGTTGAGCGAGCCCCGTCAGATCCGTGCCCCCCGCGGAAACGAGCTCTCCTGCCGTGGCTGGTGCCAGGAAGCCGCGCTGCGCATGCTCATGAACAACCTCGACCCCGAGGTCGGCGAGCGTCCGCAGGACCTGGTCGTCTACGGCGGCAGCGGGAAGGCCGCGAGGAACTGGGAGTGCTTCGACGCCATCGTCCGCACCCTGCGCGAGCTCGGCGACGACGAGACGCTGCTGGTGCAGTCGGGCAAGCCGGTGGGGGTGTTCCGCACCCACGCCGACGCGCCGCGCGTGCTCATCGCCAACGCCAACCTGGTTCCCCACTGGGCCACCGCCGACGAGTTCCGGCGCCTCGAGGGGCTGGGGCTGACCATGTTCGGGCAGATGACCGCCGGGTCGTGGATCTACATCGGGACCCAGGGCATCCTGCAGGGCACCTACGAGTGCTTCGCCGCGGCGGCGCGCCGCCACTTCGGGGGCACGCTGCGGGGCCGGCTGGTGGTCACCGCGGGGCTCGGCGGCATGGGCGGCGCGCAGCCCCTGGCGGCGACCATGAACGAGGGCACCTTCCTGGCCGCCGAAGTGGACGAGGCCCGCATCGACAAGCGTCTCGCCACCGGCTACCTGGACGAGAAGGTCGCCAGCCTGGACGCGGCCATCGACCGCGCCCTCGCGCTGAAGGGGAAGGGCGAGGCAGTCTCGGTGGGGGTCGTCGCCAACGCCGCCGACCTCCTCGACCGGCTCATCGAGCGCGGGGTCGTCCCCGACGTGCTCACCGATCAGACCTCCGCGCACGACGAGCTCAACGGCTACGTGCCCAACCGCATGTCCTACGCCGAGGCCCTCGAGCTCCGCCGGGAGGACCCGGACCGCTACAAGGCCGAGGCGTACCGGACCATGGGCGACCACATGCGGGCCATGCTGGAGCTCCAGCGCCGGGGCGCGGTGACCTTCGACTACGGCAACAACCTGCGCGGGCAGGCGCTCACCGCCGGCGTCCGCGAGGCGTTCGAGGTGACCGGGTTCGTGCCCCTCTACATCCGCCCCCTGTTCTGCGAGGGGAAGGGCCCCTTCCGCTGGGCGGCCCTGTCGGGACGACCGGAGGACATCCACCGGACCGACCAGGCGATCCTCGAGGCGTTCCCGGAGAACGAGGCGCTGTGCCGGTGGATCCGCCTCGCCCAGGAACGGGTCCACTTCCAAGGGCTGCCGTCCCGGATCTGCTGGCTGGGGTACGGCGAGCGGGCCCGTTTCGGGCTCATCATCAACGACCTGGTGGCCCGCGGCGAGATCTCCGCCCCCATCGTGATCGGCCGCGACCACCTGGACGCCGGGTCCGTCGCGTCGCCGAACCGCGAGACCGAGGGCATGCGGGACGGCTCCGACGCCATCGCCGACTGGCCGATCCTCAACGCGCTGCTGAACACCGCGGCGGGCGCGACCTGGGTGTCGTTCCACCACGGCGGCGGGGTGGGCATCGGGTACTCGCTCCACGCCGGCATGGTGGTGGTGGCCGACGGTACGCCCGAGGCGGCCCGCCGCCTCCAGCGCGTGCTCACCACCGACCCGGGTACCGGCGTCATGCGCCACGTTGACGCCGGCTACGAGGAGGCCATCGACTGCGCGCGACGGAGCGGGATCGCCATCCCGATGCTGCCGCGGTAGCGTCGCGGCCGGCGCGGTGGGCCCCCGCCGCGGTGCTGGTGGCCGCGGCGGCCGCCGGGCCCTGGCCGGCGCTGGGGCCGTCCTCCGTGCTCTGGCGCGCGCCCCTGGCGGCGGTGGCCCTGGCGTTGGCGTGGCGCGGCCGACGCGCCCTCGCCGCGGCCGCCGCGGCGGTGGTCGCGGCGGTTCTGGTCGTGGAGCTCGTCGTGCCGGCGGCCCGGGCAGGGACGGCGGTGGCCGGGCGTGCCAGCGCCACCCTGGACGCCGTCCAGCAGGGGCTGGCGGCGATCCCCGCGGAGGTGCGCCGGCTGCTCGCCACCGGCGGCGGTGAGGCCAGGCCGGAGCGCCCCTTCGAGCTGCTGCGGCGCCTCGCCCGCACCCTCCCGGCCCGGCTGGACTCGCTGATCCTGGTGGACGAGCGCGGCCGCCCGGTGGCGTGGACGGGGGACCGGGCCCGCCTTCCCCTGCGCCTCCGCTCCCTGGGCGGGCGCGCCCTGAGCAGTGAGCCGGGCCTCGACGCCACCTGGATCTGGTGGAGGGAGCCGGTCTTCGAGGCGGGAAGGCCGCGCGGCGCGCTCCTGGCCGGCGTCGAGATCCCCGAGGAAGGGGCCCGGCAGGTGCTGGGCGCCTTCGCCGGACGGGCCGCCGTGATCGCGCCCCTCCTCACCGGCGGGAGCGACCTCGCCGGCCCCTCCGGCCGCCGCGTCCTCGGCCTCGAGGTCCGGCCGGCCACACCGGTGCCCTGGAGCACCCCGGCCGCCGCGCTGGCGCTGATGGCCGCGTTGCTGGCCGTGACCGGGGCGGTGCCCTGGGGCGCCGCCCTGCTGGGCGCGGCGCCCGCCGCGCTGCTCGCCGGGCCGTGGCTCTCCCGCGGCTGGCTGGTGGCGCTCGCCTTCGCGGTGCTGTCGTGGCTGGCGGAGCGCGCCCCCGCCGCCTGGCTCCTGCGCGCGCCCGCAGCGGCCGCGGCGGGCACCGCCGCGTGGCTGCTGCCCGGGGTGTCGGCCCGGCTCGGGCTGCCGGGCATGCCCGCCAACCTGCTGTGGCCCGGGCTGCTCACCTGGGCGCTGGTCTTCACCCTCGCCCTGCTCCTCGGCCGGCTGGCACCGCCGGCGTCGCGGCCGCCGTGGCCGCTGGCCGCGCTCGGCTGGCTGGTCCTCGCCGCGGGGGTGCTGCGGGCGGAGCCGGCGGTGCTGGGCGCCGGCACGGCGCTGGTCGTCCTGTGGGGGCTGCCCCGGCGGGGGCGGGCAGCCCTGGCCGCCGTGGCGGCGGCGGCGGTGCTCGTGGGCAGCGACGGCGCCCTGGCGCGCAGCACCCTGGTCGCGACCACCGACGCCACCCTGACCAGCCTGGAGGGGATGGGGGCGCCGGCCCGCACGCTCCTCGCCTCGCTGCCCGACGGAGCGCTCGAGGACCTGGTCCAGCTCCAGCCTACCGAGCAGCTCGTGGTGCTCGGCCGCCTCGCCTCGTGGGTGGGCTTCTCCGCGGCCCTCCCGGGGTGCTCGCTGGTGCTCGTGGATCCGGCCGGGCAGACGTCCACCACCTGGGGCGAGGCGGCCGGCCCCTCGGACTCGCTGCAGGAGCTGGCGTCGAGGACGCTCTCCGGGGGGTGGCGCATCGCCGTGCTGGTCCGGCCGCCGCCGGAGGACGTGCTCGCCGCCATGGGCGCCGAGCGCTTCGCCGGCCCCGTGGCGGTGTTCAACCGGTCCGGCGCTCCGGTGAGCCGCGGCGGCACCTTCCGGCCGCTGTCGCCGGACCGCGTCGGGCGCGCGCTGGCGGCGGGGAGGAGTTGGGGCCGCGTGGCCGTGGGCGAGCGCATCCTGCCGGCCTACCTGAGGGCGTGGGGCGACACGGTGGTTGCGGTGCCCTGGGTGGTGCTGCCGGTCCCCGAGGTCGCCCTGCTCCTGGCGGCGCTGGCCCTGTGGGCGGCGTTGCCGGTAGGGGGATGGGCGAACCGCCGCCTGTGGCAGGACTGGTGGCGCCAGCGGCGCACTTTCACCGGCAGGCTCCGGTTGCTCCTGGTCGCCACCACCGTCACGCCGGTGCTCCTCCTGGCCTACCTGCTGCCGGTGCAGTGGTCGCGACAGCAGCAGGGGAGCCGTCTCGAGCTGGCCCGGGTGCTGAGCGAGCCGGTGGCGCGTCCGAGCTGGCAGGACGAGCTGATCTGGCGGGTGCGCGAGATGGGGGGCGTGCTCAGCGTCTACCGGGCCGGCGCCGTGGTCAGCTCGACCCGGCCCGACCTGGTCGTCCGCGGCGTGGTCCCCTGGATGCCGCCCGAGCAGTCCTACGTGCGCGCGGTCCGGGGCTGGTACGAGCCGGTGGTGCGCGGCGACGACGTGGCCAGCGTGTACGCCCCGGTGCCCCACACCGAGGATCCCACGGTGGCCGGCATCACGGGGCTGCGCCTCGGGGCACTGGCGGGAAGCGCGTCGCCCGCCGAGTGGTTCGTGGTCACCGGCCTGCTCGGCCTGCTGGTCGCCGTCGCCGCCGCCGAGCGGTTGGGGCGGCGCATGGGACGGCCCCTGCGCGACCTGGTCGCCGCCGCCCGCCGGCTGGAGCGGGGCGAGCCGGTGGAGGAGGCGCTGCCGTCCTCCGCCGACGAGGACATCGCCGTGCTGACGCGGGGGTTCGCCACCATGGCCCGGACGGTGCAGCGCCGCGAGGAGGAGCTGCGCCGCGAGCGCGACCTGCTGGAGACGGTGCTGGGAACGCTGTCCGCCGCGGTGGTGGTCACCGACACCGGGGGGGGACGGCGGAGCTCGCGAACCCGGCGGCCCGCCGGCTCCTGGGCGGGGGAGAGGGGTTGGAGGGGCTGAGGGCCGCCTTCGGGGAGCCCCTGGAGAGCCTCATGGAGCGGGCGAGGGGAGGTGCCGGCGCGGCGGATGCCATGCGTCCCGCGCACGCCCCCGAGTCGGTGTGGCAGGTGACGGTCCTGCCGCTGGCGGCGATGCCGGACCGGCTGCTCATGGTGATGGAGGACGTGTCCGAGGTGGCGCGGGCCGAGCGCCTCGCATCGCTGGCGAACCTGGCCCGCATCGTGGCTCACGAGGTGAAGAACCCGCTGACGCCGATCCGGTTGTGGGCGGAGGAGCTCCAGGCCGCGCTGGGACGGACCCCCGAGGACCTGGTGGCGGTCGCCCGCATGGCGGCGGAGCAGATCCTCGAGCGCACGGAGCACCTCCGCGAGGTCGCCCAGGGCTTCTCGAACCTCGTGGCGCTGGAGCGCTGGGATCCGGTGCCGGTGGAGATGGCCCGGCTCGCCGCCGAGGTTGCCGCGGAGTACTCGGTGCTCGACCAGCGCGGCATCGCCCTCTCCGTGCGGGCCGACGGCGCCGGGCGGGTGATGGCGGACGACACGTGGCTGCGGCGGGCGTTGCGCCACCTGCTGGAGAACAGCGCCCGCGCGCTGGCGCCCCGGGGCGGGGCCATCGAGATCGTGGTGGCCGAGCGCGGCGCGGAGGTGGACCTCACCGTGCGCGACACCGGTGGCGGGGTCCCCGACGAGCACCTCAGCAGGCTCTTCGAGCCGCACTTCTCGACCACCAGCGAGGGCTCGGGGCTGGGCCTCGCGGTGGTTCGCGGGGTGGCGGTGCGGGGCGGCGGGCGCGTCGAGGCCCGCAACACGGGCAACGGGCTGGAGGTGCGGATGACGCTGCCGCTCCGGCTCGAGGAGGGGGAGGGCGGATGACCCTCTGCTACGATGCTGGAATGGGTCGGCTGGCACGCTGGGGATTTGATCGTCACGGTGTTGCTCGCAGCCTTCGGCGGCGGCGGGCGAGGGGCGCGAGCTGGATCAGCGGGTCTGGGTCCGCGGCGCCGTCGACGCGGCGACCACCACGGCGCTGCGCGCCGGCGGGATCGACAGGGCGGTGGTGCAGGTGGGGCGGGGTGCCATCGGAGACGGGACGGCCTCGTTCGTGCTGCAGCCCTTCGCCGGCCTGGCGCCCCTGGCGCCGTTGAACGTCTCCCTCGCGGTGGACGTGAGCGGCGAGGGGGAGGCGAGCGGGGACGCCGCCGCCTTCTGGAACCAGCTCCAGCCCGCGGCCAAGCTCCTGCCCTCGCGGGGCTCGCTGATTCTCGTCGCCCGCGCCCTGTGGCCGGGCCTTCCCCGCTTCGCGGCGGACCTCGCGGCCGCGAGCGGCGTCCGCGTCGAGCTCATGGCGCCCGCGGGCCAGATCGCGCAGGCGCTTCCGCCGGAGGGCTGGCCCGGCGTCGGTCTCATCGCCGTGGCGCTGGGCACGCCGGCCGCGGCGGGGTTCCCCGCTTCGACCACCGACGACGACCTCGCCGCCCTCGATGCCCTGGACGCCCGTGGCGTCGGGTACCGGGTGGCCATCGTGGTGCAGCCGCTGCTCCGGCCCGAACCCGGGGACGACCCCGTCGACCTGATGTCCCTCGCCAGCCCCTCCCAGGCCGCGTTCCGGCGCGGCGACCACAGCGACCTCTTCGACCTCCGCGGCGCCCTCTCGTGGGGGGGACGGATGCTGGCCGGCGGCACGGTCGTGGAGGTGGAGGCGACCAACGCGGCCCGCTACAACCGCGACCTCGGTTTCCTGCTGCGCCCCGTCCGCCAGGGGCTCACGGGCTGGGACGTGGTGTCGCTGCCGCCGCCGGCCCCCGCCGCGGGGATGTGCCGGCAGGCGTTCCTGGACTACATGCGCGGCGCCGGGCCCTACCCCATGGCGCAGGTGCAGGTCCGGTGGCTGGCCAGCGGCCGACTGGAGGTGGCGCTGCGCAACCCCTCACCGTTCTCCGGCACCTTCGCCACGACCTCCAACTGGGTCGAGGTGCGCTTCGGCGGCAACGAGGTGCTCGACGCGCAGCTCGGCGACTTCGCCGGCCTCGAGTACGGGGTGAGCGGGGCACGGGGGTGGCGCCGCGTGACGGCCGCCCGCGAGGCCAACGCGGTGCGGCTTCACTACACCTACCTGGGCCAGAACACGGTGATCTCCGGCGCCACCCTCTCCTTCGTCTCGCGGCTACGCTCCGTGCAGGCGCGGTGGGCGGTGGTGGCGGGCGACGGCACGGCGGTCGTCTCGCAGTGGCAGGACTTCAGCCGCTGAGACCGCCGACGTCGGTGAGAATCTCCACCACGGCCTGAGCGCCGGCGATGCGGAGGCCGTCGGCCGCCAGCCACGCCGTGACCTCGGTGCCCTCGATGCGGAGCTCTCCGCAGAGCACGTCGTCCCGGCCGGCGATGTCGCTGGGGCGCAGACCCTGCCCGGCGCGGGCCAGGTGCAGCCCCGGTACCTTTCGGACCAGGGCGCGGAGCGCGGTGGGGGTCGCGGTCTCCGTGACGGTCACCATCGTCACCGCGACGTGGCCGTGGAAGACGCCGGTCTCCACGGCCTGGAGGGTGGCCGGGAGTCCCGGGAGCAGGGCGGCGAGCTGCCCGGAGAGGGCGGCGCCGGCCGCCTCGCCCGAGGGCGCGAGATCGAAGGCGAGGACCGCGGGCAGATGATGCGGCGACCCCGGGGAGGACCCTGACAGCCTGGCCGCGGCCTGGGCCACGAGCTCCTGCACGGCCTCCTCGCCGCGGTCGGAGACCGGCCGCAGCAGGACCACGTGCAGCGCCGCCGGGCGCAGCGGCTCCAGGGCGCGCACCAGGCGCGCCGGGCCGAAAAGCCCCGGATCGGCGACGTGGTACCAGCGTGGGGTGGCTCCCAGGGGGGCGGAGTCCAGCACCGTGACGGCCACGTCCCCCGCGAGCCCCGGCTGCGAGGCGTCCACGAGGGCCGTTTCCGGGTGACGGTTGAGCCAGGAGAGGAGGTCGAGGGCCGCGGCCTCGGGGAGGCCTCCGGGCACCACCACGGCGGCGCTGCCGTCCAGCTCGTCGCAGGAGGTCAGCGGCGGCACCAGTGCCGGAGCCTCCGCCAGCTCCAGGATGAGGTGCTCCTCGCTGTCGCCGGTGTGGAAGTAGCGGCGCTGGACGCCGGGGAACGCCGCCGCCACGTGCTCGGCGATCTCCCTTCCCAGGAGGGTCGTGGGGTTGAGGATGCTAATCATCGGCATCGGTGTGGGGTCCCGCGGACGTCTCGGGGCGCGGCAGGGAGGTGTGGCGGAACCAGCGCAGCACCACCTCCGCGGGGCCCGAGACGAGGTACGTTCCCGCCATGATCGCCATCACGGGCACCGGCGAGACCACGATCACCGCGATGACGATGGCGATGACGAAGAACGCCGTCGCCGGCAGCCGCTCGCTTGGGTTGAAGTCCTTGTACGACCGATAGGGCACCGTGGACACCATGAGCAGCGCCACGAGGAGGACGAACATCCAGGCCGCCATGGACAGCAGGGAGCCGCGGACGGGCTCGGGGCTCAGCAGGACCAGCAGGGCGATGGAGCCCGCGCCGCCCGGGATGGGCAGGCCGGTGAAGAAGCGGCGGTCCTCGTGAGCGACGCGGACGTTGAAGCGGGCCAGCCGCACCGAGCCCGCCACCAGGAACAGGAACGCCACCGCCCACCCCCAGCGGCCGAGCTCCTGCAGGCCCCACTGGTAGGCGAGCACGGCGGGCGCCACGCCGAAGCTGATGACGTCGGCGAGGGAGTCGTACTCCTTGCCGAACTCCGAGGTGGCGCCGGTGAGGCGGGCGACGCGGCCGTCGAGGCCGTCGAGGACCCCGGCCAGGATGATGAGCCAGCTGGCCAGCACCAGGCGCCCGTGGAAGCTGTGGAGGACGGCGGCGAAGCCGGCCAGCATGTTGCCCACGGTGAACAGGGAGGGGAGCAGGAAGATGCCGCGGCGCAGGCCTTCCCGCGGGCGGCGGCGCGGCCGGCGCGGCAGTCGCGAGGGTTCCCTCCGGCGCACTCTCAAGGGTGCGGCTCCGGGGACGGGAGCGTGGCCACCACGGTGACGCCGGCGCGGGTCCGCTGTCCCGGCTGCACCGCGACGGCGACGGAGGCCGGCAGGAAGAGATCCACGCGGGACGAGAACTTGATGATGCCCACCCGCTGGCCGCGCTCCACCACGTCGCCGGGAGTGAGGTCGCACACCACCCGCCGCGCCAGCGAGCCGGCGATCTGCTTGTAGGCGACGCTGGCGTGCGGCGACCCGATGACGACGAAGCTGTGCTCGTTGAGCTCGGAGGCCTTGTCCCGGAACGCCGGGAAGTTCCGGCCGGGGCTGTGGGTGGCCTCCCTCACGGTCCCGGACAGGGGCGCGCGGTTGACGTGGACGTTGGCCGGAGACATGAAGATGGAGACCTGGACGGGCAGGCCGCGGGCGGCCAGCGCTGCGGGCGCCTCGCCCACGGAGAGGACCTTGCCGTCGGCGGGGGCGAGGAGAGCGTCAGGGGGCGCGTCGGACGAGCGGGCGGGGTCCCGGAAGAACGCCACGCAGGCCAGCGCCACCACCCACAGCGCCACGGCCAGCGACGGCACGCCGAAGACCCACGCCAGCACCCCGGCGAGCGCCGGGAACAAGATAAACGGATACCCTTCAGGGGCCAGAGGCACCATGGCGAGGGGGCGCGGCGCTCAGGCGGAGCGCTGGCGCAGGAGCAGCTCCATCTGGTCCTTGAGCTGCAGCTTCTCCTTCTTGAGGAGCTTCTCTTCCTGCTCCTCGTCGGTGGTCAGCCAGCCCTTGTGCTTCAGCTCGGATAGACGCCGTTCCCGCGACCGGTGCTCTTCCAGAAGCCGACGAAACTCAGGGTCCCGATCCGCCAGTTCCTGGCGCACGTCGTGGTGCGAACTCATCGACACCTCCGTAGGGGTTCGAGGAAAGGCCATTTTCCCGAATTCATGCTACCACATCCGTGGGCTCCGAAGAGGGCGGGCGTGAGGCGTCCCCACTTCGGTCGACTCTGTGTAAACCATTCACATTGAAAATCTTGTCTGAGTCATCCCGTGACGGGCCGCGCCGGCGCGGCGCCGCCCTCCCGGGTAGAATCGAGACGTGGACGCACCCCGGTTCGTCTGCGACGCGATGCTCGGCCGGCTGGCCCGGTGGCTGCGCTTCGCCGGCTTCGACGTCCTCTTCGCGGCCGGCGCCCCCGACGACTGGCTCGCCGACACGGCACGGGCCGAGGGCCGCTGGCTGCTCACCCGGGACCGGCTGCTGGCGGCCCGCGCCGGGCCCCGGGTCCTGCTGCTGCGCACCGGCTCCCTGGACGGGCAGGTCTCGGAGGTGCGCTCCCGCCTCGTCCTGCCGGTCGAGCCGGAGCGCTTCTTTACCCGGTGCTCCGAGTGCAACGGTCTCCTGCGCCCGGCACCCAGGGACGAGGTGGAGACCCTCGTGCCCCCCTTCGTGGCGGTCCACGCCCCCGCCTTCAAGCGCTGCGCCTCGTGCGGACGGATCTACTGGCCGGGGTCCCACGCCGGGTGCATCGCCGCCCGGCTCGACGAGCTCTTCGTCACGGAGCTGAGAGCACCACGGCGTGGGCCGAGCCGCCCCCGGCGAGGGCCCAGATGAGCGCGTGGGCGGGGCGGGCCGAGGGGGGAGCGTATCCCGCGCGGCGGTAGGGGGCCGGGGCCTCCCAGCGAGGCAGCACGCGCCCGCCGACGGTGAGCGCCGCGACGGCCAGGCGGGCCGCCGCCGAGAAGGCGCCCTCGCCGAGGCGGACGGCCGGGGTCGTGACGGCGGGCCGGTGGTCCTCAAGCAGCAGCGGGAGGGCGGCGAGCTCCAGGCGCTCGGCGGCAGGGACGCCGTTGGCGAGGCCCACCACGAGGCCGACGTCGCGGGGTGCCAGGCCCGCGTCTCGCAGCGCCTGCCGCGCCGCCGCCACCAGGGCGCCGGGACCGTCAGGGTAGCGCCACGGCGGCCCCGGGGAGGAGGCCGAGCCGGCGCCGGCCAGCCGGGCCAGGACGCCGGGGCCCGGCGCCGCCGTCATGAGGAGGACGGTGGCGCCCTCGGCGAGGAGCATGCCGTCGCCGCCGGGGCCGCGGAGCACGCCGAGACGGGCGTACCCCTCGGCGTTGAGCCAGTGCGCCTCGTCCACGCCGCAGGCCAGGATCGCCTCGGCGCGCCGGCGGGCCAGGAGCCTGCGGGCCTCGCTGGCAGCGCGCAGCCCTCCCACCTGCTTCTCGAAGAAGGTGACGTTGGGCCCGGCGAAGCGCTCGAGAAGCCCCAGCTGGCTGGCCGGGGCGTTGGCCACGGTGGAGGGGAACTGCAGGGGCGAGGCCTCCCCCGGCGAGGCGAGGAAGACCGCGGTCAGCACCTCCACGAGGGCGCCGGTCCCCGCGTTCCACGTCCCGGCGGTCACGCCGGTCCGCTCCGGGGCGAACCGCGTCTCGTCTCCGGCGCCCGCCAGGGCCTCCCTGGCCGCCACGACCAGCAGCCTGGCGGGCCGGTCCAGCCGGCGGGCAACCAGGGGCGGGAGGTGGCCCTGGGTCGTGAAGTCCCGGCAGGTGGCGACCGGCAGCGGCGGGCCGTCGGGGCGCTCCAGGCCCGCCTCCGCCGTCCACCGGGCATCCTCCAGCGCGGCGCACAGCGCCGCAGTGCCGACGCCGGTCGGGCCCACCACGCCGGTGGCGCGGATGAAGGCGTCGCGGCCGCTCACCGCGCCCTCCCCAGGACGACGGCGGCGGAGTTGCCCCCGAAGGCGAAGGAGCAGGACAGGGCCACCGCCGTGTCGTGAGCCCGTCCCGTTCCCGGCACCACGTCCAGCGGGCAGTCGGGGTCGGCGTCGGCGAAGCCCGCGGTGGGCGGCACCGTGCCGCGGGCCACCGCCAGCGCCGTGACGGCGACCTCGATGCCCCCGGCGGCGCACAGACAGTGGCCCAGGGCGCCCTTCACCGAGGACACCGGCACCGCGGCGAGGCGCTCGCCGAAGACGCGCCGGTAGGCGGCGGCCTCGGCGACGTCGTTGAGCTCGGTGGCGGTGCCGTGGGCGTTGACGTAGCCGACCTCGGCCGGGTCGACTCCGGCATCCTCGAGCGCCGCCCGCACGGTGCGCTCCCACGCCGCCCCGGAGGGCTCGGGCTGGGTCATGTGGAAGGCGTCGTTGGTCACGCCGTACCCCAGCACGCGGGCGTAGGGGTGCGCTCCCCGCCGGCGGGCGCGGCCGGCTTCCTCCAGGACGACCACGCCGGCGCCCTCGCCGAGGTTGAGGCCGTGCCGGTTGCGGTCGAAGGGGCGACACGGCGCGGTGTCCACGGCCCGCAGCGAGTTGAACCCGGCATAGGTGAGCCGGCACAGGGCGTCGGCGCCCCCGGCGAGCACCACGTCCGCCTCGCCGTCGCGGATCATCTCGGCGCCCAGCCCCGCCGCCACCGCGGACGAGGAGCAGGCCGTGCTGACGCAGATCCGCGCGCCGGTGAGGCCGAAGACCTCGGCCACACGGTCCATGGCGGCGTCCTGCGGGATCTCCACGAACTCCGCGAGGCCGCGCGCCCGGCGGCCGCCGCTGAGGCGGCGCTCGACGAAGGGCTCGGCCTCGATGAGGCCGGCAGCGCCGCCTCCGAACACTGCCGCCACCGGCGGGTCGAGGGCGAGAGGAGGCGCCAGGGCCGCGTCGGCCAGCGCCTCGGCCGTCGCCGCGAGGGCGAAGCGGCTGGCGCGGCCGCAGTGCCGCGGCAGCGGGCGGGGCATCGGGGGCAGGTCGAAGGCGTCGACCTGGGCGGCGAGGTGCGTCCGGTACGCGGTGGTGTCGAACACCGTGAGCGGCGCCACGCCGCTCTCGCCGGCGACCAGCCGCCGCCACGTGGGTTCCCGCCCCGGGCCCAGAGCCGTCACCAACCCCACTCCGGTGATCCACGCCTCACGCATGTCGCGCAAGTATACCCATAGCGGGGACGGCTCCCCGGGCGCCGCGGTCTTGACCTGCGCGAGCGTTCGGCACTAGGCTTGGACAACGTCTCAGGACGAAGAGGGAGGGCTCCATGTTCGCGGAGTTCAAGAAGTTCGCCATGCGGGGTAACGTCATGGACATGGCCGTGGGCATCGTCATCGGCGCCGCGTTCGGGAGGATCGTGACCTCCCTCGTCAACGACGTGCTGATGCCGCCGATCGGGCTGCTGCTCGGGAGCGTCGACTTCACCAACTATTTCGTGATGCTCAAGGGGGGTGAGTACGCCACCCTGGCCGACGCGCAGAAGGCGGGAGCGGTGACCCTCAACTACGGGATCTTCATCACCGCCGTGATCAGCTTCCTCATCGTGGCGTTCGCCGTCTTCCTGCTCGTCAAGCAGGTGAACCGGTGGCAGGCCGAGCCGGCGCCCGCGCCCGCCGAGCCCACCACCAAGGCCTGCCCGTACTGCCTGTCGACCGTCCCGGTCAAGGCGACCCGCTGCGGCTTCTGCACCTCCCAGCTGGGAACCCCCTGATCCGTGGCGTGGCCGGGCCCACGGTGGCCGGGAGCCGCTGCGGCGTCCGTGCTCCTCGCTCTGGGGACCTGTGCGGCCGCCGCGGCCGGACAGGAACGACCGCCGCAGCGGCGGCTGGCCGCCCGCATCGTCCCGTTCGGGGAGGAGGATCTCCCGGTCCAGTGGAAGCTCCACCTCGACACGGAGACGGTCTCGGTGCTGCACGGGGGCCTGCGCCGCGGCACCCTGTCCGACACCGTCGCGATGGCGTCGGTGGCTGTGAATACGGGACGGCTGGGGCTGTGGCGGGGAGGGCGCGTCGCGGCGTCCTTCGTGGGGATCTCCAGCGGCCAGCCCAGCCTCCACGACGTCGGCGACATCCAGGTGATGAGCAACATCGCGGCGCCGTCGGCGGCGAGGATGTACGAGCTGTGGGTGCGCCAGCGCCTCGGCGGCCCGGGGACCGAGCTCCGCGCCGGCGTCATCGACCTCAACGCCCACTTCGCCGTGGTCGAGACCGCCGCCGTGCTGCTCAACGCCTCCTTCGGCATCACGCCGTCCATCTCGCTCAACGCGCCCGCCCCGATCTTCCCCAAGCCCGGCCTCGGCGTCATGGTCTCGGGAGGCGCCGCGGGGTGGAGGGGGCGGGTGGGGGTGTTCCAGAGCAATCCCGCCCAGCGCTCCACCGCCCTGGACGGGGGAGGGATGGGGATCGCCGAGGTCGCCCTCGGGGGCGGCGCCCTCCCCGCGCTCAAGGTGGGAGGATGGACGTGGCGGCGCCAGGGCGACGGGCCGGGGCCGGGGAGCAGCGGCGGGACGTACGCCGTCGTCCAGAGCCTCCTCGGGAGGCTCGGCCCGGGCCGGCTGAGCGGCTTCGCCGAGCTTGGCTCCACCCCCGGCCGGGAGAGCGTCTCGCCCCGTTTCGTCGGGATCGGAGCGGCGCTGGACGGTCCGCTCCGGGGACGGCCCCGCGACCGGCTCGAGGCCGGGATCGCCCGGGCCTGGATCCAGGGGCCCGGTCTCGGGCCCGAGACGGCCTGGGAGCTCACCTACCTGGTCCACCTGGCCGGCGGGATCCACGTGCAGCCCGACCTCCAGGTGATCACGCGTCCGGGGGGCGGCTCCACCCCCTCGGCGGTGGTGGGTACGGTGCGACTCCACGTGGAGCTGAGGTGAGCGGGCGAGAATCGGCGGACCCGCGGCGGTGTTGCCACAGCACGAAAGCGCGCCCGGACGGCGGTCCCGCCGCCCGGCGGAAAGGACCACGACCATGAGACGCTCTCTACTTCCCGCTGCCCTCGGGGCGGCCATCCTCCTCGTCCTCCCCCTCGTCGCTGTGGCGGGCGGGGAGAGCGCCGGCGCCATCGCGGGGATCTGGCTCACCGGGGACAAGGACGGCCACGTCCAGATCGAGCCTTGCGGCGACGCCTTCTGCGGCAAGCTGGTCTGGGTGAAGCCGGAGAAGGACGTGAAGGTGCCCCTGGACAAGAACAACCCGGACCCGGCGCTGCGCTCGCAGCCGCTCAAGGGGCTGCAGATCCTCAAGGACCTCACCTGGGACGGCGACAGCCTCTGGGAGGGCGGGACCATCTACGATCCCAAGTCCGGCAAGACCTACCACGTCAAGGTCACCCTGGTCGACGACGGCACCCTCAAGTTGCGGGGTTACGTCGGCATCCCCCTGTTCGGGCGGACCGACGTCTGGCACCGGGTGCAGGAGCCGGCCGCACCGGATTCCCAGGGCGCTCCCGGCCGCTGAGCCGGAGCTCCGGCCGGCCCGTTGTCGGTGGCGGTCCGCTCGTGCAACACTGGTCACCAACGTGAGCGGCCGCGCGCAAGCCTCCCCGGGGGAGGGTTCGTCCCGCCCGGGACGGTGCCGGCCGCTCCACGGCGCCGAGGAGAGGAGGCCGTCATGACCGGGTCCGTGTCCCCCGGTATCCAGCGGGTCGTCGGCGAGGCACGGAAGCTCGCCGAGGCGCGCAGAGCGTTCCGCGACGAGGTCCGCCGGCTGCGCTTCGACACCATCGCCGTGCACGGCGTCTACGGCGTCGAGGAGGCGCTGCGGGGCGGGCAGGGTGGCATCGTGGAGCCGGTGTTCCCCGCGACGTCCCAGATCTACCGGGACAGCGACGAGATGGAGGCGGCCCTCGCCTACCTCATCCCCACCTGGTGCTACTCCCGCATCCACAACCCCACGGTCTTCTACCTGGAGGAGACGCTCGCCCTGCTGGAGAGCTACGGGTGCGACGCCGACGCCTCGGCGCTGGCCACGTCCTCGGGGATGGCCGCCATCAAGCAGGCGGTGGAGCCGCTGCTGGCCCTCCCGGAAGGGGGCGGGCGCGTGAGCTTCGTGTCGGCGTCGCAGGTCTACGGCGGCACCTTCCAGCTGTTCAGCGTCCGCATGCGGGAGCGCGGCGCCGAGGTGCGGTGGGTGACCCGGCCCTGGGACACGGAGGCCTGGCGGGAGGCCGTCGACGGGGACACCCGCTTTCTCTACGCGGAGATGCCGTCGAATCCACAGCAGGCGTGCTTCGACGTCGCGGGCGTCGCGGCGGTGGCCCACGAGCACGGCATCCCCCTCGTCGTCGACGCCACCATCGCCACCCCGGCTCTGCTGCGCCCACTGGCCCACGGCGCCGACATCGTCGTCCACTCCCTCACCAAGACGGCGGGGGCGGGCGGTTTCGCCATCGCCGGGGCGATCGTCGCCAGGCACGGCATCACCAGCCGGCACCTGGGGGAGGAGGAGCGCGCCGACTACGCGTCCTGGCTGAAGCTGTGGCCGTTCAGGGACTCCGGGCCGTGCCTGTCCCCCTTCGCCGCGTTCATGCTCCTCAACGAGCTCCGCACGCTGCGGTGGAAGGTGGAGCGGCTGTCCGAGGGGACGGAGCGGGTGGCGGCGTTCCTCGCCGCTCACCCGGCGGTGGAGCGGGTGGACTACCTGGGGCTGCCGGAGCATCCCCTTCACGAGCTGGCCTCGCGCTACCTCCGCGTCGTGGACTCGGAACGGCCGGCGTTCGGCCACCTCCTGTCGTTCGTCACCCGCGGCGGCCCCGGAGGGACGCGGCGCTTCTTCGACGCCCTGCGCCTCGTCGTGCGCGCCACGGACCTGGGCAGGATCAAGTCGGTGGCCACGATTCCCGCGATCTCGACCCATCTGCAACAGGGGGAGGAGGGGCGCGAGCTCGCCGGCATCACCCCCACCATGGTCCGGCTCTGCGTGGGCGCGGAGCACCCGGACGACGTCATCGCCGACCTCGACCAGGCGCTGGCGCGGATCTGAGCCGCGCGCCACCCACGGACGGGCCGGACTGGAGGTATCGATGCGACTGCTGTTCGTAGGATTCGGAACGGTGGGGCAGGGGCTCGCGGAGCTGCTGCTGGAGCGCAGGGAGCAGCTCGCGGACGAGTACGGCCTCACCTGGGAGGTGGCCGGAATCGCCGACTCCCTCAAGGGGAGCTGCCTGAGCCGGCGGGGGATCGACCTGGCCGGGGCGCTGGCGGCGGCGTCCGGCGGGTCCTCGCTGTCGTCGCTGCCCGATGGCGTCGGGATGGACGCCCTCGCCATGATCCGCGAGGCGCAGGCGGACGTGGTGCTGGAGGCCACGTACACCGACATCACCACGGGCGAGCCGGCCACCTCGCACCTCCGCGCGGCGCTCGAGCGGGGGATGCACGTGGTGACCACGAACAAGGGGCCGCTGGCGCTCCACTACCACGAGCTCGCCGCGCTCGCCCGCAGCCGGGGCCGGCACTTCTTGTTCGAGGGCACGGTCATGAGCGGCACGCCGCTGCTCAATCTGCGGCGGGAGTGCCTCGCCGGCAGCGGGATCAGCGCGGTGCAGGGCATCCTCAACGGCACCACCAACTTCATCCTCACGCGGATGGAGGAGGGGCTGTCCTACGAGGCGGCCCTGGCCGAAGCCCAGAGGCTGGGCTACGCCGAGGCGGTGCCCGACGCCGACGTGCTCGGCCGGGACGCCCTGGCCAAGGTGACCATCCTCGCCAACGTGGTGTTCGGGGCGCACCTCTCGCCGTCGGACAGCCCCTGCGAGGGGATCACCTCCATCACGGCGGCGGACGTCGCCGAGGCGGCCGCCCGCGGCCAGCGCTACAAGCTCATCGGCTCGGTGCGCCGGGAGGGTGACGCGGTGAGAGCGGAGGTGGCGCCCCGGCTCCTGCCGCTCTCGGACCCCCTGGCCGCGGTCTCCGGCGCCACCAACGCCGTCACCGTGACCACCGCGGCCCTGGGCGACGTGACCGTCGTCGGCCCCGGCGCGGGGAAGAAGGCCACCGGCTACGCCATGCTCAACGACCTGCTGCACATCGGGAGGCGCTCATGAAGATGTTCCTGTGCGGCCAGTGGGTGGACCGCCCGCGGCGGATCGAGGTCCACGATCCCTTCGACAACGCCGTCATCGACACGGTCCCGGCGGCGGACCGCGACGACGTGGACGAGGCGCTCCGCGCCGCCGTCGGGGGTTTCGCGACGGCGCGCTCCATGACCGTCTACGACCGCGCCCAGGTCCTCTTCAGGGCCGCCCGGATCGTCGAGGAGAACCTGGAGGAGTTCGCGCGCACCATCGCCAGGGAGGGCTCCAAGACCATCCGCGAGGCGCGCAAGGAGGCGAGGCGCTGCACCAACACCCTCACGGTCTCCGGCGAGGAGGCCAAGCGGGTCCTCGGCGAGACCATCCCCTTCGACTCGTTTCCCGGCGGCGAGCGCCGCCGCGGCTTCTTCGAGCGGGTGCCCATCGGCCCCGTGGTGGCGATCACGCCGTTCAACGATCCCCTCAACCTGGTCGCCCACAAGCTCGGGCCCGCCATCGCCGCCGGCAACTCGGTGATCCTCAAGCCGGCCACGGTCACCCCGCTGTCCGCCCTCAAGCTCACCGAGGCGCTGCTGGAGGCGGGGCTGCCCGGAGACGTCCTGCAGACCCTCACCGGCTACGGGGCGGAGATCGGCGACGCGCTGGTGGCGGATCCGCGTCCGCGGATGGTCTCCTTCACCGGCGGCGTCGAGGCGGGGCGGCGCATCGCCTCCCTGGCCGGGCTGAAGAAGATCGGCATGGAGCTGGGCTCCAACTCACCGGTCATCGTGTGGCGCGACGCCGACGTCGAGTGGGCCGTGGAGACCTGCGTCTCCGGCGCCTTCTGGGCGGCCGGGCAGAACTGCATCGGCGTCCAGCGCCTCTACGTCCACCGCGACGTCTACGACGTCTTCCGCGACGCCTTCGCGGCCCGCACCCGGGCGTACCGGGTGGGCGACAAGATGGACGAGGGCACCGACATGGGGCCGATGATCACCGAGGGGGAGGCGAAGCGGGTGGAGCGCTGGGTCGCGGAAGCCCGGGAGGCGGGCGCCGCGGTGCTCTCCGGCGGGACCAGGGCCGGGGCGCTGATGGCGCCCACCGTGCTCGAGGGGGTCCCGGAGACCGCCACCCTCCACCACGAGGAGGTTTTCGGCCCCACGGTGAACCTCTACCCCTTCGACGACCTCGACACGGCCATCGCCGAGGCCAACGCCATCCCCTACGGCCTGCACGCGGCGGTGTTCGCCCGCGACGTCAACGTGGCGTTCGACATCGCCTCGCGGCTGGAGTGCGGCGGCGTCATGATCAACGACTCCACCGACTACCGGCTGGACTCCATGCCGTTCGGGGGGATCAAGAACTCGGGGTTGGGGCGCGAGGGGGTGAAGTTCTCGCTGCAGGAGATGACCGAGCCCAAGGTGTACTGCTTCTACCTCGGGTAGCCCGGCAGGGGCGCGCCGCCGCCGCCCCCGCCGCCCGCGCACCGCCGGGAGGGGTTGACGGCGGCGCGTCGTGTCCTATACTTATCGGTAGGTAGTGTCCGGTCGTCACAAGACGACCGCTTTTTTGTGGCAGAAGGAGGCGGCGTGGAGGCAGGGGAGATCCGTCCGGCGGAGGACGACAGCTCGCGGGAGCGGCTGATGGCCGCCGCGGTGGAGCTCTTCGCCTGCAAGGGCTACGCGGCCACCACCGTGCGCGAGATCGTCGAGGCCGCGGGGGTCACCAAGCCCGTCCTGTACTACTACTTCGGCAGCAAGGACGGGATCTTCGCCGAGATCATGAGCCGGGCGCTCGCGCTGTTCGATGCGACCATCGGCGCCGCCCTGGACGCGGGAGGTACCGCCACGGAGCGGTTGTACCGGCTGATGGACCAGCTCTTCGCACTGGTGCTCGGCAACCTCTCCGTGGTGCGGGTCGCCCACGCCCTCTACTTCGGACCTCCGCAGGACGCGCCGCTGTTCGACTTCGACGCCTTTCACGAGAGGCTGCAGGCGGTGGTGCTGGGACTCGTCAACGAGGGCATGGCCTCCGGCGAGCTGCGCGAGGGGGAGCCCGAGATCGTCGCGATGGCGGTCCTCGGCGCCTTCGACACGGCGGAGGGCCTGGCCCTGTGCCACCCGGAGTGGAGCGTGGACCGGACCACCCTCTCGCGGGTGCTCGACGTGGTGCTCCGCGGCGCCCTGGCGGCGCCGGTGGGGGAGAAGGAGTCTTCGTGATGGGACAAAGAGCGATGGCAGTGGTGCTGGTGGCGGTCTGCGGCGTGGCGGTGAGCGCGTGCTCCCGCGAGGGCGCCGGGCAGGAGGGGGCGTCGGCGGGGCGCCCGACGGTGGCGGTGGAGGTGGCGGAGGTCTCCGCGGCACGGGTCACCGAGGCCGTCGGGGTGGTGGGGACGCTGGCCCCCAAGGTCGCCGCGGAGGTCAAGTCGGAGTTCACAGCGGTGGTCAGGGACGTCTACGTCACCGAGTGGGTGCCGGTGACCCGCGGGCAGCCCCTGGCCCGGCTCGACAGCCGCGAGGCGGAGAACGCCGTGGACACGATGCGGGCCGCGCTGAAGCAGGCGGAGGTGGCCGAGACCCGGGCCCGCCGCGAGCTCGAGCGCGCCCTCAAGCTCAAGGACGTGGGACTGGTCACCGAGCAGCAGCTCGACGACGCCCGCACGGCCCGGGACGCGGCCCAGGCGGTGACGGCCGCCGCCCGCGCCCAGCTGGCGGCGGTGGAGACCCGCCTGGACAAGGTGGTGATCCGGGCGCCCATCGACGGGGTGGTGGCTGAGCGCGGGGTCAACGTGGGAGACCGCGTGGAGAACATGGGCAGCGGCGCGCCCATGTTCCGCATCGTGGACAACCGCCTCCTCGACCTCACGGTGTCGGTGCCCTCCACCTTCAGCGCGGCCGTCCGGGTGGGGCAGCCGCTCCTCTTCACGGTGGACGCGCTGCCGGGGAAGACGTTCGAGGGGACGGTGCGCCACATCAACCCTGCGGTGGGCGAGCTGGACCGCGCGGTGAAGGTCACGGCCGAGGTGAGGAACGATGACGGCGCGCTGCGGGGCGGCCTGTTCGTCAAGGGCCGTATCGTCACGGGGACCCGCGAGGATGCGCTCCTCATCCCCCGCGGGGCGCTGCTCCGCTGGGACGTGGAGAAGGGCAGCGGTGAGGTGTTCGTGGTCACGGGCGACGTCGCGCGACGGCGGCCGGTGGCTGCCCGGACCGTCTCCGGCGACACCGTCGAGGTCTCGGAGGGGCTCGCCGCCGGCGACCGGGTGGTCGTGCGGGGCGGTTTCAACCTGAAGGACGGCGACCAGGTGAAGGTGGTGGAGAGCGCCGGCGCCGTCTGAGGCGCCGGGAGAGGCGCGGGGGCTGCCGGCACGGCCCGGGCGAGACGGACGCGGACACCCGACCGCGCCGCCGTTCCCGGGAGCCGTGGCGCCGCCGCGAGGAGGAGTCGGCGATGTTCCTGTCCAACCTGTCGATCAAGCGCCCCGTCCTGGCCGCCGTCATGATGCTGGCGCTGGTGACCCTGGGCGTGTTCTCGTACCGCCAGCTGGCGGTGGACATGTACCCCGACGTGGAGATCCCCGTGCTCTCCATCGTCACCGTCTATCAGGGGGCGGCCCCGGAGAGCGTCGAGCGCGAGGTGACCAAGCCCCTCGAGGAGGCGGTGAACCCCATCGCCGGCGTCAAGCACGTGTCCTCCGTGTCCCGTGAGGGCGTCTCCCAGGTGGTGGTGGAGTTCGAGCTCGGCGTTTCGGTGAACGACGCCGCGCAGGAGGCCCGCGCCAAGATCGCGGCCATCCGCGGCGACCTGCCCCGGGACATCGAGGAGCCGGTGGTGCAGAAGCTGGAGATCGCCGCCATGCCGGTGGCGTCGCTGGCCATCCGCTCCGACACGCTGTCCGTCCGGGACCTGACCACGCTGGTGGACAAGAAGATCAAGCGCCGCCTGGAGAACATCTCGGGCGTGGGCAAGGTGGACCTGGTCGGCGCGGCGCCCCGCGAGGTCCAGGTGGAGCTGGACCCGGCGCGTCTCGAGGCGCTGGGCCTGAACGTGGACGACGTGGTGGCGGGGGTGCAGGCCGAGAACATCAACACCCCGGTGGGGCGGCTCGACCGGGCGGCCACCGAGGCCACCCTGCGCATCTCGGGCAAGCCCGAGCACGTGTCCGGGTTCGCCGGCATGGTCGTCGCCCAGCGCGGCGGCCGTCCCGTCACCCTGGGCGAGATCGCCACCATCGTGGACGGCGTCGAGGAGCAGCGCTCCCTGGCGGTGGTCAACGGCACCCCGGCGGTGGCTCTGGACGTCCTCAAGCAGTCCGGGGCGAACACCGTGGACGTGGTGGACGCGGTGAAGCGGGAGGTCGCGACCCTGGGCACGGAGCTGCCGTCCGGTGTCGGCATCGACATGGTGCGCGACGGCTCCATCATGATCCGGGACTCCGTGCGAGACGTGCAGGAGACCATGGTCATCGGCGGCATCCTCACCGTGCTCATCGTCTTCTTCTTTCTCAACTCCTGGCGCTCCACCGTGATCACCGGGCTCACCCTGCCCATCTCGGTGATCTCGTCGTTCATCGCCATGAACTTCCTCCACATGACCCTCAACATGATGACCCTGATGGCGCTCTCCCTGGCCATCGGCCTGCTCATTGACGACGCCATCGTGGTCCGCGAGAACATCGTCCGCCACCTGGAGATGGGGCAGGACCACTTCGAGGCGGCCCGCGAGGGCACCGCCGAGATCGGCCTGGCGGTGCTGGCGACCACCATGTCGGTGATCGCCGTGTTCGTGCCGGTGGCGTTCATGAAGGGCATCGTGGGGCGGTTCTTCTTCCAGTTCGGCATCACCGTGGCCTTCGCCGTGCTGGTGTCGCTGTTCGTCTCCTTCACCCTGGACCCCATGCTGTCGTCGCGGTGGGTGGACCCGGACATCGCCCGCAGCGGCAGGCGCGGTTTCGTCAAGCACGCGCTGGACGTGTTCAACGCCTGGTTCGACCGCACCGCGGACCGCTACCGAGCGGTCATCGGATGGGCCCTGGACCACCGCAAGACGGTGCTGGCCGCCGCCACCGTGGCGTTCTTCGGCGGCATCGTGGCGTTCGGGATGCTCGAGAACGAGTTCTTCCCCGCCTCCGACCAGGGCGAGTTCCAGGTCAACTTCTCCACTGCGCCGGACGCCTCCCTGGAGGAGACCACCAACCGGCTGGGGGTGGTGCTGGCAGCGATCGGCAGCCTCCCCGAGGTGGACCACACCTACGCCTCCATCGGCGCCGGGGACACCGGCACGGTGCGCGACGCCAGCGTCTACGTGAAGCTCAAGGACCGCGCGGAGCGAGCCCGGTCCCAGAAGGAGATCCAGAGGGAGCTGCGTGAGCGGCTCGTCGCGATCGCCGGGATCGTGCCCTCCTTCGCCGAGTCCGGCAACCTCGACAGCCGCAAGCCGCTGCAGGCGAGCATCCGGGGCGAGGACCTGGCCCGGCTCAAGACCTACGCCGCGCAGATGAAGGGCGCGCTCTACGGCGTTCCCGGCATCGTGGACCTGGAGATGTCCCTGGAGCACGAGAGCCCCGAGTACCGCCTCGTCATCGACCGAGAGCGCGCCGCCGACGCGGGCCTCAGCTCCGCCGCCGTCGCCCGGACCCTCGGGGTGCTCGTGGGCGGTCAGGCCGTCTCCACCTTCGAGGACGAGGACGGCGACGCCATCGACGTGCGCCTGCGGCTGCCCGAGGCCTCCCGCCGGGACATCGCCCAGGTGGCGGCGCTGCGTCTCGTGGTCAACCGGCCGGGTCAGGCGCCGGCGCTGGTCTCCCTGGGTTCCCTGGCGCGCTACGAGGCGGCCACCACCCCCTCGGAGATCGTCCGCCGCGACCTCAGCCGTGAGGTGGTCGTGTCGGCCAACCTGGACGGGCTTCCCCTCGGCACGGCGGTGCAGAAGGTGAGGGAGGTCGCCGCCGGCATGCACCTGCCGCCGGGCTACAGCGTCGTCCTGGCCGGCGAGAACGAGGCCATGGAGGAGTCGTTCCGCTACATGGGAGAGGCGCTGCTCCTCGCCATCGTCTTTGTGTATCTGATCCTGGCGGCCCAGTTCGAGTCGTTCATGGACCCCCTGGCCATCATGCTGTCCCTCCCCCTGTCCATCGTGGGCATGGCGGGGATGCTGCTGCTCACCGGCGACACCATCAACATCATGTCCCTCATCGGCCTCATCATGCTCATGGGCCTGGTGACCAAGAACGCCATCCTGCTGGTGGACTACGCCAAGGTCCTGCGAAGGCGCGGCATGGACCGGCGGACGGCGGTCATCGAGGCCGGCCGGACGCGGCTGCGGCCCATCATGATGACCACCACCGCGATGATCTTCGGCATGCTCCCGCTGGCCCTCGCGCTGGGGTCCGGCGGCGAGATGCGCGCACCCATGGCCCGCGCCGTCATCGGCGGGCTCATCACCTCGACCCTGCTCACCCTGCTCGTGGTTCCGGTGGTCTACACGGCCCTCGACGACCTCGTTGTCCGCCTGAAGCGCCGCGTGGCCGGGGCGGCGAAGCCCTCCCGGGCCGCGGCCGTCGGGATCGCCCTCGCGCTGCTCGCCGGGGCCGCGGCCCCGGCCCGCGCCCAGCAGCCGGTCGCCCCCGCAGCCGTCCCCGCGACGGGGGTTGCGACCACCGTCACGCTGACGCTCGACGAGGCGCTGAGGATGGCGGCGGAGCGCAACCGCGACATCCAGAAGGCCGAGGAGTACCGCCGCTGGCTCGCGGGCAAGTACGTGGAGGAGCGCGCCGCGGCGCTGCCGCAGCTCACCCTCACCGCCGCCGGGCTGCGCCAGTACGACGCCAGCCAGCAGGACTTCTTCAAGGACATCCCCGCGGAGTTCGGCGCCATCTTCTCCTTCCAGCAGGACGTGACCACCGCCGAGCTCGGCCTCTCCCAGGCCGTGTTCACCTGGGGAAAGGTGGGCGCGGCCATCCGCGCCGCCAAGGTGGGTCTCGCCACCGGCGATGACAACCTGCGCCGCTTCCGGCAGGCGGTGCGCCGGGACGTGACGGCGGCGTTCTACGACGTGCTGCTGGCCAAGGAGATGGCGGCCATCGCCGAGGAGAACCTGCAGCAGAAGGAGCGTCACCTGGAGGAGGCCCGCAACCGGTACTCGGCGGGCACCGCCACCGACTACGACGTGCTCGCCGCCGAGGTGGCGGTGGCCAACGCGCGCCCGGATGTGATCCGCACCGCCAACGCGGTACGGACCGCCCGGGAGGGCCTGGCGTTCCTCCTCGCCGAGACGGACCGCGACGTGGACGCGCGGGGCGACCTGGGCGCGGAGCCGGCGCCGCCGGTGTCCTACGAGGTCGCGCTGGCGGTGGCGCTGGCCAACCGCCCGGAGCTCGCGGAGCTCACCCACCAGCGCCAGGTCGCGCAGGAGCTGGTGACCATCGCCGGCACCGGGGACAAGCCCCGGGTGGACCTGCGGGCGGCGTACGGCCGGCGCACCATCGACACCGGTCTCGACGACTCCGCAGGGCGGACGTGGAACGCGGGCCTCTACCTGAGCTTCCCCATCTTCGACGGGCTGCGCACCCGTGGCAAGGTGGTCCAGGCGAGGAGCGACCTGTCCTCCCTGCGCCTCGATGAGGCCAGGCTGCGGGACTCCATCGCCCTGGAGGTCCGCAACGCCGTGGACGCGGTGCGGCAGTCGGAGGAGATCGTGGCGGCGCTCTCGGGGACCACGGAGCAGGCGAAGCGCTTGCTGTTCATGGCGGAGAAGGGGTACGAGTACGGCGTGAAGACCCGCCTCGACGTGGACGACGCGCAGCTCAACCTGACAATGGCGCGCGGCAACCTGGCCCGCGCCCGGCGCGACTACCTGGTCGCGGAGGTGACGCTGCGGTGGGTGCAGGGTGTCCTCGGCGAGGGCGTACCGCAGCCCTCCTGACCCCCGGCGGCACCGTCGCTGGCGCCAAGATTGACGGGGGGGTGGAGCTGGGCGAGCGGGCGGGCGCCGCTGGGAGGCGGTACGGTGCGGGCGACGGCGCAGTGGGTACAGCGAATGCGGGCCGGAGCAGGAAGCGGGGTGATGAAGGTCTTTCTGTGGTACTGGAGAACCCTGCAAACTTGGAGGGTGTACGGTGCCACCGCTAACGATTTGTGGCCCAGCGTGCTGCCAGCGCCTCGGAGAATGAGGCACTGAGAGACGTGGAGGCTTGGTGGGGTTCAAATCGTTACCAGTGGCACCGAGCGGCTCTCCTATCTGCGACGGGCTGAACCAGTGGACGCCAAGGCCCGGTCGACCGGGGCGCTGGGAGACGGTGCAGACGCGCCGACAGACGTAGCCGCGGGCTTCAGCCCGCGGGGTGGGCGGGGGTTCCCCTCAACTTCCCATGCCGGTTCACGGCCCGCGAGGTCTCTGCGCTCCCGCACCGCCGAATGGCCCCGGAGCTCTCGTGCTGAATCCCGTGGTGCTGCTGCCGGCGGCGGCGTTCGGCCTCCACGCCCCCGCCGGCGGGGCTAGGCTCCGCGCGGGCGGCGGCCTCGTAGAGGGCGAGGAGGCGGGGCTCGATGAGCCGCCGGGAGAAGACGACGGCCACGGCGGCCTGCCCCTCGCGGCCGAGGCGCAGTGCGAGGGACGGGTCGGCCGCGAGCCGCGAGACGGCCTCGGCCATGGCGCCGGCGTCGCCCGCCGGGACCCGCAGGCAGCCGGCGGCGGACCAGGACCGGGTGCCTCCGGTGTCCGCGACGATCACCGGCGTGCCCTCGGCCAGCGCCTCGACCCCGAGGATGCCGAACGGCTCCTGCCACCTCGAGGGGAACAGCAGCGCCCGGGCGCGGCGCAGCTCCCGCCGCAGCGCCGCCCGGTCCAGCCAGCCCAGCCGCGCGGCGCCGTCCATGGCGGCCGCCAGCGGGCCGCTGCCGGCGACCCGCAGGGGCAGGGGCGTCGCGGCCCGGCGCCAGGCGCGCCAGGCGACGATGACGCCCTTGTGCGCCACCATCCGGCCGGCGAGGAGGAGGCCGTCCCCGGGCCTCGCGCGGGGAGGGCCCGGCGTCACCCAGGGCGGCAGCACCCGGGCGCCCGGCAGGTCCGCGGCGGCGAGCTCGCGGGCCATGTAGTCCGACAGCACCACGAGCCGGGCGCCGCGCAGCGCCTCGAGCCGGGCCCGCGTGAGGGCGAGCATTTCCTCGCGGTACGCGACGCCGGGCAGGCAGGCGGCGCACGCCGCCTCGTCCATGGCCACGCGGCACCGCGACCCGTCCGGGAGCGTCTTTCCCGGACCGGGGCACAGCACCCGGTGGTCCTGCACGGTGACCACCGCCCGGCCCGCGGCGGTCGCGGCGGCCAGCGCCACCGGGTTCATCACGTTCTGCGCGTGCACCACGTCGTGACCGGCGAGGAGGGCGTCGAGGCCGGTCAGGCGGGCGGCGGAGGCGGCGCGCGCGGCCAGTCCGCGCAGGCGCACCAGGGACACCCCGGCCGGAGGCCCGACGCCCGGCTCGGCGCGGCCGCAGGCCAGCGTCACCCGGTGGCCGGCGGCCGCCGCCGCGGCGATGACCTGCCGCAGGTGGTGGTCCGCCCCGCCGCGCAGGGAGAGGCGGTCGGCCAGGAAGAGGATGCGCACCTCCCGATGCTATCCCGGCCGCCGCGGCGGCGCCCGGCGGCGGCGCTCCGCCTTGAGAGGGGAACAAAGCGGCGGTACGCTGGCTTCATCGTTTCAAAGGGAGCAGAGCGGCGGCCATCTCCGGCCGCCGGGGGACCCGAAGGGGGGACGGGATGTCCAGCGAGGCCCTGAGCACCGGACCGGTGGCGGTGGTGGACCGCGAGCGCCTGGCGGGTCTCGACCCGAGCCTCGCCACCATGGCGCCGATCCCCGGCAGCCGCATGTTCGAGATCCGCGACGCCCTCGCGGTCTACCGGCGTGCGCTGCCGGACGGCGAGGTCTTCGACGCCAGCCAGGGCGACGGCGGCGCCAGCCTCCCGGGAGTCCCGGAGGCGCTCCTCGACGCCGCCCACGCGCTGCAGAAGGAGCACGGCACCGCCTACGACCAGCCGTTCGGGTGCCAGGCGTTCCGCGCCGCGGTGGCCGGACCGTACTGGGGCCTGGACGCCGCCTCCGGCTGGGGCCCCGCCAACGTCCTCGCCGCCCAGGGCGGGCGCGACGCCCTCCTCAAGGCCTACGAGGCGGTCCAGATCCTCGGCTTCGGGCGGCGTGGCGACTTCGTGGTCACCAGCCGGGTACCGTGGATCTCGTACAACTGGGGTCCCTACGAGGTCGGCGCCAACGTGATGCTGGCGCCGGGGGAGGAGCGCGCGGGGTGGGCGATCACGCCTGGGGCCGTGCGCGAGTGCGTGGAGGCCGCGGCGCGGCTGGACGGCCGCAAGGTGGCGGCGCTGGTCGTTACCAGCCCCGACAACCCCACCGGACGCCTGCAGCCGCTGGCGGAGCAGATCGCCCTCGCCCGCGCCGCCTTCGCCGCGGGCGTGCCGTTCGTGATCTTCGACTGGATCTACCACTGGGTGACCGACGAGCGCCCCTTCGACCTCAACGCCATGCTGCGCGAGCTCAGCGGCGAGGAGCGTGAGCGCTGCATCGTCCTCGACGGCATCACCAAGTCCCTCGGGGCGAGCAACGTGCGCAACGCGCACCTGCTGGCCTCCGAGCGGGTGGTCCGGCTCGCGCAGAGCCGGGCCTCCCACGGGGTGATCCCGTCGTTCCACAGCCAGGCCGTGGCCATCGCCGCGTACCGGATGGGCTTCGCGGAGGCGTGCCGGCCCATCGTGGCGCCCACCAACGAGAGCCGGCGGGTGCTGCGCGAGCGGCTTGCCCGCTGGGGCGTGTCCCACGTGGCCGGACAGGGATACTACGCGTTCATCGACGTGGGGCGCTGGATGGACCGCGCCGGCATGGCGGACTCGGCCCAGATGGGCGCCTACCTGGCGGAGCGGAACGGCCTCGCCGTCGTCCCCGGCGTCTACTTCAGCGCGTGGGGGGCGCGCTGGATCCGCTTCTCCTACGCCTTGGAACCGCAAGTCACGGCGCGGGCGGCCGACCGCCTGTGGCAGGCGCTGGAGGCGCTGTGAGGCCGGGCGGCGCGGCGCGGGGGCGCGATGGCTGACTGGGGCCGCTTCGCCGAGAAGCTCCAGCTCGCCGTCGAGGTCGCGGTCAAGGACCGCTTCGAGGCGGGGACCTGCGGTCTCGAGGTCGAGTTCAACGTCCTCGACGAGCGCCTGGCGCCGGTGGGCCTGGTCGGCTTCGGCCCCGGACGCCGCTCGCTGGCCGACGTGCTGGTGGAGGAGCGCATTCCGGCCTGGGCGCGCAGCCGGGTCCAGCGGGAGGTGTTCCACTGGATGGTCGAGTTCGCCACCCGCCCCTACTACGACGTGCGCGGACCGGCGTTCGAGGCCGCCGTCCTGGAGGGCGTGCTCACCGACGTCCTGTTCGAGCTGGGCCTGTCGGCCGGCCACCGCCTCCTCGCCCTCCACGGCAACATCCCCCACCGCACCGTCGTGGACCGCGACAGCATCCCGGCGGGGTGGAGCCTGGCCAAGCGCCGCTACCTGGCGCGCTGCGTCGAGCTGTTCGGATCGCGCCTGGCGACCGCCGGCATCCACTCCAACCACTCGCTGCCCGAACCGCTCCTGGCCTGGGACTTCATCCACCTCCCCCGGGGCCGGCGCGAGGGACGCGGGGTGGCCGACTTCCGCAACGACGCCATGATCCGCGCCGCCCGCCTGCTGCGGCCGTTCTGCCCCCTGTTCATCGCGGTCTCCGCGTCGACGCCGCTGGCCGCCGCCACCTCCGGGGGGCGCAGCGAGATCGTGCTGACCGCCAACGACTCCAACCGGTTGCTCACCTTCCCCAACCCCCCGGAGCTCGACGTACCGGGGCTGTACGCGAGCTACCCGGACTACCTGCGCCTCTCCACCGACCTGGTGCGCCGGGGCGTCCGCTTCGGGGCGAACAACTGGACGCCCGTGCGCGCCCGCTCCGACGTGGACCCCATCAACCTCATCGTCCGCACCACCTCCGAGCAGCTCGCCGAGCTGTACCGTCGGGGCATCTACGCCAGCGACGAGCACCCCGACCTGGCCGTCGCCGAGCAGGCGCTGGTGATCGAGAACCTGTGCGCCCTGGTGGACCTGCCCATGACCCGGGTCGAGGTGCGCACCGACGAGGGCGGGGGCTCGCTGGAGCTCGCCGTCGCCAGGACCGTCCTCAAGCAGCTGCTCGTCCTGCGCATCTACGCGGACCCCGCCTACGGCGCGGGCTTCCGTTACGACGCCGCGGACATCGGGCGGGCGCGGCGGAACGAGGAAGCGGCGGCCAGGCGGGGGCTCGACGCGGTGGTCGAGCACCCCTGGAGCGGGGAGGTCGTGCCCATGCGCGAGTGGCTGGCGGCCGTCCTCGAGGACCTCCGGGAGCTCGCCGCCGCGCTGGGCTGGGAGGAGGCGCTGGAGCCGGTCCGGGCCATGGCGGAGGGGGCGGCGAACCCCGCCCAGCGCCTCCGCCTCTGGCTCGAGCAGCGCATGCGGGCGTCCCGGCGCACCCTGCTGGGGGATCCGGTGGTGGCCCCAGGGCTCGTGCTCGAGTGGATCGCCGGGGAGCGCGAGCGGGTGGCGCGGGAGACGGCGGCGGTGGTGGAGGCGCGCCACGAGCTCGGAGAGGAGGCGGGGAAGCTCGGCGAGCTCACCGTGCCGTTCGAGGCCTGGACCCGGGAGAACGCCGCGCTGCCGGTCCGCGCGGCGGCGCCGGCGCCGGCGGACGTCACGGCGGTGGCGGACGGCGAGGTCGCGTCCGTGGTCCGTCTGGCGGTGGAGCTGATCCGCATTCCGTCGGTGACCAACTGCGCCGACGAGCGCCTCGGCGAGGTGGAACGCTGCGCCCGCTTCCTTGCCGGCACCTTGCAGGAGGCGGGCCTCGAGGTGCGCCTGTGGGAGACGGGCCGCTACCCGGCCCTCGTCGCGGGGTTTCCCGGGGCGTTGCTCGCTCCCGTCGTGCTTTCCGGGCACTTCGACGTGGTCCGTCCCGAGCCCAACGACAGCCAGTTCGAGCCGCACGTCGAGGGGGACTACCTGTGGGGGCGCGGCAGCGCCGACATGAAGACCGTCGTGGCCACCAACGTGGAGTGGATGCTGCGGCGCCGCCGGGCGGGCCCGCCCTGGCCGCCGGTGTCGATGATGCTCGTGGGCAACGAGGAGAACGGGGAGCGGGAGCCGTTCGGGACCCCCCACCTGCTCCGCGACCTCGCCGCGGAACGGGGCTGGAGGCCGGAGCTGATGCTGGTGGGGGAGCGGACCGGAGAAGGCGGCGACGAGCGTCTCGGCGAGGTGTGCGTGGCCAACCGCGGCGTGGTGCGGGTCCGCTTCGTGGCCCACGGCGAGCGGACCCACACGGGGTTCGCCGGGCGGCCGGTGGACCTCGTGGGGCGTCTCGTCGCCGTGCGCGCCGAGCTCGAGGAGCGGCTCGGAGGGCTGCTCACGCTGGAGGCACCCGACGGGTGGCGGAGCACGGCCACGTTCCCCTTCCTCAACGTCGGCGAGGTCGGCGTCTACAACATCTCCGCCGGGACCGGCAACCTCGGCCTGGAGGTGCGCCCGATCCCCGCCGACGACGCCGAGCGCCTCGTCGCCGCGCTCGGGGAGATCGCCGGGCGCCACGGGGTCGAGCTGGTCGCGGAGGTGGTGGAGGGCGGCGTGGCCTGTCCGCCGGACAACCCCCTGCTGGCGCTGCTGCTGACCGCGGTGGAGCGGGTCGGCGGGTGTCCCCCCGGAGTGGGGCGCAAGCTGGCCGGCACGTCGGCGCGCTTCGCCCCGGGAGGCAACGCGGTGGTGTGGGGCCAGAGCGGAATCGGCCCCCACAGCCGCAGCGAGCGCCACTTCATCCCCTCCATCCGGCCGTACCTCGAGGTCCTCGACGCCTTCGCCGCGTCCCTGCCGCCGGGTCCCCCGGCGGTGGGGCGTCGTTCCTGACTACCGGCCCACGACGAGCACCTCGAAGGTGCCGGGGAGGATCGCCGGCCGCCGGCGGGGATGGTCCGGCGTGGGGGACGGCGGCGGTCCGAAGCGCGCGGTCGGGAGGTAGAGGCGGTGGGTCGCGGGGTCGAGGGCCACGGTGCGGGCGCCGCGCCGGGTGGTCACCGTGCCGGCAACCGTGAACGTCCCGGGGGTGTCCTCGTGGACGACGGTGAGGAGGCCTTCCCCGGCGGAGGCGAAGGCGTCCCCGGTGGCCGGGTCGAACGCCGCGCCGTCCACGCCGCGGCCGATGGGCGCGGTGGCCACGACGCGGCCGGCGTCTGCGTCGCTGATCACCATGAGGCCGTTTCCGCACACCGAGAACAGCCGCCGGTGCTCGACGTCCATGGCGAGCCCGGTGGGCTCCTCCCCCGGCGCGAGGGGCCAGCGCGCCTTGACCTCGAGGGTCTTCGCGTCGATGGCGGCGAGCATGCTCGTGTCCTCGAGGTTGACGAACACCGTCCCGCGGCCGTCGGCGACGGCAAACTCGGGCTTGGCGCCGACGTCGATGGTGCCGACGACCTGGTCGGTGGCCGTGTCGATGGCGGTGACGTTGCGCCCCCTCCCGTTGAAGGTGAAGACGCGCCGGGTGAGAGGCTCGAAGACGATGGCGTCGGGGTTGGCGCCGGTGACCTTCACCGTCGCGAGGGTCTTCAGCGTGTCGAGGTCGAAGACGGTGACGGCGTCGGCGCGGCCGTCGGAGATGTAGCCGCGGCCCAGCGCCGGCGCGAGGGCGATGCCGTGGACGCCGGGGGTGTCCGGGATGGCGCCGGTCACCGTGCCGGTCCTGGTGTCGACGACCTCGACCCGGGTGGCGTGGCTGACGTAGAGGCGGTGCGCGGAGGGGTCCACGGTGACGTAGTCCCAGCCGCCCTCGCCGCCGATGGCGATGGTCCCGGTGACGTGGTAGCCGCCGGCGGCCTGCCCGGCCGCCACCCCGCCCAGGCCCAGGGTGATCGCAACGAGTGAGGTGAGCAGCGCTGCGCGAGACATCGAAAGCCTCCTCTGCGGCCCGCCTCGGGGCTTTGTCGGCCCGGCCAGGGGCCGTCCCGCGGAGGCTCGGCAGCCGCCACTTCAGTATGCGCCCGTCGCGGGGCGCCGGCGCCGCGGGGGGAGCACGGGCCGGCCGGGGCCGCGAGGTTCCGCCCTCCGCCGCTCCGGGTCACTCCTCGATGGGCTGGAGCAGCGCGAAGACGGCGCCTTGCGGGTCCTCGATCACCGCGTAGCGCCCCACGCCCGGAATCGCGGTGGGCATCATGACGGCGGTGCCGCCGAGCTGCTCCGCACGGCCGGCGGCCGTGTCCACGCTGGCGGCCACCAGGTAGGGCAGCCACGCCGAGGGCCCCGCGGCGTCGGGGGGCCTGGGGAGCATGCCGGCGGCGGAGCCGCCTCCGGGCGTGGTGAAGAAGGTGTAGGGGCCCACACCGGGCAGCTCCACGGTCTCGAGCCCCCAGCCGAGGAGCCCGCAGAAGAAGGCGACCGCGTGGGGCGCGGCCCGGGCCAGCAGCTCGTCCCAGCAGAACGTCCCCGGCGCCAGCCCCGCTCCGGGACCGGGCCGCTCCGTCAGCGGCGTCTCGGCAAGGGCGAGCTCGGCGCCGCCGGCGTACGTCACCACCGCGGCGCGCCCGATGCCGGGCAGGTCCTCGGCGGGGTGGCGCACCTCGCCGCCGAGCTCCAGCGCCTGGACGAGGGCGGACTCGAGGGAGTCCACGGCGACGTAGGCGAGCCACCGCGGGTCGGGCGCCTGCCCTGGCGGGAGGGGAAGCACCCCGCCCTGCTCGACGCCGGACGCGCTCACGGTGCGGCAGGTGCCGAGGCGGCCCCGGTCCATGGGGCGCACGGTCCAGCCCAGCAGCTCCCGGTAGAAGCGCAGGGCGCGCTCCGGGTCGGGGGTGAGGAGCTCGTGCCAGACGAACCGGCCGGGCCCGCTGCTGGGAAGCTTCGCCGTCATCGTTCCTCCGAAGGGGGGCTGACTACCCTTCCATCCTACACCCCGGGGCCCACGCGGCCGCACGGCGCCCTCCCGGGGTCGTTGCGGGCGTTCACACGGAGGCGCGCAGCTCGGAGGCGATGCGCTGCAGGCTCTCCATCCCGACCACGTCGTGGGGGAGGAGCGGCAGGTGGATGCGCGGGAGGTCGTGGAAGGTGGCGGCGACCTCGTCCAGGTAGGCGGCCTCGCGCTGCTTGCGGGCGGCCAGGAACGGGTGCCCGGCGGCCTCGGCGGGGAGGAGCCGGTTGACCACCAGCCCCCCCACCGGGATGCCGTGGTGGCGGAGGAGGGTGATCGCCTTGCTGGTCTCCAGGATGGGCAGGCGCTCCGCGATGAGGACGAAGACGAAGGTCGTGGTTCCGGGCTCCAGCAGGATCTGCCTCGTCTGGAAGAACTTGCGGCGCCTGGCCAGGAGGATCGCCTCCACCGGGTCCTCGGCCTCGTCGTCGGGTCCGCCCCCCACCGTCATCTGGCGCCACATCGCGCTCATGCGGTTGACGCTCCGCCGCCGTTGCAGAAGGCCGTCGACCCAGGCCTGGAGGAGCTCGGGCAGGGAGAGCAGGCGCAGGGTGTGGCCGATGGGCGCGGTGTCGAAGACCACCAGGTCGTAGCGGCCGTGGGCCTCGTGGAGCACGTCGGCCAGGCGGTCGAAGAGCGCCGCCTCCTCCGTCCCCGGCGACACCCGCGCCATCTCGACCTGCCGCTCCATCTCGGCGCGCAGGTGCGGTGCCGTGACCTTCATGAGGTTGCCGCGGACCCGTTCGATGTACTCCGCGGCTTCCCGCTCCGAGTCGATCTCCATGGCCCACAGGGACTCGGCGACGGCGGACGGCTCGGGCCCGAGCGGGGTCTCGAGGATGTCGGAGGTGGAGTGGGCGGGATCGGTGGAGACCAGCAGGGTCCGGCGCCCCGAGCGCGCCGCCAGCAATGCGAAGGCGGTGGCGCAGGTGGTCTTGCCCACGCCGCCCTTGCCTCCGAAGAACACCACCCGGTGGTCGAGCCAGCTGGAGACCGGCATCAGCGTCCCTGCGGCGCTGAGGACGCGGGGCCCCGCCGGGGCCCCGGTCTCAGCATCAGCGGAATCCCTCGAGGGGGGAGCGCTCCATGCCCTGGCGGATGTGCCACTGGTGGAAGCGCTCCATCACGTAGGGCAGCAGCTCGAGGGTGTAGTAGTTGACGGGGTTTGGGATGCCCAGCATGTCCGAGAAGCACAGCAGCAGGAAGAGGTCCTCGCGGTCGCGCCGCTCGCGCGCCACGGCGGAGCGGTACGGCGCCAGGAACAGCTCGTCGTAGAACGCGTTGAAGCGCCGCCACGCCTCGCGGACACGCTGCCAGGTCTGCGCCATGGTCGTCTACTCCGGCGCCGGCTCCTCCGCCACGGGCAGCGGAGGCCGTCGCAGCGCCAGGTACGCCTCCAGCGCCATCCACAACGCCGCGAACAGGACGATCGTTCCCATCACGCCCATCAGGTAGTTGGGCTTCGGCCCGAACAGCCAGTTCTGCAGGCTGTCGACCATCGCCCAGACCGTCATGACCAGGAGGAAGACCATGGGGATGGCGGTGGGCAGGATGGTGCGCTTGAGCCGGCGCAGGTAGACGGAGATGACGATGAGCGAGAGCGCCGCCAGGAGCTGGTTGGTGGTGCCAAACAGCGGCCAGATCACCAGGCCGCCCGTGCCGACCCCGCCGCCGGGGGCGTGGGCGCCGAACGCGAGCAGCAGGCAGGATCCCACGGCCAGCGTCGTGGCGAGAGTCGGGATCCCGGAACGCCGGGATCCGGTAGTGGTCGCCGATCTCGGAGATGATGTAGCGCTGCAGCCGCACCCCGGTGTCCATGGTGGTGGCGGCGAAGCTCACCACGATGACCGCCGCGAAGACCTGTCCGACCGCCACGGGGATACCGAGGTTCTCGGCCATGACCGCGAGGCCGTTGACGAAGAAGCCGGCGGCGCCGCCCGAGGCCGCGGTCCAGCTCGTGTAGAAGCCCGAGAGCCACTCGGCCTGGGTGGAGGCGAGCCCCGCCGTCACCACGAGGATGGCGCCGAGGGCCAGCGCGCCCTCGCCCACCGCGCCCATGTAGCCGACGAACCGGGCGTCGGTCTCCTTGTCGAGCTGCTTCGACGACGTGCCCGACGAGACCAGGCCGTGGAAGCCGGAGATGGCGCCGCAGGCGATGGTGATGAACAGGATGGGGAAGATCGGCGGCGCGCCGACCGGGGCGGCGTTGATCGCCGGGGCGACGACCGTCGGGTTGCCCACCGCCATGCCGACGTAGAGGATCGCGAGGCCGACGATGAGCTGGTGCGAGTTGATGTAGTCGCGGGGCTGCAGCAGCAGCCACACGGGCAGGCGCGAGGCGGCCCAGGCGTAGATGAACAGCGCCACCACCCAGAACCCCGCCGGCCCGAGGCCGAGGAAGTGCTCGGGGATGACCACCGGGATCTTGTAGCCGTACCACACCATGACGTACAGGGCGACGAGCGCCCCGATGGACGGCCACAGCAGCTTGCCGCCGCGCCGGTAGATCAGCCAGCCGACGAGGAGGGCCACCGGGATCTCGAACCAGATGGGCACGACGCTGCCCGGGAAGCGCACGAACAGGCGTGCGATGACGATGGCGAACACCGCGTTGACCATGAGCAGCAGCAGGAAGATGACCACCATGAACAGCGCGCGCGACCGCTTGGAGACGACGTCCTCGGAGAGCGACCCCATCGAGCGGGCCTTGTGCCGGGAGGAGATCCACAGGGTGCCGAAGTCGTGGGCGCCGGCGAAGAAGATGGTGCCGAGGATCACCCAGACGAGGGCCGGCAGCCACCCCCAGTAGACGGCGATGGCGGGGCCGACGATGGGCGCCGCTCCGGCCACCGAGGTGAAGTGGTGCCCCCAGAGGACGTGCTTGTTGGTGGGCACGTAGTCGGTGCCGTCCGAGAACTCGTGGGCCGGCGTGACGAAGTTTGGATCGAGCCGGTAGACCTTCTCCGCCAGGAGCTTCGCGTAGAAGCGGTAGGCGAAGAGGTACATGCCGAGCCCGACCACGGCGAGGATGATGGCCTTCATGGTCCCTCCCTCCGTGTGCTCGCCTGCGGCTGCCCGGGAGCGGCGGCTCCCTCCTCCGACGTTCCCCCCCGGGTCCGTGGCACGTGATTGAACTGTCGCCAAGTGTGCCCCCAGGTACGAGCCGTGTCAAGAGATGTTTATGACACTGACTCGCGGTCTCGAAGCCGCCCCGGCGCGGGCTCGCGGGCGCCCGGCGCGGTCAGCCGCGGCGGCGGGAGGAGGGCTGGGGGAAGTAGCTCACGGAGGAGCGGGGGGAGTCCCAGGGGGCGATGAAGCGGGAGCGGGGGTCGCGGTCCTCGGCGGCGGTCTGGGCGGCCTCGTCGGCCTCGGACCAGGGCTCGACCTTGCGGCGGGCGACCTTGGCGTCGAGGCGATCGAGCTCGCGGTGGGCGATCTCGCGGATGTCCTTGCGCAGCCCCTGGGCGGCGATCTCCTCGGTGAAGGCGCGGCGGCCGTCGACGAGGTCGGCGACGTAGGCCTCGATCTGCTCGTCGGAGTAGAAGTGCCGGGGGTCCCACTCGGTGAGCTCCGAGCCGTCGCAGCGGACGACGTACTCGGTGCCCAGGCGCCCCCTGGCGTACTCGTTGGTGCCGCGCAGGTCGCCGCGCTGCAGCGCGGCCATGAGGTCGATGGGGACGCGCTTGGCCTTGCGCACCAGGGTCTTCTTGCCGGTGGCGCGGTCGATGTCGATGATCTCGCCCATGCCGCCGGTGTTGTACTGGAAGAAGTGGACCTTGCCGGGGTGGCGGGCCACCAGGTCCATGACGATGTCGTGGAAGGCGTTCACCTTGCGGCCCTGGTTCCCGATGATGAAGTCGTCCATGCCGACGATGCGCACGCTCTCGCCGGCCTTGGCCGGCACCGTGGCGAAGGAGTGGCTGGACTCCCCCCACAGGTAGGCCATGACGCCCTGCTCGGGGGTGAGGCGCTGGGCGAACGGCATGATGGTGTTGCGCCGCGTGATGAACGCGAAGACGATGCCGTCGAGCTCGTCGATGGGGGGGGTGTCGAGGGACTCGTAGCAGATCGACTCCCACTTCCGCCCGCGCCTGACCTTGAGCTGGCGGCGGTCGAGGACGCCGCGGCCGTTCTCTCCCATGCGCTCGTCGGTGAAGTCGATGCGGCCGGAGCCGTCGACCATGACGTTCTCGAGCAGGGCGGTGGGGTGGGCGAGGGCCCGGTACATGGCCTCCTGCATCTGGAGGGTGACGTCGGTCTTGACGTAGTAGTTCTGCTCCGAGCCGTAGGAGGAGCCGTCCCGCTTGAGGAAGACGATGTCGTCCTGGGCCACCCAGGTGCCCTCGCCGGCGGTGGCGTCGAGCCCCAGCTGGTGGCAGCTCCAGGTCGACTTGCCGGTGGCGGTGAGCCCGAACATGAAGACGGAGAACTGCTTCACCTTGCCGCTGCGGGCGTCGCGGGCCTTGACGACCTTGGTCCCGGCGTGCAGCCCCAGCATGCCCCGCTGGTCGGCGCGGAACATGGCCTGGCGCAGGAACCCCTTCTTGCACTCGCCGGTGTAGTCGGACCCCATGGCGATGTTGACGTCGTGCTCGGGGATGGCGAGGATCTGCATGCGCAGCTGGTGCTCCATGGGGATGTCGATCATGATGAGCTCGGGGCCGGGCCGGCGCTTCTTGACGTCCCCCATGGTCATCGCCCACTGGTAGGCCAGCCGGTAGTTCTTGGGGTCGGCGACGCAGACGTAGAGGTTGCAGACCGGGTTGAACTCCCCGTTGTCGCCCATCTGGCGGCGGACGTGCACGAAAGGCATGGTGCGCACGAGCTGGAGCACCTTGTGGAGCTGGTCCGGGGCCTTGGCGACGATGGCCAGCTGCCCGTCGGAGGGGCGCGGCAGCACGATGTCGGGGCCGTTGCCGAGGTAGACGGTCTTGGCCGCCTGGCGGGAGGAGATTGCCGACCACCAGAGCGGCGCGCCGTTGGAGGTGCGGTAGGCGGTGGCCAGCGCCTTCTGGCGCAGGATCCGCATCGAGGGGTGCTCGATGTTGTCGCCGCCGAGGGCGCTCCGGAGGTTCTCGGCGAAGCGCCGGTAGACGTCGGGATCGTAAGGGCCCTGGGCCATGCGTACCTCACCTGGCGCAGACGCGCCGTGAGGAGCATAGAGGGTGTACCGGCGCGGGGCAAGCCGGCGACGGTACCGGGACGGTGGCGCCGCGAGGGGCGGCGGCCGGCCGGCGCTTCCGGATTTCCAGCCCGCCGGGGTAGCGTTGCAGTCGACGGGAGAGACGACCATGGCCCACGGCTGGGAAGGCGACAAGGTGCGGCTGGTGCCGCTGGACGCGAAGCGGCACCTGGCCAACGCGCTGCTGTGGCTCAACGACCCGGAGGTCACCGCGTGGACGCTGACGGGGGACTGGCCGGTCACCCGGCTCGCCGAGGACGCGTACTTCGAGCGCGTGGAGCGGGGCGGGGAGCACGAGGCGGGCTTCGCCGTGGAGACCCTCACCGGCGACCACATCGGCTTCACCGCCATCCACGACATCGATCACCGGCACGGCAGCGCGCGGACCGGCATGATCATCGGGGTGCCCGGCTTCTGGGGTCAGGGTTACGCCACCGACACGGTCCGGGTCCGCACGCGCTACGCCTTCGAGGTGCTCGGGCTGCGGTTGCTGCTGTCGGAGGTCATCGACGGCAACACCGCCTCGGTGCGGATGCTCGAGCGCGGCGGCTACCGCGAGGTGGGCAGGGTTCCGCGGCGCTACTTCAAGCGCGGCTCGTTCCGCGACGCCATCCTGTTCGCCCTGGAACGGGAGGGGTGAGGCGGATCAGCGCCGGGCGTCGGGGCTGTAGCGGATCACCTCGGCCCTCTCCACGGTGATCAGGCCGCCGCAGTTGGCCTCGTCGAGCATGGCCTCGACCTTTGCGATGAACGTGTCGATGCGATCGGGCGTCTCGACCACCTCGATGACGATGGGGAGGTCCTCGGAGAGACGCAGCAGCCTGGCGGTGTGGAGGAGCGAGCGGGCACCGAACCCTGACACGCCGCGCAGAACCGTGGCGCCGGCCAGGCCCATCTCCCGGGCGGCCTGCACGATGGCCTCGTGGAGCGGGCGGCCGCCGAGACGGTCGCCCTCGCCGATGAAGATGCGGAGCAGCTTGCCCTCACCCTGCAGTCGCGTCACGGCCTGTCCTCCCGTCTCACAGCCTCTCTCCGGCCACGAGCCCCAGCCAGCAAGCGAGAAGCCCGGCGGCGAGGCTCACCGCCACGTTGAGGAGGGCCACGCGGAGGTCGCCCACGCGCAACGCTTCGACCGTCTCGTAGGTGAACGTCGAGAAGGTGGTGAAGGCGCCCAGCACGCCCACGGTTACCAGCGTGCGCAGCCCCGGCGAGAGCAGGAAGCGCCCCGTCGCGGTGCTGCCCAGGACGGCGCCGAGGACGAAGGCGCCCAGCAGGTTCACCGCCAGCGTGCCGAAGGGGAACGAGGAGGCCTGGGTGAGCCTCGACACCCAGCCGGACACGCCGTAGCGCAGGACCGCGCCCGCCGCGCCTCCGGCCGCCACGGCGAGGACGCGGCTCAGCACGGCTCCCCGCTCCTCGTCACCCCGCCTCCGCACGGTGTCCTCATCCGTCGCCTCCCTCGCGGAGGAACAGCAGACGGCGGGCGTTCCAATCCAGGGCGGCCACGGACCCCGTGGGGAGGAAGCCGTCGTGCCCCGCCCGACGCGTGAGGAACCGGATCACCCCGCCGTGGGTGAAGAGCAGGTGCCGTCCGGGGGGAAGGGAGCCGATGAACCCCGTCACGCGGCGCGAGAGGTCGGCGAGGGACTCCCCGCCCGGAGCGCTGAAGCCCTCGAAGCGCCTCAGCGCGTCGGCAAGGGCGGGGTCGAGGGCCTGCCACAGGCGCCCTTCGAGCGCTCCGAAGGAGATCTCCCGCAGCAGGGCGTCCCGGCGGGGCTCCCCCCACGCGAGGCGGGCGGTGCGCACGGCGCGGCGAAGGTCGGAGGACCACACGCCGTCGAAGCGCTCGCCCTCGAGGAACGGCCGCAGGCGCCGCGCCTCCGCCTCCCCCCGCGCCGTCAGCGGCGTGTCCACCCACCCGGCGAGGCGCCCGTCGCGGCTGCGGGGCGTCTCGCCGTGCCGGACGAGCCAGAGGGTGAGGGGCGCGGGCACGGTGTGATCCAGGCCCGGAGTATACCGGGCGCCCGGCCGTCAGCGGGCGGCCAGGGCGGCGCGGAGCTCCCGCGCCAGGGTCTCCATGTCGAAGGGCTTCTGCAGGAACCGCACGTCGCCGGGGCGGGTGTCCAGGCTCGAGACGTCGTTGTCGGTGTACCCGGACATGAAGATCACGGGCAGGGAGGGGTGGCGGCGGGTGAGCCTCTCGGCCAGCTCGCTGCCGGGGATGCCCGGCAGGACGAGGTCGGTGAGGAGGAGGTCGGGGACGGGATCGCCGGCGAGCGCGAGGGCCTCCTCGCCCGTTCCCGCGGCGGCGACCTCGTACCCGAGCATGCGGAGCACGCCGCTGAGCGCCTTCCGCGCGTCCTCTTCGTCCTCCACCAGGAGCACCCGCTCGCCGGCCCCCGCGGGGGTGGGCTCGAGGTCCGCGGCCGCCCCGTTCCCGGGTGCCGGAGCCGCCGGAGCGCCCGGGAGGTGCACGCGGAAGGCGCTCCCCCGGCCGGGAGAGCTCGTCACCTCCACGCGCCCGCCGTGCCCGGTGACGATGCCATCGACCACGGCCAGCCCCAGCCCGCTGCCCGCGCCCGCCGTCTTGGTGGAGAAGAACGGCTCGAAGATGCGCTCCCGCACCTCGGGGGAGATGCCGTGCCCGGTGTCGGTCAGCTCCAGCACCACGGCGTCACGGCGGCCCCGCCTGGTGGCGATGGTGAGCCGGCCGCCGTCGGGCATGGCGTCGGCCGCGTTGAGGGCCAGGTTGACGACGACCTGCTCCAGCTGCGTGCGGTCCGCCTCCAGGGGGAGCGGCTCGTCGGCGAGGCGGAGGTCGAGCTCGATGTTCTCCCTCAGAAGCCGGCGCAGCAGGGTCACGGTGGCGCGCACGGCCTCGCCGAGGTCCAGCGGCTCCGGGCGGCCGCTCTCCCGGCGGGAGAAGAGCAGCAGCTGACGGACCAGCTGGGCGCCCCGCCGGATGAGGTGGTCGAGCTCGGCGAGCTCGCGGGCGTTGGCGGCGGCGGTCTCGACGCCGCCAGCCAGCGCCACCAGGGAGAGCATGGCCTGGAGCAGGTTGTTGAAGTCGTGGGCGACGCCTCCGGCGAGCTGGCCCACCGCCTCCATCTTCTGGGCCTGCCGGAGCTGCTCCTCCACCTGGCGGCGGTCGGTGACGTCGGAGAGCACGCCGCGGACGCCCGCCGGCTCCCCGTTCCGGACCACCCGGCGCGACGACAGGGACACCCAGCGCACGGCGCCCCCGGCGTCGGTCATGCGGACCTCGACCCGGAGCACCTGTCCGGCGAGGGCGCCGTTGAGGGCGGACGCCGCGACGGCGGCGTCGGCGGGATGGACCAGCTCGAGGAGGGGGTGGCCGAGCAGGTCGTCCGGCTCGTGTCCGGTGAGCTGCGCCACCCGCGGGCTCATGTAGGTCACCAGGCCCTGCGCGTCGCACACGTAGATGGCGTCGCTGACGTTCTCCACCAGCTCCCTGAACTTCTCCTCGGAGCTCCGCAGCGCTTCCTCGGCCTCCCGGCGCTGGGTGACGTCGAGGTGCGTGCCGGTGGCGCGCAGCGGACGGCCGTAGGGGTCGCGCTCGGTCACCCGGCCCCGGTCGAGGATCCACTTCCAGGCGCCGGTCCGCGTCCGCACGCGGTGCTCCGTCTCGTAGGCGGGGGTCTCGCCGCGCAGGTGGGCTTCCAGGGCCTGCCTCACCGCCGGCAGGTCGTCGGGGTGGACGAGGCGCTCCCAGGAGGCCAGGGTGGGCTCCAGCTCCTCCATGGAGTAGCCCAGCATGGTGGCCCAGCGCTGGTCGAAGAAAACCTCGCCGGTCTGGACGTGCCAGTCCCACAGGCCCAGGTCCGCCCCCCACAGGGCCCGCTCGAGGCGCTCTTCGCTGGCCCGGAGGGCCTGCTCCGCGCGCTTTCTCTCCGTGATGTCCTCGTAGGTGCCGAGGAGCCCGATGACGGCGCCGGTGGGGTCGTGGAGCGGCACCTTGGAGGTGCGCAGCCACACCGTGGAGCCGTCGGGCCTCGTCTGCGGCTCCTCGAAGTCGAGCTTGGGCCGGTCGGCGAGCATGATCAGGCGGTCGTCGGCGCGGTAGCGCGCGGCGCTCTCCCGCCACGCGAGGTCGAAGTCGTTGCGGCCGACGATCCGGGACGGGTCGTCGACGCCCGCGTCCCGCGCGAAGTGCCGGTTGCACCCGAGGTACGTGAAGTCGCGGTCCTTCCAGAACACCCGCTGGGGGATGGTGTCGAGCACCAGCCGGAGCATCTGCCGGGAGTCGTGGAGGTCGCGCTCGGCGGCGCGCCGCTCGGTGATGTCCGTGAACGTCGCCACCATCGTGTCGCGGCTCGTGCGGAAGGCGTGGACGTCGAAGCAGCCGGTCACCCGGTCGTCCTCGTAGGTCAGCTGCTCGTCGTGCCACGTGCTGCCGGTCCTCGCCACCTCCCGGTAGGCGTCGGGGATGTCCGTGCCCGCGAGGGCGGGGAACGCCTCCTCGATGGTGAGACCCGTCAGCGGGCGGTGGTCGAGGCGGAGGATCCGCTCGGCGGCGGGGTTGCCGCCGGAGAAGATGAGCGCTCCGTCGTCCCGGAGGCGGTAGACGTGGATGCCTACCGGCGCCGCCTCGATGATCTCGAGGGAGCGGCGCTCGGCGTCCCGCAGTGCCTCCTCCGCGCGCTGGCGCTCCGAGACGTCGATGATGCTGCCCTCGATCGTCGCCGGTCCCCCCGGCGCTTCCCGGACCAGCGCGGCGCTCTCGAGCAGCCAGATCCCGGCGCCGTCGCGGCGGCGGCCCCGCCACTCCCGCCCGGACACGGCGCCCCGCTCGGCGAGCTCGTCCAGGAGGGCACGGCGCTCGGGCGGCGGGTCGCGCAGGTCCTCCACTCCGGAGGCGACGGCCTCGGCCCGTGAGGCGAGTCCGAAGATGGCGGCGAAGGCGTCGTTGCAGTCGAGGAGCACGCCGTCGGTCCGCGCCCGGTACAGACCGGCAAGGCTGCGCTGGAACCAGTCCCGGCCGGGCTCCCGGTCCGGCGGTCCGGCTCCACCGGTGCCCGGCGTCCCGGGCGTGTCGGATCGGTCCATGGACGGCCCTCCGGCGCCGCTCCAGCAGACAGCGTCCTCGTTGTGCGACTGCTCTCATCTTACCGCGGGGGGACGGCGGCCGACAGCGGGCGGGCCGACGCGCGCGTGACGGGGATGTGCGGGGCGTTGCGGCCTTGTACGCGGAGGGAACTTGTCGTAAGGTTCCGACGTCCGCCCGGCGGGCGGCGGAGGCAGCTATGGCGTATCTTCCCTGGATCATCGCCGCGGTCGTCATCGTAGCGATCTTCGTTCTCTGGGCCCTGAACTACCGCAAGGTGGGGCCCAACCAGGTGCTGGTCGTCTCGGGTCGGACCTCGACCGTCACCGAGCCCGACGGGCGGAAGCGCAAGGTCGGCTACCGCCTGCAGGTTGGAGGCGGCACCTTCGTGTTGCCCCTCGTGGAGACCGTGGACGTGCTGCCCCTGGACGTGGCCTCCATCTCCATCCGCTGCCCCGAGGTGATGACCGCCCAGGGCATCATCATCTCCGCCGAGGCGTACGGGCAGGTGAAGGTGGCCAGCGACGAGACGCTCCTCCACCGGGCCGTCGAGAACTTCCTGGCCAAGGGGGCCTCGGGGATCAGCTCGGTGGCGCAGGAGGTGCTCGAGGGCCGCATGCGCGCCGCCCTGGGCACCATGGCCGTGGAGCAGGTCTACACCGAGCGGGACGAGTTCGCCTCCCGCGTCCGCGAGACGGCCAGCGACGACTTCTCCCGTCTGGGGCTCGAGCTGCTGGCGTTCTCGCTCAAGGACATCAGCGACGCGCAGGGCTACCTGCAGGCGCTGGGCGCCCGCCGCATCGCCGAGGTCAAGCGCGACGCCACCATCGCCGAGGCGGAGACCGAGCGCGACGCCGCCATCCGTGCCGCCGAGTACCGCAAGGAGGGGGACGTGGCGCGTCTTGCCGCGGAGGCCGAGCTGGCCGCGGCGACGCGGGACTTCGAGATGCAGAGGGCGGAGTATCAGTCCGCCGTGAACACCAAGCGCGCCGAGGCCGACATCTCCTACGAGCTCAGCCGCTCCAAGCTGTCGGAGGAGCTCAAGCGGCAGGAGTACCAGGTGCGCATCGCCGAGAAGGAGCTCGCCGCCCGTGTCGAGACGCTGGAGGTCGAGCGCCGCGAGAAGGAGCTCGAGGCCACGGTGAAGCGTCCCGCCGAGGCGATGAGCTACCAGGCGAAGCTCGAGGCCGAGGCCGACGCCTACAAGAAGGAGCTGGACGCCAAGGGCAAGGCCGCCGGCATCCGTCTGATCGGCGCTTCCGAGGCCGAGGCGGCGGCGGCCAGGGGCAAGGCCGACGCCGGGGCCATGCAGGCCAAGGCCGCCGCGTGGGAGCACTACACCGACGCCGCGCTGGCCGAGATGGTCATCCGCCAGCTTCCCGAGCTCGCCCGCGCCGTCTCCGAGCCCCTGTCCAAGGTGGACAAGATCATCATGGTGGGGGACGCCGACGGCGCTCCCCGGCTCACCGGACAGGTGGCGTCGGTGCTGGCCCAGCTGCCCACCGTGGTGCACTCCCTCACCGGCCTCAAGCTCGAGGACCTGCTGCAGCGCGCCAAGAAGCGCGAGCCGGAAAATGAGTAGACGCCTCGGAGCGGGCCGTTTCCCCGCCCCGATGCACGCATCGCCGGCCACGGGCCCCCGGGGTCGGCGCCGCCCGTGAGGTAGACGACCGATGCCCTCCGAACGCGCCAACCGCATCGCCCTCTCGCCGACGCTGCGCATCTCCGCCCGGGCTCTGCAGATGCGCGCCCAGGGGATCGACGTCGTGGACTTCTCGGCGGGGGAGCCGGACTTCCCCTCGCCGGAGTCGGTGAAGCGCGCCGCCAAGGCGGCGCTGGACGCCAACTTCACCAAGTACGTGGCCAACGACGGCATCCCCGAGCTCAAGAAGGCCATTTGCGAGAAGCTCGAGCGCGACAACGGCGTCCGCTTCTCGCCGGAGGAGATCATCGTCTCCGTCGGCGCCAAGAACTCCCTGTTCAACGTGGCCCAGTCCCTCTACGAGCCCGGCGACGACATCCTCATCCCCTCGCCGTACTGGGTCTCCTACCCGGACCAGGTGAAGCTGTGCGGCGCCAACCCGGTATTCATCCCCACCCGGGAGGAGGAGGGTTTCAAGCTCCGCGCCGAGGACCTCGCCGCGGCGATCACGCCCAACACCAAGGCGCTCATCCTGAACTACCCCTGCAACCCCACCGGCGCCACCTACTCCCGGGAGGAGCTCGAGGAGATCGCCAAGGTGTGCGTCCGCGAGCAGATCTGGGTGATCTCCGACGAGATCTACGAGAAGCTCATCTACGACGGCCAGCGTTTCACCTCCATCGCCTCCCTGGGTGAGCCGATCAGGAAGCTCACCGTCGTCATCAACGGCTTCTCCAAGGCGTACTCCATGACGGGCTGGCGGCTGGGCTACGCCGCGGGGCCGCGGGAGCTCATCGCCGCGTGCTCCAAGGTGCAGTCCCACAACACCTCCAATGCCACCTCCTTCGTGCAGAAGGCGGGGGTCGAGGCGCTGCGCTCCACCGCCATGGAGGTGGAGCGCATGCGGCAGGAGTTCGAGCGGCGGCGCAACTTCATCGTGTACAAGATGCGCTCCCTGCCCGGCGTGTCCTGCTACTCGCCCCACGGCGCGTTCTACGTCATGCCCAACGTGGCGCGCTACCTGGACCGGGAGTTCGGCGGGGCGCCGGTCCGCAACACCTACGGCCTGGCGTACTACCTGCTCAAGGAGGCCCACGTGGCCGTGGTGCCCGGCGAGGCGTTCGGCACCGACGCGCACATCCGCCTGTCCTTCGCCACCTCCATGGACCGCCTGGAAGAGGGTGCCCGGCGCATCGAGAAGGCCCTGGCACGCCTCGAGGCGCCGCGCCGGCTCCGCCCCCGCGCCCTCAACAACGTCCTCACCAAGGTCTCCCGCTACGCCGAGACCCGGGCCGTGACCGGCCTCGAGAGCCGCAACACCCTGCTGGCCGAGGCGGAGGCGCACCTTGCCCCCGACAGCTACTTCGAGTGGAACGCGGCCATCGCCGGGATCGTGGTGCAGCTGCGGACGTCCTCGCCGCACCTCGCCGACTTCTTCCAGGAGAACTTCTACCCGGCGCCGCTGGAGGGGGACCTGGAGCCGCACGCGGTGATCTACGCCGTCAAGGACGTGCCGGGCCGCGAGCCCTCCGCGGCGTTGAGCCTGGAGACGGCCACCGCCTTCACCTTCAACACGGCGTTCTACGGGCAGGTCCGCTCTCTCGCCATGCAGCTCGCGGGGGAGGCGGCGGCGCGTACCTCGGGCGCCCTGCTGGCCCACTGCGCGGCGCTGGACGTGGACGGCGCCGGCGTCCTGGTCTGGGGCGGTCCGGGCTCGGGGCGCACCGGTGTGCTGGCCGCGGCGCTGGGCCGCGACGGGGTCAAGCTGGTCTCCGCGGATACGCTGCTGGTGCGGCTGGGGGCCCACGAGCCCGTCGCCGACCTCCCGGAGCGCAAGCTCTACCTCAAGGCCAAGTGGGCGCGCGCGCTGGGAGAGATCGAGAAGCTCCTGGACCGGTCGAAGCTGGAGAACTTCGTCACCAGCCGCGACGCCTGCCACGTCAGCCACCCCGACGACACCTGCCCGCTGGACCGCGGCGCGGCCGTGTGCCTCGAGGCCTCCGGCGACGGCCGGGCGATGATCGATCCCTACTGGCTGGGCGGCGCCCGCCGGCACGTCCGGCGCACCTCCCCGCGGCTGTGCGTCCTGCTGGCCGCGGACCCCGTGCTGCCGCTGGTCCAGGAGATCGAGGCGCGCGAGGCGGCGCGGATCCTGGCCGGCGGCCTCCTGCCCGGCGGCCGCGGGACCTCGTTCCCGTTCCTCAACCCGCACCTGGCCGGGCTGGACGTGGCGCGGGCGGAGCTGCTGCGCAGCCAGCACGAGCGGCTCTTCGCCGCGGCCCGCTGCGTGGTGCTCAACACCGCCGTGGCGTCGCGCGAGAGCGTCGCCGACCGCCTGCTGCAGCAGCTCGGCTGAGACGGACCGGAGCGCGCCGCGGGAGCGGTGGGGGACCTCGCGCCCGCCGCGGAACGACCGATGGAGGATCTGTGGATCTGGTGACGCTGCTGCGCCCGCTGGAGGCCCTCGAAGCTGCCATGGCCGAGATGTACGAGCACCTGTCCTCGGTGTTCGGCGGCGACCCCGAGGCTTCCGGCGTGTTCTTCCGGCTCGCCCTGGAGGAGAGACGCCACCTGGGCATGGTGCGGCACGCCCGGCGGCTGGCCCGTACCGGTCCAAACGCTTTCGGTGAGGTGGACGCCGACCTCGCCGAGGTGCAGCGGGCCCTGGAGGAGGCCGCCCGGCTGCGCGCGGCCGACGGCGGCACCGATCTCGCCGGCGCCCTGCGCGCCGCCCTCGAGATCGAGGTGGGCGCGGCGGAGGGCCACTACCGTCTGATCGTGGCCCACGCCAACCCGGAGATCGCGAGCCTCCTCGAGGCGCTGTCCGGGGACGACCGGCGCCACGCCGCGGCGCTGCGCGAGCTCCTGGCCGCGCGCACCCGGTAGGCTCCGCGGCGGCCGGGCGGGTGGGGTAGCATGGAGCGTCACTCACGCGGGAACGCCGGCGCCGGGCGGCGCCGGAGAGGGAGAGGCCGGTGACGCCGGAAGTCGCTCTCAGCCAGCCGGAGGCGTTCAAGATCCTCCTCGTGCTGTCGTTCTCGTTCCTCCTCGGTCTCGAACGGGAGGGTCGCAAGGCGCTGGCCGGCCACTACATCTTCGGCGGGGTGAGGACGTTCCCGCTCATCGGGCTGCTCGGTTACGGGATGGCGCTGCTGTCCGGCGACCAGCTGCTGCCGGTGGCCGCGGGGCTGGTGGTGGTGGGGGCGTTCCTGCTGGTGTCCTACCTCCACAAGCTGGCTACCGCCGGGGACGCCGGCGTCACCACCGAGGTCTCGGGGCTGCTCACCTACGTGCTCGGCGCCGTGGTCTACCACGGCCACTACTGGGTGGCGACGACCGTGGTGGTGGCCAGCATGCTGCTGCTCGAGCTCAAGGCGGGGCTCGAGAGCCTCACCGAGACGATCCCCTCCGAGGAGATCATCACCTTCACCAAGTTCCTCCTGCTCACCGCGGTCATCCTGCCCATCGTGCCGGACCGCGACCTCACCCGCTTCCACATCAACCCGTTCACCACCTGGCTCATCGTCGCCGCGGTGAGCGGCATCTCGTACGCGAGCTACGTCCTGCAGCGGGTCACCCGCGCCAGGGGAGGGGTGGTGCTCGCGGCGCTGCTCGGCGGGGCCTACTCCTCCACCGTGATGACGGTGGTGCTGGCCCGGCGGGCCCGGGGGGAGTCGCGCCCGAGCCTCTTCGCCGGCAGCATGGTGGTGGCCTCCGGTGCGATGTACCTGCGCGTGCTGGTGCTGCTGTTCTTCTTCAACGAGGCGCTGCTGGAGAAGCTGGCCGCGCCGTTCCTCGCCCTCGGCGCGGCCGCCATGCTTGCCGGGTTCGCCTGGACGCGGCTCCCCGACGGCGGCGTGCCCGATCCCGAGCGGCGGTACGTGGCGAAGAACCCCCTGGAGCTGCGGTCGGCGTTCCTGTTCGCCGCCATCTTCATCGCCGTGCTCATCGCCTCGACCCTGGTGGTCTCCGCGTTCGGCATCGTGGGTGTCTACGCCCTCGCGGTGCTGATGGGCTTCACCGACGTGGACCCCTTCATCCTGAGCCTGACCCAGACCGCCGGGGCGGTCACACCGCTGGTGGCCGCGGCCGCCGCCATCGTGGTGGCGACGGCGAGCAACAACCTGGTCAAGGGCGTCTACGCCATGCTCTTCGCCGACCGCTCCACCGGGGTGCGGGGCTTCGCCGGGCTCGCGGTGCTGGCGGTGGCCGGCGTGCTGCCGCTGCTCCTGCTGCTCTGACCCCCGCTTCCGGGGCCGGTGGCCGGACGCCCGGCGGCGTGTGTACACTCGAGGCACCGATGAGCGACGCGGCGGAGAGCGAACGGCGGTACCGGCAGCTGGAGGCCGTGGTGCGGGCGCGTCCCGGGCGGTGGCTGGTGCTCACCCACGACAACCCCGACCCCGACGCCCTGGCCTCGGCGGTGCTCCTCGCCGGGCTGCTGCGCGAGGCGTTCGGCCGCGATGCCACCGCCGCGTTCGGAGGCCTCATCGGGCGGGCCGAGAACCGCGAGATGGTGCGCAGCCTCAAGCTGCGGGTGAGCGACGTGCACCACCTCTCCCTGGCGCGGTTCCACCGCTTCGCCCTGGTCGACACCCAGCCGGGGACGGGCAACAACGCCCTGCCGAAGGGGACGGTGCCCGACCTCGTCTTCGACCACCACCCCCTGCGCCGCGGCACGCGCTCGGCCGGCTTCGTGGACGTGCGCCCCGCCTTCGGGGCGACGGTGACGATCCTCTCGGGCTACCTCGCCGCCGCCGGGGTGGCCGTCTCCGTCGCGGAGGCCACCGCCGTCGTCTACGCCATCCGCTCCGAGACCCAGGACTTCGGGCGCGAGTACACCCTCGAAGACCGGGCCACCTACGACGCCTTCCTGGCCCGGGTGAACAAGCGGGCCCTGGGCCGCATCCAGAAGGCGTCGCTGCCGGTCTCCTACTTCCGCTGTCTCCACCAGGCCCTGGAGAACGTCCAGACCGTCGGCACACTGGTGGTGAGCCACCTGGAGGAGGTGGAGCAGCCCGACATCGTGCCCGAGGTCGCCGACCTCCTGCTGCGCATGGAGGGGAAGAGCTGGGCACTGTGCACGGGGCGCTTCGAAGGGCGGATCTACCTGTCCATGCGGACGTCGAACCCGCGCGGCGAGGCCGGCCGGCTCATGCGCGTCCTGGTCGGCAAGAACGGGCGCGGGGGCGGCCACGGCATGACCGCCGGGGGCTGGGTGCCCCTCACCGGCGCAGGCGCCGCGGACCCGCGGGCGGTGCAGGAGCAGCTCGGCCGCACCCTCGCCTCCCACCTGCGCAAGGACCCCGCCAGGCTGGGACCCCTCAGCCTCGACCCGAGCGCCGGTTGCGTCTGACGCCGGTTTCGGCGGAGGCCCGAAAAGGTGTAGAGTGGCCGCCGTCGAGATGTGCGGGATCGTCGGAGTCATCGCCAAGGACAGCGCGCCGGTCGTCAAGGAGATCGCCAACGGCGCCCACTTCCTCCAGCATCGCGGGCAGGCCTACGCAGGGCTGTTCGTGATCGACCACGCCCGCCGCACGTTCCGCCTGGTCAAGGAGGAGGGGCTCGCCGACGACGTCTTCAAGCAGCTCGGCGGCACGCCCGGCTCCGTCGGGGTGGCGCAGACCCGCTACAAGACGGTGGGGAAGGGCGGCCGGGACAACGCCCAGCCGTTCTACGACGCCTTCTCGGGCATCGGCCTGGCGCACAACGGCCACATCACCAACATCCCGCAGATCGCCGGCGAGCTCGCCGGGCGGGGCGAGGTGCTCGGCTCCGACTGTGACGCCGAGCCGCTGCTCCGGGTGCTCAGCCTGTGGCGGGACCACTACCGCGCGGCGAACCCGACGGCGCCCGAGCCCGAGGTGATGTTCATGGCCATCCGCGAGGTCCAGGAGCGGGTGACCGGCGCCTACTCGGCGGTGGCGGCGACCCGGGACGGCCTCTACGCCTTCCGCGATCCCCATGGGTTCCGCCCCATGGTGCGCGGGCACAAGGACGGCCCCTCGGGGCGGTTCCTCATGGTCGCCTCGGAGAGCATCGCGCTGGAGCAGAACGGCTACACCGTGGACGAGGAGGTGCCCCACGGCGCCGCGCTGTTCGTCGACGGCGGCCTGGAGGTCGACGCGCGCGTCCTGCTGCAGCGCGAGCCGTCCCCCTGCGCCTTCGAGCTCGTCTACTTCGCCGACGTGGAGTCGGCCATGTGGGGCGACCGGGTCCGCTCCTACCGCTGGCGGGCCGGCAAGGCGCTGGCCGAGGTCGTCCTGGAGACCGCCCCGGAGATCGTCTCCGAGATCGACATGGTGGTGCCCATCCCGCACAGCCCCATCCCCGGCGCCGAGGCCTTCGCCAAGGAGGTCGAGCGCGTCATGGACGACGGCGTCGTCCAGTACGCCACGCCGGTGAGCAAGTACCGCTACGGCGGCCGCATCTTCATGGAGGAGACCCAGGAGGCGCGCAATCAGGCGGCCATGCTCGACCTGCGGCTCGACGCCAAGGCCGTCGAGGGCAAGACGGTCTTCCTGGTCGACGACAGCATCGTGCGCGGCACCAACGCCTCGCACATCGTCGCGGGGCTGCGCAAGGCGGGGGCGAAAAAGGTCTTCTTCGGCACCCTGTGGCCCATGGTCATCGACTCCTGCTTCCAGGGCATCGACACACCGACCCAGACCGAGCTCATCGGCGCGCGCTTCGCCGGCAACGCCGACAACGTGCGCGACGCGCTGGGCGTGGACGCGCTGTTCTACCTGCCCATCGAGCGCTTCCGCCACCGCGTCATCAAGGACGCCCCGGCGTGCATGGCCTGTGTCACGGGCCAGCGCGCCGTCCGCTTCGCCTGTCCCGGCACCGTTCTCCCGCCCCTCTCCTGATCCGCCAAGGCGACGACGGCCGGTCGTGCTGCTCGGACTTCGGTCTGATGACCCCCCCCTCGGAGTCGCTTCTCACGACGTGCAGGCGAGTGTGGTGAAGGGCTTGGCGACAGCGCCGCGGAGCAGGAGGCTGCGTATCGGAGCGGGAAGCGGGGTGATGAAGGCACGTCTGTGGTACTGGGGAGCCCTGCAGGCTTGGGGGGTGTACTGGCCGCGCAGCCGTGACGGATCTGCATCATCTGATGTAGACCAGGGCTTCAGCCCTGGGTTTGCAGATCGTGACGGCGGCCGCTCACCCGCCCGCGCATCCAGCGGGCCGTGTCCCGGCGTGCTCCTGCGGCGGCGGAGGCCAGCCGCCGGCCCTCCGCCCGCTGCCGGTCCGACGGGCCATCAGCCTGCGTCCCGCCCCCGGCCCTTTCCCTCGACGCTAGCGCGGCAGACGGCCGAACCAGCAGCCGGGGGCCATGGCGGCGGCGGCGCGGAAGTGGGTCGCGGCCTCTCCGGCACGGCCCTGTTCGGCGAGGATCACGCCCGTCTCGTGCTCGGCCAGGGCGCACCAGAAATACGACTCCAGGGAGGTGCGCGCGGCTGACTGCAGGGTGCCCAGCGACTCCGTGGCCAGGGCCAGGGCCCGATCGAGATCTCCCCCGGTGCGCCGGATCTCGGCGAGGAGCACCCCGGACGCCTCGCGGATCCGCGGGTTGGCACGTGCCTCCTGGACCGCCGGCTCGAGCGTGTCGGGCGCCTCGCCGTTGTGCAGCCGTGCCCACAGCCTGGCCACAGCGATGGTGGGGAGGTCGTCGATCAGCGGGTCAGGGTCGAGGGAGGGCGCCCTTGTAGCGTCCAGCGCGAAGCTCCGCAGGGCTCGAAGCTCCCGAAGCGGCCCTTCCTGGCTCGGACTCTCCGTGCCCACCGCCCGCAGGCCCTCCTCGGCCGCTCGCCCCGAGGCGGCGTCGCCCATGAGGGTGGCGGCGATGCCGCGGGCAAGGCGGGCCTGGTCCCGCGGCCGTCCTGCGCGCCGCGGCAGCGCTGCCTGTGCCAGCGTCACCAGGGCGGCGCGGCGGTCGCCGGCCAGGAACTCCTGCTCCCCGAGGCGGAGCCACAGGTCCATGACGTCCGGATCCCTCCCCGCCGCGGAGCGGAGCAGGCGTGCGGCACCGCTGTGATTCCCACCGCCGGCCAGGGCTCGGCCGAGCAGCAGCTCCGCCGCGACGCGCGACCCTTTCTCGGTGAGCACCCCGGAATGGTCGTCCATGAAACGCTGCGCCTGCGCCTGCCCTTGCGCAGAGCCGCTCTGCAGGCTGGTGCAGGTGTCGGCGAGGTCGATCCAGAACCGGTCGCGGGTCAGGCTTCCGTGGCCGTACAGGGGCAATCCGCGGGGGTTTCCCGCGGCGTCGAGCTCGATCCGCGAGCCTCCCGAGTCCAGGGTGATCCCGTCGGGTCCGGCGGCGACGACGGTCGTTTCCCCGCGCCAGGGGCCCAGCGGCACGTAACTGAGGGCATCCCGGGAGGGGTAGGCGTGATTCGCCCGGGTCCAGCGGCGGGTGACGTCCGGGGACAGCCATTCCTCCAGGGCGGGGAGGTCCCCCGCACGCCGCACCCTGGCGATGGCCAGGACCGTCTGGAACCCCATCGGGTTGTTGATGCCCGTGACGACGAGCTCGTCGGCCCCGTCGCCATCCAGGTCCGCCGTGGCCAGGGTGTGGAGGTGGCCCGAGTTCGACAGGACGGGGGTGGGCTGGAGGCCCTTCGAGGGCATCCACACGGTCAGGCTCGCCGGGTCCTCGACGGGATGGGTGACGAGCCACAGCAGCTCGTCGGTGCCGTCGCCGTCGAGGTCCTCGGCCCGGAACGTCCGCAGCCGCGCCTCCGGCGTCTGATGAAACTCGTCGCTGAGACGCTGCGCGGTGCCGGAGACGCTGGTGAGCTCGGTGCCGTTCGCGGCGAAGACTGCGATGCGGGGGCGTCCCTGCCGGATGGTGCCGGTGTGCTCGTCGAGGGCCACCGCGACGCGGTCGCGGTCGGAGCCCCCGGCGCCGCTCACCACGGCGGCGAAGGGCACACCGTCGAAGGGCACACCGTCGAAGGACCTGCGCCACAGCTCGCGGCCGCGGGCGTCGCTCACCACGACGGTGCGTCCCACCACGGAGGCCGCCGCCGGCTCGCCGCGCCACAGGCTCGCGGCGGCGCCTCCCAGGACCACGGCCGCCGCGGCGGCGGCGAGGAGCGTTCCGGCGCGGCGGATGCGGCGGGGCGAAGGCGCGGAGCGGTGCCGCTCCAGCGCCCTCAGCACGGCCGCCGCGCCGGCGAAGCGGTCGGCGGGGCGTTTCTCGAGCAGCCTCATGACGAGGCGGGACAGCCACGCCGGGCAGTCGGGGCGCAGCCGGCGCGGGTCCGGGACGGCGCTGCGCAGGTGCTGATCGGCGACCTCGAACTCCGAGTTCCCCGAGAACGGCGGGACGGCGGTGACGAGGTGGAACAGCGTGACGCCCAGCGAGTAGAGGTCGGAGGCGGGCGTGAGGGGTCGGCCGCGGATCTGCTCGGGGCTCATGTAGCCGGCCGTGCCCACCGTGGTGGCGGTCCTCGTGAGCCCCGCGGCGCGGTCCAGCTCCCGGACGAGGCCGAGGTCCGCCAGCCGTAGCCGTCCGTCCCGGCCGAGGAGGAGGTTGGAGGGCTTGACGTCGCGGTGGATGATGCCGCGCTGGTGGAGGTAGGCGAGCGCCTCGAGCGTCTCCCGTGCGAAGGACACCACCTCGGAGAAGGGCAGGGGACCCCCGCCGAGCCGCTCGGCCAGGCTGCCGCCCTCGATCCACTCCATGACGACGGCGGGACGGCCGCCGGCGTCGATGAGCTCGAACACGCGGACGAGGCCGGGGTGGCTGAGGGAGCGCCCGAGCCGCACCTCCTGGCGCAGTCGCTCCCGCTGGGTCGGCGAGATGCCGTCGTGGAAGACCTTGACCGCCACCCGCTGCCCGACCTCGAGGTCCGTCGCGAGCCACACGTCGGCCTGCCCCCCGGACCCCAACAGCTGCTCGAGCCGCCACCGCGGCGGGAGGACCGCGACGCCTCGGACGGCGGGGCCGGAGGCCCCGTCCGCCGTCGCCGTCATGTCGTCGGCAGCCCTCAGGACGTCGGTCATGTGTGGCCGATTATAGTAATTCCCATCCGGAGTTCCACCGGGGTGTCGGGAGTCTCTACACCTGTCGCACGGATGCCGGCCGGACCGCGCCGGGCGGGGCCGGTCAGGGCGCCGGCTCGCCCCGGGCGGAGGTGCCGGCCGGCGGTGCGGCGGCGGCGCGGCGCTCTCCGGTGTGGCGGGAGCCGGGACGGCGGGCCGGTCCGGCCCGTGGGGCGGCGAGGTCGGAGGGCGCCGGATCGAGGAGGACGAAGCCGTCGCCTCCCGGCGGGAGCGACGCGAGGCGTACCGTGCCCGGCACCGCCGGCAGGGCGCCGGCCCCCTCGGCGGGGGGGAGCGTGACCGGGCCGGGCGACGGCTCGGGGCCTTCGCGCAGCGTGCGGTCGAGGAACGCCAGGGTACGTGCCCGGGCGTCGGCCGCGGCGCGGCGGTCGGCGCCGCCGCGGTCGTTGAGGCCGAAGCCGTGGCCGGCGCCGCGGTAGACCACCAGCCGCACGGGCCAGCCCCGGGTACGGAGGAGCGCCGCGGCCTCGGTGGCCCGCCGCACCGGTACCACGCGGTCGGCGGTGCCGTGCAGGAGGAGGGTGGGCGGCCGGTTGAACGGGGCGGCGTCGAGCTCCCCCGGGGTGGCGCCGCCGTAGTAGGCGACCACGGCGCGGATGCGGGGGTCGCGGGGGGCCTCCGCCAGTGCCAGGAACGCACCCAGCGAGTACCCCACGACGCCGATGCGGCCGCCGTCCACGTCGTCACGCCCGGCGGCCCACGCCGCCACGGCGGAGACGGTGCGCCGCCACGCCGCCCGGTCGCCCCGTCCCGGCCGGCCGCGGTCGTAGTAGTGGACGAGGATCGCCGTGTACCCCGCCGCCGCCAGGGTGCGCGCCTCCTCCCGGTAGTGCTCCAGCGCCCGGGCAGGCCGGGCGCCGTGGAGCACCAGCACCGCCGGCCTGGCTCCCGGCTCGGCCGGGCGCACGACCTCGACCTTGACGCGGTCGCGGCCGCAGGGGACGCGCCCGGGGATGACGACCACGGGTGCCCAGGGCGCATCGACCGGAACGGCGTCCGGGGACGGAGAGGTCAAGAGGAACGAGGCTGCTGCCGGTGTCGCGGCTGAAAGCGCCAGCGCGATCACGGCGGTCGTCACCGCTTTGCGGAGAGGACCCCGGGCCCTCCCGGCACCTGGTAGTCCGGAGTACGAGGGGCGGTGCATCGCCTCACTTCCAGTGCGTCTTGATCCACTCTTCGATCTCGGGGAGGCCGCCCTGCATGATGAGGTAGCCGTTGTGGGGCTCGCGGTCGGTGATCTCGTGGGAGACGGGCGTACGCATCAGGCGCATGACCTCGTCGTGGTCGTCGGTGTGGCCGAGCACCCAGGACAGCTTCATCAGAGCGGTCTCGGGGATCATGTTCTCGAGCGGCACGATGCCCAGGTCGAGGAGGTCGCGGCCGGTGTCGTACACGTACATCTGCACGTAGCCCCACAGGGTCTGCACGGTCATCACGACGTGCACCCCGGCGGCGACGGCGCGGCGCAGGGCGGGGTAGAGGGGCTTGTTGACGTGCCCCAGCCCGGTGCCCGCGATGACGATGCCCCGGTAGCCCTTCTCAACCAGCGCGTCCACCAGGTCGGGCTTCATCCCGGGGTAGTAGTAGAGGATCGTCGTGCGGTCGTCGTAGGCGGGGTCGACGACCACCTGGCGGGAGCGGTCGCGGGGCAGGTAGTCCGTGGTGAGGTAGGTGAAGTCGTCCCGGTTCACGGTGGCCAGGGGGATGTCGCCGATGGTGCGGAAGGTGGAGCGGTACGACGAGTGCATCTTGCGGCAGCGGGTCCCGCGGTGGAGCAGACCGTAGTGGTCCGAGGTGGGGCCGAACATGCAGATCTGCACCTCGGCCATGTCGCCGTAGGCGGCGGTGCGCACGGCGTGGATGAGGTTCAGCGCGGCGTCCGAGGAGGGCCGGTCCGAGGAGCGCTGGGAGCCCACCAGCACGATGGGCACCGGCGATTGTTGCACCATGAACGAGAGGATCGCCGCGGTGTGCCCCATGGTGTCGGTGCCGTGGCCGATGACGATGCCGTCGGCGCCGGCGGCGATCTCGTCGCCGATGGCCTGCGCCAGGGCGATGTACTGCTCCTTCGCCATGTTCTCGGAGAACACTCCGAAGAGCTTGCGGGTGGTGAGGTTGCAGATGTCGGCGAGCTCCGGGACCGCGCCGTACAGCTCGCCCGGCGTGAACGCCGGGATCACCGCGCCGGTGCGGTAGTCCAGGCGCGAGGCGATGGTGCCGCCGGTGCCCAGGAGCGTGACCCGCGGCAGGTCGGGGCTCGAGGGGAACGCCTTCTCCGGGATCTTGTAGAACGCCTCCTTGTACCCCAGCTCCTCCACGGAAGCGACGCGGTCCACGTGGATGCCGACGTTGTAGCCGTTCTTGAGCTTGAGGACGATGTGCTCGTCGTCCAGGGTCTCGCTGCGGGGCAGGATGACGCCCTCGAACGCGGACCCGGCGTCGTTGACCAGCCGGACCTCGCTCCACACGCGCACTCCGTGCCCGGCGAGGCACGCCCGCGCCCGTCCCCGGTAGCCCTTGAGCTCGTCGCGGGTCTCGCTCATGTCCCGACCTCCCCCTGCAGCACCGCGGCGGCCTCGGCGGCCGGCACGCGGCCGCGCAGCTCGTCCATGGCCCGCCCCAGGGCGAAGCGCAGGCGCTGCCCCGGGCTGCCGTCGGGGTAGTCCGGCCTGGCCTCGCGGCCGAGGGCGGCGACCCGCTCCCGCCACCCGGCGGGCGGCTCGTCCAGCCCCGCCGCCGCGACGATCGCCGCCATCGGCGTGGCGGGCTCGGCCGCCACGGCCCGGACCAGGCGATCCCACGCCTCCCACAGCACGGGGCGGCCGGCGGCCAGCTCGAACAGCTCGCACCACCGCTCGAGCGGCACGGCGTCCACCGCGACACCGGCCCGGCGCAGCCCCACGAGGCGCTCGCCGAAGAGGAAGCAGGCGCGGCGGAGGCCGGCGCCGCACCGCGCCGCCACGTGGTCCACGGCGGCCGCACCGCCGCGGCGGATGAGGTAGTGGATCGTGGCCGGCGGCACGCCGGCGGCGGCGTAGCGCGCCTCCCGCTCCCACGGTGGCGGCGGCAGCGTGGCGCGCAGTCCCGCCACGCGCTCCCGGGTGAGCGCCGTGGGCGGGGAGTCGGTGTCGGGGTACATGCGGTCGGGCCCGGGCAGGATGCGCTCGAAGTCGGTGCTGCCGTCGGCGAAGGGCTGCCGGGTCTCGTTGGGGACGCCCTCGACGGCGTCCTGGTAGCGGAGCAGCACCTCGTTGGCCGCGGTGACCGTGTCCTCCGCGGGACCCCACACCACGACCACGGCGTCGTCGGGGCCGCACCCCAGCCGCTGGCGCACCCCCCGCAGCTCCTCCGGGGCGCCGCGGTGGTCGGGCCACCGCTCGCTGTGCAGGAGGATGGGCCGCTGGTCGAGGCCGGAGACGACCCGGACCCGGCCGGCGAGCTCGCTGGCGAAGGTCATGCCGGGCTGCGCCGGCGCCGACAGAGTGCCGGCGAGGCCGGGCAGGCGCACGGCCCGCACCGTGAACGGCCCGGCGCCGAGCTCGAAGCCGGGGCGGCGGCCCTCGGCCTCGACCCAGCGCGCCCACGCCTCCCGGCGCAGCACCGGGTTCTCGGAGGCGGCGAACAGGTCGGTCACCTCGGTGCTGGCGGCGGTGACCGCCTCACGGGTGGTGAACCCGCGCCGGTGCAGCTCGTCGCGCAGCCGCAGCAGGTTGACCTGGCGCACCGCCTCGCCGTGGACGAGGCGCGGTGCCCACCCCGCCTTGGGGACGCCCTTGATCTCCACGCGGCGGCCGCCGCGCACCGAGACGTTGACGTCCTGGCGGGAGGCGCCGAGGCCGACGCGGACGTGGCCCGTGGAGCGGCACACGCGGCCCACCAGCAGGATCGCCTCCTCCACCTCGTCGGGAGTGTGCAGGTCGGGGCCGGTGACGGTCTCGATGAGGGGCATGCCGAGGCGGTCGGTGCGCCACACGATGAGGTGGCCGCGGTCGGAGACCTCGCGGCAGGAGTCCTCCTCCACGCTCACCTGGGTGATGGACAGCTCGCGGCCACGGAACGGCAGCTTGCCGTTGACGCCCACGATGGCGGTACGCTGGAACCCCGTGGGGATGGAGCCGTCCAGGTACTGCTTGCGGGCGATGTGGACCTCGTCGACGATGTCGCAGCCCAGCATGAGGCACTGCTCGACGGCGATGTCCACGGCCTCTGGTTGACCAGGAACGGCGGGGTGTCGTCCATCTCGTAGGTGCAGACGTTCGCCTCGTTGAGCAGGTAGATGATGTTCTTGCGGGTCTTGAACTCCATCAGGGCGGTGCCGTCGTACTCCCCGAGCTCCGAGAGGGTGGGGCGCATGTGGCGCAGCACCTCCCCGTCGTGGGTCTCGGTGTACAGCCCCGCCGGGCAGCGGCAGAACATCTTCCGTTCGGTGAGCAGCTGCTGATGGACCTCGAGGCCGCAGATCAGGCCGACCTCGCCGTAGTCGATGGAGTGATCCACGCCACCCTCCCGCGGTGCGCGGGCCGACCCGCGCGAGCCCGCAGAGGATAGCACCGCCGCACCGCCCGCGGGTCCGCCGCCGCGAGCGGAGAGCGCTATAGTCGGGCGGGGGGAACGCATGGAACGGCACGAGCTCGAGGCGATGACGCGGGGGTTCCAGCCCGCCGTGGTGGTGCTGGCGGCGAACCATCTGGGCATCCTGGGGAGACTGTGCGCTTGTCCCTGCGGCAGCGATGCGGTGGCGGAGGCCCTCTCCCTGGACCGGCGCGCGACGTCGGTGCTGTGCGACGCGCTGGTCTCGCTGGGGGTGCTGCGGCGCCGCGGCGACGCCCTGGAGGTCCCGGAGGCGCTGCGCGGCCTCCTCGACCCGGAATCGCCGGAGACGATGGTGCACATGTTCGAGCACCAGTGGCACCTCACCTCCCGCTGGGTCTCCCTCGGCGAGGTGGTGCGGCGCGGCGGGCCGGCGCCCCGCGGGGAGCGCAGCGAGGAGCAGCTGCGGGCGTTCATCCTGGGGATGGCGGACATCGCCCGCCGGGTGGCGCCGGCGCTGTGGGCGGCGGCGGACCTCGGCGGGGCGACCCACCTGGTGGACGTGGGCGGGGGCCCCGGCGAGCTCGCCCTCGCGGCGCTGGAGCGCTTCGGGCACCTGCGGGCCACGGTGTTCGACCTGCCCGCCGTGGGACCGCTGGCGCTGGAGTACGCCGAGCGACGGGGCGTCGCGGAGCGCTTCGCCTTCGCCGAGGGGGACGCGCTGGCCGACGAGATCCCCGCCTGCGACGCCGCCCTGGTCTCCTCCCTGGTGCACTCCTACGGCCCGGACGAGACCGCCGCCATCGCGCGGCACGTGGCGGCCGGCGTGGCTCCCGGGGGCACCGTCGTGATCCGGGAGTTCCTGTGGGACGACGCCTCCCACTCGTCTCCGGCCTCGGCGGGGCTGTTCGCCGTGAACATGCTCATCGGCACCCCGTCGGGGCGGTGCTGGACCGCGGGGGAGCTCGAAGCCGTCTTCGGCGCGGCCGGGTTCGGCTCCTGGCGCACGGTGCGCCTCGACCCGGCCAACACCCTCGTCATCGGCAGGCGCGAGGGGTGACGGCCGCCGGGACGGCGTCCCTTGACCCGTGAGGGCCGAGTCCTCAGACTGTGACCGTGGCTGGTGAGCTGATTCTCATCGTCGACGACGAGCCCGGCATCCTGACGACGCTGGCGCAGATCCTCGAGGACGAGGGGTACCGGACGGTGACCACGTCCAGCGGGGAGGAGGCCCTGGTGCTGTACGAGCGCCACCGTCCCTCCGCGGTGTTCCTGGACATCTGGCTGCCCGACCGGGACGGCCTCGAGACGCTGCAGGCGCTGCGCGAGATGGACCCGCAGGCCGCGGTGATCATGATCTCGGGGCACGGCACGGCGCCCACGGCGGTGAAGGCGATCAAGATGGGTGCCTACGACTACCTGGAGAAGCCGCTGTCCTACGACGCCGCGGTGGAGGCGGCGGCGGGCGCCCTGGAGCAGCACCGCGCGGCCGCGGCGGCGGGCGGGGTCTCGGTGCTGGAGCACGCCCGCGCGCGCACCGACCACACCCTCGCGCTGGTGCCGCCGCCGCCGCTCCCGCTGGTCCGGGAGACCGCCGAGTCCCAGCGCACGGTGAAGACGGCCGGCGTCATCTACGGCCTCGGGCTGCACTCGGGGAGCCGCACCGGCATGGTCATGCAGCCGCTGCCGCCGGACAGCGGCATCCACTTCCTCACGCTGCCGCGGGGCACGCTCATCCCCGCCCGCGTCAGCGCGGTGGCGGACACCGAGTACGCCACCTGCCTGTCCGGCCACGGAGAGTCGATCCGCACGGTGGAGCACCTGCTGTCGGCGCTCCACGCGCGGGGCGTCACCAACCTGCTCATCAAGGTCCACGGCGAGATCCCCGTGCTCGACGGCTCGGCGCTGGAGTTCAGCCGGCGTCTCGACGAGATCGGCGTCGTGGACCAGGACGCGCCGCGGCGGGAGCTGGTCATCGACCGCCGCTACGAGGTCACCGGGAGCGGCGGGAAGAGCCTGGTCATCGAGCCCGCCGAGGTGCTGTCGGTGTCCTACCTGCTGCGCTATCCGCCGCCGGTGGGCGAGCAGTACTTCTCCTTCACCCTGGACAGCTTCGAGGCCTACCGGGATGAGATCGCGCCGGCGAGGACGTTCGGCTTCCTGCGCGACATCGCCATGATCAACGAGCTCGGCCTCGGCTCCGGCGGGCGGCTCGACAACTTCATCCTGGTGGGCGAGGACGAGGTGGTGAACACCGAGCTCCGTTTCCCGGACGAGTTCGTGCGCCACAAGATCCTCGACGTCATCGGCGACCTCTACCTGCTGGGCTATCCGGTGCGCGGGAAGGTGAGCGCGACCCTCACCGGCCACCGGGACAACATCGCCCTCCAGCGGCGCATCCTCGAGTCCGTCCCGCAACCCTGAAGCCGGGGGAGGCCCCCCCGGGGCTCCTGCCGTCACTCCGCGGCGTCGCCCTCGGCCCGCTCCGGGGTCGCGTGGACCGTGGTGAACCGCGCCAGCACGACCTTGCCCGGCGGGAACCCGCGCGGCTTGGAGACGTCGCGGCACCGCGCCATGTGGACGGCGACCCGCCCGCCGCGCCGCGCCTTGGAGTAGCCGGCGGCCAGCGCGGCGGCGAAGCGCGCGGTCTCCCGGGGCAGCCGCTCGAGGTTCGAGGGGTTGCGCACCACCACGTGGGAGCCCGACTCGCCGGCGACGTGGAACCAGAAGTCCCGGGGCGAGGCCAGCCTCACGGTGAGGACGTCGTTGTCGGCGGCGGTGCGGCCCACGAGGACGATCATGCCGTCGGGGGAGACGAGGCGGCGGGCGACGGAGCGGCCCCGCCACACGCCGGCGTCAGCGTCGGCGTCGGTGGGGGGCGGGTCCTCGTCTCGCGGGCGCATCGCCCCCGAGGGTAGCCCAACGCGCGGCGGGACGGAAAGAGAAAGGCGCCGCCCCGGGGGGCGGCGCCCTGGTCGGCTGCCGGGTGCGCGGACGCTACTTGAGCTCGGCCGGCTCGAGGGTCGGGGCGAACAGGGCGTTGAAGAGGAGCTTGAAGGTGCGGTGGGGCTGGGCCCGGTTCTGCGGCTTGAAGCCGATGAGGATGACCCGGCCCTTGCCGACGGTGACGTCCACCACGGCGGCCTTCCTCGCCAGCTTCTCGGCGCCGTGGAGGTAGCCGGACAGGAGGATGTCACGGCGGTCCGTGGGGTAGTGCGCCACCACGCGGCGCTCGAAGCGGCCGTCGGGGATGCGGGTCACGAACGCCGGGGAGTCGTTGAAGTAGGCGGCCTCCTCCGGCTGCATGCCGTACGCCAGCGGCGACGACGTGTCCATGTCGAGGCGCAGCATCGACCCCGGACAGGAGAAGTCCTCGCTGGAAACGTCGGCCAGCGCGTTGCGGACGGGCAGGCCGAGCAGGTCGATGAGGTACTCGGTGGAGTCGTTGAGGGCCACGACGGTGCCGCCGCCCTCGACCCAGCGCTTGAGGGCGTCGCCGCCCTCCTTGCCGATGCCGCCGGCGTACTCCGGGGGCATGAGGCCGCTCCCGTACCGCGACGCGGTGCGGCCGCTGACGATGACGCCGGGCCGGATGTCGGCAAGGAGCAGGACGTCGATCTTCTTCCCGTACGCCCCGCTCTTCATGTCGGCGTTGTGCAGCGTCTCGTAGGGAAACTCGTACCGGTCGAGGAGGAAGCGGGTCCACCCCTCGTCCATGCTGGCAGTCCACGGCTGGTAGAGGCCCACGAGGGTCTTGCCGGCGCGCAGCGCGTTCCCGGCGGGCGCCTTGTCGAGGGAGCGCACGGGCAGGTGGAGCTCCCGGGCCAGAGCGGTCATGTCGGCCGCGGAGACGGCGGAGGCGGGGACCCACACGTCGCCCGCCGCGCCGCCGTCCACCGCCTGCGTGAGCCAGTAGACGGGGGCGCCCTTGGCGGTGAGCCGGTTGAGGGCGACGAAAACGGTGTCGGCGCTGTGCGGGATCAGGTAGCCGGCCGCGCCGTCACGAAGGTCGGGCTTCGGCCAGACGGCGTCCTCGATGGGGGAGAGGCCGCCCTCGACCGGCGCGGACGCCTCGACCACCGAGACCCCCATGCTCAGCGGCAGGGACCACGTGGTGGCGTCGTAGGGCGGGAGGATCGGGCCGCCCACGTAGGGGACCACCTCCGGGTAGCGCTGCGGGCGCAGCATGGTGAGGAGGAACTCCCGGTACGGCTGGGCGGCGGGGATCACCGTGGTGCCGGCGGGGTAGGTGGTGTAGCCCAGGGTGAACGGCTGCCTGGCGACCTCGACGCGGACGCCGTGGCGCAGGAGGAGGTCCACGAGCATGCCGGCGGCCACGGCGTCGTGCTGGTCGGGCGGGACGATGAACGCGTAGGGGGCCTGAGTGCGGCCCCGCTCCACGGCGCTCAGGCCCATGCGGTAGAAGTTGCGCAGGATGTCGTGGCCGTAGGTGGCCGAGGTCTCGAGCAGGGCCTTGGTGGCGATCTCCTCGTAGGCCACGATGTCGGCGAGGTGCCACTCGCCGCCGGGCCAGGGCGAGGGGAAGTTGGCGCGGCGCTGGTACTCGGGGAGCCCCTTGGCGCCGCCGCGGAGCTCGTTGGGCTCCACCACGATGGGCGTGGCGACGCGCACGCTGGCCGTCTCGGTGAGCAGGCCCGTGACGTTCTTCCACCACGCCGTGTTGCGGGTGCCGCCCGGCCAGTAGCTGTCGAACATCATGTCGGAGCCGACCCCGAGCTTGCCGGCCTCCTCCAGGCGCAAAGACATGTTGGTGCCCAGCATATCGGCCTGGCGGAAGATCAGGGAGTCCACCTCCTCGGCCAGGGGGTCCGTCTGGGGCGGCACGAACATGCGCGGGCCCGTCGAGCCCATCTGGTGCTCGTCCAGGAACACCTGGGGGAACCAGCGGTGGTAGAGGAGGTCGTTGACCGCCCGCGTCTCCTTCTGGGTCAGCATGTAGTAGTCGCGGTTGTCGTCGTGGCCCACGTAGTGGTGGTACAGCCACGGCATCGGGCCGCCCTCGTACTCGGTGCCCAGGTACTTGTCGTACCAGTCCACCACCATGACCTGGCCGTCGGGGTTGATGGACGGCATGACCAGGAGGATGGCGTCGTCGAGCCAGCGCAGCACCGCGGGGTCCTGGCTGGTGGCGAGGTCGTAGGCGAGCTGCATGGACATCTGCGTGGCGCCCGCCTCGGTGCTGTGGATGGAGCAGGTGACCAGCACGATGGGCTTGCCCTCGGCGACGAGCCGCTCGGCCTCCGCCGGGTCCAGCGTGTCCGGGTTGGCGAGGCGGCGGGCGATCTCCCGGTAGCGGTCCAGGCGGGCCTGGTTGGCGGGGGAGGTGATGATCATCACCGCCATGTCGTTGCCCAGGGTCGACGTGCCCGCGCTCTCCATGCTCACGCGGTCGGAGGCGCCGGCCAGGGTGTGCAGGTAGCCGAGCACCTTGGGCCACGGTGCGAGGTAGCGGTCCGCCCCGACCTTGTGGCCGAGGTAGGAGTCGGGGGAGGGGATCTCGGCGGCGGGAACGGCGGCGGCGCACAGCGCGAGAAGGGCGAGGGTGGACAGTAGGATTCTCCGCATGCTCATCTCCCGATGGGTGAGGTGTGAGGGGTGACGCAGGGCCTGCGCGGCTGGATCGTGCATTGTGTCCGCGGGAGTTTAGCGCACCCGCCGCACAGATGCACCGCGACCGCCGCTGAGGTCGCCCTCTCGCTGGTTTTCCGGCCTGCGGGCGGGCGCCGCTGGCGCGGCCTGTCCAGAGCGGGCTGAATCCCGGCACGGTTCCCTGGAGGCGGAGGGCAGCCTCCAATCGCTCTCCCGCTGCCTCGTCCGGCGGCTCTTCAGGCCGCGTCTCGCCACCCGCCCGGCCCTCCGCGAGGCGCGACCCCCGAGCCCCCGCGCGAAGCGGAAGTGAATTCCGCTTCGCTTCTCTTTTCGAGCCTTCCCCCCGCCCGACCATGCGGCTTCCGGTTCAGCGAGTCTTCGGGCAGCCAGTCGCTCATGCAATGCGAACTCTCTCCCCCCGTTGGAGACGGGGGGCCGGCGCCGGACTGTCTGCGGCGTGCAGGGGCGACCGTGCTCTCTCGCTGCAAGCGGCACCCGGCGTCCGACCGCGCCCCCGCTGCAGGGACTGCCGATCCTGCAGCCTGGTTCATGGCCCCCGCCCCCCGCATCGCAGGAGCCGGCAAGCGGAGTGAGGGCTGAGCGGGTTGGCGGCATGCTCCACGTAGAACGTGGTCCTCCAGGCGGTAGTGCAAGGCAGCAAGAGGCAGAAGTCGCGCGTTCCGTACGGCCTCGCAACGAAGAGGTGACATCTTGTGTTTCGGGTCACACATCGTTCCGACTGTCTTCAGGCAGACTACTCACGCTTAGATGGATTCCGGAAGGGACTCTTCCAATGAGGCAGGAGTATCTCCAATATATAGAATGGGTTTGCTCGCTCATGGCACTTGTGGCCGAGGCTGTTCGAGAGGGCAACAAGGTGCCGGCCGAACGAGCAGACTCCAGGCGGCGAGGGAGCCGCAGGTGTCCGCTCCAGCTGACGGGTCCTCTGCCTCTCCCTCTCGTTGGCGCCGATTCGACCGGTCGCTCCAGCCACCTCCGAAGGCTCACCACTGACTCGCGCTACAGCGCTTCCGAAGGTCTCCTGGCGGCGCTGCTCACCTCCAACGGGCTCCATCCTGGCCCACGGCATGGGAGGAGGACGTCATGATGCGGACACTTGCAGGCATTCTGCTTCTGGGGCTCGCAGCGGTCTCGACGAGCGCCCAACCGACCGTGGCTTTCGAGCCCTCGGCGCTCGTCGCGAAGGGCGTCACCCCGGGCGGCTCGGTGGTCTGGTTCGAGATCGCCAGAGTGCGCCCGCGCTGGACCACCCAGGTCGTCCGCCGCGATGTCGTCGTGGCTGACGACGATGCCGACGGCGTCGTGCGCCTCGAGCTCAAGGATCCCGTTCCGGCTCGCTCCATCTGGACCGCCGTCGACCTTGCTACCGGCGCCTTCACCGTCGCGACCCCCGACACCATGCCGCGACGCGAGGTCGCGCTCCCCGGGAACAGCTACCGCCGCAACCCCAAGGGTGCCGTCGAGGCCCTCCAGGACAGCCGTGGCTTCCTCGAGATCCTCCTCGTCCGGCCGGGCAGTGGAGCCTGGGCGCTCAGCGTCGGCGACGGCGGCGCCTCCGATGCCGACCGGAAGGAGGACGGGTCCATCGAGGCGGACCTCGCCGCCATGCGACCCATCGAAACCGCCGAGGCGGCGCCGGCCCAGCTCGAGGACGGCGACGTCATCGTCGTTGTCGATCCGCGGCTCATGCAGTTCTACGCCACCACCTTCGGCGCGGCCCACTGAGGGCGGACCCGGACACTCATGGAAAGGGAGCACATCATGCGTGCACGTCATTGGCTCACCGTCCTCGTCCTGAGCGTCGCCGCCGCCGCGGGCGCCCTCGGCCAGGTCCAGGAGGACCCCCACGAGCGCGGCTTCCACCCCGACAAGCTCTACCAGTTCGACAACATCGACTC
>CAVVTR010000002.1:235000-371494 GCA_963751245.1 uncultured Acidobacteriota bacterium | reverse complement strand
AGAAGTGCCAGGTACGCAAGAAGTGGAATTGTGGTAGGTTGACGACCAGAGCCAGACGATGCCGAGGCGTCCGCGGGTGTTCGTGGAAGGGATGGTCTACCACGTTCACGGAGAGCTTCACCTGGAACGACCTCGGCCAGCCCGCCACGGTGAGCTATCCGCAGCTCGCCGGGGTGGGTCCGGCCCGCACGGTGACCTACGACGTCACCAACGGCGCCCTGACCCGGGTCCACGAGGGCGCGACCAATTTCGCCTCGTCGATCACGTATCATGACAATGAAATGGTCAACACGGTCACCCACGGCAATGCCCTGCAGGACGTCTACGGCGCGGATCCTCACGCCATGAAGCGGCCGGCCTCGGTATCGGCCAACCTGCCCGTTCTCGGCACCCTGTGGACGACGGGGACGTATCAGTACGACGGCGCCGGGAACATCTTCACCATGGGCTCGGACACTTACATCTACGACCTGGTGAGCCGCCTTAAGGAGGGAACCATCGCCTCGGTGGCCAAGAAGCAGTGCATGGTCTTCGACGCCTTCGGCAACGCGCAGCGCGCCGACGTCATCCCGAGCTCGGGGACGTGCGAGACGTCACAGGCCATCAGCATCGACGCCGCGACCAACCGGCTCAACTATCCCGTCACTTACGACGACGCGGGGGAGCAGACCTCCTGGAACAGCGGGACGTACACCTACAGCTGGTACCCGACGGGTCAGATGCAGCAGTACAGCGGCTCCAACCGGACGACCATCGACGCCTACACCGCGGACGGCGAGCGGATCGGCACCTACGACTCCACGGCGCCGGCGGGGATCACCTACACGCTGCGGGGGCTGGACAACAAGGTGTTGCGGGTGTACCGGGAGACCGGCGGGGTGTGGAGCTGGGTGCAGGACTCCGTGTACCGGGACGGCTCTCCGCTGGCGACGGTGGACTCGACGGGAACGCGGCACTTCACACTGGACCACCTGGGCACGGTGCGGCTGGTCACCAACGCCTCGGGCAGCCAGGTGGCGCTGCACACCTACATGCCGTTCGGCCAGGAAGGCACCAACGCCACCCAGGACACGGAGCGCACGAAGTACACCGGCCACGAGCGCGACCTGCGGGACACCTCCAACACCACCGACGACCTCGACTCCATGCATGCGAGGTACTACAACCCAAATGTCGCACGGTTCCTCAGCGTGGACCCGGTACGTGGGGACAGCAAGCGCCCGCAGAGCTTCAACCTCTACTCGTACGTCGGCAACAACCCGATCAACCGGATTGACCCGGACGGTCGGAACTGGTTCAACATCGGGGGGAGCTGGCAGTACCATGAAGGCGCTGAGTGGAAGGACAAGGACGGCAATATCCACAAGAGCAAATTCACTCACCTGCTCGTGGTGGCCTCGACAGGCCAGACGAACAAATCCGGCGCGACTCTCTTCAACGTCACCCTGTACAACCAGAACAAAGTCGCTATGACTGGCACTGCGTGGTCGGGGAGCGCCCAGAGCCTTCGAATCCCGGCACACAACTACCTCATCCAGGGGGGCAGACAGGTCCCATCACCGACCACCGTGAATCCCAACTCATCCGTGTGGCCAGGCAACCCCCCGCCGATGTGGGGCATTCAGAAGATGCCTGCGTTCATTGGGCCCTGGCCCGAACAAGCGTCCTACGGTCCGATCAGGGCACGATTGAACCCGACGCCCTTTGCCCCCGGTGCCTACGACGGTAACTACTACCATGGCCAGGACGCCGACATGGACGTCGGAGCCACTCACGGTTGTCTTTGCTACGGCAAGGACCCATCAATAATCCAGTACGTGTGGGACACGGCGCTGCAGCTCCCCGTGGCTCTCGACACACCAGTGGAGCAGCCATGACCTTGCGAGGCGTTGTTGCCATCGCTTCGATTGTGCTGGCCGGCTGTACCACCGCAGGAACCACGCTCTGCGAGGACCTGCATCTCGCCGGGCGCCTGTGGCTGGCAATCGACTCACCTTGGCTTTCGCCGCCGGCTGAGCTCGGCAATCCATCCCGTTCCGCCGCCGCACACGTCGTGCGGTTCTCGGAAGACGGGAGCTTCGCGATGATCGCGTGCACCATCACCGAGTACCAGGGGACGCTGTACATCTCGCAGGGTGACGGTCAGGCGGTCTTTCTCGGCACGTGGCGCCGTGACGGCAACGGGATCCATGCGGAATACCGCCTTGTCTCAGAGACGGTTCGTCGACCGAGCTTCTCTTATCCCGGGCCGCTTGAATCACATCGCTTGCGGTGCACATCATCCGGGCCAGCTCATGAGGGACTTCTCGAGGGCGAGCGCCGGTTCAACCCGACAGACCGACTCGCCCAAAGCGACCTTGACCAGTACGTGAAAACAGAGCCGTCGTCGCCGTAGTCGTCACACTCGCATTTCATGGCCGCGACCCACGCCGATGTCCTTGGCGTGGGTCGCTTCTTCTCTGCTTTTTGCCAGGCTCAGAACCGTATCTCCTCGCCGTACCCCGTCTTGATCTGAATCGGTTGCCCGGCGATGCTCCCGGGATGGACGACGAACGGATCATCGAGCAGGGCCAGGACCTCTCCGACGAGCTTGCCAAGGAGCAGCAACGGGCCGGACGCCAGCGATGGCGCTGCCCGGTTGATCTGCGCGCGCGCATCGTCGCGTACGCCGTGACCTGCAGCGCCGACGGCGAATCGCATGGCTGCATCGCCGACCGGCTCGGGATGACGATAGAAGTGCCAGGTACGCAAGAAGTGGAATTGTGGTAGGTTGACGATGAGAGCCAGACGATGCCGAGGCGTCCGCGGGTGTTCGTGGAGGGGATGGTCTACCACGTTCACGGAGAGTTTCACCTGGAACGACCTCGGCCTGCCCGCCACGGTGACCTATCCGCAGCTGGCCGGGGTGGGCCCGGCCCGCACGGTGACCTACGACGTCACCAACGGCGCCCTCACCCGGGTGCACGAGGGCGCGACCGGCTCAGCGCTCCCGGTCAGAGATACGGTCACGCACCGAGGGCGGCGATGCGCCGCGTCCGCAAGGCGCACGACCGAGGCGTATCGGTAGGCGATACGCCGCAGGGAGCGCAACGCCGCGGACGCGGATGCAGCGGCGGCCGAATGCGAGCGTATGTCTGAGCGGGAGCGCTCGGCCTCGTCGATCACGTATCATGACAATGAAATGGTCAACACGGTGACCCACGGCAACGCCCTGCAGGACGTCTACGGCGCGGATCCTCACGCCATGAAGCGGCCGGCCTCGGTGTCGGCCAACGCTGCCCGTTCTCGGCACCCTGTGGACGACGGGGACCTATCGGTACGATGGGGCTGGTAACATCTTCGCCATGGGCTCGGACACTTACATCTACGACCTGGTGAGCCGGCTCAAGGAGGGGACCATCGCATCGGTTAGAAGTGCCAGGTACGCAATCGACGCCATCGTCGCGAAGCTCGCGGAGGTGGAGGCCACGGACGTGGCCGCGTTCAACAGGGCGGTCGAGGCGGCAGGGATTCCGCCGGTGTCGGCGGGGGCGGTTGGGAGGTGAAGGGAGCGGGCGAGCTGGGTGGCGGGGCTCAGGGGCAAAGCGGGGGTGGTCATTCCACCGATTGCGTAGGTAGCAGTCTCGGTCGCGTAATATGCGAGGAAATGGTGCGCTGGCTCAGCAGACTCTCAGCTCGGTGCCGATCGAAAAAGGTGAAATGGTGAAACGCGGTACCAATACAAAGCTCGCCGGTGTCGACCCGCACCGCTACGTGCTCGAGGCCACCCGCCGCGCGATCGCCTCGCCCGGCACTGCCACACTTCCGAAAAACGTCACCTGATCGGGCTCGACGCAGATCCTCAGCCATTCAGTCAAGACATACCCTTGGGGTAGGGCGAGGACTTACGTTCGAGGGGCCTGCTGTTCTGCAGACCCCTCGGCTTAACGCTTGGCAGCATGGGTAGGTTTAGCCTTCTGTGCGACTAAGTGCCTCGACCCCAGATTGGTAGTAATGTCGCGGCAGCCCGACCCAGGTTAAGGTTTCATGGGCAAGTGTAGTCCTGGATGCCATCGATTCCCTTCGGGTAGCCAATCTGCCCGAAGGCGCGTCTGGCGGCTGTCTGCAGTGTCGGTCCGAAGATGCCTGCGGTTGCCACGATGTAGTCGCGGATGTCGCACCAATCGGAGTCCTCGGGCACGTTAGTCATCGCCGAAAGGAAGAAGACGTCGGCATCGGCTCCTTGACCGGAAACAGCCGGCACGTCGCAGACGTCCGGCTCGGGAGAAACTACCGAACACGCGGGATTCTCTCCTCCGTCCCGGAACATCCGGAGTGCGACGCTCAGCATGTGGCCCCTCCGGTGGGGATCAGTGACGGAGATGCTGGGGCACGCGGCTCCAGAAATGGACTGGCCGCGGTAGAAACAGTGGTCTGTCTGGTAGGAGTCTGCGTGACGCTGATAGGCGGCCAGGGTTCCAACCCAGCATCCTGATCCTATCGTCCAGTCAGCGCTCCCAGTTGCAGCGTAGCTGCCGTTCCTCCTCTCGACGATGTGCGCAACCACATCGGCGAACCCCTCGTGAAAACCAGCCCCTTCCGCTGAATTGCTCCACGTGCAACCGGGGTAACATGCCAAGGAGCCGAAGTCCGTATTGTACTTGACTACGCCGTGTCCCCACTCGTGAGCGACGGCATCCAAGCAAGCCTCATGGCCGAAGCTACCAACTTGGTCAGTGGCGTGGAGCATCCAGACCGTGTCTATGTCGTATAGGTGCCAGGCCCAACGATCATGACGATCTTTCCTCCCGCGGCTCGAGGGTACTGGCATCGTACAGGAGAGGAACCAGGTACGCACTAAGTGGACTTACGAGGCAGCTGCCCTGCCCTCGACTGCGGACACGAACTGTTCATCGAGCTCCTCCAGACGCGCTGCGAAGGATCTACGGCTACCGTGCTTCACCATTTGACCACTCCCCACGGACGGCTGGCTCCCGGCCGCCCGGGTTCCTCGACGGCTACCCAAGATGGTGAAATGGTTATACACGGTACCCATGTTGGCGAGCGAGACCGTCCCCACGCGCACCGCCAGGTGGTAGTGGTTCGACATCAGGCACTAGGCCAGGATCGTCAGCCCGTCTCGATCCCGCGTCTCGGCAAGGAACTCGAGAAACCGCTTCGCCTCGAGCCCGTCGGCGGAGACGTCCGCCCCCCGAGCGAACCGGTTGTAACCGTGATAGATCGCCCCTTCCACGAACTCCCGCGGTCGTCTCGGCATCGTCTGGCTCTCATCGTCAACCTACCACAATTCCACTTCTTGCGTACCTGGCACTTCTAGTTCACTATTGTGACACGATTGTCTATTCGCATCCACGGACTTGACAATATGCCGATCCCAAGTTAATGTGACTTCCGTATGGATTCCTAACAGTCCGGCCGGATGACGACCACGTTCCCGACGGGGAACCCAACAGCGATACAGCGGTCAAGGCTAGAAGGGGGAAAGCACCATGCAGCGGAAGAGGTCGTTGAGCTTTGTCTTGGGGGCAGCGCTCGTCTTTGTCGTCACGCAGTTCATGGCTGGTTGTAGTCTGCAGCCGGACTCAGTCGAGGTGACGGGCACTTGGGAACACAACGGGGCGAGTTTCAAGGGCACGGCGAAGTTCTCTGGAGGTGGCAAGGGTGGCGGAGGCGGGGCCACGCCAACACCCACGCCGACGCCAAAGCCGACGACGCCTCCACCCGCCAGTTCAATGTACGAGACCCGCGAGTATGACCCAACCATCTTCGCGGCGAGTCCGAGCAGCGAGGACTCGGGGACGATCACGCTGGTGCTCTCGGACGGTCAGACGGCAAGCTACACCTCTGGGTTGGTGCTGGATCCTTCGACGACGCTTGAGCCGAAGACTCCAGGCTATGCAGTTGCGGTGTACCGATGGGCCAACCCGGCCGCCGTCCAGTCCTTCATCGACCAGTACTATGATGCTTCCGTGGGCTATACAGTCGAGACGAGCGTGATCCTAGAAAATGTCTACCCTGGCAGCACAAGGTTGACCACGCACATTGACAACCGGGTCGGTGTGAATGGAGATGAGGTGTTCCTCGGCGCCGTCACTGCAGTGGCGCGGCCGATCCTTTACCAGGAGTCCTAGTAGATGCCTGTCGATAGAAGGGTGGGGCGGAACGCCCCACCCTTCCTCTCTACCTTACTCATTGTCTCGGCTCTGGTGTTAGAGCTGAGCTGTAGCAGTACTATCACGCTTACTTGGTATAGGGTGGCGAGTCCTCACGCGGTCGCCGTACCTTTCAGCGAGATCAGGAACTACGGAAGACTCGTGAAGAGTTGCACCGTCGGCGAATGCGAGGTCCGCGTGCATTACGCTGCTGGTGAGGAAGCCGCAGCAACCAGGATGCTGAGCCTCGGGTCGGCTTGCCCTCGAATGCTCGAAGAACGCACGGGCTTGTCGTTTGCACCTATGGGTGTCGACATCTACCTGTATCCTGCCCCGAGCGAGCCTGATCGATTTGCGTGCGAGTTTCAGTCAGAGGGCAGTTGGCCAGTTGTTCTGCTGGTTCCCCGCCAAGGCAGGCTGCTTGACCTCAAATACAACCAAGACGCGTTCGTCTGGAATCTTCCCCACGAGTTGACTCACCTGCTGCTCTGGCATCTGCCGTTGAGGGACAACTGGCTAAGCGAAGGGATCCCCGAGTACCTGGCGGCGGAGTTCGCCAGGCAGGTCTCACCGCAAGCGCTCGACCAGGAGAGCCTCCCGGGGGCAGTAGCACTGGCAAGGACTCCGCTTGTTCCTTGGAGCGGCTCTCTCGCGCCGAAGCTGCGCCCGTACAGGAAGCGTGATCCTGAGCGAGCAGCCTATATCACCTTTGAAGTGGGCGAGCGCTACCCGGCAGCAAGAGAGCTTGTGACGCGGTGGATGACGGCGGCCGAGAAAGCGGGCACCGCCGACCCCCTTCGCGATCTGCTGCTACGAATCCGGCAGAGCCGTACCAAGATTGACTTCAACCAGGAGGACCTCCTCGCGAGGCAGCAGACTGGCAAGTCTCTCGAGCAGTTGAAGGCCATTGGAGCTCAGAAGGTCGCGGCACTTCGGATTGAGGGGGGGCGCCTCGTAGCTTCGGGAAGCTATCTTGCTCGTATTCGTGGGCTCCTCCTTTTGGAGACGTTCGGCGCTCCACGGGGTTTTGACACAACTACGCTCCTCAGCCTCTCTACGGTGCACCGTCGGGCGGAAGAGGAAGACACGGAGGTGGCCGATTCCCTGTTGTGGCAGCTTGGGAGAACCATGGCCGCGTTAGCCCGCGACGAGGACATCCGCAAGCTGGCGATGGTGTGCGAGTCCAGGGAGGCTGACACTCCAGGCTGGGGGCTACCTGCTCTCTTCTGGCTCCGCTATGCGGCGCTGGACCGTTCGCTGGCTCTGAGACAATTGGCGAGTTTGATCATGGCACCTCAGGGCGCGGTTCCACTCCGGGAGCGGCTTCAAGCCAATGACTCCCTGGAGTGGCTTACTGGCGCCACCGTGCAGTGGCGGTTGGACCTTCCTCCACGACGCCGAGAAGCAATTGCGGCAGAGTGGAGGACCGTTATCTCTTCTAGCAACTAACACACAGTCGCTGCGGCTACGCCCGCCCGGAGACCGGGAGCTCCGCTCTCCGGAGGTGTCTGCTGAGGCGAACAGAGAAGGAGAATGGAGAATGCTCCGACTGAAGATGCAGAGGGTTGTCCCCGTAGCTCTCCTGCTTTGCGGCAGTCAGCTGCTTACGGGATGTGACGGCATGTTTGTGGACAGCATTTCGTTCTCTCTTCTGTACAAGACAACCGATGCGCAGGTATCCGTGACGGCTGTGTGGGGGGTCCGGCCAGAGAACATCTCTGTGACGCCCACAATGCCACCCTCAGCCACCTCTCTGTTCGAAACACGCGAGTTCGATCCGAACCTCTGGACACCTGCTTCCAGTCCTAATGATAGAGCGACGGTCACGCTAGAACTCGATAATGGGCAGACAATCACGTACTCGCAGCATGTCGTGCTGGATGCGTCGACCTCCGTTCAGCCCATCACTTCGGGTCACCAGGTTGCTGTGTATCGTTCTTCAGATCCGGCGGCACTACAGGCGTTCATCAACCAGTACTCATCATCGGTCGTCGCGGTCAACGTGGAATCCAGCGTCAGCCTTCAGGATGTGTACGCCGGAGGCTCGACCGTGACCTCTCCCATCGAGGGCCAAGTCGGGATCGGAAGCGAAACACTTTACCTTGGATCGGTGAACTCGCGAGTACGGCCGATCCTCTACCAAGAGAACTAGGGGCGAGAGCGAGATTGGGAGGGTAGGGCGATTCGCCCTGCCCTTTCACTCCTCGTTCCGCGTCGGTCACTGCCAGGAGTTGTTGCTCAGAGATGGTGGCGTGCATCTAGAGGGGAGCAGGATAGCTACTGGTTAGTAGCTCGCTTTCGAGGCTCCGCCCTGACTCTCGTGGCCTGTTCGCCAGGTGGCGTTCGAGGCCATCGTGGGTCAGTCAAAGCAGGGCACCGCGCCGCCCTTCCGACCGACTCCAAGTCCAGCCCCTGGGTCTTTCCCACCGCCAAGAAGTAGCGGAGCAGACAGGTCTGACTCGCAGGGGAGCACTTGGCCGGTCCGCCCTGAGCCACGATGGTGTCAGCCCACTCCAAGGCCTCCCCGGGTTAGAAGCGCGTCGAGTTGAGCTAGTGAGGCGACCTCTTGGTCGAGCAGGAAGCGAAGCAGGTGACGAACTCGACCGTCAGAGATCTCCCGTTTGTAGGAATCCACGCTACAGGTGGTGTTAGAAGCCCTGTGAATTTCTCGCCACTGGCGCCCAGGCTGTGACTCTCGGCACGTGGGTCGACGCCGCCGCGGGTGTTGCGTTTCGGGGCCCTGTAATGTATCATAGGTCATGTTCCTGCAGACAGATACGGTGACGTGCGATGCTCGGTGACAGCCACCGCGGCCAGGGTGAGGAGATGTTCCACGCCTTCTTCGTGGATCAGCTCATCCCTCGCAACCACATCCTTCGAGCGCTCGATGCGGCGCTCGACACCCGGTGGGTCCGGGACGAGGTGGCGTCGTGCTACTCGGCCACCAAGGGTCGGCGGTCGTGGGACCCCGAGGTCGTGGTGCGCATGATGCTTCTGGGCTACTTGTACGGGTACTCGGAGAAACGGCTGTGCGACGAGGTCCGGATGCACCTGGGCTTCCGCTGGTTCTGCAGGATCCAGCCGTCCGATCCGGTGCCCGATCGAACGACTCTGGTCAAGCTGCGCAACGAGCGGTGGCAGCAGGAGCTGTGGGTCAAGATCCTGGAGGCGTCCATTGACGCGTGCATCAAGGCGGGGCTCGTCGGCGGCCGGCACGTCGCCATCGACGGCACCGTCATCCAGGCCAACGCGGCGATGGGCAGTATCGAGCCGATCGAGCCGCCGCTGTCGCTGCGGGATCACCTGCTGGGGCGGTGCGGTTGGGTCAAGTTCATCCCGCCGGAGGAGACGCCGCCGCCAAGGAAGCCCCCGGACGATGATCTCCGCCCCGGGGGCAGTGCCGACTTTCGCGGCCAGACGCGGTCGAACGCGACGCACCGCTCGACGAGCGACCCGGACGCGATGCTGTACCGCAAGGGCAGTTGCACCGGTGCGCGGCTTGCCTACCTTGGCCATGCGGCCCTCGACACGAAGGGGCGAGTGGTGCTGGCCGTGACGGTGACGCAGGCGCACACCTCGGCCGAGTGGGACGCCGGGGCCGAGCTGCTGGATGAGGCCGACGCGCGCGTGGGGGGGACGATCGAGGTGGTGTCGGCGGATGCCGGGTACGGGGTCGAGCGCTTTCTGGCCGAGGTGGAAGCCCGGGGGCTCGAGGCGCACATTCCGGTGCGGGGCAAGCACGACATCCGCCCTGAGCCACCGATGCCCGCCTGGAAGCGGAAGGTGGTCGAGCACGCGGCGGCACGCCGGGCGCAGATGAAGCGGTTGGGGGTCCGCGGACGCAATCGGGCACTGCGCGCGGCGAGGACGCGAGGGTATCGGATCAGTCGGAAGCTGCGGTTGCGGATCGAGCATCTGTTCGGCGAGGCCAAGACGTGTCATGGGCTCGGCCGGGCACGCTATCGGGGGGTGGCGAAGGTGAAACGCCAAATGGTCCTGACCGCGGCGGCGATCAACCTGAAGCGGCTGGCGGCGTCGCTGGGGCGCCGTCGGACGGCGGCAAATGCGGTCGCGAAGAGCGCCGACGGCGCCTCGTTCTCGCCGCTTTCGACCTCGAATCGCCTGCGGGCGACCGTGACCGGCCTTCAGGCCGCGTTGGCCGCAGCACTGGCGCCCGTCCTGCTCGGCGAAAACGAGGTCGCTGTCCATGCGTAGACGCTCATCAGCTCGAACACGCACGATGTTCACAGGGCTTAGGGGACATCCAGATTCCCGCACAGGAGGAGCTGGCGGAGACTGCGGTGAGCTGCAACAGCGGCCGCGGGGGCAGGGATGGCCAAGCTCCGGGAGAGGGACCTGGTGGTCATGGACGGATTGCGAGAGCGGATAGGTGCCAGGCCCACCGATCATGACGATCTTCCGCCCCACGCCTCGAGTCTGCTGGCATCGCATAGACACCGCGTTTCACCATTTGACCATTCTCCACGGACGACTGGCTCCTGGCCACCCGGGGTCCTCGACGGCTGCCCAAGATGGTGAAATGGTTATACACGGTACCTCTGCGCGATCCCCAGCTCCAGCACCGCTCCGCACGCTTCGGCCCAGCGCCGCATGAGGTCCACCGTGGGGTTGGCCTGCCACCGCTCGGCCTGGGCCACCGCCTGCTGGGTGACACCGAGCCGGCCCGCGAGCTCGCGCTGGGTCAGCCCGGCCTCCACCCGCGCCGCCCGCAGCAGGTACCCCGCGACCCCGCGCTCCCACGCCGGCAGCTTCCCCCAGCGCCGCAGCGTCCGCCACTCCGCGAACGCCCTCGGCCGGCCGCGGGGGACGCTGCCGAGCGAGCGTCTCCCGGGCGCCGACTGCACCCGGACCTTCCTCACGGCCCGCGCTGCGCCCACGCCAGCACCTCCTCGTCTTCAGCCGCGGGTTCCCCGCCGGAGCGCGGCGAACCTCCTCAGGGCCGACAGGGCGTCGACGGCGTCCAGCGCGGCGCAACGGCCCTCCAGCCGCTCCTCGTCCAGGCGGCCGGCGAGGGCCTGCAGAAGCAGCCACGCGTTCACTCCGTCCACCGCGGAGCGCCAGTGCTTCCAGGCACCCAGCCGCTCCGCCAGGAGGTCCTCCGGTGCGATCGCCACCACTTCGCACCCGGCGACCTCGACGCGCACCGCGCTCTCGCCCTCTGCGAGGGCGCTGCCGGGGAACTCCAGGTACACCTGCCCCGCCTCGTGGATCCAGTGGCGGCCGCGCCGAACGAACCCCTCCCGCACCAGCGCGTCCGCGACGGCAGCAGGCACCGTCCCCACCATGTCCAGGTCGCCCGTCGTGTAGGCACCCGCCGTGTAGAGCTCCACCGCCGCTCCGCCGACCAGCACCGGTTCGAGGCCCCGGCTGAACAGGCCCTGAACCCACGCCGCGAGGCGGGCCGTCTTCTCCACCCCTTCAGGGGCGGCGAGGATCTCGTCGAGCTTCACGTCAAACAATATATACCTTGTTTCTGAATCCGGCTACCCTGCGCAACGCGCTGGCGCGCTCATCGGTTGTGACCAGTGCCGGACCAGCCGATCACCACGATCCTCCACGACGACGACGTCTTCTCATGGGCTGGACCAGGATCCCGCCTGGATCCTCGCAGCGGCGCCGAGGGCGTCGCCGGTACGCCTCCGGATGCCCGCACTCCGGCTCGTCGGGTCACCGCCCAGCGAGCGGCCTCCCGATCGCTCCGGTCTCGCCCTCGCCTCCCTGAAGGCGCGGCCCCTCTCCAGATCCGCGGGTTCGTCGGGCCGGCGCCTTCTCCCGCTCCGCGGTGCCGATGCCGCCCGCGGACCTCAAAACCGCAGCGACATGCACGTCAGGCCGCCGTCCATCTTGCGGGGCTCGCTGACATCGAGCTCGCGGACCTTGGCGTGGACCGACTCCAGCGCCTCCCGGGTGCGGGGGAAACCGCGCGGCACGAGCAGCAGCTCGTTGATCCGCAGGGAGTTTGCGGCGTAGGACTCGGACGCGGGGACCTCGAGGAGCCGGAAGCCGGCAAAGGGCGCGACGGGAAATCCCTCCGCGACCAGGAGCACGTCCTCGGCGACCGCGTTGACGCTCGACTTGAGGTGGAGCCCGGCGGCCAGCGGCACCGCGCTCCACCGGTACCCCCGCCGCGCGAGCAGGGCCCCGAGCTGCTCGGCCCCGGCCCGGTTGGTGCGCCCCGAGATCCCAATGAACGCGCGGCCGCCCACGATCAGCACGTCCCCGCCGTCGAGGGTGCCGGGGGCCTCGATCCTGGCGATCGGTGTCCGGGCCGCGAGGGCGGGTTCGATGGCCCTGGCCTCCCCACGCCGCGCCTCTGCGCCCGGACGCGAGATCACGGCCACGTCGCCCAGCATGACGGCGGCGTCCTCGACGAAGTACGCGTCCGGGTATCCGGGCAGCGCCTCGAGCACCTCGACTTCGAGCCCGGCCTCGCGGAGCGCCGCGACGTACGCGTCGTGCTGCCGGCACGCGAGCTCGAACGACGGCGAGCCGAGCGTCGCCGAGGTGATCCCGGCGGCCAGGTCCGGCCCTGGCCGGCGGACGATTGCCCCTGAAAAGCGCATCGAACGAATTTGCATGCGACCATCGTACGTCCGTTTGCCAGGGACGCAGCCGTGCTTTCGTCCGCCGGTTACGTGCCCGTCAACTGCCGCCCGGCTTCCTGCCGATCGCCATCTGATACGCGGCCGCCGCGTCGGGCAGCGGGGTCATGGCGTCCAGCAGCGCGGCGTAGGTCCCCTTCCCCGCCAGCTCGTCGGCGACCTTCTTCGTCAACGCCAGGGTGGCCTTCATCAGGCCCGAGCCGAGGCTGACGCGGGCCACGCCCAGGTCCTGCAGCTCGCGGACGGACGGCGGCATCCCGGCGCCGATCCCCGGGTTCGCCAGGATGTTGACGGGGGCATGGATCTCCTTGACCAGCGTCGAGATCGTCTCACGGTCCCAGACGGGCTGGACGAAGACGCAGTCGGCGCCGGCCTCCCGGTAGCTGTTGCCGCGCCGGATCGACTCGAAGAGCTTTTCCCGCCGGGACGCGGAGGACGTGTAGAACGAGTCCGTGCGCGCGTTGATCACCAGGTGGAATCCGAGCGAATCCGACAGCGCTCGGATCGCCGATATCCGTTCACAGAACTCCGTCTCGCCGACGAGCACGGGACTGAGCTCGATGCTGTCCTCGATGTTGATCCCGACGGCCCCCGCTGCGATGACCTTCGCAACGGAATCGACGACCTCGTCCGTGCTGCCGCCGTATCCGGCCTCGAAATCCACGGTGACCGGGACCTGCACCGCATCGACGATCCCCCTCACCCTTTCGAGCACCTCCGGCAGCCGGACGACCTCGCAGTCCGGGTGTCCCAGCGAGGCGGCGATCCCCATGCTCGTGGTCGCGACCGCCTTGAAGCCGCACGCCTCGATCAACCGGGAGCTTCCGGGGTCCCACGAGTTGAGCAGAACGAGAATCTCCTCGTCGTGGTGAAGCTTCAGGAAGACCTCGGCCTTCGCCTTCTGAACACCGGATACCATCGTGCGCCCCCCCTCGTGCCCAGCAAAAGCCCTTTCGACCCGATATTGTCCGACGAACGCAGGAGCCGGCCCTCCGATTCCTTCGCACGCCGCCCCATGGTGGTGCGCCGCTGGTGCTTCTCTCGGGGAGCGCGCGCGTAGAATGCCGGCGAAACCGGGACGGCATCCCGGGCAGCCGCCACGCCGCGGGCCCGCACCGTGCCGAACCGGCAAAGGGGGTCCGCCGATGAAGCTCGTGTCCACGCTCCTGATGCTCGGAATCTCCGCCACGACGTTCGCCGCCCCGCCGCCGCCCATCGCCATGGTCATGCACGGCGGCGCCGGCACGATCCTCAAGAAGGACATGACTCCGGAGATGGAGAAGGCCTACCGCGAGAAGCTCGCGGAGGCGCTGCGCACCGGGTACGCCGTCCTCAACAAGGGGGGCACCAGCGTGGACGCCGTCGAGGCCTCGATCCGCGTCCTCGAGGACTCGCCCCTGTTCAACGCCGGCAAAGGCGCGGTCTTCACCCACGAAGGGCGAAACGAGCTCGACGCCGCGATCATGGACGGCAAGACGATGAACGCGGGTGCTGTGGCGGGCGTGACGATCATCAAGCACCCGATCTCGGCAGCCCGCGCGGTCATGGAGCACTCGCCCCACGTCCTGCTCGCCGGCAAGGGAGCGGAGCTCTTCGCCACCGAGCAGGGGCTGGAGATCGTGGATCCCTCCTACTTCTGGACCGAGAGGCGCTGGAAGGGGCTGCAGAGGGTCCTCGTCAAGGAGCGCGAGGAGAGGGAGAACTGCGGCAAGCCCTCCGCGCACGCCGAGATCCGGCTCGAGAACGGCGACCACGAGTTCGGCACGGTGGGCGCCGTCGCCGTCGACCGCTACGGCAACGTCGCGGCCGGCACCTCGACCGGCGGTCTCACCAACAAGATGTACGGGCGCATCGGAGACTCGCCGATCATCGGCGCCGGCACCTACGCGGCCAACACGGCCTGCGGCGTCTCCGCCACCGGCACCGGCGAGTACTTCATCCGGTGGCACGTCGCCTCCCGCATCGCGGACCTGATGGAGCTCAAGGGGCTGACCGTCGAGCAGGCGGCGAAGCAGGTCATCGACTTCCTCTCGACCGTCGGCGGCGACGGCGGCGTCATCGCCATGGACGCCAAGGGCAACATCGCCATGCCGTTCAACACCGAGGGGATGTTCCGCGGCTACGTCCACGGCGACGGCCAGCCGCACGTCTTCATGTACAGCGACGAGCCGCGCACCGGGGGCCAGTGAACCTCGAGGTGCCCGCCCCGGAGGCCGTCACCATCGTCCACCGGCGCGCCGTCTGCTGACGGGCGCGCCGCGAGCCGCGGCGCTCAGCCGCCCAGGTAGCGCTCGCGGAGCACGTTCCAGTGGTGGCGCTCGTGGCCGAGGAGGATGTACGCCAGCGCCCTCACCGAGACCGGCCGCCCGTTGGCGACGCCGGTCCGGGCCCACGCCTCGTCGGGGAGGTGGCGGAACAGGGCGGCGCTGGCGCCCCTGACGTGCTCGAGCTCCTCCACCAGCTCGTCCATCGGGACGCTCGCGTGCGGCGCGTTTCGCGCGTAGAGGTCCTCGTCGGCGCCGGGAAGCGGCGCGGTCTCGCCCCGGGCGAACGCGAAGGCACGGAAGGCGAGCAGCCTCTCCGTGTCGAGCACGTGGCCGACGACCTCGCGGACCGTCCACTTGCCCGGCGCATAGCGGTGGCCGTGCAGCACCGCGGGAATCCCGCGAAGAAACGACACCGTCCCGGCGAGCTGTGTCTCGATGGCCGCCGTCACGTCACGCTCGGGCACCAGCGCGACGTATCCCGCCAAGGAGCCGTCGACCTCGCCGGCAGCCGGCCGGCCCGTCCCTCCCGAGGCCATGGTCTTCCTCCCTTCCGGGTCCCCGCCGGCTCCCTCACAGCGCGCGAGGGAACCCGGCACGCACTGAGTGTACCGGGGCCAGGGCAGTCGCCCGTCGGGACCGGCGGACGCAGCGCCTACCCCAGGAAGATGGGCCGTCCCGGCGCCGGGAACCTCAGCCTGCCCTCGAGGCCGGCGCCGGCGAAGGCCGCCTGGATGACGCCGCGCTGCTCCGAGTAGTGCGCCCAGCCGTCGCAGTGCAGCGGGACGATGACCGCATCGGAGAAGGCGCGCGCCGCCTCGACGCCCTCTTCCGCCGTGAAGGTGAGGTGAGCGGGTCCCACCTCCTTCACCCGCGCCGCTCCCATGAACAGCACGGCGGACCGGACGCGGAAGCGCCGCGCGACCTCGGCGACGCCCTCGTACCACACCGTATCCCCGGAGACGTAGACGGCCCAAGACGGATCGGAGGCGGGCTCCAGCACGAAGCCGGTGACCGGTCCGCGGTCCCCGTCCGGCGGGCCGTGCCTGGCCGGCGTCGCGGTCACCCGCACCATGCGGCCGTCGGCGCCGGCCACCTCCACGCTCTGCCAGGTCTCGAGACCCACCGCGTGGCCTCCGAGCCGTGCGGCGCCCGCCGGGGTGGTGAGCACGCGCCCCGCGTGGGGGAGCCAGGCCCGCCCCGCGCGGTCGAGGTTGTCGAAGTGGTGGTCGTGGCTGAGCAGGACGGCGTCGACGCGCCCCAGCGCCTCGGGGCGCAGCGCCGGGCCGGCGGTCTTGTGCAGGGTGTAGACCGGCGTGGGGTACTCCTCGCCGGCCGGGTCGAACGTGGGATCGGTCAGCAGGCGCACGCCCCCCAGCTCGAGGAGCGCCGTCGGCCCGCCGATGGACGTCAGCCTCATTGCGTCGTCGCTCGTCATGGTTCCTCTCCCTCCCGGGCGGCCTCCGTCCTCCCACCGCCGATCCCCGCGGCCGGCCGGATCTCGATGGCGCCCCCCGTCCAGCAACACCGGAGGACGCGCGGGCCCTTCCGGACGTCGCGCCGGGAAAAGAGCCGGCCGCGCGGCGCGTGGAACGGCGGGATGAAGCAGTCGCGGCCCGGCTCCTGGCGGACGCCGGCCCGACCATCACGGCCATCCGCCCCGCCGCCGTCGGCTGCTGGGAGGGAAGAGCCTCTCCCGGCCCGGGCGGTCGTGGCGCCGCCCGGCGCCCGTTGTCACTCCGCCCGCAGCACCGTGGCCGGGTCCAGCCTCGTGATGCGCAGCGCCGGGACGAGACACGCGACCAGCCCGACGAGGGCGAGGAGGCTGAACGCACAGGCGAAGGAGAGCGGGTCCGCCGGGCCGACCCCGTACAGGAGGTCCCGCAGGACCGCGGCGCCGGGGACCGCGGCCAGCACGCCCAGCAGCATGCCGCCCGCGACCAGGCCGAACCCGCGGGCGACGAACCTCCGCACCAGGTCCGCCGGCACCGCGCCCACCGCCATGCGCACGCCGATCTCGCGGGACCGTCGAGCGACGTCGTAGGCGAGCAGGCCGTACAGGCCGATGGCGGTGAGCAGCACGGCGATCGCCGAGAACAGGCCGAGGGACACGATGACCACCCGCAAGCCGCCGAGCTGATCGCCGATGACCGAGGCCATGGCGGCCTCCCGGGAGAGCAGCGCGTGAGGATCGAGCCGCCGCACGGCCTCGCGGACCGGCGCCACGAGGGCCATGGGATCGCCCTTCGTCTTCACCGCCAGCCACAGGCTGGAGGCGCCCAGCTGCGCGGCCGGCATGTACATGGCGCCGTCCGGCTCCAGGTGGATCCCGTTCAGCCGCGCCTCTCCCACGACACCGACGACCCGCCACGGGCCCTCGTCCCAGCCGATCTCGACGCTCTGCCCGAGGGCGTCGCGATCCGGAAACAGGCCGCGGGCGACGGACTCGCTCAACACCACCACCCGCGGCGAGCGCGGTCCGTCGGACGCGGCGAGGTCCCTGCCCCTGATCAGGGGGATCCCGAGGGCGCGGAAGTAGCCGGGCGTCGCCCACCTCGCCATGGCGAAGCGGGTTTCCGACGGCACGGGCCGCGCCTGTCCGGCGGGCCAGACCGGCCAGTCCTGCCAGCGGCTGCGGATCGGCAGCTTGGTGATCGCGGCGGCCGAGGTCACGCCGTGCATGGACCCGACCTCCTCGAGCAGGGAAGCGTAGAAGTGGCTCCGCTCCTCGGCGGTCGGGTGGTCGCCGGGCCGGATCTGGACCCGCGCGGTGAGCAGGTTGCCGGCGTCGAACCCCAGGTCCACCCTCGCCAGCCGGCCCAGGCTGCGCGCGAGCAGCGCCGTGCCGACCAGCAGCAGCACCGACAGGGCGACCTGGACGACGACCAGGCCGCTGCGCAGACGGCTGCCGTGCACCCCTTCGGACAGGCGCGGCCCGGCGACGACGTGCTGCACCAGGCCGCCGGAGGTCGAACGGAGCGCCGGCACGATGCCGACCAGCAGCCCGCAGACCACCGAGACCGCGAGCGCGAAGACCAGCGCGCTCCCGTCGAGCCGCGGCGCGTCGATCCCCAGCGCGCCGATGGGCAGCAGGCGCAGGAGCAGGCACTGGAACAGCCAGGCGACGACGATCCCGCCAAGGCCGGCCAGCAGTGTGAGGACCAGGCTCTCGGTGGTGAGCTGGCGCAGGAGACGGTGCCGCGGAGCGCCCAGGGCCGAGCGCATCGCCAGCTCCGGCACGCGGCGCTGGCCCCGGGCCAGCAGCAGGCCGGCCACGTTGCCGCACGCGATGAGCAGGACGAAGGCGGTCGTGGCCATGAGCAGGATCGTGGCCGTGCGGACGTCGCGCACCATGTAACGGTGGAGGTCGCCGAGCCAGAGCCCCTTGTTGTCGTTGGTCTCGGGAAACTCCCGGCGGAGCCCGGCCGCGATGCCGTCCACGTCGGCCTGCGCCTGCGCGAGCGGGACGCCCGGCCGCAGGCGGCCGACGACGACCAGGCTGTGCGAGTCCCTCTGCGGGTCGACCGGGCCCTGGCGATCGATGAGACCCCACACGTCGACGTCGAAGAGAAAGCGGAACCGCTGCGGCAGGACGCCGACGATCTCGTACGGGGTGCCGTCGAAGTCGAGGGTGCTGCCGACGGCGTCCTCCCTGCCGGCGAATCTCTCCTGCCACAGGCGATGACTGATGACGACGACGTTCGCGCCGCCCGCCGCCTCGTCGCGGCTGTCGAAGCTCCGTCCCAGCACCGGGTTCACCCCCAGGGCGGCGAAGAGGTTCCAGGTCGAAAGACCCACGTTGAGCAGCCCGGGCCTGCCGTCGTCTAAGACCAGCACCTCGTGGCTGAAGTTGCCCATGGCGGCGAGCTGGGAAAAGCTGCGGCTGCGGTCGCGGAAGTCGAAGTAGTCGGGCCGGGAGACCGGCCCGTCCAGCCGCCCTTGCGAGGTCTTCAGGCCGATCACCAGCTCCTCCGGCCTCTCGAACGGCAGGCCGCGCAGGAGCACGGCGTCGAGCGTGCTGAACAGCGCCGTGGTGGCCCCGATGCCGATGGCCAGGATGAGGATCACGACCGCCGTGAAGGCGGGGGTGCGCCGGATCCCGCGCAACGTGAAGCGGACGTCGAGGAACAGGGCGTCGAGGCCCGCGCCCACCCTCTCCTCGCGGACCGCCTGCTTCACCTGCTCGGTGCCGCCGACCTCGATGAGGGCCCGCCGGCGCGCCTCGGCCGGGTCGAGCCCCCCCTCGATCTTCTCCGCGGTGAGCATCTCGACGCAGCTCGCGAGCTCCGCGTCGAGATCCGCCTCCATGGCTTCCTTGGCGAACAGCAGGCGGCAGGTGCTCCTGATCCGGGCGAGGAGCGGCATCGTCATCCTCCTCAGGTCGCCTCGAGCGCCTTGTTGATGGCGACCACGACGGCGGCCCAGCTCCGCCTCTCCTCGCCGAGCTGGTGCCGGCCCGCCGCGGTCAGCCGGTAGAACCTGGCGCGCCGGTTGTTCTCCGACTCGCCCCAGGCCCCCTCGATCCAGCCCTCCTGCTCCATCCGGTGGAGGGCCGGGAAGAGCGACCCCGCCTGGACCTGGAAGACGCCTTCGGTGATCTGCTCCAGGCGCCGGGAGATCCCCAGCCCGTGCATGGGCCCCAGGGCCAGGGTCTTGAGGATCAGCATCTGCAACGTGCCGCGCGGCAGATCGGTCTTGGCCGGGTCCCCGGCTGGTTCCTTCGCCATGAGCTCTCCTATCGGATTCCTATACGAGCAGAGACGGCTCAGGGTTCTCCGGCGCGAGGGGGGGACCGGCCCCCTGGCTGCAGCACGGCGGCCGCGCGCGGCCGCGCGGCGGGCACCGTCCGGAAACGAGCATCCCCGTCCCGGTTCCGGACGCCATGGCGGGCGGCTCTCGCGACAGGAGCCGCCTGCATCGCGTTGCCGCGGCACTCTCGCCGCCGCGGCCGTCTGGCATGGATCCTGCTGGTTTGCTCCCCGTGGCACGATAGTCTGAAGGCCGAGCTCGGAGGGGAGGATGACATGGGTGGCTGGGCGCAGGATCTTCGGCTGGCTTTCCGGTCCCTTCTCCGGCGCCCCGGCATGAGCGCCCTCGCGATCCTCACCATGAGCCTCGGGGTGGGCGCCAGCACCTCGATGTTCTCGATTCTCTACGGGGTCGTGATCCGCCCCCTGCCCTATCCCCGGGCGGACCGTGTGGTCAGGCTCTTCGTGACCGAGGCATCGGGGGACGACCGTGACAACTGGTCCGGCGCCAACTTCATCGACGTCTCGGCCCAGGCCGCCAGCTTCGCTGCCATCGCGGGCTACACGAGGTCCCAGCTCTCGGTCCGCGAGGGGGGGCTCCCGGTCAAGCTGCGCGGCGCCACGGTGACGCCGGCGTTCTTCCAGGTCCTCGGCGTTCCCCCCGAACTGGGCAGGACGCTGGCGCCCGCCAGCGACCGCCCCGGCGGGGAGCGCGTCGCGGTCCTCGGCCACGCCTTCTGGACCTCGCGCTTCGGCGCCGACCGCGAGGCCGTCGGCCGGTCCGTGGAGCTCAACGGGGAGGCGTACACGGTGGTCGGCGTGATGCCCCCCGGGTTCGAGTATCCAGGCGGCACCCAGGTCTGGACCGCCGCGCGGTACCGATGCCCCGACCCCCCCGTTCCGGTCGGCGACGACCCGGATCAGAACAGGGAAGCTCAGTACTTCCAGGTCGTGGCCCGCCTCGCGGACGGTGTGTCGCTCGCGCAGGCGGAGCAGGAGGTCCACTCGATCGCCGCGCGGCTCGAACACAGCTACCCGGACACGAACCGTGGCGAGGGGCTCACCGTCGTGCCGCTCCAGGAGACCATCGTCGGTTCCGCGCGGCCGGCTCTGCTGGCGCTCTTCGGTGCGGTCGGTCTGCTGCTCCTCCTCGCGTGCGCCAACGTGGCCAACCTGCTGCTCGTTCAAGCCAGCCGGCGGGCCCACGAGGTTGCCGTCCGCATCGCGCTGGGAGCCGGCCGGGCGCGGGTCGCGCGGCAGTTCCTGACGGAGAGCGCCGTTCTCGGGCTGCTCGGCGGCACCGGCGGCGTCCTCGTGGCGTTCGCGGCGACCAGAGCCCTCGTTGCCCTGGCGGCGCCCGACCTGCCGCGTGCCGGAAGCATCGAGGTGGACCTGCCGGTGCTCGGATTCGCCCTGGCCACCTCGGTGCTCTCGGGGCTTCTGTTCGGCCTCGCCCCTGCGGCGTGGCTGGCCGGGAGCGACCCCGCCACGACGCTCCGCAGCGCCGGCGGCCGCGGCATCGCCGGCGGCTTCCACGCCCGCATCCGCGGCGCCCTGGTCGTGGCGGAGATCGGCGTCTGCCTGCTGCTGCTGGTGGGCGCCGGTCTGCTCGCCCGGACCCTGTGGGTGCTCAACGCGCAGGAGCCCGGATTCTCCGAGCGCGGGACGCTGACGGCCCGGGTCAACATCCCCGGCAGCAGCACCCCTGACGCCGACACCCTCCGTGTCCGCCAGTCGGAGATCCTCGAGAGAGCGCGCCGGCTCCCCGGCGTCGCGTCGGCGGCCGCCATCCTGAGCCTGCCCATCGACCCGGGAATCACCGGCGACCTCAAGTTCACCATCGCGGGACGCGCCGTCGACGAGGGCAGCGAGCCCACCGCCGGCTACCAGCTCGCCAGCGACGGGTACTTCGCGACCATGGGCATCCCCGTGCTTCGCGGCCGGGCGTTCACCGCCGCCGACGGCCCCCACGACGCGCCGGTCGTGGTGGTCAGCAAGGCCTTCGCCGACCGCTTCTTCCCGCACGAGGACGCGCTCGGCCAGCGCATCTCCTGGGGCGGCCCCGGAGGCGAGGGCTTCGCGTGGTCGACCATCGTCGGCGTCGTGGGGAACGTGAAGCTCGGCGGCCTCGACGCGGAGCCCAGGATCGAGACCTACCGGCCGATGGCGCAGGCGCCGTTGCCGTTCATGACGCTGGTCCTGAAGACGACCGTCCCTCCCGCGAGCCTGGCCGGTCCGTTGCGGCGGGCCGTCATGGAGGTGAGCCCCTCGCAGCCGGTGGAGCGGATCCGGACGATGGAGCAGATCCTGCACGAGTCCCTCGCCCGCAGACGGTTCACGATGCTGATGCTGTGCGTCTTCGCCGGGCTGGCGCTGACGCTGGCCGCCGTCGGGCTGTACGGCGTGATGAGCTTCTCGGTCGCCCAGCGGTCGCGCGAGATCGGCGTCCGAATGGCGCTCGGCGCGACCTCCGTCCGGGTCCACGGCCTGGTCTTCAGGGAAGCGGCGCGCCTGCTCGGAGCCGGTCTCCTGGCGGGGCTGGCGGGGACCCTGGTGCTGGGCCGCCTGCTCGCGGGACTGCTGTACCGCGTCACGCCCGCCGATCCTGTCGCGCTGGCGGCGGGGACGATGATCGTGACGGCGGCGACCCTGGCCGCAGCCTGGATTCCCGCGCACCGCGCGACGCGGACGGACCCCATGGCCGTGCTGAGAGGCGAGTAGCGCCATCCAGCACCGGCCGGAAGCTCCTCAGCGACGACGCTCGCGTCTCAGTGAGTGGCCGAGAGCCTCGCCGGCGCTGGAGATCTCCGTGGACATCGTCAGGCAGCCGTGACCGGACGAAGCGGGAACGCACCCAACGGGACCGCGGACAGGCGCAGCCCGTCGGCACGTTGCGCCGGACGCCCGGCAGTCGCGCGACCGGCACGTGGCCGTTCGACTCCGTCCGCGCCGTCGCGGACGGCGCCTACCGCGACGCCTCGGCTCCCCGGGGCAGGTTGGCGCGGCGGGAGAGCGACAGCGCCAGGCCCACGGCCATGACGAGGAAGAGCCCGATGTTGATGAACAGGCCGGGAGAGCCGGCGGTCCTGGCGATGGGCATGGCCAGGAGGATCCCGCGGCGGAGGACGTGCTCGAGAAGGAGCACGGCGTACATCAGGGGGACGGCGGTGCGGTAGCGGACCAGCGCGAGCACGCACAGGAGGCAGAGGAACACCTGGGCGAGGCCCCAGATCGCGAACAGGGAGACCACGGCCTGCGCCCCCTCCGGCCCGAACGTATCGAGCGGGATGCCGTCGGCGTTGGTCGCGACCTTCTCGCCGAGGAGGATCGAGTTGAGGCCGATCAGCCCCTTGAAGGCCACGACGGCGCCGAAGATCCACAGGGCGGCCCTCGATCCGCGATAGGCGTTGTCGATCCTCGCAGGAAGGATCAGCTCGAGCATGGGAAGGCTCCCTTGCCGGTGCCGGGCCCGGCGATCGTCACGACGCTGTGCTGCAGAGCTTTCTGGCTGGATGGTACACGATCGCGCCGGCCGGCACGGCCGCCGCCCGGACCCGCTCACCCGGCCGGGGTGGTCCCCGCGGCGTGCAGCCGGGCCACCGGGGCCGCGTCGAGGAGCGATTCCAGCGCGCCGCGTCCGCACTCCTCCGTGAGGACCTCCGCCGGCATGTAGGCGACGAGCCAGGCCCGCGTCGTGGCCGCCCGCACCTTGACACGCTCGCCGCCGGTGATGGGCGCGTCGCACGGCCCCTCGGCGTCGACGAGCAACGGCTTGCCCTCCAGGTTGAACGGTCCCCGCAGGGAGGCGTAGGACTCCCCGGGACGCCCGGCGCGGAAGACGAACGGCGGCGCGAGGTTCGGGACGTCCATGACGCACACCGGCACTGCGAGCTCCGCCGACAGGCAGTTGTTGAGGTCGACGAGGGGGTGGATGGCCGGCATCTCCTCGCCCTTGAGCAGGCGCCGCAGCAGCGCCTCCGAGGACGGACGGTAGCGGGTCGGGTCGCAGCCGGCCTGCCGGAACAGCCGCCGCAGCGCCGCCACCGTCGGGTGCTGGCTCAGCGTCTCCAGCTCCATGGAGCGCCGCACCCGCCCGGCGGACTCCCGCCGCAGCGCCGCCAGGCGCTCGTCCGGGCACGGCTGCACCTCGAGGTCCGCCCAGAACAGCCGCCACCCTTCCAGCTCGTGCCGAACCTGCGGCGGAAACGTCTCCATCGTCGCCCTCCCAGCTGCCGGCCACCAAGGTACCAGCGCCCAAAGAGCATGGCCACCGGGCTCGATGACGACCACCGCGCCTCGTCCTGCCGCCTGAACGGCGCTCCCCCTCTGCCCGGCATGGTCACGGGCACGGCGGCCCGGCCCTCCTCGAAGAGCTGCGCAGATCCCGACGGCGTCCGGCCCTCTGCGCCGACCGGCCGCGAGTCCCCTCAGCGCGCTCCCGGCAGCGTTCCCGCTACTCGCAGTAGACGCGCACCTTCTCGCCGTTCTTGCCGTTCACGTTGATCTCCATCTCGCGCAGCGCCTCCATGAGCTCGTCGATGTCGCCGGGCCTGAGGTTGGAGAAGTCGATGGAGAGCCCCTTCTCGGCCATCTGCTCGTTGATCTTGTCCATCGCCTGCGGCGGGATCAGCGAGGTCAGCTTGAGGCCCGAGCGCACGAGCGCGAGGGGCACCTTCACGTCCACCTTCTCGCCCTTCGTGCCGTCCACGTTGACGCGCAGGTACCTGGGCAGCGCCTTCAGGAGCGGCGCCGGATCGCCCTTGACCGCCGGGGCTGCACCTCCGCCCGCCGGGTCCCCGGGCCTGCGCGACTCCAGCGCGTCGAGAAGGCGCTCGGCCTCGCCGGGGGTGATCCTGCCCTCGGCAACCATGGTCAGGATGCGTGTACGGTCCTCGTTCATCTTCGTCACCTCTCTCTCACACGAGCTCGATGTCGACGGCCCTGCCGCCGGCACTGACGCGCACCGACGTGCCTCGGGAGGCCGCGAGGACGCCGAGGCAGCGGAGCAGCACCAGCGTGGTGCGGTGGTAGGACGCCCCGACGAGGAACAGCACGGCGTCGGCCGCCATCGCGATCAGCAGCACCAGCACGGCCACGGGCAGCACGATCAGCCACAGCAGGAAGAGCGGCAGCCACACCCCGGGCCGGCTGGGCGCGCCGAAGCGCAGGTGCAGCAGCATGGGCGGAACCATCAGCGCCTCAGCCTCTCCACGGCCTCTTCGGCGGAGATCTCCCCGCGCTCGAGCATACCGACCACGTCCTCCCGCCCCGCCGGAGCGGGCGGCGAGACCGCCACCTCGACCAGCCGCAGCTGGCCGGCGATGCGGTTCAGGCGGTTCTTCACCGTCGGGTAGCTGACGCCGAACGCCTTCTCCATCTCCTTGATGGAGCCGTGGCTGCGCACGAACGCGCTCACGAACACCTGGTCCTCGTACCGCAGGCGCGCCAGCGGCGGCAGCTCGAACGCGCCCTCGACGGTCACGCCGTTCTCCAGCAGGACACCGGTCACGACGAACGCCCGGTCCCCCGTCAGGTCCGTCAGCTCGTGCCACTCGTTGCTCATCGCGCCGCCCTCCCTTCCCACGTACCAATACTACCGGTGCAGATCAATATAGTCAAGTCCTGAATTAAGAACCTTAAGTCCTCAACGCATGATGTTCAATATAGCGAATAATCGGAAAACCCTGCCAGCACCGTCACAGGCGACCCATCCGGCCCCGCGCCCCGCCCCGGGGGATCCCCGCGACCGGCCCCGACCGGGTCCAGGCCGGGCGCAGGATCCGCTTCGGCTCCACGGGAAGATGCCCGCCTGCCGGTCGGCTTCGGGAGCGCCCGGCGCGTCGCCCGTTTGACATGCGGCGGCCGGGCTCCTACAACGGGCACGGCGCGAGTCGGTCCTTTCTTCCGGCAGCGGCATCGTCTCGACGCCCGCGGCGACCCCTCGTGCCGCCGGTGGCCAGGCATCCGCCAACCGTCCGGACAAGGCGACGGCGAAAGCCCCGTTGGACGCCGCCGGCCGGGGCCGCACGCTCCTGGAGGCGTGAGAATGGACGTGAGAAAGAGGCTTCTCGGTGTCATCGGGGCCGGGGTCGCCTTGGTCGTGGTCCTGGTGCTCTTCGCCGGCTACTACGGAGACTGGCTCTGGTTCGCAAACCTCGGGTTCGGTCAGGTCTTCCTCACCGAGCTGGAGGCCCGGGCGGCGGGTCTTCTGCGTGACGTTCGCCCTGGTCGCCGTCTTCGCCGGGCTGAACGTCCGCTTCGCCAGACGGCCCGGGCTGCTCACCGGCGCGCCCCGGACGGTCGAAGGCGAACGGCCGCCCACCGCGCTCGAGCAGCTGTTCCACGGAACGCACGCCTCCTGGGCGTGGGTGGCGGCGATCCTGGTGCTGTCGGGGTTCATGGCCCTGGGCGCGTCCGATTCGTGGATGACGGTCCTGAAGCTTCCTCCACGGGTCCCGCTTCGGCGTCGCGGACCCGATCTTCGGCAGGGACGCCGGCTTCTACGTGTTCGGCCTGCCGTTCTACAGCCTCGTGCTGCAGTGGTTCTTCTTCCGCTCTTCGTCACCTTCGTCATCGTCGGCTTCTCCTACTACCTGGACGGGGCCGTCGAGACGTTCGGCGACCGCTTCGTGATCTCGCAGAGGGTCAAGTCGCACGCGGCGGTACTGGCGGGGTTCTCTCTTCCTGGGCCTGGCCGCCTCCAGCCGCCTCAAGCTCTACAAGCTGCTGTACTCCAGCAGCGGCGTGGCCTACGGGGCGAGCTACGCGGACGTCCACGCGCAGCATCCCGGCCACCTGGACGCTGCTGGCCCTCGCCCTCGTCATCGCCCTCGTGCTGTTCCTGATGCCCGTGGCTCCGCAGGTGGAGGGTAGCCCTCGGCCTCGTCGGCCTCTACGTGCGTCGTGCTCGTGGCCTTCGGCGCCCTCTACCCCGCCCTCGTCGAGCAGTACGTCGTCAAGCCCAACGAGCTGGCCAAGGAGACGCCCTACATCGCGCAACAACATCCGCTTCACCCGCCTCGGCTTCGGGCTGGACAAGGCCAAGGAGGATGCCGTTTCCCGTCCGGGACACGATGAGCTACGCCGACGTCAAGAAAAACGCAGGCGACCATCCACAACATCCGCCTGTGGGACCACCGCCCCCTGGTGCAGACCTACAAGCAGCTGCAGGAGATCCGCCTCTACTACGACTTCAACAGCGTCGACGTCGACCGCTACCACTTCGACGACAAGTACTCCGAGGTCGCCGTCGCCGCCCGCGAGCTGCCGCCTTCGCAGCTCCCCGCCCGCGCCCGGACCTGGGTCAACATGCACCTCCTCTACACCCACGGCTACGGGGTGGTCATGAGCCCGGTGAACAACTTCACCCCGGACGGCATGCCCGAGTTCATCATGCAGGACATCCCGCCGCGCACGAGCCCCAAGCTCAAGATCACCCGGCCGGAGATCTACTACGGCAAGGAGACCGACAGCTTCGCGATCGTCCACAGCCGCACCAAGGAGTTCGACTACCCCAAGGGGAACCAGAACGCCTACACCTCCTACGAGGGCGACGGGCGGGGTGCAGCTCTCCAGCTTCTTCCGGCGCCTGGCCTACGCCATCGACCTCTCGGACGTCAACATGCTTTTCTCGAGCTACGTCACCGACCAGAGCCGGCTGATGCTCCACCGCGATGATCAGCGACCGGGTGAACGCCATCGCCCCGTTTCTCGCCTACGACTCGGACCCCTACGTCGTGGTCGGCGCCGACGGCCACCTCTACTGGATCCAGGATGCGTACACGACCTCCAACATGTTTCCCTACTCGGAGCCGCTCGTACGAGTACATCTACCAGCGGGGCTTCAACTACATCCGCAACTCGGTGAAGGTGGTCATCGACGCCTACAGCGGCAATGTCTCCTATTACGTCATCGACCCGAAAGATCCGCTGATCCGCACCTACCGCAAGATCTTCCCGAGCCTCTTCAAGCCGATCAAGGAGATGCCCGCCTTTCTGAGAAAGCACGTGCGCTATCCGATGGACCTGTTCACTGGTCCAGGCCCGGATGTACGCCACCTACCACATGACCGACCCCCAGGTCTTCTACAACCGCGAGGACCTCTGGAGCATCCCCCAGGAGATCTACAAGGGCGAGCAGCAGTCGGTCCTGCCCTACTACATCATCATGCGCCTGCCCCACTCCCAGCACGAGGAGTTCATCCTCATGCTTCCCCTCACCCCGTCCAAGAAGGACAACATGGTGGCCTGGATGTGCGCCCGCTGCGACGGCGACAACTACGGCCAGCTGCTCTTCTACACCCTCTCCAAGGAGAAGCTGATCTACGGTCCGATGCAGATCGAGGCCCGGATCAACCAGCAGCCGGACATCTCCTCGGAGCTCACCCTCTGGGGGCAGCAGGGATCGAGCGTGATCCGCGGCAATCTGCTGATCATCCCCATCGAGCACTCCTTCATCTACGTCGAGCCGATCTACCTGCAGTCCGAACAGGGGCAGATGCCGCAGCTCAAAAGGGTGATCGCCGTGCACAACGGCGAGCTGGCCATGGGCAGGGACCTCGATGACGCCCTCAACGCCGTCTTCGCCCAGCCGGGGGCGACCCCGGCCCAGCAGCAGCAGGCGGTCGCCGGCCGGCCGGTCACCGGGACCCTCCCGGTCATGGCCCGAGAAGGCGCTCGCAGCACTACAGACAAGGCCAAGACCTATCTGAAGAAGCGCCGACTGGGGCAAGTACGGCGAGGAGCTGAACCGGCTCGAGGAGATCCTCAAGAAAATGGCACCGGCCACGCAGAAGGCTCCGGGCCAGGCCGCGGGCGCTCCGCCGGCCTCCCCGCCTCCCGGCCGCTGAGGCCGGCCGGACTTCCGGTGAGAGCGCAACGGCGTCGTTCACCGTGATGGACGGTGAACGACGGCCACCAGCGGAAAGGGCGCGGGAGACGGGATGGCGCTCGGAATCGCGCTGGGCACCTACCTGGGCTCCGGCCTGGGCGTGGCGCTCGGCAACATCGGCGTGGGCATCGACGTCGGGACGGACCTGGGCGTCGCACTGGGCCCGACGCTCCTTGCGGCGCGGACAAGGCGTCGCCAGGACCTGCTGCACAGAGGCTCCGGGCACTGGCGCCTTGCCGCCGGCGATCCGCCGGCGCCCCCGGAGCGACGCTCACCGGTGCTGCTTCACCAGCGCGGGCCAGTTCATCAGAAGGGAGATCGAGCTGGCGGCGGCTGGATCGGCGGAAGTGGCGACGAGAAAACGGGTGCCGTCGGGCGTGACGTCGAACAGCGGCGCGTTGGTGCGCGGCAGGTTGAGCCGAACAGCGGCTCGATGGACTTCACCTGCAACGACCCGCCGGCCGTCTCGAGATCGGCCTCCATCAGGCGATTCCCCATTGTGAGGAAGAAGAGCCGCCCGCCCGAGCCCCAGCGCACCGCCCAGCCTCCCGCCTGAGAGATCTGGTACTTCGCGCCCGTGGCGGGAACGGTACGACGAACACCTCAGGTCGTCCGGTCTCGTAGGAGAAGTAGGCGAGCCAGCGCCCGTCGGGGGAGAAGTTGCCGTCGTACTGGTCGGCCTCGACCGGAGCCGGCCTCAACGGCTTGCCGCCGCCGCGCAGCGGCAGCGCCCAGTTGCTCCAGCGTTCGTTCGTGCTGTCCCTCTCGTCCACGCTCAGGTATGCGCCGTCCGGCGACCAGTCGATCACGGAGGCCGCGACGACTCCCGGACCGAGGGCCGAGAGGGTGTCCTCGGCACCGGAGCCGTCGGCCCGCTTGCGGCAGACGATCCAGCCTCCGTCCTTCCGGCGGCTGTACGCGACGTACCGCCCGTCCGGCGACCAGACGGAGAAGCCCTTCGGACCGGGGGAGAACGTCAGCCTCGTTCCCACGCCCCCATCGACCGGGTACGACCACAGGTCGTCGGTCCGGCTCCGGTTCTCCTGGACGACCGCCAGCACCCGCCGGCCGCCGGGCGCGAGCTTGGGCGAAACCCACGGCTCGATGTCCGCAATCGCTCCGATGGACGTGCCACGGCGGTCGAACCACTCCAGGCGGGCGTTGCCGGTGCCTCCCTCGAACGCGAGGACGCCGTTGCCCGACGCCGAGAACATCTGCGCCTCGCCCAGCGCCTTCGCCTCGCCTGCCACCTTCCCGTCCAGGCGTCGAACGGCACCCCGAACACCGTGCCGTTGCGGCAGAACAGCAGACTTCCGGAAGCGTACTGGGGGCGGTACGCGTCGCGGAGCACCAGGCGGGACTTCCCCGTGCTCCGCCAGGCCTCCCGGACGGACAGGACCCGTCGGGGGCTCTGTCCGTGTACAGGATCGCGCCGCTCCCGTGCACGAACGCCGGAGACCCGAACCCGTCCGATCCGGCGGACGGCTGGACCAGCGGCGTCGGGGCGCCTCCATCGGCCCGGATGCCCTCGATGGGGCCGCCGCACTTCGGGACGAACGCGATCACCCCGTTCGGGCCCCAGGCACCGCCCCGTGCCAGGCAGGGGGCGTCGGCCAGGATCCTGACCGTGCCGTCGCCGATGCTGACCGTCTTCAGCTTCTGGTCGGCGAAGAACCCGAGCGATCGCGAGTCCGCGGACCAGAAGGGGAAGGAGCCGTCCCTGGTCCCCGCCAGCGCGACCGCCTTGTCGCCCCGGAGCGGGTCTCACCCAGATCCTGGTCTGACCCTTCTCGTCCGTGGCGGAGAACGCCGAGCCTCGTCCCGTCCGGCGACACGACGACAGGCCCGGCGCCGAAGCCGTACGACCGGAAGCTGGTGCCGGGGGGCGGCGGCACGAAGGCAAGAGCGGGCGGCAGGGCTGCGGGTCGCGGCGCACGCCCCATCCAGGCTCCGATCCCGGCCGCCGCAATCACCGCTCCCACGGCGACCACCCACGCCAGACGCTCGCGGCGGGACGAGCGCCGCGGAGCCTCCAGAGCCGACCCGGCCTCCCCCGCGGCCGGGCCATGCCTGATATCCTCGATGACGATCCGGGCGTCGGCGATATCGTGCAGGCGCTGGCGCGGGTCGCGCCGGAGGCAGCGTCCCAGCAGACTGCGGATCTGCAACGGCGTCGAATCGGGGAGCGCCGACGGCTCCGGCTCGCGGGTGAGGATGGCCGCCAGCGTGTCGGTCACCGTCTCTCCCGTCGAACAGCCGCTTGCCGGTGAGCATCTCGAAGAGCACGACGCCGAAGGCCCAGATGTCCGCGCGCTTGTCCACGAGCTTGCCCCGCGCCTGCTCGGGCGACATGTAGGCCGCCGTGCCGAGGATGACGCCCGCCTGCGGTCCCCGGCTGCGCGTGATCGTCGGCGACTGCGAGGGATCGGCCGCGCTCGCTCGCCGCCGTCGCCCGCCCAGCGCCTTGGCCAGACCGAAGTCCAGCACCTTGACCTTGCCGTCGGGCGTGAGCTTGATGTTGGCCGGGCTTCAGGTCGCGGTGGACGATGCCCTTCTCGTGGGCTTCCTCCAGGGCTTGCGGCGATCTGCGCGCGATGTCGCAGCGCCTCGTCGACCGGCAATCGGTACCGCTGGCGCAATGCGCTCGGCGAGATCCTCGCCCTCGACCAGCTCCATGACCAGGACGTGCGCGCGCCGTCCGACGTCTCCTCGAAGCCGTAGATCGGGGCGATGTTGGGGTGGTTGAGGGCTCGCCAGCAGCCTCGCCTCGCGCTCGAAGCGGGCCAGGCGCTCGGAGTCGGCCGCGAAGTCTCCGGGCAGCACCTTGATCGCCACCTCGCGACCGAGCCGGGTGTCGGCGGCCCGGTACACCTCCCCCATGCCGCCCTCGCCCAGCGCGTCCGTCACCTCGTACGGCCCGACGACCGCCCCGGGGCGCAGCGCAGGGGTCTCGCGACCGCTGCCGGAAGAGCCCATCAGGGGGCCTCGATGTCCAAGCGCCGTCTCACCGCACACTCCAATAGCAAAATAGACTTCATCTCAATCATGTCAACCCGCCCCGGCAGTATTCCTGGCTCCGCCGGAGCGGGCGGCCGTGAAAGCCCTCCAGGAGGGGTCCGACAGGCCGCGCGGGACGGCTGTCAACCGAAGCCCGCCGGCGAGGACGGCACCACGTCGCGCCTCAGCGGCGCTTACACGGCGGATTCGCGAATGTCAAGTCTAACATTAATAAACTCAATTCTACTTCGCGTCTTTATGAACTTTCATTACTTTATCAGATCCATGCGCGCCGTGCCCGGCGCGCGTCCTCTGTCGAGCCGGTCGGATCGTCGGAGCCGGCATCGGGACGCGGCGCCGGCCGGCCGGACCGGCCGTCCGCGCACGCGGGGAAGGACCCGCGCCTGGAACACGGCGAGATCGCCCGGTGTGGCCAGCGGGAACGCTTCGAAGACGCCCCCGACCAGATCGAAGCGGCGAGGTCCAACGCCGGCAGCGCGCCGGGCCATGAGCCGCGCGGGCAGGCACCATGGCCGCCGGGTCCGCGGCGGCCGGACCGGGCCGGCCGATGACGAGGGCACCCGCCGCAGCCCGGCAGACGTGACCGGTCTCGAGGATCACGACGCTCGGGACGCGCGCGCCGGCCACGGGTGCCCACCGCGGAGGTCACGACGGTCCTCGGAAGCGGGCACCGTCCTTCCGCGGCCGGGAGGGAGTCCGGAGCCGCCCGCGACGGTGCCAGGCTGGCGTCCCCGGCGGCGGCTGTCGCAGCCCGGAGGGTGGCCGCCAGCTCCCGGCATGGCACGCAAGTTGCCTCTCTTTCCGTGAAGGCCCCGGTAGCGGGGCTTGGCGGGTCCGGGAGACGTGACGGAGAAACATCCGCCGCCGTCATGCGTTCCAGAGATACGGTGGCCGCGCAGGTTCCCGCGCCCGCGCGGGCGGACGGCTCGTCGAGGGTCTTCGCCAAGGAGGTACACCATGCGCCGCAGCTTCTCGGCTCTGCTCATCGGTTCGGTCCTGCTGGCCCCGGCCTGTGTCATGACGACGACGCAGACGAGGTACGTGAACGGTCCTCCCGGCCCCGACGCGGGGCAGCAGGGCCGGGTCGAATGGGTCCGCGAGACGGTCCGTCAGGTCCAGGGGAACCCGGCCGGCGGCGCCGCGGCGGGCGCCGTCATCGGCGGGCTGCTGGGCGGCCTGCTCGGCGGCCACCGCGGGGGCGCGTTCTTCGGGGCCGCCAGCGGCGCGATGATCGGCGCTTCGGCGAGCCAGGTCAGCGGCGAGAGCACCACCTACGAGGTGGCGGTGCGGTTCGACAACGGCGACCAGCGCACCTTCCTGTTCCGCGGGCGCCCCCCGTTCCGCTCCGGCGAGTCCGTCACGCTGACGGCGCAGGGCCTGGTCCCGAGCAGCGTTCTCTCGGAGCCGCCGGGCGCGGCCACGGCGCCTTCTCCGCCTCGACAGGGCGCGGAGCCTTACGGACCCGCGCAGCCCACGTCGCCCGAGCCCGGGACCACGCCTCCCCCGCCGCCGTCCGCGGCGCCCGCGCCTCCCGCGCCCGCGACGCAGCTCGCTCCCTCGGAGTCCCCTCGGGCCAGTGGACCTTCACCCAGCAGTACGGCTGGGTGTGGATGCCGTACGGCGCCGCCTACACGTTCACGCCGGACTACGACAACGGCGATCCGTACATGTACGTGTACTACCCCAGCGCCGGCTGGACCTGGGTGACCGCGCCGTGGCTGTGGGGCTGGGGCCCCATGCCGTTCGTGGGCGTCTCCGGCGGAGTCAACTTCGTGTGGTACGGCCGAGGCTGGGGCCCGAGGTGGCACGGGAGTGCGGCCGCGGCACTACCGTCCGCGGCACTACCGTCCGCGGCACCGCTGACACGGGTCCACACAGACCGGCTCCCGTCACCGGGCCAGCCCGGCCGCGCCGGCGCGCGGCCGGGCGGGCCACACCGCGGTGATCGAGGAGGACACCGTGTCGCTCGACTTCAGCCCGGTCGGGCCGTGGCGGAAGCTGATGCGGCACGTCGCCGCGAAGACGCAGGCCGTCTGACGGGAGCCGCCGCCGCGACGCGGCGCGCGCGGAACCGTGCCCGCGTGCGGCCGGGAACCGCCTGCCCGACGGGCCCGCCGGAGACCCCGGTCAGACCGTCATCTCCGCCCTGACCTCGTAGTGCTGCGAGCGCTCGTCGAAGCGGGAGAGCACCTTGCGCGCCGCGGCCGGCACGTAGCAGACCTCGTAGTCCTCGCCGACGAAACCCTTGACGTCCTCGAGGGAGTCGAAGGTCATGATGGTGACGAACTCCACCTCGTCCCCCACCCGCCGCCGCAGCAGCCGGATGCCCCGGTAGCCGGCCATCTCCATGTCGCGGATGCCGACGAAGATCTCCTCCTCGAGCAGCGCCTCGTAGCGGTCGGCGTTTTCCGGCGTGGTCCACCCGTGCCAGACGCGGTTGATCATCCTCGCCTCCGTCCGACGTCCCGTCGAACCTGCCTCTTCTACGGCAGGCCGGACACCCGGTTGCGCGCCCGGCGGCCGCGAGCTGCCCTGCGTCCAGAGGGTCAAGCTGCTCTCGGACGGCCCGGCCTGGGCGGGCGGCGGATCCGCGTGTCCCGCGGGGCCCGCGCTACCATGCCCGGACCCGGGTTGGTGGCCGGCCCGGCGCACGGCCGGTGGCGGGCTGCACCGGGCCCGCAGAACGCGGCGCGGGGGATCGGGAGGAGCGGACGTGACGACCTACATGGAACCGACGCAGGACTCGGGGCGGGCCTTCTTCACGCGGGGCATCGAGGGCACGGTGGTGATGCTGAACCTCCTGCGCTTCCGCGCGACGGCCGACTACTCCGCCGCGCCGGAGCTCGCCCCGGCCGATCCCATCACCGGGGAGCAGGCGTACCGGCTCTACATGGAGCACACCATGCCCCACCTGGAGGCGTCGGGCGGCCGGCTGCTGTTCTACGGACGGGGCGGCGGCTTCCTGATCGGGCCTCCGGAGGAGCGCTGGGACGCCGCGATGCTGGTCGAGCAGTCCAGCCCCCGGGCGTTCATGGCGTTCGCGTCCAACGCCGCCTACCTCGCCGGCATGGGCCACCGCACCGCGGCCCTGGAGGACTCCCGCCTGCTCCCGCTGGAGGAGGTCCCCTGGTGAGGCGGGCCTGCCGGCGTCAGTCGCGCCCGGCCCTCGCCGCGCGCCTGAGGTCCTCGATGAACGAGGCGTCGATCCAGTAGATGTCCGACTGGCCCGTGGCGGGACGCTCCAGCATGGCCCGCAGGTCCGCGTAGCGCAGCGGCGCCGGCGCAGGGTCCGGCACGGCGTTGCGGGTGCTGTGGAAGAAGAGGACCCTGCCGTCCGGGCTGACGTACGGCGACCACTCCCCCGCCTTGGAGTTGACGGCCGCGCCCATGTTCACGGCCCCGGTCCACGAGCCGTCGGGGTTGCGGAAGCTGATCTGGTAGTCGCCGCCGCCCAGGTCGCCCGCGCGCGTGGCCGAGGTGAAGATGAGGTAGCTCTCGTCCGGTGCGACGTAGGCGTTGAACTGCTGCGCCGTCGTGTTGATCTGCTCCGGGAGGAGCTCGCGCTCGCCGTAGCCTCCGCCGGCGGGGCGGCAGCGGAAGATGGCCTCGCCGCGCTCGCCGCGGCTGGTGAAGTAGAGCGTCCCGTCCCGCGTCACCGAGGGGAAGTACTCGTTGCGGTCGCCGTTGACCGGAGCGCCGAGGTTGCGCGGGGCGCCCCATCCCGCCGCGGTGCGCTCCATGACCCAGAGGTCCGAGTCGCCGGGCCCGGTCTCCGTCGGCCCCGCGGGGCGCGTGGACGCGAAGAAGAACCGGCGGCCGTCCGGGGAGACGGCGGGCTCGTAGTCGCTCCACGTGCCGGAGAACGGCGCCACCTCGGGGGGCGTCCACACCCCGTCCACGCGGCGGAGGACGACGATGGTCCCGCGGGCGCCGTTGGTGACCGTGAAGTAGAGCTCCGAGCCGTCCGGCGTCATGGCCACGTCGCGCTCGGCCATCCCGGTGGAGACGATCCCCGGCGCGAACAGCTCCGCGGTCTTGCCCGGGAGCCGGAGCCCCGGGTAGTCCCCCGCCGGCCGGGGCGTCTCGGCGGCGCGGCGGGAGCAGCCGGCCGCGAGGAGCACGGCGGCCGTCAGGGCAGCGGCGAGCGTCCTGGGCTGGATCGTCACGGGCTTCTCCAGTCGGGGCGTCCTGCGAGGCGACGCACAGCCCTGGGTACGCAGGCGCGAGGTCGAGGGTTGCGCGAGGGTGAAGTGCCACGTCCGAAGTGAGGTCATGTCCCGCTCGAGCACACTTCGGGAGCACCCGGAACCTGTCGCAGCATCCCTTACGATGGAAGAGAGAGCACCACATGCGGCGGAATCTGGCCGCGCCGGCTCCGGCGCGGCGATAGAGGGCGCGTTCGGAGGAGGTGACCTTGTGCGGATCACGCTGACCTACAACCTCAAGACCGAGGAGAGCGAGGAGCAGGCGGAGCTGCACGCTCCGTGGGAGATCGAGCAGCTGCGGCGGGCCATCGGCGCCCTCGGTCACACCGTGACGCCGCTCGAGGTGTCGGGACCGCCCCACGAGGTCATCGAGGGGCTCCTCGCCACCGACCCCGACCTCGTCTTCAACGTCGCCGAAGGGCGTGTCGGGGCGGCGCGGGAGGCGTTCTACCCGGGCATCTTCGAGCAGCTCAAGCTGCCGTTCACGGGGAGCGGCTCGTCCGTGCTCCACCTCAACATGGACAAGCAGCTCAGCAAGACCGTCGTGGCGGCGCGCGGGGTCCGCGTGCCGCGCGGGGTCCTCGTCACGCCGCGGGACCCGGCGCTCCCGGACGGCCTGGACTACCCGCTGATCCTCAAGCCGAACTACGAGGGATCGAGCATCGGCATCACCCAGAAGTCGGTGGTCTCGTCGCAGGAGGAGTGCCGGAAGCTCGTCGACGAGCTCCTCGCCCGTTTCCCCTCCGGCGTGGTGGTGGAGGAGTTCATCAGCGGCAGGGAGCTCACGGTCCCGCTGGTGGAAGCCCACCCCGGCGAGGTGCTCGAGGTGGTCGAGATCGAGTTCGACCTGGCCGGGAGCGGCGCTGCGTTCAACATCTACGACTACACCTTCAAGTACGGCGGCGGCTCGCACCACGTGACGGCCCACTGCCCCGCCCGCCTGACCGGACCGGAGCGGACCGCCGTCCTGGAGCTCGCCCGCCGCGCGGGGCACGTCATGAACTACGCGGACTACGCCCGCGTCGACATCCGCCTCCGCGACGACGGGGTGCCGTTCTTCATCGAAATGAACCCCCTCCCCAGCCTCGAGCCGGACGTCTCGCACATGATCGCGGCCAGACAGCTGGGGCTGACGCAGAGCGACCTCCTCCGGTTGATCATCCGCTCGGCAGCCCGCCGGAACCACCTGCCGCTGCGCCCGCGGCGCCGGGCCGCGGTGGCGGAGGGCGACGGCGGGGCGGCCCGTCCCACCTCGCGCGAGCTGGGTGTCCGGGTCGGGTTCTACGAGCCGGGACCGGACAATGCCATCACCGACGTCAAGGGCGTCAAGGTGGGCCACCTCACCTTCATCGAGGATGACGTCGCGGTCGCCGGGCTGGAGGGAAAGACCTCGGTGAGGACCGGGCTCACGGCCATCCTGCCGGCGGGCGGAGACATCTACACCCGCCACATGGCCGCCGGCGGGTTCATCCTCAACGGCACGGGCGAAATGGTCGGCCTGAGCCAGGTCAACGAGTGGGGCTGGCTCGAGTCGCCGATCATGCTGTGCAGCACCATGTCGGTGGGCGTGGTGCACAAAGGTGTCATCGACTACATGCTCGAGCGGCACCCGAATCTCGGCGCCAGGGAGCAGGTGCTGGTCCCGGTCATCGGCGAGACCGACGACTCTTTCCTGAACGACGTCCGGGTGGGGAGGATCATGCCCCGCGACGTCCGGCGGGCGATCCAGGCGGCCAAGACCGGTCCCGTCCCCCAGGGATCGGTGGGTGCCGGCACGGGGATGACCACCTTCGACTTCGCCGGCGGGATCGGCAGCGCGTCGCGTCTCCTGCCCCGCGCGTCGGGCGGCCACGATACCCTCGGCGTCCTCGTGCTTTCGAACTTCGGCCGGATGCGCAACCTGACGGTGTCCGGGGCGGTGGTGGGCCGGGATCTCGACCGCCTGCTCCCCTCCGAGGGCCGGCGCTATCGGAGCGGGGGGTCGGCGATCGTCATCGTGGCCACCGACGCACCGATGCTGTCCGGACAGCTCTCCCGCCTGTGCAAGCGCGCCGCGCTCGGTCTCGGCCGGGTCGGCACCTTCGCCGCCTCGGGCAGCGGCGAGTTCGCGCTCGCCTTCTCCACCGGCAACCGGATCCACCGCGACGAGCACGGCGACAGCCACCGGACGCTGCGGTTCGTCAGCGGCAGCCGGATCGACGCCTTCTACGAGGCCGTCATCGAGGCCACCGAGGAGGCCGTGCTGAACGCGATCTTCTGTTCACCCGGGATGTCGGGCCGGGAGGGGATGTCGTGTCCACCGGTGCCGGCCGACGAGGTGCTCCGGCTGCTGTCGCCGGGGACAGCGTGAACACCGGCGACGCCGGACGGAGGGGCGGACGATGCTGAGGATCAGGAGAATCACCGATGTCCTGGCGGTGGAGGATGCAGGCGCGCTCGCGCAGGTGCAGGAGATCCTGCGGCTCGAGCTGGCGGAGTCGCAGATCGGGTGGGTGGAGACGCTGCCCGACATGCTGCGGGACCCGGTCAAGTACGAGTTCAAGACCACCCTGCTGGTCGCGGACGACCTCGCGGACGAGATCAAGGGGTTCGCCCTCGCGTCGTACACCTCGGCGCCGGCGTTCGTCTTCCTCGACATGCTCCACTCCTGTGAGGACTTCTCCGGCCGGGGCATCGAGGAGGCGCTCTACCAGCGGCTCAAGGAGCACCTCCCCGAGCTCGACCCCATCGGCATCTTCGCCGAGGCCCGCCCGGACGATCCCCGGCTCTGCCGCACACGGGAGACGCTCCAGGGCAACGTCGAGCGTCTGATCCTCCTCGAGGGGCTGGGGCTCCGGCCCCTGGTGGGAACGGCGTACGAGCGCGTCACGGCCGGTGTTCCCGGCGGGTCGCGGTACCTGCTCTACGACGGCCTGCGGAAGAAACCGGAGCTGCGCCGGGACGACGCGCGCGAGGTGGTCAGGATCGTGCTCGAGGCGCAGTACGCTGGAGTCGTCGGCGCCGAGGAGGTGGCGTCGGCGGTGGCCTCCGTCACCGCCGACCCGGTGGCTATCCGGCAACCGAGGTACGTCCGCGCGGTGGTTCCGTCCGGGTACCGGCGGACCATCCCCGACGAGGACAGGATCCTGCTCGTCTCCAACGAACGGCAGGCCATCCACGACGTCAAGCGGCGAGGGAACGTCCAGGTCCCGACCCGGCTGCTGTCGGTGCTGCGCGAGGCGGCCCTGACCGAGCTGTTCGCCCGGGCGCGGCCGGAGGCCTTCGGCGACGAGCACATCACCGCGGTCCATCGCGAGTACTTCGCCTACCTGCGGGAGGCCTGCACCGCCGTGGGTCCCGATCGCGTGGTGTATCCCTCGGTGTTCCCCCGGCGCCACTACGACCGCGTCCCCGACGACCTCATCCAGAGACTGGGCTACTACTGCGTCGACCTGTTCACCCCGCTCAACGGCAACGCGTTCCTGTCGGCCCGGGAGGCCGTGGATTGCGCGCTCACGTCGGCGAAGGCCGTGAGCGGGGGCGGGCGCCGGCTCGCGTACGCTCTCGTGCGCCCGCCCGGCCACCACGCCGAGGTCAGGAGCTTCGGCGGATACTGCTACCTCAACTCGTCGTCGATCGCGGCGCACTACCTCAGCCGCACCGGGAAGGTCGCCATGCTCGACCTCGACCACCATCACGGCAACGGCCACCAGGACATCTTCTACCGGCGCCGCGACGTCCTCACCGTATCGATCCACCGCGATCCGCGCTTCGAGTATCCGTACTACGCCGGGTTCGCCGACGAGATCGGCGAGGGGGAGGGACGCGGCTTCAACCGCAACTTCCCGCTCGGACGGGACGTGGACGGGGAGGCCTACCGTGAGGTGCTGGCCGAGGCGCTCGAGGTCGTCAAGGCGTTCGGGCCGGACTTCCTGGTGGTCCCGCTCGGCCTCGACACCGCCCGTCTCGACCCGCTCGGATCGTGGTCGCTGGTGGCCGACGACTTCACCGCGAACGGCCGCATGGTCGGAGCGCTCGGGCTGCCCACCGTCGTGGTCCAGGAGGGCGGCTACAACACCCGCAACCTGGGCAGGAACGCGTGCCATTTCTTCGTCGGGCTGTGGGAGGGAGCGTACCTGGGCTGAGCCGGCGGGCGGCGCGCGCCGCTTCTCAGCGAGCCGCCGGCCGGACCAGGCACACCCGTGCGGTGCGGTCCAGGCCCGATTCGTCCTCCTCCTCGACCCGCTCGACGAGCTCCGGTCCCCACTCGGCCTCCGGCAGCGGCCGGAAGCCGAGGCGCTCGTAGTACGGCGCGTTCCACGGCACGTCGGCGAACGTGGTCAGGACGACGCGGCCGATTCCCCGATCGCGCGCGGCCACCGCGACGGTGTCGAGGAGCCGCGCGCCGATGCGCCGGCCGGCGTGGGAGGGAAGGACGTCGACCTCCTCGACGAAGACGTCGCCGTCGATGACGGAGCAGGCGATGAAGCCCACCGGCCGGTCGCCGGGGTCCACCGCCACGTACAGCCAGCCGGCCTCGGCCTGCCAGCGCAGCCGGTCGGAGGGGATCGGCTCGAGATCCGCACACTCCGGGTGCGGCGAATCGACGAAGAGCCGTTGCGCGGCCCTTTCGATCGCGCGCACCCGGCGGACGTCCGCCGCCGTCGCGGCGCGGATGCCGACCTCGCCGCCGTCCTTCGCGCGCTTCATGGTCCTCCCCGTCTTCCACTGTAGCGTGGACGCAACGTCCACCAGGCCAGGGTCCACCTCTCCCGGGCAGGCCACCCGGCCCACGAATGGTGGGCGGGAGCGGTCGCCGGTGAAGCCGTGCCCGCCTGGGCGAGCCGGAGCGACGCCCTCTTCGTCTGGAACCGCGAGCCGCCGGCCCGGGTCGAGCGCGTCGACCTTGCGACCGGCCGCCGGGCGCTCGCCTTCGAGTGGCGGCCTGGCGGCTCTTCCGAAGGGCTCTCCGGCCTGCTCACCGTGACGACCGACACCCGCTCCTTCCTCGTGCGCTCCCGCGGCGGCCTCAACACGCTCGCGGTCGCGCGCAGGGAGGCGCCGGAGGCTCACTGAGCAGAGCGCCCTTCGCGGTTCCCCCACGCCGGCTTCGGTTCGGGCGGCGAGCCGTGCCGGGCTCTCCATCGACGCCGCGACGTTGGCGCTCCGTGGAGTCCAGGATCGTCGGACCTGCCACCCGTCCGGTGCGCCCGGCGCCGACACTCCCGTGACAATCGTACACTCAGTGCCCACCTGCCGAGGAATGCGACTTCGCAGCGGGCTGTTGGCGGTTCCGGGTGGGAGGTCCACGTGACCGAGACTGAGCAATGGATTGTGCAAGCGCGAGAGCTCTTGGAGGCGCTGCGCCGGGGCCGGAGCGAGGCCCACGCAGATCGAGTCAAGAGCCATATGAGCCTCATCAACGTGGCGCAGATCCAGGCCGACCTGGGGTGTGGGGATGACTGTGCTGCGTGCTCGTGGGGCACTCTCGGCGGGCAGCCTCTCGGCTGCGAGCCCTGTCGGTTGCTCGTCCTGCAGAGGAACATCGAGGAGCTCCAGGTACGCGGCACCAGGAGGGCCTCCGTCCGAGCGGGGGCCGTGACGCTCCTGCAGCTTCTCAACAGTCTCCCGGAGCGCAACCCGTCTCGGTAGCGCGCACGCCCTCCTGACCCTCCGCGGGTCTCGGCCGCTTCGACCCGGCGAACGTCGCCCGGCCTCCGTTCGAGCCGGTGCGGCGGCCATACGCGGTTCTGCGGTCCGCGGAGGCGCACCGGGGTGCGAAGACGCTGGAACAGGACGGCCCCCCGGAAGGAGGACACGTTGGCCCTGCGAGTGTGGCTCGCCGGCGCCACGGGCGCTGTCGGCCAGCGGCTCATCCCGCTGCTCGTGCGTCGCGGATTGACGGTCCTCGGGACCACCCGTTTCGCCGGGTGCGCTGACGCCCTGCTCCGCCAGGGTGTCAAGCCCGTCGTCGTTGACGTCTTCGACGCGGCGACGCTGACCAGGGAGATGATCGCCGCCGGCCCGGCGGTCGTGATCCACCAGCTGACGGACCTCGCCCTCATCCACGACCCGGACCGCCTCGAGGAGGCGCTCACCCGGAACGCCCTCCTGCGCACCGAGGGGACACGAAACCTCGTCGCCGCCGCCCGGGCGGCGGGAGCGCGCCGGCTGATCGCCCAGAGCATCGCGTGGGTCTACGCGCCCGGGCCCGGACCCCATGGCGAGGACGACCCGCTGGACCTCGGCGCGGAGGGCGCGGCGGCCGTCACGGTGCGGGGCGTCGTCGAGCTCGAGCGCGCGGTGCTGACCGCGCCCGCGCTCGAGGGCCTCGTCCTCCGCTACGGGTGGCTCTACGGCCCGGGGACGGGCACCACGGTGGCCGCCGGCTCGCCTCCCCTGCACGTGGACGCCGCGGCCGAGGCGGCCGCGCTGGCCGTCGAGCGGGGCACCCCCGGCGTGTACAACGTCGCCGAGCCGTCACCCGCAGTCTCGGTGGCGAAGGCCAGGCGCGAGCTGGGATGGGATCCCGGGTTTCGCGCAGCGGCCGGACCGGACGACGCGTGACCCGGACCGCGCGCGACGGTCCATGCGAGCGCACCTCAGAGATCTGACCGTCCCGGCGCCCTGGTGTCTCCGCTCCGCAGGGTCCCGGGGCAGGCCCCAGTAAGGCGGGTTGCCGCGGGCTCCGGACGGGCGGACGCGTCGGACACGGCGCCTCGTCTGCGACGTTCCCCGTCCGCCGGGCATCTTGCCAAAGGGCGGACTGCGAGCCCGATCCGGAGGATGCCCATGTGTGACGCGACGAGAAGGCTGGCCACGATGATCATGGTCTGCGCCGCCCTGGCGTGCAGTTCCTGGGTGGGCGCCCAATCCCCCGCCGAGCCGCGCCTGCCCGACACCGGGAGCGGGAAGCGGGTCGCGGCGTACCTTGCGGCGTTCAACAGCGGCGACGACGCCGCGATGCTCGCGTTCTTCGCGGAGAATTCCGATCCGGTGAGGCCGACGACGACGACTCCGGCGCAACGGCTGGGCATGACGCGGCAGCTCCGCAGCGACGCCGGCCGGTTGACCCTGCGCCGCGTCGAGAAGGCGGGCGACGACGAGATGGCGGTCCTCGTCGAGGGAGCCACCGGGCAGGTGCTCCGCTTCCGCTTCCGGTTCACTCCCGAGGCGCCTCACTGGCTTGCGGGAATCGGCGTGACCGTGGCCGATCGCGCCGACCTCGCGGGGCCGCCGCCGGCGATGAGCGAAGCGGAGGCCATCGCCGCCATCCGGGCCCACGTCGCCGCCGAGGCGGCCGCCGACCGCTTCGCCGGCACCGTCCTCGTGGCGCGCGGCGACGAGGTCCTGCTGCACGAGGCGTGGGGACTGGCGAGCCGCGAGCACGGCGCGGCCAACCGTCTGGACACCAGGTACAACCTCGGCTCCATCAACAAGCTGTTCACGCGCATCGCCGCTCTGCAGCTGGTCGAAGCCCGCAAGCTCTCCCTCGACTCCACCCTCGGGCAGGTCCTTCCCGACTACCCCAACGCCGAGGCGCGCGAGAAGGTCACCGTGCGGCAGCTCCTCGACATGACCTCGGGGATCGGCGACTTCTTCGGCGAGCGCTTCGCCGCGACCCCGAAGACCGCCTTCCGTACCAACGCCGACTTCCTCCCGATGTTCGCGGCCGACCCGCTGCTCTTCGAGCCCGGCAGCGACCGGCGCTACTCCAACGGCGGCTACGCCGTCCTCGGCGAGGTCATCGCCCGTGCGTCGGGACGCAGCTACTACGACTACGTCCAGGAGCACGTCTTCTCCCCCGCCGGCATGACCGGCACGGCGTGGTACGAGGCCGACGCCATCGTCCCCGGCCTGGCCGAGGGCTACTCCCGCGACGGGAAGACCGGGACGCTCCGGAGCAACATCTACTCGCGGCCGGCGCGGGGATCGGCCGCCGGAGGCGGCTACTCGACGACCGGGGACCTCTTCCGCTTCACCCGCGCCCTCCTGGCGGACCGCCTGCTGTCGCCCGCCTTCACCGGCTGGGTCCTGGGCGGCGCCGAGCCGGCGCCCGGCGCCGTGGCGACGCCCGGCCACGGCCGCGGAGGCTTCGCGGCCGCTGGGGGCGCGCCCGGGATCAACGCCGCCATGGAGCTCGACCTCGACAAAGGCTACACCGTCATCGCCCTCGGCAACCTGGATCCGCCCGCGGCGGCGGCCGTCGCCCGATACGCGCTGCGGGTGCTCCAGCAAGTCGCCGAGTAGAGGCACTCGCGCCGGCCATGCGGCCGCGGGACCGCGCGCCTCGCGGGGCGGTGCGGCGGGAGAGGCGGGGCCGGGGGTGGCGGCGGGTGTCGCCGGCGCCGCGGGTGCGCGGGCCCGGCGGGGCGTCGAGGCTCGCCCGGCGGCCGCGTCCCGACTCTCAGGCGAGCTGCATCCTGCGGAGCAGGCCGGAGAAGCGGGGGGCGGTGCGCAGGAAGTCCCAGATCGCCTTCGAGGGGAGCTCGAAGATCTCCGGCTCGTGCTTGTCGATGGCGCGTTCCAGCCAGCGCAGCGGGGAACGAGGCCCGGCCGGACGCTACTCCTCGCGGAGCGTGACGGCGGGATCCACAGAGGCGGCGCGTCTGGCAGGAACGTAGGCCGCCAGCGCCGCGACCGCGAGGAGGACGGCGCTCGTCGCCGCCAGGGTGACCGGATCCGCGCCACCGGCGCCGGGGAGAAGGCCCTGCAGCAGCCGCCCCGCTGCGGCCGCGGCGAGCAGCCCGACGAGCAGACCCAGCCCGGTGAGGGTGAGCCCCTGACGGAGCACGAGCCGGTGCACCTGACCCCGCGTCGCCCCCAGAGCCAGCCTGATCCCGAACTCCCGCCGGCGCAGGCCGACGACGTGGGCGAGCAGCCCGAACAGCCCGATCGCCGCCAGCGCGAGCGCCAGCGCCGCGAAGGAGCCCAGCAGCGTGGCCTGGAAGCGCTGTGGACCCAGCGAAGCCGTGACGACGGCGTCCATCGACTCCACGCTCGAGACCGCGAGCTTCGGGTCGAGCGACCAGATGGCGGCCCGCAGGGGGGCGCTCAGCGACGTCGGCTCGACAGCCGTCCTCAGCGCCACGCTGACGTTGCGGGTCACGCCCCGGATGTCGGTGAGGGCCTGTGACAAGGGGAGGTAGACCTGCGGCGAGGGAGCGCTGCCGAGCCCGGCGGAACGGACGTCGCGCACGACGGCGACGACCTCGAACGCGGGCTCGCGCGGCTGCGCCTGGACGATCGACAACGGCTTGGCGAGGGGGTCCGCGGCACCGAACAGCGCCTTCGCCGCCGTCTCGTTCACCGCGGCGACACGCGCCGTACCCGACCGGTCGTCCGCCGCAAACGCCCTCCCGCGCAGCACCCGGGTGCCCAGGGTCTCGAAGTAGTCCGGCGTGACCATCATGACCTGGACGCCGAGGGGCTCCGCGTTGGGCGGCTGCCACGGCCCGCCGACCAGGATGAGGCGCCCGTCGTCGCGCATCGGGAGCGAGTTGACCAGGGCCGCGGAGCGCACGCCGGGAAGGCCGCCCAGCCTCTCGAGGAGCCTGCCGTAGAACGCCTCGACCTCCGGGCCCTTCGGGTAGCTCGCGGGAGGCAGCGTGATCTGCGCGGCCAGCACGTGGTCGGGATCGAGCCCCGGATCGAGGCGGGTGAGCTCCAGCAGGCTGCGCGCGAGCAGCGCCGCGGAGGCCACCAGGACCACGGCGATGGCCGTCTCCACGATCACCAGGAAGCTGCGGAAGCCCTGGCGCGCCGGCGCCGAGGAGAGCCGCTCGCCGCTTCCCTTCACGATGCTCGCGAGGTCCGGCCGCGACATCCGCCACGCGGGCGCCAGTCCGGCCAGGACGCCGGCCGCCGCCGCGAGGGCGAACGCGAACAGGAGCACCGGGACGTCGAGAGCGGCCCTCCCCACCCGGGGCAGGCCGTCCTGGTGGAGCGAGAGGATCCCGGCCAGGGTGACCCTGGCGACGAGCAGGCCGAGCAGCCCCCCGCCGGCCGCCAGCAGGAGGCTCTCGAGCAGCGGCCCGCGGACCAGCGCCCACCGGCCCGCGCCCAGCGCCGCGCGGACGGCGAGCTCCCGCCGCCGGCCCTCGCCGCGCGCCAGCAGCAGCCCGGCCACGTTCGTCGCGCTCACCAGCATCACCAGGACGGCGGCCCCGAAGAGCACCGCCAGCGGCTTCTTCACCGGTCCGACGACGAGCTCCCGCAGGGGGATCGCAAACATCGGGTGGGAGTGGGTGTACAGCGTCGCCCAGTGCGCCACGATGGCGTCCATCTCCGGCTGCAGCTGGGCGAAGGAGGTCGTCCGCTTCATGCGCGCGACCACGAGCAGGTGATGGTTGTCGCGGCGGGCGGGGTCGAGGACGTACGGGATCCAGAGGTCGGGGGCGCTCTGCGTGAAGTCGAAGGACTTCGCCAGCACGCCGGCCACGCGGCGCGGGGTGCCGTCGAGCTCGATCATCCTGCCCACCACGTCCGGGTCGGCGCCGAAGCGGCTCCGCCACAGACCGTTGGAGAGCACGGCCACCGGCTCGGCCCCCTTGACGTCGTCGCCCTCCGCGATCGTCCGTCCGAGCGCCGCCGGGATGCGCACCACGTTCCACAGCGAGGCCGTCGACCACCCCACCCGGAGCTTGACCGGCTCACCCACGCCGGTGAGCGTCGCCGGCTGCACCGTGTACGCTCCGGCGCCGTCCAGGAGGGTGCTCTCCGCGCGGTAGTCGAGGTACTCCGCGTGGGCCACCGCGAGCTGGTCGATCTTTGCGTCCGGCATGCGCGTCCACACCGTCACCAGGCGGTCGGGCTCGCTCAGGGGAAGAGGGCGCAGCACGATCCGGCTCACCACGCTGTAGATGGCCGTGGTGGCGCCGATCCCCAGGGCAAAGGTCAGCACGGCGACGAGGGAGAACCCCCCCGTGCGGGCGAGGGAGCGCAGGGCGTGCCGCGTGTCGTCGAGCATGCCAGACCAGAAGAGCAGGAATCGTGCCACGCTTCGGCCTCCGCGGCGCCCGCGCACCGGCTGGAACGGTCCCGGGGCTCCCCCCGTCAGGGTGTCCGCTTCCGCACACCGCCGTCTCGCGTGCGGACAGCCCGGCGCCGGGCCGGCTCCAGTCCGTGCGCCCGCGGTGGAGCGCCTCGGGGGGCGTCGCCGGGACGGTCAGGGCGCGGCGGGGAGACGGACGGTGGCGCGGCAGCCGGGGGAGGCGGAGCGGTTGGCGAGGGTGAGGGTGCCGCCGTGGGCCTCGACGATCTGGCGGCCGAGGGCGAGGCCGATGCCGGTGCCGCCCGGCTTGGTGGTGAAGAAGGGGACGAAGACGTTGGCCGGGTTGGTGAGGCCCGGGCCGTCGTCGTCCACCGTGACCTCGACATCGCCGCGGCGCACCGACCAGGAGACGCGCACGCCGCCCGAGGTTTCCAGGGCGGCGTCGACGGCGTTCTTGACCAGGTTGATGAGGAGCTGGTCGAGCTGGTCGCCGTCGGCGCGCAGCCTCGCCGGCGGACCGGTCTCCACGGTCACCGGCAGGCGCGTCTCGAGCCCCGCGGCCCGCCTCACCCACGTCTCGACGTCGACGTCGCCGAGGACGGGCTGGGGCAGGCGCGCCAGGGTGGCGTAGGCGCCCATCAGCCGGGCCAGCGACTCGGCGCGTCCGGCGATGACGCGCAGCCCGCCGCCGACGTCCTCGCGCCAGTCCTCCGGCAAAGGGTCCGAGGCGATGATGCGCTCGGCGCTGCCGGCGATGGACTTGATCGGCGCCAGGGAGTTGTTGAGCTCGTGGCCGAGGACGCGGATGAGGCGCTGCCAGGCGGCGAGCTCCTCGGCGCGCAGGGCGCGGCTGACGTCGGAGAGGACGAGCAGGGTGTGCGGCCAGCCGCCCTGCCGGAAGGTGCCGCGGCGCAGCTCCCACCTGTTGGTGGCGGCGGCCAGCGGTAGCGTCACCGTGCGCGCCGGGGGCCCGGTCAGGAGGTCGGAAAGCGCGAGCTCGTCGGCGCTGCGTCCGAGCAGGGCGGCCTCGTCGCCGCCGAGCAGGCGGAGCGCCGAGGGGTTGGCCAGGCGGAGCCGCCGCTCGGGGTCGAAGGCGAGGACGGCGACGTCGATCTCGGCCATGACCTTGCCGAGCAGCGCCGTCGACTCGACGTCGCCGAAGCGCTCCTCGCGCAGCGTCTGGGCGAGGAGGTTGAGCTCGACGACCAGCTCCCCGAAGGCGTCGTCCCGGCGGCCGCCGCGCACGCGGAACGAGTAGTCGCCCTCGCGCAGACCGGCGAGAAGGTTGGAAAGGGTGCGCACCCGGAACGCCGCCGTGTTGCGCACGCCGGCCGCCGCGGCGAGCCACGCCGCCACGACGGCGACGCCCACCGACCAGGCGCCGGCCGCCGGAAGCTCCGAGACCGCGAGCAGGGCGATCGTCGCCGCCACCGCCGGTGCCCCGCCGGCCAGGATGCCGAGCACCAGCTTCCGTTCGGGCTTCAGCCCCCTCATCCTCTCCCGCCTCTTCGTCCGGGGAGGGCTGCGGCCCGGGCGCCCGGGCCCGGCCCGCCTTCCCCGGCGGTCACAACCCGTACTTCTCGAACCGCCTGTACAACGCGCTCCGCGACAGGCCCAGCGCATCCGCCGCGCGGCTCACGTTGCCGTCGAAACGGCGCATGGCCTTCTGGATCAGGGCCCTCTCGACGTCCTCCAGGCTCATCTCCTCGAGGGTGGAGGCACCCCCTTCCGCGGTGCTGACAAGGCCGAGGTCGGCGAGGCGTACGAGCTCGCCCGAGGCCATCAGCACGGCCCGCTCGACGACGTGGGCGAGCTCCCGCACGTTGCCCGGCCACGGATGCGCGCGCAGCGCCTGCGCGGCGGCGCGGTCGAAGCCCGAGAGCGGCTTGCGGTAGCGCTGCGAGAAGCGGCCCAGGAAGTGCATCGCCAGCAGGTCGATATCCTCACCCCGCTCGCGCAGGGGCGGCAGGTGGATGACGACGGTGTTGAGGCGGAAGAGCAGGTCCTCGCGGAACCGTCCCTGCGCGACCTCCTGGGCCAGGTCGGCGTTGGTGGCGGAGAGGATGCGCACGTCGACGCGGCGCGTGCGGGACGACCCGACCACCTCGAGCTCGCCGGTCTCGATGACGCGCAGGAGCTTGGCCTGTTGCGACGGCGGCACGTTGGCGATCTCGTCGAGGAACAGCGTGCCGCCGTCGGCCATCTCGAAGCGGCCGACGCGGTCGGTCCTGGCGTCGGTGAAGGCGCCCTTGACGTGGCCGAACAGCTCCGCAGCGAACACGCCCTCGGAGAGGCCGCCGACGTTGACGGTCACGAGCGGCCGGCCGGCGCGGGCGGAGGCGCGGTGGAGCGCCCGTGCCACCACTTCCTTGCCGGTGCCGTGCTCGCCGGTGACCAGGACGTTGGCGTCGGAGGGGGCGATGCGCGCGATCATGTCGAGCACCGGCCGCATGGCGGGCGCCGTGGCGACCATCGCCGGGGCCTCGCCGTCGGCGCGCAGGACGCGGTTCTCGGCCTCCAGCCGCTGCCCCCGGCGCAAGGCGCGGGCCAGCTCGACCTGGGTGCGCAGGATGGCGAGGAGCCGCTCGTTCTCCCACGGCTTCTGCACGAAGTCCCGCGCGCCGCGGCGCATCGCCTCCACCGCCACGTCGACGCTGCCCCACGCGGTCATCACGACGACGGGCAGCGTGGGATCCACTGCCTGGAGGCGGCCGAGGAGCGCGAGCCCCTCCTCCCCCGAGGTCGTGTCGCGGGCGTAGTTGAGGTCGATGAGGGCGACGTCGGGCTCGTGGTCCCCCGCGGCCGCCACGGCGGCGTCCGGCGCCGTGACCGCCTCGACCCGGTACCCCTCCGGCTTGAGCAGGAGGCGCAGCGACTCGAGGACGTCCTGCTGGTCGTCGGCGATGAGGATGCGGGGGGCGGCGCTTCGCTGATCGGTCATGCCTTCTTCCTATCCTACCCGCTGTGCCGCCCGATCACGGACCCGGGGCCGTCGCCGCCCGGGGCGGTCCCCCCGCGGCCGCGGCCGGGGGCAGCGGGTCGAGCCAGCCGTCCTTGAGCCCGATGGTGCGTCCGCCGTAGGCGGCCCACTCCGGGTTGTGGGTGACCTGGACGATCGTGGTCCCCTGCGCGTTGAGCCGGGCCAGCAGCTCCATGATCATCCGCCCCTGGTCGGTGTGCAGGCTGCCCACCGGCTCGTCGGCGAGGATCACCCGCGGCCCGCCGATGAGCGCACGGGCCACCGCCACCAGCTGCTGCTGGCCGCCCGAGAGCTGTGCGGGAAAGAGGTCCTTCTTGCCCACGATCTGGAAGCGGTCGAGGGTGTCCGCGACCAGGGCCTGCCGCTCCGACCGCGCGACGTCGCGGTAGGAGAGCGGCAGGTCGAGGTTCTCGGCGACGGTCAGGTCGTCGAGGAGGTGGTACTGCTGGAAGACGAACCCGAAGTGCCTCTTGTGCAGGGCGAGGCGCTGCCTGCCCGAGAGCGCGCCGACGTCCTCGCCGAGGAAGCGGTACGCCCCCTCCCACTCGCCGTCGAGCATGCCGAGGATCGACAGCAGCGTCGACTTCCCGGCGCCCGACGGCCCCATGATGGTGACGAACTCGCCCTCGCGGATGTCGAGAGTGATGCGGCGCAGCACCCAGGTGCGCCCCGCCCTGCTCTCGTAGGACTTCTCGACGTTGTCCATCGAAATCAGCACGCCCACCTCCCTGGGGACCCGTCGCCCACCCGGCCCGGACGAAGCGTTGGCCGGTCCTGGCCGGCCCCGGTCACCCCCCTACTCGTACCGCAGGGCCTGCATCGGCTCGACCCTGGCCGCCCGAGCGGCCGGCAGCGCACAGGCGGCGAGCGCCACGACGGCCATCGCGGCCAGGGCGCCGGCGACGCTGGCCGGGTCCGCCGGCGAGACCTCGAAGAGCACGCTGCGCATCAGCCTGGCCAGGACGAGGCCGCCCGCGGCGCCGGCGGCGAGCCCCGCGGCCGTGGCCAGCAGCCCCTGCCGCAGCGCCGAGGTCAGCACCTGCGCGGGGCTCGCTCCCAGGGCGACCCGCAGGCCGAGCTCGTGGCGGCGCTGGTTGACCTGGTAGCTGAGCACGCCGAACAGGCCGACGGCGGCCAGCAGCAGCGCGAACAGCGCGAAGCACGTCACCAGCGCGGTCAGCGCCCGCTGGGCGAGGGTCGAGTCGCGGACGATGCTCGCCATCGTCACGAGGTCATCGACGGGGACGTCCGGCCGGAGCTTCGCCACGAGAGCGCGCAGCGCGACGGCGATCATGCCCGGGTCGGCGCCGGTGCGGACGAGGAGCCGCATGGCGGCCTTCGGGTACTGCAGGAACGAGACGTACATCGTCGAGTGCGGGTCGTCGCCGACGCTGTTGAGCTGGGCGTCGGCCACGACGCCGACGACCTCGAAGGCGGTCGGCTGGCTGTCGCCGGCGTCGATGAGCACGGTGCGGCCGAGGGGCGGCTCCCCCTCGAACAGGGTGCGCGCCATGGTCCGGTCGATCACCATGACGGGCTGGGTGCCCTCCCGGTCGGTCATCGCCACGTCGCGCCCCGCGAGGAAGGGGATGCGCATCGCCGCGAGGTACCCGGGCAGCACCACGCGGCCCAGCGCCTGGCGCGAGAAGGAGCGCTTCTCCGGGTGCTCCGGCGTCCAGATCTCCAGCGAGCCCCCGGGCTCGCGGATCGGCACGCTGTCCACGATTCCCGCCTCCGTGACTCCGGGCAGCGCGCGCACCCCGTCGAGCAGCGCGCCGTAGAACTGGATCGCCTCGTCGTTGCTGACCGTGCCCGGCAAGGCCAGGGAGGTGGCGAGGAGGTGGTCCGGGTCGAACCCGAGCTCGGCCCGCATGAGCTTGCCGAAGCTGCGGATCAGGAGCGTGGAACCCAGCAGCAGGACGAAGGACAGGCCCACCTGAACGCCAACCAGGACGAGACGGGCGCGGGCTCCGCGGCCGGAGCTCACCGTGCGGGCCCCCTTGAGCTCCTCGAAGAGCGCGGGCGAGGCACCGCGCAGCGCGGGGAGGATCCCGACGGCGATGCCGGTGAGCAGGGAGAGCGCCACGGCGAAGGCGAGCACCCGCGGATCGAGGTGGAAGGCGTCGACGGAGACCCGGCTGTGCCCGAGCCTGAGGAGCAGCGGCAGCACGCGCTGCAGCAGCGCCGCCAGCACCAGGCCGCAGGCGCCGCCGAGCAGGGCCACCACGACGCTCTCGGTGACGAGCTGGCGCACCAGCCGCCCTCTCGAGGCGCCCAGCGCGCCGCGCACGGCGAGCTCCCCCCGCCGCGTCACGCCGCGCGCCAGCAGCAGGCTCGCGACGTTGCCGCAGGCGATCAGGAGCATCAGCGCCACGGCGCCGGTGACCAGCAGCAGCGCCGGGCGCACGCGCCGCACCAGCATGTCGTGGAGGCCGTTGAGGCGGACGCCCATCCCGGTGTTCGACTCGGGGTAGAGCGTCTCGAGCCGCTTCGCGATGGTGTCGACCTCGCTCTGCGCCTGCGCCAGCGTCACCCCGGGCCTGAGCCTGCCCACCATGAACCAGTTGTGGAAGCGGCGCACGCTGGTGAACGGGCCGTTGAGCTGCTGGGGCAGCCAGACGTCCACGTCGAAGAGGAAGTGGAAGCCCTCCGGCATCACGCCGACCACCGTGACCTGCCGCCCCGCCAGCGTCAGCGTGCTGCCCACGGCGTCCGGGGAGCCGCCGAGCCGGCGCTGCCACAGGGCGTGGCTGACGATCGCCGACCCCGGCATGGGCGAGGGCTCGTTCGGCCCGGCCGCGGGCGCCGGGGCGCCCTCGGCGGCGGTGAACGTCCGGCCCAGCGCCGGGGCGACGCCGAGCGTGCGGAAGAGGTCCACCGAGACGAACGCCGCGCGCACGTTCTCCGGCCTTTCCCGGCCGGTCATGGGCAGCGGGTACGGGAACTGCAGGTGCGACGCCAGCGACTCGAAGCTCGTCGCCTGCCCGGCGTAGTCGAAGCAGTCGTGGCCGGACAGCCCCGAACCCTCCCCCTTGAAGGTGGCGTGGGCGAGCACCAGGCGTTCCGGGTGCGGGTACGGCATGGCGGCGAGGAGCACGGCGTTGACCGCGCTGAACACCCCGGTGGCGGCGCCGATGCCGAGGGCGAGGGTGAGCACGGCGACGGCCGTGAAGCCCGGGGACCTCTTCAGTCCACGGATGGCGAAGCGCACATCGCTCCAGAGCGAGCCCATGGCGTCCTCCGCGGTCACACGGTGGCGGTGGAGGCCGCCTCCGACTCGTCGACGACGCGGCCGTCGAAGAGCTGGACGGTGCGGCCGGCGTGGTCGGCGTAGCGGGGGTCGTGCGTGACCATGCAGATCGTGGAGCCGTCGCGGTGGAGCTCCTCGAGGAGCTTCACCACGGCCTCGCCGTTTCGCGAGTCGAGGTTGCCGGTGGGCTCGTCGGCGAGGAGGATGAGCGGGTGGCCGACCAGCGCGCGCGCCACGGCCACGCGCTGCTGCTGGCCGCCCGACAGCTGCGCCGGGTAGTGGTTCATGCGGTGCTCCATCCCCACCTTCTCGAGCGCCTCGCGGACGCGCTCGCGGCGGTCGCCCGGAGGCATGTCCCGGTAGACCAGCGGCAGCTCGGCGTTTTCGAACACGGTGAGGTCGCCGATCAGGTTGAAGTTCTGGAAGACGAAGCCGATGGCCCGGTTGCGCAGCCGCGCACGCTCCGAGAACGTCAGGCTCTCGACCGGCGTGTCCCCGAGCACGTACCGCCCGCTGGACGGCGCGTCCAGCAGGCCCATGATCGACAACAGCGTCGACTTGCCGCACCCCGAGGGCCCGGCGATGGAGACGAACTCGCCTCTGCCGATCTCGAGGTGGACGTCCGCCAGGGCGTGGGTCTCGACCTCGTCGGTGAGGAAGACCTTGCCGACGCCTTCCATGAGAATGAGCCGCTCGTGAGCCGTGTGCACGTCGTCCTCCCTTTCGCTCAGTCCAGGCGGATCCGGTCGTATTCGTCGAAGCGGGACGTGTCGGACAGGATCACCTCGTCGCCGGGCCGGAGCCCGTCCAGCACTTCGATGGTGTTGACGGAGCTGCGCCCGAGCCTGACCTGGACGCGGCGGGCGTGCCTGCCGTCGGGGTCGAGGCGGAACAGGCCGACCGTGGAGTCGTCCTGCCCGAACGCCGGCCGCCCCACGAAGACGATGTCCGCCAGCCGCTCGAGCTCGATGGTGCCGTCGACGGTCAGGTCCGGGCGGGCTCCCCTGGGCAGCCCGCCCGTGAGCTTCACGTCCACTGTGACGGTGCCCTCGCGGACCGCGGGGTCGATGCGCGCGACGGTGCCGGGGACCACTCCGTTGCGGGTGTCCACGGAGGCCGGCTGCCCCAGCGCCACGTCGCGCGCCTGCGTGGCCGGCACCCGCAGCCGGGCGATCAGCCGCGAGGGCTCCGCGACCCGCGCCAAGTTCATCCCCGGCGTCACCTGCTGCCCGATCTCAACCGCCACGTCCTGCAGCACGCCCTCCAAACCGGCGCGCACATGCAGGGAGTCGAGCAGCCGCCGGCGCAGCCTGTACATGGCGCGCCTCTGCTCCACCTCCGCCTGCTGGGCGGCGATCTGGGCCCGGGTCGCCTCGGCGAAGACGCCGACCCGCTGCCGCTCGATGTCCGCGCGCGTGGCCAGGGAGCTGGCCCGCGCCAGCGACAGCTTCAGCTCCACGGTGGAGATGAGGCCGTTCCTCGCGAGCTCCTGGTTGGCCTCCGCCTGGAGCCGCGCCTGCTCTGACTCGGACTCGACCTGCGCCGCCCCGGCCTTGAGGCTCATGAGCTGGCTGGCGAGCTGGGCCTCGAGGTTGGCGAGCCCCGCCTCCGCGATGCGCAGGTTGCTCTCGGCCTCGACTCCCTCCTGCTCGACCTGGGGGTTGGAGAGCACCATGATGACTGCGTCCGGCGCTACCCTGGCGCCGGGCTCGAGCAGACGCCGCTCGACGCGGCCGCTGGTCTCCGCCGGGATCAGGCGGATCTCCTCCGGAACGAGGGTGCCGCTGCCCCGGACCTGCCGGAGCATGGGGCCCCGCTCGACCTTGCCGATCCACAGAGTGCTGCGCTCGACGGCCGGCGCCGCCGGCTTGATGCGCGCCAGCCCGACGGCGGCCACGGCGGCGGCCACGATCACGCCACCGATCGCGAGCCACCTCTGCTTCCGCCTTCTCTCCGCGACTCCGGCTCTCAGCACGTCCATGGCCGTCTCCCTACCCGCCTCTTTGCGGCTTCCGTGCCAACTCATGCACGAGCGCAAGCCGTTTCTCACGAACGTCTTCCGCAGACATCCGAAGCCGCCGGCGGCGAGCGGTGTCCGCGAACGGGCAGCCATCGTCCGCCTGCGGACACCGGCGCGGCCCTCGGCCGGGGCGGATGGATCCAGAGCCCGGCGATCGCACGATCGGCGGCCGGGTCCGGGCGGCGGCACCGGAACCGACGCGGCGCGGCGGTCGTCCACGTGGTCCATCGGGGAACGCCTCAGTCGCGCAGCCTCTCCAGCACGGCTCTCGCGTTGTGGTTGTCCGGGTTGAGGCGGAGCGACGCCTCGTAGGACAGGACCGCGTCCCCGTACCGGCCCGCCGCCGCGTACGCCTCGCCGAGGCTGTCGTGCGCGTTCCACGATCCCGGGAAGCGCCGAGCCGCGAGCTCCAGGACGAGCACGGCCTCGGCGGCGCGGCCGCGCCCGAGCAGCCGGTAGCCCAGGGCGTTGAGCTCCCGCTCGTCGAAGTAGAGGGCGGGATCCCCTCCTCCCTCGAGCTCGTGGAGCTTCGCCCGGCCGGCCGCCGGTCCTTCCTTCAGGGCATCGGACAGGGCGAGCGCCGCCGAGCCGGCGAGCATGCGCCGGATGGTCTCCAGCCGCCGAGCGAGGAAGGGGTCCGGGTGCACGTCGAGCAGGGTCCGGAAGTAGGGCTCGGCCAGCCGCGGCTCGCCCTCGCCGAGCAGGAGGCTCCCCATGCGGGCCATGGCGTCGGCGTCGCACGGCCGCAGGCACAGGGCGTAGGCGAGCACCTCCCGCGCGGCGTCGGTGCGGCGCGCGCGCGACAGCTCGTCGGCGGAGAGCGAGAGGAGCAACGACGGAGGATCAACCTCGAAGCCGAGCCGCAGGCTCTGCTCCCGGTAGTACGCGAGAATGTCGGGCAGCCCCTCGAAACTCGTCCCCTGTGCGGGACGGAAGCCCTCGAAGAGCGCGCGCAGAGCGGGCTCGAGGTCCAGCGACGGCACGAAGGTCGGTTCCTCCACGTGGTACCGCCGGATCCTCAGGCCTGGAGGGCCCGATCCGGCCAGCTCGTCCAGGAGACCGGCGAGCGCCCTGGTGGCCTCGGCGCAGTCCTCGGGGCCGACCCGGTCGAAGGTGTTGACGACCAGTTGCGTCCTCAGCTGCGGGCTGGCCGCGACGAGCGCGCGGAGCCCGTCCGCGAGAAGACGCCGGCTCTGCGGCGGGGCAAGGGGGTTTTCGAGGACGAACGCGTCGAACAGGGCCGGGCGCCGGATCAGGGCGTAGAGGCCGAACGGACCTCCCGCCTGGGGGCCGATGAGCAGGCGGAAGGGCCGGGTCCGGTAGGAGGCCTCCACGAAGGGGAAGAGCTCGCTCCGGAGGAACTCCATGAAGCGGTCCGCACCGCCCGGCCGGCCGTCCCGGCCGACCGGGAGCAGGTCGCCGTAGCGGTCGGTGTTGTGGATCCCCACCAGGATGAACCCGGGGATCTCGCCCCCGCCCGCCAGCCGCTCGAGGGCGAAGACGGTCTCGGCGAAGTAGCCTTCGGCCTGGTCGCCGTAGAGGAGGTAGACGACCGGATACGACAGCGCACCGTCGTCGTAGTCCGGCGGCAGGCGGACCGAGACGGTGCGGTCCTCCTGCAGGACTCCGGAGTGGAGCGCCCGCAGGGTTCCGATCGAGACCGGCGAGTCGGCGCGCGCCGCGGGTGCGAGCCCGGCGACGATCCCCATGGCGGCGACGACGGGCCCGCACGCGTGCAGTCCGCTTCTCCAGCGGGACATGGGCGTGGTCCTCCTGGGGAGGTCTACGCGGGACCGCCGTGCCGGTTGCCCGTGGGCGCCGCCTCGCGCCGCCCCGCCCTCTCCGGCCACCGCCTCCGGCCCGCGCGGCTCCGTCTCAGCGGCGTGTCGTGAATCGTTGACGCCTGTCCACGGGCAAGGCGAAGGCGGTGGAACGCCCCGGTGCGGGCGGGGGGAGGCGGCGATGGACGGGGACCAGGACACCGCGTGAGCGGAGCTGGAACCTCCGTCGAGGACGTTCCGCGAAGCGCGCCGCCGCCAGGCGGATGCCAGCGCAAGCCGCAGCCGGAGCCTCTGCGCGACACCTCCGAGGAGGGTGCTGCGTAGAGCGACGAAAGCGAGGGTTGCGATGGCGCCGGCTGGCAAGAAGCGCGAGCGGAACGCCCGCAGGCGGAGTTGGAACCTCCGTCGAGGACGTTCCGCGAAGCGCGCCGCCGCCAGGCGGATGCCAGCGCAAGCCGCAGCCGGCCCTGCGCGCACCCTCCGAGGAGGGTGCGCGTAGAGCGACGAAAGCGAGGGTTGCGATGGCGCCGGCCAAGAAGCGCGAGCGGAACGCCCGCAGGCGGAGTTGGAACCTCCGTCGAGGACGTTCCGCGAGCGCGCCGCCGCCAGGCGGATGCCAGCGCAAGCCGCAGCCGGAGCCTCTGCGCAGCACCCTCCTAGCCGAAGATCTCGTCGAAGAAGTCCCGCATCGCCTGCCACGAGCGGCGGTCGGCGCGCTCATCGTAGGCCACGCCGCGGCCGGCGTCGCTTCCCGCTCCGGGGTTGGTGAACGAGTGGACGGCCCCGCCGTAGTAGACCATCTGCCAGTCCACGCCGGCGTTCCGAAGCTCGTCCTGGAACGCCGCCACCTGCCCGGCGGACATGGTGGGGTCGTCCGCCCCGTGCAACACGAGCACCCTGGCCCTGATCGACCCGGCGTCCCCGGGATGCAGGCTGTCGAGCCCGCCGTGGAAGGACACGACACCCGCGAGATCGGCGCCCGCGCGGGCGAGCTCGAGGGCCCCCGTGCCGCCGAAGCAGTAGCCGATCGCCGCGCAGCGGTCCCGGTCGACCAGCGGGTGCCTCCCCAGCTCGTTGAGCGCCGCTTCCAGGCGGCGGCGATAGACGGCCCGGTCTCCCCTGTAGGCGCCGGCCATCGCGGCCGCCTCCTCTCGGGAGGAGGGCCGGACCCCCTTGCCGTAGACGTCGGCCGCGAAGGCGACGTAGCCGAGCCCGGCCAGCATCGCGCAGCGCCGTTCGGTCTCCGCCGAGATGCCCATCCAGTCGTGCACCACGAGCACTCCCGGACGCCTGCCTGCGACAGACCCGTCCCAGGCGAGGTGCCCCTCGAGCCCGGTGTCGCCGTCCCTGTACGCGATCTTCGCCGTCTCCACCTCGACCTCCGCAGTCGCCGGCACTGGGGCGCCGGCGGCTTCATGGTGCCCGCACACCCTGCTGTGTGCAACACGAAAGCCGCGGAGGCCTTTCCCCATCGGGGCCGCGCCTCACCGCTCCCGGCCCGCGCGGCGGTTTCGCATCTCCGGCGCTCGCCTTGACGGCGGATGCGCCCTCCCGCACACTCAGGTGGTGACATCCCTCCGGAAGCGAGCGGGCCACGACGGTTCCGGCCGCGATCCCGGCGGCGTCCCGGACTTCCCGGGCCAGCCGATGCCGGCGCTCCGGCGCCGAGCCGCGATCGTCGCGAAGCTGCGCTGGCTGCTCGGCCTGGCGGCCACCTTCAAGGACGATCTCTCCTCCCCCGCCGGCCTCTCGCCCGCGTTGGCGCTGCGCGCCTGGCGCAGGGGTTTCAGGCGCTCCAGCTTCCGGCTCTACGGGCTCGACCGCGGCGCCCGCCCCGATGACTACCTCTCGGACCTCCACCTGCTGCGCACCGAGAACATCAACAGGCGCTATCGCACGGTGTTCGACGACAAGCTCTTCGCGCACGCCGTGATGCTCCTCTACGGCATGCCGGTGCCGAAGCTCTATGGGGTGATCCGGGCGGGCCGGTTGTACATGCTCGACCCGCCCAGCCACGGCCCGGCCGCGGAGCTGCTCGGGGGCCTGGCGCGGGAGGCCGGGCGCGTCGTCGTCAAGCCGCGCTGGGGATACCACGGCTTCGGCTTCCTCGACCTGGTCAGCAGCGGCCGGGACGGCCTGCGGGTCAACGGTGCGCCGGTCGGCGGCGAGGCCGCGGCCCGCCTGCTCGGAGGCCTCGACGCCGGCATCGTGTGCGGCTACGTGACGCAGGGCCCGTACGGCGCCTCACTGTATTCCGGCACGGTGAACAGCCTGCGGATCATGACCATGATCGACCCCGACTCGGGGGAGACCTTCATCGCCCGGGCCGTGCAGCGCATCGGCACGTCCCGCTCCTTCCCCGTCGACAACTTCGTCGGCGGACGCGGCGGGCTGAGCGCGCTGGTGGATCCCTCCACCGGCCGTCTGGGGCCGGGAGCGGCCAGGGACGAGAGGTGGTCCGTGGAGTGGCACGAGCACCATCCGGAGACCGGTGCGCCCATCGCCGGCGTCGAGGTCCCGGGGTGGAGCGGGATCGTGGAGGGGGTCCTCGAGTACTCGCGGCGCTTCGCCTACCTGCCGTTCATCGCCTGGGACGTGGCGGTCACCGAGCCTTCCTTCACCATCATCGAGGCGAACGGTGGCGCCGGCCTCGCGGTCCTGCAGGTGCACGGAGGCCTCCTCGCCGACCCCCGGATCCGCCGCTTCTACGAGCACCACGGCATCGTCCGCGGCGCGCGGCGCTAGCCGGAACGCGGCCTCGTCCCTCTCCCGGCCGGGCTCAGTACAGCCAGCCCCTGCCCCAGCCGAGCCGCCTGATGAACGCCTTGGGAAGGCGGACGGCGGCGGCGTACGTCCTCGAGCGGCTCTGGAGGGCGTGGCTGAAAGCGGCGAGGCGGGCGAGCCAGGGGCGGACCGTAATGCTCAGGAGCACGGCCAGGCGCATGTCGCGGGCCACGTCCCTGCGGCCCACGCTCCTGGCGTAGCGGCGGGTCTCGCCGGCGAAGAACCTCGCCGCCGGCCGGCGGCAGTCGGTGCTCCGGATGCGCCGGCGGGTGAGCGGCTGCGGGAAGCACGTGTAGCGGGACAGCGCTCCGGCCACCTCCAGCGCCGCCATCGTGCGGAGGCACTTCTCACACGCACAGCAGTTGACGACAGTCCCGGCCTCCGGCCGCGCGTCGGTCGGGCGGAAGCACACGCGCAGCCGGTGGAAGGTCACCGGCCAGCGCGACAGCGCCACGGTCTTCTCGATCCGGGTGAGGTGGCCGCCATCGTGGACGGTCTCCATCGTCTCCGTGCTCAGGAGGTGGTCGAGCATGGGGTGCCCGCCGTCGCGGGCGTCCGCGTACACGGCGAAGACTCCCGAGGAGGGAAGGTAGAAGCGCGAGAACAGGTCCCCCAGCGCCAGAGCGGAGGCGGCCACCGATGCCGAGAACGCCTGCTCGAGGATCCAGGGATCGATGAACCGCCGCAGGTTGGTGCGGACGACCAGGAGGGTGAGGCCGAGCTCGGCCAGCATGGGCTCGTAGACCTGCCGGAGCGCCCGGAACCGGCCGGTCTCCCCGAGGTCCGTGTCCTCGTCGAAGCCGTTGATCATCAGGCAGTGGGTGATCGCGTAGGGGGCGTACGCCTCGTTGGCGGCGAGGTGCGTCCACAGCGTGTGGAACGAGTCGACGCCGCCGGAGAACGCGCTGCCGACGGCGCCCGACCCCTCGTCCGGCGCGCGGCAGGTGATCCCGTCGCACTCCAGCGGGACGGTCGTGAAGAAGTCCGGCTTCCAGGTGGCCTGGATGCGCTGGTAGTCACGCAACCCATGCGCGAGCCGGCAGGAGAGGTCCCCTCGCAGGCGGAGCCGCTCGCCGCGCCGCATGGCGAGGGGAAGCAGCGCGGCCGCGAAGGCGTCGGCGCGGTCGCCGACGAACGGCGCGAGGGCGCGCGGGAACGCGAAGTAGAGCTCCGGCGGATAGGTCCGCCCGTCGTCTGAAGGCCTGATCGCTCTCTCCACCGTGACTTCGGCCGCGACGGTGACCTCGTCCGCGCCGACGGTGACGCGCGGGTCGCCGACGATCACGGCCGCTCGCCCGGCCGCGGACCCCGGCGCGCCAGCACGCCGTAGAGCCCGGCGATGCTCCGAAGCAGGGGCTGAAGCGGGCCGGAGACCTCGCACGACACCACCCGGCGCACGAGCCCCGCCGCGGCGCCCGGGGGAAGGACACGCAGGAAGAACCCCACCAGGGGTTGGGGCGCGACGAGGAGCGAGCCGGCCACAAACGCCTCGGCGGTGACGAGCTCATCGCCGAACCCGGCCAGGACCGCGCGGCGCGACAGGTAGTGCTGGTCCGCCTTCTCGGGCCGGCCGAGCCACCGCTTCGCCGCCAGGCGCAGCCGCACGAGGAGGTTGCGTTGCCAGAACACGAGCAACAGCACGCCGCCGCGGCGAAGCACCCGCACGTACCCGGCGGTCACGGAGGCGCTGTCGGGTTCGGGCACGTGGTCGAGGGTGGAGAGGTCGAGCACGGCGTCGAAGCACCCCGACCGGAACGGGAGCGCCCGGATGTCGGCCTGCACCGCCGGCAGACCGGCGATCTTGGCGCGCGCCGCGGCGCAGACGTCGAGCGCGAGGTCGATGCCGACGCACCAGCACATGTGGTTGGCGCCGAGGTCACCGAGGACGTCCCTCGCGCCGCCCAGCGTCTCGTTCCACAGGTCGGTCTTGAGGACCCTCGGCGGCCGTGCGTCGAGCCTGGCGAGGGTCCGGCCGACGGCGCACCGGTAGGCGTGTCCGACGTACTCCGCGAACCAGTCCCGGTCCACCCCGCGGGGTGGACCGCCCTCGCGCCCCACAGCCCGTCGCCGGTCGCTCATCCGCCCGGCCGCCGGCGGCGCCCGGAAGGGACGACGGCCCGCCCGGTGTGACCGCGCAGCACTCTGGAGCATGCGCCCCGCCCCGCCTGGTCCCGCGTGTCGATGCTGAAGTGTAACAGGCCGCCGGCCCGAGGGCCGGCGCAGCGGTCGCGGCCACCGGGGTGGTACCCTCGGAACCAGGCTCGCGAGGATGTCCGCCATGACCGGCCGCAAGGCCCCGCTGTGGAACCGGCTGCTGCGCGTCTACCGGGAGAAGGGCCCCGGCGGCGTCTGGTTCGGTGCGCTCTCCAAGGTCGGCTACCGCCGCCTCGTGCTGCTCGAGCGGCGTCTCGACGAGCCCGTCACCGGCCGCTCCGCCCGCGCGGAGGTCCGCATCCGGCTGCTCGCGCCGGGCGACGAGGCGGCGTTCGTGGAGCTCGGGCAGGGTGACGCGGAGGTGTTCCGGCAGCGGATGGAGCAGGGCCACGAGTGCTGGGGGGCGTGGTGCGCCGGTGGTCTGCGCCATGTCGCCTGGATCGGCTTCCGCGACGTCGAGGTGGAGTACCTGGCCTGCCGCCTGCTGTTGGCGGATCGCCATGCCTACGTGTACCGGGCCTACACCGAGCCCGCGTACCGCCGGCTCGGCCTCGGACCCGCCGCCCACTCCCTCTCCCTGCGGGACCTGCAGCGGCGGGGCTTCGAGCGCAGCCTGGCGGCGGTGCTGCCGGACAACCCGTGGGCCTACCCGCCGTGGCTCGCGGTCGGCTACCGGCGGGCCGGGGCCGTTCGGGCGATCGGGTGCGGGGCGCGGCCGCACGTCCTCGTCGCGCACGGCTCCCCTGCCGCGGCGCCACCCGGCTGGCGCTTCGTGCGCGCGGACCGGCGCCCGCGCGGCGCCTCCGGGCCGACGTGACCGGCGGGCTTCGCCGGCCGGCGCGGCTATGATGTCGCGAATGAACCCCGGCGGTTTCGGCGACCAGACGCGGGGGCGCTCCGCCCACCTGGCGACCGTCCTCGCCGCGCAGCTCCTCTACTGGACCGCGGTCCTGTGGCGGCGGCTGCTTCCTCGGACCACCTTCGTCGTGGTCACGGGCACGCACGGCAAGACCACCACCAAGGAGATGCTGGGAACGATCCTCGCTGCGCACAGGCGGACCTTCCGCTCGGCAGGCAACGAGAACACCGGCCTCCCGCTCACCCTCAACGTTCTGCGCGTCCGCCCCTGGCACCGCTTCGCCGTGCTCGAGGTCGGTATCGGCGCGCCCGGCGAGATGCGGCGGCTCGCGCGCCTCGTGCGGCCCGACGTGGCCGTGGTCCTGGCCGTGCTCCGGCCCACACCCGCGCCTTCGCCGACGCGGAGGTCCAGGCGCGCGAGAAGGCCGTGCTGCTGCAGGTGCTCCGCCGCGACGGCGTTGCGGTCCTCAACGCCGACGACCCGCGCGTCGCCGCCATGGCAGGTGTGGCGCGGGGCGAGGTCGTGCGCACCGGAACCTCGCCCGGTCTCGACGCATGGGCCGAGAACGTCGCCGCGCGCTGGCCAGGAAGGCTGGCCTTCGACATTCGGACCGCGGACGGCGAGTCGTGCCGTGTCGCGACCCGCCTCGTCGGCCCGCACTGGGCGGCGGCGACCGTCGCGGCGCTCGCCGCGGCGCGCCGGCTCGGCGTGCCACTGCCCGCTGCGGCGGCGGCGCTCCAGGCGATGGAGCCGTTCCCCGGCCGGTTGCAGCCCGTCCCGCTTCCCAACGGCGCGACCGTGCTCCGCGACGACTACGACGGCTCCATCGAGGCGTGGGAGGCGGCGCTCGCGGTGCTGGCGACCGCCCGGGCGGCGCGCCGCATCGTCGTCGTCAGCGACGTCTCCGACTACGGGAACCTCTCGCGCCGCAAGCGGCTCGCCCGCCTCGGCCACGCGGCGGCGCGGTCGGCCGAGGTCGTCGTCTTCGTTGGCGAGCATGCCGCGCACGGTCAGTACGGCGCCCTCGAGGCCGGCCACGATCCCGCGTGCGTGCACGCCTGCCCGGACCTCTTCGCCGCCGCCCGGCTGCTGGACGCGACCCTGCGCCCGGGCGACCTGGTGCTGGTCAAGGGTCTGGTCAGCGACCATCTCACCCGGCTGTACTTCGCCCTGCTCGGCCCGGTCGGCTGCACGAGGGTCCGCTGCGACCAGCGGATCCTCTGCGACGACTGTGCGGAGCTCGGCTTCACACCCACGGGAACGCGGCGATGATCATCGGCCACCCGACACTCACTCGCAGCGGTCCGGAGGTCACCATCGAGGCCTCCGTCGAGCTCGAGCACACCGGGCCCGTCCTGCCGGCCAGGCTCTGGTTCACCTTCCCGGCCGCGGTGGGCGCCTTCGTCGACGACCGCGCGGACGGGTTCGTCGCAGCGCTGCTGCCGCTCGCCATGTGGCTGGGGGAGGACCTCACCGTCCACGGCGAGCTGTCGTACCACCTGGCCGCCGGGGCCCGCGACTACCAGCGGCTGCAGGCGACCTGGAAGCCGACCCAGTTCCGTACCGTCGAGGTCCGGGCGGACCGGCTCGCCAGCCGCCCTCCCGGAGGGTCGGCCGGTGCGGTCGGAACCGCGTTCTCCGGCGGCCTCGACTCGTTCCACACCCTGTGGACGCATCTTCCGGACAACGAGCCGCTCGCACCGTACCGCATCACCCACGCGCTCATGATCAACGGGTTCGACCCCGACACGGACCTCGAGGGCAGCGGCGGCTTCGCCCGCCTGCAGAGCTTCTACGAGTCGGCGCTGCGCGCGCTCGGGGTCGACCTCGTCGTCGTCCGGACCAACCTGCTGCAGTTCGTCGGCCTGCTCCTCCTCAAGCAGTCGTTCGCGGCTTTCGTGACCGCGCCCGCGCTGCTGCTCGGCCGGCTCTTCTCGCGCTACTACGTGCCGTCCTCGTACCGCTTCACGCATCTGCACCGGTTTCCCGACGGCTCCCACCCGATGTTCGACCATCTCCTCGCCACCGAGTCGCTCGAGACGATCCACGACGGCGGGCACCTGTCGCGCGTCGAGAAGACGGTGGCGCTGTCGCGCTGGCCCGTGACGTTCGACCACCTCCGGGTGTGCGTCAACGCCACCGGTCTCCAGCCCGGCCGGGACGCGGTGGCCAACTGCTGCGCCTGCGAGAAGTGCGTCCGCACCATGACGACCCTCGAGGTCGCCGGCGCCCTCGGCGACTACCGCTGCTTCGCCCGGCCCCTGACGAGGGGGAGCATCCGCCGCCTCGAGCTGAGCACGCCGGGGGTGCGCGTGTTCGAGGAGGAGATCCTCGCCTTCGCCAGGGAGGCCGGCAGGCGCGACATCGCCCGCGACCTTCGCCGCGCGATCTGGCACAGCGTGCTGTACCGCTCGTGGGTCCGCTCGCTCATGCTCGCGAGCTACCGGCTCGAGCAGCGCTCACCGCTCTGGGCCGCGCTGGTGCGCGGTCCGAAGCGGCTCGTCCAGCGCACCGGCCTCGCCCGCGGGTGGCTGTACTGGAAGTCCCCGTGACCATCGGACCCGCGCCCGGCGGAGGAGGAGCGGCGCCGCCTCCGGCCGGGCCGGAGGCCGTGACGGGCGGCGAAATCACCCTGCGCCGGGCGCCCCTCGCGGCGGCGCTGGCGGCGGTGCTCGTCGCCGGCTTCCTCGCGCTGGCAGCCGGGAACCTCGGCTACCGGGGCATGTGGTGGGACGAAGCCTCCCAGTTCTGGATGTCGCAGGGCGTGGGCAGAGACTCGGCGCCGTTCGCCCCGCGCCGGGGGCTGGCCGACACGGTCCGGTGGAACGCCTGGGAGAACCTCGATCCCGGCGGCTTCTCGGTGCTCCTCCACGGGTGGACCGCCGTCTCGCGCAGCCTGGTCTGGCTGCGCCTCCTGCCGTTCGCCTTCTTCCTGCTCGGTTCGCTCGCCCTGGCCCTGCTCGGCTGGCGGCTGACCCGCTCCCCCGTCTTCGCGGTCGCAGCCGGCGCGGTGCCGGCGCTGGTCCCGGCCGCGCTCTACTTCGGCCTCGAGATCCGCGCCTACAGCATGGAGATGGCAGGCATCATGCTGGGCGCGCTGCTCCTCGCGGGTGCCGTCGAGCGGCCGTCGCCGCGCCGGGCGGCCCTCCTCGGCCTGGTCTGCGCGGCCTTCCTCACCTCGCGGTACAGCTTCGTCCTCGCCGCCGCCGCGCTGCTCGTCGCGCTCCTGGGCGGCTGCGCCGGCCGCGTCACGGGCCGGACGCTACGCGCCCAGATGGCCGCGGCGGCCCTGCCGATCGCCGTCAGCGGCGCGGCCATCGCCGCGATCATGCTCCCGCGCCAGCTCCGTCCCGAGATGCACGCCGGCGCGCTGGGACTGTCGTCACCGGCCTACACGCACGGGGGTGTGCTCGCCTTCGCGCCGGACGTGCCGGCGCTCCTCGCCCGCAACCTGATCTCGCCGGCGGCCCTGCCGATCACGTTCGCCATCGTGCTGGTCCTCGTCGCATCGGCCCGGCGTCTCGCGGCCCGGCCCGGCGGCGACCGCCCCCGCCCCGACGCCGCCGGCGCCGCCGCGCGGTTCGCCCTCCTCACCTTCGCCGCAGGGGTCCAGACGCTGTCCGCCGCCGTCTCGCTCCTCGGCCTCTACCCGTGGGACCTCGCCGTCCGCTGGAGCGCCTACCTGGTGGCGGTCTCCGCCGTGGCCGCGGTTGCGCTTGCCGCCGAGGCCCGGGCCCGGCTGCTCGCTCGCGCCGCCCCCCCGCGCCGCCGCGCGCGGCGCCTCGGCGCCGGCCTCGCGACGCTGATCGTGGCCGCCGCGGCGCTGGGCGCCGGCCTCCACCGCCAGTCCGTGGAGGGCCGAGCGGTGACCGACGTCGCTGTGCAGCTCGACCTCCTTCCCCGCGCCGCGTTCGCCCCCGGGCGGGTGTTCGTGACGTACTACGAGGCGCCGGCGCTGCGCTATCTGTACGAGTACGGCCCCTGGGCCGGGCGTCTCGAATACCCGGCGAGCTTCAGGTTCGAAACACCGGCGGAGTTCGAGGCGAGGGCCCCGATCCAGGTGGCGCGCGAGGGCATCTCCTTCGTCATCACGGCGCTGCCGCCCGGCGAGGCGCGGGCCCGCTTTCCCGGCTGCGCGCTACAGCCGTACGGCCCTCCCGGCAGCCGCCTCCTCGCGGTCCGGCCGGCGTCCGGGCCCGGCGCGAGCCGCGCCCTGAGCCCGGCCGGGTCGGCGGATCCGCCCGGGCCGTGCCCCCCGTCACCGCCACCTGTCCGCCGGCGCGGCGCCGCCGTCCGCGGACGCCGGCTACATCTTCTTCCTCGGGCGGCTCGAGGGCGGGACGTGGCCCTTGAGGCGCAGGTAGGTGACGAGGTTGCCGTAGTGCTCCCAGTTGTGGGTGAGCTCCACGAGGAGCGCCCCGAGGCGGGTGCTGTCGTGGCCGAAGAGCTTGACCTTCTCGCCCATCGCCGCCTCGGGCATGGCGAAGGCGGCCTCGCAGTACTCGTACGAGGCCTTGAGGGCGGACTCGAGGCCGGCCTTCGAGGTCGTGCTCTTCTCGACGCCCTTCGACGGGCTCTGCTTGCCGAGGACCATCGAGCACAGCATGACGTTGGCGTCGGCGAGGTGGCCGATGATCTGACCGAAGCTGCGCACCTCGGGGGTGGGCTTGAACGCGTAGTCGGCCTCGGGCATCTCGGCCGCGCTGTCGATGATATAGCCCTTGACGGAGTCGAAGCTCGCCTTCATCGTTGCGACCGCGTCGGGGCCGGCCATGGGCATCATCTCCTGGGCGCAGAGCGGAGCGGCCACGGCAAACGCAACGAGCAGCAACGTCGCTTTCTTCATGGGTTCCTCCTGTGGCAGAGGCAACGGTGCGACGACGCGCCCCCATTCCCGGCGAGGCGCCTGTCCCGCTGAGAGGAGCTCCCAGGGGCCACCCGGGCGGCCGGATCAGGCGCAAAGCTTCTCCAGCATGGCTCCGGCGTGGCGGTTGTCCGGGTCCAGGTGGAGCGGCGCCTCCCAGGACCGGCCGCGGCCTCTGCGCCGCCCCGGTACCGGGTGGGAAAGGAGCTCGGAGGCGGAGGCCGGCGTCGGGACGTCGTGGAATAGCCGCCGGTACGGTCGCGCTACGGAATCCGGGGGAAACCGCACAATGAGCGAGAAGAAGATCATCGCCGTCATCGGCGCGACGGGCGCGCAGGGGGGCGGCCTGGTGCGCGCGATCCTCGACGATCCCGCGAGCGGCTTCGCGGCGCGCGCCGTCACCCGGAGGCCCGGCTCAGAGGCGGCACGGGCGCTGGCCGCTCGCGGCGCCGAGGTCGTCGAGGGAGACACCGACGACGAGACGAGCGTCGAGCGCGCCTTCGCCGGCGCCCACGGCGCCTACTGCGTGACGGCGTACTGGGAGCACTTCTCGCCGGAGCGGGAGCTCGCGCAGGCGCGCGCCATGGCGACGGCGGCGAAACGGGCGGGGGTCCGGCACGCGGTCTGGTCCACCCTCGAGGACACCAGGAAGTGGGTGCCGCTCACCGACGACCGGATGCCGACACTGATGGGCCACTACAAGGTGCCGCACTTCGACGCCAAGGGCGAGGCGGACGCGGTGTTCACCGGGCTCGGCGTCCCGACGACGTTCCTGCTCACCTCGTTCTACTGGGACAACTTCATCGGCTTCGGGATGGGCCCGCAGCGCGGCGCCGACGGCACGCTGGAGCTCACGCTGCCGACCGGGGACGCCCGGCTGCCCGGGATCGCGGTCGAGGACATCGGAAGGTGCGCCTACGAGGTCTTCAAGAGGGGCGCGGAGATGATCGGCAGGACGGTCGCCATCGCGGGCGAGTGCCTGACCGGCGCCGAGATGGCGGCTGCGCTCGCGCTCGCCCTCGGCGAGGAGGTGCGGTTCAACGCGATCTCCCCCGACGCCTACCGGGCGCTCGGCTTCCCCGGCGCTGACGACCTCGGCAACATGTTCCAGTTCAAGCGGGACTTCAACGAGTACTTCGCCGGCGTGCGCGACCCCGGGGCCGCGCGCAGGTTGCTGCCGACGCTCCAGACCTTCGCCGAATGGCTCGGGCGCAACGCCGCCCGCATCCCCATCACGCCGCGCGGATAGGCGGCCCGCGGCCGTCGCGGAGGCGCGGGGTGCCGGGTCCGCACCTCGGCGGTGCGTGAGGTACTCTCGATGCGGCCGTGAGACCGGGGAGGACGAGGATGCACTACCTGCTCTCGTATGAGTACGTGGAGGATATGGCGGAGCGCCGGACACCCTACCGGGACGGCCACCTGGAGCTGGCGCGGGCCGCCCACGAGCGCGGCGACCTCGTGATGGCGGGCGCCTACAGCGAGGCGCCCGCCGGCGCCGTGCTGCTGTTCCGCGGGGAGGGCCCCGCCGTCGCCGACGCGTTCGTCGCGGCCGATCCCTACGCGCGCAACGGCCTCGTGGTCCGCTGGGAGGTGCGCCCGCTGCAGGTCGTCTTCGGCGGCTGATCCCGGCCGGTCTCCCCCGGAGGGGTCCCCGCGCCAGCGTCCGGCAGGGGGCTTGCGCCGCATCGTCCACCGTGTCTATGATCCGCGCCTGTTCCATCTTCACAGGTGACCATCGAGGTCGTAGCGCGGGGGGAGGTCCACGATGAAGGCGAGGGAGAGTGCAGTCGTCGCGATGGCCATGCTCTGTGGCACGCTCGGCGCGGCGGCCGCGCGGGGCGTGGAGCCCGGCGGGGCATCCGGCACGCTGACGGTGAACGGGTCCAGGACGCGCCTGGCGCACGCCGTCATGGCCAAGACCGAGAACCTGTTCGACGAGAAGAAGAAGGACACGCTCGTGGTCGTCAGCGACCGGCCGCTCGCCGACGTCGCCGCGGACGACGAGGTGTCCATGCAGCTGCGTGCGCGCGAAGGCGGGCTGGTCGCGCTGGTGCTCCGCCTGGACGGACCGAAGCTGGTCAACGTCGCCGTCCACGCCCAGGGCCTCGACGGGATGGTCGTGCTCCCGGGCGCCTGGTTCACGTACAAGGGGAGCGCCCCCGGGGCCGGCTCGCTCCGTCTCGCGGAGCGCGGCTTCGAGGAGCGCACCTACGCGTGCTCGGTCGAGTTTGCCGCCGTGCCGGCAGGCACGCCGAAGGCGGCCGCGCAGGAAGCCGTGGCGGCGGAGCCGGTACCCGAGCCGACCCCGACCCTGCCCCCCGCCACCACGAACGACATCCCTCCCGGGGAGATGACCGCGCTCCTCGTCGCGGCGATGATGAGCAAGGACGAGGACCACGCCCTCCAGCTCGTCAAGCTGGGCGCCGACCCCAACGCCCGCGACCAGTACGGCACGCCGGTGCTCAACTGGGCCGTGATGATGTGCATGCCGCGCCTGGTCAAGGCGCTGGTGGACCGCGGCGCCGACCTCACCTACCAGCGGGCCCCGGGAATGACGATCCTGACCGAGGCGGGGGCCTGCCCCGAGGCGGCGAAGATCCTCCGCGCCGCGGGCGCGAAGTAGGCCCCCGGGGACGGAGCATCGCCCCTGCGGCGCCGGCGCCGGCGAACCTTCCCTCGCCCGGCCTCGTAGAGCACACGACAGACTCACGCCACCGGGGCGCGGGGAGGATCGCCGTGACGCGCGGGCCGGCCCGTGCGGAGCCGTGACCTCACCAGGCCGCCCCGGGAGGAGGGCCCGATGACACTGTCCGAGGCATCCGTGATCCCGGCCGTCACCGTGGCGGTACGCGCGCGCGGTCTCCAGCGTCTGCTTCTTGCCGCGTGTGCGGTGCTCCTGCTCGCCGCGTCCGCCGCGCACGCGGCCGTCCCGCCGGCGCCGGCGATCGACCCGAGGCTCGAGGCCTTCAGGCCCCTGCTGGGGAAGACCTGGCAGGGAGCCCTCAGGTCGCCCGACGGGCGGCACGAGTCGGTGGTGGTCAGGCGGTTCGAGCTTCTGGAGAAGGGGCGCGTCATCAGGCTCAGCACGACCAACCAGGACCTCGGCACCTCCGGCGAGGGGCTCATCTTCTGGGACGGCCCCGCCGGCAGCGTCCGGATCGTGTTCGTCGAGAACAGCGGCGTCTTCCTCGACGGGACGGTCACGGCGGAGGGACGCACGATCACGCTCGAAGGCACGATGACCTGGCCGGACAGGCCGGGCATCCCCGGCGTCGAGCAGCGCTACGACTTCCGCAACACGCTCGAGCTCCGCTCACCGACCTCGATGCGCGACAGCTGGTTCCAGGACGCCTTCGGACCCTGGCGCGCGGGCCACGTTATCGACTTCGAGGCCGAAACGCCGAAGGAGGGACGCCCGGCGGCGGTCACACCCCTCGACGTCGCCTTTCCCGCGCCCCCCGCGGAGGGAACGGACCGGGAGCGGACGCTGAAGAGCGTGATGAAGATCCGCGACGTCAACGAGACGTACGCCACCGGCGGCCTCTACCTGATCACGCAGACCGGGGACCGCGAAGCGCTCTTCGAGAAGGAGAACGAGAAGCTGCTCCGTCACCCCTGGATCGGCCAGCCCTGGCGCTTCTGCACCATCTACGCGACGAAGAACGGGGATTCCGAGGTCGTGGCGAGGAACTGGGACAACCAGAACGTCGGCTCCGTGGTGGTGAGCCGGTACCAGCCCGCCGGGGGGTACGCCTCGGTGAGCTTCACCAGGGCGATCGACCTGGGCTTCCCCTGCAACGTGCGCCTCGACGAGATGGCGGCGACGCCGTTCGGCGAATCCCTCCTGCTCGCGCCGTTCTACGCCTACGACGGGATCAACGAGAAGGGTCTGTTCGCTGGCGTCACCGGGGTCTCCCAGGTGACGACGAGCCCGAAGCCGGGAACCAGGAAGGTCTTCGACGGCTATCTCGTCCGCAAGATCCTGGACCGCTGCCGGACCGTCGGCGAGGCGCTCGAGCTCGTCGCTGGGTTCGTGCCGTTCGACCTCGACGATCACTCGGTGAACGCCCACTTCCTCGTCGCAGACGCCTCGGGGCGCTCGGTCGTCCTCGAGTACTCCGGGAACGCGTGGCGGACGACCCGCCCCGCGGGGAGCTGGCAGGTGCTCACCAACAAGGTCGTCTCGGGCGTGCCCGACGCGGTGCTGCGCGAGAAGTGCTGGCGCTACAAGACCGCCTCCGAGGAGCTCGAAGCGCGCGGCGGGAAGCTGGACGGCGAGGGCGGAATGCGGATCCTGCGGGACGTCTCGCAGAAGGGTACCACCTGGTCGGTGGTCTACCGGCCCGCCGCCGCCGAGGTCCTCTTCTCCGTGTACCAGGACTGGGACCGGGTCTACAGGCTGAGGTTCCCTGCGAACTGACGGAGCGACCCCGCTCCGGCAGGCGGTGCCCCCGATGCGGGTACACTACGGCGGTCCAACCGCGACGCCCCCGGCGCGGTTGCGCGGGCGGGAGGAGTGAGAGCCATGCGAAACCACCGAGTCTGGGCCTTCCCGACGTTCGTCGTCGCGCTGTCGCTGGTGGGATCCTGCACCCACGGTTCCGGAGGCGCGCGCCCGGGGGCGACGGCTGTCGCGGTCCCCGCGCCCGTCGAGGTCACGATCCTGGCAATCAACGACTTCCACGGACAGCTCGGGGCCGGCAAGCGCACGAGCGACCGGCCCGTGGGCAGCGCCGCCGTGCTCGCCGCGTACCTCGACGCCGCCGGCGCCGGCCGGAGCGGGACGCTCGTGGTCCACGCGGGCGACCTCGTGAGCGCGTCGCCGCCGGCCTCCTCGCTCCTGCGCGACGAGCCGACGGTGCTGTTCATGAACCACTTCGCCAACGACCACTGCCGGGTCCTCCACGCGCCCCGCCCCGAAGGTCCCGCGGCGGGCCGCTGGGACCGCGGCGACCCGCGGTGCAACATGGTCGGAACCTTCGGCAACCACGAGTTCGACCACGGCCGCGCCGAGCTCGAGCGGTTGCTCTACGGCGGCAACGCGTCCTCGGGCCTGGTCTTCGTCACGCCCTACCGCGGCGCCGAGTTCCCCTACGTCACGGCGAACGTCGTGGACACGGCCACGGGGCTGCCCATCGCTCCGCCGTACGTGATCCGGGAGGTCCGCGGCGTGAAGGTGGCCTTCATCGGCGCCACGCTGAAGGACACGCCTTCGATGGTGGCCGCCGCCGGCATCAGGGGGCTCACCTTCCTCGACGAGGCCGACGCCATCAACCGGTACGTCCCCGAGATCGAGCAGGCCGGCGTCCACGCCATCGTCGCCCTGATCCACCAGGGCGGCCGCCAGAAGGCCTACCGCGGCGAGACCCGCGCCGATGCCGGAGAGGTCCGCGGGGCCATCGCCGGGATCGTGGGCAGGCTCGACCCCGACGTGGACGTCGTCATCTCCGGCCACAGCCACGCCTTCACCAACGCGACGATCCCCAACGCCGGGGGCCGCCCCGTTCTGGTGACGCAGGCCTACTCCTCGGGGACCGCCTTCGCGGACATCCAGCTGGGGATCAGCCCCGTCACCGACGACGTGGTCTCCAAGACCGCGTCCATCGTCACCACCTACGCCGACGCCGGTCCGGGGCTCCACCCCGCGCCGTGGGCGGCGGCGCTCACGGCGAAGGCCGAGGCGCTGGTGGCGCCGCTGACCGACCGGGTGCTCGGCCGGGCGGCAACGGACCTCACGAGGACCGGGACGCAGGCCGGCGAGTCGCCGCTGGGGGACCTCATCGCCGACGCCCAGCGCCACGCCATGGGCGCCGACGTGGCGCTGATGAACTCCGGCGGCATCCGCGCCGACATCCCCGCCGGCCCCGTGACCTGGGGACAGGCCTACGCCGTGCAGCCTTTCGGCAACTCGCTGGTGAAGATGAGCATGACCGGGCGGCAGCTCCTCGAAGTCCTCGAACAGCAGTGGCACGGGGGCAAGCGCCCCGGGATCCTGCAGGTCTCCGGGCTGCGCTACGCCTGGAGCGAGGCGGCGCCGGAGGGCGAGCGCATCCGGGACGTCACCGTCGGCGGCAGCCCGCTGCGGCCCGATGCCGTCTACTCCGTCGTGGCCAGCAGCTTCCTCGCCGACGGCGGCGACGGCTTCTCCACGCTGAGCCGGGTGAGCGAGCGGGAGGGCGGTCCGCTGGACCTCGACGCCTTCGTCGAGTACATCAAGGACCAGCCTGCAGCCGATCCAGCCGGCCCCCGCGGACCGCATCTCGCGCGTGCCGTAGGCACCGCGCCCGAGCGCGTCCCGGCCGCGTCGCGGGCGAGGGCGTCGGCTGCGTGGAGGCAGCGCCGGTACACTCGTGTCCGGACTTCGATGCCGGACACCCGGATAGACTCACGAGCGTCCCGGAGCTCATGCGCGGGCGGGACCCGGCGGGCGGAGCAGTGACGGGCGCCGGGAGAGAGCGATGAGCGAAGCCCCGGCGGTCGCGCCGCAGCTCCTCCGCGGACTGGGCACCTGGGACGGCACGCTGCTCACCATCGGCGCCGTGCTCGGCAGCGGGATCTTCTTCACGACGAGCGACATCGCCCGGGTCCTGCCGCACGGCGGTCTGATCCTGCTGGTCTGGCTGGCGGGTGGGCTGCTGACCATCGCCGGCGCCCTGACCTACGCCGAGCTGGGGGTGATGTTCCCGCGCGCCGGCGGGATCTACGTCTTCCTCAGGGAGGCGTACGGCCCGTTGCCCGGCTTCCTCTACGGCTGGTCGTGCTTCCTGGTCATCATGTCGGGCAGCATCGCCGCCATCGCCGTGGGGTTCGGGGAGTATCTGGGCAGCTTCGTGCCGGCGCTCTCCACGTCCCACGTCCTGGCCACGGCGCGGCTGGGTCCGTGGACCTGGTCGCTGTCGGGAGGACAGGTCGCCGCCGTGGCTGCGATCGGCCTCCTGACCGTGGTCAACATCCTCGGCCTGCGCGAAGGAGCCTGGCTGCAGAACCTCCTCACGCTGCTCAAGGTGGGGGCGGTCGCCGCCCTCGTCGGCGTGGGGCTCCTCGTCGCGCCGGCCTCGCACGCCGGCCTGCTGGCGCCGCTCCCGGCCTCGGGGGTCGCCGGCGGGGTCGCCGTCGGCATGATCGCCGTGCTGTGGACGTTCGACGGCTGGTACGGGGTGACGTTCTCGGCCGGCGAGCTGCGGCGCCCCGAGCGGACGCTGCCGCGCAGCCTGGTGATCGGCACCGTCACGGTGCTCGTGGTCTACCTCCTCTTGAACCTGGTCTACCTGCGGGCCCTCGACCCGGCCGAGGCGGCGGCCTCGCCGCGCATCGGCGAGGCCGCCGCGGCCGTGCTGTTCGGGCCGCTCGGAGCGCGACTGGTGTCGGCGGCGGTGCTGGTGTCGATCTTCGGCTGCCTCGCGGCGACGATCCTCTACGCCGCGCGGATCTACCTGCCGATGGCGCAGGACGGCGTGTTCTTCCGCTCCGTCGGCGAGGTCCACCCCCGGACCCTCACTCCGGCCCGAAGCCTCGCCGCCCAGGGCGCCTGGTCGGCGCTGCTGGCATTGTCGGGCACGTATACCCAGCTCTACGTCTACACGATCTTCGCCGCGACGCTGTTCCACGTCGCGGCGGGGGCCGCGCTGCTGGTCCTGCGCCGGACCAGGCCGGAGGCGCCGCGGCCCTACCGGACCTGGGGTTACCCGGTCGTCCCCCTGCTGTTCATCCTGGCCTGCGTCGCCCTGGTCGTGGGCGCCCTCGTCGAGCGGCCGGTCCAGTCCCTGTCGGGTCTGGCCATCCTCGTCATGGGCCTGCCCGCCTACGCCCTCTGGCGGCGCCGCGCGGCGTCGGAAGCCGCCGCGGCCTCGTCCCGGTCCGGAGCCTCGTGAGCCGGTCCGCCGCGCGGCGCAACCTCCGTGCGGGAGGACCGTACTGCAGTCGGAGCCGGGGCCGGCGCGGAGGTGGGCTCGTGAGAACGGAACGGGACGTCGTCGATGGCATCAGGGGTCCTGGGCGTGCGCGGTTCCGCCTGCCTGGGGTCCGGGGCCGCGCAGCGGCGGACACGCCGCTGAGGGGCCGGGCGCGGACCGGGTGGAGGTTCCCCGTGGCCGCGGTCTCGGTGGCCGTCGCCCTGTGGTCCGCCGCCGGCACCGCGCAGGAGCATGGTGTGCCGCACGGCATGGACGCCTACCGGAAGGCGGTCGGCGCCATGCGTGAGGAGCACTACGAGGAGGCGGCCGCCCACCTCGAGGCGGTGCTGGCTGCCGCGCCCTCCCACCCCGGCGTGATGGCCGAGCTCGCCCGCGCGTCCCTCGCCGCCGGAAAGCCCGAGGCGGCGCTCTCCTGGCTGGACCGCGCAATCTCCCTGGGAGGCGGCCTGGAGGTGCTCCGCGACGACGCGTTCGTGAAGCTGCTCGAGACCGCTGACGGGCGGGCGATCAAGGGCCGGGCCGACGCGCTGCGGCAGCCGGCCGGTTCGATGGAGGTGGCGTTCCGCGTGGCGGAGCCGGACCTCATCCCCGAGGGCATCGCCTACGACCCGGCCACGCGTTCGTTCTTCCTGAGCAGCATCCGCAAGCGGAAGATCGTGCGGATCGGCCCGGACGGCCGCGCGAGCGACTTCGTGCCCTCGAAGCGGGACGGCCTGCTGTCCGTGCTCGGCATGAAGGTGGACGAGAAGCGCCGCCTGCTCTGGGCCGCCAGCGAGGCCAGCGAATCCATGACCGGCGGCACGCCGCAAGACGCGGGCCGCTCCGCCGTCTTCGCCTACGGCCTGGCGAGCGGCACGCTCGTCAAGGCGTACTGGACGCCGCCCGGCACGACCCGCCACCTCTTCAACGACCTCGTCGTGGACTCCCGCGGCGACGTGCTCGTCACCGACTCCGAGGAGGGCACGCTCTACGCGGTCCCGGTCCGTACCGGACGCCTCGAGCGGCTCTTCCCCGCGGGCACCTGGGACTACCCCAACGGCATCGCGCTGTCGGCCGACGAGCGGACGGTCTTCGTCGCCCATGCCTGGGGCGTCACCCTCGTCGACCGGCCGACCGGGCGGACCCGGGAGCTCGAGGCGCCGCCGGGCGTCACCCTCGCCGGCATCGACGGCCTGGTCCGGGACGGACGGTCGCTCGTCGCGGTCCAGAACGCCTTCGAGCCCATGCGCGTCGCGGTGTTCGAGCTGAACGCCTCCGGCGACCGCGTCGAGAGCGCGCGCACCCTGGCGCGCAGCCACCCGGACTTCGACATCCCCACGACGGGCGTCGTGGCCGGGGGCGCCTACTGCTTCATCGCCAACAGCCAGCTCGCCGCGTTCACGCCGGAGGGGAAGATCTTCGCCCCGGAGCGCCTCCACGACGTGGTGGTCCTGAGGGCGCCGGTGCGCTGAGCGCGACGCGGCCCTGGGCGCCCCGGCTACCTGATGCAGCGAAAGACGGTTTCGAGCGCGACGTCGAGACCATACCCGCCCAGCTCGACGTTCCCCCGGGCGGCCGCGACGCAGCGCCGGAACCTCTCGTTCCCGCGCAGCGGATCGTAGAGCTCGCCGTCGAAGACCTCGTAGCGCTGGAACGCCCGCTCGTTGACGGCGACCTCGATGCAGTCCATGGCCTCGTCGGGCCGTCCCAGCTTCAACAGCGCCTCGGCGGCCTTCAGCTGGTTCCAGGGCGACCGCCCCGCGTCCGCCCGGTCGAGCCGGCGCGCGGCCTCGAGGGCCTCCTCGTACCGCTCCAGGTAGAACGCCAGGTCGTTGGAGCGCCGGAGGAGGGCGGGATCGTCCCCCAGCCTGGCAACCGCGCGGTCGACGTAGGCGAGGGCGGCGTCGTACTGCTCGTGCCCGCACATGAGGTCGAGCTGCTGGATGACCGCACGGGCGTCGCCGGGCACCTCCACGCTCGCAGCCGGAGCCTGCACCCGCCCGCAACAACCCCACACCGCCACCACGACGATCGCCGCTGCGACCACCGAGCTCCACATCCGGGGGGGAGTCTTCACGTACCCTCCTCAGGCCTGCGCTGCGAAGAAGTACGCGGGACCTCCCTCCTGGTTGCAGCCGGCAGCCGAGGCGCCCCGGACTCAGGTCCGGATCGAGCCTGCCGGGCGGGCGCCGGGACGCCTCAGTTCTCGAGCTTGATCCTGGCCAGCTTCTCGATGAGGGGAAGGTCCTCCGGGCCCGTCACCTCGATGCGGATTCCCGTGCCCTCCGGGTAGCGGGGCGCCTCGTCGATCAACCGCATCGCAGCGGCGCCCAGACCACTGGACCGGGCGGCGCTGACGGCCCGGTCACCCAGGATGATGGCCACCCTGAAGCACTCCCGACACGGGGAGAGGTGCACGATGTTCCTCTTCCCCCGCTTCAGGCGCAGCGACCAGCCGTACGCGCGTCCGCTGCACTTCCACTCGCGGTCCGCCAGGCCCAGCTCACCGGCGATGCCCTCGACGGCCCGGTCCCAGAGCGGCCGAGCAGGTCCGAGAGCCTCGGCGAGCTCACCGTCGGTGGGTGGGTGCGGCCATCCGATGAAGGCGTTGGGAATCACTGTTCCTCCCGGGAGTCACTGTAGCCTCTCCCCGCCGCGAGCATCTCCACCCGGCCGGGTCTCCGTCCCGGCCGATCGCGGCCCGCTCTCGCGCAGGCCACGGCGGTGACGGCCGTTCCCGGCCGGATGACGGGCAGGAGCGACGCGCTGGAGTAGGATGGCCGGAGCCACCTCCGGAGCCAGGGCGCGAACGGCTTCGAGAACTGAACTCGGCGAAGGGACACGGACATGGCCAAGCTTTCCCGTGGGCGGGCCGGACTTGTGATCGCGGCGCTGGTGGCGGCGAGCGTGCCGGCGAGCGCGGCGGCGGCGCCTGCTGACGCGGCCGCGGCGCTGCACGCGCTGTTCGACGCCGCCTGGGCGCGCGAGATGCGCGAGAACCCGGTCGAGGCGTCCTACGATGGCGTCCACACCTACGACGACCGGTGGCCCGACATGAGCCTGGAGGCCATTGCGGCGCGCCACGAGGAAGACGTGCGGACGCTGCAGCGGCTCGCGGCGATCCCGCGGGCCGACCTCGACGCGGAAGACCGGCTCGACTCCGACCTCTTCAAGTACCGCTACGAGGAGCGGGTGGCGAGCGACGGCTTCCACGAGTACCTGTTCCCCCTCAACCAGCTCGGCGGCGTCCAGACCGAGTTCACGGTAGCGAGGAGCATGCCGTTCAAGACGGAAGAGGACTACGCCAACTGGATCACGCGCCTCCAGCGCTTCGGCACGCACGTGGACCAGGTCGTCGCGCTGCTCGACGAGGGCGTCCGCGAGGACCGCACGCAGCCCCGGGTCGTGATGGACCGCATTCCGCGCCAGATCGCCGCGCAGATCGTCTCCGATCCCGCCAAGAGCGGCTTCTACGGCCCCTTCGAGACGATGCCCGGCACGATCCCCGCCGCGAAGCAGGCTGAGCTGCGCGCCCAGGCCGCCAAGGCGATCACGGACGTGGTGACGCCGGCGTTCGAGCGGCTTCTGGCCTTCTTCGAGAACCGCTACCTGCCGCACTGCCGCGAGACGATCGGGGCGAGCGCGCTGCCCGACGGCAAGGCGTACTACGCCCACCTCGTCCGCGTCGCCACCACGACGGACATGACCCCCGAGCAGGTGCACGCCCTGGGGCTCGAGAAGGTGGCGGAGATCCACGCGCAGATGAGGAAGATCTTCGACGAGCTCCACTTCAAGGGGAGCTACCACGACTTCCTGCACTTCCTGCGCACCGAGCCGCGCTTCTACTACACCAAACCCGCGGACCTGCTCGAGGCCTACCGCGCGGCGGCCAAGCGCGTCGATCCGCACCTTGTCGAGTTCTTCCTCACTTCAAAGCTCCCCCGCGTGCCGTACGGCGTGCGCAAGATCCCGGACGCGCTGGCGCCCGACACCTACCCCGCCTACTCCGTACCTCCCGCGGGCGACGGCACCGTCGCCGGCTCCATGGACGTCAACCTCTACAAGCCGGAGTCACGGCCGAAGTACGAGATCCAGGTGCTCACCTGCCACGAGGCCCGCCCCGGCCACCAGCTGCAGATCCCCATTGCGATGGAGCTCGAGAACGTCCCGCAGTTCCGGCGCTTCGACTACTACGACGCCTTCGGCGAGGGCTGGGCGCTGTACTCGGAGACGCTGTGCGACGCGATGGGCCTCTACGACGACGCCTACTCCCGCTTCGGCTACCTCGACTACCAGATGTGGCGCGCCGTCCGGCTGGTCGTGGACACGGGAATCCACGCCTTCGGCTGGTCGCGCGAGCGGGCCGTGAAGTACTTCGAGGACAACACGGCGCTCAGCGAGCAGAACATCTCGACCGAGGTCGACCGCTACATCGCCTGGCCCGGCCAGGCGGTGTCCTACATGGTGGGCGAGGTGCGCATCCAGAAGCTGCGCGCCGAGGCCGAGCGGAAGCTCGGTTCGCGCTTCGACATCCGCGCTTTCGACAGCCTGGTGCTCGAGAACGGCTCCATCCCGCTGAGCGTGCTCAGCGAGGTCGTGGAGCGCTGGGTCGCCGGGCAGGAGGCCCCGTGAGCGTCGCGTCACCGAGCAGGGGCCGCCTCGCAGGGAGCGGCCGCGGGCGTCGTGCTTCCCTCTCGTACCACGGCCCCGGAGCCTCCCGATGACGGCACCCGAGCCCCTCTTCTTCACAACGCCGGCAGAGTTCCGGCGGTGGCTGGAAGCGAACCACGACAACGCGAAGGAGCTGTGGGTCGGCTTCCGAAAGAAGGGCTCCGGCAGGCCCAGCGTGACCTGGCCGGAGTCGGTGGACGAGGCTCTGTGCTTCGGCTGGATCGACGGTGTCCGCAAGAGGCTGGACGACGACAGCTACACCATCCGCTTCTCGCCCCGGAGGCCCGGGAGCGTCTGGAGCCGCGTCAACATCGATCGGGCCGAGGCGCTCGCGGCGGAGGGACGCCTGCAGCCGGCGGGGATCGAAGCCTACGAGGCCAGGCGCGAGAACCGGTCGGGGATCTACTCCTACGAGCAGCGCAGCGCCGACCTGCCGGAACCGTATGCCGCCATCCTGAAGCGGAACGAGGCAGCGTGGGCGTTCTTCCAGGCGCAGCCTCCATCGCGCCGGAAGGCGATCTTCTGGTGGATCGTGAGCGCGAAGCGGGAGACGACCCGGCTGAGTCGGCTGGAAAAGCTCATCGCGTTCTCGGCCCGAGGTGAGACTCTGCCCGAGCTCACGGTGACGAAACCGCCCCGCTGACGCCGCCGGGCCGGGCCGGTCTCAGCTGTGCCCCTCGATGCCGTGGGGCACGTAGGGCTCCTCCAGGGCGGCGGCATCTTCCGCGGTGAGCTTCACGTCGACGGCGCCCGCCGCCTGCTCGAGGTGCTCGATCCGGGTGGCTCCCACGATGGGGGCCGTCACGCCGGGTCTCGACAGCAGCCAGGCCATGGCAACCTTGGCGTGGGGAAGGCCCCGCTTCGACGCCACCGCGTCCACCGCGGCGATGACGCGCCCATCCGCGTCGCCCATGGCCGCGTAGAGGGTCTTCCCGAAGCGGTCCGTCTCCGAGCGCTTCGTCCCCCTCACCTGCGGCGGGCGCGCCAGATAGCCGCGCGCCAGCGGGCTCCACGGGATCAGCCCGACGCCCTGGTCGAGGCACAGCGGGACCATCTCGCGCTCCTCCTCGCGGTAGAGGAGGTTGTAGTGATTCTGCATCGACACGAAGCGCGTCCACCCGTGCCGCTCCGCGACGTGCTGCGCCTTGGCGAACTGCCACGCGTACATGGAGGACGCGCCGATGTACCTCGCCTTGCCGGCCCGCACGACGTCGTGGAGCGCCTCCATGGTCTCCTCGATGGGCGTCTCAGGATCCCAGCGGTGGATCTGGTAGAGGTCGACGTAGTCGGTGCCCAGCCGCTTCAGGCTCGCGTCGATCTCGTGCAGGATCGCCTTGCGCGACAGGCCGCCGCCGTTGGGGCCGGGGCGCATCCGTCCCCACACCTTGGTGGCGATCACGACCTCCTCGCGCCGCGCGAAGTCGGCCAGCGCCCGGCCGGTGATCTCCTCGCTCGCCCCGTACGAGTAGACGTTGGCGGTGTCGAAGAAATTGATACCCAGCTCGAGGGCCCGCTTGAAAAACGGCCGCGCCGCGTCCTCGTCGAGGGCCCACTCCCAGCGCAGGTTCGATCCCTCCACCGTGGCGGCGGGATCGCCGTAGCTCATGCAGCCGAGGCAGATGCGCGAGACCTCGAGCCCCGTGTCTCCCAGTCGCGTGTACTCCATGCCTTTCTCCCTCCGCGCCGGCGCTCACAGGCGACACGCGGCCCGGGGGGTCGGCCTCGGGACGCGTCGCGCTCTCACCCGGCGCTCCTGAAGCCGTAACACGCTCCGGCTGGCGCCCATGCCTCCCGACCCCGGGCACGAGGGGCCCCGGACCGCGACGGTCGGGCAGCCGGCCGCCACACCCGAACCAGGGGGAGCTCCGGGCACCGGGCTCTCCGCAGCGCCGCGCCGCAGGTGCTGCGCACGGTGCCCTGCTCGCCCGGGTGCGCTACGATCATGTCCCCGGCCGCGGCCGGGGCGGAGGGCGGGCCCATGCGACTCCCAAGGCCATTGGCACCGACCGTACGCGGCACGCGGCGAGGAGCCCGGCATGGGGAATGAGCCGGTCGTCGCGAACGTCCGCGGAAACGTGCTCCACGACCTGCAGGAGCGGGTCAAAGAGCTCACGGCGCTGCACAGCGCGGCCCGCGTCCTGCAGGACGACGGCCGGCCCGTCACCGAGCAGCTCGCGGAGATCGCCGCACTGTTGCCGGCGGCCTGGCAGTTCCCCGAGATGGCCTGCGGACGCATCGCCTTCGACGGCGACGAGCGGGCGACCCCGGGGTTCGCCGCGACGCCGTGGCGGCAACGTGCGGCCTTTGCGACGGCCTCAGGCCGCCGGGGGTTCATCGAGGTCTGCTACCTCGAGGCGGCGCCCGAGGCCGCGGAGGGACCGTTCCTCGCCGAGGAGCGAAGCCTCATCGACTCTCTCGCCGAAATGCTGCGTTCGTACCTCGAGCGCAAGGAAGCGCGGGTGGCCCTCCAGGAGGCCCACGACGAGCTCGAGCTCCGGGTCGGACAACGGACTGCGGAGCTCGTCAGGGTGAACGCGGCGCTCGAGGCGGAGATCGCCCGCCGCGCGCGCAGCGAGGAGCGCATCCGGTCCCTGGCGGCGGAGCTTTCCCGGGCGGAGGAGGCAGAGCGCCGTGCCATCGCCTCCGACCTCCACGACCAGATCGGCCAGGCGCTCGCCACCATCAAGATCAAGCTCGTCGAGGTCCAGCGCAGCGCCGCGTTCTCCGGCTACGAACGCGCCCTCGAGGAAATGCGGTCGCTCCTCGACCAGACGATCCGCACCACCCGCACCCTCACCGTCGAGATCAGCCCGCCGATCCTCTACGAGCTCGGCCTGCTTCCGGCCCTCCAGTGGCTGGGCGAGCAGTTCGAGCGCAAGCACGACGTCGCGGTGGCCGTCCTCTCCGGCGAGCTCGAACCGGCCGACGAGATCGTGCAGCTCGTGGCGTTCAAGGCGGTCCGCGAGCTCCTGACCAACACCGCCAAGCACGCCCACGCGCACCACGTGGCCATCCACGTCCGTTCGGAACCCGGGCGTCTCTGCGTCAGCTACCGGGACGACGGCGTCGGCTTCGATCCGGCGGCCGTGGACGATCCAGGCCTGCGCACCGACGCGTTCGGCCTCTTCAACATCCGCGAGCGGTGCACGTATCTCGGAGGCCGCCTGTGCGTCGAGTCCACGGCCGGGCAGGGCGTCCGCATCGATCTCGGCCTCCCGCTCCACGTCGCCTCACCTGGAGAACTCAACCATGACCGTCCGCATCCTGCTGGCCGATGACCACCGGATCGTCCGCGAAGGCCTGAGAGACCTCCTGGAGAAACGGACCGATTTCGAGGTCGTCGGCGAGGCGGCCGACGGCATCGAGGCGGTACGGCTCGCCGGGGAGCTCGAACCCTCGGTCGTGATCCTCGACGTCACCATGCCGAGGCTGAACGGCATCGAGGCGACCCGCCGCATCGTCGCGGCGCGGCCGGGGGTGCGCGTGCTCGTCCTCTCCATGCACGCGGAACGGCGGTACGTCATCGAGGTGCTCAAGGCCGGGGCGTGCGGGTACCTGCTCAAGGACTCGGCGTTCGACGAGCTCATCCACGCCATCGAGAGCGTCCTGGCACACGCCTCGTACCTCTCCCCCGCCATCACCGACATGGTCCTGAAGGAGTACGTGGCCGGCCTGCCGCACGACACCGGGACGGCCTTCGACCTGCTCACCCCCCGGGAACGCGAGGTCCTCCAGCTGCTGGCCGAGGGTCTGCCCAGCAAGTCCATCGCCGCCCGGCTCGGCGTGAGCGTCAAGACCATCGAGACCCACCGCCAGCAGGTGATGGACAAGCTCGACATTCACAGCGTCGCCGAGCTGACCAAGTACGCCGTCCGCGAGGGCCTTACGAGCCTGTGACTCGACCAGGGTAATTATCCCTGGACCGTCTCAGGTTCTTGGAGGCCCCATCTCAGGGGCATCCCCGATGCGGCCCGGGAAGCGGGGCCGGTAGTCTCCACTCAGGGACCGGCCACCGCCGGTGCCAGGAGGAGGGGACGCGGATGCCCGCAACGTTCGATACCGGAAACACCGGGTTCATGCTGGTCGCCACCAGCCTGGTGATGCTCATGACCCCGGGACTGGCGTTCTTCTACGGTGGTCTGGTCGGCCGCAGGAACGTCCTGGCAATCATGATCCAGAGCTTCGTCTCGATGGGCTGGACCACCGTCCTGTGGGTCGCCTGCGGCTACTCGCTGTGCTTTTCGGGCGGCGAGGGCGGCGTCATCGGAAACCTCAACCACGCCTTCATGATGGGGATCTCTCCGGGCGACGTGTTCTCCCCCACCAACAACATCCCGCTGTTCGTGTTCATCGCCTACCAGATGATGTTCGCGATCATCACCCCGGCCCTCATCACGGGCGCCTTCACGAACCGTGTCCGGTTCGTGCCGTATCTGATCTTCCTCACCGCCTGGCTCCTGTTCGTGTACTTCCCGATGGTCCACATGATCTGGGGCGGCGGCATCCTCCAGCAGTGGGGCGTGCTCGATTTCGCCGGCGGCATCGTGGTCCACGCCATCGCCGGGATGGCGGCGCTGGCCTCCGTGTTCTACGTCGGCAAGCGCAAGATCGCGGAGAAGGGCCCCCACTCCATTCCGCTGGTCGCCCTCGGCACCGGGCTGCTGTGGTTCGGGTGGTACGGCTTCAACGCGGGCAGCGAGCTGCGGGTCGACAGCGTCACGTCCCTCGCCTTCCTCAACACCGACACCGCGGCCTCGTTCGCCGCCATCACCTGGTTGATCATGGCTTGGGTGTTCGAGAAGAAGCCGAAGTTCCTGGGGCTGCTCACCGGCTCCATCGCCGGCCTCGCGACGATCACGCCGGCCGCAGGCTACGTCACCCTGCAGACCGCCATCCTCATCGGCATCGCGTCCGGCGTCGTGTGCTACGGCGCCATCACCCTGAAGAACCGGATGGCGTGGGACGACGCCCTCGACGTGTGGGGCGTGCACGGCGTGGGCGGCGTGCTCGGCATCATCATGCTCGGCCTGTTCGCGACGACCTCGGTGAACCCGGCCGGCGCCGACGGCCTCTTCCACGGCGGCGCGTCGTTCTTCGGCAAACAGGTCGTGGCCGTCACCCTTGCGAGCGCGTACGCGTTCCTGTTCTCCTATGCGGTGTTGGCCCTCATCAACCGGATCTCGCCGGTCCGCGTCGGCGAGGCGGAGGAACTCCTCGGCCTCGACGCCTCGCTGCACGGCGAGGAAGCCTACGTGGCAGAGTAACGGGGCCGCAGCACGGGCGCCTCTGCCGGCGGACGCCGCAGAGGCGCCGCCCCCCAGGGGAGGAGATCATGCGCCATGTCTCGGTGATCGCGACGGTGAGCGTCCTGCTCCTCGCCGCGCCGGCGCTCGCATCGTGGGACGGCTCCGTCGAAGCGTCCGTCCAGTCGGCCTATCTGTGGCGAGGCATGGTCGTCAACGACGAGGCGGTCCTGCAGCCGTCCTTCACGCTGTCCCAGGGAGGGTTCTCGGCCGGAGTGTGGGCGAACGTCGACCTGACCGGCATCGCCGGGCACCGCCTCGAGCCCACCGAGGTCGACTCCTGGCTCGCCTACACCTGGGACCTGGAGCACGTGAGCTTCACGCTCACGGCGTACGACTACTCGTTCCCGCACGGAGCGGCGCCGTCCACCCAGGAGATCTGGGCCGGCGTCACCTGGAAGACGTTCTTCAGCCCCTCGCTCACCGTCGTCCGTGACGTCAACGCCGCCGAGGGAACCTACCTCCTCTTCAGCGGCACCCAGAGCCTGGGCCTGTTGCGGGGACCGACCTCGGAGGGCCTCGTCCTCTCGGTCAATTTCGGGCACGCGACCAGGGAGTACACCCGCTTCTACTTCCCGGAGCTCCGCGCGGATCATGTGAACGACTACGGCGTACGCCTGGACTGGCCGGTCGCGCTCGGGCCTGGAACGCTCAAGATCGGCGTCCAGTACAGCGGCTTCACCGACGGGAGCGTCCAGAGTCCCGGCTTCGAGGGCGACTCGACCCACTTCGTCGGCGGGTTGACGTACTCGGTGCCGTTCGAGCTCTGAGGCCCGCCGAGCGCCACCGGTCACGGTCGGGTAGGCCACGGCCCCCACGATGTCGCCGGGGGCCGTGGCCATCCTCGGACGTGGGTACCGATCACCTGCCCGCGCCCGAGCGCTCCGTCGCTGTGAACAGCACCGGCAGGCCCTGGGCGGAGGCGGCCTGGTTGTACGCCGCCACGTCGGTCTTCAGGATCGCGGAGAACTCGTCGAGGGCCTTCGCGACCTCGGCGTGGACCGCCTCGATCTCCTTCATCTCCACCGGCCGCGGCCGGGTATCGTAGGCCATCGCCCCGATCATCATCAGCCCCGAGACGCGGTCGTGGAGCGTCGCCAGGTAGTGGATGTCGTCCTCCTCCACCCCCGGCTGGACCTTGGTGTTGTAGACGGAGCCCATGAAGCCGGTGAGCTTCTTGTCGAGCCCCGCCCCCTTGTCGAGGACGTCCTTGTACTCGGCGGGGACCTTCTCCCCGGCCTCCTGCTCCTCGCCGGCATGGACGGCCTTGCGGGTGGACGCGAGCTGGTCCTCGAGGTCCTGGACGCGGTTGAGCATCACGTTGAGGGCGGAGACGTCCGCCCGCACACCGAGCGCGGCCTCGAGCTGCGCCTTCGCGGCGGAGACGTCGAAGGGGAAGCGGGGGTCGGGCCCGACCTCCACCGTCGCCTTCTCCGTCCTTCCCGCGGCGGTCACGGCAATCGTGTAGGTGCCGGGGAGCACGAGCGGCCCGCCGCCCCGCCGGCCTTCGCCCTCCTCGGGTTCGGGCGCTTTGCTGATCTCACGGGAGAGCTTCGTGGGCGGGCCGTAGCGCAGGTTCCACGCCACCCGGTTCATCCCCTCCTTGCCGGGTCCGTGAAGAGTCCGCACCACGGTGCCCGAGGCGTCGGAGACGACGACGGTCACGGGCTCCTTGGCGGAGGCGGCCGCCCCGCCGTCCTCCCCGTGCTTCTCCTTCTCACCCTTGGCCTGCTTTGCCGGCTCGAGGGCGTCCTTCAGCCAGTAGGTGATCACGGCGCCGTTGGGCGGGTTGGGCCCCTCGTAGCGGCTGGCCCGGTTGTACTCGGTGTTCCGCCACACGTGGAAGAAGTCGGCCGCTGGCGGCTGGAACAGGTGCAGGTCGGCCTTCTCGATCTGTGACGTGAGCTGCTCGATCGGCGTGATGTCGTCGAGGACGAGGAAGCCGCGTCCGTGGGTGGCCGCCACGAGGTCGTGGTGCCGCTTCTGGAAGGTGAGGTCGAACACGGGTGCCGGCGGGAAGTTGCTCTTCAGCGCCCTCCACGTCGCCCCGTCGTCCGGCGAGTAGAAGAGCCCGCGGCCCGTCCCCGCGAAGAGCAGCCCCCGGGCGTTGGGGTCCTCGCGGACCACGAACACCGGCGAGTCCTCCGGGAGGCCGGCCGAGATCGGCTTCCACGTCTTGCCGTAGTCGGCTGTGCGGAAGACGTAGGGGCGGTCGTCGTCGAGCATGTGACGGTCCACCGAGGCGTAGCACACCCCAGGATCGAACGGCGAGGGATCGATCTGGTAGACGCGGCCCCACGGCTTCAGGCCCTTGATGTTGGAGGCGACCTCCGACCAGTTCGCCCCGCCGTCGCGCGTGACCTGGATCAGCCCGTCGTCTGTGCCGACCCAGATGACCTTCGGGTCAACCGGCGACAGGCCGATGCTCAGAATCGTGTCGTAGTTCTCGGCGCCGGAGAGGTCGAGGTTCACGGTCCCGCCGCTGAGCTGCTGCTTGGTCTTGTCGTTGCGGGTGAGGTCCGGGCTGATCGGCGTCCAGGTGACGCCGCCGTCCGTGGTCTTGAAGAGAACGTTGGCGCCGAGATAGACCTCGTCGGCGTCGGCCGCCGAGACCGCCAGCGGCGACGTCCAGTTGTAGCGGTACTCCTCCTCCGACAGCGGCCTGGACGGTGAGAACCCGCCGGCCACCGTGGGCCTGACGCTGCGCGACAGCCCCGTCTTCGTGTCCAGCCGCGTCACCCAGCCGCCCTGCATGTCCGCGTACACGATGGTGGGATCGCTCGGCGCGGGTACGGCGTACTCCCCGTCTCCGCCGTTCAGGGTGAACCAGCCCGTACCGTCCATGGCGCCGCCGTTCGGGTTGCGCGAGGGGCCCATCCAGGCGCTGTTGTCCTGGAGGCCGCCGGCGATGTGGTAGGGCACCGCGTCGTCCACGGCCACCTGGTAGAGCTGCTCGATGGGCAGGTTGTCGAGGAAGCGCCAGGTCTTCCCGCCGTCGCGCGAGCTCCACACGCCGCCGTCGTTCCCGTTCACCATGAAGCCGGGGTTCTTCGGGTCGATCCACAGCGCGTGGTGGTCGACGTGCACGTCCTTGGCGATGACGTGGGCGGTCTTCCCGCCGTCGTCCGACTCCACCAGGTCCATGGAGCAGAAGAACAGCTTCTTCGCGTCGTCGGGCGCCACCACGAAGTGGGAGAAGTAGAACGGCCGCACGTCGAGGAGGTGGTTGTCGCTCACCGGACGCCAGTGGGTGCCGAGGTCCTCGGAGTCCCACAGCATCCCCTTCTTCGCCTCGACCAGCGCCCACACGTGCTCCGGCTCGGTGGGCGCCGCCGCCAGGGCGATACGCCCGTACGGCTTGTCGGGCAGCCCATCGTGCAGCTCCGTCCAGGTCGTGCCGCCGTCGGTGGAGCGGTAGATGCCGCTCCCCGGCCCGCCGTCGTCCAGGCCCCAGGGGTGGCGCACCACCTGCCACATCGCCGCCAGCAGCACCTGCGGGTTGCCCGGCTCCATGATGAGGTCGGCGCACCCCGTGGTGTCGTCGACGTAGAGGACCTTCTGCCAGGTGGCGCCGCCGTCGGTGGTGCGGAACACACCGCGCTCCGGGTTCGGACCCCAGGCGTGCCCCACCACGGCGACGAACGCCCTGCCGGGGTCGGCGGGATCGACGACGATGCGGGCGATCTGGCCCGCGTCGGCGAGCCCGGCGAACCGCCACGTCTGCCCGGCGTCCGGGGAGACGTAGACGCCGTGCCCCGTCATGACGTCGTTGCGGATGTTGGCCTCGCCCGTCCCCACCCAGACCACGTTGGGGTTGGAGGGCGCCAGCGCGATGGCGCCGATGGAGGCCACCGGCTGCTTGTCGAAGACCGGCGTCCACGAGTTGCCGGAGTCGGTGGTCTTCCAGACGCCGCCGGCGGCGGCCCCGACGTACAGCGTCTCCGGATGACCTGGAACACCCACGACCGCCGTGACCCGCCCGCCGGCGAGGGTCGGGCCGATGGCCCGGAACTTCAGCCCCGCGAGGACGTCCGCCGGTTCCTTCTCCCCGTGTGCGACACCGGCGAACGCCAGCGCCGCCAGAGAAAGGACCGCCACTCCCGCTGCGGCGCACCGCGCGCCCTGTCGATTCGCTCTCATCGCTTCCGCTCCTTCCGTGGCCATGCCAGCGGCCACGCGACCGCATCGAACGCCGCCCCTGAGCTCCCGCACAGCCTCTCGGACGCAGGCGGAACGGCCCAGCGACGTTCGTCGCTACACCTTCTCAGGACCTCGTTCGGGGAACCTCGAACGTTTCCACTCTGGGGACAACACGCGGAGGCTCGTCTCATCATCCCCCAAGCCCGCGCGGTCCCGGTCTACGACGGGTCGCGGCGCGCGCCGGCACCACCGAAGCCGCCGCCCAACTCCATCCCGGGCCTCGGGTTCCGCGAAGCTCCGGAGCTGCCGGCCTCCTCACGTGGCGCTCACGGCCCGGCCGGACCGCTCGGGAAACCCGCCGTCCCGGGCCTGCGTATCCGGAGCATCAATCCGGCGGCGGAGCACGCCGCGAGCAAAGGAGCGATGCCATGAGAGGAAACCCCGTGTTCGGTTCCCTGGCCCTTCTCGTCGTTGCGGCGCTGCTCACCGCGGGGACTGCGGCTGCCGAGGCCCCGGGTGACCGCGAAGCGGTCCGCACGGCCATCGAGCAGTCCATCGGCTGGGCCATCGACAAGGACTTCGACACGCTCTTCAGCCTGTGGGGCGACGACATGTTCCACTTCTGGCTCTTCTCCAACTCCAAGGTGGTGGGCCTGGAGAGCTTCAAGAAGTACGCCGACCAGTGGCGCGACCCCGGCTTCCGGGGCACCCGCTTCGAGCTCAAGAACCTCCGCATCGTGTTCTCGCGCTCCGGCGACGTCGCCTGGTACTCCTGCACCCTCGACGACTGCGGCGCGTTCAACGGCCAGGAGTCCTGCCTGAAGGACGTCTTCCAGACCGGCGTCCTCGAGAAGCGGGACGGCCGCTGGGTCCACGTCCTCATGCACGGTTCCTACCCCGTGGACACGATCCCGGAGCCGCTCGTTCGCCGGTTCTACCCGGGCGTGGGAGCGAAGAAGGACTGAGGCCGTCCTTCACGCCTCTGCTACGCTCGGACACGATGAGAGGACGCGTCGTGCACCCGCAGGGCGAGGACGAGCGGTTCTTCGAGGAGGGGTGCTTCATCCTCGAGCTCGCGAACTCGCCGGACGATCCACGGCCTGTCCATCGCCCGGGCACGGGTGCCCGCCGGCGCCTCGACGCGGTGGCACCGGCTGCGCGGGGTCACCGAGCGCTACGTGATCCTCGAGGGACAGGGCCGCGTCGAGGTGGGCGACCTCGCTCCCTCGAGCGTCGCCCCGGGGGACGTCGTCGTGATCCCGCCGATGACGCGGCAGCGGATCACCGCCGCGAGCGACGGCCCCCTGATCTTCCTCGCCCTGTGCACGCCGCGCTTCACCCCCGAGGCGTACGACGACCTCGGGGGCTGACCGGGGCGCCGGTCTCCGGGCTTGCCGTCCGGCCCTCAGGCCACGCGGATCGAGGTCACCTTCACGGGGGTGCGGGGGCGGTCGCCGGGCACGGTCGGGGTGGACTCGATGGCCTGGACCACCTCGTAGCCCTCGGTGACGCGGCCGAAGACGGGGTGCTTGGACGGACCGGGCGCGAACCAGTCCAGGTAGGCGTTGTTCGCGGTGTTGATGAAGAACTGCGAGCCGCCGGAGTTGGGGCGTCCCGTGTTGGCCATGGACAGGGTGCCCGGCTCGTTGGAGAAACGCGCCGATTCGAGGAACTCGTCCTTGATGGTGCCGCTGGGCGGGCCGCCGGTGCCGGCGCGGGGGCTGTCGGGATCGGCGCTGAACGGGCAGCCGAACTGGACCATGAAGCCCTTGATGACCCGGTGGAAGTGCAGCCCGTCGTAGAAGCCGCTGTTGGCCAGCTCGATGAAGTTGCCTGCGGTGATCGGCATCTCGTCGCGGAAGATCTCCGCCTTGAAGGTGCCGGCGGAGGTCTCGAAGGTCGCTACGGGGTTCGCCATGCGTCTCTCCTCCCGCGCACAGTGTCGCACGGCGCTCGGCGATGGGCTACGCTTCGCCGTGATGGCGGCCCCCTCGGATCTCCGCGCGCTGCGCGCCGTCAAGGCGCTCCACACCGTCGTCTGGGCGTTCTTCGCGGGCTCCATCCTGGCCATCCCGGTCCTCGCCATGCTCGGAAGCCTCGGAGCGGCCTTCCTCCTCGTCGGGGTGGTCCTCCTCGAGGTGCTCGTCCTCGTCCTCAACCGCATGCGCTGCCCGTTGACCGACGTCGCCGCGCGCTACACGGAGGACCGCCGCGACAACTTCGACATCTACCTCCCCGAGTGGCTCGCCCGGCACAACAAGCTCGTCTTCGGTCTCCTCTACGCGGCCGGCGTGGTCCTCACGGTGGCGAGGTGGCTCGCGTCCTGACGGGCGGCGAGCCTCGGCACCTATGCGGCGACGGCGTCCCCTTTGCGGCCGGCGGCCGACGAGAAGGTGCGCCACAAGCCGACGAACCACACGGACCAGCCGAGGTGGAACACCCGCTGGATCACGCCGGGGTGGCCCGGCAGCACGCCGGGCAGGAAAGCCAGGAAGCCCGCTGCCATGAGGACGAGACCGGTGACCGCGAACGGAGCCACCCCGGCGGACGCGCGTCCCTTTCGCCAGAGAATGAGGGCGGCCAGCGGCGAGAGGATCAGAAGCACCGAGGGCAGGCCGGCGACCAGGTGGAGGCGAAGAGGCAGCGGAAAGAGCCCGGCGCCGGTCACGGAGACGGTGAACGAGAGCAGGATCGCCACCGGAGCGACGGACAGGCCCGAGGCACGGCACTGCGTCCAGACCGCGCCGATGAAGCCCGCGCTCAGCGCGGCGCAGGTCACGAGGCCCGCCGTGAACCAGGAGCGCGTGGGCGTGCCCAGCCGGCCGAGCTCGCTGACCAGCCCGCCCACCTGGTCGTAGCCCGGGCGCGCAAGACCGCAGCCGACGAGCGTGAGCCAGAAGAGCGTCGGCACGAGCCAGCCGCACCACAGGAGGGCCGCGCCCGGACCCGGCACCGCCCGGACGGCCGAAGGCGCGCCGGCGTCCACGCGAAGATGCTCCAGCGAATCGTGCACGTTGCCGCCTCCCCTTCACCGAGAGACCGGAGGTTCGTTCCAGGTGGTGCGGGCATCGTAGCAGCGTCCGGCCGGCCGGAAGCATCGCGGTGTAGGATGCGGACGCCACGGACGGGGGCGCGGGAGGATCGGATGCCGGACACCCACTGGAGCGATTCCATCGACGTCGCGATCACCGTGTGTGATCGTGAGGGCGTCGTGGTCGCGATGAACGAAAAGTCCAAGGAGACGTTCGCCGGGGACGGCGGCGGCGCGCTGATCGGCCGGAGCCTCTTCGACTGCCACCGCCCCGAGTCGGTGGAGGCCATCCGGCGGCTGATGGACGAGGACGCCACCCACACCTACACCGTCGAAAAGAAAGGCGTCCAGAAGCTGATCTGCCAGACCCCCTGGTACGAGGACGGAGCGGTGGCGGGCCTCGTCGAGCTGTCCATCGTCCTCCCGGAGCCGTTGCCCCACCGCGTCCGCTGAACGGCGGCCCGCCGCCCGCCTACCGCGCAGGAAAGCCGACGGACTGTGCGAGGACGATCACCCGACCCGGCGGCAGCCGGAGCGCCTTCGCCAGCGCGTCCCGGTCCACCGACGCCCGCACGCCCGTCGCCAGGCCTTCCGAGGCGCAGTACAGGTACACGTTCTGACTGATGAACGCCGCATCCGCATACGCGTACGGTCGCACCTCGGCGGCCGGAGCGCCCTTCATCCGCGCCGGATCGGCCACGTAGACCAGGGTCACGGGGGCGTCCTTGACGAACGCCTGCGTGCCGGTGAGCGCGCGGTGGTCCCCCGCGGCGAGCGGCTCGAGCCGGTTGGCGGCGGCGTCGTAGACGTAGGTACCCTTCGCAGTGACCACGACGACGTCGATCTCCTGCCAGTTCCGCGCCGACGGCGCGGTGCGCTTGCCGTCGGCGGGACGGTTGATGCCACAGGCGGCCCAGAGGAGGTCGGAGAGGACCTGCGCGGGCAGGGGCTCGGGCGCGAAGGCCCGGCTCGTCGCGCGCGCCGCCAGCGCCTCCATGAGCGGCTTGCCGCCGGTGGTCCGGGGTGCCGGCAGCTGCACCGGCGCCAGTTCCTGCGCGGTGGTGCCCACCGCCGTGACGACGGCCAGCACGGCCAGGACCGGAAGAACGGATCGGGAGCGCATGGGGTCTCCTTTGCGCTCCAACGTACACCCCACGGCCCGCCACGGCCACCCCGGCGGACGCGGCGCCTCCCGGCGCTCTACGCGTGCTCGGTGCGCGCGATGATCTCCTCCTGCAGCGCCTCGGAGAGGTCGCAGAAGTAGTCCGAGTACCCGGCGACACGGACGATCAGCCCCCGGTACGCCTCGGGGTCGGCCTGGGCCTTGCGGAGAGTTTGGGCCGTGACCACGTTGAACTGCACGTGGTGGCCGTCCGCCTTGAAGTAGGTGCGCACCAGCTGGGCGAGGCGGCCGACGCCCTCGTCGCCCTCCAGCAGCGACGGGGCGAACTTCATGTTCAGCAGGGTGCCGCCGGTCTTGACGTGGTCCATCTTGGCGGCGGAGCGCATCACGGCGGTGGGGCCGCGACGGTCCGCGCCCTGCACCGGCGAGATCCCCTCGGAAAGGGGCGCCCCCGCGCGGCGGCCGTCGGCGGTCGCCCCGCACACCGAGCCGAAGTAGACGTGGGAGGTGGTCGGTAGCATCTCCAGCCGGTGCACGCCGCCACGGGCGTCGGGACGGCCGTCGATGAGCTCGAAGGCGGCATCGAACACGCGCCGCATGAGGCCGTCGGCCTCGTCGTCGTCGTTGCCGTACTTCGGCATCCGGTTGACCAGGCGCGAGCGCAGCGTCTCCGCACCCTCGAAGTCGGCATCGAGGGCCGCCACTAACCCGGCGAGCGGCATCGCGCCGTCCTCGAAGACATGCTTCCGGATGGCGGCCAGCGCGTCGGTGATGCTGCCGATCCCCACGGCCTGGATGAAGGTGTTGTTGTAGCGGGCGCCGCCGGCGTTGTAGTCGCGGCCGCGGGCGACGCAGTCGTCGATGAGCACGGACAGGAACGGCGCCGGCATCTCGGTGGCGAAGAGCCGTCCGATGAGCAGGTTGCCGCGGATCTTGACCTCGACGAGGTGGGCGAGCTGGCGCCGGAAGGCGGCGAACAGGTCCTCGAAGGTGCCGAACGACGCGGGATCGCCGGTGGCCGGGCCGAGGCGCGCCCCGGTGCGGGGGTCCACGCCGTCGTGGAGGGCGAGCTCGAGCACCTTCACCAGGTTGAAGTAGCCCGTCAGGATGTACGCCTCGCGGCCGAAGGCACCGACCTCGACGCACCCGGAGCAGCCGCCGGCGCGGGCGTCCTCGAGGGTCTTGCCCTGCCTCAGCTGCTCCTCCACCACCGCGTCGGCGTTGAACAACGACGGGAACCCGTAGCCCCGGCGGACCACCCGCAGGGCGCGGGCGAGGAGCGCGTCCGGGGTCTTGCGCGACACCTGCACGTTGGAGGAGGGCTGCAGCAGGTGCATGTCCTCGACGATATCCAGCAGCAGGTGGGAGACCTCGTTGGAGCCGTCGGAGCCGTCGGCGAGCAGCCCGCCGATGTTGATGTTGGCGAAGTCGGTGTAGGTGCCGCTCTCGGCGGCGGTGACCCCGACCTTGGGCGGCGCCGGGTGGTTGTTGAACTTCACGAAGAAGCACTCGAGGAGCTCGCGTGCCGCCGCCTCGTCGAGGGTGCCGTCGGCCAGCCCCCGCCGGTAGAACGGCAGCAGGTGCTGGTCCAGGTGGCCCGGGTTGAAGGCGTCCCAGCCGTTGAGCTCGGTGATCACGGCGAGGTGGCAGAACCAGTACGACTGCAGCGCCTCCTGGAAGTCGCGGGGCGCATGGGCCGGGACGCGCCGGCACACGGCGGCGATGCGCTCGAGCTCGGCGCGCCGCGCGGCGTCGGCGCTCGCGGCGGCGCGCGCCTCGGCCAGCTCGGCGTGGCGCTCGGCGAAAAGGATCGCGGCGTCGCACGCGATGCCCATGGCGGTCAGCTCCTCGCGCTTGTCGAGCGCCTCCGGGTCCGCGCCGAGGTCGAGGGCCGCGAGCGCCGCCTCGATGTCCGCCTTGAAGTCGAGCAGGCCCCGGGAGTAGATCTTGCCGTCGAGCACGGTGTGCCCCGGGGCGCGCTGCTCCATGAACTCGGTGAAGACGCCGGCGTCGTAGGCGGCGTGCCACTCCGCGGGGAGCAGCGCCATCATGCGGTCCCGCAGCGAGCGGCCGCGCCAGTACGGGATGACCCTCGCCTCATAGGCCTCGAGGCACTCGCGGGACACCCGGTAGGCGGTCTTGGGGCGGGAGTCGAGGATGCGCAGGTCCTCCAGGCTGTGACAGGTGAGCTCCGGGTAGGTGGGCGTCGCCTTCGGCCGCGGCCCGCGCTCGCCGACGATGAGCTCGCCCTCGCCGATCCAGATCGTCTTGTGCCGGCACAGGTGCTCGAACGCCCGGGCCCGCATCACCGGGACCGACCAGCGCCCGAGGTTGTCCCGGTAGAAGGCCGTGATCAGCTCGGCCCGCTCGGACGAGATGGAGGGCACCGCCTCGAGGCTCTCCTGCCGCAGCCGCGTGCTCCGTTCGTTCATAGCCTCACCCTCCGACGACGGCCTCGACGCCGCCTCCCGCGACCACCTCCGCCAGCTCGCGCATCCGCTCCGACGACGGCGGCGCCACGCCGTCCAGGAGGTCCACGCGCCCGAGACGTCCCCCCTTGGCGGTGCCCGTGCGGTGGTACGGGAGCAGGCTGACCCGCTCCACCGCCGGGAGCCGCGACGCCACCGCGGCGGCGGCGCGCAGGTTGGCGGGGTCGTCGTTGATCCCCGGGATCACCGGGATGCGCAGCCAGATCCGCACCCCGAGCCGCGACGCCGCCTCGAGGTTGGCGAGGACCGGTGCGAGGGGTGCGCCCGTGAGCTCGCGGTGGCGGGCGGGGTCGAGGTGCTTCAGGTCCCACAGCAGCAGGTCCGTCCGCGCGGCGGCCGCCGCGACGACCCCGGCCGGCGCGAACCCGCAGGTGTCCACGGCGGTGTGGATACCCTCCCGCCGGCAGGCCTCCAGGCAGGCGACGAGGAAGGCGGGCTGGAAGAGCGGCTCGCCCCCCGAGAACGTCACGCCCCCGCCGCTGGTGTCGTAGCCCAGGCGGTCGCGGAGGACCTCGGCGAGCACCTCCGCCACGGTCCACTCCCGGCCGGCGGCCTCCCGCGCCGCGGCCGGGCAGGCGTCGAAGCAGCGGCCGCAGCCGAGGCAGCCGTCCGCGCCCAGGGACTCGCCGGAGGACAGCGGACCGCCGGGGCGCGGGCAGGCCTCCTCGCACGACCTGCAGCCCAGGCAGCGCGCGTCGTTGACGATCACCTGCGGCTGCGGCGCGATCCCCTCCGGGTTGTGGCACCACGGGCAGCGCAGCGGGCACCCCTTGAGGAACACGGTGGTGCGCACCCCGGGGCCGTCGTGGAACGACGCCCGCTGCACGTTGAAGACGGTCCCCCGCGGCGCCCGGGCCGGCTCGGTGGTCACAGTGGCTCCCACCGTCAATGATGGGACGCTGCGAGGCCGCCGTCTTGTAGAATCGACGAGCCATGGCTCGAATCCCTGCACAGCGCCGGCGCGCCTGAGGCGGCGATGGAGACGACGGAGCTCGACGCGGCGGTCCGGCAGGCCGGCTTCGTGCTCGAGCTGTTCGACCACCTCCCCGACGTGGTGTTCTTCGTCAAGGACGCACGCGGACGCTACGCGGCCATCAACGACACCCTCGTCGACCGGCTCGGCCGCCGCCGCAAGCAGGACGTCCTGGGACGCACCGCCCGCGACCTCTTCCCCGCCCCCCTCGGCGAGAGCTACCTGCAGCAAGACCTCGCCGTGCTGCGCGGCGGCCGCGCGCTGGCCGACGTCCTCGAGCTCCACCTCTACCCCGGCGGCGCCGAGGGGTGGTGCATCACCCGCAAGACACCGCTCCGCGCCCCCGGCGGCGCGGTCATCGGCCTCGCCGGCACCTCCCGGGACGTGCGCGGCGCCGCGGTGGAGGGCGAGCCCCTCGCCGGCCTCGCCGCCGCCCTCCGGGTCGTCCGGGAGCGCTACGGCGAGCCGCTCCGCGTCGACCGCCTCGCCGCCGACGCGGGGCTGTCGGTCTACCGCTTCTCCCGCCGCATCCGCGCCCTGTTCGGTCTCACCCCCGCGCAGCTCATCGCCCAGACCCGCCTCGAGGCGGCGCGTGCCCTGCTCGCCGGGGGCGGCGCCACCGTGGCCGAGATCGCCGTCGCCTGCGGCTACTGCGACCAGAGCGCCTTCACCCGCCACTTCAGGCGGGTGGCCGGCCTCACCCCCACCGAGTACCGCCAGCGCCACCGTTCGACGGGCCGGGACGACCGCGCCTGAGCAGCCGCCGCCGGACGGGAAGCGGCAACGCCCTCCCATTGGTTGAAGAGCCTGAGCAGACACAATCGTGACACGGCGTCGCGATGCAGGTTTCCGAGCGCCGGACCGCGGCAGGGTGGCGACCCGGACCGGGCCGCGAACCCTCGCGGACGAGGAGGCAGGCGATGGACCGGGAGGACGGCCCGCAAGGTGACGTTCAGCCCCTCACGCGCACGACGAGGACCGTGATGTCGTCGACCTGCGGCCGCTCACCACGCCACGCGGCGGCCGCCTCCATCAGCGCATCGACGATCCCTGCTGCGGGCCGGTCCCCCGCGGCGCGGAGCGCCTCGACGATGCGCTCGTCGCCGAAGGCGCGCCCCGCGGGGTCGGCGAGCTCGGCGAGACCGTCGGTGGCGAACAGGAGCGTGTCGCCCGGGACGAGGTCGGATCCCTTCTCCGCGTAGGCGGGGGAGAGGTTCCCGCCCAGGGGCAGCCCTCCCGCGCCCAGCTCGTCGACCTCCCCGGAAGCCGCCCGCCGGATCTTCACGGGCGGCATCCCCGCGGCGCAGACCGCGACGCGGCGGGGCGCGATCCGGGCGAGGGCCAGGCACATGTGCATGCGCTCGAAGCTCAGCGTGCGCAGCACCCGGTCGTACTCGCGCATGGCGGCAGGGAGGCCGCCGGCCGTCCCCAGAGACGAGAACAGCGCCTTCACGGCGGCCACCATGGTGCCCGCGGCGGCACCGTGGCCGGTGGCGTCGCCGACCGCGAGGACGATCCCGCCGTCGTCGTCGGAGCGGAAGTCGTAGTAGTCCCCGCCCACCTCGGTCGCCGTCGTCATCGCTACGGCGACATCGAGCCCCTCCGCGACGGGGACCCTCGCCGGGAGCATGGACAGCTGGAGCGCCCTGGCCTCCTCGAGCTCGCGGGACTTCCGCTCGTTCTCGGCCACGAGCAGCTGACGCTGGAGCTCCTGGCGGTGGGCGGCGCGCTCCTGCTCGAGGACCTGTCCCGACAGCGCCTCCACCTCGGCCAGCCGGCGCTCCAGGTGGAGGCTGGTACGGGCCACGGTCCGCGCCAGGAACAGCGACATGCTCACGGCGAAGGCCAGCATCCCCAGCACGTAGACGTCGTGGTACCCGAGGGGCGGCGGGACGCCGCCGACGTCGATGAGCACCTGCAGGGTGGCGAAGAGAGCGAGCAGGATCAGGCCCCAGAGGAGCAGCCTCGCGCCCTCGCGCTCCACCGCCCCGGCGCCTCGCTCCACCCGGACGATCTCGAGCATCGTCGCCGCGAAGTACAGGTACCACCCCCAGCTCCAGAACGGCCCGGGAAAGGCGGAGCTCGCCACGGCGAAGAGCAGCGCCACGACGGCGAAGGGCACCCACGCCCTGGGCAGGGAGGTCCTGCGGACCGCGTAGAAGGTCAGCAACCCGAAGAAGATCGCCGCGAACAGCCCGAACGGCGTGTACCGCGCCAGCTCCCCGGCCGCCTCCGGACTGAGCAGCCGGCGCGCCGCCGGCCCGCCGAAGATGATGACCGCGAAGCCGAGCATGCAGCACGCGTAGAAGAGGTTCTCGCGGGCCTTGCGGTAGAACCAGTAGAGGGCCAGGTGGAGCAGCGCCAGGAGCGCCGGGACGGTCGTCGCGGCGACGGCGATCGCAATCGCGAGCCTCGCCCGCGTCGCGGCGCCTGCCAGCGCAGCCTGGGGGCCCGCCAGGGTGAGCAGGAAGAAGCGCGGCCCGGCTCCGGCGGGGCCGGGAGCGCGGGTGGTACCGTCGTAGCGCACCGCGAGAACGTGGTCCGCCCCGCCCGAGGCCGTGAAGAACGCGGGGCCGCGGCGCGTCCCCGTGGCGGCGCCGCCGGAGGCGGACACGTCCGGTGCGAAGGGGCCGAGGCTGACCCCGTCGACGTAGACCGTGACGCGGCCGGGAGAGACGACGTCGAGAGCCAGGGCCGCGCCCCACAGCTCCCGGTCCAGGCGCAGGTGGCGCCGGAACCAGACGACCCGCCGCTCGTCGCCCTCCTGACCCGGCGGGCCGGGCGCCGCGGGTTCGACGGTCAGCCAGGAGCCGTCGTCAGCGCCGGGCCGCGCCCATGCGGGATCGTCGCCGGCGCGAAAGCGCCACGCCTTGACCATCTGGACGGTGTCCCCCGACTGCAGCAGCGGTGCCGCGGCGATGTCGGCCGGCGCCGGCTCCTGGCCGTGCACGGGCAGTGCGCCGAGCCCGAGGACGAGGCCCGTCAGGAGGAGGCGGAGGCTGGCGCGAGGGCACATGGGTCGCCGCCCATGATACGCGGAGGCGCCGCGGCAGTTCCCGGCCGGGCCCCGAACCCTTCCGCGCCTACTCCTGGAGCAGGGCGGTCGCGCGGTCGACCTGGGCGGCGTAGGCGGCCAGGACCTCCGCGATCCGCGCCTCCTGCGCCTCCGCGCCGGCCCAGTCCCGCTGCTCGATGGCCTCGCGCACGCCGGGGAGGGTCTTCACGCCGTACCCGGTGTAGAAGCCGGGGGCGTAGATGAGGTGGCGGAACCACGGTCGGCCCGGCAGCCCCTCCTCCGAGATCAGCGCCCGCTCGCTGGCCAGGAGGACCTGGTCGAGGGCACGTTGGGCGGCGGGCGACAGCCCCGCCGGACCGGCCCCGGCCGCGGCAGCCTCGCGGTAGGCCTTGACGCTCGCCTCCAGGCGAGCGACGGCGTTGTCCAGAGGGGCGAAGTTGAGGTGCGGCACCGGCGGCTCGGGCTTCGGAGCGACGAAGGTCTTCGTCGGGTCGGCGACGGCCTCGTAGGTGCCGTCGGCGACGAGCCTGTCCCGGGCGGCAGTCTCCTCACGCTCCGTCGCGACGAGCTTCTCGACCTCGCCTGCGTAGGCGGCCACGTGGGCGGTCAGGGCGCCGAAGTCGAGGGGGAGCACCTGGGCATCGGCGAGCCGCAGCACCGCGCGGCCCCCGACCTTCGCCAGGGCGAGGCCGTAGCTGAAGTCGGGGTCCATGAACCGCTCGAAGTGGTCGATGGAGTCGTAGATGGAGTGGTACTGGCCGAAGTCGCCTTCGCCGCCGAAGCCGAGGTTCAGCGAGGCCACCCCGAGGTGCTGCAGGAACGGGGTGTAGTCCGAGCCGGACCCCAGCGGCGCGATGGGCAGGTCGCGCTCCGTGCGCAGCTTCTCACGCGCCCCGGGCTTCGCCGCGAGGATCTCCCTGGCGCGCAGGCGCTCGAGGACGCTGATCCCCTTCTCCGGGTCGGGCACGTCGCGGGCGACCTCGTTGATGAACGGCTCCAGGGAGTGCGAGCCGCCCACGGAGAGGAACCCGCGCGAGTTGCTGTCGGAGTTGACGTAGGCGACGGCCTTGCGGCGCAGCTCGGCGGCGTGGGTCTCCGCCCACTCGACGGAGCCGAGCAGGCCGGGCTCTTCGCCGTCCCAGGCGCAGTAGACGATGGTCCGCCGCGGCTTCCAGCCGGCGTTGACCAGCTTGGAGACCGAATGGGCCTCCTCGAGCATGGCCACCTGCCCGCTGACGGGGTCGGCGGCGCCGTTGACCCAGGCGTCGTGGTGGTTGCCGCGCAGCACCCACTCGTCGGGGCGCTCGGCGCCGGGGAGCTTTGCGATGACGTCGCGGATGGTCTTGAGGCTCCAGTCGAAGGCGAGCTTCAGGTGGACCTTGGCCGGTCCGGGACCGAGGTGGTAGGTGATGGGCAGGGCGCCGCGCCACTTCTCCGGCGCCACGGGACCGGCCATGGCCGCGAGCAGCGGCTGCGCATCGGCGTAGGAGATTGGCAGCACGGGGATCTTCGTCAGCGTCTCGGCCTTGTCGAGGGGCAGCCGCTCGGCGTCGGGCGTCGCACCCACGCCCGGTGTGAGCGGATCGCCCGGGTAGAGCGGCATGTCCTCGACGGAGCCGCGCTGGACGCCGTCGGCGCTGCGGAAGCCGCCCTTCGGGTAGGCGTCCCCCTCGAAGTAGCCGTCCTCCCGGGGATCGGAGTACAGGATGCAGCCGACGGCGCCGTGCTCCGCGGCAACCTTGGGCTTGATGCCGCGCCAGGATCCGCCGTAGCGGGCGATGACGATCCTGCCCCTGACGTCGATGCCGTGCTCGCGCCAGGACCTCGTAGTCGGCGGGCACGCCGTAGTTGACGTAGACCAGCTCGCCGGTGACGTCGCCGTCCACGGAGTAGGCGTTGTAGGTGGGGAGCTGCTCGGCGGTCTGCCCCGAGGTGCGGTCCTGCGGCAGCGCCGGCTCGGCGAGGGAGGCCGTGAAGCGCGTGGGAGCCAGCATCTCGAGCACCCTGACCTTCGGGGTCGGGAAGAGCACCTGGAACTCCTCGATCGTCGTCTCGTACCCCCACGAGCGGAACAGCCCCGCGATGTACTCGGCGTTGCTCGCATCCCAGGGCGAGCCGACGTGGTGCGGTCGGGCCGCGAGGTGCTCGAGCCAGGTGCGGAGCTCGGCGGGGTCGAGACCGGCGTCGAAGCGCTGCTCGAGCTGCCTCTGGGCCTGGCTGGACGCGGCGTCGAAGCCGAGGAGCGGCTTCTCGGATGCGCCGAAGGCGGCGGCTGTGGCAAGGACGAGGGTGCAGGACAGGACCGGAATCAGGTTCGATCGCATCGGGGCCTCCGCTCCGGGACCGCGTGGGCCGCGGCCCCGCGCAGTCTACTCCCGTCCCGCGCGGTCCCCGTCCACCGCAACCGGTCGCGTTCCCGGACGTAAGGTCGACATTGGCGGAGGCTCCGGCGCCGGCAGCAGCGGGGACGGCGGCACCCGGAGCGCCCGCCGGATCGGAGGCGCGCATGCCGGCCCCAGTCCTTCCCTGGCTCGACTACCGGTGGACGTTCGACTTCCCCGTCGGCATGTTCGCGGCGGTCCGCGAACGCCTGCGCGGGACCCCGCGCGCGGATCGAGGAGCTTCTCGCCGGCGTTCCTCCGGAGGTCCTCTCGGAGAGGCCGGCGCCGGCGAAGTGGTCTCCCCAGGAACACGCCGGACACCTCGTCGTGGTCGAGCGGCTCTGGAGGGTGAGGCTCGCCGAGTACCTCCGGGGAGCCGCGGCGCTGACCGCCGCGGACATGGAGAACCGCGCCAGCCGGGACAGTGAGTTCAACGAGCGGCCGCTGGACGGGATCGTCGCCTCGTTCCGTGCGGCGAGGGGCGATCTCCTCACCACCCTCGACGCCCTGACCCTCGACGACGCGGCGAGGACCGCGCACCACCCCCGCCTCGGCGTGCCCATGCGCCTCGTGGACCTCTGCTTCTTCGCCGCCGAGCACGATGACCACCACCTCGCCGCGATCCACTCCATGCTCCGGCTCGTGCTGGTGTAGGCCCCGGCCGGGGCCCAGGCGGGACGTTCTCGCTCCCCTGGCCCTCCCTGGCGGCTCTTCGATCGGTCAGCGGGGGCAGGCGCCCCCCCGCCGCCCTTCCCTCGCGGCCGCGCGGCCGGTGGCGGCCGGCCTCAAGGGCCGCCGCCGGGACGGGACAGCGCCGCGCGCGGGCGCGCGCAGGCTCCTCGCGCACGGGCCCTTCCCTCACGACGACGCGGGTTCCGGCGGTCCGCTCAGGTCCAGCCCATCCGGTCGCGCAACTCCGTGATCTGCGCGACGTGGTGGCGGCCGTGCCAGGCGTAGAGGGCGAGCAGGCGGTCGAGGGTCCAGCGTCCGCTCTCGGGGTGGACGAACGTCCGGGCGAACGCGGCCGCGGGGGCCGAGCGCAGGGAGGCGACCCAGCGGACGTGGAGCGCCTCGAGGAGCGCCAGCGACATGGCGACATCGCCGCCGCGCGCCTCCGGCGTCTCGGCCCACCGGGCCTCGTCGTAGGGACAGATGGTGGGCTCCTCCTGGGTGAGGGCCAGCTTGTACCTCACGTACGCGTTGAGGTGGCTGTCCGGCAGGTGGTGGACCACCTGGCGCACCGTCCAGCCGCCGTCGCGGTACGGCGTGTCGAGGCGGGCGCCGTCGAGGCCGGCGATGGCGACGCGCAGCGCGGACGGAGCCCTCTCGATCGCGTCCACGAAGGACGCCCGCAGCGCGGCGTCGACGTTCTCCGGCGGGCGGAAGCGGCCGACGGGATAGCGTGGGTCGATGTCTGTCATGGCTCCTCCCCGGGGGTTCACGCGAGGTTCATCCTGCGCAGCAGCGCGACGAAGCGGGGGTTGCCCCTGAGGTCCGTGAAGAGGAACGAGCCCTTGATGCCGTAGATGGCCCCGGCGCGCTGCTCGCAGGCGCGCTCGAGCCAGTCGATGGCGGCGTCCTGCTCGCCCAGGCCGGTGTGCACGTACGCGAAGTGGTAGGGCGAGACATACCGCTCGGACGCGAGGCGCTGGAGCTCGGCGAGGATGGCCCGGGCCTTCTCCGGGCTTCCCGTCATGGCGTGCGCCTGAGCGAGCTGGGCCCGGAACAGCGTCGCCTCGGGCGACAACCCGGCGGCCCGCTCGAGGGCGGCGATCCCCCGGTCCGGATGTCCCAGCTTGATCTCCGCCCAGCCCCGCACCGAGTGTCCCCGCGGGAACGACGGGTCGAGCTCGATGATCCGCTCCGCCTCTTCCAGAGCGCTTTCGTACCGGCCCGCCCGCATCAGCTCGGACGCGACGTCGGACCGGTGAGCCATCGGGTCGAGCTCCCGCGCGCGCCGGACCTCCTCGAGCGCCTCGTCGAACCGCTCCAGCGACGAGCACAGCCAACCCAGGGCGTCGTGGGCATCGGCGTTGCCCGGGCTGAGCTCGAGGGCGAGGCGGAGCTCCTGCTCCGCGCCGGTCCAGTCGAAGTCGACGATGAACCGGAGCAGGCCGGCGATCCCGTGTGCCTCACCGAGCCCATCGTCGAGCGCCAGCGACCTCGCGATCGCCGCCTTGGCCTGCTGCAGGGCCCACTTCGGCTCCCACCCGACGACCCCGTCGATGCCGAGGTGCAGGTAGGCGTGGGCCAGGGCGGCGTGCGCGAGCGCGAAGTGGGGGTCGGCCCCGATCGCCTGCTCGAAGTACGCGATGCTCTGGAGATACCCTTCCGCCGTGTACCGCGAGAAGCAGTACCTGCCCTGCACGTAGAGGCGGTAGGCGGAGATGTCGCCGGTCGGCGCCCTCCCGATCCGCGCCCGCTCTCCGGCCGACAGCTCGCCCCGCAGCGCGGCGGCGATCTTCAGCGCGACGTCGGTCTGGATGGCGAAGATGTCGTCCAGCACCCGGTCGTAGGTCTCGGACCAGAGGTGCTCGTCGGTGACGGCGTCGATGAGCTGGGCGACGATGCGGACGCGTTCGCCGGCGCGCCGGACGCTCCCCTCCACGATGGTGCCCGCCCCCAGGGCCGCGCCGATCTCCCGCAGGCTCTGCTCGCGCCCCTTGAACGGCATCACCGAGGTCCGCGAGATCACCTTGAGGGACCGCACCTTCGCGAGGTGCGCGATGACGTCCTCGGTGATGCCGTCGGCGAAGAACTCGTTGTCGGGATCCGCGCTGAGGTTGATGAAGGGAAGCACCGCCACCGACGGAGTCGCGCCCCGCTGGTCACCGGGGTCGGCCCGGGCGGCGGCGCCGCGGAGGGCGGACGCAAGGGCCGCCGCCGAAGCGAAGCGCTCCTCCCGGTCCCTGGCCAGACAGCGCAGCACGACCCGGCGGAGCGCGTCCGGGACCGGAGAGGACGCCGCGGCCGGCGGCTGCGGCGGGTCCCGCAGGATCGCCGCCATGAGCTCCCCCGCCGTCGCGCCCGCGAACGGCCGGACGGCGAACAGCATCTCGTACAGGACGCACCCCAGCGAGAACAGGTCCGAACGGGCGTCCGGCGTTCGCCCCTGGATCTGCTCGGGCGACATGTACGCCACGGTGCCCACGAGCGCGCCCGGCACCGTGGGGTGGGGCAGCGTCGGCGCCGCGGATTCTCCGCCGGTCGAGCCGAGGACCGCCGGGGCGGCGAGGCCGAAGTCCAGGACCTTGACGCGGCCGTCCGCAGTGAGGAAGACGTTCTCGGGCTTGATGTCCCGGTGAAGGATGCCGCGGGAGTGGGCGCCCGCCAGGGCCTCCGCGACGGCCACGCCGATCCCTGCCGCGGCCCGCCATTCGAGCCCGCCCCGGGCCAGCCGAGCCCGCAGGGTCTCGCCCTCGAGCAGCTCGGTAACCAGGAACCAGACGTCGCCCTCACGCCCGATGTCGTGGATGGTGACGATGTTGGGGTGGGAGATGGCGGCGATGGCCCGGGCCTCGCGCTGGAAGCGGCCCAGCGCGTCCGGGTCGGCGGCGAGGTGCGACGAGATCGTCTTGACCGCGACGTCGCGCCCGAGCCGCGGGTCGTGGGCGCGGTAAACCTCGCCCATCCCCCCCGCGCCCACGGGTGCGACGATCTCGTACGAGCCGAGCCGTGTCCCGGGACAGAGTCTCATGCGCCACCGCCTGCAATGATCTTACCACCGTGAGCCGGCGGGCCGGGCAGCGGCCCTCGATGCCCGTTCCCGGTTCCCGGCGGGCCCTCCCGGCGGGAATGGACAGCGCGCCGTCACGATTGGAGTCATGCGGAGTACTGGGCATGCGGGGGACCCCGAGACCCGTCAGTGAGGGCGCGAGCTCTCCGGCGGGCGCCGTGCACGGCCCGACGCCCCGAAGCCAGCGGAACACCGCGGCGGCGTCACCGGTCGGAGGGCCCCGCGGGCGGACCGGGAAGGAGGCGTGCGGAGGTGCGGGACGAGGGTGGCGGAGAGGCGACCCTGGCGGCGGGGAGCCGCCTCGGTCCCTACCGGGTGGTCGCCGCGCTCGGTGCCGGCGCGATGGGCGAGGTGTGGCGGGCCACCGACACCCGGCTCGGCCGGGAGGTGGCGCTGAAGCTCCTGCCAGCGGACTTCGCCGCCGACGAGGAACGGCACGCCCGCCTCGAACGGGAGGCGAGGCTTCTGGCGTCTCTGAACCACCCCAACATCGCCACCCTCTACGGGCTCGAGCACCTCGAAGGGCAGCACGTCCTGGTGATGGAGCTGGTGGGAGGCGAGGGCCTGGACGAGCGGCTCGCCCGCGGGCCGATCCCGCTGGACGAGACGATCGCCATCGCGCTGCAGATCGCCAGCGCCCTCGAGGCGGCCCACGAGCACGGCATCGTGCACCGCGACCTCAAGCCGGCCAACGTCATGGTCACCGACGACGGCACGGTCAAGGTCCTGGACTTCGGCCTGGCCACGACTCGGAGCGGACGGTCCCCGGAGCCGGGGCTGTCGGTGTCGCCGACGCTCAGCCGCGAGACAACCCTCGAAGGAACCATCCTCGGCACCGCCGCGTACATGAGCCCGGAGCAGGCGCGGGGACGGAGGACCGACCGCCGGGCCGACATCTGGGCGTTCGGCGCGATGCTCTGGGAGATGCTGACGGGCCAGGCGCTGTTCGCCGGCGAGACGGTCATCGACGTCATGGCCGCGGTGATCGACTCCGAGCCCGACTGGTCCAGGCTGCCGGCAGGCTGTCCGGCGGCGCTGACGGCCGTGCTTCGCCGGTGCCTCGAGAAGGATCCGGCCCGCAGGATGCGGGACGCCGGCGACGTCGCCCTGGAGCTCGGCGAGGCGCTGGCGGGAGAGCGTGCTCCGGCGGCGGCGCCGCCGCGCGGGAGGCCGTGGCTCCCCTGGGCCGGTGCCGGGGCCGTCGCGCTCGCCGCCGCCCTCTTCGCCATCCTCCGCGGCTCCGGCGCCGTCGCGCCGCCCCCCACCGTCTCCGTCTCGCCGCTCACGCAGACGGGCGGGCTGGAAGTGCAGCCCACCATCTCGCCGGACGGCAAGCTCGTCGCCTACGCCTCGCGGGCGACGGGCAACTGGGACATCTACCTCGTCCGGGCGGGGGGAGGCACCGGGATCGACCTCACGGCAGACTCGCCCGCCGACGATCTGGAGCCCGCGTTCTCGCCCGACGGCGAGGAGATCGCCTTCCGATCCGAGCGTGACGGCGGGGGGCTCTTCGTGATGGGGGCGACGGGAGAGTCGGTGCGAAGGCTGACCAGCTTCGGGTACAACCCTTCCTGGTCCCCGGGCGGCCGCAGGATCGTATTCTCCACCGAATCCGTCACCGAGTACCCCGACGCCCGAGAGGGCCTCGCGTCGCTGTGGACCGTCGACGTGAGCACGGGCCGGACGGCCAGGGTGCCCGACGACCTCGACGCCGTCCAGCCGGCCTGGTCCCCGCACGGAGGGCGCATCGCCTTCTGGGGTCTCCCCGCCAACTCGGGGCAGCGCGACATCTGGACCGTGGCCGTGGACGGGAGCCACGCGGTCCGGGTCACCGCCGACCCCGACCTGGACTGGAGCCCCGCCTGGTCGCCCGACGGGCGCTTCCTCTACTTCTCGAGCGACCGCGGAGGCAGCCTCAACCTCTGGCGCGTGGGTATCGACGAGTCGACGGGGAGGGTCACGTCCCGGCCGCAGGCGGTGACCGTCCCCTCCCGATGGTGCGGCCAGGAGGCGTTCGCGGCCGACGGCACCACCATGGTGTACACCGCCCTGGACCGCCGGGCGAACGCCGAGCGCGTGGCGTTCGACGCGCGGGCGCTCCGGGTCGAGGGGACGCCCGAGGCCGTCACCCGGGGCACGGTGGTCTACGCCGAGGCGGCGCCGTCGCCGGACGGCTCCCGGCTCGCCCTGACCACGGAGGGCCGCCGGGAGGACCTGTACATCCTCGGCGTCGCGGACCATGTGCTGCGCCGCCTCACCGACGACCCGGCCAAGGACCGCGGACCCGCCTGGACCCCGGACGGGCGCCGGGTGGCCTGGTACTCGGACCGGAGCGGGCGGTACGAGATCTGGTGGATCCGGCCGGACGGCTCGGGGCTGCAACAGGTCACGAGCGGGGGCGAGTTCATCGACCAGCCGGTGTTCTCGCCGGACGGCTCGCGCTTCGCGAGCGTCGACGCGCGCGAACCGGTCGTGGTGAGCCTCACGGCCGGTCTCCCGACGGCTGCCGTCGAGGACCTCCCCTCGTACGGCGCCAACGAGTACTTCTGGCCCACCTCGTGGTCGCCGGACGGACTGCTGCTCGCCGGCGAGGGGTGGTCCGCGTCGAGGGGCGCGCCGCTCCCCGGGGTCGTCATCTACTCCCTGGCCGGGCGGACGTACAGGACGGTGGGCCGCTTCGTGCCCCCCGGGGGGAGTTCGGCTCGCCGCCGGTCTGGCTCCCCGACGGCCGCCACGTCATCGTGGGCACCACGTCCGACCTGATGATCCTCGACGCCGTGACCGGCGCCTCGCACCGCCTCCTCGAGGCGCCCCCGGGCTCCCGTCTCTTCTGGCCGGTGCTCACCCGGGACGGCCGCACCCTGTACTGCCTCAGGCTGGAGGAGGAGGCGGACCTCTGGCTGGGGAAGCTCCACGACGCACGATGATCCCGGACGGCGGCGCCGGCCGCCGGCGCCCCCACGCTGCAGGCGGGGCGGCGTAGCATTGAGACGGGGAGCACACATCGCATGGACGACACAGCGATCCGGACCTACACGGCGAACCTCGAGGCGCTGAAGGCGCGCCACGGCTGGACCGACACCACCTTCCTGCGCCTGGCGGCGATGAGCCTGGCGGCGGGTGGGACCGGCGGCGTGGACGCCGTGGACGCCGCCGCCGCGAAGCTCCAGGCGCGGGGCGGCTGGAGCAGCGCGCGGACGAGCCCGGTGAGGTTCGTCCTGGCCGCCATGGTGGTGCGCCGGGAACTGCGGGCGGACGCGGTGGACGATGCCGCCACGCGGACGCTCGCCGCGTTTCCCGCCCACGGGCTCGCCAAGGGGGGCGTGCAGCCGTACCTCTCGGCGTTCCTCATGGCCCTGCAGGGCGGCGGCGCGGCCCCCGGTGACGAGGTGCTGACGCGCATGGCCGCGATCCTGGGCGCCTGGAAGAAGGCGCACCCATGGCTCACCGGCCGCGACGACTACCCCATGGCGGCGCTCCACGCCCTGCGGGGCGAGGACCCGGCGGGGCTGACCCAGCGGCTCGAGATGGCGTACGAGGACCTCCACTCCCGTGGGTTCAGCCGGGGCAACCAGCTGCAGCTCGCCACCCACCTGCTCGCCGTGGCGCCGCTGGACGGGCCGGGAGCGGCGGCCCGCTTCGCCGAGGTGGCCGCGGCGCTGTCCGCTCGCGGCGAGAGGGTCGGCGCCAGCCGCTACGACGAGGTGGCGCTGCTTTCGGTCCTGCACGGCGCCCCGGCGACGCTGGCGGATGAGGCGCTGCGGCTCCGCGACGCCCTGATGAACGCCGAGGGCGGCTCGTGGCTCCAGCGGACGTTCGGCGGACCCTCCACCGAGGCGGCGCTGTCGCTCGCCGTCCCGCTGCTCCTGGCGCGCGCCGGCGCGGACGGGGCCGCCGACCTGGCCGACCACGCGGCGTTGGCCCTTGCCCAGGCAGCGGTGGAGGCGCAGCAGGCGGCCATGGTCGCGGTCATGGTCGCCAGCACCGCGGCCGTGACTTCAAGCAGCCACTCCTGACCGCCGGCGGTGGGAAGCGCCCCCTGCGGGCGGCGGACGACGAGGACCCAGGCCCGCGCTCGGCGGCCCGGCGGGCGGGAGTATTCTGGGTCCGCGCCCCGTCGTCCCCCCAGCGCGAGCGAACTCGGAGGTCCTCATGTCCGGAAAGGCTCTCTTCAGGTTGATCCTCGCCGTCCTCCCGGCGGCGCTGCTGGCCGCCGCCGCATCGGCGGGCACCGTCCACGACGTCCCGGTCTCCGACTACGGCGCCATGCACTGGCGGCTCCTGGGCCCGTTCCGCGGAGGCTGGGCGACGGTGGCCGCCGGGGTGCCCGGGGACCCCGCGACGTGGTACTTCGGCTCGGCCGACGGCGGTGTGTGGAAGACCGACGACGCGGGAGTGACCTGGCGGCCGCTGTTCGACCACGAGGGGAGCGCCTCCATCGGCGCGCTGGCCCTGGCCCCGTCCGATCCGCGGGTGATCTGGGCCGGTACCGGACAGATCCAGCAGCGCTGGGACGTCGTCGCCGGCGACGGCGTCTACCGCTCCACCGACGGCGGCGCGACCTGGACCCACGCGGGCCTGGAGGACACCCGGCACATCGGCGCCATCTGGGTCGATCCGCGCAACCCCGACGTGGCCGTCGTTGCGGCTCTCGGCCACCTCTTCGGGCCCAACCCCGAGCGCGGCCTCTACCGCACCGCGGACGGCGGCCGCCACTGGTCCCACGTCCTCGACCGAGGACCCGACGTCGGCGCCGTGGACATCGCCGCCGACCCGGAGAGGCCCGACGTCCTCTACGCCTCGTTGTGGCAGGTTCGCCGGCACCCCTGGATGGACTACTTCCAGCCCACCGTGGGACCGGGCTCCGCGATCGTGAAGTCCACCGACGGCGGCCGCACGTGGGCACCGGCCGGGACCACCGGCCTGCCCGGCGGCCCGTACGGCCGGATCGAGCTCGCGGTGGCCCCCGGCTCCTCCCCTCAGCGCGTCTGGGCGTCCATCGAGCAGCCGCACGGGGGCGGCCTGTGGCGCTCCGACGACGGCGGCGCCAGCTGGATCGAGGTGGACGACGACGCCAGCGTGGCCTCCAACTACACGGGCGGACTGACACCCGATCCGCGCAACCCGGACGTCCTCTGGGTCATGGGACGCTCCCTGCGCCGCTCCAGCGACGGCGGCCGCACGTTTCACGTCGCCAAAGGCTCGCCGGGGGGGGACGACTACCACTTCCTCTGGATCGATCCCACCACTCCCCGCCGCATGATCACCGCCGCCGACCAGGGCGCGGTGCTGACCCTCAACGGAGGACGCACCTGGTCCTCCTGGTACAACCAACCGACGGGGCAGTTCTACCGCCTCGCCGTGGACGACCGCTTCCCCTACTGGATCTACAGCGGGCAGCAGGACTCGGGCACGGTGGCCATCGCCTCGCGCAGCGACTACGGACAGCTCACCTTCCGCGACTGGCACCCGGTGGGCGGCGACGAGCGCGACGCCGACGTCCCCGAACCCGGCAACCCCGACATCGTCTACGGCGCCGGCCTCGGCGGCCGGCTGTCCCGCTGGGACGCCGTCACCGGGCAGGTGCAGAACGTGTCGCCCTGGCCGGTCGCATCCTACGGCGCGCGTCCGGGCACGACCCGGTACCGCTACGACTGGCTGACCCCCGTCGCCATCTCGCCCCGGCCGCCGCACGCCCTCTACCAGGGGGCGCAGGTGCTGTTCCGCTCCGTCGACGGCGGGAGGACCTGGCAGACGGTGAGCCCCGACCTGACCGGCGCGGACCCCGATGCGGCGGACTGCTCCGGCGACGTACCCGTGGACCGCGCGACGGCGTGCGGTTTCGGGTCCATCTTCGCCATCGCGCCCTCCCCCGCCGCGGACGGCGTGGTGTGGGCCGGCACCGACAACGGACGCGTGCAGCTCACCCGTGACGGCGGCAGCACCTGGCACGACGTCACCCCGCCGGGGCTCGAGGACTGGTCGAAGGTCAACATCATCGACGCCTCCCCCACGGATCCCGGCACCGCCTACGTGGCCGCCGATCGCCACCGCGACGACGACGACCGCCCCCTGGCGTTCCGCACCCACGACTCCGGCGCCACCTGGACCGGGATCGGCCACGGGCTTCCCGCCGGGACCTGGGTCGGGGTCGTCCGGGAGGATGCGCGGCAGCCGGGGCTGCTGTACGCGGGAACCAACCGGGGCGTGTGGGTGTCCTTCGACGACGGCGGCCACTGGCAGAGCCTCCAGCTCGACCTGCCCGTCACCGGCGTCAACGACCTGATCCAGCACGGCGACGACCTCATCGCCGCCACCCAGGGGCGCGCCATCTGGGTGCTCGACGACGTCGAGCCGCTGCGCCGGATCGCGGCGGGGAGCCTCGGCACGGGGCCGGTGCTGGTGCCGCCGGCCACCGCATACCGGGTGCGCGCCAACAGCAACAAGGACACGCCGCTGCCGCCGGAGGAGCCCCGCGGCGAGAACCCGCCCGCCGGGGCCGTGCTCGACTACCTCCTGCCGGCGGACACCTCCGGCCCGGTGACCCTGGAGGTCCTCGACCCCTCGGGGAACGTGGTGCGCCGCTTCTCGAGCTCCGACGAGCCCGCGACGGTCACGGCGGAGGTCTACTTCAGCGAGCTCTTCGAGGCGGCGCCCCAGCGGCTCGGGACGTCGCCGGGGCACCACCGCTTTGCCTGGAACCTGCGCTACCCGCGACCCGCCGCGCTGCGCACCAGCTTCTCCATCGCCGCCGTCCCGGGGAAGGAGACGCCGGCGCTGCCCCAGGGCGCCTTCGTGCTTCCCGGGCTCTACCGGGTCCGGCTCTCCGCCGACGGCACAACGGTCGAGCAGCCCCTCCGGGTCGCCATGGACCCCCGGGTGCGGGTGAGCCGGGACGACCTCGAGACGCTCCTCGCCTTCCAGCGGAAGGTGGGCGACGCTCTGGCGCGCTCGGCGGGCCTCGCCGAGGCCGCCGCGCAGGCCCGTACCCGCCTGGACGCGGCGCTCGCCGGCGCACCGGCGGCCGCCCACGCGGCACGGATCCGGAAGGTGCGCGACGAGCTCGACGCCCTTGCCCCGCCGCGGGAGCGGATGCCGGCGGTGAACCGCGTCCTGTCCTCGCTGGCCACCGACCTGGAGGGCGCCGACGCCCCGCCCACAGGGCCGCAGCGCGAGGTGCTGGCGCTGTACGCCTCGCGGATCGACGGCTACGAGACCCGGTGGAACGCCTTCGCGTCGGGGCCTCTCGCCGCCGTCGATCCGGCGCCCCGCGCGCCCGGTCGCTGAGGCGCCTCCGGACCCGGCTGCCCACGGACACGGCCGGTGAACAACCGCTTCTACGGCGACCGTCCGGGCGCGTTCGTCGATCCGTGCGGCTGCACGTGGGTCCTCGCCACCCGCGTCGAGGACATCGGGCCACGAGGAGCTAGAGAGGCGGGCGCGGGAGGCGTTCCCGTGCCGGACCGGCGGGTGACCGCGGCGTGTCCGGTCAGGCGCCGGTGGAGGCCGGCAGCCCGTCCGCGACGCCGGCGATGAGGTCGTCCAGCGTGTCCTGGAAGCTCGCCACGGCTTCCTCGGCAACCGTCCGGAAGTCCGCGTGGAGCCGCCGGTAGCGGGCGCGCATCCGCGCCACGATGCGGTCCCTGGAGTCGCGCAGCTCCGCGGCCCGCTCCCTGAGGTCCTGGGCCGACATCGCCCGGACCCGCTCCTCGAAGCTCTGCGCGAGCCTGTCGAGGGTCTGCTTGAAGCGGTCCACTTCCAGGACGTTCCTCGTCATCTTGAAGAAGTGGTGCCCCTTGACGGCCATGGTGACGGTCTCGGCGACCATCGAGGGCCTGGTGAGGAGCCCCCTCACCAGGAACCGCCAGTAGGACCAGGAGTACCGGGAGAACGTCTGGCGCACCAGGGAGAGCAGCACGGCCCGGATCTCGGAGACGCCGATCCGACGGCGGGAGGTCCGGTGCGTCTTCAGCACCTTCAGGAGATCGAGGCACCGTTCGAAGTAGCGGTCGGGGCGGTAGATCTCGGAGAGCACCCGCCGGTAGCCCGCGAGAAGCGTGCGGACGTCCATCCGGGGCACGAAGTTGAGCCTGAAGTCGTGCGTGTTGTTGCCCGTCGCCTCCCCCTGGAGACGGCCCTCCTCCGCCAGGCGCCGGCCGAGCCGGGTGTTCGGGAGCGCGCTGAGAAGGCCGACCATCGCAGTCGGGATGCCGGCGCTCTGGATGAAGTCGATCTGGCGGTCGAAGATGTCCTCGGGATCGCTGTCGAAGCCCAGGATGAAGCCCCCCGAGACCTCCATTCCCCTGGCCTGGATCCTGTGGACACCGGTGAGCATGTCCGAGCGCAGGTTCTGGGCCTTTCCCACCGCCGCCAGCGTGCCCTCGTCCGGCGTCTCCAGACCCAGGAAGACCATGTTGAAGCCGGCCTCGACCATCTGCTCCATGAGCGCCTCGTCCTCGGCGAGGCCGAGGGTCGCCTCGGTGAACAGGGCGAAGGGATACCCGCGCTCCCGCTGCCACCGTGCGACGTCGCGCAGCAGAACCCTGACATGCTTCCGGTTCCCGATGAAATTGTCGTCCACGACGAACAGCGATCCCCGCCACCCCTCCCGGTGGAGGATCTCGAGCTCGGCCAGGAACTGCTCCGGGGTCTTGGTCCGGGGCTTGCGCCCGAAGAGCTCGATGATGTCGCAGAACTCGCAGGAGTGCGGGCACCCCCGCGAGAACTGGACCGCCATCGAGGAGTACGCGTTGCGGCGGACCAGGTCGAACCGCGGCGGGGGCGAGCCGACGATGTCCGGCCTCACCGCGTCCTGGTAGACGTGCTCCGCCCTGCCCCGGGCGAGGTCCGACAGGAAGCGCGGGAGGGTCACCTCGGCCTCGTTGAGGACGAAGTGGTCCACACCCTCGATGCGTTCCCAGGCCGCCGTCGGGTAGGGACCGCCCGCCACGACCCGCTTGCCGTGCCTCCTGCATCTCCGGATGACGTCGTCGAGAGAGTCCTGCTGGATGAGCATCGAGGAGGTGAGGACGATGTCGGCGCCCTCGACGGCCTCCTCCGAGAGGGGCTCCACGTTCATGTCGACCAGCGTCAGTTCCCACTCGTCCGGGAGCAGCGCCGCCACCGTGAGCAGCCCCAGCGGCGGCAGGCTCGCCTTCTTTCCGATGAACGGCATGGTGTACTTGAAGCTCCAGTAGGTCGGAGGCATCTCCGGATAAACAAGCAGCGCTTTGACCACCGTCCCCCCTATCCCTTTCCCGGGGTCACCCGTATTCTTCAATATCGGCCTCCCTGCCGCCCGGCGCCATCGAGACCCCGGCTCCCGCCGCCGTGAACGGGACCTCCAGCTCGCCCGTCCCGCCGAACCGCCGCGGACCGGACGTCGTAGACTCGCACCATGGATCCTCTCGTGGTCAGCGGTGCGCGCAAGCGGTTCGGAGACGTCGTCGCCCTCGACGGGGTCTCACTCTCCCTCGGGGCCGGCGAGCTGCTCGGCCTCCTCGGCCCCAACGGCGCCGGCAAGACGACGCTGGTCCGCGCCATCGCCGGACGCGTCCGGCTCGACGCCGGCACCATCGAGGCGCCAGGGGAGGCGTCCGGCGGTGGAGCGGCCGGCGGGCTCGGGGTGGTGCCTCAGGAGATCGCCGTCTATCCCCTCCTGACGGCGCGGGAGAACCTCGAGGTGTTCGCACGCCTCCACGGTGTCGAGGGCCCGGCGCTCCGCGAGGCCGTTGCCTGGGCGCTGGAGTGGACCGGCCTCGCACCCCGGGCGTCCGAGCCCGTGCAGCGCTTCTCCGGAGGGATGCGGCGGCGGCTCAACATCGCCTGCGGCGTGCTCCACCGTCCCCGCGTGGTCCTCCTCGACGAGCCCACCGTCGGCGTCGATCCCCAGAGCCGCGAGCGCATCTACGAGATGCTCGACGCCCTGCGGTCGGAGGGCGCGGCCCTGCTGCTCACCACCCACCAGCTCGAGGAGGCGGAGTCGCGCTGCGACCGCGTGGTGATCATCGACCGCGGCCGCGGGGTGGCCGCGGGCACGGTGGCGGAGCTCACCGCGGCGGCGTTCGGCAGCCGCCACGAGGTCACGATCCAGGTGAACCGCGTCCCCGACCCGCTCCCCGACGGGTTCGACCGCGCCGGCAACGGGGCGTTGCACGCCACCGTCGGGGAGGTCGCGGAGGACCTGCCGCGGCTCCTCGCCGCCCTGGCCGCGGCGGGGTGCAGCAGCGAGGGCCTCCAGGTGCGCCGCCCCGGGCTCGCCGGAGTCTTCATCCACCTGACCGGAAGGGAGCTCCGCGAATGATCGGCACCGTGGTGCGCATCAGCCTCATCAACCTCCGCCGCGACCGCGTGGCGCAGGCGATGACGTTCCTCCTCCCCATCCTGTTCTTCTCCGTCTTCGCCATGGTGTTCGGGACCGTGTCGAGCTCCACGACGCCCAAGGTCCGCCTCGCCGTGGTCGACGAGGACCACTCCGAGCTGAGCCGGCGGCTGGTGGCCGGGCTCGAGCGTGAGCCTTCGCTCGTGGTGCGCACCACGGCGCCGGCTGCGAAGGACACCGAGCCGGCGCCGTTGGACCGGGAGACCGCGCGGGAGCTGGTCCGCAGGGGGACCGTACCCGTGGCGCTGGTGCTGCCGGCGGGACTCGGCTCGTCGGGCATGACGTTTCTCGGCGGACAGGCCAAGGTGCTTCTCCTCGCCGACGTCTCCGACCCCATCGCGCCGCAGGTCGTCAACGGGCTGCTGCAGAAGGTCGCGATGACGGCGGCGCCCGACCTGATGGCGGCCTCGGGCTTCGATCTCTTCGAGAAGAACGCCGGCGCTTTCACCCCGGAGCAAAGGGCCGCCGTGGACTCGTGGCTGCCGCAGCTGCGCAGGGATGCCAAGGAGGAGACCGCGGGGAGCAGTGCGCGCCCTGCGGAGGACGACGGCGCCGTCATGCAGGGGCTGGTCGCCACCGAGGTGGTGGACGTCATGCGGGAGCAACGGTCGAACAAGCCGATCATCGCCTTCTACGCGGCGGGGATCGGGGTGATGTTCCTGCTCTTCTCCACCGCCGGCGCGGGCGGCGCGCTGATCGAGGAGAAGGAGTCGGGGACCCTCGATCGCCTGCTCTCGTCCCGCCTGGGCATGGGGCGGCTGCTGGCCGGCAAGTGGCTGTACCTCCTCCTGCTGGGGCTCACCCAGCTGACCGTGATGTTCGTCTGGGGCCAGCTGGTCTTCGGCCTCGACCTCACCGGGCACCTCGCCGGCTTCGCGGTGATGGCCGGCGCCACGGCCGCGGCCGCCGCGGCGTTCGGCCTGGTCCTGGCCGCGGCCTGCCGCACCCGCGGGCAGCTCGCCGGGATCTCGACGATCCTGATCCTGACCATGTCCGCCGTGGGCGGCAGCATGTTCCCCCGCTACCTCATGCCCGCCTCCATGCAGAAGCTCGGCCTGCTCACCTTCAACGGCTGGGCGCTGGACGGCTTCACCAAGGTCTTCTGGCGGGACCTGCCGCTCACCGCGGTGTGGCCCCAGGTGGCGGTGCTCGCCGGCATCACGGCGGTCCTGCTCCTCCTCACCCGCGCCCTCGCCCGGAGGTGGGAGGCCGTCTAGGAGGGTGTAGCGCAGAGCGCTGAGAGCGAGGTTTGCGCTGACGCCGCCAGGCGGATGCCAGCGCATGCCGCAGCCGGAGCCGATGTGCAACAGCCCGCTGGGAGAGCGCTGAAGAACGGCCCGCCGGCTCAGGAGCGGTGCACGTCAGGGCTCCCGGTGCCTCGAGCGCCGGCCTCCCGCAGGAGGTCGTCGAGGTCCAGGGGCAGGGTCGTCATGGCGATGCCGCCCCCGGCGTCCCGCGGCCACACCTCCCGGGGCCTGTCCCGGTAGAGCTCGAGGCCGTTGCCGTCGGGGTCGCGCAGGTAGAGCGCCTCGCTCACCCCGTGGTCGGCGGCGCCCTCCAGGGCGATCCCGTGCCGCATCAGACGGCGCAACGCGTCGGCCAGCGCCGCCTGGGTGGGATAGCGGATCGCCAGGTGGTACAGCCCCGTCGTCCCCGGCGCCGGGGGTGAACCGCCCGCGCTCTCCCAGGTGTTGAGCCCGATGTGAGGGTGGTACCCGCCGGCCGACAGGAATGCGGCTCTGCTCCCCATTCGCTGGGTCACCTCGAAGCCGAGGACCTCTCCGTAGAAGGCGACGGCCCGATCGAGGTCCGCCACCTTCAGGTGCACGTGGCCGATGGCCGCGCCGGGATCGATGGGCGCGGACGATCCGGCGCGGGTCCCGCGGCCTCCGGCGTCTTCCCGTTTCCCGCTCATGTCCCCGCCTCCTCTCCACGCGCAAGGATCCGCGACAGCGCGTCCCGGCGGCGTGCCCCTCCAGCGCCTCGCGGTGGCGGCCGTGGACGTCGCGGGTGTGGCGGACCCAGGCTCCGGCCAGACCAGGGCTCGAGGCCGCTCACACCGTCCTCCTCGCCGGCATCAATCTCCAGCATGAGTCGAAACGCCTCCGGCGCCGGCCGGTGTTTCCCGCGCGCGGCGCCCGCGGCGTCACGAGACACCGCGAAACAGGAAACCGCCGGGGGTCTTCCTTCGTAGTGTGGGTGGGATCACGGGAAGGAGGAGAACGGGGATGACAAGACGGGTCCTGCCGGCGATCCTCGGCGCTCTCGCGTTCGAGGCGTCCCCCGAGACCTCCCACCCCTGCGACAGCTCTGGGAAAGCCGATGCCTCCGCCGGGCAGACGGACCGGGCCGTGAAGATCTTCGCCCGCGCCCTCCAGCTCGATCCCACCAACGCCAACGCTGCGCGGCGCCTCGCCGTGCTGGTCAAGTAACGGACGCGCCTACCCAACACCGGGTGCGCCCGCGCCGGCCCGCGAATCCCCGCGGGCCGGTGTCCGTCCGGGCCTCCTCCCCGGGTACCATGGGACCACGTGAACCCACGTACCGTCCTCGTCACCGGCGCCACCGGCCTGCTCGGCAACGCCATCGTGCGCGAGCTGGCAGCCCGGGGCGCGCGCGTGCGGGCGCTGGTCCGCTCCGCGGAGCGCGCCCGGCGGATCCTTCCGCCCGAGGCGGAGCTCGCCGCCGGCGACCTCCTCGACCCCGCTTCCCTGCGCCGGGCCGTGGTCGGGTGCGCCGTGGTCTACCACGCAGCCGGGCTCCCCGAGCAGTGGCTGCGGGATCCCGAGCTGTTCGCCAGGGTCAACGTGGAAGGCACCGCAAACGTCGCCGCCGCGGTGCGGGACGAGACCGCGGCACGGCTCGTCTACTCGAGCACCGTCGACGTGTTCGCCTCGGCGCCCGGCGTCCCCTTCGATGAGAGTCACCTCGACAAGCGGTCCAAGCGGACGGCCTACGAGCGCTCCAAGCAGACGGCCGACCGGACCGTGACGCAGGCGGCGTCACGGGGACTGGACACCGTGATTCTCCACCCGGCGGCGCTCTTCGGCCCCGGCCCCGACACCTCCCCCGGCGTCAACGGCTTCATCGCCGACGTGGTGCGCCGGCGGGTGCCCATGCTCCTCCCGGGAGCAATGCCGCTGGTGCTGGTCCAGGACGCCGCCCGCGGGCACGTGCTGGCGGCGGAGCGGGCGCCGGCGGGCTCGCGGTACATCCTTTCGGACGTCTCCCTCACCCTGGTCGACCTCGCCCGGCGTACTGTGGCGGCGGCCGGCGGCGGCCGTGTGCCGCCCGTGATGCCCCGCGCGGTGGCCCGGCTCGTCTCCGCGGCCGGCGAGGGGCTCGCCTGGTTGGCCCACCGACCGCCAATCATCGCCGCAGGTCAGCTCCATTTCCTGCTCTCCGACCAGCGCCCGCTGTCCGGGCGCGCCCGCCGCGAGCTCGGCTGGACGCCCACACCCTTCGATGACGCCCTCCGGGCCACGCTGGCCCACCTGTCCGCCGCCGGCCGGCTGGACTGAGCACCCATGCCGGGCCGGTGCCCGGGGTCGGCGCCCCGGGCACCGGCCGCTGATGGAATCCAGGAGGCTGTTGCGCGTAGCGACGAAAGCGACGGTTGCGATGGCGCCGACTGGCAAGGAGGCCGAGCGAACTGCCCGCAGACGGAGTTGAAACCGACGTCGAGGACAGTTCGCGAAGGCCGACACAGCCAGACGGATGCCAGCGCGAGCCGCAGCCGGAGCCTCTGCGCAACGGCCTCCTAGAAGGGGCTCACACCGATCTTGATCGGCAGGCCGGTGTCCTCCCACGACACCGAGGGGATCTCCTCGAAGCGGGTCTCCCGGCCCGGGAAGCCGCGGTAGCCGTTGAACGCGTTCCCGTAGTTCGATCCCTCGAAGCCGCCGTAGCCGCCGAGGTCCGGCGGCTGTGTCTCGACGTCGATCTCGTAGTAGTTGACGGTGACGGGAAGGGCGGCGACGAGGTCGTCCGTCAGGCACTGCTGCGAGCGATGGCCGCTACGGCAGTAGAAGATCACGGCGTCGTACGACCCCGCTTCGACGAGGTTCGCGACCTCCGTGACGAAGGCAGCGTTGTCGGTCATCGTCGCCGTGGCCTCGTCCCACAGCTTCAACGGCACGTTGACGGCGATGGGCGCGAGCGTGACTCCGGCCACCTTCGATACCCGCACCCGCCGCGGCCGGTGATTCTCCTCGAAGTCGAGAAACTTGCCTTCTTCCTTCAGAAACACCTTCCCGAGGTCCGGCGTGTAGACCCGGCCGTCGTCCATCGTCACCAGCGCCGCCGCGGCGGGAGCGCCGATCCAGTACCACTCGGCCCGGGTTCTCACGTCGACGAGGAGGACCTTCGCCTGCTGGCCGGTCATCGGATCCACCTGGAGCTGGACGGCGTCGAAGGCCTGCTCGGCCGTCACCGCCGCCGGCTGAACGGCTCCGGCGGTCGCCGCCACGAGGGCCAGAAACACGATCACCACGGCTACTCTCTTCATCACGTCTTCTCCTTTCTGTCACCGGTTGGCGTGGATGATGCCGCTGTGGACGGTCCGTTCGAAGCCCCTCTCCTCTCCCCCCAGGCCCGTCGGTTCCGGTCTGACCGGAAGCCCTCGGATCGATCTTCGCGCGAGCGTCTTTACAATTGAGTGACTGTGATCACAAAGTGCAAGCGATTGATCACTCCGCGTCGTACGCCCCACGGCCGTGCCGGCTCCGACTCATCGGTCGTGCACCAGCTTCCCGCAAGACACCGGCACAGGACGGCAGGACGCGGCCTTCTCCCGTCACCTGACCCGCCTCGGACACACCGGCCCTTCCCATCGTGGACGCGGCCGATGCCGGCTCCGGTCGCGGCGGCTGCTACGATCTCCGGTCATGACAGGTGAGCCTTCGCTGGCGGATCTCGAGGCCCGGGCACGGTTGCTGGACGCGGCGCCGGAAGAGATGGTGCGGTGGATGGAACGACTGACAGCGTTCGCGGCGCGCTTCCTCGCCGGGCTGGACGAGGCGCCGGCGTACCGGGAGCCCGAGGGGCCCGTGCCCCTGGAGCGGGCGCTGCCCGCCGGGCCGTCGCCGTTCGAGGCGGTGCTGGCCGAGTACGAGGCGGCGGCGCTGGGCGCGGGGATCCACCCCGTCTCCGGCCGCTTCTTCGGCTACGTGCCCGGCGGCGCGGTGCCCGCGGCGGCCGCCGGCGACTTCCTGGCCGCCCTCACCAACCGCTACTCCGGGGTCTACCTGGCCGGCCCCGGCGCCGCCGAGATCGAGAACCTCTGCGTGGAGTGGCTCCGCGCCCTCGTCGGCTTCCCCGAGGGGGCCTGGGGCACGCTGCTCAGCGGCGGGACGCTGGCGGCCCTGGCGGCGGTGGTGGCGGTGCGCGAGTCCCGCCCCCACGAGGAGTGGGCGCGCGGCGTGTTCTACATGACCGGGGAGATCCACCACGCGACGCTCAAGGCGCTGCGCACGGCCGGCGTCGCCCACGTGCCGGTGCGCACGGTGCGCGTGGACGGCGCCCTGCGCATGGACGCCGGCCACCTCACCTCCCTGGTGGCCGCCGACCGCGAGCGGGGCCTGCGCCCCTGGGCGGTGTTCGCCTCGGCCGGGACCGTCAACACCGGCGCCGTCGACCCCCTGCCGGCCATCGCGGCCGTCTGCCGCGAGCACGGGCTGTGGTTCCACGTCGACGGCGCCTACGGTGGCTTCTTCGCCCTCACCGACGAAGGCCGCCGGGCCCTCGCCGGTCTCGAGGAGGCGGACTCGGTGGTCCTCGACCCACACAAGGGGCTCTTCCTCCCCTACGGGTGCGGCGCCGTGCTGGTGCGGGACGGCGCCCGTCTCAAGGCCGCCTTCTCCTTCGGCGGCGACTACCTGGAGGACGTGGTCGACCGCGAGCACTCGTCGCCGGCGGACTATTCCCCCGAGCTCACCCGCCACTTCCGGGCGCTGCGGCTGTGGATGGCGCTCAAGGTCAACGGCGTGGAGCGCTTCCGCGCCGCGCTGGCGGAGAAGCTCCTCCTCGCCCGCATCGCCCACGAGCGCCTGTCCGCGTTCGAGGCGCTGGAGACGGGGCCTGCGCCGCAGCTGTCCATCGTGTCGTTCCGGGTGCGCGGCGAGGGCGACGGGCCCACCGAGCGGCTGCTCGGCCGCATCCTCCACCGCGGGCGGGTCCACCTGAGCTCCACGAGGCTCGGCGGCCGGACGTTCCTGCGGCTGTGCATCCTCTCCTTCCGCTCCCACCTCGCCGACGTGGAAGCCGCCCTCGAGGAGATCTCCGCGGAGATCGAAGCCGGCGACTGACGCCGGTCCTGGCGGGAACCGGGGGTCCCCGCCGGGGAGGCAACCCCGGCGCCCGGAGGAGCGTACGATCACTCAGGAGGCCCCCGTGCAACGGATCCTTGCCTCGGCCGCGCTGGCCGCCGCCGCCCTGCTGTGCCTGGCCCCGGGCTGTCGTCCGCAGCAGCAGGAGCGGGCCGCGGCCGAGGCGGACACCACCGTGCCTACCGCCGCCGCGGCGCCGTTCGTCCTGGATCACAACCGGATGATGGTGGACGTGGAGTTCGTGCGGGCCGACGGGAGCCTCCGCGCGGCCACCGCCTGGGTGGACACCGGGACCCAGTTCCTCACCCTCACCGGCCCGCTGGCCGAGGACCTGGGGCTGAAGCTCACGACGGAAACCGGCAGCGACGGGCGGACCACGGTCACTGCGCCCCCGCCCCGGGGCCTCCACCTCGCCGGAGCCAGCCTCGACCTCACGGGCATCGCGACCATCGTCCAGGGGGACAGCGTCGTGTGGCCCGCCATCCACGCGGAGGCCACGCTCCCGGCCGCCGTGTTCCGGGGACGGCGGGTGGTGTTCGACTATCCCGGGCTCACGATCGCCCTCCCCGCCCCGGACGCACCGCGCCCGGAGGGAACGGCGATCCCCTGCCGCGTCAACGGGAGGACGGGACTGATCCAGATCGAGGCCGAAGCCGACGGCGAGCCGATCCAGCTCGGCGTCGATACGGGCTCCGCCGGGACCTGGGTGTCCCGGACCGTGGTGGAGAGTTGGCTGGCCCGGCACCCCGACTGGCCGCGGGCCACCGGCGCCGCCGGCTCGGCCAACTTCTTCGGCTTCCCCTCCGAGGCCGAGGGTGTGCTCGTCCGCCTGCCGGAGCTGGGGCTGGGGCCGCTGCGCGCCCGCGACGTCACCGTCCTCGGGCAGCGGCCGGGGATGTTCGACTGGTACTCGCAGAAGACGGCCGGGTCCGTGGCCGGCTTCATCGGCGCCAACGTCCTGCGGGGCTACCGCCTCGAGATCGACTCTCCACGGGGGATGACGACCTGGCTGCCCGGACCGCCGCCGCCGGCGGGAGACCTCGATATCGTCGGGTTGACCCTGCGGCCGTTGTCGGCCGGCGGCTTCATCGTGTCGGGGCTGGTTAGGAGGAACGGCGAGCCGGTGGTGGCCGGCGTCCTCTCCGGCGACCGCCTGCGGCGCGTCGACGGCCTCGACGCCGACGGAGCCCACATGGGCGACGTGATCCAGGCGCTTCGCGGCCGGCCGGGAGCGTCCCGCACCCTCGTCGTCGAACACGAAGGGAAGCGCCTCACCGTCCAGGCCCAGGTGGTGCGGCTGCCCTGAGATCCTCGATCCCCTCTATGGAAGGCCGATCCGCTTCAGCAGCGCCGGGTAGCGGGGATCGTCCTTGAGGCGGACCAGCAGCGGGTCGCCCACCAGCTCCCCGAGACCGCCGTCCCGCTGCGCGAAGGCCCGGTCGAGCCACTCGAACGCCTTGTCCGTTTCCCCCCTGTAGGCGTAGATCTCGGCGATCTGGAAAGCGCCGTCCCTGCCGTCCTGCCCGATGAACCGGTCGAGCGCCCGGTCGGCGTCCGCCGTCCGCCCCAGGGCGTGGTAGACGAGGGCGAGACCGTAGAGGTGCCAGAAGGGGTCCTTCTCGGCCTCCATCTCCCTCAGCGCGGACGCGGGCTTCGACCGTCCGAGCCAGATCCGCCCGAGGAACATGTGTGCCGACGGGAAGTCGGGGCTGAGGTCCAGCGCCCGGTGGAACGCCTTCTCGGCCTCGTCGAGGCGGCCGGCGTAGAGCTCGTGAAGCCCCAGGTTGTTCTCGCTCGTCACGCTCAGGGGGTCGAGCCCGATCGCCCGGTGATCCAGCTCGACGGCCTCGTCGAACCGCCCCATGGCGCCTGCCAGCGTGGCCGCCCGCCGGACCACCGTGGCGTTGCGGGGCTCGAGGGAGAGCGCCTTCTTGTAGGCGGCGTCCGCCCCCGCCCAGTCGAGGTCGTAGGACGCCCGGATCCACCCGAGGGCCGCGTACGCCTCCGCCAGGTCCGGTGCGATGCGGAGCGCCTTCTCGGCCTCCTGGCGCGCCGTGGCGAACCCCACGTCGGCCGGGATGTATCCCATGTTCGCCTGGTTGCTGTGAGCGTCGGCCAGTCCCACCCAGGCGAGGGCGTAGCCGGGATCGAGCTTCACAGCCTTCTCGAAGTAGGCCACCGCCTGCTCGAGGTCGTTCCGGTCGCGCCGGGTGGAGAAGTACCTCCCCTGCAGATACAGGTTGTACGCCTCGGCGTTGCCCTCGCGCCCCGCCTCCGGCGGCCGGCCCTTGCCCAGCAGCTTGACCTTCAGAGCCGCCGAGACCGATTGGGCGATCTCGTCCTGCACCGCGAAGATGTCGTCGAGCTCGCGGTCGTAGCTCTCCGACCAGAGGTCGAAGCCGTTCGCGACGTCGACGAGCTGGGCCGAGATCCGCACGTGGCGCCCATCCTTGCGGACGCTGCCCTCCAGGACGGTGGCCACGTGGAGCTCCTCTCCGATGGCCCGGAGGTCCTGGCCCTTTCCCTTGAACTGGAACGACGAGCTCCGCGCCGCGACGCGCAGCTGTGGAACCTGGGCGAGGGTGTCGAGGAGCTCCTCGGCCAGGCCGTCGGCGAAGTACTGCTCGTCGTGGCCCGCGCTCATGTCCACGAAGGGCAGGACCGCGATGGACGGCGGCTGGGACGCACGCTGCCCCGCTCTCTCCGCGCGGGCGCCTCGCACCTCGTGGCCCATCCAGAACCCACCCGCCACCGCCAGCGCGGCGCCGGCGAGCCCCGCCGCGAGCCACACCCCGCGGCGCCGCGGAGCGGCCGCGGCCGCGGCTCCCGCCGCTGGCGACGAATCGCGCAGCAACCGGCGCAGGTCCGCCTTGATCTCCGTCGCGCTCTGGTAGCGCAGTTCGGGGTCCTTCTCCATGGACTTGGCGATGATCCTCTGCAGGCCCGGCGGGACCTCCGGGTTCAGCTCGACCGCCGGCACGGGCAGCCCGTGGAGGATGGCGTCGATGGTCCCGACCGCGCTGTCACCCGGGAAGGGGACCGTCCCGGTCGCCATCTCGTAGAGGACCGTGCCGAAGGAGAAGATGTCGCCCCGGGCGTCCACCTCCTTGCCCCAGGCCTGCTCGGGGGACATGTAGTCGAGGGTCCCCATGGCCAGCCCGGGGATGGTGATCTGCCGCGACTGCGCGATGGTGACGTCCCGCAGCGGGTCGCCACCCCCTCCCTCGCCGCTCGCCTCGGCGAGCTTGGCGAGGCCGAAGTCCAACAGCTTCGCCTCCCCGTGATCGGTGACGAAGATGTTCGCCGGCTTGACGTCCCGGTGCACCATCCCGGCGCCGTGGGCGGCCTCCAGTCCGTCGGCGATCTGCACCGCCAGCCTGACCACCGTCTCGATGGGGAGCCGCGCCCCCGCGATCTCGGCCTTCAGCGTCCGGCCCCGCATCAGCTCCATGACGATGAACGGCTTGCCGGCGTCCTCACCGATGTCGTGGATCGTGCAGATGTGGGGGTTGTTGAGCGCCGAGGCGGCCCGCGCCTCCCGCTTGAAGCGCTCGAGGATCTGGGGGTCGTTGCCCATCTCGTCCGGCAGGACCTTCAGGGCGACGTGCCGCCCCAGCTTGGTGTCCTCGGCCTCGTAGACCACACCCATCCCCCCTCCGCCGAGGCTCGCGAGGATCCGGTAGTGTCCGATCGTCCGGCCGATCATCTATTCAATCTACCACTCCATCGCGGAGAGCGCATGTCGCCTCTTGTAGTACAAGATCATTGTTACAAATATCTTACATCATGGCCGAAAAGTTCGTCGATTCCGTGGACGCTGCGTGGATCCAGGCCGCGCTCCTCGCGGCGCGCGGCCGATCACCGGGCCCCTGGAACCCCCGCCGCCCCCTGTCACGGATGGGAGCGCCGGCGCGACGCCAGGCCGTTGAAGCCGGCCAGGAGCAGGAGGCCGGTGGCACCCACGGCCGTCCAGAGGGTTCCCGGCCCGAGACGCGCATACACGAAGGTCCCGATGGTGGGGGCGAGGACGGCGGCGAGAGAGAAGGCCAGGGTGTACGCACCCATGTAGCTGCCCCGGCTGGCGGCCGGGGCGTGGCCGCCGACGTGGGCGTTGGAGACCGGCATCGCGAGCATCTCTCCCGCCGTCCAGAGGGCGGTGCTGAGGAGGGCGAACGCGACTCCCGTGCCCAGGGGAAGAACCGCAAAGCCGGCGCACACGAGTCCCGCACCTACCCCGGCTACCCGGAGCGGGTCGAAGCGCTCCACGCGCTTGAGAAGCAGCATCTCGAAGGTCACGATGGCAACGGCGTTGAGCGCCAGCAACCCTCCGATGGCGGCCTCGCGGAGCCCGTACACGCTTCGCAGGTAGAGGGGAAAGGTGGTGAAGAGCTGGAAGAAGACCGTGCCGAGGACGGCCATGAGCGCGAGAAACGCCAGGAACGGGCCGTCCCGCCACGGCGAGGGCCGGCGTCCTCCTCCCGGTGTCGGCTCCCGCCCCCGCACCGCCCGCTCACGCCCCAGGAGCGTTACGGCGAGGACCACGGCGGCCGCCCAGCAGGTCCCGGCGTCGCCCAGGAACAGCCAGAGGTAGCGGTGGGTGGCGAGCACGCCACCGAGGGCGGGACCGATCGCCATGCCCAGGTTCGCCGCCATGCGGATCAGCGCAAAGGCCCGCGGGAGAAGAGCGGTTGGCGTCTTGACGGCCACCGCCGCGAACAGCGCCGGTCTGAAGGCGTCGCCGACGGTGGCGGTGAGCAGGACGGCGACCCCGATGGCGCCGGCGGTGTGGAGCTGGGAGAGGGCGATGAACCCGACACCCGCCCCCAGCAGCGAGGCGATCTGGACGCGGACGGCACCCACGCGGTCGGTGAGCCATCCGCCGAGCAGCGACCCCGCCATGGAGCCGACGCCGTAGAGGCTGAGGATCTGGCCCGCCGTCACCGTGGGGAAGTGGAGCTCCCGCGTCAGGTAGAGGGCGAGGAAGGGCAGGACCATTGTCCCGCTCCGATTGACCAGGGCGGCCGACGCGAGGAGCCACGCGTCCCGGGGCAGACCCGCGTACGCCACCCGGTACGCCACCGCCACCCGACGCGCGACCCGCAGCATGATCCGGCCATGGTGGCACGGAGTGGCGGCGGAGGGGTATCCCCGCGGTCCCCCTGCCGGCTCCGCTCCAGCTCCTCCAGCGTGCCGGGCCGGTCGGGGAGAGCGAGCCCCGCCCGTGCCGCCGCCACGTGCAGCGAGGCGCGCCGCTAGACTGCCGTCCAGGGAGGCCAGACATGCTGGGTCGAGACAACGGTGTAACGGGACAGTGGATCGAGGGCCTCCGCTCGGAGGGTCCGGCGCCCGCCCCGCCTCGTGGAGCTCCGCTCCCCGCGGTGGCGGGCGGACGGCCTCGATGAGCCCGTCCCCACCTCCGGCCGTGCCGTCGGGCCCGATGCGAAAGACCCTCCTCTACACGCTGTTCCGCGTGGGCCGGGTGCCGCGCCGTCTGCGTCCCGCGCTGGAGGCCGAGGGCCTCGTCCTCGTGGACGAGGGCCTCCGAGGGTCCATCGCCTACCGGCACTTCCGCGCCCCGGGCAAGCGGTTCCGCCGGCGCCGGGAGTGGTTCACGGGGTCCGTGGTACTGACCCGTGCCCGCTTCCTCGTGTTCGCCTACGGCCGGCGCCTCGTGAACGTTCCCCTCGACGACCCGCGCCTCGCCGGGATCGACGTCCGGGAACAGGCACCCTTCACGCTCCTCCTGGGCTTCGACGCCGGACTGTTCCACCCGGAGCGTTCGGGGCGCGTCGAGATCAGCTTCCGCACGGGCCACGCCACGGAGCTCGCCCGCCGCCTCACGACCCGGGAGGCTCCCGCGGGAGCCGGCAACCGGTCGCAGTGATCGCAGCAGACTCCGGGACCGCCCTCCACTGAGGCCGGCTCTCCGTCTTGCCCGGTCGAGCGGAGCGCTCCATATTGGGATCAACGTCTCAACAGGTCCGTCCACCGATGCGGTCATCCGGGGGAGCGAGTCCGTTGCGGGCTCGTGGTGTCGTCGCCGGCACCGCGAGCCCGGAGGGAGACCCGCCATGGGAGTCACGAACGTCAACTCGGGAACCAACGTCCACGAGGTCGCCGATGGAATCTACCGTATCAACACCCCGGTGGAGATCCCCGGCGGCGGCTTCTCGTTCAACCAGTACCTGGTCGTCGACGACGAGCCTCTGCTCTTCCACACCGGGCCCCGCCGGATGTTCACCGTGGTCCGCGAGGCCGTCGAGACGATCCTTCCCGCCGCCTCCTTGCGGTACGTGGCGCTGTCTCACGTCGAGGCGGACGAGTGCGGCTCGCTCAACGAATGGCTCGCGGCCGCACCCGGGGCCCGGCCCGTGTGCGGCGCGGTGGCGGCGATGGTCTCCATCGAGGACATCGCCGACCGGCCGCCCAGAGCGATGAAGGACGGCGAGTCCCTGTCGCTGGGCCGCCACCGGATGACGTGGTTCGATACACCCCACATGCCCCACGCGTGGGAGTGCGGGTTCATGATGGAGGAGACCACGAGGCTGCTCCTGTGCGGCGACCTCTTCACGCAGGGAGGTGCGAAGCTCCCGCCGCTCACCGAGTCCGACATCCTCGGGCCGAGCGAGGCCTTCCGGCTCCAGCTCGACTACTACTCGCACACGACCAGGGCGGTCCCCCTGCTCGAACGCCTCGCCGGCGCCGCGCCGACCACGCTGGCGTGCATGCACGGGAGCGCCTGGCGGGGGGACGGTGCCGCGCTGCTCCGCGCCCTGGGCGAGAGCCTCGCGGACTGACCGGCGCCGTCGCCGGGCGCTGCTCGCCGTCACGACCCGGCCGCTCCGGCCCCGGTCGGCCCCGCGCCCGGGCGTGCTCCTCAGCGCATGAACGGCCGCATCTGGCTGCGTACCAGCCGCCAGGCCCGGTAGGTGAGGTCGTGGCGCAGCAGCTTGCGGAGCTTGTACTGCGCCGTGCTCGCGGCCGGCATGTTGAAATCGAGGCGGTCGACGAACCAGTCGCCGGCCCGCGCAATCTTGAAGCTCGTCTCGCACTCGCCGCAGTGCGGAAGGGAGCTCTTCTCGAGCAGGACCCGGCGGCGAAGCTCCGCGTACCTTTCGGAGTTCCAGATCGCGGTGAACGATGTTTCGAAGGCGTTGCCCACCGCCATTGAGGCGTCGAAGTCGTAGCAGCACGGCACCACGCTGCCGTCCGCCAGGATGTTGGCCATCATCCACACGCGCTCGCAGGGCTTGTCCTCGAGCACCCGGTCCCAGGAGCCCCTTCGGTACACGTAGCGGCGGAGCTTCGGGTCGACGGGCACGAACTGCTCGTCCGACGTGTGGGCCCCGCAGCTCGGATTCATGGTCTTCACGGTGAAGCAGTCCACGCCGGACCGGCGTCCGAGGTCCGCCACGGCGGCGACCTCCTGCTCGTTGTGGCGCATCACGACCATGCGCAGGTTGAGGAGCGTGCGCGAGTGGAGCCGCCGCTTCATCGCCACCACCTTCTCCAGCCCCGACAGCGCCCGCGACAGGTCGCCGCGCTGGCGGTAGGTCCGGTAGCTCTCGTCGTCGAGGGAGTCGATGGCGATGATGAGCGTGGAGAGCCCGGAGGTGAGGATGCGCTCCAGGTAAGCCTCGTCGCCGAGGAACTGCGCGTTGGTGCTGGTCACGGTGCGGATGTCGCGGGCCGAGGCGTAGGCGATCATGTCGGGCAGCTCCGGGTTGAGGAAGGGCTCGCCCCAGTCCCACAGGATCATGAGCATCAGGTAGTTCTCGGCGTCGTCGACGACGCGGCGGAACTCCTCCAAGGCCATGTGGCGGCGAGGTCTTCCGAGCTCATTGCGCCCGGCCGGACACAAGGGACACGCCAGATTGCAGCGGTTCGTGGGCTCGAGTTGCACCACGCTGGGAAGGCACGAGGGACGGAACGTCTCCCGGTCCAGCGCGTGCTTGGTGAAGCGCACCCAGTTGTAGTACTTCTCCTCCGGGAGCCGGTCCCAGGTGTAGGTGATGGTGTCGTGGGTGATCGTCGGCTTGCGCAGACCCATGTGCTTCTCCTCGATCCTCAGACCCGCAGGCATGGCCCGGCGGGTCGCCGTGATGCTGTTGGGGGCGACGCGGAAGTAGTAGTCGACCAGCGCCTCGGGCACGTGGTGCGGGTGGACCCGCGAGGCGAGGCGGATGATGAAGTCCCAGTCGTTCATCCGCTCGAGCTTCTCGTCCCACCAGCCGGCCTCGTTCACCAGGGCGCGGTCGTGGACCACCGTGTTGATGTCGATGCTGTTGTCGTCGAGGAGCGCGCTGAAGCGGAAGCGCCCCGAGCGACGTCCGGCGAGGTGGACCCGGCGGGTGAGCAGGGAGCGCCTGTAGAGGTTGTAGTCGCAGTACACCAGGCGGGCGCCGGTGGAGTCGAAGGCGTGGTCCATCCGCGCGAGGAACTCCGGCCGCCAGCGGTTGTCGGAATCCAGGTAGGCGATCCTGGCTCCGGAGGCGGCGGCGATCCCGGCGTTGCGCGCCGCCGAGACCCCCTCGTGGGGCCGGCGGAGCAGCCGAACCCGCGGATCGGTCAGGTACGGGCGGAGAGCCGCCTCGAGGGCGTCCGAGGAGCCGTCGTCCACGAGCATCAGCTCGAAGTCGGGGCACGTCTGTGCCAGGACGCTCTCGACGGCCCGCCCGACCACCGGCGTCCGGTTCCAGACCGGCAGCACGACGCTGAACAGAGGGCGGGGCACCGGATTCACTGGCACGCATCATGGAGCGGCCCGGCGCGGGCCGCAACCCCGGGGCAGCCCCGGGGCGACACCCACGGCCGCCCCCGCGCCGCGCCGGAGGGACTCGGCCTCGATGAAGATGCGCCGAATCTGCGGGAAGCGCTCGCGAACGCGGTGCTCGACGCCGTCGATGGCGGCCGCGATCTCGGCGCTGGAGAGCCTGTCGCCGAACTGCAGTTCCAGGTTGAGCAGCACTTCCTCGGGGCCCAGGTACATTGTCAGGGGCGAACCCGCCTCCACAACCGCGGGATCGGCGGTCGCCAGGCGCCGGATCTCCTCGACGGCCGAGCCCTCCAGGCCTTCGCCGATGAGCAGGCCCTTGGTCTCCCAGGCCAGGAGCACTGCGACGACGGCCAGGATCGCCCCGATCACGATCGAGGCGATGCCGTCGGCCAACAGGCTCCCCGTGCGGTGCCCGACGAAGATCCCGAGGAAGGCCACGACGATGCCCGCGAGCGCAGCCGCATCCTCGTAGAGGACGACGAAGACCGTGGGGTCCTTGCTCAGGTGGACGGCCTGCAGGAGGCCCTGCCTCCCCTTCCGGCGCAGCATCTCCCGCAGCGCGATCAGGAACGACGCCCCCTCGAAGACGAAGGCGGCCGCCAGCACCACGTAGTTCCACTTCGGGTCCCCCATCGGCGAGGGATGAAGCAGGTGCGTGATCCCTTCGAACACCGACATGCCACCGCCAAGGCCGAACAGGATGATGGCGACGATGAGAGTCCAGAAGTAGAGCTCCCTGCCGTGGCCGAACGGGTGCTCGGCATCGGCGGCCTTCCTCCCGCGCCGGATCCCCATCAGCAGCAGGACCTGGTTCCCGGTATCGGCGACGGAATGGATGCCCTCCGACAGCATGGCCGAGCTGCCCGTGGCCGCCGCGGCCAGGAACTTCGTCACGGCGATGGCCAGGTTCGCGGCCAGCGCGCCGTAGATGGTGATGGGTTTGTCGGACGTCGCCATCGCACCCCCTCGGGTCCGCGTATGAATACCACGTCCGCGGCTCCGGCAGGCGGCGCAGGCCCGGGGCGAGGGGCGGACCGGCGATCGCTCATCCGCACCAGCCGGTGGTCGCATGGAGGCCGGCTTCCGCCGACCCCGAATCACCGCGGGACCGAGCCCTCCCCTCCATCTGAGCCAACGTGGTGCAGGCCGCCTACCCCGCGGCCCCGGGGCAGAGCTCCCGGGGCTCCATTTGGGCGTCCAGGAGCGCAACCGCCGTCCGGACCGCGTACCGACGGGCGAGGCAGCGGGCGGAGGCTGGAGGCCGGCCTCGCCGAGCGCAGGAGCATCAGGGGATTCAGCCCGCAAACCCGCGGCTACTCTTCCTATCTCTGGCCAGCATCGGCCCCTCGCGTCCCCGCAGGCCACACCAACCATGGCGGACGTGCAGGCTCCTCACGCGGTAGGCCCGGCGTCATCCATCCGGCGCGCCGCGTTCGCGGCGCACCGGGAGGTCACCGCCTGCGGCCTGCTTCTCCGCTGGGCCTGGAAAAGCGAAAGCCCTGCAGTTTCCTGCAGGGCTCTCATACTCTCCGACGCTGGCTTCGCCAGCATCGGCCCCTCGCGTCCCCGCAGGCCACACCAACCATGGCGGACGTGCAGGCTCCTCACGCGGTAGGCCCGGCGTCATCCATCCGGCGCGCCGCTTCGCGGCGCACCGGGAGGTCGCCGCCTGCGGCCTGCTTCTCCGCTGGGCCTGGAAAAGCGAAAGCCCTGCAGTTTCCTGCAGGGCTCTCATACTCTCCGACGCTGGCTTCGCCAGCATCGGCCCCTCGCGCCCCCGCAGGCCACACCAACCATGGCGGACGTGCAGGCTCCTCACGCGGTAGGCCCGGCGTCATCCATCCGGCGCGCCGCTTCGCGGCCCGCCGGGAGGTCGCCGCCTGCGGCCTGCTTCTCCGCTGGGCCTGGAAAAGCGAAAGCCCTGCAGTTTCCTGCAGGGCTCTCGTACTCTCCGACGCTGGCTTCGCCAGCATCGGCCCCTCGCGCCCCCGCAGGCCACACCAACCATGGCGGACGTGCAGGCTCCTCACGCGGTAGGCCCGGCGTCATCCATCCGGCGCGCCGCTTCGCGGCCCGCCGGGAGGTCGCCGCCTGCGGCCTGCTTCTCCGCTGGGCCTGGAAAAGCGAAAGCCCTGCAGTTTCCTGCAGGGCTCTCATACTCTCCGACGCTGGCTTCGCCAGCATCGGCCCCTCGCGTCCCCCGCAGGCCACACCAACCATGGCGGACGTGCAGGCTCCTCACGCGGTAGGCCCGGCGTCATCCATCCGGCGCGCCGCGTTGCGGCGCACCGGGAGGTCGCCGCCTGCGGCCTGCTTCTCCGCTGGGCCTGGAAAAGCGAAAGCCCTGCAGTTTCCTGCAGGGCTCTCATACTCTCCGACGCTGGCTTCGCCAGCATCGGCCCCTCGCGCCCCCGCAGGCCACACCAACCATGGCGGACGTGCAGGCTCCTCACGCGGTAGGCCCGGCGTCATCCATCCGGCGCGCCGCTTCGCGGCCCGCCGGGAGGTCGCCGCCTGCGGCCTGCTTCTCCGCTGGGCCTGGAAAAGCGAAAGCCCTGCAGTTTCCTGCAGGGCTCTCATACTTCCCGGCGACGACCTACTCTCCCACACCGTTGCCAGCGCAGTACCATCGGCCCTGAGGAGCTTAACTGCCGTGTTCGGAATGGGAACGGGTGTTTCCCCCTCGGTATGACCACCGGAAAAACTTGTACTTCCAAAATTCAACAACTCAAACGGGCTCTCCGGCTGAACATTTCGAGTATCGAGTCAAACATATGGTCAAGCCTCACGGCCGATTAGTACGGGTCAGCTCAACGCATTGCAGCGCTTACACCTCCCGCCTATCAACGTGGTCGTCTACCACGGGCCTTCAGGGGCTTGCACCCGGGATACCTCGTCTTGGAGTGGGCTTCCCGCTTAGATGCTTTCAGCGGTTATCCTTTCCGGACGTAGCTACCCAGCGCTGCCGCTGGCGCGACAACCGGTACACCAGAGGTCCGTCCGTCCCGGTCCTCTCGTACTAAGGACGACTCCCCTCAAGTTTCCTACGCCCACACCAGATAGGGACCGAACTGTCTCGCGACGTTCTAAACCCAGCTCACGTACCGCTTTAATCGGCGAACAGCCGAACCCTTGGGACCTGCTTCAGCCCCAGGATGCGATGAGCCGACATCGAGGTGCCAAACCCCGCCGTCGATGTGAACTCTTGGGCAGGATCAGCCTGTTATCCCCGGCGTACCTTTTATCCGTTGAGCGATGGCCCTTCCATACGGGACCACCGGATCACTAAGCCCGACTTTCGTACCTGCTCGACTTGTAGGTCTCGCAGTCAAGCTCCCTTATGCCTTTGCGCTCTGCGGCTGGTTTCCAATCAGCCTGAGGGAACCTTAGGGCGCCTCCGTTACAGTTTGGGAGGCGACCGCCCCAGTCAAACTACCCGCCTGCCATTGTCCCCGGACCGGATTCACGGTCCTGGGTTAGAACCTCAGTACAGTAAGGGTGGTATCTCACCGACGGCTCCACCGAAGCTAGCGCCCCGGTTTCACAGCCTCCCACCTATCCTGCACATACAACACCGAGATCCAGTGACAAGTTGTAGTAAAGGTGCACAGGGTCTTTCCGTCTTGGTGCGGGTAACCGGCATCTTCACCGGTACTTCAAATTCGCTGAGCTCCCCGTGGAGACAGTGCCCAGATCGTTTCGCCTTTCGTGCAGGTCGGAACTTACCCGACAAGGAATTTCGCTACCTTAGGACCGTTATAGTTACGGCCGCCGTTTACCGGGGCTTCAGTTCAGAGCTTCACCTTGCGGTTGACCCCTCCCCTTAACCTTCCGGCACCGGGCAGGCTTCAGACCCTATACGTCCGCTTATGACGTTTGCAGAGTCCTGTGTTTTTAGTAAACAGTCGCCTGGGCCATTTCACTGCGGCCCCCCTCCGCTTCGGTCGCGAGGGCCTACACGGTTGGGGGCACACCTTCTCCCGAAGTTACGGTGTTATTTTGCCGAGTTCCTTCACGGGGAATCACTCAAGCGCCTCGGGTTATTCACCCTGCCTACGTGTGTCCGTTTACGGTACGGTCACCCTAGCCTCTCCTTAGAGGTTTTTCTCGGCAGCGTGGAATCAGTCGCTTTGCGGCCATACGGCCTCGAGATCACGTCTCAGCGTTGAATGGAGCAGCGGATTTGCCTACCGCTCCCGCCTACACGCTTCAAACTGCACATCCAATCGCAGTCCGACCTATCCTTCTGCGTCACCCCATCGTAATAACGAGGACAGAGTGGTACGGGAATTTTAACCCGTTTCCCATCGACTACGCCTTTCGGCCTCGCCTTAGGGACCGACTAACCCTGAGTGGATTGACCTTGCTCAGGAAACCTTAGGCTTACGGCGAGCAGAGTTTTCACCCGCTTTATCGCTACTTATGCCGGCAGAGTCACTTCCATGCAGTCCACCAGTCCTTACGGTCTGACTTCGTCCCACATGGAACGCTCCCCTACCACCTCGCCGGCCCGCAGGCCGACAAGATCCGCAGCTTCGGTGAGTAGCTTAAGCCCCGTTGAATTTTCGGCACAGGATCGCTAGACCAGTGAGCTATTACGCTTTCTTTAAAGGGTGGCTGCTTCTAAGCCAACCTCCTGGCTGTCCCAGCAACCCCACATCCTTAGCCACTTAGCTACTACTTGGGGACCTT
>CAVVTR010000002.1:0-230000 GCA_963751245.1 uncultured Acidobacteriota bacterium | reverse complement strand
GAGATCAACCGTGCCCGGACCTGCCACGTGATCACCATCGAGGACCCCATCGAGTACGAGCACCCCAACCAGCGGTCGGTGATCGAGCAGGTGGAGGTGGGCAGCGACAGCCCGGGGTTCGCCGAGGCGCTCCGGGCGGCGCTGCGTCAGAACCCCGACGTCCTCCTCGTGGGGGAGATGCGGGACCTCGACAGCATCGCCATCGCCCTCACCGCGGCGGAGACCGGACACCTCGTCCTTTCCACGCTGCACACAGCCGACGCGGCGCAGGCCGTGCATCGCATCGTGGACGTGTTTCCCGCCGTCCAGCAAGGCCAGATCCGCCAGCAGCTCGCCCTCTCGCTGCACGCCATCGTCGGCCAGCAGCTCGTGCCCCGGAGCGACGGCCGCGGCCGCGTCCCCGCCGTGGAGGTGCTCTTCGCCACGGCGGCCGTCCGGCACACCATCCGCAAGGACCGCGTCGAGAGCCTGCACAACGAGATCACGCTGGGGCGGCGGAGCGGCATGGTAACGATGGAGGACTCGCTGGCGCGGCTGGTGAGGAGCGGGACCGTCACCATCGAGGAGGCGCAGCTTCGCGCCCCCCACCCCGAGGAGCTCGCGAGCCTCCTCGGCTGAACGGTCCCGTCACCCCCCCGCAAGGGACTGCTGATCGAACAGGACGCGCCTGCCCTCGATGCGCCACGCGCGGGTGAGCAGCATCCGGAGCGCCTGGGGGTAGGCCACGTGCTCCTGCTCCAGGATCCGGTGCGCCAGGGTCCCGACGTCGTCGTCGTCGAGCACCGGTACGGTGCGCTGCACCACGATCGGCCCCGAGTCGAGGCCGGCGTCGACGAGATGCACGGTGCATCCGGAGACCTTGACGCCGTGCTCCAGCGCCTGCCGCTGGCCGTCGAGGCCCGGGAAGGCGGGCAGCAGCGCCGGATGGATGTTGAGGATGCGCCGCGGGAAGGCGTCCACGAAGGTGGGCCCCAGCAGCCGCATGTAGCCGGCCAGGCACACCCACGCCGCGCCGGACCCGAGCACTGCGGCGGACATCAGCCGTTCGTGCTCCTCCCGCGGCACGCCCCGCGAGGGGATGCACCGCGTGGGAATGCCCCGCTCCGCGGCGCGCTCGAGACCCGGTGCGTCGGGGCGGTTGGAGAGCACGAGCACGATGGACGCGGGCACCTCTCCCCGGGCGCAGGCGTCGGCCAGCGCCACGAGGTTCGAGCCACGCCCGGAAAGGAGCACGGCCACCGCCGCCGTCCGGTCAGCCACGGCCGCCCCCGGCGAACCGCACGCCGGCGCCGGCGAGAGTCCGGCCGATGACCCAGGCACCCTCCGGGGCGAGGCGGTCGAGCACCTCACCGGCCCTCGCGTCCTCCACCACCAGGATCATGCCCACGCCGAGGTTGAACGTCCGCCGCATGTCGTCCTCGGGCACCCGCCCGGCGCGGCGGATCACCCCGAACACGGCGGGCTCCTCCCAGGAACCCAGGTCGATCTCCGCCCCGACTCCGGCAGGCAGCGCCCGTGGCAGGTTGTCGGGGATGCCTCCGCCGGTGATGTGGGCCGCGCTGGCCACCAGGCCGCCCTCCAGGAGGGGCGCCACCGGCCCCAGGTAGGACCGGTGCACGGCGAGCAGCTCCTCCGCCACGGTGCGCCCCAGCTCCGGCACCACGGCATCCACGCCGAACCCCAGGGTGCCGAAGAAGACCGTGCGCGCCAGGGAGTAGCCGTTGGTGTGCAGCCCCGCCGACGGCAGCGCCACGAGCGTCATCCCCGCCGCCGCCCGCGCGGGTCCCGCCAGGCGGTCCCGCCGCGCGGCGCCGACGATGAAGCCGGCGACGTCGTACTCGCCGGGCGCGTAGAAGCCCGGCATCTCCGCGGTCTCCCCGCCGAGGAGGGCGCAGCCGTTGGCGGCGCACCCGCGCGCCAGCCCCTCGACCACCGAGACGGCGACACCGGGCTCCAGGTGGCCGGTGGCCAGGTAGTCCAGGAAGAACAGGGGCCGGGCGCCCTGGACCAGGATGTCGTTGACGCAGTGGTTGACCAGGTCCTCGCCGACGGTGTGGTGGATGCCCGCCAGCTGCGCCACCTTGAGCTTCGTGCCCACCCCGTCGGCCGAGGCCACCAGGACGGTGCCGGAGGCGTTGCCGGGCTCCAGGGTGAACAGGCCGCCGAAGCCGCCGATCTCCGACAGCACACCGGCCGTGAAAGTGCAGCGGGCGAGCTCCTTGATGCGCGCCAGCGCGCGGTCCTGGGCGTCGATGTCCACGCCGGACGCGGCGTAGGTGAGGGGTGCTCCGGCGTCGGGCGGCTGGCTCATATGCCCGCCATTCTACGCGACCGCCCGGTCGTCGGGGCGGTCAGCGGTTGTGCTTGTCCATCACGTCCGCGTGGCCGTCGGTGTCGAGGACCCGGTAGTTGCCGGAGAAGCACGCGGTGCAGAAGTTCTCTGCCGGCGTGGCCAGGCAACCCAGCATCCCCTCCTCGCTCAGGTAGCCGAGGGAGTCCGCGCCCACGTAGGCGCGAATCTGCTCCACGCTCTGGGAAGCGGCGATCAGCTCCCGGCGCTCGGGGGTGTCGATTCCGTAGAAGCACGGGCCCGTGGTGGGCGGCGACGAGATGCGCAGGTGCACCTCCCGGGCGCCGGCCGCCTTGAGCATCATGACGATCTTGCGCGAGGTGGTGCCGCGAACGACGGAGTCGTCCACCAGCACGACCCGGCGGCCCTCGACGAGGGCGCGGACGGCGTTGAGCTTCACCTTGACGCCGAAGTGGCGGATCGACTGCCGGGGCTCGATGAACGTCCGGCCGACGTAGTGGTTGCGGACCAGCCCCAGGGCAAAGGGCAAACCGGACCGGCGGGAGTAGCCCAGCGCGGCGGGCACGCCGGAGTCGGGGACGCCGACCACGACGTCGGCATCGGCAGGATGCTCCCGGGCCAGCGCCTCGCCCAGGCGTTCCCGGACCTGTGCGACGTTCTCGCCGAAGATGCGGGAGTCCGGCCGGGCGAAGTAGACGTGCTCGAAGACGCAGTGGGCGTGGGGCCCCGAGCTCGCGGGCCGCAGCACCCGCGGCTCCTCGCCGTTGAGCTCCACCACCTCGCCCGGGGCCACCTCCCGCACGAAGCGGGCACCGAGGAGGTCGAAGGCGCAGCTCTCCGACGCCACCACCCAGGCCTCGTCGAGGCGCCCCAGCGCCAGGGGACGGAAGCCGTGGGGGTCGCGGGCGGCGAACAGCCGGCCGTCGACCAGCAGCGCCAGGGAGTACGCGCCGATGCCGGCGTCCAGGCTCTCCACCAGCGCCTCCTCGATGGTGCGCGCGCGGGAGCGTGCCACCAGGTGGAGGAAGACCTCGCTGTCGGAGGTGGACTGGAAGATCGCGCCCTCGCCCTCCAGGCCGTGGCGCAACCGCAGCGCGTTGACCAGGTTCCCGTTGTGGGCCAGGGCGATCCGCCCGCGGTTGGTCTTGGCGACCATGGGCTGGGCGTTGACCAGGGAGGAGTCGCCGGCCGTGGAGTAACGCACGTGTCCGACGGCGGCCTCGCCGGGAAGCTCGTCGAGCCGGTCGCGGTCGAAGATGTCGGCCACGTACCCCATGGCCTTGATGTGGTGGAGCTCTGCGCCGTCGAAGGCGGCGATGCCCGCCGACTCCTGGCCCCGATGCTGGAGCGCGTAGAGGCCCAGGTAGACGAGGTTCGCCGCGTCCGCGTGGCCGATCACCGCGCAGACGCCGCACTCGTCGTGAAAGTGGTCCTCGCGCTCCGTCACGCTCACTCCAGGAAGCCCAGACCCGACTCCCGCAACGCCTCGAGGTCCGCCACCGCCTCGTCCACGAGAGCGGCGCCGGCGCGGCTGAACCGCAGCCGCGTCCCGCCGGCCTCGCCCAGCCGGATCAGCTCGAACCCCTCGCACGCATTCCGCACCGCCTCCTCGTGGGACGCGGGCACCGCCAGCAGGTAGCGGTCCCCCCACTCTCCGAACAGCACCCTGGCGGGGTCGGCGCCGGCGGGGATCTCCAGCGACGCGCCCACGCACCCGCCGGCCATCTCCGCCGCCGTCACCGCGAGCCCACCGTCCGAGACGTCCCGGACGGCCACCAGGGAAAGCCTCACGAGCTCCCGCACCACGCCTGCGGTCCGCTTCGCCCGGACGGCGTCCACCGCCGGGACGGGCCCCGCCTCGCGCCCCATCACCACCTGCAGAAACCGTCCCGCCCCCAGCTCGCCTTCCAGGGCGCCCAGGAGGAGGACGACGTCGCCCTCGGCCCACCGGGACCGGGGAACGTGGCGAACGTCGGGCACCACGCCGACCATCCCCACGGTGGGCGTCGGCAGGATGCTCGCCCCCGCCGTCTCGTTGTAGAAGGAGACGTTGCCGGACACCACCGGGACCTCGAACGCCCGGCAGGCGTCGGCCATCCCCTCCACGGCGGCGACGAACTGACCCATGACCCGCGGCACCTCCGGCGAGCCGAAGTTGAGGCAGTCGGTGAGCCCCACGGGCTCGGCGCCCACGCAGGCGAGGTTGCGAACCGACTCCGCCACCGCCTGCGCCGCGCCCCGGTAGGGGTCGAGGCCGCACGCGACGGCGTTGCAGTCTGTGACCGCGGCCAGGCCGATTCGCGTCCCCGGGACCAGGAGGAGCGCCGCGTCGGCACCGGGGCCGACCACCGTCGCGGCCCCCACCGACTGGTCGTACTGCTGCCAGACGCGGCGGGCCGTGCCCATCCGCGGGTCGGCGAGGAGCGTTCGCAGGTCGGCGCCGAAGTCCCTGGCCCCCACCACGGGGGCGACCGCCTGCCGCTCCGGGGCCGGATCGAGGGTCGGCCGCTCGTAGCGGGGCGCCTCGTCCACCAGGGGCGACACGGGAAGGCGGAACGCCTCGCGCCCGCCGAAGGTGCCCCGCACCTCGGGCTCCGGCACCACCTCGCCCACGTCCACGGCGTCGAGGCCCCAGCGGCGGCACAGGGCGAGGACCTCGCCGGTCTTCTCCGGGAGGACCACCAGCAGCATGCGCTCCTGCGACTCGGAGAGCATGAGCTCGTAGGGGGTCATCCCCTCCTCCCGCACCGGCACGCGGTCCAGGTCCAGCGCCAGCCCGCACCCGGCCCGCGCCGCCATCTCGAACCCCGAGGACGTGAGCCCCGCGGCGCCCATGTCCTGGATGCCCACCACGAGGTCCTGCTCCATGAGCTCCAGGCAGCACTCGATGAGCACCTTCTCGGTGAAGGGGTCGCCGACCTGGACGGTGGGGCGCTTCTCCGCTGCCTTCTCGTCGAAGACGTCGGAGGCCATGGTGGCACCGTGGATGCCGTCCCGCCCCGTCTTGGAGCCGAGGTAGACGATCCGGTTCCCGGGCCCCGAAGCGCGGGCGTAGAAGATCTTGTCCGCGCGGGCGATGCCCACGCACATGGCGTTGACCAGGATGTTGCCGTCGAAGCTGGGGTGGAAGTCCACCTCGCCGCCCACGGTGGGCACCCCGACGCAGTTCCCGTAGTCGCCGATGCCGCGGACGACGCCATCCACGAGGTGCCCCATGCGGGGCGCCTCCAGGCGGCCGAAGCGCAGGGAATCCAGCAGCATCACCGGGCGCGCGCCCATGGTGAAGACGTCCCGCAGGATGCCGCCGACTCCGGTGGCGGCGCCCTGGTACGGCTCCAGGAACGAGGGGTGGTTGTGGGACTCCATCTTGAAGACCGCGACCCACCCCTCGCCGATGTCCACCACGCCGGCGTTCTCGCCGGGACCCTGGACCACGCGGGGTCCCGTGGTGGGGAACTTCCGCAGGTGCACCCGCGACGACTTGTAGGAGCAGTGCTCGGACCACAGCACCGAGAAGATCCCGAGCTCGGTGAGGTTCGGCGTCCTGCCCAGCTCGTCGAGGACGCGCTGGTACTCCTCGTCCTTGAGACCGTGCTCGCGCGCGAGCTCAACGGTGGCCGGCGTGTCCCAGCTCATGCGACCTCCACCAGCGCCCGGATCAGGGCGCGCCCGTCCACCCCCCCCAGCAGCGCGTCGACGCGCCGCTCGGGATGCGGCATCAGCCCGAGGACGTTGCCCTCCCGGTTGACGAGGCCGGCGATGGAGTGCAGCGCGCCGTTGGGGTTCGCCTCCGGCGCGACCTCCCCTCCGGCGTCGCAGTAGCGCAGCGCCACGGCCCCCTCCGCCTCCACCCGGTCCACGACCTCGGCGGGGGCGAACCAGTTGCCCTCCTTGTGGGCGATGGGCAGCCGCAGCACCTGGCCGCGCCGCAGGTGGCGCAGCAACGGCAGGTCGTCGCGTTCCACCCGCAGGTTGACCTCGCGGCAGATGAACCGGAGGGTGCGGTTCATCTGCATGGCCCCGGGGAGCAGCCCCACCTCGAGCAGGACCTGGAACCCGTTGCAGATGCCCAGAACCGGCCCTCCCGCGTCCGCGTGGCGGCGCACGGCGTCCATCACCGGCGAGTGGGCCGCCATGGCCCCGGCGCGGAGGTAGTCCCCGTAGGAGAACCCCCCCGGCAGGATCACGGCGCCGCAGCCGGCGAGGTCGGCGCTCTGGTGCCACACGGGCACGCTCTCGCCGCCCACCGCGTCCACGGCGGCCAGGGCGTCCCGGTCGCAGTTCGATCCCGGAAAGACGATGACGGCCACCCGCGGACGGCGCCCGGCGTGGCTCATGGCAGCCTCACCTCGAACGTCTCCATGATGGGGTTGGCGAGGAGCTCCCGGCACGCGGCCTCGACCCGGGCGCGCACGGTCTCCGGATCGCCGTCGGCGACCTCCAGGAGCATGAGCTTGCCCACCCGGACCTGCGAGACCTCCTCATAGCCGAGCCCACCGAGGACGCGACGGATCGCCTCCCCCTGCGGGTCCAGCACCTCGGCCTTGGGCTTGATACGGACTTCGACCAGCATGGCGCCTCCCTGGACTACACGCCGGACGGACCGGCGACTTCGACGACCAGCGGCGCGTCCTGGCGCGCCACCTCGATCCGGATCCCCGAGCCCGCCAGGGCCCGTTTGAGCTCCCGCGCAGCCACCTCGGGGCGGTTGTTCTCCTGCGACAGGTGCATGCCGACCACGACCTCGAGGTCGGAGTGGGCCACCCGCTCCAGCGCGTCGCGGCACTGCTCGTTGGACAGGTGCCCGGTGCGCGAGGCGATCCGCTGCTTGAGGTACCACGGGTAGGAGCCGTAGCGCAGCATCTCGACGTCGTGGTTGGCTTCGACGAGCAGGCCGTGGCAGCCGGCGAGCCGCTCCACCAGGAGCTCCGTGATGCACCCCGTGTCGGTGACCAGGGCGACCCGGCAGCCGCGGTGCTCGCAGACGAAGCCCACGGGCTCGCGGGCGTCGTGGCTCGTGGCCACCGGAGTCACCACCAGCTCCCCGAAGAGGACCTCCCGTCCAGAGGTGAGCAGCGCGGCCGGCACGACGCCGGCCGGGAGACCCGCGGCGGTGCCCGACGTGGCCAGGAGGGGCGCCTTGAACCGCCGGCAGAACACCTCCAGCCCGCGGACGTGATCGCTGTGCTCATGGCTCACGAGCACGGCGTCGAGGGCGTGGGGCACGGTACCGGACAGCTCCATGCGGCGCTGGATCTGGCGCGTGGACAGCCCGCAGTCGATCAGCACGCGGACGCCGTCGGCCTCGAGCAGCACCGCGTTGCCGCTGGAGCCGGAGGCGAGGATGCTCAGCCGCACGTCACCTCCCGGTCGAGCCGAAGCCGCCCGGGCCCCGGCCGCTCTCGGGCAGAGTCTGGGCCGGCGTGAACGTGGCCGCGACCACCGGCGCCACCACCAGCTGCGCGATCCGGTCGCCCCTGCGGACGGTGAACGGTTCCTCTCCGGCATTGACGAGGATGACCTTCACCTCGCCCCGGTAGTCGGCGTCGATGGTGCCCGGAGCGTTGGCCACCGTGACGCCGTGCCGCAGCGCGAGACCGGAGCGCGGCCGGACCTGGGCCTCGTAGCCCTCGGGAAGAGCGAGCACCAGACCGGTGGGCACCGCCGCCCTCGCCCCCGGACGGAGCTCGAGCTCCTCGTCCAGGGCGGCCACGAGGTCCGCGCCGGCGGCCTGCTCGGTGGCGTACCGCGGGAGCGGGAGCCCCTCGGCGTGGGGCAGCTGCCGCACCGCCACCTCCACCCGCGTCACGCCGCCCTCCCCGGCACCCATCCCGGCATCACGACCCCCTCGTCGGGGCCGCACACCGCCCCGGCCAGCAGGTCCAGGCGGACCAGCCTGCGCGCCAGCGCGCGAACCCGCTCGGGGGTGACCGCGTACAGTTCGGCCAGCACTCCCGCCGGATCGAAGCGCCGGCCCCGCGACAGCTGCTCCCCCGCGTGGGCCTCCATCACCGCGTCGCAGCCCTCCGTGCCGAGCACCACGCCGGCTCCCAGCGCCTGGCGCGCCAGCTCGACCTCGCGGTCCTCGATGCGGCCGGCCGCGATCTCGCCCAGCACGCCGGCGACAGCGTCCCAGCAGGCGGGCAGGTTGCGCACCGGCGCGGAGAAGGTGACCTCCAGGACGCCGGCCACCGAGGTCGAGAACACGGCGCTCTCCACGTCGTACACCAGCCCGCGCCGGTCGCGGAGCTCCCGGAAGAGGCGGCTGGAGTTGCCGGCGCCCAGCAGGTGGTGCAGAACCCCCAGGGGAAACGCGTCCGGGTCCCCCGACGGGAGACCGGGCAGAACCAGGTTGACGTAGACCTGCTCCAGCCCCTCCCGGTGCTCCACCTCCACCCCCGCCCGCCACGACGGAGGAGTCAGCACCGGTCCGGGCGCCGCCGCCTCGGGAAGGCCGGCGAGCCGGGCCGCGATGGCGCGCTCCGAGACCGGACCCACAGCCACCAGGAGCAACCGGTCCAAGGTGAACCGCTCGGCGTGGAACCGCTCCAGCGCGGAGGGGCCGAGGGAGGCGACGATACCGCGGTCGCCGAGCACGGGCCGGGCGACGGGGTGGTCGCCCCAGCATGCGGCCAGGGCCCGCTCCGCCGCCATGTCGGCCGGCGAGTCCTGGACCAGGTCGAACTCGGCGGCCACCACGCTCTTCTCGGTGTCCACCTCGGAGGCCACGAGCACCGGCCGGAACAGCGCGTCCAGGGTGAGGTCCAGCGCCTCGTCGAAGCGTCCGGCGGGCACGTGGGCCGTCACCGCACAGCTCTCCCGGGTCGTGAAGGCGTCCACGGCGCCCCCCAGCGAGTCGGTGAGCTCCGCGATGGCCTCCGGCGTGCGCCGGCCGCACCGCCGGAGCAGCAGGTGCTCGAGGAGGTGCGTCGCCCCTGCCAGAGCGGGCGGCTCGTGGGCGGAGCCGGTGCGCACCCAGGCGCCCAGCGCCGCGGTGGCGCCGGGCCTCGGCTCCACGATCAGGATCGGACCTTCCCCCATGGGTGCGCAGTGTACCAGCCTCGCCGCGGCCGGGGCAGCGCGGCGGGAGCGGCCGCGGCCCGGGAACGTCCGCTCAGTGTCCGTCCGGCCTCGACGACGGCGGTGGCGGTGTGACCCCTCCCGGAGGCGGCGTGGGCGTGGTGGTGCCGCCACCGGGTGTCGTGCCGCCCCCCGGCGTGGTGCCGCCCGCGGGCGTCGTGCCGCCGCCCAGCTTGGTGGGATCGAACACGAACTTCCAGTCGCAGTACCGCGTCCGGCCGTCCACCACCTTGATGGAGTCCGCGCACGAGCGCGAGTGGACGCCGATCATCGGCCCCTTCGCCTCGGTGGACGGTTCCTGCCCCGGCTGGTTGGGACCCGAGGCGCCGAAGGGGCTCGAGCCTCCCGTCGTGGGGGTCGGCGACAGCCGCCCGGTGGTGCCGAACCCCCCGCGCGCCGGTGCCTGCCCTGCCGCACCGCCCCGTCCCCCCGCCAGGTTCTGCCCGCCCTGCCCGAGGAACACCGGGACCCAGTCGGCCTTGCCGGTGATGGGATCCTTCCACGCCCTGCGCAGCACGCGGGGCTTGGCCTTGACGAGCTCCTCGAAGTTGAGGGGGAAGCGGCCGTTGCGGGCCCGGAAGAGCCGGACCCCCTCGACGATCTGGTTACCCCGGAAGATGAGCTCGGCCTCGTTCTCGCGGCGCTTCTGGAACGTGGCGGTCTGCACCGCCACCGTGAGGAAGATCGCCATCACCGCGAGGATGATGATGAGCGCCGCCATGGTGAAGCCCGCTTCCCCTCCCGGCGCGGCGCCGTCAGGATCGGCGGTCCCCACGCCCCTACCAGTCGGCGTACTTCGTTCCATCCAGCGCCGTTCCATCGGATCCCGAGTGGACGTCGATGATGCCCTGACCGCCGCTCGCGTCCCGGTCCCGCTCGTCCTGTTGGTCGTCGATCTCCGCCGGCACCGTCACCCAGTCCTTCTGCCTCGTCACCGGGTCCAGCGGGATCGAGCGGATGTACCCCATGCTGACCAGCTCCTCCAAGGAGTTGGGGTAGCGTCCACGATCGGCCTTGAACTGGTCGATTGTGGAGCGAAGGGTGAAGAGATCCTCCTTCAGGGCGGACTCCCTCGCCCTCTGCGGGTAGGTCTTCATGGCCGGGACCGCGATGGTGGCGAGGATGCCGATGATCGCCACCACGACGATGAGCTCGATGAGCGTGAACCCAGCGGAGGCCCGGCGGAGGCGATCCCCGGACGATCCGCCGGATGGCGGCGCGAAGGCGCCGGGGCGCGCGGGAGCTTCGGGTCGCGTCATGGCTACCAGTCCTTGTACTTCGTGCCGTCGAGGGCCTTGGCCTCCGACAGCGAGTAGACGTCGTAGACGTTCTGCCCGCCCCACGTGGTGGAGTCGGGCTCGTCCTGGTACGAACGGAGGCCCCACTCGACCTTCCCGGTCATGGGATCCATCGGGACCTTGCGCAGGAACTTCCTCGGCGTCTTCTGGCCCACGATCTGCACCCCGGTGACGAGCTCCTCCAGCGTCTTCGGATAGCCCTCCGTCCCCAGGTCGACCTGGATCATCCCCTGGTCCGCCAGCCGCTTGTACTCGTCGATGGCATCGCGCATCTCCCGCAGGTCCAGGCGCAGCTCCGCCTCGCGCTCCCGCTTGACCATGAAGCGCGCCGTCGGCATCGCCACCCCGGCGAGGATGGCCATGAGCGCGCAGACCATGGCCAGCTCAGCGAGGGTGAAGCCGCGCTGGCGCTGCAGGCTCATAGGCCGCCGCTCGCCTTCATGCCGGCCCGGGCCACCTCGGGGAGCGAGACCACGGTCCCCGGCTCGGAGATCACCGCGCCCAGGGGGCCCGAGAAGATCACGGGGATCTCACCGGCCACCAGGGGCTTCACGGTGAGGGTCGCCAGCACGCCGCTGCCGGTGACGCGTCCGTCCCAGGTGAGCGTGACCCAGCCGAGCGGTGCCGTCTGGGTGGCCTTGATGTCGATCTTGCCGTGGGCGCCGGGGAGGGCCCCGCCGTCGACGCGGGTCACGCTCAACCGGGCGGGGTCGTAGGCCAGGTGGAGAGGGGCGATGACACCCGCGGCACCGGGGTCCAGCACCACCGTGATCTGCCGCTCGTCCCCCACGATCACCGGAATCTTCGCGGGGTAGAAGGAGAGCCGGGCGAGCTGCCGTTCGGCGAGCTCCGCGGCGGAGGGCGCGGCGGCCGCCGCCGCTGCGGATGCCGACACGGCCGACGCCGGGGAGTCCGTGGGCGCCGCGGCGGCGTCCGTCAGCTGGGCGTCGGTCCCGGCGGGCGGCGGAGTCGGCGAGGGACCGGCCTTCGGCGAGGTCTTGGGGCCGACGAGGGAGGTGCCCGTGCCCGGATGAACCGTGAGCCCCGGCGGCGGCGCCGGCTGGGGGGTCGCCTGGGACGCCGGCTGCTCCGGCTCGACGGCCTGCTCCTGCTCCCGCTCCGGGAGCGGCTGGGGCGGCGGCAGGGTGTCGTTGGGGCTGATGCCGATGGCCTGGGCCCTGCCCGTCTCGAAGGGGCTCTCCGTGGAGGAGGAGCGGACCCGCGGCGAGTTGCCGAAGATGGTGATGCGGTTCTCGGTCCCCACCCAGATCGGCGCCAGGTCCTCCTCGGTGATGTCCGGGTTCCGGATGATGTGCGGCGTCAGCGTGAGGATGAGGTCGGTCTGGGTGAGGTTGGAGCTGTTGTCGCGGAACAGCCCTCCGATGACCGGGAGATCCGACAGCCACGGCAGGCCGGACTGGGCCGTCCGCTTGTTGTACTTGAGCAGTCCGGCGAGCAGGGACGTCTCGCCGTCCTTGAGCCGGATCACCGAGGTGATGCTGCGGGTCGTGATCTTGGGCTGCTTCTGGCCCGGCGAGACCTCGACGTACTCACCGAGGTCCGAGACCTCGACCTGGAGCTTGAGGGTGACCTCGTTGTTGTGGTGGACCCGGGGCTCGAGGTCGATCTTGATGCCGACGTCCTGGTACTGGAACGCCGTGATGGGCACGATGTTGCCGCCCACCGTGTTGGAGGTGTTGAAGGTCGTGGTGGGGATGGGGACCTTGTCTCCGATGATCAGGTTGCCCTTCTCTCCTTCGGTGATCCGCATCTGCGGCTGGGCCAGCGTCTCCGCCTCCCCCGCCGATTTGATCAGGTTCAGCGTGAGGTTCGGCACCACCATGCCCCACATGCTGCGCGTGATGTCCTTGAGGTTGGGCAGCGGGATCCTGCCGCTGGTGGCGTCGCCGCCCACCGCGGTGGGATCGAGGGAGAAGTTGTAGGTGTAGGAGGACAACGACGTGCCAATGTCGCGGATCTTCGACGAGTCGACCTGGAGCAGCTCCACGTCCACCAGCACCTCGGCCTTGGCCTTGTCGTTGGTGTTGATGAGCCGCTCGGCGATGGCCACCTTGTCCGCGGTGTCACGGATCGTGATGGCGTTGAGCTGCTCGTTGATGGCGATGCGGCGCGCGTCGATGAGGGCCCGGAGCATGTTGTTGATGTCCTTGACGTCCGCGTTGGAGAGGAAGAACGTCTTGACCACCAGGTCCTCGTAGTCGCGCCGGTTCTGGGGCGTATCCTCGACCACGATGATGGTCTTCTCGTCCAGCACCTTGTAGAAGTGCCCGGCCGCCTGCATCACCGTCTCGAGAGCCTGTCGGGCCGTCACGTTCTTGAGCTCCAGGCTGAGCTTGATGTCCTTGAGCTTGGGGTCGAAGAGGATGTTGATGCCGAACGCCTGCCCGATGGCCTTGTAGATGTCCTTGACGCTCGTCGGGTTGCGGAACTCGAGGGTGATGGGCTCGTTGGAGGCCGGGTTGAGCAGGGGCGGCTTGACCTTCATCTCCGACGCCGCCCTCTTGATCGCCTCCAGCTTGGCCTCGCCGCCCTGCTGGGAGAGGATCGCCAGGTCCTTGCGCACCTTGCCCAGCTCCACCTCGGCGTACTGGTGGGTGGGATCCAGCTGCACGGCCAGCTCCAGCTCCGACATGGCGCGCTCGAGCTCCCCGGCCTCCTTGAAGCGCATGCCCTGGCGGAAGTGCCTCTCGGCCGCCTTGAGCCGTGCCCGCTCGAGCTCGATCTTGATCTTCGCGTTCTCGGGATCCGCGGAGAGAGCCTCGAGGTAGTAGTAGACCGCCGCGTCCCAGTTCTCCGTCTTCATCGCCTCGGAGGCGCGGCGGTTGTCCTTGTAGGTCGTGCAGGACACCGCGAGGACCGAGACGAGTATGGCGAAACCGACAGCAATGCGTGGCATCTTCTTCACGATCACCTCGAGAGTGGAATCCTGGTCGTCACGTCAGCGGGGTAGCCCACGAAGCCGATGGTGACCTCGGTGGGCCCGATATGGCGGATGACGAAGCTACCCTTGAGGGTGTCGCCTTCCGGCACGGCGAGGACCTCCTCGCCCTGCTTGAACACCGCCACCGGCAGGCGGTCGGGTCCCAGCCAGCCGAGATAGGTCATGGCGAACCGGGGCGGGGGCGGCAGGCGCTTGCCCCCGGCCGTCATGATCCCAGCGGGCGGAGCCGTGGGGAGCGGCCGGGGCGGCAGCGTCGGCCTCGGAGTCGGCGTCGGGCGGGTGTCCGGCGTCGGCGTCGGGGGCGGGCCGTAGGTGAACAGGTTGCGTCCCGCCTCCGGCGTCGGCAGCGACGCCGCCACGTCCATCCCGGAGCCGAGCCCCGGCACCGTGTAGGTACCGGTGTGCAGCTCCGCGGTGTTCGCGCCCGCCGAGGACCCCCGGATCGCCGGGCGGACCCGGAACAGCACCACGATCACGAGGAGGCCGAGCAGGACGACCAGCACCGCCACCTTCCGGGGATCGTTCTTACGCGCCGCCACGCTTGACCTCCGTGATCCCCAGCTCCTTCAGCATCTTCTCGTCGATGTCCGAGAAGTAGGTCCCCACGACCAGCTGCACGGTCACGTCCAGGGACGTGGCCTCCTCCTCGCCGCGCAGCCCCAGGTGCTCCACCACGATGAACTGCGGCGACGCCTCGAGCAGGTAGACGAGCCTCCGGATCTGCTGGTACTTGCCGGTCACGCTGAAGCTCGCCGTGAAGTGGGCCAGGTCGGACTTCTTCTCCTGGGCGGCGGTGAAGCCGATGCGGTCGGGGGCCAGCCCGGCCTCCTGGCTCCGCGCGTAGAGGTCCTTGAGGAACGGCACGAGACGCTCCTTCATGGGGGCGAGCCGCTGCTCGCGCAGGGTTGCGACCTGGGCCTGCACGCGGTCGAGGGCCTCCTGGGCCGACCCGAGCTGCTTGCGCTGGGTCTCGAGGCGGCGCACGGCGCGCTCCGCGCTGTCGACCTGGCGGCTGAGCAGCGAGCCGCGCCCGAGGACGGCGCTGCGCAGCCCGGCGAGCCACACCACGTTGAGGAGCACCAGGGTCCCGGGCACCGCCCACCACCACCACCGGCGCAGCCACACCGACCGCCAGTTCATGGCCTCCCCTCCGGCCAGTAGCGGACCGTCAGCTGGAAGCGATGGCCCTGGCTGTTGGTGGCCCCGGGCGCCTCCTCCGAGACCGGCACGGGGTTCGAGAAGCTCCTGTCCGTGAGCAGCCGCGAAAGCAGGTCGAGCCACGCTTCCCGCCCCGTGGCCACCCCGGCGAGCGCCAGCCTCACCTGGCCCTCGGAGTCCACCACAGGGCTGATGGACACCAGACGCACGTTCCAGGGCAGCACGCGTTCGAGGTCGCCGAGCATCAGCGTCCACGACAGGCTGCGATGGGCCACCACCTGCCCCAGCGAGGCCGTCTCGTTGGCCAGCGCCTTCCAGGAGACCCGTGCCAGCTTGGCGTTGGCCGAGCTCACCTCCAAAGCCAGCTCGGCCCTGCGGGCCTCGAGCTGCGTCAGGCGGCTGGCCGCCTTCTGCTCCTGGCCGTGCTTGCCCACGTACTCCACCACGCTGACCGTGGTGGCGAGGACCGCGAGGACGGCGAGGGCGGCCGCGGTGACCCACACCGGACGAGTGTTCGCGAAGGGCTGGCTGGCGAGGTTCGGGCGGTGCGTCACGACACCCCCTCGGCGGCCGTCGCCAGCAGCGACCACAGCCTCACCTTGTCGACGCCCTGGGTCGGCACGCCGAAGGTGTCCGTGCCCGTGAGCTGGGCCAGTCCAACGCCGGCCTCGGTGGCCGACCAGGCCTCCACGGCGGGGCGCAGCTCGTCGTCCGTGCAGGCGAGCTGGACCATGAGCCCGGCCACGATGCCCTCCTGCTCCCGGGCGTGGGCCACCGTCCGCGAGAGCTCGCGCACCACGAAGTCGGAGGCGCGTTGGTCGGCGGCCGGCAGCGCCTTGTGGCGGATCAGCCGGACGCGGCCGTCGGCGACCAGCACGAGGCCCAGCGCTCCGCGCTCCACGACGGTGAGCAGGTTCGCCCCCCGGGAATCCGGCAGGAGCGGCGTCAGTGCCAGCACGGCCGGCTCCAGGCGCCCCAGCTGCACCCCCGAAGCCGCGAACGCCTGCTCCACCGCCGTCATCGGCCGGTCGAGGGCGAGGACCACCATGACGCGACCGCTCTCCCCGCCGGCGACGTAGTCGAGGCGCACCTCGTCGGGGCGGCACGGCAGGATCTTCTTGAGCCTCCAGCGCAGCACCTCCTCGGCCTCGGCGCGATGGCGGGGCAGGAGGTCCACGTCCACGACGACGCTGCGCAGCCAGGCGTTGGGGACCACCAGGCTCGCGCGGGCGGGCCGCTTGTCGAGCCTGGCCACGACGGCCTTCACAGCGGCGCCGAGGCGCTGGGAGTCCACGGAGAGCAGCCCCACCGGCCCGAGCTGCGACCAGCTCTCGCCGATGGGCTCGAGCTCGAGCCGCTCCATCGCGTCCCGCTGCCGGTTGAGCCGCGCGTACAGCAGGCTCCCGGAGTCCAGGGAAAAGGCGTGCGGAGGCACGGGTGTACGGGTGAGCAGTTCCAGGTTCATTCGACGAAGGTCACCTTGTTGATCTCCCGCAGCGTGGTCACACCGGCGAAGGCCCGCTCCAGCGCGGACTCCCGGAGGAACGTCATGCCCTCGGCCTTGGCGGTGCGCTTGATCTCGGCGGCGGGCCGCTTGTCGAGGATCAGCGCGCGGATGTTGTCGGACAGGTCCATGAGCTCGGAGATCGCCGTCCGCCCCAGGAAGCCGGTGCCGTTGCAGTCGATGCAGCCGGCACCCTCGTAGAAGGTCGACCCCGCGTACGCGCGTCCGGCGTCGAGGCCGGACTCCTCCAGCATCTGCGACGACACCTTGACCGGCCGCCTGCAGTGCGGGCAGATCTTGCCGCACCAGGCGCTGGGCCAGGACGCAGTTGAGGGCCGAGACGAAGTTGTAGAGGTCGACGTCCATGTTGAGGAAGCGGCCGAGGACGTCGACCACGTTGTTGGCGTGCACGGTGGTGAACACCAGGTGGCCGGTGAGGGCCGACTGGACGGCGATCTGGGCCGTTTCCGCGTCGCGGATCTCGCCGACCATGATCTTGTCGGGGTCGTGGCGCAGGATCGAGCGCAGCCCCCGGGCGAAGGTCAGGCCCTTCTTCTCGTTGACCGGGATCTGCGTGATGGCCGGGAGCTGGTACTCGACGGGGTCCTCGATGGTGATGATCTTGTCCTCCACCGAGGCGATCTCCGACAGACAGGCGTACAGCGTGGTCGTCTTGCCCGATCCGGTGGGGCCGGTGACCAGCACCATCCCGTACGGCTCACGGATGAACTTGCGCAGCTTGCGCATGGTCTCCTCGTCGAAGCCGAGAATGTCGAGGTTGAGGTTGCGGAACTCCTTGTTGACCGACTCCTTGTCGAGGACCCGGATGACCACGTCCTCGCCGTGGACCGTGGGCATGATGGAGACGCGGAAATCGATGGTGCGCCCCTTGAGCCGCAGCTTGAAGCGCCCGTCCTGGGGGATGCGCTTCTCCGCGATGTCGAGCTCCGACATCACCTTGATGCGGCAGATGATGGTGCCGTGATGCCGCTTGTCGATGGGCTCCATGGCCTGGTAGAGAACCCCGTCGATGCGGTACTTGATGATGACCTCGGTATCCCTGGTCTCGATGTGGATGTCGGAGGCGCGGCGCTGGATGGCGTTGAAGATGATGGTGTCGACCAGGCGGATGATCGGCGACGTGTCCGCCGCGATCCGGTCGATGGTGAGCGTCTCCTCGCCGTTGTCGCTCTCCTGGACGAGCTGGATGCGGAAGTCCTCGGTAGCCTCGTCGAGGACGCGCTGAGTGGACTCCGACTTCTCCAGGATCTCGGCGATCTTCCCCGGCGGTCCCACCCGCACCTCGATGGGGGCTCCGAGCACCAGTTCGATCTCGTCGAGAGCGAGCACGTTGGAGGGATCCGCCATGACCACCATGACGACGTCGCCCTGCCGCTCCATCGGGATGAACTGGTAGCGGAGCATCACCTCCACGGGAACCTGGCGGAAGAGGTCGGCCTCCACGTGGAACTCGGTGAGCGGGTCGAAGGGGAGCCCGAGCCTGCCGGCGAGCTCCTCCGCCCTGAGACGGTCGTCCTCCTCCCGGGAGAGCCCCTGGAGGACCTGCTGCGCGACCTTGCTGATCTCCTCGCTCATGGCTTCGACCTCACTGCGCGTGCTGCATCAGGGTGAACATGGGCAGGTAGATGGAGAGCACCAGGAAGGCGACGATGCCTCCCATGATGATGAGCACGAACGGCTCGATGAGCGTGACGACCCTGGCCAGCTTCACCTCGATGTTCTCATCATAGAACCGCGCCACGTTGAACAGCATCTCCTCCAGCGCTCCGGTGGCCTCGCCCACCTGGACCATGGCCAGGGTGAGCTCCGGAAAGAACTGGGTCAGCTCCAGGGAGGACCACAGCGCCTGGCCCTCCCGGACCCTGGGGGCCACGCGGGACAGCGGCGTGGAGATCGCCCGGTTGGTCACGGTGGAGGTCGCCACCTCCAGCGCGGAGACCAGGGGCGTGCCGCCCGACAGCAGCGTGGCGAGGGACCGGACGAACTGGGACAGGGCGAACAGCTTGAAGATGATCCCCACGAAGGGGATCCGCACGATGGCGCGGTCGCGGAAGAGGAGGCCCCGCTCCGTGCGCAGCCACCGCGGCAGGGCCACGACGGCGACCAGGAGGGCCCCGCCGATGTAGGGAAGGTGGCCCTGCACCCATGTGGACCCGGTGACGACGACCTTGGTGATGAGCGGCAGGTCCGCCGAGAACGCCGAGTAGAACACGGCAAAGCGGGGAATCACGTAGCCGACGAGGAGCCCGATGAGCCCGAAGGCCAGCGTGAGCAGCACCATGGGATACGTCAGGGCGCCCTTGACCCGGCGCCACACGTCCTCGAGGAGCTGCTGGTGCTTCACGTAGCGGTCGAGGACCGAGACCAGCTCGCCGGAGCGCTCGCCGGCCATGAGCGTGGCCGAGTAGAGACGGGGAAAGAGGTCCCCCTGCGCCGAGAACGCATCCGAGAGCGCCACGCCGTTGCGGACGTCGTCCAGCACCCGGGCGAGGACCTGCTTGAAGAACGCGTTGCCCTGGGAGCGGTGGAGCAGCTCCAGGGACTGCAGCACCGGGATGCCGGCGCGCAGGAGCGTCGCGAGCTGCTGGTTGAAGACCAGGAAGTCCAGCGACTTGAGCTTCTCCCGCCGGCGGAACAGGGGCAACCGCAGCGAGCTGCCAGCCTGCCGTACCTGGAACACGTGCAGCCCGCGCCCCTCGAGCTCCCGGCGCAGAGCCTCGGCGCTCATGGAGCGGTGCTTCTCCTCCAGCACCGCTCCTTCAGGGGTGCCGAACCTGACGACGTACTCTGTCACCGGTGCCCCTCCCGCTGGGCCGAGAAGATCAGGAGCAGCGCCTTGGCCGCCTCCTCGGAGCGGGCGGCGCCCACCACCGACGTCTGCCCCACCCGCAGGCTCACGGTGGACTGGAGCAGCGTCCTGCGCACGACCACGCCGCTGGGACCCGCCGGCAGCTCCCGCGCCACCTGGAGCCTCGACAGCTGCACGCGGTCGGGATCCCGGGGCATCGCCACCAGCGTGAACCGGATGTAGTACCGGCCCCCCGCCATGGCCTCGACGACGTTGCCGTCGGTGGCGGTGATGTGCAGGGAGTCCACCTCGGTGAATGAGGTGAAGTGGAACAGCTTCAGAATGCTCTCGCTGAGCCCTGCTACCGGCGCCGCGGCCGTCCCCGGCGTCGGCGCTGCGGACGAGGCGAGGATCAGCCTGATGCCGACCTGGTAGGACGCGGGCGGGACATCCCAGCCCGCCAGAACGTTGCCGACCTGCTTCACGACGTCCGGGTGATCGGTGACGGTAAGGGTGTTGAGGCTCGGCTGGAGCACGATGCTGCCGTCCCCCGACAGCAGCGGCTCCACCAGCGCCGCCGCTTCCGACAGGGAGCGGAATCGGAGCCTGAAGACGCGCAGCTCCTTGGTGGCGCCGTCGGCCGCCGCGGCGGCCGCCACGGCGAACCCGAGGAGGAGGACGGCCGAGGTGAGGACCCGCCGCACCCTACAGCTCCAGGTGGGGGTCCACGATGAACGCCACCTGGACCGCGTCCTTGGAGGCCGAAGCGAACTGGTACACCCGCACATCCTCGCCCTCCACCTCGATGAAGGCGGGATCGCTCGCCGGCCCCGTCGCCGGACGCACCGCCGGCCGGGCCTCCGCCACCAGCGCAGGCGCTGGCGCCGTCGGCGCCTCGATCCTCTGCCGGATCTCGGCGCCGCCCAGCAGGAGAAGCACCGCGGCTGCCACGCTCATCAGCCAGCGGCGGCGGCGCGACGACAGCGTCCGCTCCACCGAGCGCTGGTGGACGCCGGCGAGGACCCCGGCGGTGAAGTCGTCGCAGTCGTCGAAGGGCTCGTCGGTCATCGCCACGGCGAGGCCCAGGGCCGGCTCCCCCTCCGCCACGAGCGCGCGGCAGGCGCGGCATCCACGGAGGTGATCGCGGACCTCGCGCTCCTCGGGGGCGTCGAGGCTCAGATCCACGAACCTCGGCACGAGAAGGCGGATCTCCACACAGGACTTCATCGCCGGCCCTCCTTGGGCAAGTACTCGGGGTAACGCTCCGCGATCTCGCGGCGCAGCACCGCCCTGGCCTGGAACACGTGGTTGCGGACCGTGGCCTCGGTGCAACCCATGATGCCGGCCACCTCGGCGGTGGAGCGGCCCTCGACCTCGCGGAGCACGAACGCCAGGCGTTGCGAGGGCGTGAGGCGCTCCGCGAGCTCGGCGAAGATGCGCTGAACCTCGCCCTCCGCCAGGTCGGCCAGCGCGGTGGGGCGCACGGTGTCGCCCACCATGCGCAGGTGGGATGCGTGGGTCCGCTCGCGGCTGTCCCGGGAGCGCAGGACGTCGATGGCGAGGTTGCTGGCGATGCGGTAGAGCCAGGTCGAGAACGACCACGCGGGGTTGTAGCGGGAGAGGTTCTCCCAGGCGCGGATGAACGCGAGCTGGGCGATGTCGCGCGCCTCCTCCTGGTCGCCCAGGATGCGCGCCGCGAAACGCCTCAGCCCCGCCTGGTGCCGCCGAACCAGGCTCGCGAAAGCTTCCTCGTCACCGGCCCTCGCCCGTGCCGCCAGCTCCCTGTCGTCGTGCTGCGGGTTCACCTGCTCCCTGGGCACGAGGCGAAGAACACCCATCGTCGGTCCAACCTCCGCTGCTTATACGCGCCCCGGCAGCCGTCCGTTGGCGCCGTGACCCGCGGACGCACCGCGATACTGTCGCCCCGCATGACGGCCATTCTTGCGCAACTCACCCCGCGGCGCCAGAGGCCCGGCGCGCGGGCCGCGGATCCGCTGCCTGGAGAGCCGGGGGCGATCAGAAGGGTGCGAATCCCGCCCGCTCCCAGAAGTCCGTCCGCACCATTCCGTGCAGCGTCTGAAGGGCGTCGAGATGCTCCTTCTCCCAGTCCGCCAGGAAGCGGTAGAAAGCACGAACCTCCTCCTCGCCGGCGCGCTCGGCAGCGCCGGAGAAGTACGCCACGGCGTTGGACTCGAGCTGCATCCCGATGGACAGCACGGCAACCTCGAACGCCGCCCCCTGCGCCTGCTGGCGGAAGGCGTCGGTGAAGATACGCCTCGAGAAGTCGGCCATGCCCGGGACCTTGAGCTGCACGCGGAACGCCGACGCTCCGTCGCGGTCCACGCTGCGCATCACCTCGCGCAGGTAGCGCTGGTGCTCGACCTCGTCGCCGGCGAGCTTCTCGAACAGCTCCTTGACCGCGGGCCGGCTCGCCCGGTCCGCCGTCATGGAATAGAATGTGTACCCGTCGACCTCGATCTGGTAGGCCTTCTGGAGGATGTCGCGGATCGCGTCGGACGTGCCCATCACACCACCTCCCGGACGAGCGTGCGGGGACGCTCGGCGGCCTCGTCGGCAGGGACGTACTCGAGGGCCCCCGTGGGACAGAACGGCACGCATTTGGGGTCGCCACCGCACAGGTCGCACTTCTGCACGCAGTGGTAGGCCTCGTCCCACAGCATGTTGCCGAAGGGGCAGGCGGCCACGCACAGACGGCAGCCGATACAACGGTCGCGGTCCATGTCGATGGCGCCGGTCTCCTCGTTGCGCACCAGCGCCGCGGTGGGACAGACGGCCGCGCAGGCCGGGTCGCCGCACTGGAAGCACACCACCGGCGTGCCCCGCTCGGGACCGCGGCGGAAGATGTTGATGCGCGTCCTGGAGGGCCGGCCCTCGCTGCCGTGGGCGAACGCGCACGCCAGCTCGCACTTGCCGCAGCCGATGCAGCGCTGGACGTTGACGCGGTAGATCATCTCCATGGCGTCTCCTCGCGTGCCGCGGAAAGCTCCGCGAAGCTCGTCGACATCTGCTTGCGCTTGCAGGCGTCGCAGGTCTCGAAGTAGGAGGCGGGTACGCCGCCGCGGCCGTCGAAGAACGCCGCCTGGTCCCGGGTGATGTGGGCGCGGCCGCAGGTCGGGCAGCGGACCATCTCGAAGGTCTTCCCCCAGATCGTCCGCGAGCGGTCCGACGTCTGGTAGGGGATGCAGTCCGTGGGGCACACCTCGGCGCAGGCCAGGCACCCGATGCAGTCCGGCGGCGCCTCGTCGAACGGCGGCGCCACCTCGCGGCCGATGCCGCGGTCCACCGTGGAGATCGCCGAGATCCCCAGGTGGTCGCACACCCGGGTGCACAGGGCGCAGAGGATGCAGTCGGTGGGCTCCGGATTGACCTCGTACGAGGTCTCCTCGATGCCGGCCTCGCGGGCGAGCTTCTGGATCAGCGGCGTCTCGGGGCAGCGCGCCAGGAGGAGGTCCAGCACGACGCGGCGCGTGGCCACGACCCGCTCCGTGGCGGTGAGGACGATCAGCCCCTCCTCCACGGGGTACTGGCAGGACACCACCATCTTGCGCCACCCGTCCCACCCCTCCTTGGTGACGTCCACCAGGCAGAGCCGGCACCCGCCCCAGGGCTCCAGGGCCTCGTGCTGGCACAGGGTCGGAATGGGCACGCCGGCGCTCCGCGCCGCCTCGAGGACGAAGGCCCCCTCGCGGGCGTGCACCGTCTTGCCGTCGATGGTCAGCGTGGGCATTACACAACCTTCCTTTCCGCCGCCTGCGGCTTCGGGAAGAACCTGATGGCCTCGGTGGGACAGGCGTCGAAGCAGGCGCCGCAGGAGATGCACTTCTCCTGGTGGATGACGTGCAGCTCCTTGGTCTTGCCCGTGATGGCGTCGACCGGGCACGCCTTGAAGCAGGCGTGACAGCCGTTGCACGCGTCCTCGACGATCTCGTAGGCGGTGAGGTCGCGGCAGATCCCGGCCGGACAGGCCCTGGCCTCGATGTGGGCCGCGTACTCGTCGCGGAAGTAGCGCAGCGTGGACAGGACCGGGTTCGGCGCCGACTTGCCCAGCTCGCACAGGCTGCCGAGCTGCATCCCCGCGGCCAGGCGCTCGATGGCCTCGAGGTCCCCCGCCCTCCCCCGGCCGGCCACCAGCCGGTCGAAGATCGCGAGCATCTGCTTGAGTCCCTCCCGGCACGGAGTGCACTTGCCGCAGGACTCTTCCACGAGGAAGTTGAGGAAGTACCGGGCCACGTCCACCATGCAGGTCCGGTCGTCCATGACGATCATTCCGCCGGAGCCCATCATCGAGCCGGCTTCGGTGAGCTGCTCGTAGTCCACCGGGAGGTCGAGGAGCGACTCGGGCACGCACCCCCCGGAGGGCCCGCCGGTCTGCACCGCCTTGAACGGCCGGTCGCCCAGGATGCCGCCGCCGATGCCGTAGATGATCTCGCGCAGCGTCGTGCCCATGGGCAGCTCGATGAGGCCCGTGTTCTTCACCTTCCCCACCAGGGAGAAGGCTTTCGTCCCCCGGGACTTTCCGCTGCCCATGGCGGCGAACCACTCGCCGCCGTGCTGGACGACGGCCCCCACGTCCGCCCACGTCTCCACGTTGTTGAGCACCGTGGGCATGTCGTAGAGGCCGCGGTCGGTGGCGTGGACGTACTTTGCGCGGGGCTCGCCGGTACGCCCCTCGAGGGAGCGCATCAGGGCGGAGGACTCCCCACAGACGAAGGCGCCGCCGCCGCGGGAGATCTGCACGTCGAAGGCGAAGCCCGTGCCCAGGATGTCGTCGCCCAGGAGCCCGAGCTCCCGGGCCTGCCGGATGGCCAGCGTGAGATGGACCACCGCCAGGGGATACTCGTCCCGGACGTAGATGATCCCCTCGTGGGCGCCGACCGCCCAGGCGCCGATGAGCATGCCCTCGAGCACCGAGTGGGGATCGCCCTCCATGATCGAGCGGTCCTTGAACGCCCCGGGGTCGCCCTCGTCGCCGTTGCACAGCACGAACTTCCGCTCCCCCGCCGCTCTCCGGCAGGCGCTCCACTTCCGCGCGGTGGCGAAGCCGGCGCCGCCGCGGCCGCGCAGACCCGACCGCTCCACCTCGGCGATGACCGCCTCGGGGGCCATGGACGTGAGCGCCTTGACCGCACCGGACCAGGCGCCGTGGGCCACGGCGTCGGCGATGTCGGCGGGGTCGACCCGCCCGATGTTGCGCATGGCCACCCTGGTCTGGTTCTTGTAGAAGGGGACCTCGGCGTAGCTCGTGACCCTCTCCTTGCTGACCGGATCCTTGTACAGCAGGCGCGTGACCACCTCGCCGCCCGCGACGGTCTTCTCGACGATCTCGGGCACGTCCGCCGGCTTGACCTTGGTGTACAGCACCCCGGCGGGCTGCACCACGACGAGGGGGCCTCGCTCGCAGAACCCGTGGCAGCCGGTGGTCTTCGTGAACACCTTCAGCCCGGCCGGGACGCCCTTGCCCTCGAGCTCCGCCGCGAACGCCTCCGCCACCTTGCGCGAGCCGTTGGCCAGGCACCCGGTGCCGCAGCACACCAGCACCTCGGTGCCGTGGCCCGCGGCACGCTCCGTGGCCTGCCGGAGGAAGTCGTCGAACGCGGCCTTCGAGTCAATTCTCATCGTGGCCCCCCTCCTTCAGGTACCGCGCCACCCGGGTGGGCTTCGCGCCGCCGTGATAGGTCTCGCCGACGATGAGCACCGGCGCCATCGCGCAGGCCCCGACGCAGTTCACCGTCTTCACGGTGAAGCCGAGGTCCTCCGTGGTCTCGCCCGCGCCGACCCCGAGCTCGCGCTCGAGCTCCTCGAGGAGCTGGCCGGCGCCGCGAATGTGGCACGCCGTGCCGGTGCACACCCGCACGATGGTGCGGCCCTGGGGCTGGAGCGAGAACGCCTTGTAGAACGTCGCGACCGAGAAGACCTTGGCGAGCGGTACGCCGAGGGTCTCGCCGACCTTCACGAGCACGTCGCAGGGGAGGTAATTGTACGCCCGGTGGACGTCCTGGAGCACCTGGATGAGGGAGGCCTCCGCGGCCGGGTACCGGGTCAGGATCTCGTCGAGGGGTGCCTGGTCGGCACAGCCCGTCGCGCTCATCGCTCCTCCTTCTGGCAGCGGCTCTCCTCACCCAGCGCATAGCCGCGGCGGAACGCCTCCACGTTGGCGTCGATGGTCTTCGGCTTGGCTGCGAACGTCTCCCGGATCACGTCCTCCACGACGTTCACGCCGATGGCCTGGGTGGCGCCCAGGTAGGCGCCCAGCGCCACCATGTTGGCGCCCCGCGGGTTGCCGAGCTCGTTGGCGATCTCGTTGGCGGGCACCAGGACCACGGTGACGTCGGTCCTGGTGGAGGTCCTGTTGATCAGGGAGCTGTTGATGAGGATCACGCCGCCGGACTTCACTCCGGGCTCGAACTTGTCGAGAGACGGCAGGTTCATGACCACTGCCGCGCCCGGGTGCTGGACCACCGGCGAGCCCACGGGTCGGTCCGAGATCACCACGGTGCAGTTGGCGGTGCCGCCCCGCATCTCCGGTCCGTAGGACGGCAGCCAGGAGACCTCCCTGCCCTCGCGCATTCCGGCGTAGGCCAGCATCTTGCCCACCAGGAGCACGCCCTGCCCGCCGAAGCCGGCGAAGATCACATCGTTCTGCATGCCCCACCCTCCTCACGCAGCGGCTCCGGAGCGCGGTCGCCGCGCTCCGGCGTCTTGAACACCCCCAGGGGGTAGTAGGGAAGCATGTTCTTCTCGAGCCACCTCGTGGCCTCCACCGGCGGCATGCCCCAGTTGGTGGGGCAGGTGGACAGCACCTCCACGATGGAGAAGCAGGTGCCCTCCACCTGGTAGCGGAACGCCCGGCGGATCATCTCCTTGGCGGTCACCGCGTGGAGCGGCGTGTGCACCGAGGCGCGGGCCACGAACGCCGGCGTGCGGAGCGTGGAGAGCAGCTCCACCACGCGGATCGGGTGCCCCGCCTGGTTGACGTCGCGCCCCAGGGGGCAGGTCGTCGCCACCTGCCCGGGCATGGTGGTGGGCGCCATCTGCCCGCCCGTCATGCCGTAGATGGCGTTGTTGACGAAGACCACGGTGACCTTCTCGCCGCGGTTTGCGCAGTGCACGATCTCCGCCATGCCGATGGACGCCAGGTCGCCGTCGCCCTGGTAGGCGAAGACGATGAGGTCGGGCCGGGCGCGCTTGACACCGGTCGCCACCGCCGGCGCGCGGCCGTGGGAGGCCTCGTGAAAGTCCGTCGAGAAGTAGTTGTACGCCAGTACCGAGCACCCCACTGGGGCGATGCCCACGGTACGCTCGCGAACGCCGAGCTCGTCGATGACCTCCGCCACCAGCCGGTGGATGACGCCGTGGGTGCACCCCGGGCAGTAGTGCGTGGAGACGGCGGTCAGGGCCTGGGGCCTGGAGAAGACGAGGGTGTCAGCCATGAGCCACCTCCTGCGCGCCGGCCACGATCTCCTCGGCGGCGGACGCGACCTCCTCCGGCGTGAGAAGGATCCCGCCCTGCCGGCCGCGGAAGTGCACGGGCCGGCTCCCTTCCAGCGCCAGCCGGACGTCCTCGATCATCTGGCCCGTCGAGAGCTCTGTCACGAGCACCGCCTTCGCCTTCAAGGCGGCCTCGCGCACCTGGCCGTAGGGGAACGGGAAGAGCGTGATGGGACGGATCATCGCCACCTTGATCCCGCGGGAGCGGAGATCCTCGATGGCGCTGCTCGCCACGCGCGCCACCGTTCCGTAGGCGACGATGAGAAGGTCGTACTCCTCGTCCGTGCCATAGGTCGCGTAGCGCACCTCGTCGCGGACCATCTCCGCGTACTTGGCGCTGAGCTTCTGGTTGTGCCGTTCCAGCGCCTCGGGGTCGAGGAACAGGGAGTTGATCACGTTGGTGGGCCGGTCACCGGGGCACCCCGTCGCCGCCCAGGTCTTGGGCTCGAGCGTCTTGCAGGGCTTGCGGTCGGCGCCAAACTCCACCGGCTCCATCATCTGGCCGATGAGCCCGTCGCCCAGCACCATGACCGGGTTGCGGTAGAAGTCGGCGAGGTCGAAGGCGTCCTGGATCAGGTCCGCGGCCTCCTGAACCGACCACGGGGCGAGGACGAGGAGCCGGTAGTCGCCGTGTCCGCCGCCCTTGGTCGCCTGAAAGTAGTCGGACTGGCTCGGCAGAATGCCGCCGAGGCCAGGGCCCGCCCGCATGATGTTGACGATCACCACCGGCAGCTCGGAGCCGGCCAGGTAGGACACCGCCTCCATCATCAGCGAGATGCCCGGCGAGGAGGACGACGTGAACACCCGCTCCCCCGAACCGGCCGCCCCGTAGATCATGTTGGAGGCGGCCACCTCGCTCTCCGCCTGGACGAACGTCCCGCCCACCTGCGGGAGGCGGTGGGACATGTACTCGGGGATCTCGTTCTGCGGCGTGATGGGGTAGCCGAAGAAGAGCTTGCACCCCGCCTGGACGGCGGCCTCTCCGATGGCTTCCGACCCCTTCATCAGCTTCTTCGCCATCTCCGGCCTCCTCAGTACGCGAAGTAATGCATCATGGTGCCGGACACGCGCATCTGGATGGCCACGTCCGGACAGGTGATACAGCACAGGCGGCAGCCGATGCAGCGCTTGGGCTCGGCGACCTCGGCGAAGAAGTAGCCCTTCGCGTTGATCTCGCCGCCCATGGCGAGGATCCGCTGCGGGCAGGCGTTGACGCAGAGCTCACACCCCTTGCAGCGATCCCTGTCGATGACGATCTGCGACACCAGCGCACCCCTTTCCTAGTTCACGACGAACAGCGGGCCGACCTTCGGGCCGCGGTTGGGCGGCTCGAACGGCGGCTTGACGATTCGGTGGAGGGTCACGACGGGACAGTCGAACGCGCCGTCGGACACCCGCTCACGGGTCGCCTCGTCCACCATCACGGCGACCACGGGCACGCCCAGGCGTGCCGCCGTCTCCACGGCGAGGGCGTACCCCTCGCTCACGATCTCCGGCGTGGTCTCCGACATGAGGTGGGTGTTCGACACCACCCCGGAGATCCGCCGGCGGGAGGCCGCCTCGATCTCCCGCGCCATGGTCACGGCCTCCTCCGCGGTGGTGGTGAACGGCCGCCGGAAGTTGGCCACGAGCAGCGTCTCCGTGTCCCCGTCCGGGATCACGTCGGCCAACGAGCCGAGGGCCCGGGCGCCGGTGGGATCCCCCCCGGCGTCGATGATGAGGGTCACGGCGGGATCCCTCACCAGCGTGCGGATCCGCGGGACGATGATGGGGAGGTCGGCGAACACGTTCTCCCCCTCCGGCGCGACCAGATCGACCCCCCGCTCCGCCATGAGCGCCCGGGCGGAACGGGAGCGGAAGTACGGTTTCACCACGTCCAGGTCCACCAGTGCGACCCGCGTGCTCCCGCCGGCCACGGCCAGGGCACGGTTGATCGCGATCTCGGTCTTGCCGCTGCCGAAGTGGCCCACCAAGACCGTGACTCGACTGCGGAACATTCCCCCCCCGTCGCCCGGCACTCTATGTGAACCTGTTCACGACGTCAAGTCGATAGCCCGACTTGAGATCGATTCCAACTGCATTACAAGCGGACATGTGACTCAGTCTCCGGGTCCTTTCTCCGCTCACCGCACCGCTCCGAGGTACCGGGCCAGGGCGTCCTGCCAGGGCGGCAGCGCCCGCCCCAGCAGCGTGGCGAGCCGGGTGGTGTCGAGCACGGAGTAGGCCGGCCGCGGCGCGGGGCGGGGCATCTCGCCGGTCGTCACGGCCTCCACCTCCACCGGCGCACCGAGCAGCCGGACGATCTCGCAGGCCAGCTCGTGCCAGGTGGCGGAGCCCGCGTTGACGACGTGGACCAGCCCCCGGGCGTCCGCGTCGGCCAGCGCGAGGAGTGCCGCGGCGAGGTCCACCGCGGAGGTCGGACACCCCCGCTGGTCGGCCACCACGCGGAGCGTGGACGTGCCGGCGTCGATCTGCCGCCGGATGGCGGCGACGAAGTTGGCGCCCTCCCCGTAGAGCCACGCAGTGCGGGCGATGAGCACGCGGCGCCCGCGCGCCGCCGCCCGCTCCCCCGCCAGCTTGGTGCGGCCGTAGGCCGACCGCGGCGCGACCGGGTCGTCCTCCCGGTACGGCCGCCTCCCGAGCCCGTCGAAGACGTAGTCGGTGGACACGTGGACGAGCCCGGCGCCCACGGCGTCGGCCGCCGCGACCAGGTACTCCACGGCCGTCGCGTTCACCGCCGCAGCCTCCGCCTCGCGCCGCTCCGCCTCGTCCACGGCGGTGAACGCCGCGGCGTTGACGACCCAGTGCGGGCGGACGTCGCGAAGCAGGGCCCCGACCATTGCCTCGTCGGTGACGTCGAAGTCCGGCAGGTCGACCCCCACCGCGTCGTCCCCGCGCGCTGCCGCGGCGCCCGCCAGGGCACGTCCCAGCTGGCCCCGGCAGCCGGTGACGAGGACCCTCACGACAGCCGGTCTCCGTACTGCTGCTGGTAGTACCGCCTGAACTCGCCGTCGTGGTCCTTGATGGGCTTCCACCAGGCCTCGTTGTCCACGTACCAGCGCACGGTCTCCTTGATGCCCTCCTCGAAGAGGACCTGCGGCGCCCAGCCCAGGGAGCGGAGCTTGCCGGCGTCGAGGGAGTAGCGGCGGTCGTGGCCGACGCGGTCCGGCACCCGCCGGATGAGCCCCTCGGGCTTGCCCAGGATGGCGAGCACGAAGCGGGTGAGCTCGATGTTCTGCCGCTCGTTGCCCCCGGCGACGTTGTACACCTCGCCCGGCTCGCCGTGCTCGAGGAGGAACAGCACGGCGCGGCAGTGGTCGCGCACGTGCAGCCAGTCGCGGATGTTGAGGCCGTCGCCGTACAGCGGCAGCGGCTCGTCCCGGACCGCGTTGGTGACGAACAGGGGGATGAGCTTCTCGGGGTACTGGTAGGGGCCGTAGTTGTTGGAGGCCCGCGTGATGATCACCGGCACGCCGTAGGTGGCCGCGTAGGCGTAGGCCAGCCGGTCGCCGCCGGCCTTGGAGGCCGCGTAGGGGTTGCGCGGGTTGAGCAGGCTCGTCTCGGTGAACGAGCCCGCGTCGATGGAGCCGTAGACCTCGTCGGTGGAGATCTGCACGAAGCGGGCGAGCCCCACCCGGCGGGCCTCCTCGAGAAGGATGAGGACGCCCTTGATGTCGGTGTCGATGAAGTGCGCCGCGCCCAGAAGGGAGCGGTCCACGTGGGTCTCCGCGGCGAAGTTCACCGCCATGGTGCAGCCTGCCATGGCCTCGCGCACCGCCCCGGGGTCGCAGATGTCGCCCTTCACGAAGCGGTAGCGGGGATCCTCCGCCACGTCGGCCAGGTTCTCCAGGCGGCCGGCGTAGGTGAGCGTGTCGAGGTTGACCACCTCCCAGCCGGGACGCTCCTCGAGGACCGTGCGCACGAAGTTGGAGCCGATGAAGCCGCAGCCGCCCGTCACCAGGATCTTCTCGCTCATGGCAGCTCCACCTGCGAGTGGTCGCCGACCACCAGCCGCAGCGCCACGGGAAGCCCGCCGCTGCGGCGGACCGTCACGCCCTTGCCGATGAGGCTCCCCTCCAGCCGGTGCGGCAGCCGCTCCAGGCGCGAGCCCTCGAGGACGATGGAGTTCTCCACCTCGCAGCCGACGATCTCGCAGTGTCCGCCCACGGCGGTGTAGGGGCCCACGAAGGAGTCCTCGACCACGGCCCCCTCGCCGACGATGCACGGCCCCCGCAGGAGCGAGCGGACCACCTTCGCCCCGGGGGCGAGGATCACCTTGCCCTCCAGACGGCTGGCGGCGTCCGTGCCGCCCTCCACCCGGCGCTCCAGGGTGTCCAGGATGATCCGGTTCGCCTCGAGCATGTCCTCAACCTTGCCGGTGTCCTTCCACCAGCCGCTGATGACGTGGGGACGGACGACGTAGCCGGCGTCCACGAGGTACTGGATGGCGTCGGTGATCTCGAGCTCGCCGCGCCCGGAGGGCTTGATCGCCTTCACCGCCTCGAAGACGTTGACGTCGAACAGGTACACGCCCACCAGGGCGAGGTCGCTGCGGGGCGAGGCCGGCTTCTCCTCCAGCCTCACGACGTGGCCGTTCTCCCCCAGCTCGGCGACCCCGAACTGGGAGGGCTGGGGAACCCGCGCCAGGAGGATCTGCGCGTTGCAGCCGCCCGCGGCGAACTCCCGGACGAAGGGGACGATGCCGTCCTTGACCAGGTTGTCGCCCAGGTACATGACGAACGGCTCGCCGGCCATGAACTCCTCGGAGATGAGCACGGCGTGGGCGAGGCCGCGCGGCGCGTCCTGGGGAAGGTAGGTCACCGACAGGCCCCAGCGGGACCCGTCCCCCACCGCCGCCTGGATCTCCGCGGCGGTGTGGCCGACGATCATGCCGACCTCCTTGATCCCCGCCTCGGCGAACGCCTCGAGGCCGTAGAAGAGCACCGGCTTGTTCGCCACCGGCACCAGTTGCTTCGCGCTCGTGTACGTGAGGGGGCGCAGCCTGGTTCCCTGGCCCCCCGCGAGGATGAGACCCTTCATGGCACCTCCGCCCGACATTGTACGCGCAGCGCACCGGCGCTGAGGGCGGAATGGAATACACTGACGGCGGCTGGCCTTACGGAGTACGGCCACGGAGGAGCGATGCCAAAGAGCGTGCTCGCCGACGACGGCGCGAAGACGTCCACCCTGGCGGACCGGGACTCGAACCTCATGCCCTGCGGGGCGGACGAGTTCGTCGTGCCCAAGATCGCGGAGCACATGGCCGCCATCCTCGACATCCTCAACCTGGACCGCTCCGATCCCAACCTCGTGGGGACGCCGGAGCGGGTTGCCCGCATGTACCTGGAGATGTTCCAGGGACTGAGGGACGGCGCGGAACCGGCGGTCACCACGTTCCCCAACGAGGAGCACTACGAGGCGATGGTGACGGAGCGGGACATCCCGTTCTACTCCATGTGCGCCCACCACTTCGTGCCGTTCTACGGGCACGCCCACATCGCCTACATTCCGGCCCGGCGCATCGTGGGGCTGTCCAAGCTGCCCCGCATCCTCGAGTTCTACGCCAAGAGGCCGCAGATCCAGGAGCGGCTCACCGAGCAGGTCGCCGATTTCCTGTGGACACGCCTGGAGCCCCAGGGCGCCATGGTCGTCATCGAGGCGCGGCACCTGTGCGTCGAGATGCGCGGCGTCAAGAAGCCCGGCGCCCTCACCGTGACCTCCGCGATCCGCGGTTGTTTCGCCGACCGCAAGGTCAGGCAGGAGTTCCTGGCTTTTCTGGGAAGGACGAAGTCATGGTAGAGGAAGCCCTGCGCCGCCGCATCGGGGCCGAGCTCCCCGGCTGGAGGATCGAGGGGGAGGAGCTCGTCGCCGCCTGGGAGTTCCCCGACTTCGGATCGGCCCTGGCCGCGACCGTGCGGGTGGGGATGCTGGCGGAGCGGGCCGATCACCACCCCGATCTGGAGCTGGGCTGGGGCCGCCTCGCCGCCCGGCTGACCACGCACAGCGCCGGCGGCCTCACCGTCAAGGACCTGGAGCTCGCCAGGTCCATCTCCGGAGCCGTCGGCACCCCTGCCGGCTGACGGCTTCCGCAGCCGCGCTACGGCTCCACCGCGACGAAGAGATAGACCTTGGTGGCGCCCAGCAGGGCGTCACCCCCGATCCTGACCGTCTCGTCCCGCTCGAAGGCCTTGCCCGCCTTGACCCGGAAGGGGTCGAGCTCCACCTTCTCGAGCCCGCGGCTCTCATCGTCCTCGAGGAGCAGCACCAGGCGGAGCGTCGCCCGCTCCTCCGGGGCCCCGGTGCCCCGCACCACCACGGAGCACTTCGCCGGCCGCCCCGCCTCCACGTCGCCCCGCGGGGTCAGCAGCACCTGGGACACGAGGATCCCGCCCAGCTCGACGCGAGGCTCCACCGGCTGGCCGATCTCGAAGGGAAACTCGGCCTGGTAGGGGTTCTCCACCCGCCTGTAGGCGGTGTTGTCCTGCGCGGGCGCCACCGCCACCCCCGCCAGAAGCAACAGCGCCGCCACCGTCGTCACGCGTCGCATGCGGCGCCTCCAGCGGGGCGGACCGGAGTCCGCCCCGCGCTGGTCTTCGTGCGCTCGGTGTCGGCTGATCGGGGAGGCGGCGGAAGGTGCCCCACCGTCAGCGCCCGGGGAGCTGGATGGCCATGCCCTTCTGGACCGCCGAGGCGTCGCCCTTGACCACCGAGCAGATGGAGAGCTTCTCCCGGACCTGGTCCACCTGGAGCCTGGCCAGCTCGTTCATGCTGCGGTCCAGGATCTCGCCGGTGTCGGGGTCGCGGATGACGTCCTCCTTGCCGACGACGAACACCTGGCCGGCCCCCACGCCCTCGCGGCTGCCGCGGTTGACGTACACCTTGTCACCCTTCACCAGCACCACGGTGCCGGTCCAAGGGATCTTCGGCAGCTGGCCGACGATGAACTTCACGGCCTCGTCGCACGCAGCCTCCACGGCCTTACCGACGTTGTCCTTCTTGAAGCCGTTGACGTCGCCGCCCCAGCCGGCGCCGGAGTAGCCCAGGGCCATGCCCTTCTGGGTGGAGGTCCCGACCACGCTCTTCGACGCCAGCACCTGCCCGGTGGTGGAGTCGACCACGTAGATGGTCGCGTTCACCTCGCCCTTGCCACCCTTGCCGCCGATGCGGAACCCCTTGATGTTCAAACCCGCGCCGCCGCCCGCGGTGGAGTCCTGGACGTGGGTGATGGCGCCCTTCACGAGGAGCTGCGCCGGAGTCATCTGACCGGTCACGGGCGCCTTGTTGCCGCCGGCGGTGCGGCCGGAGGCGGCGAAGTCCTGCTCCGCCATCGCCTCCTGGCGCATGTCCTTCTCGCCGAGCACGATGAACTTCCCCGTCTGGTTGAGGAGGTCCGTGAGCACGGTGCCCCAGGCGTCCCCGAGATCCCAGCGACCGTGCCACCCGGCCTCGTTCTCGAACTTCGTCACGGTGATGGAGTACCGCAGGCCCCCGGACTGCTGGGCGAGGGCGACGCCCGGCAGGGTCGCCGCCATGGTCAGCAGAGCAACCAACGCAATTCTCTTTCGCATCGTCTTGCCTCCTCGAGGTCGATTCCAACGGTCTGGCTCTTCATGCTAGGACGAGGCCCCCGAGGTGTCAACGAACCCGGGGCACGCCGCGGGCACGGCGGGCCGGGAAAGCACGCGGCCCCGGGGACGCCCCGGGGCCGCGAGGACCTTCTGCGGCAAGCGGAGGTCGGCGACCGCTACTCGTTCTCCCGGCGCTGGGCCTTGAGCACGCACATCGCCGCCATGTTGACGATGTCGGCCACGTCCACACCGCGCTGCAGCACCTGGACGGGCGCGTTGACGCCGGTCAGGATGGGCCCGATGGCCTCGACGCGGCCCAGACGCCAGAGCAGCTTGTAGAGGATGTTCGCGGAGTCCAGGTCAGGGCAGACCAGCACGTTGGCGTCACCCTGGATCACCGAGAAGGGGTAGGTCTCCTGCGCCACCGAAGGCTCCACGGCCGAGTCGGCCTGCATCTCGCCGTCGATGATCAGCTCGGGCCAGCGCTGCCGGGCGATCTCGGTCGCATGCCTGACCTTGACCGAGCGCTCGTCGGGGGTCGACCCGAAGTTCGAGTACGACAGCATGGCTACCCGGGGGGTCACGCCGAAGTAGGTCGTGGCCACGTTGCCGGCCATCCACGCGATCTCGGCGAGCTGCTCCGCGTTGGGCTCCTCGTTCACCGTGGTGTCCGCGACAAAGATCATGCGGTCCTCGAAGAGGAGGAGGTAGACGCCGGCGGCCCGGCTCACGCCGGGACGCGTGTGGTGTACCTGCAGCGCGGGACGGATCGTCTCGGGGTAGTTCATGGTCAAGCCCGAGATGAGCCCGTCCGCGTCGCCGTCGTGGACCATCATGTTGCCGAAGTAGACGGCGTCGCGCACCAGCTTGCGGGCGTCCTCGAGGGCCACCCCGCGGCGCCACCGCATGGCGTGGAACTTCTCCACGTACGCCTCGAACTTGGGGTGGCGGTGGGGCTCGACGACCTCGACCGTCCCCTCGGCGACCTCGAACTCGCGCATCAGGCCCTGGATGACGGTGGCGTCGCCGAGCAGGACCGGAGTGCAGATCCCCTCGTCCACCAGGATCTTGGCCGCCCGCACGATCTTGGGCGCGTCGCCCTCCGCGAACACGATCCGCTTGGGCGCTTCCTTCGCCCGGTCGAAGACCACGTGCATGACCTCGCGGGTCCGCGACAGGCGGGACTCCAGCTCCCTGACGTAGTCCTCCCGCGAGGTGAACGGCTTGCGGGCCACACCGCTGCGGATCGCCGCCTCGGCCACGGCCGGCGCCTCCCACAGCAGCACGCGGTAGTCGAAGGGCTTGGGGATGAGGTACTCGCGGCCGAACTTGATGGGCTTGCCGCCGTACGCGCGGATGACCTCGTCGGGCACATCCTCCTTGGCCAGGTTGGCCAGGGCCTGGACGGCGGCCATCTTCATCTCCTCGTTGATCTCGGTGGCGGCCACGTCGAGGGCGCCGCGGAAGATGAACGGGAAGCCGAGGACGTTGTTCACCTGGTTCGGATAGTCCGAACGGCCCGTTGCCATGATGACGTCGGGCCGGGCCTCGACGGCGGCCTCGTAGGCGATCTCGGGGTCCGGGTTGGCCATGGCGAACACGATGGGATCCTTGGCCATGCCCTGCAGCATCTCCGGCGTTACCAGGTTGGGGCCCGACACGCCGATGAAGGCGTCCGCCCCCTGTAGAGCGTCGGCCAGGGTGCGCCGGTCCGTCTCCACGGCGAACTGCTCCTTGTAGGGGTTCATCCCCTCGGCCCGCCCCTTGTAGATGACCCCCTTGGTGTCGACGAACAGCAGGTTCTCCTTCTTCACGCCCAGCGCGAGGTAGAGCTTTGCGCAGGCGATGCCGGCCGCGCCGGCGCCGCAGAACACCACCTTGACCTCGTCGATCTTCTTGCCGGACACCTCCAGCGCGTTGAGGAACGCCGCCGCGGAGATGATCGCCGTGCCGTGCTGGTCGTCGTGGAACACCGGGATCGAGGTCGACTTCTTCAGCGTCTCCTCGATGTAGAAGCACTCCGGCGCCTTGATGTCCTCGAGGTTGATGCCGCCCAGCGTGGGCTCGATGAGCTGGCAGAAGCGGACCACCTCGTCGGGGTTCTCGCTCGCCACCTCGATGTCGAACACGTCGATGTCGGCGAACCTCTTGAACAGGACGCCCTTGCCCTCCATTACCGGCTTGCCCGCGGCGGGCCCGATGTTCCCCAGGCCCAGCACCGCGGTGCCGTTGGAGATCACGGCGACCAGGTTGCCCTTGTTGGTGTACTCGTAGACGAGGTCCGGATCCCTGTGGATCTCGCGGCACGGCTCGGCCACGCCCGGGGTGTAGGCCATGGACAGATCCCGCTGGGTGACGCAGGGCTTGGTGGGCACCACGGACGTCTTTCCGTGCCGCTTTCCGGTGTGATAGGCGAGGGACTCCTCGCGGGTCACTCTCTTGACGCTCATTTCTGCCTCCTCACTTCATTCCGTCGGTCGGCTCCCCCGAGGGCCTCGGGAAAGAAATCACAACCGCATTCTACGCACAGAACCGCGTTCCGTCAAGGAGAGGAAACGCGTAAATAAATGATGACTACACCTCTTGCCAACCATCATCGCCCTCGGCCTCCCACCGTCCCGGCACTGCCGGCGCGCTCGCCGAGAGGGCGGAGGGCCGCGGCGGCCAGCCGGGCGCGGCGCGCGTGCCGCTCCAGCGCCAGGTCGACGAGCCGGTTCAGCAGCTCCGGGAACGGCACGCCCGAGAGCGCCAGCAGCCTCGGGTACATGGAGATCGAGGTGAACCCGGGGATGGCGTTGAGCTCGTTGACGGCCAGCCGCCCCGAGCCGCGATCGAGGAGGAAGTCGACCCGGGCCATCCCCTCGCAGCCGGTGGCGCGGAACGCCTCGAGGGCCAGGCGGCGGACCCCGGCCTCCTGCTCCGGCTCGAGGGGCGCCGGCGCGATCAGGCGGCTCCCACCCTCGAGGTACTTGTCCGCGTAGTCGTAGAACTCGCGCCCAGGCACCACCTCGCCCGGGACGCTGACCACCGGCGGGGCGCCGTCGAGGACGGCCACCTCGATCTCTCGGGCGTCGAGCCCTTCCTCGACGATCACCGCGTCGTCGTACTCCAGCGCCACCGCCATCGCTCCGGGCAGCGCGTCCCCGGCCTTCACCTTGCTGATCCCCACCGAGGAGCCCAAGCGCGCCGGCTTGACGAAGAGCGGCATGGGCAGCGCGAGGCATCGGGCGAGGCAGGCCGGACCGTCCTGCTCCCACTGCGCGGCGGTGACGGCCTCGAACGAGGGCGTGGGCAGCCCCGCCTCAAGCATGAGCCGCTTCGTCAGCACCTTGTCCATGGTCACGGCGCAGCCGCTCACCCCGCATCCGGCGTAGGGCAGGTCCAGCACCTCGCACATCCCCTGGACCGTGCCGTCCTCGCCGAACGGCCCGTGCAGGATCGGCAGCACGACGTCGACCTCACCTGCCGCCAGGCGCGGGTCGAGGCGCGCCACCCCCTCGAAGGGCTCGACGGCGTCGGGGCGGGCGCCACCGCCGCCGAGAACCCGGGCCGAGACCTCCGCCGAGGCCCAGCGCCCCCCGCGGTCTACGGCCATCGGCACGACCTCGAACCTCCCCCGGTCCAGCGCCGCGGCCACGGAGCGGGCCGACACCACCGACACCTCGTGCTCTCCGGAGCGCCCGCCGAACACGAGCGCCACGCGGAGGCGCCCCCGTTCAGCGCCCACGGCGGGCCGTCCCCGAAGCACGAGCCGTCATCACGCCCCCCACAGGGCCCGCAAGCGGCCGAGGGCGCCGGAGAAGTGCTCCCGGTGGCGGTCCTCCACGATCTTGTCCAGCTCCCCGGCGTCCAGGAACACGCCGCCGCAGTCGGGACACAGCTCCACCTCGATCTCCCCCAGGTGGGTCAGCTCCATCTGCTGGCCGCACTTGGGGCAGTGCATGAAGTGGAGCTCCTTGAGCCGCTGCCGCTCCTCCGCGGCCGTCCTGGCACGGTGTGCGTCACGGAGCTTCTTGATCCGCTCCAGCTCGAGCCGCAGGAAGTACTCCTGCTCCTTCTCCGAGGGTCGATCGATCATGTCGCCTCCTGCCGGGCGCTATCTTAACCCGGACGCGCGGCCGCTCCCTCCCAGCCCCGGCCGTGGACGGCGAGCCAGCCGGGGAGCTCCGCGAGAGCGCCGAGGATTGCGGCGGGCCCCGCGGCCTCTAGCACGTGCCGCGACGAGCCGCCTCCGCACACGGCCACCACGGGCGCGCCCACCGCCCGCCCCAGCGCGACGTCCACGGTCATGTCGCCGACCAGCAGCGCGTCGGCCGCGGCGACGCCGAACCGCGCCAGCACGGGACGCACAGTGGCGGGGTCGGGCTTGGTCACGCCGTAGGTGTCGGGACCGACCACGGCCGCAATGGACGGCGCGAACCCCCACCGCTCCAGCCATCCCCGCGACAGGGACGAGAACTTGTTCGAGACCACCGCCACCCGCCCGGCGGTCCGCGCCGCCACCGCCTCCACGACGGCGCGTGCCCCGGCCACCGGCGGTGTCCGCTCCAGGTACAGGGCGCGGTAGCGGGCGTCGAAGGCCCCGGCCACCGTGGCCACCCGGTCCTCGGCGGCCCCCTCCTCCACCGCGTCCCTGACCAGGGCGACGGCTCCCCTGCCGACGTGCCGCCTCACCCACTCCAGGGAGCGGGGAGGCAGGCCCTCCTCCGCGAGCACGCCTGCGAGGGCCGCGTGGATGGCGGAGAAGGAGTCCGCCAGAGTGCCGTCGAGATCGAAGAGCACGGCGGCCGGGCGCAGCTCCAGGGGGCTCACGGTGCGTCCGGGTACAGCAGCACGCTGCGCCGCCGCTCCCTGAACGCCGCGCACTGCCTCTCCCAGGAGATCTCCAGCGCCCCCATCTCGACCCGGCCCTCGACCACGCCGCGGGCCCCGGCGTCCCCGGTGAGGAGGTCGATGGCCGGCACGTCGGCGACGAACTCGTACGCCTCGCGCCGCCACCCGAACGCCTCGCCTCCGAGCGCGCGGATCTCGCGCAGGAGCAGCACGCCCGCAGACAGCGAGCGCAGCGCCCGGAGGTCGGTGACGTGCCACTCCACCCCCGGACACCTCCGCCCGGCGTGCTTCCCGAACTCCGGCCGGAACACGGTGGCCCGGAAACGGACGCCGGCGGGAGCGAGTGCGTTCATGCGGGCCGCAACGGCCTCGCCGTCGAGGCCCGGAGCGCCCACCAGGTGGAACGGCCGGGTGGTGCCGCGCCCCTCGGAGAGGGCGGTCGCCTCCACCAGGCACGCGCCCGGATAGATCGCCGCCGTGGCCGGCCACGGCATGTTCGGGGACGGCGCCACCCAGGGCAGTCCCGTGTCGTCCCACTCCATCCACCGCTCCCAGCCCTGACAGGGCAGCACGGTGAGAATGAGGCCGGGGTGGCGCTCCTCGCGCAGCAGCAGGGCGATCTCGCCCACGGTGAGGCCGTGTCTGACCGGCGTGGGAAGCTCGGAGACGAACGAGGCGAAGCCCGGCGCCACCGGACCGCCCTCCAGCACGACACCCCCGAGGGGGTTGGGCCGGTCGCACACGATGACCTCGACTCCCGCGCCGGTGCACGCCGCCGCCAGGTGGGCGAGGGTCGCGGCGAAGGTGTAGTAGCGGCAGCCGATGTCGGGGAGGTCGAAGACCACCGCGTCGAGGTCCTCCAGCAACGCGGCGGGGGGCGCCAGGGTCGAGGCGTCGGTGCCGTAGAGGGAGTGCACGGGCACACCGAGAACAGGATCCACCTCCTCGCCCACGGCCTCCATGTCCTGGGCCACGCCCCACAGCCCGTGCTCGGGGGCGAACAGGCGTACCGGCAGGCCGGCCCCGGAGGCGGCGAGCGCCCGCCACGCGGGAACCAGGTCCGGCGTCACCGCCGCCTGGTTGACCACGGCCGCCCAGCGCCGGCCGCGCAGCAGCGCGGGCCGCTCGAGCAGGGCGCACAGGCCGGGAACGACCGCGGGTGTCATGCCGTCAGGGTACAACGGCCGGGACGCCTCAGCGCTCCCGGGGAGGACCCTCCGGTTCCCCGCCACCGGTGCGGCGGGCGGTGAGCACGACCTCCCCTCCCTCCGTCCGCGCCCGGCTCGCGCCCCAGGGAAGGACCCGCGCGCCGGGGCGCGACACCACCCGGAACCACGCCTGCTCCGCGGGCCGCTGCAGCGTCGCCACCGCGCACGAGAGCGGCGGCACCGTCCGCCTCGCCGTCTCCACCGTCCCATCCGCCAGACGCAGCCTGACCTCCAGCACCACCGGCACGGACGACCACACCACCGCCCCGAGGCGGATCAGCTCTCCTCCCGCCGGTGCCTCGATCGTCCCCGTCTCGGCGGGGCCGAGGCTTTCCGCCGCCGGCACCGCCGGCAGGCCGCCGCCGAGCGGGTCGGCGCCGGTCTGCGGGTCCCTCCGGGAGGTGCGGGCGAACGCCGCGATGGCGCAGCCGCCCCCGGCGCAACCTGCCGCGGGAGGCTCCACCGCGAGCGCCGCCGCCCCATAGGGGAGCGGCCCCTTGCCCCCCGCCACGCTCACGCCGGGGACGGTGAGGACCCTCCCGGACCCGAGCGTCCATCGCATCTCCCGGACGCCCGGCGCGGCGCCCGGGCCGGGCAGCAGCCACCCTCGCACCGTCAGGGGATGCGCCTGGGGGTTGTAGAGCAGAAGGTCGGCGCGTCGCCCGCCACCGGCCCCTGCATCCGCGTCACCGAACGGCACCACCAGCCGGTCGGAGAGGAGCCCTCCGGAGTCCCCCGGCGCCAGCGAGCGGATCACTGGAGGGTCGAGCACGGTGAGCCAGTGCGGAGGCGCCGTGACGACGAGCTCACCCGCCTCGCCGGGAAACAGGGGCAGCTGCACCGAGTGTCCCTGGGCGAGACGGATCGGGAGCGCCCCGGCGCGCCGGATCTCCAGCGGCGCGGTGCCGGCCCTCAGGGTGACCAGGCGCGGCGTCCTCCCGTCCGGAAGGTAGATGATCCCGGTCAGCCAGAGCTGCCACTTCGTCCCGCGCACCTGCCAGGCCGGGGAGAACACGGGGCGGTCGCCCCCCGGCATGGCCGTCACCGCGCAGCTTCCGTAGCGGTGCCAGGCCAGCTCGAGCAGCCGCTTCTCGTGGACCGTGTCCTGGAAGACCACGTCGCCCCCGGCCACCGGCCGGGGCGTGACGTACAGCGTCGCCTTGCCAGCGTCCCTCCCCGTGGGCAGCAGCGAGGCCCGTTCCATGGACACGGCGGAGAACCCGTGGCGGGCGAGCAGGTAGTTGACGTGGGGGGACATGGCTCCGTCGAAGACGATCCGCGTCCGCGCCGGGTCGTAGTGCTGCTGGACCCACTCGAGCGCCGCCCAGACCGGGGCCGGCCGCAGCCGCTCCCGCCAGGCCGGCGCCGCCCACACCACGGCCGCCACGGCCCACAGCGCGACCAGAAGGGCGGCCGACCGCCGCACCACCCGGCCCGGCGCCATCACCGCTCCGGCGGCGAGGATGGCCAGGTACGGCATGGCCGGCAGGGCGTAGCGGACCGTCGCCGTCATGTTCATGGAGAACATGCCGGCGAGGAGGTACAGACCCCCGGCCGAGCCGGCCACCAGGGCCAGCCGGGCCCTGCCCGTTCTCACCAGGACGACGGCGCCCGCCACGATGAGGACCCACAGAGGCACGGCGAACCGCCAGTCCACGAAGGGTCCGACGGTCCAGGATGGGAAGACGTCGCTCAGGGCGGCGCCCGGGAGGCGGAGCAGGGGTTCCACCGCGTTCATGTACGCGAGGTGCCGGCGGATGGCCTCGGCGTAGCGGGCGGGGCCGGTCAGCAGCACGGCCGGCAGCCAGCAGGCCAGCAGGACGATGACGTAGGTCGCGGTCGCCGCGGCCAGGCTCGACCACCGGCGGGACTTCACGGCGCGCACGATGGCCCACACGGCAACGGGGGTGAACACGGGGAGGATCTGGGGCCGGATGCCCATGGTCAGCGCCGCCGCCAGCCCGGCCAGGGGCAGGAGGCCGGGACGCTCCGCGGCGGCCACGAAAGCGAGCACCGTGAGGATCCCCCCCGCCGTTCCCGGGACGTCGGACAGGCCCACATTGGCGTTGAACGCGAACCCCGGCATGGTGGCCACCACCCCCGCGGCGAGCCCCGCCGCCAGGCGGCTGCCTCCCAGCCGGCGCACGAGCGTCCAGACGGCGCCCACGGTGGCGACCGCGAGGGCGATGGTCACGAGCTGGAGCGCCAGGTGGGGGTCCCCCACCACCCAGCGGACCACCCTCCCCGCCCCCACGTAGGCCGGATAGCCCGGAGGATGCGGGGAGTGCCGGAGGACGTCGTAGTGGTCGAGGGCCCGCTGGAACAGCACTTCGTCCCACTCGAACGGCGTCACCGGCCGCAGCAGGACGAGCACCGCCCCGTAGCAGGCCAGGCCGAGCCACAGCCAGCGTCGCGCCGCTGCATCGGCCCGGCGCTCCTCCGGGCGTTCCTGAGGGATGCGATCGCTGCCCAGGCTCATGGCCGTCCTCTCGGACGCCCGCACCGGGGGCGCGGGCGCGGGCCGCCCGCCGGCACGCCGGCGTCAGGGGTGTCCCGAGAGTATACGGCGCCGCCGCCCCCTGCGTGGTGCCGTTATGATGACGCCGTGTACACCGGCGTGGCGGCGAAGGGAGAGGGCCTTGGACCGTGAGACGTTCATCCGCTATGTGGAGGCGCGCAACTCCGAAACGGCATTCGCCCCGCTGGGCATCCGCGTCGTCAGCTACGACCCGGACGCGCTCCAGGTGGGGCTCGATATCGACGCGCGCCACCGTCAGCACCTCGGCCAGCTCCACGGCGGCATCTCCGCTCTCCTCGCCGAGTCCGCGGCGTCGCTGGCGGCGGCCATGAGCGTGGATCCGGAACGCTTCACGGTGGCCGGCGTGGATCTCAACGCCACCCACCTGCGCCGCAAGGTCGAGGGGTCTCTGCTGGCCACCTCCCGGCCACTGTTCCGAGGCCGCTCCACCCACGTCTACGCCATCGACATCACCGACGAGGACGGCGAGCTGGTCTGCGTCTCCCGCTGCACCATCGCGGTCCGTCCGCGCAAGGCGCCGGACGGGGGGTGCTGAGGCCTCAGACCATGCGCAGCAGGTGGCCGAGCTTGAGCTTCTTGGCCTCCAGGTACCGCCGCGTGTGCTCGGTGGGTGGCACCTCCAGCGGCACGCGCTCCACGATCTCCAGGCCGTAGCCGCCCAGGGCCACGTACTTGCTGGGGTTGTTGGTCATCAGCTTCATGCGCCGCACGCCCAGGTCCCGGAGGATCTGCGCGCCCACCCCGTACTCCCGCTGGTCCACCGGCAGCCCGAGCCGCTCGTTGGCCTCGACGGTGTCGGCCCCGGCGTCCTGCAGCTCGTAGGCACGGAGCTTGTTGACCAGCCCGATCCCCCGGCCCTCCTGAAGCAGGTACAGGAGCACGCCGCGCTTCTCGGCGGCGATGCGTTCCAGGGCGGTCTCCAGCTGTGCGCCGCAGTCGCAGCGCAACGACCCCAGCACGTCGCCGGTGAGGCACTGTGAGTGCACCCGCACCAGCACCGGTTCCTCGGGGTCGATGTCGCCGAGAACCAGGGCCACGTGCTCCTCGTCGGTCACCGTGGACCGGTAGGCATAGGCGCGGAACTCGCCGAACCGGGTGGGCAGCAGCGGCGCCGCCACGCGCTCCACGAGGCGCTCGTTGCGCATCCGGTAGGCGATGAGATCGCGCACCGTGAGCAGCTTGAAGCCCTGCTCGCGGGCGATCTCCATGAGCCGCGGCAACCGGGCCATGGAGCCGTCGGCGTCCATGATCTCGCAGATCACCGCCGCCGGTGCGAGACCGGCCACGGCGGCGAGGTCCACCGAGGCCTCGGTGTGCCCGGCCCGCTTCAGCACGCCGCCCTTGCGGCCACGCAGGGGAAAGGTGTGGCCCGGGCGCAGCAGATCGTCCGGCCGCGTGGCGGGATCGATGGCGGCGAGCACGGTGGCGGCGCGATCGGCCGCGGAGATGCCCGTGGTGACCCGGCCGCGGGCCTCGATGGAGACGCAGAACCCGGTCTGGTTGGGCGACGTGTTGTGCTCCACCATGAGCGGGAGCTGCAGCTCGTCGCACCGCGCCTCGGTGAGGGCCAGGCAGATCAGGCCCCGGGCGTGGGTGGCCATGTAGTTGATGGCCTCCGGAGTCACCTTCTCCGCCGGAATGGCCAGGTCGCCCTCGTTCTCACGGTCCTCGTCGTCCACGAGGATGACGAAGCGGCCGCGGCGAAACTCCGCCGCGGCCTCCTCTACCGTCGTAAAGATCTCGGCCTGCGGCCGATCCTCGGTCATGGGTGTCTCCCGCGGCTCACTTGGAGGGAGCGGGGCTCGCCGGCGCGGCGGTGGGCACCACCACCGTGACAGGGATCTTGGCCGTGTACGTGGCGTTCGAGATCGTATCCTTGAGCGTGATCTCCAGCCGGACCTCGGCGGTGCGGTGGAAGATGTGGAGCGGCAGCGCGTTGCCGAACATCCAGGTGTCCTCGTACAGGTGGGAGACGTTGGCCGGCACGAACGGCGTCGCCTGGAGCTTCTTGTCGCCCCGGAAGACCGCCAGCGAAACCTGGAACTTGGGCTGCTTCTGCTCGTCGAGGCCCGGGCGGTCGACAAAGCAGAAGTAGGCCAGCTGCTCGCTGTTGAGGTAGGCGTCCGTGACCCGCGGGATCACGTGCCAGCCACCGAGGTTGAAGGCGTCACCCAGGTGCGCCTGTGTCTCCTGGCGCACGTCCACGCCCCAATAGAACGGCGAGATGTAGGTCCCCTCGGCGGGCACCGCCTCGATGGAGGCCTCGATGGTCTTGACCGCCAGCGGGGTGGCGCCGTTGAGGAGCGCCAGGTCGAAGCTGTACTGGCCGACGTCCAGGGGCAGCGAGAAGTCGTAGCCGCGGGCACCGGCGATGCTCAGCGGGGTGAGCGGAAGCGCGAACGTCCCCACGGTCTGGCCGTTGGCCTTGTCCGTCACGCGCCCGACCGCCTCGGTGGCCGCGGGCACGTCGTTGGGCAGCTGCAGGTAGACCCACAGGGGGTGGATCGCCGGCGAGATCATGCCCTCGGTGGAGAGGACGCTGGCGTGCTCGGGCCAGGGACGCGGTTCCTGGGAGAACACGGCGAGCTGCTCCGCCGTCGCGGCCTTGGAGCCGGGGAGGTAGCCCACATCGGGGACCGTCTCCAGGTCCGGGTGCAGGAGGAGACGCTCGGGCGCGTCACCCTCGATCTTCATGGCCAGGGCGTTGCGGCGGTCCGAACGGTCCAGCGCGAAGTCGTTCTGGCCCAGACGGGACTCGCGGAAGAACGCGTAGACCTCGTCCTGCCTGACGTCGGCGGGGAGCCGGTCCTTCTTGTACACCCACACCTGGGTGGTCCCCTTGTCGGTGGTCATGCGGCTCTCGATCTGGCTCTTGCCGGGGCCGTTCTGGATCACCGAGGCCTCGTTGGGCGGTCCGAGGAGGATGAGCATGCGTCCGCGGTCGGTCATGCTGCCCTTGGTGTCCTCGTAGGAGAACATCTTGTCGGCCTCGGCCACGCGGCTGTCGAACTCCACCTTGAAGGCGTTGACCCTCGAGGTGAGGTCCGGGTCGCGCTGGGCCCAGAACAGGGCGATGAACTTCTCCGCCTGGGCGTCGGTGTCGAGCTTCTTGTAGGCCTTGGCCTCCTTGCGGGTGAGAAGGTATCCGGCAGGCGTGTCGGGCCAGTCCTTGTACTTCGGTGACAGCTCCGCGCTGGCCAGGCTCGCCAGGGCCAGCACCATCACCACTGCCATGGTCGCGGTCTTTCGCAGCATCATCGACTCCCGTCCCCCCGGACCCGGTCAGACACCGGCGGGGCGCCTTATCATACACCGCCTTCCAAATCACGCTCAGAACGGGTTGCCAAAGGACAGGAACAGCTCGCCGGCCGACTCGCCGGGGAGCCGGCGAAGCTTCCAGCCGTACTCCAGACGCAGGGGGCCCACCGGTGTGGCCACCCTGAGGCCGACGCCAGCCCCCCAGCGCATTTGAGAGACGCGGATGTCCCGCCACGCGGCCCACACGTTGCCGCCGTCGAGGAACACGGTGCCGCCGAGGACGCCCCACAGCGGCATGCGCCACTCGGCGCTGGCCAGGAGGAGCCCGGCGCCGCCGATGGGGACCAGCGTGCACCCCGGCGTGGTGGGCACCGTCTCCCCGCCGGACTCGCACTTCAGCGTCTGGCCGACGATGCCCAGCATGTCGGTGGGGAACGCCCGCTGCGACACCCGGCCGCCGGCGAAGAAGCGCTCCGCGATGGGGATGGCGCAGTTGTCCGTGGTGCACCCGGCGGTGGTGTCGGAGATCCCCGTGTGCGGCTCGATGGCGCCGGCCCGGGCGGAGAGGGCGAAGACGCCGGCGCCCGCGGGCGCGTACCCGGCCACGGCGGCGATGAGCTTCTCGAAAGCCACGTCCGCCTTGAACGCCTTGAACGCGCTCTTGAGCTGGAGGCTCGCGTAGACACCCCGGCGCGGGGTGAACACGTCGTTGCGGGTGTCCCACTCGAGCACCGGCGTGACCGAGGCGATGGCGATGTCGCGGCGGTCGCGCTCGAGCTGCGACTTGATGTCGTTCGGCGCGTTGCTGTTGACGATCTGGTACTCGTACCGGAGCAGGGCGCGCAGGGGGCGCCGCTGGTGGTCGCCGAACTCCACCCACATGCCCCGGCGCAGGAAGTCGTAGGTCGCGAAGCGCTCGTCGGTGCGGTACACCGCCACCCAGGTGGGGAAGCCGAGCAGCCCCAGGCGGGCCGGCTCCCGGTAGTTGATCTGCCACCGCCGCTCCCGGCTGGAGACCCGGGCCTCCAGGGAGAGGCTGCGGGCGCGTCCGAACAGGTTGAGCTCCGACCACACCGCGGAGACCCGCACCCTCTCCTCGTTGGAGTAGCCCAGCCCGAAGCCCACCGCCCGGGTCGGCCCCTCCTGGAGGTCGAGGATGAGACCCCGCCGGGGGCCGTAGCTCTGCCCGGGGATCGCGTGGATGGACGCCCGCTGGAAGATGCCGAGGGCGAGGAGGCGGCGCTGCGCCGCCAGCTGCTCCTCCGGGCCGATCCACCGTCCCGGCTCGAGCCCCGCCACCTTCTCGACCACGCTCAGGTGGGTGCGCACGAGGCCGGCGACGACGACGCGGTCCACCACCGCCGCCTCCCCGGGGTCGGCGCGCAGGACGACACGGCACGACCCGTCAGCGCACTCGTGGCGGCTGGCCACCGTGGCGTCGGGGTAGCCCGCCTCCTCCAGGGCCGCGCCCAGGGCGGCCCGGCTGCCCGCCTCGGCGGCCTCGCTCCACGGCTTCGACTCGGCCAGGGGGAGCGCCGGGACCGGCACGCCGGGCGGCACACCGGTGACCTCCAGGGCCGTGACCGTGTCGCGGATGCCCTCTGCGACCGGGAACTCCACCGCCACACCGCCGCCCTCCGCCACCAGGCGCGGCGCCGCCACCGTCGCCTCCGCGTAGCCCTCGGACCGCAGCGTCGTCTGCAGCGAGCCGACGTCGGCCTCGAGGGTATCCTCGTCCACCGGCTCGCCCCCCCAGCGCCAGTAGTGGCCGGGCCGGGCGCCGATCCTCTCACGCAGCTTCGCCGCGACGGCCTCCGAGGAGCCCGGGAAGCGCACCGCCACCACGGGGGTCCTGGGCCCCGGCGTCGCGTCGACGCGTAACACCCTCTCCCCCTCCTCGTCGCCGAGGACCGCTGTCACCTTCGCCAGCAGCCGGCCCTCACGCTGCAGGAAGAGCAGAACCCGCCGCTGCGCCACGTCGACGCCCGCGTCGCTGAACGGCTCGTCGCCGTTGACGAAGGGCAGTGCGTCGGCGAGCAGCGCCTTGCTGGCCTCGATCCCCGACAGCTCGAGGCGGTAGGCCGGACCCCGCCGCACGGCCAGGCCCACCGTCGCGCCGGTGGCGCCGGACGTCACCGACGGCTCGGCGACCATCGCCTCCCACCACCCCTGCTTGCGGACGGCCACGCCGAGACGGCGCCGCGCACCCTCGAGCACTCCTGCGCCGAGACGCTCGCCGGGCTTGAGCTCGGTGACGCGCCACAGCTCGGCCGGCGTCATCTCGACCCCTGTCGCCTCGAGCTTCACCACCAGCAGCGGCGGGCCCAGGCTGCCCTCGATCCGGACCGCCACAGTGCCGTGCCGGAGGTCGAAGCGGAGCTCGGGATCCAGCACGGCTCCGGGGTAGCCGTCGGCCCGCAGCAGGGCCTGGGCGCGCTGGACCGCCGCCTCGAACGCCGCCACGTGGAGAGGCGCGCCCTCCTGCACGCTCAGCTCGCGCTCGACGGTCTTCCTCGCCCCGCCGTCCAGGCCCTCGATCTCCAGCGTCCTCAGGCGGGAGGCCACCTGGATCCTGACGGTCAAGGCCACACCGCCGTCCTCGGGCCGGGCGTCCACGTCCACGTCCTCTACCTGCCCCGAGGCCATGAGCGCCTGGACGCCCCTTCTGACCTGCCCCCGCGACAGCGGCTCGCCGGGCTCGACTCCCAGGATGGCGCGCAGCTCCCCCACGTCGGCTGCGCCCGGTGCGTCCAGGACGACACTGGTCACCGGCACCCTGCCCCAGGCGAGGGTGCCCGCGAGCACCGCCGCGATCAGTAGCGGTGGCGCCACTTCACGTCCAGGGAGTAGACGCCGTTGACGTCCCGGCTCGCCTCCAGGTAGAGGGTCGGGCTCACGCGCCACCGGCTCTGGATGACCTCCTCCCGGTTGGAAGCCAGGTTGGTGGACACCGTGACGGTCCAGTCCCGGGAGATCTGCTTCACCACCGTGAGCCGGGCCGTGGGGCTGCCGGTCTCCGTGGCGGCGAAGGGGTCCACGCGGAGCTGGTCCACGTCGAGCAGGGTGCGGGCGCGGCGGGTCACCGCACCGGCGAGCTGGTCGGTGAGGAACGACGAGGCGACGGCCCCGGCCTGCGCCTGCGTCGCCTGGTCGGCACGCCGTCCGGTGGACAGGAGGGCGAGGATGTCGGTCTCGGGTAGCGGCGGGTTGGAGACCAGCGTGGGGGTGAGCCGGTCCAGCGTCCCGACCAGGCCCACGGTGATCTCCACCGCGTCCACGGTGGCCCGGACCTGGACGTCCAGGAAGGGGTCGATCCGCTCCGGATCGGTGAACGACACGGTCCCGCGATCGATGTCGTACCGCACCCCGGACAGCTCGAGCTCCCCGCCCGCGACGACCTCGAGGCGGCCGAGAAGACCGGGCTGCGCGCTGGTGCCTACCACGCGCAGCTGCCCGCGCAGCGTCACCCGGGCGATGGGCGTGTTCAGCTCCAAGGTCGAGGGCACGTCGACGCGGAGGTTGAGGTTGACGGCGCCCTCCGACTCGGGGGTCGCCCGGGACGGCGCGGTGAGCTGCTGGACGACCAGCGTCTGGAGGTTGACGTCCTCGCGGAAGACGGTGCGCTGGAGCACGGTGTCCCCGCTGACCGTGAGGGCGTCCAGCGGACCGGTGATCCGCACCGTCCCGCTCAGCGACGGCTGGAACCCGCTGCTCACGGGCCAGCGGATGCTGTGCTCGTTGACGGTCAGGTCCAGCTCCACCTGCGGGGACAGGGTGATGCGGCCGTCGCAGCTCCCGTCTCCCCCGGTCATGGAGAAGCGCATTCCAGCCATGCGGATCGCCTCGGGGACGAAGGAGAGCGTGCCGTCGATGTGGCTCACCGGCACCGGGAGCGAAGGCAGCAGCAACGAGCCGTCGGCCACCTGGGCAGTGCCCCGGAACGTCGGCTCCCGGTCGGTGCCGGACAGCTCCACCGTGAACCGCACCCGCCCGCCGAGGGTCGCCCCCTTCCACAGCACGCCCACCAGGGCAGCCGGGACCTGTCCCACCACCCTGCCGTCGAGGCGGCCATCGGCGCTGCGGCTCATGGCCACCGTCACGTCGGTCGTCTCTCCCTTGAGCTTCGCCTCCGGGAGCTCCACCGCAGAGCCCACCACCCTGAACCGCGCCGGGGCGGCCAGGGTGGCCGTGTCGCCCTGCACCGCCACCTCGAGCCGCTCCACCTCGCCGTCGATGACCGCCGGCGAGCCGCTCTCCAGCGACACCGAGGCGTGGCCCGCGAGGGAGCCGTCCAGAGGCACCTCGCCCCCCGCGAGGTCGCGGGCCAGCAGGCGGAGGGACGACACCGTGTAAGTGAACGTCCCCGCGTACCGCAGCCCGCGGCCCGCCAGGGCGCCGCGCACCTGCCACGCCCCCGGCCGGTCCAGCTCGACCTCGAGGCCGGTCGCGCCCAGCGTCACCGCGCCCTTGATCCCCTTGGCGCTGGTCACGTCGAGCCGACCGGCGGGGCGGTCGAAGGGGAAGGCGCCGTGCAGGTCCACGTCCAGGGCCCCACCTGCGAGGCGGGCGAGGACCGGGGACACGCCCTCGAGTCCGAAGCGCCGCAGCGAGGCGTCCACCACCGCCTGGCGCCGCTCCAGGTCGACCTGGACGCCGGCGGTCAGCGGCCCCACGCTCAGGGACTCCAGCCGCACGACGCCGTCGGCCAGGCGCACCGTGCCGTTGCCGCCGCCGAAGGGGATCCCCGCGACGGCGGCGCCGGAGACCCCCATCGCCGCCCGGGCGACGGGGTGATCCAGGGTGCCGGTGAGGGTTCCTTCCACGCTCAGCGTGCCCGCGACGGGGAGATCCACGCCACCCCAGGCGACGACCCGCCGGACGGGTACGCCCCGGCCCCGGTAGCGGACGTCGAGGGCGCCGCCCTCCCCGTATCGCAACGTTCCCGATCCCGCGACGGTCCCCTGGCCGATCCGGATGGTGACGCCGTCGAAGGACGCGGTGCCCTGCCCGACCTGGAACGAGCCCTGCACGGAGTCCACGGCCACGAGGCCGAGGCTCATCGGCGCGGCGGCCACGTCGCCGGTCACCGTGATGTCGTCGAAGGGACCACGCAGCCGCAGGTCCACGGCCACGTTCCCGTGGAGGGCGCCGGGCAGGATCGACTTGCCGAGCCAGCCGGTGATCATGCGGTCGACGGCCGGCACGGGCAGCGCCTCGCCGCGCACGGACCAGGTCGGGATCCACGAGCCCAGGGTGAGACGGCCCTCCCATTGGACCGGCGCCCCGGCCAGCGTGAGGTCCGCCGTGGACATGTGCATCGCACCGTCTCCCTGGAGCGAGACCGCCACCTGGCCCGCTGCGGGCACGTCGCCGGCGTCGGGCACCACGTCGCAGACGGCCGTGCCCACTCCTTCCTTGATGTGGGTGCCGTCCCAGTCGACCTGGGCGTTCACCGTCATCCGGCCGGCCAGCCCGGCGGCGTTGACGCCGAACGTCCCCAGCAGCCCGGCGATCTCCACGCCCCGCCCGCGCACCGCAGCGTGGTGGCGCCACGGCGGAGCGAAGGACTCCAGCGCGTACGAGCCGTGCAGCTCGCCCCCTGCCCAGGACAGGTGCGCCACGGAGGCCTCGAGCCCGTCGGGGGAGAGGTGCGCCTCCCCCTCGATGGCGTGGAAGGAAAAGCCGGCCACGCCCACCCGCGGGCAGCGCACGGTGAGGTCGACCTTGAACCCGGCGCTCCCCAGGGTGGCCTGCCCCTCGCCCACGGCACGGCCCTCGAGGTGCGCGCCGAGGTCGAGCGTCCGGTCCAGGACCGCCAGATCGGCGGCGGCGCTCCCCGCCAGGGACAGGCTCCCCGGACGCCACACACCGTGCACGTCGGCCTCCCACCCGGGACCGGACCCCCGGAGGCGTCCCAGCCGCCAGGCCGGGCCGTCCCGCCTGCCCCAGGCGGTGACGGTGCCCGAGATCGGTTCGAAACCGGGAAAGGCCAGCTCGAACCGGCCCACGTGGAGGACCGCGGACTGCACCGGCCGGGACGCCGTGCCACTCCACCGGGCCTGCACGTCGCTGGCGCGGATCACGGCCCCGTCCGGCATCGTCAGCGCCTCGACGTGGACGTCCTCCACCTCGAGCTGGCGCACGACGAAGGAGAACCAGGGCCCGTGCCGGGGCGTCTGCCCGACGGCCGGCACGGTACCGCTGACGACGACGCCGCGCAGGCGGACCTGGTCCACCACCACCTCGCGCTCGGCGAGCCTCAGCCCCCCCAGGGCGACCTCGGCCCGGCGGACCTTGACCAGCGGCCGGTCCTCCGGGCCCACGCGCACGTCCGAGAGGGCGAGGCGCGGGGGAGCGAGGGTGATGCGCACGTCCCCGACCTCGGCGGGCTGGTGCAGAGCCGCGGTCAGGGCCGCCGCGACGCGACGCGCCATCCACGAGCGGACCGCCGGGCGGCCCACCGCGACGGTGGCGAGCCACGCGACCACGACCCAGAGGGCGAGGACCCCGAGCAGCCCGATGACGGTCCGCGCCAGGTGCGGTCTTCGACGCCGCACTCTAGATCTCCCGCTCACCCCACTTGAGCTTGTGGTGGAGGATCCCGAAGAAGCTGGACCCGCGCTCGCGGATCACCGACAGCGACTCGGGCGACGGCGAGACCGTCACCGAGGCACCCGGTTCCAGGGGAAAGCCGACCTGGCCGTCGAGGGTCACCCACACCCCGTCGTGCCCCTTCTCCACCCACGCCCGCAGCTCGAACCGGGAGGGCACGACCAGGGGACGGTTGGTGAGGGTGTGCGAGCAGATCGGCGTGATGAGCAGCGCGGACAGGCCAGGGTGGACGATGGGACCACCCGCCGAGAGGTTGTAGGCCGTGGACCCGGTGGGCGTGGCCAGGATGAGCCCGTCCGCCCGGAAGCGGGAGAGGAACTCGCCGTCCACCTCCACGAAGATGGTCACGATCCGGGCCAGGGTCGCCTTGGTGATGACCACGTCGTTGAGGATGAGAGCGCCTGGCTCGTTCCCTGAGCCCGAGCTGCTCACCCTCAGACGGTCGCGCTCCTCCACCTCGACCCGACCCTCGAGGATGTCGTCGAGGAGGGCGAAGGTGCGCTCCGGAGCGTGCTCGGTGAGAAAGCCCAGCGTCCCCAGGTTGACCCCGGCCACCGGCGTGGCACGAGGACAGCCCCGCGCCACCGAGAGGAACGTCCCATCCCCACCCAGCACGAAGACCAGGTCCACCTCGCGTCCCAGGCTCCACCGGGGCGGCCCGCCAGAGACGCCCAGGGCCTGGGCCGACTCGGCGTCGACCACGCCCTCGACGCCCCGTCGCGACAGCTCCCGCAGGAGCTCCGCGCCCAGGGTCGCGGCCTCGGGGTTCGAAGTCTTGACAGCGACACCCACCCGACGGGGTGGTGCAGACAGGCCGGCCCTCGCCATGGCTGCAATTCTACATGGGGAAACGGGCGGTATTCCGCCGGTCAGCGGCCGCGGTCCCGCAGGAGGCCGACGATCTCCCCCGGGTCCGGGAAGCGGCCGGTGGTGAACTTGGAAAAGACCTCCTCGCCGTCCACGGTCACCGTGAAGACCCCGCCGGAGCCCTGGACGAGGTGCGTCTCGGCTCCGAAGGCCTGCTTCAGCTCGGCCGCCAGACCGGCGGCCCTGGGCTCGTAGCTTCAAACCACGCAGTAGGTGATCTCGACCCGCATCGCGCGCTCCTTACGGCCCCATCCTAGCGCTGTCCGCTCCCCGGCGGCACGCGGCCGCCCCTACGCTCCCGGGCCTGCCGCCGGGACGCGCGGCACCGGCGCGCGTGCTACTCGGAGGGAGCGCCTGGGGGCAGCGGGGCCTCGCCACCGTCACCCAGCCCCGGGGCCCCGGTCTGCGCGGCCACACCGCGGAGACGGTCGCCGAACCTCGCGGCCATGGTGTCCGCCTCCTCGTACTTGCCGTGGGCCGAAGCGAGGTGCCGCCCGAGCACCCGGAACGACTCGGCGAAACGCCCGAAGTCCCGCTGCAACCGGCCGAGCTCGTCGAGGATCTCCCGCGCCCGCGCCTCCACCTGCATGCCCTTGAGTCCCGTGGCGATGGTCATCAGATACGCGTAGAACGAGTTGGGCGACACCGGCACGACCCGGTTGGCGATGGCGTAGTTGAGCAGCGACGGCTCTTCGCGGCTCACGCCCTCGCGCACGATCACCTCGTAGTAGATGTTCTCCGCCGGGATGAACATGAGTGCGAACTCGAACGTCCGCTCGCCGGGGCGGATGTACCTGGTGGCGATCTCGTCAACCCGCCCCTTCACAGCGCGCTCGAACTCCCTCCGGGCGGCGCGCTTCTCCTTCTCGTCCTCCTCGGCGAGGAGTCGCTGGAACGCCTCCAGGGGGAACTTCGCGTCCACCGGCACGAGGTGGCCGCGGAGGTGGATCACCGCGTCCACCGTACTGCCGTCGGCGAAGCGGTACTGGAGGGAGAAGAAGTCCGGGGGCAGGACCTGGCGGAGGAATTCCTCGAGCGTCGCCTCGCCGAGCTGGCCGCGGAGCTTGGGGGCCTTGAGGATGCCCTGGAGCTCTTCGATCTCCCGGCCCAGGGTCTCCATCCGCACCGCCATCTCGGCCACGTGGCCGAGCTGACCGCGGAGCTCCCCGAACACCTTCGTGGCTCCCTCGAACTGCTGACCCACGGTCTGCTGGGACCGCGCCATCTGCTCGTTGACGCCCTGCACCAGCCCCTGCAGCTGGGACTGCAGCGTCCGGCGCGCCTCCTCGAGCCCCTGCCGAAGCGCCTCTCCCGAGGCCGACTGTCCCGACTGCACCTGCTGCCCGAACTCGGTCAGGGTGTGGTGGAAGCGGTCGATCACTCCGGCGAGCTGGCCTCCCACCTGTCCCAGCGCGTCGCGCTGTCCCTCGGCGAGGGCGAGGCGCACCGCCACGAGCTCGTCCCGGAGCCGGCGCTCCTGGCGCGCGCCCCGCACGAGCTGCACCACCACCGCCGCGAGGGCTGCCGCGACGAGCGTCACGAGGAGGGCCATGGTCGGGTTCACGAGGCCTCCCTCGGCGCCGGCCCGGCGGCGGACGTGCCGTCTCCCGCAGGCGCGGCGGCCCCAAGCCCGGCGAGCTCGCGGACCCGCGCCTCGCTCACCGCCGCCAGCTCACGCCGGTTCATGCCGGCGGCGGCGAGGGGTTCCCCGAACCGGACCACCGCCCTCACCCTGCGGTGGGCGCCGAGACGGAGAATGTGAGCGAGGAAGCTCTCGCCCCGGAACCACGCCACCACGTCCCGGTTGGCCGCCGTGAGGGGGGCGCCGTCCAGCTCCGGGTAGCGGATCCCGGCGGGGACCACCGGCGCCCCGCTCGTCACCACCGCCTGGAAGAGGCCGGTCCGGAACGGCAGCAGCCCCGTCCCGTCCGTGGAGGTCCCCTCGGGAAACCCGATCACCGTGGCCCCTGCGGCCAGCGCCGCGGCCACCTGGCCGAGCCCCCTGGCGCCCGCCCGCTTGTTGTCGCGGTTGATGAAGAGGGTCGCCCCCGAGGCCGCCAGCGCGCCGAACATGGGCCAGCGCCTCATGTCGTGCCGCGCCGCGAAGATCGACGGAAACAGCCCGCCCAGCGTTACGATGTCCACGTATCCCTGGTGGTTCGCCACCACCAGCGAGCCGGCCGGAGGCAGGGGGCCGTGCACCTCGACGCGGATGCTCAGGCAGCGGCGTCCCAGCCGCGACCACCGGCTCACGTGGGAGCAGGAGCGCCGCCACCGGGCCGGAAACGGCGCCAGCACGGCCGGAAGTGCCCGCGCCACCACGAGCCACGAGCCCACGGCGAAGATCGACAGACGCCCCAGGGCGCGCACAGTCCGAAGGACGACCACGTCTTCTTGTACCATAGTCCCTGCGGGGTCTTTCTGAGGCCACTGCATTGTGATAGGTTTCACGTTGTCGCCGCACGACGGCGCCGGAGGCCCTCCCATGTCCGACATTCGTCCTTTCCGTGCCCTGCGCCCACGCCCCGAGCTCGCCAGCCGCGTCGCTTCGCCACCCTACGACGTGGTCTCCTCCGACGAGGCCCGGAGCCTGGCCGAGGGCAACCCCATCTCGTTCCTGCACATCAACAAGCCGGAGATCGACCTGCCCGCCGACGTCGGCCTGTACGACGACCGCGTCTACGCCCGGGGCGCCGCCAACCTGCGGCGGTTCATCGCCGAGGGGATCTTCCTGCGCGAGACCGAGCCCCGCTTCTACGTCTACCAGCAGCGCATGGGCGACCACGTGCAGGCGGGCGTCGTCTGCGCGGCGAGCTGCGCGGAGTACGCCGGCGGCGTCATCAAGCGCCACGAGTTCACGCGTCCCGACAAGGAGGACGACCGCACCCGCCACACCCACGAGCTCAACGCGAACGCGGGCCCGGTGTTCCTGACCTACCGGCAGCACGACGCGGTGGACGCCATCGTGGACGAGGTCCGCGCCGGCGCCCCGGTCTACGACTTCGTGGCCGAGGACGGCATCGCCCACACGGTGTGGATCGTGCCCGCCGGCCTCACGGCGGGGCTGCGCGACGCCTTCGGCGGCGTGCCGGCCCTCTACGTGGCCGACGGCCACCACCGTGCCGCCTCCGCGGCGCGGGTGGGGCTCGAGCGCGGCGCGGCCGACCCCCGCCACACCGGCGACGAGCCCTACGACTTCTTCCTGGCCGTGCTCTTCCCCCACGACCAGCTGCGCATCCTCGACTACAACCGGCTGGTCAGGGACCTCCAGGGACTCTCCGAGGAGGCGTTCCTCGCCGCGGTCGCGGAGCGCTTCACCGTGGAGCCCACCGGGGAGCCGCGCCCGCGCGCGCCCCGCGAGTTCGGCATGTACCTGTCCGGGCGCTGGTACCGGCTGGTGGCGAGGCCGGGCACGTTCCCGGCGGACGACCCCATCCGCTCGCTGGACGCCGCCATCCTGCAGGAGAACCTCCTGGCCGCGGTGCTGGGAATCCGGGACGTCCGCACCGACAGGCGGATCGATTTCGTCGGGGGCATCCGGGGGCTCGACGAGCTGGAACGGCGCGTGGGCGAGGGCTGGGCGGTGGCGTTCGCCCTCTACCCGACCTCCCTCGACCAGCTCATGGCGGTGGCAGATGCCGGCCAGGTCATGCCGCCCAAGTCGACGTGGTTCGAACCCAAGCTGCGCTCCGGCCTCTTGGTGCGCACCTTGGATACGTGGTGACGGGGTGCCCGCCCCAGAAAGGAACGGTTGCGATGCTGATTCTGATCTGTGACGCGTTCGACCCATCGCTTCCCGAGCGCCTCGCCCCCTTCGGCGAGGTCACCGATGACGTGGCCAGGCTCCCCGAGGCGGAGGTTGCCCTGGTCCGCTCCAAGACGAAGTGCACGGCCGAGTGGATCGCCGCGGCTCCCAGGATGAGGATGATCATCCGCGGCGGCGTCGGCCTCGACAACGTCGACCAGGCGGCGGCGCAGGCCCGCGGCATCCAGGTCCGCAACACGCCCGCGGCCTCCTCGGTGGCCGTCGCCGAGCTCGCCTTCGCCCTCATGATCGCGGTCCCGAGCCGCCTGGTGGAGGCGCACAACGGCATGAAGGAAGGCCGCTTCCTCAAGAAGGAGCTCAAGCGCACGGAGCTCTTCGGCAAGACCCTGGGCCTCGTGGGCGTCGGCCGCATCGCCTCGGAGCTGGGTGCGCGGGCCGCGGCGTTCGGAATGCGGGTCACGGCGTACGACCCCTACGTGAAGGCCTCCGACGTCGCCATCATGGTGCCCACCCTCAAGGACCTGCTCCGGGACGCCGACTACATTTCGCTGCACGTGCCGCTCACCGACGAGACCCGGGGGCTCATCAACCGCGAGCGCATCGGCTGGATGAAGGACGGCGCGGTGATGATCAACACCGGCCGCGGCAAGTGCATCGTCGAGGAGGACGTGGCCGAGGCGCTGGCCTCCGGCAAGCTGCGGGCCTACGCCACCGACGTGTACTTCTCCGACCCGCCGGCCCCCGAGTCGCCGCTGCTGGCGGCCCCCAACGTCCTGCTCACGCCGCACATCGGCGCCAGTTCCAAGGAGAACCTGCTCCGCATCGGCGACGAGGTGGTCAAGCTCCTCCGGGAGCTGACCGCCGTAGGCGCCTAGGTCGAACCGCCCGGGGAACCGCGGCGCCGCCGTTCCCGCGGGCAAGGAGGCTTGTATGGCACACCGTGTGATCAACTTCTACGCCGGCCCGGCCGGCCTCCCCCTCCCCGCCCTGGAGCGTGCCGGAAGAGAGCTCCTCGACTTCGAGGGCACCGGCATGTCGGTGATGGAGATCTCGCACCGCTCCAAGGAGTACGACGCCGTCCACAACGAGGCCATCGCCCTGGTGCGGGAGCTGCTCGCCGTTCCCGACACCTACAAGGTCCTGTTCCTGCAGGGAGGCGGCAACCTGCAGTTCGCGATGCTGCCGATGAACATCCTGCACTCCGGCCGCAAGGCGGACTACATCATCACCGGCAACTGGGCCAAGAAGGCGTTCAAGGAGGCGAAGATCGTCTCGGGGGACGCCGTCCGGGCCATCGCGTCCACCGAGGCCGAGGGCTTCCGGAGGCTCCCCACGCCGGAGGAGATCAAGGTCGACGCCGGCGCGGCCTACGTCCACCTCTGCTCGAACAACACGATCTACGGGACCCAGTGGAAGAGCTTCCCGTCCACCGGGGGCGTCCCCCTGGCGTGCGACATGTCCTCGGACTTCATGTGGCGTCCCTTCGACGTCACCCCCTTCGGGTTCATCTACGCCGGCGCCCAGAAGAACCTCGGCCCCTCCGGCCTGGTCGTCGCGCTGATCCGCGAGGACTTCCTCGAGATGTGCACCGACGCGCTGCCGTCGATGCTGCAGTACAGGGTCCATGCCGAGAAGAACTCCCTCTTCAACACGCCGCCGTGCTTCTCCATCTACATCCTCCGCAACGTTCTGGCCCACAACAAGGCCATCGGCGGGCTGGCGGCCATCGAGAGGAACAACCGCACCAAGGGCGAGCTCCTCTACGGCGTCATCGACCGCTTCCCCGAGCTCTACCGCGGCTACGTGACCGTGAAGGAGGACCGCTCCTTCATGAACGTGGACTTCAACCTGCCCGGCGAGGAGATGGACGCCGCCTTCGTGGCCGAGGCCAAGAAGCACGGCATGGTCGGCCTCAAGGGCTACCGGACCCTGGGCGGCATTCGCGTGTCCATGTACAACGCGGTGAGCGTCGAGGACATCAGCACGCTCGTGTCCTTCATGGAGGACTTCGCGGCGAAGCACGCCTGACCCGCGGCGACCGCCCGGTCGCGACGGCACTTCCCGGGGGAGCGGATCCGTCCGCTCCTCCTTTTCGTGCGCGCCCCCGGTCTCGCGGCGGGGCCCGCCGCCGTGGTAGCGTACCTGGCAACACACCAGCAGCCGACCCGGGGCACGGGACGACAGCACGACGCCCCGGGTCGCGCCGGCGCACCGTGAGGACGCGAGGGAGGTCGAGATGGTAGGGAAAGTCGCCCGGCTCGTGGGGGCCGGCCTGCTCTTCGGAGGGGTGATGTCCGCGATCGCCATGGAGAATCCGCTGCCGACGGTGAAGGTGGAGCAGGTCCGCCTGTCCAACGGGCTGACCGTCTTCCTGCTCGAGAACCACGCCCTGCCGCTGGTGGCCGTCAACGTCAACTACATGGTGGGCTCGAAGAACGAGACGCCGGGCCACACGGGCTTCGCGCACCTGTTCGAGCACATGATGTTCCAGGGCTCCGAGCACCACGACGACGACTACTTCAAGCCCCTCCAGGACGTGGGCGCCAACGTCAACGGAGGGACCAGCACCGACCGCACCCGCTACTGGGAGCTGCTGCCCTCGGGGTACCTGGAGCGGGCGCTGTGGCTGGAGTCGGACCGCATGGGCTTCCTCCTCGAGGCCATGACGCAGGACCGGCTTTCGAACCAGATCTCTGTGGTGCAGAACGAGTTACGCCAGAACTACCTCAACCGCCCCTACGGGACGGTGTGGGAGAAGATGCTGGCAGTGCTCTACCCCGTCAACCACCCCTACCACTGGCCCACCATCGGCTCCCTCGCCGACCTCCAGAGCTCGACCCTGGAGGACGTGAAGGACTTCTTCCGCACGTACTACACGCCCAACAACGCCTCGCTCTGCATCGCCGGAGACTTCCAGCCCGACCAGGCGAAGAAGCTCATCGAGAAGTACTTCGGCGGGATCCCTCCGGGCCCGCCCGTGTCCGCGCCGGGGCGGTGGGTGCCCCGGCTCCCCGGCGAGGTGGAGCTCGCCCTGCAGGACCGCGTCAATCTGCCCCGCACCACGGTGGCGTGGCCCACGGTTCCCCTCTACGCCGCTGACGACGCCGCGCTGGACGTGTTCGCGCAGGTGGTGGGAGGCGGCAGGACCTCGCGGCTGTACCAGAAGCTCGTCTACGACCTGCAGATCGCCCAGGACGCCTCGCTCGGGCACCGGTCGTCGCAGCTCGCCGGCGTCATGGTGATGACGTTGACGCCGCGCCCGGGCCACACCCTGGACGAGGTGGAGAAGGCTGCCCACGAGGTGCTCGCCGGGGCGCTCTCCGGAGGCATCACACCCTCCGAGCTGGAGCGCACCCAGACCGCGATCACCGCCGACTTCGTGCGCTCGATGCAGAGCATCGGCGGCTTCGGCGGGCTGTCCGACCGCGTCAACGAGTACTACCAGCTCCTGGGCAGGCCGGACGCCTTCCGCTGGGACCTCCAGCGGTACCTGGACCTCACCCCGGCGGCGGTCGGAGAAGCCGCCCGGCGGTACCTGGGCGACGGCCGGGTGGTGGCCCGCGTCGAGCCCCTGGGGACCGTCGCCGCCTCCACCGCCCCGGCGGCCACCTCCGTGGACCGCTCGAAGATGCCCGGCAAGGGGCCCGAGGCCACCTTCACGCTGCCCGCACGCCAGCGGTTCACGCTGGGCAACGGCCTCCGCGTGGTCCTGGTCGAGCACCACGAGGTGCCGCTCGTCCAGTTCGGTCTCGTGGTCCGCGGCGGCAGCGCGGCGGACCCCGACGCCCTGCCCGGGCTCGCCTCTCTGACGGCGGACCTCCTCCAGGAGGGTGCCGGCGGGCGCACAGCCAAGGAGCTGGCGGACGCCGTGGAAGCCAGCGGCGCGCAGCTGGACGTGAGCGCCGACACCGACGCGGTGATCGCCTCCCTGTCGACGCTGCGCGGCCGCATGAAGGAAGCCCTCGCCCTCTTCACCGACGTGGTCGCACGGCCGGACTTTCCTCCCGCGGAGCTGGAGCGCCAGCGCAAGCAGCGGCTCGTCCGCCTCACCCAGCTCGCCGATCAGCCCGCCCACGTGGCCCAGGTCGCCCTGCTGCGGGCCGTCTTCGGACACCACCCCTACGGCCACGCCGCCCTGGGCACCGCCAGGGGCGTCAAGGCGATCACGCTGGACGACGTCAAGGGGTTCTGGTCGCGGACGTTCACGCCGGCCAACGCGACCCTCGTCGTGGTGGGGGACGTCGGGCGGGCGGAGCTCGAGCCGGAGCTGGCGGCCAGCCTGGGCGCCTGGAAGGGCGGGCCGGTCCCCACTCTCACCCTGCCCGAGCCGCGGCAACACGGTCCCCGCGCCGTCTACCTCGTCGACCGGCCCGGCGCCGCCCAGTCGGTCATCGTCGCCGGGCTCGTGGGTGCCGCGCGGACGTCCCCCGACTACGCCGCGCTCCAGGTTCTCAACACGGTGCTGGGCGGCCAGTTCGTCTCCCGCCTCAACCTCGACCTGCGCGAGGACAAGGGCTACACCTACGGCGCCCGCTCCCGGTTCAGCTTCGACCGGGTACGCGGGTCCTTCTCGGCCAGCGCCCCGGTGCAGACCGCCGTGACGGTGCCGGCGCTGGAGGCGATGCTCGACGACCTCGAGGGGATCGCCGGCCCGAAGCCCGTGACCGCGGCCGAGCTCTCCTACGCCCAGGGCTCCATCGTCAACGGCTACCCCCGCCGCTTCGAGACGCCGGCGCAGATCGCTCGGCAGCTCGTCGACGTGGAGCTCTACGGCCTGCCCGACAACTCGCTGGAGGCGTATCCCGTTCAGATCGGCAAGGTGACCCCGGACGAGGAGAAGAACGTGGCCGCCGCCACCATCCTCCCCGCGCACCTGGCCATCGTCGTCGTGGGCGACAGGAGCGCGATCCTCGACGGCCTCAAGAGACTGAACCTCGGCCCCGTCCACGAGCTGGACGCCGACGGCGAGCCCGTGACGGCCGCCGCGCAATGATCCCGTCCGGGCCGGCCCGCGTTCCTTGACACGGCGGGCCGGTCCGGTGAAGCTTTCATTGTGAAAACCCCGCAAGACGGCAGTCCTGAGGGGAACCTCCCCTCCCTCGGAGCGGTGCGGGGCTCCGTCGCCGTGCCGCGGCAGCTCGGCTTCTTCCGGCGCCTGTTCGCCTTCGTGGGGCCCGCCTATCTCGTGTCGGTGGGGTACATGGACCCCGGCAACTGGGCCACGGACATCGCAGCGGGGTCCAAGTTCGGCTACGCCCTGATCTGGGTCCTGCTCATGTCCAACATCATGGCGGTGCTGCTGCAGAGCCTCTCGGCCCGCCTCGGCATCGTCACCGGCATGGACCTCGCCCAGGCGTGCCGCACCATGTTTGGCAAGCGCACCTCCGCGGTGCTGTGGCTCCTCGCCGAGCTCGCCATCACCGCGACGGACCTGGCCGAGGTGCTGGGCTCGGCCATCGGCCTCCAGCTCCTCTTCCACATCCCGCTCCTCGTGGGCGTCGTGGTCACCGCCCTGGACACCCTCATGCTCCTCGTCCTCCACTCCCGGGGCGTGCGCATGATGGAGGCGTTCATCGTCGTCCTCATCTCCACAATCGGGGTGTGCCTGGGCATTGAGGTCTTCCTGTCGCGGCCGGAGTGGGGTGCCATCGCGACCGGGTTCGTGCCCACCCTTCCCGGCCCCAGCGCGCTCTACCTGGCCATCGGCATCATCGGCGCCACCGTGATGCCCCACAACCTCTACCTCCACTCCGCTCTGGTGCAGTCCCGCCGCATCGCCCGGGTCCCCGCGGGCATCCGCTCCGGCATCAAGTTCAACGTCATCGACTCGGTCGTCGCGCTCAACGGCGCGTTCTTCGTCAACGCAGCCCTGCTGGTGATGGCGGCGGCCACGTTCTACCGGGCGGGGCTCCACGACGTCGCGGAGATCCAGGACGCCTACCGCCTCCTCGAGCCCATCCTGGGCGCCGCCATCGCCCCCATCGCGTTCGCCGTGGCGCTCATCGCCTCCGGGCAGTCGTCGGCCATCACCGGAACCCTGGCCGGGCAGATCGTCATGGAGGGGTTCGTCCACATCCGTCTGCGCCCCATCGTGCGCCGGCTGATCACCCGTTCCCTGGCCATCATCCCGGCCGTCGTGACCATCGTCGCCTTCGGCGAACGGGCCACCGGCAACCTCCTCGTCCTCTCGCAGGTGGTGCTCTCCCTGCAGCTCGCGTTCGCCGTGGTGCCGCTCATCCACCTCGTCTCGGACCGCCGCTGGATGGGCGCGTTCCGGGTCAAGCTCGTCGTCACCCTGGCGTCCTGGACGGTGGCCCTCGTCATCGTCGTGCTGAACCTCAAGCTGGCCGTCGAGGTGATCCAGGGATGGGTCACCAGCGCCGGCAGCCTGGCGTGGCTGGTGTGGATCACCGCCGTGCCGGTCGCCGCGGGCATGGTCGCGCTCCTCGCCTACGTCACGGTGATGCCGGCGATCGAGCGCTGGCGGGGCCTGCCCACCGGCGTTCCGGAGACCGTCCACGGGCCCATCACCATGCCGCCGGTGCGCCCGCCCAGGCTGGCGCGGCACGTGGCGGCGGCGGTGGACTTCACCGACGCGGACTCGGCCGTGCTGTCCCACGCGGTGAGCCTGGCCCGGGCGGCGGGACGCGGCGCCCAGGTCACCCTCCTCCACGTGGTGGAGTCGGGGGGCGCCCGCGTGATGGGCGCCGAGATGCACGACAGCGAGTCCCGGACCGACCAGGGACGGCTCGAGCTCTACTGCAGCGAGCTCAACGAGCTGGGCGTCGACGCCGAGTTCGAGCTCGGCTGGGGAACGCCGGCGGAAGAGCTCGCAACGCTGGTGGAGCGCCTGGCCCCCGACCTCGTCATCCTGGGCAGCCACGGCCACCGGAGGATAAGCGACTTCGTCCACGGCACCACCGTGGAGGCGCTGCGCCACCGCGTCCGCGTGCCTGTTCTGGTGGTGCCCTCACACCCCGCCGTGACCGACGGGCCCGGCGAGGACGCGCCGCCTCAGGGCTGACGACCGGCGCCCTCCGGCAGCGCCGCCGGCGCGTTGGAGGTGACGCCGCCCTCCTCCCAGCGGATCTCCGAGCCCCAGGTGCTGTGCGGGATCGAGAAGACCGCCAGCGTCACCAGCGCGGCCACGCCCACGGCGACCCGGCCCGCCCCCCGGCGCCGCAGGCGCCACACCGCGAACGCCCAGAACAGCGCCGCGATGGCGGTCTTGTTGTCGGTGAGATCGATGCCGTAGGGGAACCCCGTCCACCACGCGCCGAAGGCGGCCTTCTGCACCGCCGGGCCGAGGAGCAGGCCGCCCACGCCGATGGTTCCCAGCGTCGCCCAGGCCAGCCGCCGGATTCGCGGCCGCAGCACCAGCGCCTCGAGGCCCGTCCGGTTGGCCAGGAGCATGCCCGTGAACATGAAGAGGACGTGCGGCACGAGGACGAGGGGGGACACGTGGCCCTTGAAGCGCGCCACGGCCGGACGGGGCGGAAAGACGGCGTCGTGCCCGTCCCCGGCGCGGAGCCGGACCTGGTACTCCACCTTGCCCGCCGGCGGCTGCGGCGGCAGCGAAGCGACCAGCGCCTCGCCCTCCCGGGCCAGCGGCACGACGCGCCAGGCCTCCGTGGTCGGGTACCGCCGCCACGCGACCGCCCCCGACACCGACGCGGCCGGCACGTGAACGCGGATCGGCAGCGCGGAGCCGGTCTCGCCGGAGCGCGGCAGCCGCATCCTCACCGTCGAGGCGCCCACCGACAGCTGCCCCCGCACCGGGTAGGTGGGACCGCTCATCCGCTGCCAGACCGCCGCCAGCAGGGTGACCGCCAGGGCCGCGAACCACATCCATCCTCCACCGCGCATCAGGCCTCCTCCACGGAGTGGGGGCTGAACCCCTCGCCGAGGACCTCCTGGGCGGGCGAGATGGCGACGAACGCCCGCTCGTCCACCTCCGCCACCAGACGCTTGAGCCTCCCCACCTCGTGGGCGCCCACCACGACGTAGAGCACCGGCCGGGGCTCACCCGTGAACCCGCCCTCGCCCCGGAGCACGGTCACCCCTCGTCCCAACCGGTGGATGACGGCTTCGCGCACCTCGCCGCTGCGGTCGCTGATCACCAGCGCCGCCCGAGCGGCGGAGAAGCCGGCCTGCACCGTGTCCAGCACCCGTGCCGAGACGAACGCCAGCGCCAGGGCGACCATCACGGGCTCTGCGCCGAAGATGAAGCCGGCCGCGACGAAGATGACCACGTTCATGGCAAGGAGGGCCTGGCCGATCCCCACCCCGAGGGCGCGGCGGGCGAGCTGGGCGAGCACGTCGGTACCCCCCGTGGTGCCCCGTCCGCGGAACACGAGGCCGAGTCCCAGACCGTCCACGAGGCCCCCGTAGCAGATGACCAGGAGACGGTCGGTGGTGGGTACGGGAACCAACGGGGCCGAGAGGTCGATCGCCGCGGAGAGGATCACCACGGCGACCACCGTGCGCAGGAAGAACCGCATCCCGCCCCCGTACCGCCACCCGAGCGCGAGCAGCGGCACGTTCAGGAGCAGCACCACCATGCCCACGGGGGTCCCCGCCGTGTAGTGCGCGATGATGGCGATTCCCGTGACCCCTCCGGACACCACCCGGTTGGGCACGAAGAACATGTTGGTCCCCACCGCGACCAGCAACGAGCCGACAACGATCTGAGCGTAGTCGAGGACGACCCTCCACCGCTCCTGCGAGACCACCGGCACCAGCCTCATGGTCGTGCATCCTGCCATGATCGCCGCCGTTTGCGAAGGGGGGGCCGTATTGTTAAAGTTCTGTCATGACAGCGATAATCCTCGTCGCCGCCCTCGCCGTGGCCCCCGCCCCGGCCCCCGCCGGTCCCTGCGCCCGGTGCCACGAAGCCCAGGCGTCGCAGTGGAAGGGCTCCCTGCACGCCCTGGCGTCCTCCGACCCGCTGGTCCTCGCCATGCGGCGCTGGGCGCGGGAGGACGCCGGCGAGGCGGCGGCCGCCCCCTGCGTCAACTGCCACACCGCTGCCGTGGCCGGGACCGCGGAGCGCACCTCGGCCGTCACCTGCCCGGTCTGTCACCAGGGACGGCGGGCGAAGCCCGGCCCAGCGGGCTGGATGGTCGACCCGGAGGCGCCGGTCACCGGAGCGAAGGACCTCCAGAAGGCTCCCCACCCCATGCGCGTCGACCCGGGGTTCGCCGGATCGTCCTCGTGTCTCGTCTGCCACGCCGAGCTGCGCAACCCGGCGGGCGTCCCCTTGTGCACCACGGGGCCGGAGTCGGAGGCCTACGGTGGCGAGGCGACGTGCCTGACGTGCCATATGCCCGACGCCTCGCACCGGTTCCCCGGCGCCACAGAGGAGCTCCTCGCCCGCGCGGCCACGCTGGACGTCGAGCGCGACGGCGGCCGCGTAGCCGTCACCGTGGCCAACACAGGAGCGGGACACGCCCTGCCTACCGGATCGGCGCTGCGCCAGATCCGCCTCGAGGTGCGGTTCCTGGATGCGTCGGGCGCGGTGCTGTGGACCAACGCCGCTGACGAGGCCGCGGTCTTCGCGCGCGTGCTGCGCGATGCCGCCGGGAACGCCCCGGTCCCGCCCTGGCGCGCCGTCGCGGTGGCCAGCGACTCGCGCCTCGCCGCCGGCGAGCAGACCACCGTCGCGTACACGATCCCGGACGGCGCGGTCACCGTCCGGGCGCGCCTCGTCTACCGCCGCGTGCCCGCCCCGGTGGCCACGCGCCTGGGCGTGGCCAACGACCCGCTGGCGCGGCCGGTGGAGATGGCCTCCGTCACCCAGACGCTGTGACGCCGGCGCGCCCACCCCTTCGGGAGCGAGCGGCGCCGGCGCCGCCAGAGCCTTGAAGTTCTCGATCAGTTGTGGACGCGGATGAAGACGCCGTACCGCTTCGCCTTGAAGTCCGCCAGGTGGTACCGGGACTCCTCGTAGTCGTGGGAGTCAAACTGCAGGCTTGCGCCCACCGTCTTGGTGATGTCGAAACGGATGGACGCCCAGGCCCGGTCGAGGGTCAGCGGCAGGCTGCCCGTGTTGTCGAACCGCGAGTAACCCACGTCGACGCCGAAGTGGTCGCCGTTCCACAGCACCGCGCCCTCGACGAGCTCGCCGTCCTCCAGGTACAGGGAGTCGCTGGTGGTGAACGTCTCGGGCTGCCGGACGAGGATCGCCGTGTCGGTCTTGGTCTTGGCCCAGGAGCCGCGCAGCACCAGCTTGCCCACCGGCGTGATCTCCAGATCCGCGCCGTAGCTGCGGCCCTCGAGGTCGTAGCCGATGCCGGGCGTGGTGTTGTCGGCGTTGGTGTGGTCGTAGGTGCCGGTGATCCGCACCAGGTGGCCGTCGCTCCAGCCCAGCCGCGCCCGCCAGCGGTCACGGTCGAGGAAGTCCGTCCTCACCACGGCGTTGTCGGCGTCGTCCTTGAGGTACTCCACGGAGGCGTCGAACCCCGCCATGGCGAAGCCGACCCCCGCCGAGGAGCGCTTGTCCTCGCGGGCGTAGGAGCCGCCCTGGCCGCCGGCGATGACGATCTCCGCGGCGTCCGGCGTGACCGTGAGGTCCTCCTTGGATCGGGAGTAGGCCGCCCACAGCCGGAACGGCCCGAGATCGCGGGCGGCCACTCTGGCCTCCACGACGTTTTCGTCGCGCTCCATGGCGTTGCGCGTGTCCAGCGTCCGGGCCACGTCGCCGGGGTTGGCGCCGCTGAAGTTGATCGCGCCGGTGTACAGGTCATAGATCATCGACCAGCCGTCCACCTCGCGGTGCCGCTTGGTGTATCCCACGACCAGGTCGACGTTGTCGAGCAGGTCCGCCTCGACGCGCAACCCGCCGCGCCAGTACGGGTTCTCCGCCCGGCTGCGGACGGTGCCCGTGAGGCCGGTGAAGAAGCGCTGGATCTGGAAGGAGACCAGGTTCCCCGAGAGGGACTCGCGCTCGCTGGTGTCGGAGTCGTACTCGCCGTTGACGTACGAGCCCACCACGCGCACGCGGTCGCCGAGCAGCCCGCGGAAGAACGCCGTCGTGACCGGCGTGTTCCCCTTGGAGTGGGTCCTGCGCGCGTAGTCGCTCAAGGTCTGGTCCTCACCGAGGATCGGGACCGCGCTGTTGCCGTCGCCCGCGCCCGGGGCCAGCGCGACGCTGTCGGTCGAGTCGAAGCTCCGCCAGCCCTGGACCACGGAGCCCTCGAAGGCGGCCCAGTGCAGCGCCACCCCCACCCGCGCCTCCTCCACCGTCTCGGTGGTGTCGGAGGTCATGCGGAACTCGTCCTGACCGACGTGGTACGTGGTCCGGCCGGGCCCGTCGAAGCGGTGCCAGCTGTAGCCGACCAGGGGCGTGATCGTGCCCTGGGGCAGGATCGACAGGTCGACGTCCACGGACTCCATCAGACGGTCCGCCGTGTGCTCGCCGGGAACGACCCCCTGTGCGGCAAAGGGGTTGGCGAATTCGGGGAGCGCCGTGAAGTACTTGCTCCTGAAGTAGTTGATCCGTAGATCGTAGGCGTTCGCCTTGCTGGCGTGGACGGTGAACCGCGACTGCGGGTAGGCCCCGATGTCGGCGGCGTCGATGCGCAGCCGGTCGAACCACCTTCCTGCCGTCTTCTGGTCCACGACCAGCAGAGAGAACGAACCCAGGGTGAAACCGTCGTCCTGGTTCACCTGACTGCGGTACATGTCCTTGTTGCCCGTGATGTCGACCCACTGGTAGCCGGCGCTGAGATCGAACTGCGTCGTCTGTGCGCTCGCCACCGCGGCGATGCACGCCACCACCAGGCCGAACACGGAACGCGAGAGAACACGATGTGTCATCGCTCTTCTCCTATTTGAGCAGCATCGGAGACGTGTTCGACCCGTGGATCGCGACGTGGCACACGGTGCACTGCTGGTACCGCGGAGTCCGCAGGTCATGGAACGACGGCGGCTGCGAGCCGAGGGTGCCGCCCGAGATCGGGCTGTGGCACTCGAGGCAGAGCTGGTCGACGCGGGCCCGGATCAACCGCTTGGGGTTGGAGGAACCGTGGGGCTCGTGGCAGCTCGTGCATCCGCCCGTGACGCCGATGACGTGTTCGAAGACGAAGGGACCGCGCTTTTCGGTGTGGCACGAAAGGCAGGGCCCCTCGCCGGTGGCCGTGGTCTTGAGGCTGCGCCGGCCTCTCCCCGCGTGGGGGTCGTGGCAGGACACACAGGTCATCACCCCGTCGCGCCCCAGCTTGTGGGCGAACGGCTTGCTGAACGAGGCCGCCTGCACCGGGTGGCAGGTGGCGCACAGGTCGTCCACCGGCTTCGCCAGAAGGGGTTGCGCGTGGAGCTGATCGGCCTGGTGGACGTGGTGGCAGTCCACGCAGCCCACGTTTCCGGCAAAGTGCGCATCGGAGCGCAGTCCCGGGTGGGTGCGGTTGGCGTGGCACGTCAGGCACACGTCGTTGGCGGCCACGCCCGCGGGGACCTTGATGTCCGCGGGGTCGCCGGAATCGACGTGCTTGGCGCCGTTGCCGTGGCAGTCCTCGCAGACCACCGTCAGTCCCGCCCCGGCACCCGCGGGGAGGGTCGCCCGCAGATGCGGGTTGTTCTCGAACGACTTGGCGAGCTCGTCGTGGCAGATGCTGCAGGGCTCCAGCGAGACCTCGCCGCCGCCGGGGGCCGCGGCCGCCGGAGCGGCCCCGCCCAACGGCGCCAGGAGCATCCCCGCCACGAACAACCGGAGAAGCGTCGTCATCCCGGGCCTACCTTTCCTTGCCAGCCGGAACCCGGCGGGGCGGCGATGCCGCCCCGCCTCCGGCCTTCAGTCACCGCTCCTCACCGCGCGTGCACCTTCGGGACCCCGAAGGTCAGGCCGTCACCGTGGCACGAGGCGCACGCCTCACCGAACGGCGCCGTCGCCTGGAACGCGTGGGCCGCCGTGTCCTTTGCGTCGTGGCACGAGACGCACGCGGCCGTGGTCGGCTGCACCAGGTCGCCGAGCGACGGCTGCTGCAGGTAGACGGGGTAGAAGCGCGGCGCCACCGTGGGCAGCACGCCGTCGGGCAGGGGCACCGCGTACACCTGGTGCTCGCTGGCCGTCTTCGCCACGTGGCACTTGGCGCAGTCCGCGCGGTCACCGGGGAAGAGGACGTCGTTGTAGTTGTTCACGCTGCCGTTGTAGCCGTAGATGGTGAAGTCGCGGTTGAGGTTCTCACCGGTGTGGATGCTGTGGATCATCCAGTCGAAGTGGATGCCCTGCGCCGGCAGCGCGGCCTCGGGACGCTGGTCCTCGTCGGTCGCGTTGGCGTTGTGGCAGATCACGCACTCGTCGGTGTTCTTGCGCTGCCCGCCGTGGAGCGCCAGCTGGTAGTGGCAGCTGTTGCAGTTGGCCAGCGCCACCACGTCGCGGCGCGGCATCGGCTGCGCGTCGGTCACCGCGACGTGGAAGATCGGGTTGAACGCGCACTCGCGCACGCTCAGGCCGGTGTCGGTGTGGTTGTCGATGGTCACGAACCGGTAGACGTCGGCGCTGATGGTCCAGGTGCCGGTGGCGTCGGCCGGGATCGGCGTGGTGAACGTGTACTCCGAGGTGTCGCCGTCGGAGGTGGCGCTGGTGCCGGTCTGCGTGAAGTAGGTGGCGTAGTCGGTGGTGGGGCCGCCCACCACGAAGCTGAGGCGGTCGAGGGTCGAGGGGTCCACGAAGTCGCCGGCGTTGTTGGTCACCCGGAACAGCACCGTCGGGTACTCACCCGGCGCCGTGTTCGTCACCTGCAGGATCTCCATGTTGAGGCCCTGGAGCTGGGTGGAGTCCGTCGGGATCGTGTGGGCGCCCTTGATGGAGGCGTCGAACTCGGTCTCGCCCTGGGGCAGATGGCAGGAGGCGCACTCGGAGTCGTCGGCCTCGGGGCCCGCCGGGTGGTTCGCGCCCGTGACCCAGTCGATGTTGTCGTGGCAGGAGCCGCAGGCGACGCGGTTCGGGTTGGTGTACCAGATCTGCGCCTGGGCCACGGTGTGGCCGGCGGGATCCGGCGAAGCGTGGCAGACCGCGCAGTGACGGATGTCCTGCGGGAAGGCCACGTCGGAGTAGTTGTTCACCGACTGGCGGTAGCCGATGATCTCGTACGGCGTGCCGGCCAGGACGCTGGGCAGGTTGTCGCCGTCGTGGATCTTGTGGATCATCACCTTGAAGTCCACCGTGTTGCCGGTGTCCGGGTCCACGCTCTGGGGGTTGTGGCACAGCACGCACAGCTTGACGTCGCGACGGGCGCCGCCGTGGGCGGACAGCGGGTCGTGACACTGGTTGCAGGCGGCGTTGGAGAGGGCGTCCCACTTCTCGGTGACCGGCGCGCCGTCGGGGCGGAAGTCGTACTCGACGTTGGCCACGTACGTCTTCCCGGGGAGGTTGATGCCCAGGTCCTCGAGGACGTTCGTCAGATCACGCTCGGCGTAGATGCCCAGGGTGTTCGTCAGCGCGGCCGGGTAGCCGGCGGGGAGCACGGTGCCGAAGCGGTACTTCGCGTGACCGGTGCCCATGTCCGTCCAGGTGCCGCCGCTGTCCGTGCTCGCCTGGACCTCCGTCACGTGGGTGATCGGGCTGGTCTGCGGCCGGGTGGTGTAGGCGGTGTACTGGATGTCCTGGGCGTCGTACCACGCCAGGATGAAGGAGATGGACAGCGCTCCCGGCGTGTCCACGCCGAGGCGGTCCAGCGGCTTGCCGCTGTCGTCGGTGAAGGTCAGCTCCACCACCGGACGGCGGTCTTCCGGAATCGTCACGCCCACGACGTTGATGTGGAGCCCGGGCCGCACGTACTCGAGCTGCTGCGCGCTCAGGTAGAACTCCGCCTGATGCGACGAGTAAACCGCCGCCTTGGAGCGCTCGAAGTCCCGGTTCGGACCCAGCGGCCGATGCGACGGCATCACCGCCGTCGAGACCGCCGCCAGCATCACTAGGCCGCTCTGCAGAATCGCCATGGTGCCCCCCTCTTTCTCAGCCCGGCCGCAGCCGCCGGAAGCGGCCTGACGCCGGTGTCGGATCCTCTTGTGGTACAGCCTCTACCTCTTGTCTGGCCCCGGCCCCCGTGTCACCGCCCCCACCCCGAGGCTCCCGATGTACGTCACGCTTCTTGGTGACACAACGCGATTCTACGTCACGTTTCTTCCCGCCGCAAGCGCCTCGGGCCCGACCGTCACAAACCTGTGAACATCAAGCCATTATAGTGAAATGAGTTGCGTGGGCGCGATCGCGCATTCATGAGGTCAGTGGCGCTGACCGCCCATGACATCCGGCGCCTGCGCGGGCGCCACGGCGACCCGGCCGGAATCCTGCCCTCGGCCCCCGGGGTTGTACAGACGCGTGGTCCGGGGGCGGTGCGGTCTCCGGAACGCAGGGGCTTGTCGAGACGCGGCCCGGGCGCGCTGCCGGGCACGCGGGCTCCGGTTGCCCGGTCCGGAGCGGCACCCGGGGGGAGGGACGATGCGAGTGGCGATCGGAGCAGACCACGCGGGCTTCGAGCTCAAGGCGGTCGTGTCCGGACACCTCGCCGCCCTCGGACACGAGGTGGTCGACCTGGGGACCTACGACACGGTCCCCGTGGACTATCCCGACTACGCCGCCGCGGTCGGCGAGACGGTGCGCTCGGACGACGCGCAGCGGGGCATCCTGATCTGCGGCAGCGGCGTGGGCGCCTCCGTCGCCGCCAACAAGATCCCCGGCGTCCGCGCCGGACTGTGTCACGATACGTACTCCGCCCACCAGGGAGTGGAGCACGACAACATGAACGTCCTCGTGATGGGGTCGAGGGTCATCGGACCCGAGCTCGCCAAGGAGCTGGTGGCGGCCTTCATGGCCGCCCGTTTCACGGGGGAGGCCCGGCACGTGCGCCGGCTGGGCAAGGTCTCTGCGCTGGAACGCCGCTTCGCGGCCGGCTGCGCCGACGGGAGAGGAACCGATGAACCCACTGAGGAAGCTTGAGGACTACGGCCAGTCCCTCTGGCTGGACAACATTCGCCGCCACCTGCTGCGCGCGGGAACGCTGCAGCAGCTCATCCGCGAGGACGGCCTCAAGGGCGTCACGTCGAACCCGTCCATCTTCAAGAAGGCCATCGCCGGGAGCACCGACTACGACGCCGCCCTCGAGGAGCTCGCGAGGGAGCGCGGGGTGTCCCCGCAGAGGGCGTACGAGCGGCTGGCGGTCGAAGACATCCAGGAGGCCGCGTCGATACTCGTGCCCGTCCACGAGGCGACGGGACGGCGGGACGGCTTCGTCAGTCTCGAGGTCTCTCCCGATCTCGCCCACGACACTCAGGCCACCTGCCACGAGGCCCGGAGGCTGTGGAAGGCGGTGGGCCGCGACAACGTGATGATCAAGGTCCCCGCCACCCCCGAGGGCATTCCGGCCATCGAGACCCTCATCGGTGAGGGCATCAACATCAACGTCACTCTGCTCTTCTCCGTCGCCGTCTACGAACAGGTGGTGGAGGCCTACCTGCGCGGCCTGGAGAAGCTGGCGGCGGCGGGGCGCAGCCTGGACCGCGTCGCCAGCGTGGCGAGCTTCTTCGTCAGCCGCGTGGATACGGCCGTGGACGCTCTCATCGACCAGAGAGCCGAGGCGGCCGGCAGCGAGGACGAGCGCCGGGCCCTGCTCGCCCTCCGCGGACGCGCCGCCATCTCCAACGCGAAGGTGGCTTACCACCGGAGCAGCGAGCTCTTCTCCGGACCGCGCTGGCAGGGCCTCGCCCGCCGCGGCGCCAGGGCGCAGCGGGTGCTGTGGGCGAGCACCAGCACCAAGGATCCCGCCTACTCCGACGTCCGCTACATGGAGGAGCTCATCGGGACGGGCACGGTGACCACCGTTCCCCCCGCCACCATGGACGCGTTCAGGGATCACGGGCGGGTGCGGCCGAGCCTCGAGGAGAGGCTCGGCGAGGCCCGGGACGTCCTGGCCGAGCTCGAGCGCCTGGGGATCTCGCTGCCCGAGGTGACCGACCGCCTGCTCGAGGACGGCGTGCGCCTGTTCGCCGACGCGTTCCGGGACCTCCTGGCCGCGCTTCGCGAGCGTCTCGCCGGCGGCCGCACCCCCGGCCCCGTCCTTCGCGCCTCGCTGCCGCCGTCCCTGCAGGACGCCGTGGATGCCACCATGGCCGAGTGGCGAGACGATCAGCGCCAGCGCCGCCTGTGGGCCCGGGACACCTCGCTGTGGACGGGGCAGGACGAGAACCGGTGGCTGGACTGGCTCGGCATCACCGAGGACCAGCTCGGCCACCTGGGCCGCTTCGCCGCGCTGTCCGCGGAGGTCCACAGCGAGGGCTTCACCCACGCGGTGCTCCTCGGCATGGGGGGCTCGAGCCTGTGTCCCGACGTCCTCGCCACCACCTTCGGCCGGCAGGAGGGCTTCCCGGAGCTGCTGGTCCTCGACTCCACGGACCCGTCGCAGGTCCGCGCGGTCGAGTCCAGGGTCGACCTGGGCCGCACCCTGTTCATCGTCTCGAGCAAGTCGGGCTCCACGCTGGAGCCCAACATCCTCAAGGACTACTTCCTCGCGCGCGTGGCCGCGACGGTGGGCGGAGCGCGCGCCGCGAGCCGCTTCGTCGCCGTCACCGATCCGGGGAGCTCCCTGGAGGAGCTCGCCCGGCGGGAGGGGTTCCGCCGCGTCTACCACGGCGTCCCGGGCATCGGCGGCCGCTACTCCGCGCTGTCCGACTTCGGCATGGTCCCGGCCGCGGTGATGGGGCTCGACGTCGAGGACTTCCTCGAGCGCGCCGAGCACATGGTGCAGGCTTGCGCCGCCTGCGTGCCCCCCGACGACAACCCGGGGGTGGCGCTCGGCGTCGTCCTCGGCGAGCTCGGCCGCGCCGGGCGCGACAAGGTGACCCTCGTCGTGTCGCCGGGGATCGCCGAGCTGGGCGCCTGGCTCGAGCAGCTTCTCGCGGAGTCCACCGGAAAGGAGGGCCGGGGGCTGATCCCGGTGGACGGCGAAACGCTCGGAACGCCGGGGGTCTACGGCGAGGACCGGCTCTTCGTCTACCTGCGCCTCGAGACGGCGCCGGACCACGCCCAGGACGAGGCCGTGGCCGCGCTGGAGGGCGCCGGCCAGCCCGTCGTCCGGATCGCTGTGGCCGAGGCGGAGGACCTGGGCAGGGAGTTCTTCCGCTGGGAGGTGGCCACCGCGGTCGCCGGGGCCGTCATCGGCATCAACGCCTTCAACCAGCCCGACGTGGAGGCCAGCAAGGTGGCGGCCAGGAAGCTCACCGACGCCTACGAGAAGGAGGGCGCCCTGCCCTCGGAGGCACCGCTGGCCGAGGGTCGGGGGCTCACGCTGTTCGCCGACGAGGCGCACGCCGCCGCGCTCCTGGCCGCCACCGGCGGCGACCGCACGCTGGAGGCGCTGCTCCGCGCCCACCTCCGCGACGGTGTGCACGCCGGCGACTACGTGGCCATCCTCGCCTACCTCGAGCGCAACCGCGCCCACACCGCCTCCATCCAGGGCTTCCGCCTGGCCGTCAGGGACGCCACCCGGTGCGCCACCTGCCTGGGGTTCGGGCCGCGCTTCCTGCACTCCACCGGCCAGGCGTACAAGGGCGGACCCAACACCGGCGTGTTCCTCCAGCTCACCTGCGACGAGCGCGACGACCTTCCGGTGCCCGGCCGCGGCTACACCTTCGGAGTGGTCAAGGCGGCCCAGGCCATCGGGGACCTCCAGGTGCTCGCCGAGCGTCACCGGCGGGCTCTCCGGATCCACCTCGGCGGCGACGTGGAGGCAGGGCTCGACACGCTGGGAGCCGCGGTGCGCGCCGCGGTGGGGGCGGAATCCGCGAAAAGGGGGAAGTGACCATGAAGCTCGGAATGGTGGGACTGGGAAAGATGGGCTCCAACATGGTGCGCCGCCTCATGCGCGGCGGCCACCGGTGCGTGGTCTTCGACCTGGACGAGGCCAACGTGAAGAAGCTCGAGGGCGAGGGCGCGCAGGGCACCGGCTCCATCGCGGCCCTCGTCGGCGCGCTGGAGCATCCCCGCATCGTGTGGATGATGGTCCCCGCGGGGGAGGCCACCGGCAGGACGGCCGCGGCCCTCACGGAGCGCCTCGAGGCCGGCGACATCATCGTGGACGGCGGGAACTCCTTCTACAAGGACGACGTGCGCCGCGCGGCCGCGGCCCGGAAGAAGGGCATCCACTACGTGGACGCCGGCACCAGCGGCGGCGTGTGGGGGATCGACCGGGGCTACTGCCTCATGATCGGCGGCGAGACCGAGGTGGTGCGCCACCTCGACCCCATCTTCCGCACCCTGGCGCCGGGCCACGGCGACGTGGACCGCACGCCGGGACGGGAGCAGAAGGGCGGCACCGCGGAGGAGGGCTATTACCACTGCGGGCCCTCGGGCGCGGGACACTTCGTCAAGATGGTCCACAACGGCATCGAGTACGGCGTGATGCAGGCCTACGCCGAGGGCCTCGACATCCTCGCCCACGCCGGCGGCGACGCCCGCCCCGAGGAGCTGCGCTACGACCTCGACCTCGCCGACGTCGCGGAGGTCTGGCGGCGGGGCAGCGTGATCGGCTCGTGGCTCCTCGACCTGACCGCCGCCGCGCTTCTGAGGGACGCGTCCCTGGAGGGGTTCTCCGGCTTCGTCCAGGACTCCGGAGAGGGCCGCTGGACCGTCGACGCCGCGGTCGAGGAGGCGGTGCCGGCCAACGTGATCGCCGCGTCGCTGTTCGCGCGGTTCCGCTCGCGTCAGGACCCCACCTTCGCGGACAAGCTCCTCTCCGCCATGCGTTTCCAGTTCGGCGGACACGAGGAGCCGGAGCAGGACCGGTGAGCCGGCGCGGCGCGACCGCGCGGCCGGCAAGGCCAGAACGAGAAAGGGACGCCTCATCATGCCCGACGACCCCAAGACCCTGACGACGAAGGCCGCGCCGAACCCGGCGGACCCGTGCGTGATGGTGATCTTCGGCGCCTCCGGCGACCTCACCAAGCGCAAGCTGCTCCCCGCCCTCTACAACCTCGCGGCCGCGGACCTGCTGCCCGACGACTTCGCCATCGTCGGGTTCGCCAGCTCCGAGTTCGACGACGCCAGCTTCGAGAAGCACATCAGCAAGGAGATCCCGGACTTCGTCACGGAGTCCTTCGACGCCAAGCGGTGGGGGTGGTTCAAGGAGCGCCTTCACTACGTCCGTGGCGACCTCACCGAGGCGGCCTCGTACAAGCGGCTGGGCGAAGCGCTCGGCAAGATCGACAAGCAGCACAACGCGCACGGCAACTTCCTCTTCTACCTGGCCACGCCCCCCAGCCTGTTCGCCCGGGTCGTCCAGCACCTCGGTGACGCCCACCTCACGCGGGAGACGCGCGAGAGCTGGCGCCGGGTCGTCATCGAGAAGCCCTTCGGCAGGGACCTGGAGACCGCCCAGGCCCTCAACACCGAGATCGCGCACGTGCTCTCCGAGGACCAGGTCTTCCGCATCGACCACTACCTCGGCAAGGAGACGGTGCAGAACATCCTGGTCTTCCGCTTCGCCAACGGGATCTTCGAGCCCATCTGGAACCGCCGCTACATCGACCACGTGCAGATCACGGTGGCCGAGGAGCTCGGCGTCGAGAAGCGGGCGGGCTACTACGAGGAGGCCGGCGCCCTGCGCGACATGGTGCCCAACCACCTCTTCCAGCTCCTCTCGCTGACCGCCATGGAGCCGCCCATCTCCTTCGAGGCGGACGCGGTGCGCAACGAGAAGTCGAAGGTGCTGCGAGCCATCGCGCCCATGTCCCCGGAGGAGGTCCTGCAGCGCACCGTGCGGGGCCAGTACGGCCCCGGGACGGTGGGTGGCAGCCGCCTCCCGGCCTACCGGGACGAGGACGGCGTCGACCCGGCGTCGACCACGGAGACGTTCGTCGCCCTCAAGCTCCTCGTCGACAACTGGCGGTGGGCCGACGTCCCGTTCTACCTCCGCACCGGCAAGCGGCTCGGGAGCCGCATGACCGAGATCACCATCCAGTTCAAGCGGGCGCCGTTCAGCCTCTTCCGCCACACGCCCGTGGAGCGCCTGGGGCCCAACCGGCTCTTGATCCGGATCCAGCCGGACGAGGGCATCGCGCTGCACTTCGACGCCAAGGTCCCGGGACCGTTCGTCCAGATCGGCGGCGTGGACATGGACTTCTCCTACGACGAGACGTTCGGCTCGGCGCCGGCGACGGGGTACGAGACGCTGCTCTACGACACCATGACCGGGGACGCCACGCTGTTCCAGCGCGACGACAACGTGGAGGCGGCCTGGCGCGTGGTGACGCCGATCCTGGACGTGTGGAAGGCGCTGCCGCCCAGGGGGTTCCCCAACTACGCCGCGGGCTCCTGGGGACCGGAGGAGGCCGACGACCTGCTCGTGCGCGACGGACGGTCCTGGAGGAACTGGGAATGAGGGTGCTCAGCGGGGACATCGGTGGCACGCACACGCGGCTCGCGCTCTTCGACACCGCGGGCGACGCCCTGGAGCTGGTGGTGCAACGCACCTTCGCCAGCCGCAACTTCGCGGGCCTCGGCGACATCGTCCGCGAGTTCACCGCCGAGCGGCAGGAGCGCTGCGACCGGGCCTGCTTCGGCATCGCGGGCCCGGTGTCCGGCGGACGCTCGGAGACCACGAACCTCCCCTGGGTGATCGAGGCGCGGCAGCTCGAGAGCGGCCTCGGCATCGAGCGCGTCTTCCTCATCAACGATCTCGAGGCCAACGCTCACGGTATCTCCGAGCTGACCGGCGACGACCTCGTCCTCCTCCACGAGGGGGCGGGCGAGCCCGAGGGCAACGCGGCGATCATCTCGGCCGGGACGGGGCTCGGCGAGGCCGGGCTCTACTGGAACGGTGAGCGCTTCCGCCCCTTCGCCACCGAGGGCGGGCACACCGACTTCGCCCCCCAGAACGAGCTGGACATCGCCCTGCTGCGCTACCTGCAGCAGCGCTTCGGGCACGTGAGCTGGGAGCGGGTGGTCAGCGGCCCCGGCCTCGTCAGCATCTTCGAGTTCCTGCGGTACCAGCGCGACGCCACCGTGCCGGCCTGGCTCACCGAACGCCTGGCCACCGAGGACCCGGCCGCCACCATCTCCGAGGCGGGGCTCGAGGGACGGTGCGAGGTCTGCGTGGAGGCCCTCGAGCTGTTCGCCCGCTACTACGGCACCGAGGCCGGCAACCTCGCGCTCAAGACCATGGCCCGGTCGGGGGTGTTCCTGGGCGGCGGGATCGCGCCGAAGATCGTGCGCAAGCTCAAGACCTCGGCGTTCGTCGAGCCGTTCTCCGCCAAGGGCCGCATGCGCCAGCTGCTCGTCGCCATGCCCGTGTGGGTCATCCTCAACGACCGGACCGCCCTCCTCGGCGCGGCCCGCTTCGCCGCCTCCGACGGCGCCGGCGGGGGGCCGTGGAGGTTCGCGTGAGCGAGGGACCCGTCACGCTGGGAGCCCACGTCCTCGCCGAGGCCACAAGCGGTGCCGGCGCCGAAGCCGGGCTCGTCGTCCTGATGCAGCAGCTCGACTTCGCGGCGAAGGTCATCGCCCGCGAGACCCGGCGGGCGGCCCTGGTGGGCCGTCTCGGACTGGTCGGCGACCGCAACGCCACGGGCGACGCCCAGAAGAAGATGGACGTCTTCGCCAACTCCGTGTTCCTCGACGCCTTCGCCGCGCCCGGCCTCGTCGCCGGCGTCGTGTCGGAGGAGGAGGAACGGCTGTCCAAGCGGGCCGGTAGCGGCGACGCCGCCTACTTCGTGTGCACCGACCCCATCGACGGGTCCTCCAACAGCGACGTCAACGGTGCCGTAGGGACGATCTTCTCCTTCCTGCGCCGCCGTCGCACCGGGTCCGTCCGCGACCTCGAGGAGGAGCTCTTCGACCACACCGACCTGGCAGCGGCCGGCTACGTCATGTACGGGCCCTCCACGCTGCTGGTCTACACCACCGGCAACGGCGTCTCCGGCTTCACCCTGGATCACGACCTGGGTGCCTTCCTCCTCTCCCACGAGGCGATCCGCTGCCCTCCGCACGGCGCTCTCTACAGCGCCAATCTCGGCCATCAGCACGAGTGGGACGCCGGGGTCCGCCGCTTCGTCGCCCACGTCACGCAGGAGGACGCCGACTCCCGCCGTCCCTACTCCCTGCGCTACACCGGGGCGCTGGTGGCCGACCTCCATCGCAGCCTCGTCGAGGGCGGCGTCTACTTCTACCCGGCCGACGCCGCGCACCCCGAGGGCAAGCTGCGGCTCCTGTACGAGTGCGCGCCGCTGGCGTTCGTTGTCGAGCAGGCCGGAGGAAGGGCCAGCGACGGGACCCGGCGGATCCTCGACATCCCGCGCCGGGCGCTCCACCAGCGGGTGCCCCTGGTCATCGGCAGCCGGGACGAGGTGGCGCTGTACGAGTCGTTCGCCGGCGGGGGAGGCCCGCGGTGACGCCCCCCGGCGCTCCCGAGCTCCGCGTCTACGACGGCCTCGGGACCCTCGTCGACGCCGCCGCGGGAGAGTTCGTCCGGCACGCATGGGACGCCGTGCGCCGCTCGGGCCGCTTCACCGTGGCCCTGGCCGGGGGCTCGACGCCGAGGCCCGTGTACGAGGCGCTGGCGGCCAAACCGGCGGCGGTGGCGCCCCCCTGGGAGCGGGTTCACTTCTTCTGGGGGGACGAGCGCCCGGTGCCCGCCGACCATCCCGACAGCAACTACCGCATGGCCCGGGAGGCGCTGCTCGCCCGCGTCGCCATCCCGGAGGCGAACGTCCACCCGGTCGACACCGCCCGGGGCGAGCCGGACGCCGTCGCCCGGGGCTACGAGGACGACCTCCGCACGTTCTTCGCCCTCGCCCCCGGCGTGCCGCCCCGCTTCGACCTCGTGCTTCTGGGCATGGGCGAGGACGGCCACACCGCCTCGTTGTTCCCGGGCTCGCCCGCCCTCGGGGAGCGGCGGCGGCTGGTGGCGGCCAACTGGGTCGAGCGGCTCGCCACCCACCGCTTCACCCTCACCTACCCCGTCCTGGACAACGCCGCCTGCGTGCTGTTCCTGGTCTCCGGACGGCGCAAGGCGGACGCCCTCGCCCGCGTCCTGCGCCCCGCCGTGGGCAGCGAGCCTCCTCCGGCCGGCCGGGTGCGTGCCGTCGACGGTGACGTGGTGTGGCTGGTGGACGCCGACGCCGCCGGGTCCCTCGAGCAACGCCCATGAGACCAGCGCCGCCGGGCGAGGACCTGGAGTGGCTCGAGGCCGACGGGCTGGGAGGCTACGCCAGCGGCACCGCCTCGGGCCTGAGGACCCGCCGGTACCACGCCATCCTGGTCGCCGCGGCCGCGCCCCCCACCGGGCGCATGGTGCTGGTGAACGGCTTCGACGCCTGGGTGACGCTCGGCGGCGACGTCGCCGGCTTCACGTCGCAGCGCTACGCCCCCGGGGTGATCCACCCCGACGGCGCGGGGCGCACCGTGTCGTTCACCGCCGAGCCCTGGCCCACGTGGCGCTTCGATCTCCGGGGCGCCGTCCTCGAGCAGAGCGTGCTGGTGCCCCACGGCGAGCCACGCGTGGTGCTCACCTGGCGGCTCACCGGCGCCCCGGGGCCGGCCACCCTGTTCGTGCGGCCGTTCCTGTCCGGCCGGGACCACCACGCCCTCCACCACGCCAACCCGGCATTCGCCTTCGAGCCGGAGCGGCGGAACGGCGTCCTCGAGTGGCATCCCTACCCCGGCGTCCCGTCGGTGGTCGCGGCCACTACCGGGACCTACACGCACGCTCCCGACTGGTACCGCAATTTCCTCTACGCCGAGGAGCACGCGCGGGGCCTCGACTGCACCGAGGACCTGGCGTCGCCGGGCGTCTTCTCCTTCGATCTCACCGGCGGCGCCGCGACGATGGTGCTCACGGCCCGGGGCGGCGCTCTCCCCGCCTGCGGTGACGGCGCCGAGTCCGCTCGTGACGCCGGCGCGCTCCAGGACCGCGAGCGGCGTCGCCGCGCCGCCCTGGGAGGCCGCCTCGCCCGCGCCGCCGACGCCTACCTCGTTCGCGGCATCCGCGCCTCGGTGGTGGCAGGCTACCCCTGGTTCGCCGACTGGGGGCGGGACACGTTCGTGGCGCTGCGCGGGCTGTGCCTCGCCACCGGGCGCCTGGACGACGCCGTGGCGATCCTCCTCTCCTGGCGGGAAGCCCTCTCGGAGGGGATGCTCCCCAACCGGTTCCCGGAAGGCGGCGGCGCCCCCGAATACACCTCGGTGGACGCCGCCCTCTGGTTCACGGTGGCGGCCCACGACACCGCCGCCGCCGCCGCCGCGGCGGGAAGGGAGCTCCCGGCGGACGTCCGGCGCACCCTCCACGACGGCGTGCAGGCGGTGGTCTCGGCGTACGCGGCGGGCACCCGCCACGGCATCCGCATGGACGACGACGGGCTCCTCGCCTCGGGGGCCCCCGGACTGCAGCTCACCTGGATGGACGCCCGGGTCGGGGAGCGGCCGGTCACGCCGCGCGGCGGAAAGCCGGTGGAGGTGCAGGCCCTGTGGCTCAACGCGCTGTCCGTGGCGGCGGCGTGGGAGCCCGCCTGGAGCGCCGTCCTCCAGCGCGGCCTCGACAGCTTCCGGCGGCGCTTCTCCGGCCCCGCCGGCGGCGGCCTCTTCGACGTCGTGGACTGCGGAGGATCGCCGGGCGCGACGGACCCCGCCGTCCGGCCGAACCAAATCCTGGCGGTGGGCGGCCTCCCCCTGCCCCTGCTGGAGGGCGACGCCGCCGCGCGCGTGGTCGCGGCCGTGGAGCACGACCTCCTCACCCCGCTGGGCCTGCGCTCCCTGGCGCCGGGGGCGCCCGGCTACACGGGGCGGTACGAGGGCGGGCCGGAGCAGCGCGACGGCGCCTACCACCAGGGCACGGTCTGGCCGTGGCTCGTGGGGGCGTTCGCGGAGGCGTGGGTGCGGGTCCGCGGCGGCGCGCCCGGAGCCCGTTCCGAGGCGCGGGAGCGCTTCCTGGCGCCCCTCCTCGGGCACCTGGACGCCGCCGGCGTGGGCCACGTCTCGGAGATCGCCGACGGTGACGCGCCGCACACGCCGCGGGGCTGCCCGTTCCAGGCGTGGTCGGTGGGCGAGGCGCTGCGCCTGGAGCGCAGCCTCGACGGAGGAGACGCGCCATGAACGATCCCGACGTGGCCGTGGCGGAGGAGCGGCGCCTGGACGCCGCGACGCGCCGCGAAGCAAACTGGCAGCGCTGGGGGCCCTTCCTGGCCGAGCGGCAGTGGGCCACGGTGCGCGAGGACTACTCGGCCGGCGGCACCGTCTGGGAGTCCTTCCCCCACGACCACGCCCGCAGCCGGGCCTACCGCTGGGGCGAGGACGGCCTTTTGGGAATCACCGACCGGGAGTGCCGGCTGTGCTTCGCCCTGGCGCTGTGGAACGGGCGGGATCCGATCCTCAAGGAGCGCCTGTTCGGCCTCACCGGCCCCGAGGGCAACCACGGCGAGGACGTGAAGGAGTGCTACTTCTACCTGGACTCCACGCCGACGCACTCCTACATGAAGGCCATGTACCACTACCCCCAGGCCGCCTACCCCTACGCGGAGCTGGTGGAGGAGAACCGCCGCCGCGGCGCCGCGGCGCCCGAGTACGAGCTCATCGACACCGGCGTGCTGGACGGCGGCCGCTACTTCGACGTCACCGTCGAGTACGCCAAGGCCTCTCCCGACGACGTCCTCATCCGCATCACCGCCGCCAACCGCGGGGACGAGGCCGCGCGCCTCCACCTCCTTCCCACCCTGTGGTTCCGCAACACCTGGTCGTGGGGGTGCAACGACGAGGACAACGTGGGCAAGCCCTCGCTCGGCCGCGGGCGGGGCCTCGTGCGTGGACGCGTCGCACCCCACCCTGGGGCGCTTCCGCCTCGTCGCCGGGAGCGGACCCGGCGGCGCCGTCCCCGCGCTCTACTTCACCGAGAACGAGACGAACCAACGGCGCCTGTTCGGTGCGCCCAACCCCGCCCCCTGGGTGAAGGACGCCTTCCACGAGCTCCTCGTCGGCGGCAACAAAGACGCCGTGAACCCGGCCGGCGCCGGGACCAAGGCGGCGTTCCACTACGTCCTCGACCTCGCCCCTCACGGCGGGGCCGAGGTGCGCCTCCGGCTCTCCGCCGCGGCCGAACGGTCCGACGACCCCCTGGGCCCGGAGTTCGAAGGGGTCGTGGCCGACCGCCTCGCGGAGGCCGACGCCTTCTTCGCCGCCCGCATCCCCGGCGGCCTCGGGCCCGACGCCCGCGACGTGGTCCGGCAGGCCTACGCGGGGCTGGCATGGAACAAGCAGTTCTACCACTACGTGGTGCAGGAGTGGCTCGACGGCGATCCCGCCCAGCCCCCGCCGCCCCCCCAGCGCCTCACCGGCCGCAACCACGACTGGACCCACGTGTTCAACCGCGACGTCATCTCCATGCCGGACTCCTGGGAGTACCCGTGGTACGCCGCCTGGGACCTCGCGTTCCACACCCTCCCCATCTCCCGCGTCGACCCGGCGTTCGCCAAGGGGCAGCTGGTGCTCCTGCTCCGCGAGTGGTACATGCACCCGAACGGGCAGATCCCCGCCTACGAGTTCGCCTTCTCCGACGTCAACCCACCGGTGCACGCCTGGGCGGCGTGGCGCGTCTACAAGATCACCGGGCCGCGGGGCGGGCGGGACCGGCTGTTCCTCGAGCGGGTCTTCCAGAAGCTGCTCCTCAACTTCACCTGGTGGGTCAACCGCAAGGACCCGGCGGGCAACCATCTCTTCTCCGGGGGCTTCCTCGGCCTCGACAACATCGGGGTGTTCGACCGGTCACGTCCCCTGCCCACCGGCGGCTTCCTGGAGCAGGCCGACGGCACCGCCTGGATGGCCTCCTACTGCGCCACCATGCTGGCCATCGCCCTCGAGCTGGCCAGCGCCGACCCCGCCTACGAGGACGTGGCGTCCAAGTTCTTCGAGCATTTCGTGGCCATCGCCGACGCCATGAACTCGTTCGGAGGAACGGGGCTGTGGGATGACGAGGAAGGCTTCTACTACGACCAGCTCATGCTGGACGGCCGGCGCATCCCCCTGCGCATCCGCTCCCTCGTCGGGCTCATCCCCCTGCTCGCCGTCGAGGTGCTCGAGGACGAGGCGATCGACCGCCTGCCCGGCTTCCGCCGACGGCTCGACTGGTTCCTCTCGAACCGGGGCGACCTGGCGCGCCACATCTCCTACATGGCGACCTCGGAGGATCCGGCCCACCGCCACAGGCTCCTCGCCATCCCCTCCCGGGAGCGGCTCTCGCGGGTCCTGCGCTACATGCTGGACGAGAACGAGTTCCTCTCCCCCCACGGGATCCGCTCCCTGTCCCGCCACCACCTGGAGCACCCCTTCGTCTTCCCCGTCGATGGCCACGACTACTCGGTGGGCTACGAGCCGGGAGAGTCCACCACCCGGCTGTTCGGAGGCAACTCCAACTGGCGGGGCCCGGTGTGGCTGCCCCTCAACTACCTGCTCGTGGAGGCGCTGGAGCGCTACCACCACTTCTACGGCGACGCCTTCACGGTGGAGTGCCCCGCGGGCTCGGGAACGGTGATGACCCTGGCCGGCGTGGCCCGGGAGATCACCCGCCGCGTGGCCTCCCTCTTCCTGCGCGGGGCCGACGGCCGGCGCCCCTGTCACGGCCCCGACCGGCGTTTCGCCGACGATGCCCTGTGGCGGGACCAGGTGCTCTTCCACGAGTACTTCGACGGGGACACGGGGCGCGGCCTCGGCGCGAGCCACCAGACGGGCTGGACGGCCCTCGCCGCCCGCTTCATCGAGAGCCTCGAGACCGGCGAGCCCCCCGCCTGAGGGTGGCGGGGCCGGCCGGAAGACAGGTGTATGCTGCCCGGGGCATGCACGGGACCGACATGACGAGGCGTTCGGAGTCTGCTGGCCCTGGCGTTGACAGGGTCACCACGAGGGGCCGTGGCGCGGCTCGCCGGACCTGAGACGCCCCGTCCCGCGGGGTGGGGCGAGTTCCTGGTCCAGTTGCGCCAGGACCTCCGGTTCTTCGCGTTCGCCGTCGCCCTGCTCACCGCCGGCCGGGTCGCCCTCCTCGTCGCCTTCCGCTCGCACATGGGCGCGGCCGCCGGAACCGGCGCCGTGGCGGACGTCCTCCTCAACGGCCTCCGCTTCGACGGCCAGGTCGCCCTCCTCTTCGTGTTCGGACCGTTCCTGCTCAGCGTCGCGTCGGGCTTCGGCGCCGCGTCCCGGGCGGCGGAGCGCGCACGCACCGTGGCACTGGCCCTGTTCACGCTGCTCACCGTCCTCCTCGAGGGCATCACCCTGGGGTACTTCCAGGAGTATCACGACCAGTTCAACGCCGCCCTCATGGGGGTCGTGTACGACGACCGCCGCGCGGTGCTGACCACCATCGCCAAGGAGTACCCCCTGCCCCTCATCGTGGCCGGCGTGCTGGTCCTCTCCGCCGCCATCACCCTTCTCGCCCTGCGCTGGGTGCGCCGCCCGGCGGCCTCCCCGCCGCCGCACCGCCTCGCGGGCCTCCCCACGGGTGGCCGCCTCGCGCTCGTCGTGGCGCTCGTTCTCGCCACCGGCGTCGTGGCCCGCGGCTCCCTGGGAACCCGGCCGGCCCAGGAGAAGGACGTCGCCGTCACCGCCGACGCCTTCCTCAACGCCACCGTCCTCAACCCGTACAAGGCCCTCTACTACGCGATCCAGGGCCACCGCCGCCTGGCCGACCCGCAGGGCTACCGGGTCTTCCTCCCCGACGGCGACCTCGCCGCCGCGGCGCGCCGCGTGTTCGGACCCCGCGCGGCCTCGCGGGACCTCGACGCCATGATGGCGCATACGGCCCCCGGCGCCGCCACGCCGCCCCGCCACGTCTTCCTCGTCGTCGGCGAGAGCTACTCGGAGTGGCCTCTGCTGCCCCGCTTCAGGGCCCTCGGCATCGCCTCGCAGGTCGAGCGCCTGGCCGCGACCGGCCTCCTGTTCCGCCGCTTCCTGCCCGCCGGCACCGGCACCATGGCGTCCCTGGGCCCGCTCCTCACGGGCCTCGAGGACCCCGGCGTCCCGATCAGCTACCAGCCCCTCGCGGAAAAGCCCTTCCCCACCTCCATGGCCGTGCTGTTCCGCCGGCTGGGCTACCGGACCCGGTTCTTCTACGCCGGGTACCTGAGCTGGGAGCGGGTGGGCACGTTTGCCGCCAGCCAGGGCTTCGACGAGGTCTACGGCGGCGGCGACGCGGGGTCATGGAGCGAGGGCAACGAGTGGGGCGTGAGCGACGAGCGCCTCTTCGACTTCGTGCTGAGCACCGTGAAGGACGACGTGCCCTCCTTCAACGTCATCCTCACCGCCAGCAACCACCCGCCGTTCGACCTGGACGTCTGGGCCAAGGGGTTCCCCCTGCGCGCCATGCCCCCGGAGCTGGCGCCCCTGTGGAGCGGCGACTACACCCTCAAGCAGATCGGCCACTTCTGGTACGCCGACCACTGCCTGGGCCGGTTCACCGACGAGGCGGAGCGTGCGCTGCCCGGTGTCCTCGTCGCCATCACCGGGGACCACGACGGGCGCCGCCACCTGGAGAGCCGTCCGCCGCTCAACGAGCGGTCGTTCGTGCCGCTCCTGCTCCACGGCCCGGGCGTGCTCCCGCACGTCACCCTCCCCCCCGGCGCCGTCGGCAGCCACACCGACCTCACGGCGACGCTCGTCGACCTGGCCGCGCCGGCGGGCTTCACCTACCCCGCGCTGGGCCACGACCTTCTCGCCCCCGGCGGAGCTTCGACGGTGACCTTCGGCGCCGGTCTCGCCGTGTCGCCCGACTATCTCGTGGATCTCTCGCCGCCCCCGGGCGAGCCCTCCTCGGTGAGGGTCCGCGACGCGGGCGCCGCTCCCGACGTCGCCGCCCTCAAGCGGCGCAGCGACGATCTGAGGGCGCTGTCGTGGTGGCGCGTCGTCCGCGGCCCGCGGCTTTCCGGGGCGCCGCCGGAGTAGGCTGCCGCGGCGTTCTCCGCTCCCGCTCCGGGTCGGCGCCCCGGCCCCCTTGACGGCGCCTCCATCGGGATCGATACTCCATCTCAACAGATTTCGACACGCGGCACGGAGAGGAGGGGGACATGAGGCGGAGAATCGTGGCGGGTCTCGGAGCGGCGGCTGCGCTGCTGCTCCTTGCGGGCGCCGTGGCGCCCACCGGCGAACGGGGCGGAAACGCCGTCGAACGGGGACGCTACCTGGTCACCGCGATGGGGTGCAACGACTGCCACACGCCCTGGAAGATGGGGGCCAAGGGGCCGGAGCCGGACATGAGCCGGATGCTGTCGGGGCATCCCCAGGGCCTTTCCCTCGAGAGCCCGCCGGTGATCTCGCCGGCGTCCGGCTGGGGCGTCGTGGGCTCCTCGACGATGACCGCGTGGGCGGGCCCCTGGGGGATCAGCTACGCGGCCAACCTCACTCCCGACGAGGAGACCGGCGTGGGCGCCTGGACCCCCGAGGTCTTCATCAAGGCGATGCGGACCGGCCGGATGATGGGCGCCGGGCGTCCCATCCTGCCTCCCATGCCGTGGCCGTGGACGGGCAAGCTCAGCGACGACGACCTGCGGGCCGTCTTCGCCTACCTCCAGTCCATCCCGGCGATCCACAACCAGGTGCCTCCGCCCGCGCCGCCGGCGGTCACGCGATAGACGCGAGGAACCCCAGCAGCGCCTCGGACAGCGCCGCCGGCTGCTCCAGCGGCACCAGGTGGCCGCTGCCGGGGATCACCTCGAGGCGGCTGCCCGGCACGCGGGCGGCCACCAGCTCGGCCATGGCCCTGAAGTCGTCCACCTCGCCGTCCCCGCGGACCACCAGGGTGGGCGCCGCGAGCTCGCCCAGGCGTTCGGGAACGGTCCAGGCCCGGTCGGGCTCGTCCCTGGCGGTCGCCAGGTACTCGCCGGCGGGGTAGGACCGCAGCATCGCCTCCAGGCGCTCCCGCGCGCCGGGCCGCGCCGCGGCCGGGGCCAGCAGCGGATGCGCCGTCCAGACGTCGCCGCTCACGGCGGCGGGCCCGTCCGCCCGGATCGCCCGGGCCAGGGCGCGGAAGGAGTCGACCATGGGCTCCGAGAGGCGGACGTCCGGAACCATTGGGCCCACCAGCGTCAACGACCGTGCACGCTCCGGCTCGCGCAGGGCGAGCTCCAGGACGATGCCGCCCCCCTTGGACAGCCCCACCAGGTGCGCCGGCGAGGCTCCGCAGGCGTCCTGGACCGCCGCGAGGTCCGCGGCGTGGTCGCCGAAGCGGTAACCCGACGGCGGCGAGGAGGAGCGGCCGTGCCCCCGCTGATCGTAGCGGATCACGCGAGTCCCCTCCGCCACCAGGCGCGCGGCCACGTCGTCCCACACCCTCAGGTCCAGGGTGTGTCCGTGGAGCAGGACCACCGCGGGCCCGTCACCCTCCACCACCGTGTGCAGCGCCACACCGTCCCGCGTGATGATCACCACCGCCTCCCCTCCCCGCGCGCTCGCGCGGCGCCTTCACCTCGCCGTGGCGAACGAGAAGCTCACCGGCGATTCGAGATCGTTCCCCGACAGGTCCTCTATTGCGCCGGCAGCCAGCGTCACGTGCCACGTGTCGCCCGGCGCCAGGTCCTCCTGCGGCTCCCACACCACCCACCAGTGATCCGCGTCGCAGCTGACCACGCCGCCCACGAGCCCGCTGCGCTCTCCCAGCACTGTCACCGCGTTCCCCTCCAGCGAGGACGCCCGTAGCGGCTCGGACATGGCCAGCACCACGCGTGGACGGCGCGCGGCCACCAGGGCGCCGGAGGCCGGGAAGTGGGAGGTCGCCTGGGGCGGCTGGCGATCGCCGGCGCCCTGCCACGCGGGCTCGCCGGAGGCGTCCAGGGTGACCCAGAACACGGTCTCCACCAGCCCCGGCGGGGGTGGCGGCGGCTCGGGAAGATCGTGATGCTCCAGGTAGCGGGCGAGCAGCACTACGGCCACCACCACCGTGACCACGCCGGCGACCACCAGGGCGGTGTCGACGTGGTGGAGGACCGCCCGGATCTCCGTCAGCCGGCCCTCCCGGACCCGGACCTCCAGGGGCTTCGTGTCGAGCCGGACGACGTTGCCGGCGTCGTCGAGACGGGCCGGGAACCGGAGCCGATAGCTTCCCGGCGCCAGCCCGGCCACGGTCCATGCCGGGTCGAGGGAGCGGAACACCGGCACCCAGTCGCGTCCCTCGCGCCTGTCCAGCTCGCCCAGGATCGCCGGGGGACCCGGGCGTCCGCCGCGGCGGGCCGCGTCGTCGGGAAACACGGTGACACCCACGCCACCGCCCCCGCCGGCGAGCTCGCGGCTCCCGGTGGTCCGCACGGACACGCAGGACGACGACGCCAGCACGACCTGTGCGGCGACCAGGACCACCGCGAGCGCACGCCTCGTCACCTCCCGAGTGTGCCACAGCCCGGACGCGCGGCCGGAACAATCCCACCGCCGGATGAGTTGGAAGCGTCACGGCCCCGGGGCGTCCGGGCCGTCCCCCGGGTCCGCACGCCGGCGGCGCGGCCGCGGCCCGGGCGGGGAGCTTGACCGAGTCAAACACCCGTTTTATACTCCCGTTTCGTTTGGAGTCGACGTCCGACCTTGATGACCGCAGCCGTCCAGCCAACCCCACACGCCGCCGAGACCGCCACCCTGACCAGGGAGCGCGTGCTCGACGCGGCGGAGCGGCTCTTCGCCGAACGCGGCTTCCACGGCGCCTCGGTACGGGAGATCACCGCCCGGGCGCGGTGCAACGTGGCGGCCGTCAACTACCACTTCGGGAGCAAGCTCAACCTCTACGCGGAGGTCTTCCGCCGGCGCCTGGCCGCGCTGCGGGAGCACCGCATCGCGCGGGTCCGGGCCACCCTCGACAGCGCCGGCGAGCACGCCTCCCTGGAGCTCGTCCTGACCTCCTTCGCCCGGGCGTTCCTGGAGCCGTTCGTCAGCGGCAGCGAGGGACGCATGACGATGCTGCTCATCGGCCGCGAGCTCCTCGACGCGCAGCTCCCGCCGGGTTTCTTCCGCCGGGAGATGATCCAGCCCGTGCGGGCGGCGCTCGAGCAGGCGTTCGCCCGGGTCGCGCCGGGGCTCGACCCCGCCGCCGCCTCCCTGTGTGCGGCGTCCTTCATCGGCCAGCTGTCGCACATCCTCAGCATGCAGCGGTACGAGGCCGAGGAGCGGGGAGGGTCTCCAGACACCCGTTCCCTGGCCGCAGTGATGGGACACATCGTCCGCTTCAGCGCCGCCGGCATCAGAGCCTATTCGGAAGGGAGCCTCACGTGAAACCGTCCGTTGTGTCCCCCAGTCGTGCCGGGAGAGCGCTGGCCGTGCCTGCCCTCGCCGGCGTCGTCCTGCTGGGCGGCTGCGCCCACGGGACCGCCCTGGTCGGCCAGGGCCCCGTGCCCGACAAGCCCGGCGAGCAGATCCAGGCGCTCCCGGCGGCCCCGCCTCCTCCCAAGGAAGCCACCTTCACCCTCCCGGAGAACTGGCGCCAGCTCGCCGAGCAGCTCACCCTCGCCGACATCGTCAATATCGCGCTGGCCAACAACGAGCAGACGCGCTCGGCGTGGTTCTCGGCGCGCTCCGCCGCCGCCCAGCTGGGCAGCAAGCGCAGCGCCTACTACCCGTCGCTGAACCTGGACCTCGACGTGACCCGGACCAAGCTGTCCGCTGTGGGCGGGCTGTTCAACCTCCTGCAGACCACCTACGGGCCGTCCATCTCCCTGAACTACCTCCTCTTCGATTTTGGCGGCCGCCGGGCCTCCGTGGACGAGGCGCGGGACTCGCTGCTGGCGGCGGACTACACCCACAACAAGACCATCCAGGACGTGGTCCTGCAGGTCCAGCAGGCCTACTACACCTACCTGGATGCCAAGGCCAACCTGGCCGGCGCCGTCGCCAGCGTGAAGGAGGCCCAGGTCAACCTCGAGGCGGCGCGGAAGAAGCATGAGGTGGGCGTCGCGACCATCGCCGACGTCCTCCAGGCGCAGACCGCCTTCTCCCAGGCGCAGCTCACCAGGCAGACCTATCAGGGCCAGATCCAGACCCTGCGCGGCGCCCTGGCCACCGCCATGGGCATCCCCGCCAACACCCCGTTCGAGGTGGGCGCCCTTCCCGAGAACGTGCCGGTCTCCGCCGTGAGCACGCAGGTGGAGCCGCTCATCAAGCGGGCGCTGGATTCCAGGCCGGACCTCCAGGCGGCGCGGTGGGACGCCGAGAAGGCCGCCCGCCACATCAAGAAGATCAAGGCGGAGGGGCTGCCCTCCTTCTCCCTGTCCGCCTCGGCCAACCGGACGTACTACTCGCCGGTCGGCAACTCCGCGTTCACCACCGGGTGGGCGGCGGGCGTGACCCTGTCGGTGCCGCTGTTCACCGGCTTCAAGAACCACTACGACATCAGGCAGGCCGAGGCCGACGCGCAGGTGAGCCTGTCCACCGCCCGCACCCTGGAGCAGCAGGTGACCCTGGACGTCTGGACCGCCTACGCCAACCTCGAGACGGCGGGCCAGAGCGTGGCCACGGCCAAGGATCTCCTGGACAGCGCCACCGAGTCCGAGAAGGTCGCCCTCGGACGCTACAAGGAAGGCGTCGGAAGCATCATCGACCTGCTCACCGCCCAGGCCGCCCTGGCCTCGGCCCGGGCCCAGGAGATCCAGGCCCGTACCAACTGGCTCGTCTCCGTGGCCAGCCTGGCCAACGCCACCGGCTCCATCGGACCGATCCCCGACCTGCACGTGGGCGCCCAGAGCGCGCCTCCGGCCCCCCCGGCACCCGCAAGCGAGGAAGACCATGCGCACAGCACGCACGACTGATCCAACCACCCGTCCCCTGGCCGCCACCCGCGGCCTGCGCCTCCGGGCCGGCCTCGCCGCGGCCGTCGCGGTCGCGTCCCTGGCCGTCCTCGTCGCCTCGTGCTCCAAGGCGGGGGGGACCCAGGGCCAGGCCGCCATGCCGGCGGCGCCCGTGACCGTGGCCCAGGTCGCCCGCAAGGCGATGCCCCTCGACCTCCGCGCCATCGGCAACGTCGTCACGGTCTCCACCGTCGGCGTGCGCTCTCAGGTCGGCGGCGTCCTCGAGGCCGTGCACTTCAGGCAGGGCGACGACGTCGCCAAGGGGCAGCTCCTCTTCACCATCGACCCCCGCCCCTACCAGGCCATGGTCCAGCAGGCCGAGGCCGTGCTGGCCCGGGACCGCGCGCTGCGCGAGAAGGCCCGCAGCGACGTCAAGCGGTACAGCGTGCTGGTCAAGGAGGACTACGTCACCAAGGAGCAGTACGACCAGGCGGTCTCTCAGGCCGACTCGCTGGACGCCACGGTCAACGCCGACCAGGCCTCCCTGGAGACGGCCCGGTTGCAGCTGGGCTACTGCGAGATCCGCTCGCCCCTCGCCGGCCGCACCGGCAACCTGATCGTCTACGCCGGCAACCTGGTCAAGGCCAACGACACCACCAACATGGTCGTGATCAACCAGATGGACCCCATCGACGTGAGCTTCGCGGTGCCCGAGCAGTCGCTGTCCGAGATCCGCGCGCGGCAGGCCCGCGGCGACCTCCGGGTGGTTGCGGTGGCCCGGCAGAACGGCTCCGAGAAGGTCGCGGGACAGCTCACCTTCATCGACAACACGGTGGACACCCAGAGCGGCACCATCATGCTCCGCGCCACCTTCCCCAACAAGGACCGGGCGCTGTGGCCGGGCCAGTTCGCCGACGTGGTCGTCACCCTCGGCGAGCAGGCCGACGCCGTCGTGGTGCCCTCCAAGGCCGTGACCGCCGGGCAGACCGGTCCCTACGTCTACGTCGTGAAGCCCGATAAGACCGTGGAGTCAGTCGCCGTCACGGTGGATCGCCAGGTTGGCGAGGAGACGGTCATCGCCAAGGGTCTCACCCCCGGGCAGACGGTGGTCACCGACGGTCAGCTCCGCCTCTCACCCGGCGCCAAGGTCGAGGTCAAGAGCCCCGAGTCGGCGTCGTGAGGAGAGCGCGATGAACATCTCCTCCCTCTTCATCAAGCGCCCCGTCATGACCACCCTGGTCATGCTGGGGGTTCTGCTGTTCGGCATCATCGCCTACACCAAGCTGCCGGTGAGCGACCTGCCCAACGTGGACTTCCCCACCATCCAGGTGTCCGCCTCCCTGCCCGGCGCGAGCCCCGAGACCATGGCGTCCTCGGTGGCCACGCCCCTGGAGCGCGAGTTCTCCACCATCGCGGGCATCGACTCCATGTCCTCGACCAGCTCCCAGGGCTCCACCAGCATCACCCTGCAGTTCAACCTCTCCAGGAACATCGACGCGGCCGCCCAGGACGTCCAGGCGGCCATCTCCCGGGCCGGCCGCCAGCTGCCCCAGGACATGCCGAGCCCGCCCTCCTACCAGAAGGTGAACCCGGCCAGCCAGCCGATCCTCTACGTGGCCCTCACCTCCCCCACCCTGCCGCTGTACCAGCTCGACGAGTACGGCGAGACCCTCATGGCGCAGCGCATCTCCACGGTGAGCGGCGTGGCCCAGGTGATGGTGTACGGCTCGCAGAAGTACGCCGTACGGATCCAGCTCGACCCGTCGAAGCTGGCGGCCAAGGGCATCGGCATCGACCAGGTTGCCTCCGCCGTGGCGAGCGCCAACGTGAACCTGCCCAGCGGCGTCCTCTACGGACCCAACAAGGCGTACACGGTCCAGACCGACGGCCAGCTCACCACGGCCGCGGCCTACCGGCCGGTCATCGTCACCTACCGCAACGGCACCCCGGTGCGGGTCGCCGAGCTCGGCCGCGTGCTCGACAGCGTCGAGAACGACAAGACCGCGGCGTGGTTCGTCGACCAGCGCTCCGTGATTCTCGCCATCCAGCGCCAGCCCGGGACCAACACCGTCGAGGTCGCCCAGGCCGTGCGCGACCTGCTGCCCACCTTCCGGCAGCAGCTCCCCGCCTCGGTCTCCATGCACACCCTCTACGACCGGTCGCAGTCCATCCGGGCCTCGGTGGACGACGTGAAGACCACGCTGCTGTTCACCCTCGCCCTGGTCATCCTGGTCATCTTCCTGTTCCTGAGGAACCTGTCGGCGACGGTCATCCCCTCGCTGTCGATGCCGCTGTCCATCGTGGGCACCTTCGCCATCATGTACCTGCTGGGGTACTCCCTCGACAACCTCTCGCTGATGGCCCTGATGCTCTCCGTCGGCTTCGTGGTGGACGACGCCATCGTCATGCTGGAGAACATCGTCCGCCACATCGAGCACGGCGAGAGGCCCTTCCAGGCGGCGTTGACCGGGTCGCGGGAGATCGGCTTCACCATCATCTCCATGACCATCTCCCTGGCGGCGGTGTTCATCCCGGTGCTGTTCATGGGCGGCATCATCGGCCGGCTGTTCCGGGAGTTCGCGGTCACCATCGGTGTCGCCGTGCTGGTCTCCGGCGTCGTCTCGCTGACCCTGACGCCCATGCTCGCCAGCCGCTTCCTCCGCGCCCAGGAGGACGTCCACCACGGCCGCCTGTACAAGGCCTCGGAGCGCTTCTTCGACCGGATGCTGGCGGGCTACGAGTCCGGCCTCAAGTGGTCCCTGCGACATCACGTCCTCGTGGTCCTGGGCGCCGTGGCCATCACCCTGGCCACCCTGGCGCTGTTCGTCGTCGTCCCCAAGGGGTTCATCCCCAGCGAGGACACGGGGCAGATCTTCGCCTCCACCGAGGCGGCCGAGGGCATCTCGTACGACTCCATGGTCAAGCACCAGCAGGAGGTGGCCGCCATCGTCCAGAAGGACCCCAACGTGCAGTCGTTCATGTCCTCCGCGGGGGGACGCGGGGGCATCGGCGCCAGCAACTCCGGCGTGGTGTTCATCCGCCTCAAGCCCCGCAACGAGCGGGCCCTCAGCGCCGACCAGGTCATCGACGAGCTGCGCCCCAAGCTCTCGCAGGTTCCGGGCATCCGCGTCTACATGATGAACCCCCCGCCCATCAACGTCGGCGGCCGCTTCACCAAGAGCCAGTACCAGGTGACCCTCCAGGGCCCCGACACCGCCGAGCTGTACCGGGTCGCGCCGCTGATGGAGGCCAGGATGCGGTCGCTGCCGGGGCTCATCGACGTGACCAGCGACCTGCAGCTCAAGAACCCACAGATCAACGTGACCATCGACCGGGACAAGGCGTCGTCCCTGGGGGTCAGCGCCGAGGCCGTGGAGAGCGCCCTGTACTCCGCCTACGGCTCCCGCCAGATCTCCACGATCTTCGCTCCCAACAACCAGTACCGCGTCCTCATGGAGGTCGAGCCGGCCTACCAGAGGCACCCCGAGGACCTCTCCCTGCTGTACGTACCCTCCTCCACCGGGAACCTCGTGCCGCTGCCCGCGGTGGTGAAGTTCCAGAGCGGCACCGGTCCGCTGACGGTGAACCACACCGGCCAGCTCCCTTCGGTGACGCTGTCCTTCAACCTGCTCCCCGACGTCTCGCTGGGCGATGCGGTGAACGAGGTCCAGCAGGCAACCGCCGGCATCGTGCCCGACACCATCTCACTGAGCTTCCAGGGCACGGCACAGGCCTTCCAGTCCTCCATTCAGGGTCTGGGCGTCCTGCTCATCATGGCCATCGTGCTCATCTACATCGTGCTGGGCATCCTGTACGAGAGCTTCATCCACCCCATCACCATCCTCTCCGCCCTGCCCACGGCGGGGTTCGGCGCCCTCGTCACGCTGCTGGTGTTCGGCGTCGACCTCAACATCTACTCCTTCGTGGGCATCATCATGCTCGTGGGGCTGGTGAAGAAGAACGGCATCATCATGATCGACTTCGCCATCGAGGCTGAGCGGGCGAGAAGAAGTCCCCGTCGGACGCCATCTACGAGGCGTGCGTGGTACGGTTCCGCCCCATCATGATGACCACCATGGCGGCGTTCTTCGGCGTGCTCCCCATCGCGGTCGGCTGGGGCGCCGGCGCCGAGTCGCGCCGCCCCCTGGGCCTCGCGGTGGTCGGCGGCCTGCTCTTCTCGCAGTTCCTCACGCTCTTCATCACCCCGGTGGTCTACCTCTACATGGACAAGCTCCAGCGCTTCCTCGCCACCCACCTGCCGATCTTCTCCAACCGGCGCGTGCGCGAGTCCATGGAGACCGCCGAAGCCTGATCCGTCGACGCCGTCCGAAACCTCAGGGGGGAGCCGCCGGCTCCCCCCTTTCCTTTTCGCCGCGCCTGCACCGCCTCGCAGCGCCGCGGTCGCCCGGGCCCTGGCGATCACTGGTTCAGCCCGTCGCGCGTGGGAGCGCCGCTCGGTGCCACTGGTGACGATTTGAACCCCGCCAAGTCTGCACGTCTCTCAGCGCCTCGTACTCCCAGGCGCCGGTAACGCGCTCGGCAACAAATCGTCAGCGGTGGCACCGTACACCCTCCAAGCCTGCAGGGCTCTCCAGTACCACAGAGAAACCTTCATCATCCCGCTTCCCGCTGCGGTACGCACTCACCCTCGCCGTAGCGCTGCCGCCGCACCTGCAGCACCTCGCCGCGCCCGAGTCCTCCGCTCTGCGGACGGTCTCGCCAGCCCCCCGCCCCGCGCCCTGAAGGGCGCGACTACACAGTACGCCTGCAACGCCGCGAAACTGCCACCCCCGCTCCGCGGCGCCGGCGGCACATCTCCAAGGGGGGGAGGATCGTTGCATCCCATGGAGGGCGGGCTGCCCGAAGGCTCGCGGAAGCGGGAGCCGCATGGCCGGGTCGAGGGGCGGGCTGGAGGAAAGAGGCGCGAAGCCGAATTCACTTTCGCTTCGCGCGGGGGCTCGGGGGTCGAGGCCGCGGAGGGTGGGCGGAAGGCGGCCGGACCCCCGCGAACGGATAGCCCGCGGCAGCGGCGCCCGCCCGGACTCGGCTACTTCCTCAGGACTGGCGGCGGGTGGCCAGCGCCAGCGAGCGCGCGAAGCGCTCCACCTCGACGGCGGTCTGGGCGGAGTCGCCCAGCTCGGCGATGCGGTCGACCAGCGCCGAGCCGACGACGACGCCGTCGGCGAAAGCCGCCACGCGGTGCACCTGGTCGGCCGTGGCGATCCCGAACCCCACCGCCACCGGCATCCCCGTCGCCTTCTTCACCGTCCGGACCTCCTCCTCGAGGGAGTCCGCCAGGCGCCTGCCGGCGCCGGTGACACCCGTCCGGGAGATGTAGTAGACGAACCCGGAGGCCAGCTTCTTCGTCGCCTTCATGCGCTCGCGGGTGGAGGTCGGCGCCAGCAGCATGATGAGGTCCATCCCGGCGCGGCGCAGCGTGTCGCGCACCGGGGCGGCCTCCTCCAGCGGCACGTCGGTGAACAGCACCCCGTCCACCCCGGCCCCGGCGGCGTCCACGGCGAACCGCGCCAGCCCGTAGGCGTGCACCGGGTTGAAGTAGGTGAACAGCACCACCGGCACCTCGCTGGAGTAGCGCAGCTCGCGGACCAGCTGCAGCACCACGGGAAGCGTCGTCCCCGCGGCGAGAGCGCGCTCGGCGGCGCGCTGGTTGGTGGGGCCGTCGGCGATGGGGTCGGTGAACGGCACCCCCAGCTCGACGACGTCGGCCCCCGCCCGCTCGAGCCCGCGGACGATCTCCAGCGTCCGCGCGGGGCGGGGATCCCCCGCCGTGACGTAGGGGACGAACGCCGCGCGCTTCGCTTTCGCGGCGCGGGCGAAGGCATGCTTGATCCGGCCGCTCATAGCTTCACCCCCTCCAGCGCCGCGACCTCGGCGACGTCCTTGTCGCCGCGACCGGACAGGTTGACCAGGACCGCCTCGTTGCGGCCCATCCGCCCCGCCACGTGGACCACGTAGGCGAGGGCGTGGGCGGTCTCCAGGGCCGGCACGATCCCCTCCATCTCGGCGAGGAGGTGGAAGGCGTCGAGTGCCTCGGCGTCGCTCACCCGCGTGTACGACACCCGCCTCGAGTCGTGCCAGAACGCATGCTCCGGGCCCACCGCCGGGTAGTCGAGGCCGGCCGACACCGAGTGGGTGCCGGCCACCAGCCCGTACTGGTCCTGGAGCAGATAGGTCCGCGTCCCGTGCAGCACACCCGGGGCGCCGCCGGCGAAACGCGCGGCGTGCTCGCCGAGGGCGGTGCCGCGCCCGCCGGCCTCCACACCCACCAGCGCCACCTGCCGGTAGGAAAGGAACGCCGAGAAGATGCCCGCCGCGTTGGAGCCTCCGCCCACGCAGGCGACCACCTCGCGGGGAAGGGAGCCGTGCTGGCGGCGGATCTGGAGCAGCGCCTCGCTGCCGATGACGGACTGGAAGTCCCGCACCATCGCGGGGTACGGGTGGGGGCCCAGCACCGAGCCGATCACGTAGTGGGTGGTCTCCACGTTGGTGACCCAGTCGCGGAGCGCCTCGTTGATGGCGTCCTTGAGGGTGCGCGAGCCCGACTCCACGGCCGTCACCTCGGCGCCCAGCAGGCGCATGCGGTAGACGTTCAAGGCCTGCCGCCGCATGTCCTCGCTGCCCATGTAGACCCGGCAGCGCATCCCGAGCAGGGCGCTGGCCGTGGCCACCGCGACGCCGTGCTGGCCGGCGCCGGTCTCGGCGATGATGCGCACCTTGCCCATGCGCCGCGCCAGCAGGCACTGCCCCAGCGCGTTGTTGATCTTGTGCGCCCCGGTGTGGCAGAGGTCCTCGCGCTTGAGGAAGATGCGTGCGCCGCGCAGGTGGTCGCTCAGGCGCGCCGCGTAGCTCATCGCCGTGGGGCGCCCGCAGTAGGTGGCGAGCAGCCCCTCGAGCTCGCGGTTGAACGTCCGGTCCCGCCGGAGGTCGCCCCACGCCTCGGTGAGGGCGGCCAGGGGCGCCATCAGCGTCTCCGGCACGAAGCGGCCGCCGTAGGGGCCGAAGTACCCTCGCTCGTCCGGCCAGGATCTCATGGTCGTTCCTCCCCCCCGTCGCCAGCGTCGCTCTCGCGGCACGCACGAAGGCCCGCATCTTTCCGGCGTCCTTGCGCCCCGCCTCGCGTTCCACACCGGAGGCCACGTCGACCCCCGCCGGGTGGACCGCCGCCACGGCCGCCGCCACGTTGTCCGGGTCCAGCCCCCCCGCCAGCAGGAACTCCAGATCCGGCGGCCGGTCTTCCAGCAGACCCCAGTCGAAGACCCGGCCGGTGCCGCCGCCCGTGGGCGACGCGGTGTCGAACAGGATGCGGGCCACCGGCCGGTACGCCCCGACCAGCGCCCAGTCCACCGGTCCCGCGACGGAGACGGCCTTGATGACGCGGCCGCGGCCGCCCAGGGCCGCGCACTCCTCCGGCGTCTCGCCGCCGTGCAGCTGCACCCAGGCAAGCCCTGCGCGTCGCCGCACCTCCTCCACGAAGGCACGGTCCTGGTCGCGGAACACCCCCACCTTGGGCGCCCGGTCCACCTCCCGCAACCACGAGGCCGCCGACGGATCCAGGCACCGCCGCGAGGCGGGGAAGAACACGAACCCGAGCAGGTCGGCGCCGGCCTCTGCAGCGGCCTGCGCGTCGGCCGCGGAGGTCAGGCCGCAGATCTTCACCGTCACACGCACTCCACCAGCTCCTTCACCGCCGCTCCGGGGTCGGCCGCCCGAAGCAGGTGCCCGCCCACCAGGAACTGGCGCAGCCCCTTTGCCGCGAAGCGGCGGACGTCGGCCGGGCCCGCGATGCCGCTCTCCATGACGACGACCCGGTCCGGGGGCACCCGCTCCGCGAGCGCCGTCGCCGCCTCCAGGTCCACCTCGAAGCTCACCAGGTTGCGCGAGTTGATGCCGACCAGCGGCACGTCGACGGACGCGGCGCGCTGGAGGTCCGCCTCGTCGTGGACTTCGAGAAGCACCTCGAGCCCGAGCTCCTGGGCCACCGCCACCATACCCGCGAGCTCGACGCCGGGCAGCGCCCGCGCGATGAGCAGCACGGCGTCGGCGCCGAGGACCGCGGACTCGAACAGCTGCCGCGGCGTGAGGAAGAAATCCTTGTGGAGCACGGGCAGGGCCACCGCCGCCCGGACCGAGGCGACCCACCCCGCCTGGCCGCCGAAGAACTCCGGCTCCGTCACCACCGATACCGCCGCCGCACCCCCGCCCTCGTACGCCCTCGCCAGCTCCACGGCGTCGAAGGCCTGCCTCAGCACGCCGGCCGACGGCGAGCGGCGCTTGCACTCCGCGATGACGCGGACGCCGTGGGTGGTGAGCGCCTCCCGGAGGCTCCTCCGGCCGCCGCGGCGCCGCACCCCCGCCGCCTCCCGGGCCCGCAGCTCGAGGCCGGCCGGAGCAGGCTCCCGGGCCAGGCGGTCCTTCACCGATTCGGTGATGCGGTACAGGATGTCACCCTCGACTGGCCTCATGCTCTCATCTCCTTGGCCCGGGAGATCACCGCGTCCAGCCGGGCCGCGGCACGGCCCTCCGCCAGGCAGCTCCGGGCCGCCTCCAGACCGCCGGCCAGGTCCTCGGCCGCTCCCGCAACCACCAGGGCCGCGGCCGCGTTGAGGGCCACCGCGTCAGCGGCCGCCCCCCTGTCCTCGCCAGCCAGAATGCGCCGCAGGCGCGCCGCGCTCGCGGCAGCGTCGCCGCCGGCGAGCTCCTCGCGCCGGGCCGGGGCCAGCCCCAGGGCGTCCGGCCGGACGACGAACTCGCCGGCCAGCTCCCCGTCCACCACCTCGGTGACGCGGCTGGGCGCGGCGACGGAGAGCTCGTCGAGCCCGTCCTCGCTGTGCAGCACCCAGGCGCGCTCCGCGCCCAGGGCGGCCAGCGCCCCCGCCACCAGCGGCACCACCGCCGCCGAGTACACCCCCACCACCTGCCGGCGTACCCCCGCCGGGTTGGCCAGGGGACCGAGCAGGTTGAACACCGTCCGGATCCCCAGGGCGCGGCGCACGGGCATCACCGCCCGCATGGCCGGGTGCAGCCTCGGTGCGAACAGGAACGCGAACCCCTCCTCGTCGATGAGGGTCCCCAGGTCCTCCGCCTCCAGGTCGAGGGGCAGCCCGAGGGCCTCGAGGACGTCGGCGGAGCCGCACTTCGACGACACCGAACGGTTGCCGTGCTTGGCCACCGCCACCCCCGCGGCCGCCACCACCAGCGCCGCCGCGGTCGAGATGTTGATGGTGTGGCTGCCGTCCCCGCCGGTGCCGCATGTGTCCACCACGGGGTCCCGCCGGGTCACCACCGGGACCGCGAAGCGCCGCAGCACCCGAGCCGCGGCCGCCACCTCCGCCGGGCCCTCGCCCTTCGCCCTCAGGGCGACGAGGAACGCCGCCTGCGACGCCTCCGACCACTCCCCGCCCATGAGCTGGACGAAGCACTCCTCCATCACCGGCACGTCCAGGTCGCGCCGCTCGAGCAGCCTTTCGAGCACGTCCCGCATCAGGCCTCCGCGCCGGCGGCCGTCGCCCCGGGCCCCGCCACCGCCGCCTCGCGGACCGCGGCGCCGGCGGCGCGGAGGAAGTTCGCGAGGATCCGCCGTCCGCCCCGGGTGAGGTACGACTCGGGGTGGAACTGCACCCCCCAGTGGGGCCGGTCGCGGTGCTCCAGCCCCATGACCAGGCCGTCCTCCGTCCACGCCGTGACCCTCAAGGTCGCGGGCAGCGACGTCCTCTCGGCCACCAGCGAATGGTACCGGGTCGCCTCGAACGGGTCCGGAAGGCCGGCGAACGCGCCCCGGTCCGTGTGCCTCACGAGGGAGACCTTGCCGTGCCGCGGCTCCGGGGCGCGCACCACACGGCCCCCGTTCGCCACGGCCAGGGCCTGGTGGCCCAGGCACACCCCGAGCACCGGGACGCTCGCGGCGGCGCGGAGCAGCTCCACGCAGATGCCCGCCTGCTCCGGCACTCCGGGCCCGGGCGAGAGCACCACGCAACGGGGCCGCCACGACAGCACCTCCGGCACCGTGGCGGCGTCGTTGCGCACGACCCGCACCTCCTCTTCACCCAGCTCCCTGAGGTACTGCACGAGGTTGTAGGTGAAGGAGTCGTAGTTGTCCACCACCAGGATCATGGCTCGACCCCCTCCGCGAGCCGCGTGGCGAGGCACAGCGCCCGGGCCTTGTTGGCGCACTCGGCCAGCTCCAGCTCCGGCTGCGAGTCGAACACCACGCCGGCCCCCGCCTGGACGTGCACGCGCCCCGCCGCGACCACCGCCGTACGGATGGCGATGCACGCGTCCATCTCGCCGGAGAAGTCGATGTACCCCACCGCCCCACCGTACACCCCCCGGCGCACCACCTCGAGCTCGTCGATGAGCTGCATGGCCCGCACCTTGGGCGCCCCGGTGAGGGTCCCCGCCGGGAAGCAGGCGAGCAGGACGTCGAGGGCCCCCACGCCGGGCTCCGCGGTGCCCCACACCTCGCTGACCAGGTGCATGACGTGGGAGTAGCGTTCCACGTCCATGAACCGCACCACCCGGACGGTGCCTGGCCGCGACACCTTGCCGATGTCGTTACGCCCCAGGTCCACGAGCATGAGGTGCTCGGAGCGCTCCTTCTCGTCCGCGCACAGCTCCCTCGCGAGGCGCTCGTCCTCGGCCTCCGAGCGGCCGCGGGGCCTCGTCCCGGCGATGGGGCATGTGGCCGCGACACCGCCGCGGAACTGCGCCAGCGTCTCCGGCGAGGCCCCGAGGATCTGCGCCACCCCGGCGTCGAGGTAGAACATGTACGGCGAGGGGTTGGTCAGCCGCAGCGCCCGGTAGAGGGCGATGGGGGACGCCTGGGTGGTCCGGGACCAGCGGCGCGACAGCACCACCTGGAAGCACTCGCCCGCCCGGATCTCCTCCCGCGCCCGCCCCACCGCTGCGAGGAAGCGGCCGTCCCCCGGAGCGGCCTCCCAGGAGGCGCCGGGCTCCGGCTCGGCCGGCGCCGGCGGGATCGGCCGCGGCCGGGCCTCGTCCAGCGGTGCGGCCAGCACCTCCTCGAGCCTCGCGAGGTCGCGCAGCGCCCGGTCGTAGGCGCCGGCGCCGGCGGACACCGAGGCGATGAGGAGCAGCCGCTGCCGCACGCGGTCCAGCGCGGCCACGACCGGGTAGGTGCCGAACCACGCGTCGGGGAGGCCCAGGGGATCGGGCAGGGTGTCCGGGACGCGCTCCAGGAGGCGCACCGCGTCGTAGCCCAGCCACCCCACATGGCCGCCGGCGAACGGCGGCAGGTCAGGCAGGTGCGCGCGCCTCCGCGACGCCAGCAGCGAGCGGAGGAGCTCGACCGGGTTTCCCTCCCGCGGCCGGCCGTCCACCTCGACTGCGCCGTCGCGCACCGTCACGACGCGGACCGGGTCGGCGCCGGCGAACGACCACCGGGCGACGTGCTCGCCCCCCTCGACGCTCTCGAGCAGGAACGGGTGCGCGCCGGCCCTCGCCAGGCGCAGCAGCATGCCCGTGGGCGTCACCGTGTCCGCGGTGAGCTCGCTCACCACGGGTACGACGTCGTGCTCCCGCGCCGCCGCCTCGAAGCCGCTCCTGTCCGGGCGGATCACCGGCCCTCCCCGGCGGCGCGGCGCGCCAGCTCACGGTTCACCTCCGCCGGATCCACACCCCGGCCCACCATGATCACCGCCAGGTGGTAGAGCACGTCGGCGACCTCCCAGACCAGGTTGTCCCGGTCGCGGTTCTTCACCGCCAGCACCACCTCGGCGGCCTCCTCGAGGAGCTTGCGCAGGGCGCGGTCCTCGTCGTCGAGCAGCGCGACGGTGTACGAGCCCTCCGGGCGCTCGGCCAGGCGCTGCCGCAGCACGGCGAACAGCGGCGCGAGGGTGAGCCCGTCCGGGACCGGCGGCGCGCCGCCGAGCGGCACGTGGAAGCAGGAGCGCTCCCCCGTGTGGCAGGTGGGTCCCTGGGGGCGGGCCGCCACCAGCACCGCGTCGCCGTCGCAGTCGACGCTCACCCCCACCAGCCGCAGCAGGTTGCCCGAGGTCTCCCCCTTGCGCCACAGCGCATCCCTGGAGCGGGAGTGGAAGTGGACCTCGCCGGTGCGGAGCGTGGCCTCGAGCGCCTCCCGGTCCATGTACCCCAGCATCAGCACGGCCCCGTCCCCGGCGTCCTGCACCACGGCGGGGACCAGGCCTCTGTCGTCGAAGCGCACGCCCTCCACGCTCATGTCGTCTCCCGACGCACCGGCACCCCCGCGGCCGCCAGGGCGTCCTTGAGGTCGCGGATGACCACCGCGCCGGTGTGAAAGATCGTCGCGGCGAGGCCGGCGTCGGCACCGGCCCGGGCTGCGGCCACGAAGTGCTCCACCCGCTCGCCGCCCCCCGAGGCGACGAGGGGCACCTCCACGGCGGCGCGGACCGCCGCGAGCATCGCGGTGTCGAAGCCCTCGCCGGTGCCATCCCGGTCCATGGAGGTGAGCAGCACCTCCCCGGCGCCCCGCGCCGCGCCCTCGCGTGCCCACGCCACGGCGTCGAGGCCGGTGGCCGTGCGCCCGGCGTGGGTGACCACCTCGAACCCCTGCGCAGACCGCCGGGCGTCGATGGCGAGGACCACGCACTGGCTCCCGAACCGCCGCGCGAGGCGGTCCAGCAGCACGGGCCCGGCCACCGCCGCGGTGTTCACCGCGACCTTGTCCGCCCCCGCCTCCAGCAGCGCGGCGGCGTCCCCTTCGCTGCGCACCCCGCCCCCCACCGTGAACGGCACGTCCAGCACCTCGGCGACGCGGGCCACGGTGACGGCCAGGGCGGCTCGCTCCTCGACCGTCGCCGTCACGTCCAGAAGCACGAGCTCGTCCGCCCCCTCGTCCCGGAACCGCCTCGCCAGCGCCACGGGGTCGCCCATGTCCCGCAGGTGCGCGAAGCGCACACCCTTGACGACCCTCCCCGCGCGCACGTCCAGGCACGGCACGATGCGGAACGCCGGCATCACCACCCCTCCGTCACGGCGTCGAGCTCGTCCACCCGGGCACCGCCGTCCACCACCAGGGAACCCACCACAACGCCGGCCAGACCCCGGCGGGCCAGCGGCTCGAGCGCCGCCACGTCCGCCACCGCGCCCACACCCCCCGAGGCGATGACGCCGGGGCCGAAACCGTCGAGCGCGGCGCCCAGGACGGCGTGGTCCGGTCCTGCGCCGGTGCCGTCCCGCTCCACGGCGGTGACGAGGATCCGGAGGACGCCCATGCCGCGGAGGCCGCGGGCGAACGACGCGACCTCCTCGCCGGTGGTCTCGGTCCAGCCGGCCACCACGACGCGGCCGCCGCGGCAGTCGGCGGCCACGACGACCCGCTCGGGATCCTCTCCGACGAGGCGCCGAAGCAGCGCCGGCGCCCGCAGCGCGGCGGTGCCCACCACCACCCGCGCCGCGCCGCCGTCGAGGAGCCGCGCCGCGCGGGCCTCGTCCCGCACGCCGCCCCCCACCTGCACGGGGCACGGTACCGCGGCGGCGAGGCGCAGCACGGTGGCGTCGTCGGGGGCGTCACCGAACGCCGCGTCCAGATCCACCACGTGGAGGAACGCGGCGCCCTCCTCCGCCAGCCGTACCGCCAGGGCAACGGGGTCGTCCGCCACCACCCGCAGCGCCTCCCGGCGTCCCTGGTGCAGGCGCACCGCCCGGCCTCCGCTGAGGTCCACCGCCGGGTAGACGACGAAGCCGCTCACGGCTCGATCTCCAGGAAGTTCGCCAGCAGCCGGGCGCCCGCCGCGGCGCTCTTCTCGGGATGGAACTGCACCCCGCGCACGGTCCCCCGGCGGGCCGCCGCGCACACCTGCGCGCCGCCGAACGGCACGGTGGCCAGAAGGTCGGGTGCGGCCGGCTCGGCCACGAACGAGTGCACGAAGTACATCCAGGCGCCCGCCTCGAGCCCCGCGAGGAGGGGATCCGGCCGCACCGGCGCGATCCGGCTCCAGCCCGTGTGGGGCACGCGCGCCGTCGCGGGCAGCGCCACGACCCGCCCGGGCAGCAGGCCCAGGCCCCGCGTGGGTCCGAACTCGTCGGAGGTCTCGAAGAGCAGCTGGTGCCCGAGGCAGATGCCCAGCACCGGGACGCCGCGGGCGGCGGCGCCGCGCACGGCCGCGTCCAGCCCGGTGGCACGCAGGTGCGCCATGGCGGCGGGGAAGGCGCCGACGCCGGGGAGCACGACCCGCTCGGCGCCGTCCAGCGCGCCGCCCTCGCGGGCCAGCACGACGTCGGCGCCGGCGCGGGCGAGGCCGCGCACGGCGTTGGGGACGTTGCCCACCCCGGAGTCGACCACCGCGACCCTCATGCCGTGAGGGTGCCCTTGGTGGAGGCCACCGCGCCCCCCTCCAGGCGCACCGCCTGCCGCAGCGCCAGCGCCGCCGCCTTGAACATCGCCTCGGCGGCGTGGTGGGGGTCGACGGCGCGCTCCACGTCCAGGTGGAGGGTGCACCGGGCCCGCGACGCCAGCGCCCGCCAGAACTCCCCCACCAGGGAGAGCGGAAACTCGCGGGTGACCCACGCGAAGGCCAGCTCCCCGGGCAGCTCCGCCCGGCAGAACGGGCGGCCGGAGAGGTCGATCACCGCCCGGGCGAGGGCCTCGTCCAGCGGCGCGAAGGCGAAGCCGAAGCGCACCGCGCCGACCCGGTCGCCCAGGGCCCGGTCCAGCGCGTCGCCCACCGCCAGGCCGACGTCCTCCACGGTGTGGTGCGCGTCCACGCGGAGGTCGCCGCGGGCCTCGACCTCGAGCCCCAGGCGCGCGTGGCGCGCCAGCGTGTCGAGCATGTGGTCGAAGAACCCGACGCCGGTGTCGACGCGGCAGGGGCCGCCGTCCAGGGCGAGCTCGACGGTCACGGTGGTCTCCCCGGTCGCGCGCTCCACCCGCGCCCGGCGCTCAGCCAACGGCCACCTCCCCCAGCGCCGCCAGGAACAGGTCGCCGTCGGCGGGACCCCCCACGGTGACGCGGACGTACCCCTCCCCGGCGAGCTCGTCCACCTGCCGCACCGCGACGCCGTGGCGTCTCAGCGACCGTCCCAGGTCGGGGCCGCTCAGCCCCGCCCTGCGGAGCAGGAAGAAGTTGGCGCGGCTGCCGACCACCTCGACGCCGGGCATCGCCGCCGCCCCGGCAAGCTGGCGCCGGCGCTCGGTGACCGTCTCGCGGACCACCTCGGCGCCCTCGGCGGGCAGCTCCGCCGCCGCCTGCATCGCCGCCGCCACCGCCCACCCGGTGCCGAAGGGGAGCAGCGCGGCGGCGATCCGCTCCGCCATGCCGGGCGCCGCCAGCAGGGCCCCCACCCGCAGGCCGGCGAGGGCCCACGCCTTGGACAGGGAGCGCAGCACGACCAGGTTGTCCCACCCCCGCAGCAGCGGCACCGGGTCGATCCCGGCAAACTCCACGTAGGCGGCATCCCACACCACCGGCTTCCCCAGGGCCAGCACCGCCTCCATGGCTTCGTCCGGAACCTCCGAACCCGTCGGGTTGTTGGGCGAGCACAGCAGCACCAGGTCCGCCCGCCTCGCCGCCTCGAGCAGGGCCCCGGGATCCACGGCGAAGGCAGGCGGCTGGAGCGGCACCTCGACCAACTCGGCCTCCCTGCGCCGCGCCAGCACCGGGTACATGGAGAACGAGGGCGCCAGCACCGCCACCTTCCCGCCGCGCGGGAGCAGCACCTGCGTCGCGGCGGCGAGGAGCTCGTTGGAGCCGTTGCCCACCAGGGTGCCGGAGGCCTCCCACCCGTACACCGCCGCGGCGTGGGAGCGCGCGGTGCGGGCGTCCATGTCCGGGTAGCGCCGCCAGGCACACGACTCGAGGATCTCCAGGAGCCGCTTCCGGAACGCCTCCCCCGCATCGCGCGGCGCCTCGTTGAGGTCGAGGCGGCGGAGGTGGCCCGCCACGGCCTCCCGGCGGTAGCCGCCGACGTCCCGGCCGGAGCTCACCGCCGCCCCCGCTCCCCGGCACCGAGCGCCTCGGCGTGGAGCGGCAGCTGCTCCTTCTCCGCGAAGGTGCGCGCCGCGCGGGCCAGCGCCGGGAACCGGTGGGGCGCCACCCGGATGATCGCCGTGCGGCGGACGAAGTCCCACACGCCGAGAGGCGAGGCGAACCGGGCCGTCCCCGCGGTGGGCAGCACGTGGTTGGTCCCCACCACGTAGTCGCCCAGCACCACGGGAGACCACGGACCGAGGTACACGGCCCCCGCCCGTTCGACGCCGTCCAGGAGGCCGAGGGGCTCGGCGACGAGGAGCTCGACGTGCTCGGGCGCGACCCGGTTCACGATGGACACCGCCTCGTCGAGGTCCGGCACCACCAGGATCGCTCCCCACCGCCGGATGGACTCGCGCTCCGGCGCGTCCTTGGCGGAGCGCCGCAGCCGCGCGGTGACCTTGCGGTCCACCCGGGCGGCGAGAGACTGGGACGTGGTGACGAGGAGCGCGAGGGCGTCCGGATCGTGCTCGGCCTGGGCGAGGAGGTCGGCGGCCACGACGTCGGCGTCGGAGGTGCCGTCGGCGACGATCACCACCTCCGACGGTCCGGCCAGAAGGTCGATGTCCACGGCCCCGAACAGCACCCGCTTCGCCGCGGTCACCCAGCGGCCGCCGGGGCCGACGATCTTGTCCACCGCCGTCACCGACTCGGTGCCGAACGCCAGTCCGGCGAGGGCGTGGGCGCCGCCCATGAGGTAGACCTCGTGGAGGTCGAGGCGGTCGAGGAGGTAGCGCAGCTCCGGCGAGGACAGGAACGCCCTCGGCGGCGTCGCCACCGCGATCCGGGGCACGCCGGCGACCTGGGCGGGGATCACCGCCATGAGGAGCGAGGAGAGGTAGGTGGCCTTGCCGCCGGGAACGTAGACGCCCACCGACTCCAGCGGGCGGACCCGGATCCCGAGATCGCCGCCGTCCTGGTCCAGCGTGTACCCCTTGGGGAGCTGCGGCTCGTGGAAGTCGCGCAGGTTGGCGATGGCCAGCTCGACGGCCTTGACGAACCCGTCCTCGACCTCGCCGTCGGCCTCCACCGTGCCGCGGAGACGGAAGTCGGCGGTGCTCATCCCCTTCAGGTCGAACTTCCGCACGAACGAGGTCAGCGCCCGGTCCCCCTGCCTGGCCACCGCCGTGACGACCTTGCGGACCCGGTCCTCCAGCTGCGGCGAGAGCACCATGTCGATGCGCTTGTCGAGCCTTGCCAGGTAACGCCGTCCCTTGTCGTCGTCGCTTTGCCACAGCTTCATGCCCTACCTCCCAGCGTGCGCCGGAGCGCACGAATCTCGTCTCGCCGGATGTGGAAGGCCGCCCGGTTGACGATCAGGTACGGTGCCACGGGCAGCCACTCCTCGAGCACCTGCAACCCATTCTCTCGCAGCGTCCGTCCCGTTTCCACCAGATCCACGACGGCATCGGCGAGCCCCAGCCGGGCGGCGAGCTCCACCGAGCCCGAGAGGGGCACCACGCGGGCGCGAAGCCCCCGCCGGGAGGCCAGTCGGGCGGTGAGAGCCGGATACTTGGTGGCGAGGACCACGGGGCGTCCCTCCTCCCGGGGGGTCCCGGTGCCGATGAGGCAGAGGCGGCACGCCCCGAAGGGAAGCCTGAGGACCCGAGCCACGTCCACACCGTGCTCGAGCACCTGGTCCAGGCCCGCCACGCCGCAGTCCGCCACCCCCTGCTCCACGTAGACGGGCACGTCGGCGTCCTTCAGGAGGAGCAGGCGCAGGCCGTCGGTCTCGGTGACCAGCGCCCGTCCGGCCCCCTGCAGAGCCCCGGCGAGACCGATCCCGCGGGCACCGAAGTGGGCGGCCAGGGGCTCGAGGAGCCTCCCCTTGGGGAGCGCCAGGGTCAGCATCCGCGCTCCTCCAGCGCCACGCCCACGGTGAGGCAGGCCCCCGCCGCTGCGAGCGGGCCCTCGGCGCAGTCGACGCCGTACTCGCCGCCCGCGGCCACCACCGCGCGGCTGCGGCGCCCCCAGACCGTGAAGGTGACACCGCGGTAGTACGCCCCCACCGCCCGGGGCGCCACGTCGAGCGACGCGCTCACCCCCGCCTCCCGAGCCAGCGCCGCGACGGCCTCGGCGCGCCCGACCTCGGCGGCCACGCCCAACCGCGCCGCCCAGGGGCCGGCGGCCTCGGCGAACAGGGCGGCTTCCAGGGCCTCGAGGGTGGCTCCGCGCACCCCGGTGGCCTCGACGACGGCGTCGAGGTCGCGCACCACCAGCAGCTCCACGAGCTCGTCGTCGGGCGGCTCCTGGAGCACGCCCGCGAGGATCTCCCGCGCCAGGCCCGCGACGCCCACGCTGACGTGGCAGCGCTCCGGGTCCACGCCCGCCGCGGCGAGCAGCGCGAGGGTGAGGCGGAGGGCCCGCGAGCCGCCGCCCTCGACGCCGTACTCCTCGAAGCCCAGCTGGTAGAGCTCGGGGAGCTGGCGGAGCCGGGCCGGTCGGGGCCTCACCACCTCGCCGGAGTAGCACACGGAGAAGGGAAGGGGCGCACCGGCCAGGCAGGGGGCGAGGACCCGGGCCGCCAGGGGTGTGAAGTCGGTCCGCACCTGGACGAGACGGCCCGAGGGATCGACGAAGCGGTAGCCCTCGGCGGTCTCCTCGACGGCGTACTCGAGGACCGGGAGCAGCACGGGCTCGAAGCCCTCCGCCAGCAGCACGTCGAGGCACCGCCGCTCGAGCTCCCGCTGGCGGCGGACCTCGTCGCCCACCAGCGCCAGCACCCCGGCGGGCACCGCCGCGGGCGCGTTCATCACTGCACCTCCTCGAGGCCCACCGCGGCGGCCATGGCCCGCACCGGAGGCGGCATCTGGTTCATCGCTGCGAACTGGGCGATGCCCTGGAAGAGCAGCACGTCTCGTCCGGAGACGTAGGCCCACTCGCGGCGCGGGGCGAGGAGCTCCAGGAACGTCGGCGCCGCGCCGTAGGGCAGGTCGACCACCACGGTGCCGGCGGCGCATCGCAACCCCTCCAGCATGGCATCCGCGGTTCCGTCCCCGCCCGCCGGGGTGGCGTTGACAACGATGTCGAAGCCCTCGGCGCCCCCGATCCCGGCGGCGCCCACGCCGAGGGCGTCGGCGGCCGCGCGCGCCCGGCCGGCGTCGCGCCCGGCCAGCGCCACCTCCGCGCCGGCGAGGTCGAGGGCGACGGCCGCCGCCCGGGCGGCGCCCCCTGTGCCCAGCACCAGTGCCCGCGCCCCGCCCGGCTCCGCCCCGGCGTCCTGGAGGGCACCGGTCAGCCCGTCGATGTCGGTGCAGTCCCCCAGTACCTTGCCCGTGCGCGGGATCACGGTGTTGACGGCCCGTGCCCGCGCCGCCCGGGGCGCCACCACGTCGCAGCGGCGGGCGGCCTCTTCCTTCCACGGCATGGTCACGGCCAGACCTCCCAGGGGCAGGCCGAGCCGGTCGATGCACGAGCTCCCCTGGGGTGCCACCAGCTCGTCGAGCTCGCCGGCGTCGTTCACCTCCATCGGAACCATCAGGTTGGGCAGCCCCAGCGCCCGGTACGCGGCGGTGTGCATCGCCGGCGACAGCGACCGGTGGACCGGCCGCCCCACCACCGCGAACAGCCGCCTCGGGCGACCCGACAGGTGCGACACCAGGAAGGCGAGCTCGGCGGCGGGGAGCTGTCCGGCGGCGGCCTCCCGCCCCTCCTCCCAGGCCGCGTAGGCCACCGGGGCCCCGAGGAGCGGACCCAGCAGCCGCGTCGCCACCGCCGCGGTGCCCGACGCGAAGACGATGCCGCGCCGCGCCCGCGGATCGCCGTTCTCGAAGCCCCGGGCCAGGGCCAGCACCGAGAGCACGTCGGCCAGGGTGGAGGCCGCGGGCACGAGCTTGACGAGGCGGGAGCCGTGAGCGAGCAGTGCGTGGGCGCGCTCCTCGAGGTCGGCGGGAACGCCCCCGCCGAGGTGGGCCGAGACGATCGCCCGCTCGGCGGGGATCACCGCACCCAGCAGTGCCGCGTCGCGCGCCGCCTCCAGGTCGAACAACGCCACGGGGAGGGTGCTGCACGCGGTGAAGAAGCTTCTCCTGGCGGCCTCGTCCCCCGGTCCCCTCCCCCCCTCGGCGGCGGAGCGCAGCGTCAGCACCACCGGCAGCGGGGAGGCGGCGACCAGCGCCGCGACGTCGGCGCCCTCGTCGAGGAGGTCCGCGCGCAGCTCGGTCATGGTGGCGCCCGCGGGCGGGCGGGACACCCCCTCCCGCGGATCGCGGTCGGGGTCGGGCACGAAGGTGGCGATGATCTCCATATCGCAAAACCTCCCCGCCGGGTGCGGGGAGTCTCGAGATCGATGCCAGCTGTTCTCCCCGCTCGAAGCCCGGCGGCTCCGGCGGGGTGACGGACCCCGCCTACCGCCTGCCGGGCCAGGCCCAGGAGCAGTGGTGATGGCGAAGCGCGTCAGCGTACCGCATGGTCGATGACCATAGCCCAAGGCCCCCGGGGTGTCAACGGCGGCCCCGGGGGAAGCGATCAGGGGGCGGCGCGCGTTGAACCACACGGCCGCCTCACGAGGGGAAGGGAGATCTCAACGGCATGGAACGCATCCGTCTCGCGTCGCTCCAGTACCTCATCCGTCCCGTGCGCACCTTCGAGGAGTTCGCCGGCCAGGTCCGCGGCCTCGTGGAGACCGCCGCCGACTACAAGTGCCACCTCCTCGTCTTCCCCGAGTACTTCACGATCCAGCTGCTCACGCTGGGCGACCTGCGCCGCCCCATGCCCGAGCAGGTGCGCGCCCTGGCCGGGCAACGCGAACGGTACGTGGAGCTCATGGGCGGGCTGGCCGCCACCTTCGGGCTGTACATCGTCGCCGGCACCATCCCGTCCATGGACGAGGGCGACCACCGCGTCTTCAACGACTGCTACGTCTTCGCCCCCGGCGGTGCCCACGCCGTCCAGGGCAAGCTGCACATGACCCGGTTCGAGCACGAGGACTGGAAGGTCTCGCCGCGCTCCCGGCTGCGCGTGCTGGAGACGGACTTCGGCCTCCTCGCGGTGGCTGTCTGTTACGACGTGGAGTTCCCCGAGCTGGCCCGTGCCGCCGCACGCCACGGGGCCAACATCCTCGTCTCCCCGAGCTGCACCGACGACCGCCAGGGCTACCTGCGGGTCCGCTACTGCGCCCAGGCCCGCGCCATCGAGAACCAGATGTACGTGGTGGTCTCGAGCACCGTGGGTTCGCTCCCCATGGTCCCGGCGGTGTCCCTCAACTACGGACAGGCGGCGATTCTCACCCCGAGCGACTTCCCCTTCTCCCGGGACGGCATCCTCGCCGAGGGGATGCCCAACCAGGAGGCCATGGTCATCGGCGAGCTCGACCTGACCACCATCCAGCGGGCGAGGACCAACGGCACCGTCCTCCCCCTCCTGGACAGCGTCCGGTCCCAGGAGATCGCTTCGAACGTGGAGCACCTCCAGCTGTGAGCGCCGCCGCCCACCCCGCCGTCCGCGTGCGAACCACGAGAGAGGAGGACTTCCCGGCCATCATCGCCATGACCGGCGAGGTCTACCCGGCGAGCCCGGCGTGGTCGACGCGCCAGCTCGCCTCGCACCTGAGCGTCTTCCCCGACGGCCAGATGGTCGCCGAGGAGACGCCGGGAAGTCACCTCGTGGGCATGTCCGCGAGCCTCGTCGTGCTCTGGGACGACTACGACATGGGGACGTCCTGGCGGGACTTCACGGACCACGGGCTGTTCACCAACCACGACCCGGTCAACGGCCGCACCCTCTACGGCGCCGAGGTGATGGTGCGCCCCGCGTGGCAGGGGCGCGGCGTCGGGCGTCTCCTCTACGAGGCGCGGCGCCGTCTGGTGCAGCGGCTCGGGCTGCTGCGCATCCGGGCCGGGGCCAGGTTGCGCGGCTACGGCCGCTGGGCGGACGAGCTCACGCCCCAGGAGTACGTGCGCCGCGTGGTCCGGGGCGAGCTCCGTGATCCCACGCTGTCGTTCCAGCTCCGCCACGGCTTCCGGGTGCTGGAAGTGGTGGCCGACTACCTGCGCCACGACCCGGAGAGCCTGGGGTACGCCGCCGTCATCGAGTGGCTCAACCCGGAGCGGGCCACCCCGACGGACCACGCGCCGCCGAACCCGAGGTTCTACGATGCGTGATCTGTTCGCAGCGTTCCTCGTCAGCGCGGCCGCCCGCGGGACCGGCACGCCGGACGGGGCGACCATGACGCAGGCGGTCGAGCACCTCATGACCAAGCTCCGCGGGTGGCTCGGCATCGTCATCACGATGCTGCCCAACCTGGTGGTGGCCGTCCTGGTGATGATGGCGTTCTGGTTCCTCGCGAAGATCGTCCGCAAGATCCTCGTCCGCGCCCTGCGGCGCGCCTCCCAGGAGTCGGTGGTCCCGAACCTCCTGGCCACCGTCGGGGCGCTGACGGTCATCACCATCGGCCTGCTCATCGCCCTGGGGGTACTGAAGCTGGACAAGACGGTGACCTCGCTGCTGGCCGGGGCCGGCGTCATGGGTCTCGCCCTGGGCTTCGCCTTCCAGAGCATCGCGGCCAACTTCCTGGCCGGGATCCTCATCTCCGTGCGGCGGCCGTTCACCGTGGGCGACCTGGTGGAGACCAACGGACACCTGGGCCGCATCAGCGAGCTCAACCTCCGCGCCACGGTCCTGCGCACCCTCCAGGGTCAGGTGGTGTTCCTCCCCAACCGCGACGTGCTCGAGAAGCCCATCATGAACTTCACCGCCACCGGGCTGCGCCGGGTCGACCTGGAGGTGGGGATCTCCTACGGCGACGACCTGGAGAAGGTCCGCGACGTCACGCTGGAGGCCGTGCGGGGCGTGACACCGCGCCTGGCCGACCGGGACCCGGACCTCTTCTTCACCGGCTTCGGCTCAAGCTCCATCGACTTCACCGTGAGGTTCTGGATCCGCTTTCGGGAGCAGCCCGACTTCCTTGCCGCGCGCTCCGACGCGATCATGCGCATCAAGGCGGCCTACAACCGCGAGGGGATCACCATCCCCTTCCCCATCCGCACCCTCGACTTCGGCATCAAGGGCGGGCAGACCGCGGCCGAGGTGCTCGGGCCCGTCCTCACCCCCCGGGACTGAGCAAAAGGGTGCAATTCCCTCAGCGCGCACCCCGTTGAACAGGCCGTGCGCCGCGCGTTCCCGGGCGGGGAGCGGGTGCCGGGGAGGGAACCATGGACCGATACCGATACCTGATCGTCGGGGGCGGGATGACGGCCGACGCGGCGGTGGAGGGCATCCGCTCGCTGGACCCCGACGGCGCCATCGGGCTGATCGGGGGGGAGCGGCACCCGCCGTACGACCGTCCCCCGTTGAGCAAGGGGCTCTGGCACGACACCCCCGAGGCGAAGATCTGGCGCGGCACCGCCGAGCGCGGCGCCGACCTCCGGCTGGGGCGGCGCGTCGTCTCGCTCGACCTCCAGGCGCGCCGCGCCGTGGACGACACCGGCGGCGTCGTGGAGTTCGACAGGCTCCTCCTGGCCACGGGGGGCGCGCCCAGGCGGCTGCCCTTCGGGGGCGACGACATCGTCTACTTCCGGACCCTGGACGACTTCCACCGGCTCCGCGCCGCCAGCGCGGAGGGACGGCGCTTCGCGGTCGTCGGGGGAGGCTTCATCGGCTTCGAGATCGCCGCCGCCCTGGCCACCACCGGTGCCAAGGTCACGATGCTCTTCCCGGAGCGGGAGGTGGGCGCCCGGCTGTTCCCCGCCGCCCTGGCCCGCGCGGTCACCGGGACCTACCGGGAGCGCGGTGTCGAGGTCCTCTCCCGCCACGAGGTGGTGGCAGTCGAGCGCCGCGGCGACTCCTTGACCGTCCGAGCCCGGCCCCTGTCCGGCGCGGATCCGCGCACCGTCGAGGTCGACACCGTCGTGGCGGGGATCGGCATCCACCCCGAGACCGCCCTGGCCGAGGCGGCGGGGCTCGAGGTGGGCGACGGCATCCACGTGGACGGCCGTCTCCGCACCTCCGCGCCCGGCGTGTGGGCGGCCGGGGACGTGGCCTCCACCCTCAACCCCGTCACCGGCGAGCGCTGGCGGGTGGAGCACGAGGACAACGCCCTCAGCACCGGGCGGGCCGCCGGACGCGGCATGGCCGGCGACGATGCGCCGTACGACCACATCCCCTTCTTCTACTCGGATCTCTTCGAGGCGGGGTTCGAGGCGGTGGGCGAACTGGACGCCTCGGCCGAGACCGTGGCGGACTGGCAGGAGCCCGAGCAGAAGGGCGTCGTCTACTACCTGCGCGGGGACCGGGTCCGGGGAGTCCTGCTGTGGAACGTCTGGGAGCGGGTGGACGCGGCCCGGGCCCTGCTCCGCGAGGACCGCCCCACGCGGGCCCGCGACCTCGTCGGCCGCCTGACCTGAGGGCGGCGGGGGCTCAGCCGGCCGCCAGGGCGCGCCGGAAGCGCTCCGCCATCTCCTGCGGCGCCATGGGAATCCGCGGCGCCGGGTCGTCCTCTCCGCTCACGGCCAGCACCAGCATCGCCGGCCCCTGGGCCTCCAGCCAGCTCTCGATGGCGGCGCGGGAGTGCTCCGGGGAGAAGCAACGCCGCGACCACGGGTACCCCGCCGCCGCGGCCGTGGCCGAGAGGTCGACCTGCCGGGCCAGCGTGGGCTGCCCTCCGGTGGTGGCGTAGGCCCCGTTGTCCAGCACCAGGTGGTAGAGGTTGGCGGGCTTGAGGCCGCCGACCATGGCGAGGCCGCCGAAGCCCATGAGCAGGTTGCCGTCGCCGTCGAGTGCCACGACCCTCTCGAAGCGGGTGCGCGCGAGGGCCGCGGCGATGGACGCCACCTGACCCATGGAGCCCAGCATGTAGAAGGTGCGCGGCCTGTCCAGCGCGCGGTAGGCCTCCCGGGAGATGGCCCCGTCCGCCGCCACCACGATGTCCTGGTCCGCCAGCATGGACAGCGCCGTCGCCACCGCTTCGCCCCGCGTCATCGGTCCGCCCCCTTCCCCACCAGCACCACGGCGGGACGACGGCGTCCGACGGCGGTCTTCACGAGCCACGCCGCGTCCTCCGCCTCGGCGTCCGCGGCCGCCTCCCGCCAGGGGATGTCGAACAGGTCGAGGAGCCTCCGCGCCCGGTGGCCGAGCACCAGGTGCTCCTCGAAGTCGCCCGGCGCGCCCCGGTCCGAGACCACCATGGGCAGCGGGATGTCGTAGATGAGATGGAGCGAGGCGAGCACCTCCAGGCAGTAGCCCAGCCCCGAGTTCTGCATCGCCGCCAGCGGCAGCAGGCCGCTCAGCCACGCTCCCGCGCACGCCGCCACCACGTGGTCCTCGCGGACCGCCGGCATGAACACGTTGGGCGGGAGCCCGGCGCAACCGGCGAAGAACCGGGCCAGGTACGAGCAGGGCACCCCCGATACGAACTCCACTCCCTCGCCGCGGAGGGCGTCCAGACGTCTCGAGTCGCTCATCTCCTCTCCAGTGGCGCCAGCACGGCCAGGTCCGGAGAGCTGTCCGGCGTGACCTTCGGCCCGTCCGCGAGGTCCTGCCTGATGATCAGGTCGAGGAACAGATCCCTCACCCCGCCCTGACCCCGCGCGCGGTACACCCGTGCAACGTCCCGCGGCGACAGGGAGATTCCTGTCATGTGCCGCAGGTACTGCGTGAAGACGCGGGGACGGGACAGCATGCTGACGACGAGCAGGAGCATCAGGACTCCCGTGGTCACGAGCAGGTACGTCGTCGCCTGGGGGGTGAGATCAATCATCCGTAGCCTCCTGGCCGCCGTTGAGGGCGTGGGTCGCGTCGACCTCCTGGAAGTAGTCCGGGGGCACCAGGACCTCGCGGCCCCGCGACCCCTGCGGCGGCCCCACCAGCCCCTGCTGCTCCATCATGTCGACGAGCCGGGCCGAGCGCGCGTAGCCCAGCCGCAGCTTGCGCTGGATGAACGACGCCGAAGCCTTGCGCGAGCCCACCACCAGCCGGGCCGCGGAATCGTACATGGGATCGTCCCAGACGGGGTCGCCGTCGCCCCCGGCGCCGGGCTCGGGCTCCTCGGTGACCCGGCTGTCGAACTCCGGCTTGCCCAGCCGCCTGAGGTGCTTGAGCACGGTGAGGATCTCCTCCTCGCGCACCAGGCAGCCGTGCACGCGCACGGGGCGCGAGGACCCCGGCGGCAGGAACAGCATGTCGCCCATGCCGAGGAGACACTCGGCCCCCTCGGTGTCCAGGATGGTGCGGGAGTCGAACCGGGTGCGGACCTTGTAGCCGATGCGGCAAGGGAAGTTGGCCTTGATCACGCCGGTGACGATGTCCACGCTGGGCCTCTGGGTGGCGAAGATCAGGTGGATCCCCACGGCCCGGGCCATCTGGGAGAGGTGCCCGATGGAGTCCTCCACCTCGTTGGCGCAGGTCATCATCAGGTCGGCCAGCTCGTCGATGATGATGACGATGAGGGGGAGGGGGTTGAGCTCCTCGCCGTCCCGCAGCTGCGACGCCGCCGCCCGGGCCTCCGGATCGGTGAGGAGGGTGTTGTACTGGGCGAGGTTGCGCACCTTGCAGGCGGCCAGGAGCGCGTAGCGCTCGCGCATCTCGCGCACCGCCCAGCGCAGCGCCCGGGCCGCCTCCCGCGGGTCCGAGATGATCGGCGTGAGGAGGTGTGGCAGCTTCTCGTACATCCCGAGCTCGACCATCTTGGGGTCGATGAGGATGAAGCGCACCTGCTCCGGCGTCGCCTTGAACAGGATCGACATGATCATGGCGTTGATGCCGACGCTCTTGCCCGAGCCGGTGAAGCCGCCGATGAGCAGGTGGGGCATGCGCTGCAGGTCCGCCACGAACGGCCGGCCGTGGATGTCCTTGCCCAGGGCCAGGGTCAGCGGCGAGGCGGAGTGGACGAACTTGGGCGAGTCGACGAGCTCCCGGAGCACGATGGTCTGCCGCTCCGGGTTGGGCACCTCGATGCCCACCGAGGCCTTGCCGGGGATGCGCTCGATGCGCACGGCCTCCACCTGGAGCCCGAGGGCGAGGTCGTCCTCCAGCGCCACCACCTGCGCGTACTTGACCCCGGCGGCGGGGCGGAACTCGTAGGTCGTGATGACGGGCCCCGGGAGGACGTCCTCGACGTTGCCCTCGACGCGGAACTCCCGGCACTTCACCTCGACGAGCTCGCGCATCGCCGCCAGGTGTCTCGGGTCCGGGGGCGCGGCCGGCGCGGCGGGGAGCAGCATCGTCTTCTCCGGCAGCGCGGACAGCGGTGTGTCCTCCACGAAGCCGAACACCTTCTGGACCGGCGCCTCCGACTCGGGTTGCGCCGCGGGCCGCTGCGCGCCGCCGCGGGGCGCGGCCCGCCGGGGCGGCGCCCCGCCGGGCGCGGGCTCCGGCAGCGGCTCCGGCGCCGCACGGCGGATCCGGAACCGCCCCTCGCCGGCCACCTCGCGCATCACCAGCGGCGGGCGCGGCAGCTCGGGGTGCCGCTCCCGGTGGCGGCGCAGCAGGTCTTTGCCCGCCTTGATCTCCTGCTTCTCCTTCCGCTCCCTGGCGCGGCGGGCCGCCAGCTCCGAGCGCCTGCGGCGCAGCGTCTCCGCGGCCCGGTCGATGGTCTGGGCGAGGGAGCCGCGGACGCCGAAGACGGTACCCGCAACGGCGCCGGCCAGACACACCAGCAGCGCTCCCACGGCGCCCAGGCTCTCGTGGAGACCGGAGGCCACCAGGCGCCCCAGCTCGCCGCCCCACTCCAGCGCCCCGTGGCGGTAGTGGGTGGTCCCCACCAGCGTGCTGAGCAGACCGCTGGTGAACACCGCCGCCGCGGTCCACGCTCCGCCCTGCAGCCCGGGAGCCTCCAGGACACGGCCGTGCAGCCACTCCCATCCCACCGCGACGAGCAGCGCCGGCACCAGCAGCGCCACGACGCCGAGCAGCGTGACCAGCGCCCCGGCCACCGCGGCCCCCCCGTAGGAAAGGAGGTTGTGCACCTCGTCGCTGCCGGCGGCGAAGAGCGAGGGGTCCAGCGGATGGTAGGTGGCCACCGCCAGGAGCACCAGCACGCCGATCAGGCCGAGGAGGTAGCCGGCGATCTCGCGGGCGATCTCCTCCCGGCTGCGCGCCATCACAGCACGCCCGCGAACGTCAGCGCTCCCACCGCCACCGCGAGCGGGAGCAGATAGTAGGCGAACAGGTGGAGCCTCCCGCGCAGGACCAGTCGCCGCACCACCACGAGGGCGGCCGCTCCCACCACCGCGGCCGCCAGCGCGCCGACCAGCGACGGCAGCAGCAGCGAGGAGGCGCCCGCCCCGAGCGCGGCCCGGTTCGACCACCCCTCCACCAGCGCCGCTCCGACGATGGCCGGCACCGACAGGAGGAAGGAGAAGTCGGCGGCCCAGCGACGGTCCAGGCCGACGCCCAGGCCGGCCACGATGGTGGAGCCGGAGCGCGAGACCCCTGGGAACACGGCCACACCCTGGACCAGGCCGACGAGGACCACCCCCGTCCACTGCATGGAGGACGCCCGGCGGTCGCCCCCGAGGGTGCGCCCCACCAGCAGGAGGAGCGCCGTCAGGACGAAGCCGGCCGCCACCATCAGGGGCATCTGGAACGCCGCCTCGGCGCGGTGGCGCAGCGGCAGCGCCACCGCTACGGTGGCCGCCGTCCCCACCCCCAACTGGAACGTCAGGCGCCAGAAGTACCCGCCGGTGACCGCCTCCGCCACCCGGCGCCACTCCAGCAGCACGACCGCGACGACGGTGCCCAGGTGGAGCGCGGTGTCGAAAACGACCCCCGGCTGACTGAACGAGGGAAGGAGAAGCTGCGCCACGGCGAGGTGCCCGGAGGACGACACCGGGAGGAACTCGGTGATCCCCTGGATCACTCCGAGCAACAAGGCCTGGAGAAGAGTCATCTACGGCTCCACGACATGCGCCAGCACGACGGGACGTCGCCGCAGCCTTCGGCGCATCTGTTCACGTAACCACGCGTTCATTGTACTCCGGAGCCACTCGGGGTCGTCGCGGAGCCCGGACCCCTCCCGCCGCAGCTCGGCGCCGAGGGCGGCGGCCATGTCGTCCAGCGCCTCCGGGCCGACGTCCAGGCCCACCCCCTCGAGCTCGGGATCCGGCAGCGGCGCGCCCGCGGCTCCGGGGCGGGCCAGCACCGCCACCAGGAGACCGTTGCGGGCGAGCGCGCGGCGCTGGTGGAGGAGCCCCGGGTCCAGCGACACCTCCCCCTGCTCGCCGAGCAGCACGCGCCCCACTCCGCGGTGCTCCCCGGTGGGCTCGGCGCCCCCGCCCACGAGCTCGAGCTCCTCCCCGTTCTCCACCACCACCGCCCGGGCGCCGTGCCGTGCCGCCAGCTCGGACACGACGGCCAGGTGCCGGCGCCGCCCGTGGATGGGGACCACGCAGCGCGGCCGCAGCAGGGCCAGCAGCTCCTCCAGCTCGGCCCGGTGCGGGTGGCCGGAGGCGTGCAGGGGCGCGTCGGAGGCGGTCACGATCCGCGCCCCCAGGCGCACGCAGTCGTCGAACACCGAGGCCAGCCGCCGCTCGCTTCCCGGGATGACCCGGGCCGCGTGGAGGACGGTGTCTCCGCGCCGCAGGTGGAAACCGGGCAGCCGGTCCAGCGCCATTGAGGAGAACGCCGAGCCCGGCTCGCCCTGCGACCCGGTGGCGACGAGGACGACCCCGTCGCGGGGCAGGTCCGCAAGCTCCCGGGAGCGGCGGACCACGCCGGGGGGGAGCCCGAGGCCACCGAGGATCGCCTGGATCTCCAGCGACTCCACCATGCCGCGCCCCACCGGCACCACGACCCGGCCCGCGGCGACGGCCGCCCGGGCGGCCTGGAGGAAGCGGCCCACGTGCGAGGCGAACGTCACCACCACCACCGCCCCGCGGGCGGCCGACACCTGCTCCGCCATGACCTCCCCGACCGTGGTCTCGCTCGGCGGCGCCGCCTCGACCAGGGCGTTGGTGGCGTCCAGGAAGAGCACGCCCACCCCCTCCCCGCCCCATCGGTCCAGCCGCTCGGCGGAGGTCGTCTCCCCCAGCGCCGAGGGCGTCAGCCTGAAGTCGGTGGCGACGACAGCGGGCGTCCCCTCCAGGAACAGCCTCGTCATCACCGTGCCGGGAATCGAGTGGGACACCGGCATGAACTCCAGCCCGACGCCGGCCGCAGACTCCCGGCGGTCCCCGATCTCCTGGAACGTCACGTCCGGAGGCGGCTCGGCGTCGCGGCGGACGCGGGCCAGGGTAGCCCGCGTGCCGAGGACCCGGATGCGGGGGTACGCCGCGCACAGCACGCCGAGCCCCCGGCCGTGGTCGTCGTGCCCGTGGGTGACCACCACGGCGGCGGGCGCGGGGCCGCCCAGCGCGGCGAAGTCGGGGACCTCCATGGCCACCCCGAAGACGTGCCCCTCGACGAACGCCGCGCCGGCATCCACCAGGACCCGCCCCTCCGCCCCGCACTCGACGAGGAGGGAGTTGGCGCCGAACTCTCCGAGCCCCCCCAGGGGCACCGCCCGCGCCGTCACCCGGCGCTCCCCGGAGCCGCCAGGCCGGCGGCCAGCGCCAGCCACTCTCTCAGCCCGAGGGTCTGCGGCCGGGCGCCCGGGTCGACGCCGGCCCGCTCGAGCGCCGCGACCAGGGCCGGCGCGTCGCCCACCGCGGACAGGGCGTTCACGAGCTTCTTGCGCCGATGGGTGAACGCCTCGCGGGCCAGGCGCAACGCCGCCTCCACGGCGCCGGCTTCGGCCCCGGCGGGGTGCGGGCGCAGGCGCACCACCGCCGACTCCACCCGGGGGGGCGGCGCGAAGGCGCGGGGCGGTACGCGGAACAGCAGCTCCCCCGTGGCGCGCGCCTCGACCTCCACCGACAGGGCGCCCCGGTCGGGGGAGCCCGCGGGGGCGAGCAGACGCGACGCCACCTCGTGCTGGACCATCACCACGATGACGGGAAACAGCTCGGGGCGGACCAGCAGGCGCCGCAGGATGGCGGTGCCCACGCTGTAGGGGAGGTTGGCGGCGAGGAGCCAGGGACCGCCGGCTCCGGCCTCGTCGAGATCAACGTCCAGGGCATCCCCGGTCACCACCTCCAGCCCCTCCGGCCGGCCCAGCCGCGCCGGCAGCGAGGCGGCCAGGTCCGGGTCCAGCTCCAGCGCCCGCACGTGAGCGAACCGCTCGAGGAGGGGCGCCGTGAGCGCGCCGCGTCCGGGACCGATCTCCAGCACCCGCGGAGGCTCGGCGGGCAGCGCCGCCGCGATGGCGGCGGCGACCCGGCCGTCTCTCAAGAAGTGCTGTCCCATCCGCTGGCGTCGCGAACGCACGGTTGCTGCCTCCTTCCCACAACCGTACAATGATCGCACCTCGCGCCCCGGCGCGCGAAGCTCCAAGGGAGGTTTCAATGGCCGGAAAGGTCTCCGAAGTCACCGACGCCACCTTCGAGGACGTCATCATCAAGAGCGACAAGCCCGCCATCGTGGACTTCTGGGCGGTCTGGTGCGGCCCGTGTCGCATGATCGCGCCCCACGTGGAGGCGCTGGCCGAGGAGTACTCGGGCCGCGCGGTGGTCGCCAAGCTGGACGTCGACTCCTCGAGGAACACGGCCGTGAAGTTCGGCATCCAGTCGATCCCCACCGTGATGTTCTTCAAGGACGGCAAGATGGTCGACCGCGTCGTCGGCGTCGTCGACAAGAAGGTCCTCAAGTCCAAGCTCGACGCCCTGATGTAGCGCGGGTCGCGCCGGGGTCGCGGAGGAGAGCAATCTCGTGGACACCGGGCCGCAGTACGTCGTCCTTGACGGGCCCCACGGCCCCCTCGCCTTCGAGCGCTGGGGCTCGGGGCCGTCCCTCGTCCTCCTCGCCGGTCTCGGATCGCGGCCGCGCCTGTGGGGGGAGCTCCCACGCCTGCTTTCCCGCCGCTTCACGGTCGCGGCACCCGACAACCGGGGCGTAGGCGGCTCCCGCGGTGGCAGGACGTTCACCCTCGACCGCGGCGCCGACGATGCGGCGGCGGTCGTCGGGGCCCTCGGCGGCGGCCCGGCCGCCGTCATCGGCGTTTCGATGGGCGCCCTGGTGGCCTGCCGCCTGGCCGCGGCGCACCCCGGCGCGGTGCGCCGCGTGGTGGCCGCTTCCTGCGCGTCCCGCCTCACCCCCGCGCACGGCCGGGTGCTGCGCTTCTTCGAGCTCATCCTCACCCGGATGAGCCCCACCGAGGCGGCCGAGGCTCTCATGACGTTCGCTTTCGCCGCCACCTTCTCCGACCGCTACCCCGGCTTCGTCGACGAGGCGGTCCGGCTGTGGACGCCTGAGCCCGCCGACATCGGAGGCACGCTGGAGCAGCTCGCGCACCTGCGCGCCGGCTTCGACCTGGCCCCCTCGCTGGCTGCGGCGGCGTGCCCGTTCCTGGTGCTGGCCGGCGAGCTCGACCCCATCGTGCCCGCGGCCGCGACCGCCGAGCTGGCCGGGGCCATCCCCGACGCCCGCTTCGAGGTCGTGCCCGGCGCGGCGCACTCCGTCCTCGCCGAGGGCGGCCCGGCGCTCCTCGAAGCCGTCGTCGCCTTTCTCACCGCCTGACCGGGCCGCCGCGGGGGTCGCGGGCACAGGCGTTCTCCGCTGAAAGCACGCTACACTCCCTCCGTGGGCTCGCGTCTCGTTCGCGCCATGCTGCTTCTCGGCGGGGTCTTCGGCTTCGGCACCGTCGGCTACCACCTCATCGAGGGGGCGAGCTGGTGGGACGCCTTCTACATGACGGTGATCACCCTGACCACGGTGGGCTACGGCGAGGTCTTCCCCCTGTCCCGCCGGGGCGAGGCGTTCACCGTGCTGCTGCTCTTTTTCGGCCTCGGGCTGCTGCTCCTCGTGGCCACCGAGATCGGGCGCACCGTGGTGGGCCTGGAGCTGCGGGAGCTCTTCGGCCGGGGACGGAGGTCTCGCATGATCGAGCGGATGTCGGGACACGAGATCGTGTGCGGCTGGGGCCGCATGGGCAAGGCGGTGGTCGCTGAGCTGCGTCGCGGACGCCACCCCCTGGTCGTGATCGAGCGCAACCCGGACAAGGTCAGGCAGCTCAACGAGATGGGCGTCGGCGTCGTGGAGGGTGACGCCACCGCCGAGACCGCTCAGAAGGCCGCCGGCGTGGAACGGGCCCGCGGCCTGGTGGCGTGCCTGCCTGACGACGCCCACAACGTCTACACCGTGCTCACGGCGCGCTCCCTCAACCCGCGCCTCTTCATCGTCGGCCGCGCGGGGGAGGAGGGGGCGCCGGACCGGATCCTCCGCGCCGGCGCAAACCGCGTCGTCAACCCCTACCACCTCGGCGGGGTGCGCCTCGCCCACGTCCTGCTCAAGCCGGCCGTTGTGGACTTCCTCGAGTTCTCGCTGGGGCCCGCGGGCGAGCAGCTCCGCCTCGAACAGATCCAGCTCACTCCGGGCAGCCCCCTGGCCGGGGCGACCCTGGCGAGCGCCGACCTCCGGCGCCGCTGGGGCGTGGGGGTGGTCGCCGTGCAGCGCGGCGCCCGGCTGTTCCCGAACCCCGAGGCCGACCTCCGCATGGACGCTGGCGACGTCCTCGTCGTGCTGGGGCAGCGCGACCAGCTCGACGCCTTCGAGGCCGACATCCACGTCCACAAGGAAGAGGGACTCAAGGAGACCTGACATGCGACTCTGCCGTCTCGCCGTGGCGGGCACGCCCCGCTGGGGCGTCATCGAAGACGATCTCATCACGCTCCTCGAAGCTCCCCCGTGGGAGGGCGTCCGCAAGGTCGGCGGCGCCGTGCCGCTGGCGGGGGCGGCCCTGCTGCCGCCCTGCGAGCCCTCCAAGATCGTGTGCGTGGGCCTCAACTACCGCGCCCACGCGGCCGAGCAGGGCAAGGCGGTGCCCGCCGAGCCGCTGCTGTTCCTCAAGACGCCCTCGACGCTCCTTCCTCCCGGAGGCGAGGTCCTGCTCCCGCCGGAGTCGCAGGAGGTCCACTACGAGGGCGAGCTGGCCCTGGTCGTCGGGAAGAGGGCCCGGCGGGTGGCCGCCGCCGGGGCCCTGGATCACGTGCTCGGCTACACCTGCCTGGACGACGTGACGGCCCGCGACATCCAGCGCCGGGAGAAGGTCTACACCCACGCCAAGGGGTTCGACACCTTCTGCCCGGTGGGACCGTGGCTGGAGACCGGGATCGACGATCCGCAGGCCCTCGAGCTCACCCTGCGCGTCAACGGCGAGGTGCGCCAGCACGGCCCCACCTCGGACATGATCTTCCCCGTCGCCGAGGTCATCGAGTACGTCTCCCGCTTCATGACCCTCGAGCCCGGCGACCTCATCACCACCGGCACCCCTCCCGGCGTCGGGCCCCTCGCCGGCGGGGACACGGTCGAGGTGGAGATCACGGGCATCGGCACCCTCGTCCACGGGGTCCGGGCCGAACGGGCGTCCTGAACGGCCCCCTGCGGGACCGCTCACGATCGGGAGGGTTCATGGCGATCAGGCTTCTCGTCACCGGGGGGACGTTCGACAAGGAGTACGACGAGCTCACGGGGACGCTGTTCTTCAAGGACACCCACGTGCAGGAGATGCTCCGGCTGGGACGCTGCCGGGTGGACGTCAGGGTGCGGAGCATCATGATGGTCGACTCCCTCGAGATGACCGACGACGACCGCCAGCTCATCCTCGAACACTGCCTCAAGGCCGCCGAGGACCGCATCGTCGTCACCCACGGCACCGACACCATGGCCGACACGGCCCGCGTGCTGGGGCCCGCCGTCACCGACAAGACGGTGGTGCTCACGGGAGCCATGGTGCCCTACGCCTTCGGCTCCTCGGACGGGCTCTTCAACCTGGGCAGCGCAATCTCCTTCGCCCAGTGCCTGCCCCCGCGGGTCTACGTGGCCATGAACGGCCGCTGCCTGCCCTGGGACGACGTGCGCAAGAACCGGCAGCTGGGGGTGTTCGAGCCCCTCGGCGCGTCCCGGGACTGAGCCCGCCCACCCCGGCGGCTCGCCCCCGTGCGCCCCGGGCCTGCAACCTCTCGCGCTCACCGCCGTCTAACAGTGAAGTGATGGGACGGCCCACCCTGGTCGCCCGGACCCGATAGGAGCCCGCCGTGACCAGACTCTTCCGCCCCCGCTTCCGGATCGCCGCCGCCGCGACGGCCCTCGCTCTTCCCCTCAGCGCCCTCGCCGGCACGGCGCCCCCCGCCGCCAACGTCATCCCCCGCGCGCTCTCTCCCATCGTCGTCGACGGCAACCTGGACGATGCGGCATGGGCGCGGGCGTGGCAGAAGGAGCTCGCCTACGAGGTCCGCCCCGGCGAGAACGTGGAGCCGCCGGTCCGCACCGAGGTCCTCGTCACCTACGACGACGACGCCGTCTACTTCGCCTTCCGCGCCTTCGACCCCGACCCCGGGGCGATCCGCGCCCACGTCTCGGACCGCGACGACCTGAGCGCCGACGACTGGGTCGGGGTCGTCCTCGACACTTTCAACGACCAGCGCCGCGACCTCGTCCTGCTCGTCAACCCCCTGGGGGTCCAGTTCGACTCCCTCGAGACCTCTTCCGGCGAGACCGAGTGGGACGCCATCTGGGAGTCGGCGGGCCGCGTGCACGACTGGGGCTACGCCGTGGAGATGCGGGTGCCGTTCTCGTCGCTGCGCTTCCAGCGCGCCGACGGCCCCCAGGTGTGGGGGTTCGACGCCGTGCGCAGCTACCCGCGCGACGTCCGCCACAAGATGGGGCTGTTCGCCCGGGACCGCGCCAACAACTGCTACCTCTGCCAGGCCGTGAAGATCCAGGGCTTCGCCGGGGCCGACCCGGGGACGAACCTGGAGATCGTCCCCACGGTGACGGGTTACTCCGAGGCGGTCCGGGACGACCTCCCCCACGGCGACCTGACCGGCCGGGGCACCGAGACCGACGCCGGGGTCACCGTCCGCTGGGGCGTCACCCCGGACCTGACGCTGCTCGGCACCGTCAATCCGGACTTCTCCCAGGTCGAGGCCGACGCCCTCCAGCTCGACGTCAACGAGCCCTTCGCCCTGTTCTTTCCCGAGAAGCGGCCGTTCTTCATGGAGGCGGCGGACTTCTTCGCCACCCCTCTGGACGTGGTCTACACCCGCACCATGCGCGACCCCTCGTGGGGCGCCAAGCTCACCGGCAAGGTGGGCGCCGACACCGTGGGCGGCTATGTGGTCCGGGACGACATCACGAACCTCCTCGTCCCCGGGGTCCACACCTCCGCGACCACCACCCTGCAAGCGGCCAACACGGTATCCGTGCTGCGCTACAAGCGGGACATCGGCGACACGATCACCCTGGGCGTCCTCGGCACCGACCGGGAGGGCGACGCCTACTTCAACCGCGTCGCCGGCGTCGACGGGGACCTCCGCTTCAGCGACACCGACCGCGCCCGCTTCCAGCTTCTCGCGTCGGCCACCCGCTACCCCGACGCGGTCGCCGAGGCGTTCGGCCAGTCCCGCGGCGAGCTGCACGACTGGGCGGGCCGGGCTTCCTACTCCCACTCCACGCGCCACGTGGAGGCGTGGGCGAAGGTCGGCCGCATCGGGCGGGAGTTCCGCGCCGACACCGGCTTCCTGCCCCAGGTGGGCTTCACCGAGGCGGAGACGGGCGTGACGTACGCGTGGATCCCCGAGGGGCACACCTGGTTCTCGTCGCTGCAGGCGACTGGCGAGCTGCGGGAGACCCGCCTCGTGGACGGCGGGCTGCTCTCCCGCACAGCGACGGCCCTGGTGGAGTACGAGGGGCCGCTGCAGTCCCACGCCTACGTCCAGCTCAAGGACCTCACCGAGGTCTACGGGGGGACCACCTTCCAGGGCTCCGAGATCGTCCTGCACAACTGCATGTGGCCCGCCGACGGCACCTCCTTCTACGTCAACGTGACCTACGGCGACCGCGTCGACTACGCCAACACGCGGCAGGGACGGCGGTTGAGGCTGGCGCCGGGTTTCTACCGCCAGGCGGGGCGTCACGTCGCCGTGGGCGTCGACGCCGCGTGGGAGCGCATGCGCGAGCTGGACCAGAGGCTCTACACGGCGACCATCGCGCAGCTCCAAGCCACCTACAACTTCAGCGTCCGCTGCTTCCTCCGCGGGCTCGTCCAGCTCACCGATACCGAGTACAACGTCGCGCTCTACGGCGACGGACGCGACGCCCGCTCGCGCTCGCTGTTCACCCAGCTCCTCTTCTCCTACAAGCTCAACCCACAGACGGTGCTCTTCCTGGGAGCGACCTCCGGGTCCCGGGGGGCCTCCGGGTACGGGCTCACGACGGTCCGGCGCGCCGTCTTCGCAAAGGTCGGCTACGCCTGGGTGATGTGACGGGGCCCGCGGAGCCGGTCGAGGCATAGCGCGGCACCCCCCCGCGTTGGCACGGAGGTAAGGGGGGAACGCTCATGTACAAGACGCTTCTGTCCGCATCCGCGGTGGTGCTGGGGATGGGGCTGGCGCTGGCCGCGCCCGCGGCCGAGGGTATCAGCGAGACGGCGGTCACGGGTCCGTACACGGTGACGCTGAAGGTCCTGCCGGCGGAGTCGTTCACGGGCCCGAAGGCGGCGATGACGTGGGACGCGGGCGCCAGTGCGGTCGACCTCGACAGCGCGGCGAACCCGAACCATCACGTGGTCGCCTTCGTCGAGCGCGACGGCCGCCCGGTGGAGAGCGCCACGGTGACCATCCGCTACCGGCGCGCGGAGCCCGGCATGCCCGAGTGGACGATGCTGCCCGTGGCCCGCATGCACGTGTCCGGCAAGAGCCTCGCCACCACCCACTACGGCAACAACGTCCGCCTGGAGGCAGGGCACTACACCGCGGAGGTCACCGTGGACGGCAGCGAGCCGGCGCTGTTCCACTTCAACCTGCCGCCGTCGGGTCCGTCGTCAAGGCCCGCCGGCCACTGAGCTGAGGCCGCCTCACCGTGGGTCGCAGCGGGTGTTCCAGGCCAGGATCGCCGGGTCGCGCCCCCCGTGCTGGTAGCCCAGGACGCTGACGGTGGCGGTGCCCAGGGCGAGGTTGCGCCCCGCCGCCGCGGGCAGAGCGATCCAGCGCGCGGCGAGGACCCGGAGCAGGTGGCCGTGGGCGAAGACGAGCACCCGCCCTGTGGCCCCGCGCAGGCTCTCCACGACGCGGTCGGCGCGGGCGGAGATCTCCTCGACGGACTCGCCGCCGGGGCAGCCGTCGCGGAAGAGCTCCCAGCCCGGGCGCTGGGCGTGGATCTGCTCGAGGGTGAGGCCGTCGAAGGCACCGTAGTCCCACTCGGCGAGGTCCGGCTCCAGCTCGGCGCGCGCTCCGAACCCGGCGAGCTCGCAGGTCCGCCGGGCGCGCCGCAGGGGGCTCGTGAGCACCCGTTCGAAGTCGAGACCGCCGAGGGCCGTGGCGAGGGCGGCCGCGTCCCGCTCCCCGCCGGGAGTGAGCGGAATGTCGCTCCGCCCCGTGTGCCGGCCGCTCGCCGACCACGCCGTCTCACCGTGCCTGGCGAGGTAGACCTGGGGCAGTGGCGCGCTCACGAGGAGGCCTGCCACCGCCACTCCCGGATCTCGGGCAGGTCCTGCCCGTAGGTGGTGATGTACTCACGGTGCTCGATGAGCCTGTCGCGGATGTACTGCTTGACGTAGGCGGCCCGGCTGCCCAGGGCGGCAGCCGGTCCACCACGTCGGCGACGAGGTGGAAGCGGTCGAGATCGTTCAGCACGGCCATGTCGAACGGCGTCGTGGTCGTGCCCTCCTCCTTGTAGCCGCGGACGTGCAGGTTGTGGTGGTTGGTCCGCCGGTAGGTGAGCCGGTGGATCAGCCACGGGTAGCCGTGGTAGGCGAAGATGATCGGCTTGTCCGTGGTGAACAGGGTGTCGAAATCGTGGTCGGTCAGCCCGTGCGGGTGCTCGGTCTGCCGGCTGCAGCTTCATCAGGTCGACGACGTTGATGACGCGGATCTTGAGCTCGGGCAGGTGCTCACGCAGGAGCTTCACGGCGGCCAGCGTCTCCAGGGTCGGCACGTCGCCGGCGCAGGCCATCACGACGTCCGGCTCGCCCCCGTCGTCGTTGCTCGCCCACTCCCAGATGCCGATGCCGGCCGTGCAGTGCTTGACGGCCTCGTCCATGTCAGCCACTGCAGCTGCGGCTGCTTGCCGGCGACGATCACGTTGACGTAGTGGCGGCTGCGCAGGCAGTGGTCGGTCACCGACAGCAGCGTGTTGGCGTCGGGCGGCAGGTAGACGCGGATGATCTCCGCCTTCTTGTTGACCACGTGGTCGATGAAGCCGGGGTCCTGGTGGCTGAAGCCGTTGTGGTCCTGCCGCCAGACGTGCGAGGTCGAGCAGGATAGTTCAGCGAGGCGATGGGCCGGCGCCACGGGATGTGGCGGGTGACCTTCAGCCACTTGGCGTGCTGGTTGAACATCGAGTCGATGATGTGGATGAACGCCTCGTAGCAGTTGAAGAACCCGTGCCGGCCGGTGAGCAGGTAGCCCTCCAGCCAGCCCTGGCACTGGTGCTCGCTGAGCATCTCCATGACGCGCCCGTCGTGCGCCAGGTGATCGTCGCCGGGCTCGGGATCTCCGCCACCCACTGCCGGTCGGTCGCCTCGAACACGCGCGGTCAGGCGGTTCGACACCGTCTCGTCGGGGCCGAAGATGCGGAAGTTCCGCGTGTCCCGGTTGGCCTCGATCACGTCGCGCAGGAACCGCCCCAGCACGCGGGTGTCCTCGGCGTCCACGCGCTCCAGCGGCGGGCACGTCCACGGCGTAGTCGCGGAAGTCCGGCAGGCGCAGGTCGCGCAGCAGGAGCCCGCCGTTGGCGTGAGGGTTGGCGCCCATGCGGCGCTCGCCCCGGGGCGCGAGCTCGGCGAGCTCGGGACGGAGCGTCCCCTGCTCGTCGAAGAGCTCCTCCGGGCGATAGCTGCGCAGCCAGGCCTCCAGCTGGACGAGGTGCTCGGGGTTGGAGGCCGGCTCGGAGAGCGGCACCTGGTGGGCCCGGAACGTGCCCTCCACCTGCTTTCCGTCGACCACCTTCGGCCCGGTCCAACCCTTGGGCGAGATCAGGACGATCATGGGCCACCGGGGACGCTCCGTCCGCCCCTTCTTCCGGGCCGCGCCCTGGATTCGCCGGATCTCCCCCACCACGGTGTCCAGGGTGCTCGCCATCTTCCGGTGCATGGCCTCCGGCTCGTCCCCCTCCACGAAGTGGGGGGTGTAGCCGTACCCCCGGAAGAGCTGCTCGAGCTCGGTGCGGCTGATGCGGGCGAGCACCGTGGGGTTGGCGATCTTGTAGCCGTTGAGGTGCAGGATCGGCAGCACCGCCCCGTCGTGCACGGGGTCGAGGAACTTGTTGGAGTGCCACGCGGTGGCCAGGGGACCCGTTTCGGCCTCCCCGTCGCCCACCACGCAGGCAACCACGAGCCCGGGGTTGTCGAACGCCGCCCCGTAGGCGTGGGAGAGGGCGTACCCCAGCTCGCCGCCCTCGTGGATCGACCCCGGCGTCTCCGGGGACGCGTGGCTCGGGATGCCGCCGGGGAACGAGAACTGTTTGAAGAGCTGCTTCAGCCCGGCCTCGTCCCGGGACACGCCGGGGTAGAGCTCGCTGTAGGTCCCCTCCAGGTAGGTGTTGGCCACCACCGCCGGGCCCCCGTGGCCGGGGCCGGAGATGTAGATCATGTCCAGGTCGTACTCCCTGATGATCCGGTTGAGGTGGACGTAGACGAAGTTCTGGCCCGGCGTCGTGCCCCAGTGCCCGAGCAGGCGGGGCTTGACGTGCTCCAGGGCCAGCGGCTCCCGGAGCAGGGGGTTGTCGTAGAGGTAGATCTGGCCCACCGACAGGTAGTTGGCCGCCCGCCAGTACGCATCCATCCGCCGCAGCATCTCCGGTGACGCTCGCCTGGCCATGGTGAACCTCCTTCCCTGCAAAGCGGCCCGGTGACGGGGCCATTCCGCCCGGGAAGCCCCGCCGCACCTCCGCGTTGCCGCCACGGCGGCCCCGACGTACGCTTCGACGAAGCGTCCACGGACCTCAGGACAGGGCCGCTCGCACGGAGAAAGGCCAAGAAGAGATGAGAGGGCTCTCTTTTCTGGCGCCCCCGGTGGCGTCCGGCCCGGTCCCGGCGGCCGCCGTGAACCTCGCCCGCCGCCGGTGAACGCCGCGCACCGCCACCGACCGGCCGCGGCCGCTCTGGTGAGCGCCCTCCTCGTCGCGCTGGCGCCGCCGTCCTCGTTGCGGGCCCTGGAAACGGACCATCTCACGGTCCTCGCGCGGCCACTGAGGGACTCCACAGGGGCGATCGACGCCCGCTTCAACCTGGAGCTCACCCGCGCGCTGGCCGACCTCCAGATCCCGGGGAAGCCACCCCCCCACCTGCGACATGCTCGCCGCGCCGTGCGCCGCGTCCGCCGCGGCGACAGCGCGACCGACGCCGCCAACACGGCGGTCCACCGGGGTGTGATCGAGGAGCGCGGCATCAACGGGACGCTGGCCAGCGGCGCCTTCTCCAGTGCCGACCTGGAGGCCGCCTGCCAGGGGATGCGGTTCTCCCTCTCCCTGTGCTCGGGCCGGTCCCCGTCCTCGCCCTCGACAGCGGACTGGCGCCGGGTTTCTGAACGGCGCCGCGCCCCTCAGCGCGGCCGCGCCACCCGGTAGAGGACGAACCCTGCCAGCAGACCGCCGGCGACCCACACGGCCGGTGAGCTCCTGACCGCGCGCCACGCGTCCCCCGCCACCTCCGAGGTGGGCCGGAAGCGCAGGTAGTCGGCGGAGCGCTCGACCCTCCGGGCGATGGTGTGCGCTTCCTGCTGCCGGTCGAACCTCCGTCCGAGCTCCCGGATCTGACCGGCGAGGCCCTCGACCTTGAGGGCCGCCTCGGACTTGAAGCCGTCGGCGGAGCGCCGTGCGCGGACCCTGAAGTTGCGGGCCTCCTCGCGGACCACACCTCGCGCCACCGTGTTCCCGACCTTCTCCAGCGTGCTCAGCGCTTGCATGACCATCTCCTCTCACGGGCCGGCGCCACGCGCTGGACCGTCACGCTCCCCACAACAGCGCGGCGGCCGCGAGAATTCGACGCCCGGACCGGCCGTGCCGGGCTCAGCGGCCGCCGGCCCCCCGCGGGAGCGACCCGGCGAGGGTTTCGAGGAAGCGGATCACCGCGTGGATGCCACGCTGGAGGCTCGCCACGGCGAACTTCTCGTCGGGGCCGTGGGCGCCGTCGCCGGGGAGGGCGAACCCCATGAGCACCGACGGTGCGCCCAGGTGCCGGCGGAAGGCCGTGACCACCGGGATCGACCCGCCGGAGCGGACGGTCACCGCCTCGCGGCCCCAGACCTCCCCCAGTGCGCGCCGGGCGGCGGCCACGAAGGGGCCGTCCGGGTCCACCAGCACCGGCTCGGCGAGCCCCAGGGACCGGACCTCCAGCTCGATGCCGCGGGGCACCAGCGCGGCGACGTGGGCCGAGAACAGGCGGAGGATCTCCGCGGGGTCCTGGTCGGGCACCAGCCGCATCGACACCTTGGCCGACGCGCGGGCCGGGATCACCGTCTTGGCCCCGGGACCGGTGAACCCTCCCGGCATCCCGTGCACGTCCAGGGTCGGGCGGGCCCAGGTGCGCACCAGCACGGGGTAGCCGGGCTCCCCGGCCAACGCCCGCGCGCCCACCTCGTCGCGGCGGTAGGCCTCCTCGTCGAACGGCAGCGCCGCCCACCCAGCCAGCTCCGCCGCCCCGGGGGGCACCACCCGGTCGTAGAACCCCGGCACCTGGATGCGCCCGTCGGCGTCCTTGAGCGCTCCGACGAGCTGGGCGAGGGAGAACAGGGGGTTGGGCGCCGCGCCGCCGTAGCCGCCGGAGTGGAGGTCCCGGGCGGGCCCCGAGGCCGCGAGCTCCACGTAGCACAGACCCCGCAGCCCCACCGTGACGGTCGGAACGCCGGGGGCGAACATGGCCGTGTCCGACACCAGCACGGCATCGCAGGCGAGACGCCCCGGGTCCTCGGCCATGAACCGCTCCAGGGAGTCTCCTCCCGACTCCTCCTCACCCTCCAGGACGACGCGGACGTTGACCGGCAGCCTCCCCTCCGCCACGAGCAGGCTCTCCAGCGCCTTCATGTGGATGAGGACCTGCCCCTTGTCGTCGGAGGCGCCGCGGGCGATCACGTCGCCGCCCCGCAGCACGGGTTCGAAGGGCGGTGCGCTCCAGCCGTCCTCCTGGGCGGCGGGCTGGACGTCGTAGTGCCCGTAGCACAGCACGGTGGGGCGTCCCGGGGCGTGCAGCCAGTCCGCGACCACCAGGGGGTGGCCGGCCGTCGGCACCACCTCCACGTGCTCCATACCGCTGCGCTCGAGCCCGGTGGCGAGCATCGCGGCCGCCCGCGCCACGTCCCCCCGGTGCTCCGGAAGCGCCGAGACGCTGGGTACGCGGAGCAGCTCGAGGAGCTCCTCCACGAAGCGTTCCTGATGCGCCGAAGCGTATTCGAGAGCGTTCATCCCGTCTCCCCGTGCGGTGCCCCCGCACCGCCGTGCGGCCGACGACGTACCCGCAGCACCCGCGCCAGCCGCCGCACCCCCTCCATCGTGGTGTCGGCCGGGCCGCCGGCGAAGCACAGCCGCATGAAGCCGGGCTCGGCGATGCGGCACGCCGAGCCGGGGGTGAGGTTGACGTTGGCGCCGTCGAGGATCTCCCGCCACAGCGCGTGCTCCCCTTCCCAGGTGGGCTCGGCCAGGTAGCGCCGCAGGTCGCAGAGGAGGAAGAGCCCCGCCTCGGCCGACAGGAACGGGATCCCGGCGGCCTCCAGGCCGGCGGTCACGCGCCGGTAGGTGTCGCCGAGGCGGAACCGCATGCCGGTCAGGTAGCGGTCGACCCAGGCGTCGTCCGAGATCATCTCTCCGAGCAGGTACTGGGTGTCGCCCGAGCAGCACGACCAGTAGGCCAGAGAGGCCACCGCCGCCATGACCTCCTCGTTCTCGCTCACCAGCACGCCGCAACGCAGCCCGCTGGCGCCGAAGTCCTTGCTGAACGCCCACACGATGTGGACCCGATCGCCGAGCGAGCGCCGCAGCGCTGCGCAGCTCGTGAACGGACGCGGGCCGAAGACGGAGAGCGCGTAGATCTCGTCGAACACCACGTGGATCCCGGCGCCCTCCGCCCAGTCCAGGACCGCCTCCACCTCCGCGCGACTGTAGACGGTGCCCATGGGGTTGTTCGGCGAGGTGAACAGCAGCGCCTTCACCGGCCGGCCCGCGCCGGCCGCGGCCCGGTCGAGGGCCTCGGTGGTGAGGCGGAACCCGTCGGCGCTCGCACCTGGCACGGTCACGAGGGCGAGACCGTCGCGCAGCCCCAGGTCCGGCCAGAACCCGGCGTAGCTCGGCGTGGGCACGAGGACCCCGTCTCCCGGGTCGGCCAACGCGAAAAACAGCACCTCCAGGATCGCACCGGCCCCGGCCAGCACGGCGATCTGCTCCGGCGGAAAGCGCCGGCCCAGGAACGCGCGCTCCATGAAGCGCCCCAACCGCTCGCGGAAATCGGGCGAGCCGGTCATGGCGTCGTAGCACACCGCCCGATGGGGGACGTCGCGGCACGCCGCCATCTCGGGCTCGAGAAGGTCCCAGACCAGACGGTTCTCCGCGACGCACAGGGAGATGTAACCGTCGGGACCGGTGACCGGGTCGTAGGGGGCGAGGGAGCGCTCCTGGTGCTCCTTCAGATACTCCGCGGCCGAAGGGCTCGACAGCAGCTCCCGCGCCCGCGCCGACAGCGCATCACGGCTCGGCGATCCCGGATCGGACATGCCGCGCATTCTAGCCCCCGGCCGCGGCCCGGGCTCAGGACCCCTGCTTGATCAGCTCCACGTCGATGCCGATCTTCACGTCGTCGCCGACGAGCACCCCGCCCGTCTCGAGGGCCTGGTTCCAGGTCAGCCCGAAGTCGCTGCGCCTGAGCCTGCCCCGCGCCGTGAAGCCGGCCCGCTCGTTGCCCCAAGGGTCCTTGCCCCAGCCCTCCGCGGTCACGTCCAGAACCAGCTCCCGGGTGACGTCCCGGATGGTCAGGTCGCCCGTGACGCGCAGCTCCTCGTCACCGAGGCGCTCCACCTTCCGGCTGCGGAACGTCATGCGGGGAAAGCGCTCGGCGTCGAAGAAGTCCGCCGAGCGCAGGTGGGTGTCCCTGGCGGGCTCCCTCGTCTCCACGCTGGCGATGCCGACCTCCACCTCCGCCCGTCCGCCGGCGAGGTCGTCCCCCGCCACGGTCACGGTCCCGCTCACGTCGGTGAAGTGCCCCTTCACCGTCGAGATCATCATGTGCCGCACCGCGAACTCGACCCCGGTGTGGGACGGGTCGACGGTCCAGATCGTCTCCTCGTTGTCGGCCTTTGCGCTCATCGTCGTACTCCCTCCGCCATACACGCCAGAGAACACCTTGTGTTACGAATTATTCCGCGCTCCGCGGGACGGCGGCGACGCCGGCTCGCCGGCGCTCGATGCCCCGGGCAGGACCCGCCGCAGCAGGTCCGCAACGGTCTCCCGGGCGAGGCGCGCCTCCAGGGCGGCCTCGGCCTCGGCGAAGGTGCTCGAGAGCACCTGGCGGATGTGGCGTCCCACGGGGCACCCCGGGTTGGCGGCGCGGCGCGGAAGCGCCAGGGCGGGCCCCGCCTCGGTGCACCGGTAGATCTCGTCGAGGCCAATCGTCTCCGGGTCCCGGCCCAGCCTCCACCCACCCCCCGCGCCCCGGTGCGAGGCCACCAGCCCCCCCGCCCGGAGCGCGCCCAGCACGCGCCGGATCACGACGGGGTTGGTGTTCACGCTGCCGGCCATGGTCTCCGATGTCACGGCCTCCTCGCCGGCCTGAGCCAGGAGCGTCACCACGTGGACCGCGAGGGCGAAGCGGGCGCTCGTCATCGGATCTCCATTCGTAACTAACTTAGTTCTATTCTGGCCGATGTCAAGGGGAGGGGCGGCGCCGGGCCCCGGCCGGGAGGTGCCGCCAGGCCGTCACCGCCGCCGCCGAGGCCACCACCGCGAGGAGCAGCCAGAGGGCGGCGGGGCGCGCCACGGGGAGGAGCGTGTCCATCCGGGCGCCGAGCCACCAGCCCAGCCCGCACCACAGAAGCAGGTCCGTCGTGACGCCGGCGCCGTCCGCGACGGCGAAGCGCGACCGCCGCACCCCGGCGACGCCGAAGCCGAGCAGCCACGCGCCACGCGCCAGTGGCAGCGCGCGGACACCGACCAGCGCGGCCAGCGCCCACCGCGAGGCGGCGATGCGGTCGGCCACGGGCCGTACCCGCCGGGCGACGCGGGGCCAGCGCTCCAGGTGCGGTGAGAGCAAGCGCCCCAGGGAGAAGACGGCGTGATCGGTGGCGGCGTGGCTCAGCCAGAGCAGGCCGAGGATCGCCGCGGCGCGGTCGGGGCCGGAGCGGGCGGCGAGCATGCCCATGGCGACCATGAGAGGCTCCTCGGGCAGCCAGTGGCCCACGATCCGGATGGCCGGGGGCAGCAGCACCGCCAGGAGCAGCGAGTGCTCCTGGACCGCGTGGAGGATCGCTCCCATCCCGGTCAGTGTACCGGCCCTCCCGCCGCCCGCTCGGACGGCCCCTCGCCCCGGACCCCTTGACGACACGGGCGCCGGGACCGATTGTGATGGTAGTGGTGGGCAGGGGCCCGGCAACTGCGGTACGGAGACGCCCGCGGGACCCAGTCGGGCATCGGGCGAGCATCACGGAGTAGCTGGTTACCGAGCGTCATCGCAGTGAGTCTGAAGGCCCAGCGGTATCGGGAACCGAAGCACAGCATCGGAGCGGCGGTACCCCTGCCCACTTCCCGCTCCCTCCGCCAGCGCCCCGGACCTCTCCGGGGCATTCGACTGTTCGGGGCCCTCCGTGACCGTCTCGCTCCCTGCCCGGCGGGCCGGCGCGCGGACGACGAGCCGGGCGCGTCAGGGCTGCTTGTAGACGGTCCCGCCCTTCATCACGAAGATGACGTGGGCGACGGCGGCGATGTCGGCCGTCGGGTCGCCGGGGACCGCGACGAGGTCGGCGGCCAGTCCCGGCTCGATGCGCCCGGCACGGTCCGCGAGCCCCAGAATCCGCGCGTTCACGGCCGTGGCCGCCATCAGGGCCTGGACGGGAGTCATCCCGCCCTTCACCATCCACTCGAGCTCCCGCCAGTTCTCGCCGTGGGGAAACACGCCGACGTCGCTGCCGCAGCCGATCACCACCCCGTCCGCCAGCGCCAGCCGGAAGGCGTGGAGCGCCCGCTCCATGTCCGGCGTCGGCGGCGACACGCCCCGCCGGTAGCCCTGGAAGTACTCCGAGTAGGCCTCCTGGGCGGTGAGCGTGGGGAAGAACGCCACGTGGCGCTCGGCCATCAGCTTGAAGACCGCGTCGGTGCCGCCGTAGCCGTGCTCGATGGTCTGCACCCCCGCGAGCACCGCCCGGCGCATTCCCTCGGCGGAAGCGGCGTGGGCCGAGACCGGCCGCCCGGCGCTGTGCGCCTCCGACGACCAGCGTCTCGAGCTCCTCCAGCGAGAACGTCGGCACCGTGGTGCGGTCCGGGCCCCGGCGGTAGTCGGCGTAGACCTTCACCCAGTCGGCGCCGTGACCCGACCTGCTCGCGCACGGCACGGAGGATCTCCGCCGTGCCGCTCGCCTCCTCCGCCCCCTTGGGCGGGTCGAAGCTGGGCGCGAACCCCAGGGGACCCGGCCCGTAGCTGCCGGTGGCCACGATGGCCCGCGTCGCCACCTGCAGCCGCGGCCCCGGCACGCGCCCCTCCTCGATGGCCCGCTTCACCGAGAGGTCCGCGTAGCCGGCGCCCTCGGTGCCCAGGTCGCGCAGGGTCGTGAACCCCGCCATCAGCGTGCGCTCGCAGTGGAGCACCGCGTTGATGGTCCGGTAGGCCAGCGGCTCCTTGAGCACCTGGTCGTTCCACGAGGTCTCGTCGTAGGGGTGGAGGAAGATGTGGGAGTGCGCGTCGATGAGCCCGGGCAGCAACGTCGCCCCCGGCAGCTCGAGGACGCGGGTCCCGGGGGGAACTTGCACCGCCGCCTCCGGTCCCGCCGCGGCGATGTCCTGCCCGGTCACGAGGACGACCCACCCCGTGTGGGGCGTCGCGCTGACGGCGTCGAAGACCCGCGCGGGGCGCAGCAGCATGCTGGCCGCCCGCGGCGCCGCCTTCTCCTGCGCCCCGGCCCCCACCGCGACCGTCACCAGCGCCATGGCCGCACCGGCCACCCGACCCGCACGGACACGCCGATCCATCCAGCCCATCATCCACTCCCTCCCTTCGTACGACGGTTCGTCCCGCCGATTCTACCGCCGCCGCGGCGGATCCGTTGACACTCCCCGGGGGCCGGACCCAGACTGGAAGGAACAGCGCCTGGCCGCGCGGAAGAGCGGCCCGCGGGGAGGTGTCCATGTCCAGATCCCTGAGCTCTGCCGTGACGGCGGCGGCCCTTCTGGCGGCGGTGGTGTCGGCCCAGCCCCTTCCCCGGGACGTGATCCCCACCTCGGCGGGCGGTCTCGGCATCACCTTCGTGGGCCACGGCTCCCTGATCTTCGACGTCCACGGGACCGTCATCCACGTCGACCCCTACGGCCGCCTTGCCGACTACAGCACACTGCCCGACGCCGACCTCGTCCTGATCACCCACGGTCACGGCGACCACCTCGACCCTGCAGCGCTTTCGGCCGTGCGCGCCGCCACCACCACCGTCGTGGCGCCCCCGTCCTGCGCGGACCGTGTGCCGGGCGCGGTGGTGATGGCCAACGGCGACGAGCGGGTCATCGGTGGCATCCCCATCGCGGCCGTCCCCGCCTACAACGTCGTCCACACCAGGCCCGACGGCCGCCCCTACCACCCCAGGGGCGAGGGCAACGGCTACGTCCTCACATTCGGCGACACTCGGGTCTACGTCGCCGGGGACACCGAGAACATCCCCGAGATGGCGGCTTTGAAGAACGTCGCGGTGGCGTTCCTCCCCATGAACCTGCCCTACACCATGACCCCGGAGATGGTCGCGGCCGCGGCCCGTTCGTTCCGGCCCCGCATCCTCTACCCCTATCACTACGGCGAGACCGACCCGGCCCGTCTCGTGGCGCTGCTCGCGGACGAGCCCGGCATCGAGGTGCGCGTCCGGCCGCTCCGCTGATCCGGCGCGGCGCACGAATCGGCTGGTTCTGATTTCAGCTCAATTGGAGGTTCCAAGAGAACCAATCGTGGCTCACAGTGAGGCGTGCGCGCCCCCGCCCTCCCCCTGTCCGGTCCGGGCCGCGGCTCCCTCGCGGCCGTGGCCAGCGCGGCGCTCCTGTCGACGACGGCGATCCTCGTCCGGCACCTCACCATCACCTATCACATGCCCGCGCTGGTGCTCGCCTTCTGGCGCGACGCCTTCGTCGTCGCGGTCCTCCTCCTCGTACTCGGCCGCCGCCGCCACGCCCCACAAGGGCGGCACCTTCCCCGTTTCGCCGCCTTCGGCGCCGTTCTGGCCGCCTTCAACGGCCTCTGGAGCCTCTCGGTCGCCCTCAACGGCGCGGCGGTGGCCACCGTGCTGGTCTACTCGTCGGCGGCGTTCACGGCCGTTCTCGGCTGGAGGTTCCTCGGCGAACGCGCGGGTGCCGGGCAGGCCGCGGCAGTGGCGTCGACTCTCGCGGGGTGCGCCCTCGTCGCCGGCGTCACCGGTGCCGCCGCCGGCCGGCTCACCTCCGCGGGCGTGGCCACAGGCGTGGCGTCGGGACTCGCCTACGCCGTCTACACTCTGCTGGGTCGCGCCTCCGTCCGTCTCGGGCTCGATCCCTGGACCACGCTGCTGTACACCTTCGGCGCCGCCGCCCTCTGCCTGCTCGCCGCCAATCTCGCCCCCGGCGCAGCCGGCATCCCCGGGGCGGCCCCCCGACCCACCGGCCTGCTGTGCCTCGGCGGTGCGGTGGGCGCGTGGGCGGCGCTGCTGCTTCTCGCCGCCGGTCCCACGGTCATGGGGTTCGGCCTGTACAACGTGAGCCTCACCCGCCTGACCGCCGGCACGGCCAACCTCGTCCTCACCCTCGAACCGGTTTTCACCGCGGCGCTTGCGTTCCTGCTCCTGGGCGAGCGCCTGGCACCGGGCCAGCTCGCCGGGGCCGCCCTCATCCTCGGCGGCGTCGCCGCGCTCTGCCTGCTCGAGGGTGCGCGTCTCCCCGGTGCGGCCGCACCTCGGCGCCCGGGACACGAGGAGGCGGTGCCCGGGCCGGACCACCGGCGCCGCGCGGGCCAGGCCACCGCAGGTGGGGATCACCCTGCCGATGCACTCGCGGGGCCTCCCCAGCACCGTCCGCGCCGCGACCGGGAGGTCACCTTCGAGGGGCTCGTGCTCCAGCGCCCCCGCCAACGCGACGAGGCGCCGCAGCCGACCTGCGCCCGGAAGGCAGGAGGAGTATGCTTCCAGCGTGGTAGAACGCGCCTACCCCGTGCCGGCGCCTGACTGCTCGGACCGCCGCAACCTCGTCTTCTACACCGCCAGGGCGATCACCCTGCTGGGGCACCGCTTCCTGGTCCGTGCCCACCTCGAGCTCGCCCCGGAGGTCGTCGCGATCAGGCAGGGGAGCGACGCGGTCTTTCTCTACTGTGCGATCCACCGCAGCCTGTGGGAGACCACCGGGCTGCTCGCACCGCTCCACCTGGCGCGCCTCCCCCTGCCCTACGTGGCCATGGGGGACAACCTGATCAAGGGGCGGCTCTTCCAGTCGCTGAGCAAGATGATCGGCACCTTCATGGTGCGCCGGCCGGCGAACCGGAAGGAGATGCTGGAGTCGGCCCGCCGCCTCCGCGACGACGTCCTCTCCTTCGTCGCGCACCGCCTCGACGTCCTCATCTTTCCCGAGGGCACCCGCAAGAACATCCCTTTGCACTCCCGCTACGGCGACTTCTTCCCCGCCTCCTTCGACGCGCTCCTCGAGTACGAGCGCAACAGGGATGCCATCGTGGCCTCCAACCCCGGTCTGCGCCCCCTCGAGACCTGGATCGTGCCCCTCAACGTGGACTACTCCCGGGTGCGCGAGGCCGCGGAGATGGTCGCCGAGGAGGCGGGGCACCCCCGCACTCTCCACGTCCTCGACTCGCTGTCCATGATCCGGGGCATCGGCGACACGTACCTCTCCTACGGGACGCCGATCCGCGTCGCGGACCACCTCGACCTCGACCGCAAGGCCCTCGCGTCGCTGGCCCGCCGCCGCTGCCTCGACCTGATCAAGATCCTGCCCGTCAACGTGGTCAGCCGGGCCAGGCTCGGGCTCGAGGACCGCGGGCCGGTGCCCGCGGCGGCCCTCGAGAGCGCGGTGCGCGGGGTGGTGGCGGAGCTGCGTCCCCACGCCGCCCGGTTCCGGGGCTTCGTCGCCGGCGACGACCCCGCCCTGATCGTTCGCCGGGCGCGCCGGTCGGGGCTCGACTTCCGCGCCATGGATCCGCACAGGGAGGGCCTCTACCGCCTTTACGCCGCCTACATCGGCCACTACCTGCCCGGCGCTTCCGGCACCCCGGGCTGAGGCCGCCGTCAGCCCCCGCCGGGGTCCGGCACCAGGCGCGTGATCACCGCCATAAGCTGGGAGTTCGACAGACGCGCCGCCTCGTCGAAGAAGGCGCGGATGCGACCCTCGGGGTCGACCACGACGAGGGCGTCGTTGTGCACCACGTCGTAGTCGGGATCGGCCTTCGTCGCGAGGGGGTTGGCGACCTGCGGCTCGGGCACGAACCTCCCCTCCCGCCTGGCGGCCGCGTCCTCCGCCGCCTCCTGCGCCCCGGTGACGCGCTCGTAGTCGATGGCGAACCCCCCGGTGACGACGGCGCGGACCGCCTCCGGCGTGCCGGTGAGGAACTCCCACCGCGGGTCGGAGGGGTCCCACCCGTACTGGCGCAGGAACGCCGCCATGGCGGCGGGCCCCGTGTGCCCGGGGTCGACGTCGAAGGCGACCAGCTGCACCCGGGACGCCAGGCCCGCGGCCTCGAGGACCCGCTCCAGGCTGATCAGGTTGTAGGCGATCAGCGGGCAGGACCCCGTGCAGTACGGGGACAGGAACGTCACCAGCTGGACCTTGCCCGCGAAACGGTCCGAGGAGACGGACCGGCCGAGCTGGTCGGTCAGCGTGTAGCTCGGCGCGGTCCCGAGCACCGGCAGGGCTCCCGGTGAGGGCCCACCGTGCCGGCCGAGCAGGAACCCGGCACCCGCCCCCACCGCCGCGGCCGCCACCGCCACACCGAGCCACACCCTGGTTCGCACGAACACGACAACGGCCCGGCGACCGCCCCGCCTTCCCGGCCCGCCGCGGCCACCCCCCGCGGGCCTACTCCGCGGCCGCCACGATGAACTGCTCGAGGCCGCCCTCCGCCGTCGTGTACGTGGTGATGCGCAGGGTCTTCGCGGCGTACCGCACCCGGTAGCGCCGCACCGTCATGCCGCCCCGCCGGCCGGTGGACTGCTGGACGAACGTCTCCGGAGTCCCCAGGGGCCCGAGGCTCGCCGCACAGTCCGCCAGCGCCTGCGTCGTGAAGTACGCATTGGCGTCGGCGGTGAGGAGCGTGCGGTCGATCCGGCCCTGCTGCAGCCCGGCGAAGACGGCCTTCGCCTGCGCCAGCGCGGCCTCCGTCGCCGGATCGGACGCGGTGAACAGGATGCCGGCGATCTTCTCCGCGATGCGCTGCGAGGCCGACGTGGCGTCCAGGTTGGTCATCACCACCACCGCCGCCCGGTCGTCGGGGTAGACCGCGTTGCGGGCGGTGAAACCGGACACCTCGCCCCCGTGGGCGATCACCCGGTGTCCGTTCTCCGAGGCGACGCCCACGCCCAGGCCGTAGCGCGTGCCCAGGCCGTCGGCAAGGAGCACCTCCGTCTGCATGGCGCTGTAGGAGGACGGCTTCAGCACCGTCCGGTCGATCATGGAGAGGTCCCAGCGGGCGAGGTCTTCCGCCGTCATGGCGAGCTCCCCCGCCGCGAACATCCAGCCCGCACCCGCCGCCGGGGCCGGACGCAGGGGGCCGAGCGCCACGCGCACCGTGCCCGCCGGCTCCGCCGGGCCGAGGGGAGCCTCGTCGCTGTCGACCACGCTCGCCATGTGAAGCGGCTCGAACACCCGCTCGCGGAGGAGGGCCGTCAGCGGCATGCCGGTCGTCTTCTCGACGATGAGCCCGGCGATGACGTAGTTGGTGTTGCTGTACTGCCACTTCGTCCCGGGCTCGAAGTCGAGGGGCTTTTTCCCCCACCGCTCCAGGATGGCCCCGGGCTTTACCGGCTCGAGCATCATGGGCATGACGTAGTCCTGCGGCCAGAAGTCCTGGTAGCCCGAGGTCATGGAGAGCAGCTGGCGGATCGTCACCCGGTCGGCGCCCGAGAGCTGGGGAAACCAGCGCACGAGCCGGTCGTCGAGGGAGAGCCGGCCCTCCTCCACCAGCATCAGCACCGCCGCGGCGGTGAACTGCTTGCTGATGGAGCCGATGCTGTAGCGCATCGCCGGCTTCGCCGGCACCGGCGGGTCGAGCCGGGCCAGGCCGTAGGCCTCAACGTACGCGATCGCGCCGTCCTTCACGACGGCGATGGAGGCGCCCGGCGCCCCGCTGTCGGCGAGGACCTCCCTCACGGCCGCGTCGATCCGTCCGCGCTCGGCGGCGGGGAGCGTCTCGCCGGCCCGGAGGTACGGTGCCTGGAGCAGGAGGAAGAGCACGCCGGTGAGCACGGCCGGGAAACGCCAGTGGAGTCGCATCGCAAGCCCCTTTCCGACCCGCGCCGGGAAGGCGTCAAGAGCCGCCCTCCGCCCGTGTCGCTCGTGTATCCTAGCCGGAGACGACCCTTCGGAGAATCGCCGGCATCCTGGGCATCGTCATGGCCGCCGCCATGCTGGCCGGCGGGCCGGCAGCGAGGCTTCGGGCTCTTCAACCTCCGGGAGCAGATCGACCTCATCGGCGGCGAGCTCCGCCTCGCCTCGCCGCGGGGGCCGGGACCCGGGCCGAGGTCGTGGTCCTCGCGACGCAGCTCGCCGCCATCTCCTGACCGGGGCCGCCCGGTCGAGCCCGGGGAGCGGCGCGTGGCCCTCGCCGTCGTCCCTGCTACCGTGAGAGGCTGAAACCCGGGGGGTGCGCATGGCGCGACTGGACGGCAAGGTGGCCCTGGTGACGGGAGCGTCGTCGGGGATCGGCGAGGCGCTCGCCCGGGAGCTGGTGCGCCGGGGCGCCCGGGTGGCCCTGGTGGCGAGGCGCGCCGACCGGCTGACCGCCATCGCGAAGGAGCTCGGTGCGGCGGCACTGCCCCTGGCGGGGGACGTCACGAACCCTGAAAGCCTCACTGCCGCAGCAGCCGCGGCGAGGGCGCGATTCTCCCGCATCGATGTCGTGGTGGCCAACGCCGGCTTCGGCGTGGGGCGGACCGTGGACCGGCTCACCGTGGACGACTTCCGGCGCCAGTTCGAGACCAACGTCTTCGGCGTGCTCAACACGCTCTACGCCACCCTCGGCGACCTCGCCGACAGCCGCGGCGTCTTCGCCGTCACCGGCAGCGTCGCCGGGTACCTGGCGCCCCCGGGGAGCGTCCCCTACGCCATGAGCAAGTTCGCGGTGCGCGCGCTCGCCCAGGGGCTCCGCGCCGAGCTCGCCGCGCGGGGCATCGCGGTGGTGCTCCTGAGCCCGGGGTTCGTGGTCAGCGAGATCCGCAAGGTCGACAACCGTGGGGCCTTCCGGCCCGAATACCGGGACGACCTTCCCGCATGGCTCCCGATGCGCGCCGACGTCGCGGCCCGCAAGGCCGTCACGGCCATCGCGCGCCGCCGGCGCGAGACGGTGATCACTCTCCACGGTAAGGCGCTCGTGTTCCTGGCCCGGCACCTCCCCCGCACCGCCGGAGTGCTGCTCCGCCTCGCCGCCCGGGTCCGCCGCTGAGCACGGTCACGGCTCCGGGTACGGGGTGCGGACGGCGACGGGGCCGCCCGCAGGCGGCCCCGTCCATGGACTGTGCAGCCGGATGATCCAGCTACTTCGCCACCTTGAACGGCCTCATCATCTCGTTGTCCTCGTGGTCGATGATGTGGCAGTGCCACACGTAGCCCGGCCCGGCGGTGGGGTCGAAGGGGAAGAGGTTCCGTCCCGGCCTGGCCAGTTGGACCGGCGTGGAGGTCGGCGCAACCCGCACCAGCAGGCGCAGCACCTGGCCCGGCAGCACTCTGGCCGTGTCGCGCCAGCCCGACTCCTCGGGCAGGGGCGGCGTCACCGTCCCGGCGAGGAGGTACGGTCCGAGCGCCGGGTTGCCCCCCAGGGCACCGTCGGCGTTGGCCGTCGAGTAGTCGAGGGGCGGGCCGTATCCCGGGCAGACCTCGCCCGTCGCGCACCCGGACGGGAGCGGCGGCATGGCGGGATCCGAGCCGAACGCCGCGGCCCACGCTCCCGGGTAGCCGTAGCTCGGGTCTTCCTCGTTCTGCTCGAACAGCTGCCGGTTGAGGACCTGGAACTGGAACAGGTGGGTGTGCATGGGGTGGGCGTCCATGGTCAGGTTGACGATCTCCCACAGCTCGGTGGCGCCGACCCGCGGGAGCTCGCTGACGCCGTCGGACGGGAAGTCGGCTCCCACGCTGGGTGACAGGCGGCCGTCCCACTTGGTGTTGTTGACCAGGACCTCCAGCGGCCCGCCCGGTCCCTGGACCTCCTTGAGCACGAGCTGGCGCACCGTGTCGATCTTCACCTTCTTCGCGAGGTTGCCGTTGCCGTCGGCAAGCCTCACGAGCTTGAACGGCCGGGTGCAGCCACCACGGGACGGGTCGCAGCTACGGTCCCTGCCCGAGAGAGGCAGCGTGACCCGGAACTGCATCACGTGGTGCATCTGCGGCTGGTCGGCGGGGGCGTCGTCGCGGTCCACCGGCGACAGGCCGTCGGGGTACGGGATCGGCGCGTCGTTGGTGAGCGTCACGGTCTCTCCGGCGAGGCCGCTGAAGTCCACGATCACGTCGGAGCGCTGGCCGGGAGCGATGAAGACGGCGTTGACGGAGACCGGAGCGTCGAAGTACGCATCGTCGGCGCCGATGATGTAGACCGGGGCACGGGTGCCGTCGGCATCGTCACCGAAGGCCAGGTTCCACATCCTTGCGTTGGCGCCGTCGAGGATGCGGAAGCGGTAGCGGCGGGGCTCCACCTCGAGGTACGGCCACGGCTTCCCGTTGACCACCGCGACGTCACCGATGAACTCCGGGTTCCAGTAGGGGTGGACCGAGGGGTTCGGGGACGGGCCGTTGAGGCACGGGTCCAGGAGGGAACCGTCGCCGCAGGTGGTCCCGGAACCGTCCGGAAAGTAGAGCTGGCCGTCGGTGTCGAACTGCCGGTCCTGGATCGCGAGCTCGATCTCGTAGGCGCCGTCCGGGAGGTTGCGCGGCTCGGTGAGGGGCTGCCGGATGAAGTAGAACGCCTCCAGCCCGCTGTACACGTTCGTACGCGTCGCCCCCAGGGCGTGGTCGTGGAACCACAGCGTGCCGGGCTCCTGCAGGTTCGGGTAGAGGAAGACCGCCCGGCCCGGCACCCGCGGACCGAGCGTGTTGTAGTCGGCTCCGTAGAGCCCGGTGTTCGTGAACCACGCCTCGGGACCGCCGTCGAACTGGGACGGGATCTCGGCGCCGTGCAGGTGCGGCACCGTCGGGACAGGGCCCGTGTACGGCTCGCCGCATCCCGGTGCCGAGGGATCGTCCATGCACGGGTTCATCATCCCCACGTGGAACGGGTCCGCCCAGTGGATCGTCTGGTCCACCGTGACGAACCCCTGGAGGACGCCGCCCTCGCCCGCGCTGGGCAGGTCGTTGACGTAGGTCATCACCGTCGGCACGAGCCTCCGCGCCTCGATGGTCACACCGGGCCAGTAGGCAGGCGCAAGCTCCCTGCGGGTGAGCGAGTCCGAGACCTGGTACGCCCACACGGTGGTCGGCCGGGGGTTGACCGGTGGACACGACGGGTCCGTGGCCTGGAACGGGACCGGCAGCACCTGCTGCGACGTCTCGACCATCGACACGGTGAGGAACGGGTGCCGGAGGGCGTCCACCCGGGGCAGCGCCGCGTTGGCGCCCGGGCCGAACACGGCGAGAGGCACCGCGAACGGCTGGATGCACTGGCCCGGCAGCCAGGTCTGGCCGGGCTCGAGGGTGCTGGCCCGGGCGCCGCCGGCGACAACTCCAAGCAGCGCTGTGAGCATCAGGACGCGCGTGGTCAGGGCCCCGCGCGTGAAGCGGCGAACGACGTCGATCCTGCGCATCGTGTGCCTTCTCCCCCTTCTCCCGCCGGCCTCGCCCCCGGGGTGTCTCCGGCGGCGGGTTCGCGGGAGACAGGGGGCCCGCTGCCGATGCGCCACTCCTCGCGCGCAGCGTCGCGGTCGCTGGTTTCGAATGGTCTTTGTGAGGATTGTTAACCAGGGGGCGATGTCAGTCCAGAGTAAGATTTACGTGATTTTCCAGGCGCCACCACCGGATCGTCATCGACCTCGCGCGTAGAAGCTACGTGGCCGCGGCGGCCGGAGCGCGCCCTGGGCGACCACCGGAGGGGAGACGGTAAGATGCACCCTCGGAGGAGACGGCCACGCGCTACCGCTGCCTCGTCGTCGACCACGACGACACCGCCGTCGACGGTACGCGACGCATCCACTACCCCGCCCACCGCAGGGCCATGGAGGTGCTGCGCCCCGGCATCGAGCCCGTGTCCCTGGACACCTGGTTCGCGAAGAACTTCGAACCCGGCATCATGGGCTTCCTGGTGGACGAGCTCGGCCTCACGCCCGAGGAGCTCGGGACCGAGCTCAGGATCTGGCGGGAGTTCACCGCCCGGGAGGTGCCCCGCTTCTACCCCGGCTTTCTCGAGGCCCTCGCCACCTACCAGCGCCGCGGCGGGCGCGTCGTCGTCGTCTCCCACTCCGAGGAGCACGTCATCCGCGCCCACTACGAAGCGGCCGCCAACGGGCTGAAGGTGCATCCCGACCTGGTGTTCGGGTGGGACCTGGGCCCCGACCGCCGCAAGCCGAGCCCGTACCCGGTCCAGGAGACTCTGCGCCGCCTCGACCTCTCCCCCCGCGACGTCCTCGTCGTGGACGACCTCAAGCCCGGCATCGACATGGCGCTGGCCGCCGGCGTGGACGCGGCGGCCGCCTTCTGGAGCCACGACATCCCGGCGATCCGCGCGTTCATGCGGGAGACCTGCGTGGCCACCTTCGACACGGTGGAGGACTTCGCCTCCTTCGTCCTCGCCTGAGCCCGCCCCAGGAATGACGGGCGCCCCCGCCGGTTCTTACACGGGGGGAAAGCCAATGATCAGGATGTTCGCGCGGCACACGGTCGCCGACTTCGCCCGCTGGCGCGAGCAGTACGACGCCTTCGACGCGGAGCGGCGCGGAATGGGAGTCGTCGGAGAGGCCGTATACCCGTCCGCCGAGGACGCCACCGACGTCACGTTGAGCCACGACTTCGCGAACCTGGAAGCCGCGAGGGCGTTCGTCGCCTCGAAGCGCCTGCAGGAGGTCATGGCCAACGCCGGCGTCGTCGGACAGCCAACCGTCTGGTTCACGAAGCTGGGCTGATGTCCCGGAGCCGAGGCTCCGGACCGGCTACTCGGCCTTCACCAGCGGCAGCTCGACGTAGCTCGCCTGCCCGGGCGCGTGGTAGACGCGCTGCGTCGGCCTTCTGGTAGTCCGCCGGCTTCGCGAAGAAGATGTTCGGGCACGAACGTCTGCGGGTTGCGGTCGTAGAGCGGGAACCAGCTCGACTGGACCTGCACCATGATGCGGTGCCCCGGCAGGAAGACGTGGTTCGCCGTCCGGCAGCGCGAAGCGGTAGCAGCAGCGGCGTGTTCGGGCTCGATGGGCTTGCGGCGTCTCGAAGCTCTCGCGATAGCGGCCGCGGAAGATGTCGGCCGCGACCATGAGCTGGTAGCCGCCCATCTCCGGTTGTGCCGCCACCTCGGCCGGGTAGACGTCGATGAGCTTCACCACCCAGTCGGAGTCGGTGCCGCTGGTGGAGGCCACCAGGTTGCGCCACCGGCTGCCCGGCTGATCTTCACCGGCGCCGTGAGCGACGTCGGAGACGTAGGTGAGCACGTCCGGCCGCCCCGACGCCTCGCGCTGGTCGTCCACCAGCCAGTGCGGCCAGGTGCGGTTGCCCACGAAGGACACGGGCTGGATGGGGCGCTGGCCGGTAGGGCACCGGCTTGGCCGGATCCGACACGTACTCGTCGTACGGCCGCGTCGCTCGCGTCGGGCGCGTCGAAGCCGAGCCTTCAGGCCGGCCTCGAGGTAGAGCGGCGTCGGGCGATCCGTGCAGCCCGCTCGCGCAGCCGGACGGCCAGGCCTTCAGCCGCTGCCACCGGTTCGGTGCCGGTCTCGAAGGCCGTGACCGGCGCCACGTCCATCGGCGGCGCGCCGTCCTTCAGGTAGTGCGCCAGGAACGGCGCGCAGCACGTGCTGGCGGAACCAGAGCGCCGTGTCGCTGCCGAAGCGCGATGCGCGCCGAGCGAGCTGCCGTCGCCGATCTCCTGGCCGTGGTGCCAGGGCCCCAGCACCAGGTAGACCATGTCGTTGTCGGTGTCCTTCGGCTCCAGGGCCTGGTAGACGGCCGGCGCGCCGTAGATGTCCTCCTGGTCCCAGAGGCTGTGCGACCAGCATCGACCGGCACCTTCAGCGGCTGCTTCGGCCAGCACCTTGTCCACCGCCTGGTCGCTGCCAGAACGCGTCGTAGGCCGGGATGCGCCACGATCTTGCGCCAGAAGCCGACCTGCTCCAGGCCGCGGCGCTCGGCCGAGCTCGCCGGCCGAGCCCGCCTCGCATGTAGGTGTCGTAGTCGTCGTAGTCGGTCGTCGGCCACCACGGCGCTGTTCGTCGCGCGTCGCCTCCTGCTCGTAGATGTACGGCATCATCTGCTGGCGGAACGCGCCGTTGTGGAACCAGTCGTCGCCCATCCAGCCGTCCACCATGGGGTTCATGGGCACCGACGACCTTGAGCGCCGGGTGCGGGTCGACCAGCGCCATGAGGGGCAGGAAGCCGTCGTAGCGAGATCCCCAGGATGCCCACCTTGCCGTTGGTCTCGGGGACGTTCTTCACGAGCCAGTCGATGGTGTCGTAGGTGTCGGTGGCGTTGTCCACCGGCGTCGGGTTCTGCGGCCCGCGCAGCGGCCGGTTCATCACGTAGTCGCCCTCGGAGCCGTACTTGCCGCGGACGTCCTGGACCACGCGGATGTAGCCGCCCTCGACGATGACGTCGGTGGCGTTGTCGTAGCCCTGCAGGATCGGGCCCGAGGTGCGCGCTGTGGCCGTGGCTGGTCATGGCCGTCGGCGTTGTACGGCGTGCGCGTGAGCAGGATCGGCGCGTGCGTGCGCGCCCTTCGGCACGAGGATCACCGTGTGCAGCTTCACGCCGTCGCGCATGGGGATCATGACGTCGCGGCGCACGTAGTCGAAGCTCGCCGTGGCCGGCTTCAACGTGGCCGGCGTCTCGCTGGGCAGGTCGGGGTAGGTGGCGGGCTGCGGCGGCCCGGCCTGCACCGGCAGGGACGCCGAGAGCAGCACCACGGCCGGGAGCAGCACGGTGAGGAGCGAACGGAGTCGGTGGATCGGCTTCATCGGGAACCCCCTTGGCGAACGGGAACGGCCGTCGCCGCTCGACGCATGCTACCGGAACCGGCCGCCGGATGGAGCACCTCCGAGGCGCTCAGGGACGCGACAGCAGCGCGGAGTTCACCTCCCGGACGAGGGCGGCGAGCTCGACGGGCTTCTGGAGGAAGCGGATGCTGCCGCTCCCGGCCTGCTCGCGGAGCACCTCGTCCTCGGCATAGCCGGAGATGAGGATCACGGCGAGGCCCGGCCAGCGGCCCCGCAGCTCCTCGGCCACCTTCGGGCCCGGGGAGCCCGGCAGCATCACGTCGGTGAGCAGCAGATCGAAGGCGGGCTCCGCCTGCAGGTGGGCCGCCTCCTCTCCGGAGGCCACCGCCGTCACGTCGAAGCCGAGGTGCGCCAGGGCCCGGGCGAGCCAGGTGCGCACGGTGTCGTTGTCTTCGACCACGAGCAGGCGTTCGCCGTGCCCCCTGGGGACCGGGTCCGCCGCGGCGCCTCGTTCGCCCTCGGCCACAGCGGCGGTGCCCCGGGGCAGGGTGACCCGGAACGTGGTGCCGGTCCCGACGGTGCTGGCGACCTCGACGCGTCCGCCGTGCTGCGTCACGATCCCGTGGACCACCGCGAGCCCGAGCCCCGTGCCCCGCTCCGCGGACTTGGTGGTGAAGAACGGCTCGAAGATCTGCTCGAACATCGCCTCGGGCATCCCCACACCGGTGTCGGCCACCTCGAACCACGGTTCCCCCGCGGGCCCCGCCCCCAGCGTCACATCGATGCGCCCCCCTTCCGGCATGGCGTCCGCCGCGTTGACGGCGAGGTTCATGATCACCTGCTCGATCTGGCCGCGGTCCACTCCGACGGGCAGCGGCTCCGGGGCTGGATGCACCCTGAGCTCGACGTTCTCGCGGAGCAGCCGCCGCAGCAGCATCTCGCTGCCCCGTACGACGGCGTTGAGGTCGGCGGCGTCGTACCGTGGGATGCCCCGCCGCGCGAAGAGCAGGAGCTGGCGGGTCAGCGACGACCCCCGCCGCACGGTCTCGGCGAGCTCCCGCACGGCCTCTCCCTGAGGCCCCTCCGGCCCGAGCTCCAGGCCGAGAAGCTGGACGTTGGCCAGGATCGCCTGGAGCAGGTTGTTGAAGTCGTGCGCGATGCCGCCGGCGAGCCTCCCCACGGCCTCCATCTTCTGGGCCTGGCGGAGCTGCTCCTCGGTCCTCTTGTGGGCGGTGATGTCGAAGAGGTACCCCTTGACGGCGGTGAGCTCGCCCTCGGCGTCGAAGAGCCCGGCGACGTTCTCGACCACGTGGACGGGGCTTCCGTCGAGGCGGCGGAGCTCCTGCTCGTGGTTGTTCAGCTCCCTCAGCGACCGGACCTGCTCGAGGAAGGCCAGCCGCTGCTCCGGCGTGCGGTAGATCTCCACGACGCTGGTCCGCTTCGCGTGCTCCACCGACTCGAAGCCGAACATGCGCACGAACGCCGGGTTGCAGTCGACGATCCGGCCGTCCGTACGGGCGATGAAGTCGCCGGTGATGTCCTGCTCGAAGAACGACCGGTAGCGCTGCTCGCTCCCGCGCAGGGCGTCCTCGACGCGCTGGCGCCTGAGGGCCAGCGCCGACTGGTTGACCAGCAGCTCGACCACGTCGAAACCGCGGGCGCCCTCGTCCCGGTCGGTGAGCACCGCGACGGTCCCCATCACCTCGCCCTCGAAGGTGAGCGGCATGGCGTAGATGGTCCCGAGGGCGAGCGCCTCCGTGGCGGCCGCGGGGAACCCCTCCGGAAACTGACCGAAGCCGAGCTCCCCCAGTCCCCCCTCGAGGCGCGTGAGCCCGCCCTGGACGATATCGGCCCAGGTGGATTCCGCGACGTCCAGCGTCAGCCCCACCGGGTCCCGGCCCAGGAGCTCGGCGGCCCTCTCGAGCTTCTCCTCCGGTCCGGACACCGCCCGGACGGTGACCCGCTCCCCGGCGGCGTCGAGCTCGCTGACGACCACCACGGCCCGGGGCGCCAGGGAGCGCACCTGGCCCGCGAGGAACTGGAACAGCCCGGCGGGGGTGAGCGACCCCACCAGGCTGGTGGCCGACCGCGCGAGGAACTCCCGGCCCCGGGCGAACTCCGCCAGCGCCTCCTCCGCCAGCTTGCGCTCGGTGACGTCCCGCCAGATCGCGGCCAGGTAGTCGCGCCCCCTCAGGCGCACCAGCCGGTTGCTGATGTGGACGTTCCGGCGCGTGCCGTCCTTGCGGCGCTGCTGATTCTCGAACTCGCCGCCCCCTGCCTGCACGAGCTCCGCCACCCTCGACCGGACCCCGGCCTCCCCTCCCTCGGCCTGCAGCTCGGCGAGGCCGAGACGCCCGAACTCCTCCCGGGAGTAGCCGAGGCCGCGGCACGCAGCGTCGTTGAACTCCGCGAACCGCAGCGTGCCGATGTCGATGAGCACGATTCCGTCGGCGGCCTGGCTGACGATCGCCCGGTAGACCTCCTCGCTGTCCCGCAGCGCCTCCTGGGCCCGCAGCCGCTCGGCCCGCGTCCGCGCCAGCTCCACCGCCCGCGTCACCGCGCCCGGAAGCCGGGTCAGCTGGTCCTTGAGGACGTAGTCCCAGGCGCCCGCCTTCATGCACTCCACCGCGGTCTCCTCGTCGAGGGAGCCGGTGACGATGATGAACGGCACGCGGGGGGCGTGCTCCAGGACGAGGCGCGAGCGCCGCCAGCCCCGAGAACCCGGGCATGGCGTAGTCGGAGAGGATGAGATCGGGTGCGAACGCTTCGAGCGTCTCCAGGACGCCCGCCTCTTCGTCGACCCTCGTCCACTCGAGGCCGATCCCCGCCCGCCGCAGCACGTCGGCCATCAGCTCGGCGTCCTCGGGCACGTCCTCGACGATCAGGATGCGGAGCGGACCCCCCACCACGGTACCCTCCAGCGCCGTCAGTGCGGCGGCTCGTTGAGCAGCACCCAGTACATCCCAACCCGGACCATGGCCTCCGCGAAGGCCTCGAACTCCACCGGCTTGACCACGTAGGAGTTGACGCCGAGCTCGTAGGCCCTGGCGACATCCGGCTCCTCCCGCGACGAGGTCACCACCACCACCGGGATCTGGGCCGTCCGCGGGTCGGAGCGGATCCGCTCGAGCACCTCCAGACCGGAGAGCTTGGGGAGCTTCAGGTCGAGGAGCACGACGCGGGGCGTCCGGCCGTTGGGGCGGCCGACGTGGGCGCCGGTCCCGAACAGGTAGTCCAGGGCCTCGGCGCCGTCCTCCACGACGGTCACGGGGTTCGCCACGTTGGCCCGCCGCAGGGCCCGCAGCATGAGCTCGGCGTCCGCGGGGTTGTCCTCGACCACGAGGATGTCGCAGGGGATCGTGTTCATCACAGCTCCTTCACTTTCGCCGCCGGCAGGGTGAAGAAGAACGACGCGCCCTCGCCGACGGCGCCGCGCGCCCAGACCCGTCCTCCGTGGCGCGTGACGATGCGCTGGACGAGGGCCAGCCCCACACCGGTGCCGGGAAACTCCCTGGCGCCGTGCAGGCGCTGGAAGACGCCGAACAGCTTGTTCGCGTAGCTGCATGTCGAAGCCGACGCCGTTGTCCCTCACCTCGTAGATGGCCTGCGCCCCTTCCGTCGCGTCCCGTCACCTCGATCCTGGGGAGCGCGCTCCGCGCGGAGAACTTGACCGCGTTCGACAGCAGGTTGACCCAGCACCCTGCGCAGCAGCGCCTCGTCGCCCACGGCGTCGGGCAGGGCAGCCAGGCCAGCTCGACGCCGCTCCCCGTCGTCCCCGGGCCGATCTCACGGCAGACCGACCCCACCAGCGAGCCCATATCCATCCTCTCCGCCGGCGGAGCTCGGCGCGCCCCACCCGCGAGAACGTGAGCAGGTCGTCGATCAGCCGGCCCATGCGCTGCGTGTTCTCGCGAATCACCCCGATGAGGCGCCGGCCCTCCTCGTCCAGACGGGCCTCGTAGTCCTCCAAGAGCATGCGCGAGAAGCCGTCCACCGCCCTCAGGGGCGCCCGCAGGTCGTGGGACACCGAGTAGGAGAACGCCTCGAGCTCCCCGTTCGCCGCCTCGAGCTCCGTGGTGCGCTGCCGGACCCGCCCCTCCAGCTCCTCGTTGAGCCGCCGGGCCTCGGCCTCCGCCGCCTTACGCGCGGAGATGTCGAGAATGAAGGCGACGGATTGCCTGCGTCCCTCCCCGACGAGGACGAAGCCGACGAGCACCCACACCCGGCTCCCGTCCTTGCGCACGTATTGCTTCTCGTAGGGCACGCACTCCCCCGTGCGCTGCGCCTCCTCGATGCCCCGGACGTCGACGGCCGCGAACTCCGGGGGCGTGATGGCGTCCCACCGGACCCGCCCCTCCTCCAGATCCTCCCTCGTGTAGCCGATGATGCGGAGGTACTCATCGTTGGCCGCGACGACCTCGCCTTCCACGTTTCCGAGGAGGGTGCCCGATGAGGGCGGACTCGAAGAACGCCCGGAGCTTCTCCTCGCTGTCGCGCAGCGCCTGCTCCGCCAGCCGGCGCTCGGTGACGTCCTGGATGGAGCCCCGGATGCTGACCACCCGGCCGTTTCCTCGACCGTGGGGTGGCAGATGGTCCGGACCCACTTCCGGGCCCCGATGGCACTGATCATCTCCAGCTCGAGGTCGTACGGCGTGCCGTGCTCGATCGCCTCGCTCACCGCGGCGCCGATGCGTTCACGGGACGCCCCCGCGTAGAAGCTCATGCCGGTCCGGGCGTCGGTGGGCGCGTCCGGGTCGACGTCGTGGATGCGGGCGGTCTCGGCCGTCCAGGTCCCCTCCAGGGTGACCGGGTCGAACTCCCACCCGCCTACCTGCGCGATCTCCTCCGCCTCGCGAAGCAGCATAGCTCCTGCCGGCGCAGCATCTCCTCCGCCGTCCGGCGCTCGGAGATGTCCCGCACGATGTCCAGGAACACCACGTCGCCCTCGCCGAGGGAGCACCAGCCGCGTGCTCACCTCCACGGGGAACGGCGTGCCGCTCCGCTCTCACGTGGATCGTCTCGAACTTCAGCGCGTCTCCCAGCGCCACCCCCGACAGCAGCGCAGTCACCCCCGGGCGCTCCGCGGCGGCGCGCAGCTCGGCGATGTTCCGTCCCTGCAGGGTCTCGGGGTCGTGCCGTACATCTCCGCGCACGTGGGCGTTGGCCTCGCGGATCGTGCCGTCCCGCGAGACGAAGAACACCGCGTCGCCCGCCTCCTCGAGCAGCAGGGCGAACCGGGCGTCCGTGCGCGCCTTCTCGACCAGGAGCCGGGGCGCTGACGGCGCTGGATGCCGTACGCGAGGCCGGCCGCGCCGATGACGAGGCCGGCGAGGAGGAGCGCCACCGACCCGGCCCAGCGGCGGAACCCGTGGAGCGCTTCGTCGCGATCCACCTTCACCACCAGCCCCCACGGGGCGTTCCTCAGACGCGTGCCCAGCGCGAAGACGGAGACGTCGCGGTAGTCCCTGAACGAGGCGAAGGCGGCGTGTCCCGAGAGCACGGAGACGGCGGCGAGGCGGCGGGTGTCCGCCGGGAGGTGGAACGACAGGGGCGCGTCCGCCCGGTGGCGGAGCGGGCTCAGGAAGAGGACGTCGCCGCCGTGTTCCCCGACCAGGAGCGTCTCGGCGCTGGAGGATGGCGTCGGGAGCTGGGTGAGGTAGGGATAGAGCCACTCCCGCGGGTCGACGACGAGGACGACGGCACCCGCCGGCGGGGCAGCGGGCACGAGCCTGACCGGCGCGATGAAGACGGTGACCGGCTCGCCGCCGCGAGCCGCGCAGAAATCCACCCGGGCCGCGCTCTCGTCCATCGCGCGCTGCAGGAGGGCCCGGCACCCCGGAAGCACGCCGGGGCGGCCTCCCTCCTCGGCGAGCACGTTCCCGTCGCCGTCGGCCAGGACGATCCCCCGGAGGACCAGACCCGCCGCGACGACGTCCAGGACCTCCGCCAGGTGCGCCCGCTCACCGGCCGTCAGGGCCCCGGCGGGCGCGGCGAAGGCCGCCTTCACCGTGGGGTACGCGGCCACGACCGCGGCGTCCCGGAGCCCCTGGTCCACCCACCGCTCGATCGCCATCTGGCGGTCACCCCCCATGGCGGCGAGCTGTGAGCGCCACTGGTCGACGAACCGGCCGCGCTCCCGCGGCAGGCCGACGGCGGCGATCCAGACAACGATGACGGCGAGCCCGGCGAGCAGGCCGGCGGACACGACGCTCCAGCGTCGCGACGGCGCGGCGCGCACGTCCTCGGTCATTCGGTGGTGGGTCGCCCTCATGTCGGAGCACACTGCTGCCGTTCAGTATCACACAGCCCGAGGGCGCAACGACCCCGCTCCTCCCGAAGCTGTCCTCCACGCGAACAGCGGCTGCGGAGTCGGCACGCCGGAACGCCTCTGTTGCGGGCCCGCCACCGGGGGCGATACGATCCTGGGAAGGACCACGGCGTCACGCCGGGGAGGGCCCATGAAAAAGACCATCCGCTTCCGTCTCAACGGCACGCCCGCCACCCTGGAGACCGACGACGAGCGCACGCTCCTGTGGGTCCTCCGCACCGATCTCGGCCTCACCGGCACGAAGTTCGGCTGCGGCGCGGGGATCTGCGGCGCCTGCACGGTGGTGGTGGACGGCGCCGCCGTCCGCTCCTGCCAGACCACCCTCAAGGAGGTCGAGGGCAAGGACGTCCTGACCATCGAGGGCCTCGCCAAGGGCGATACCCTGCACCCGCTCCAGCAGGCGTTCATCGACCAGGGCGGCTACCAGTGCGGATTCTGCACCTCCGGCATGATCATGAACGCCGTCGCCCTTCTCCGGCAGCAGCCCCACGCGTCGCCCGAGGCCATCGTCAAGGGGATGGAGGACAACCTCTGCCGCTGCGGCGCGCACAAGAGGATCGTTGCGGCCGTCGCCTCGGTGGCCGGCACGAAGGGAGCCTCGTCATGAGCGAACGCAAGGGCATCGACCGGCGCACGTTCTTCAAGATCGCCGGCGGCGGGATCGTGGTCTTCGTCAGCCTCGGACCGGGCGCCGTGTTCGGCCAGCGACGCCGCCGCGCGTATCCCGAGGACCTCAACGCCTACCTCCACATCGGCGAGGACGGGCGGGTCACCGTGTTCTCCGGCAAGATCGAGATGGGCCAGGGCGTCATGACCTCTCAGGCCCAGATGGCCGCCGAGGAGCTCGGCGTCGCCCTCGGCGCCGTCGAGATGGTCCTCGGCGACACCGACCGCTGTCCCTGGGACATGGGCACCTTCGGCTCCCTCACCACGCGGATGTTCGGACCGGTCCTGCGCACGGCCGCCGCCGAGGCGCGGGCGGTGCTGCTCGGCCTCGCCGCCAAGAAGCTCGGCGTGAGCGTCGACCGGCTGCTGGTCGCCGACGGCGTCGTCTCGGTGGCCGGCCGCCCCGAGCGCCGGGTCACGTACGGCGAGCTCACGAAAGGCCAGCGGATCAGCCGGACCGTGCACACGCAGGCCGTGCTGCGGGACGTCAAGGAGTTCACTGTCATGGGGCGCTCCCCGGAGCGCTTCGACGCCCGAGCCAAGGTCACCGGGCAGGCCCGGTACGCCGGCGATATCCACCGCGACGGCATGCTCCACGCCCGGATCGTGCTCCCGCCGGCCCACGGTGCGAAGCTCGAGAGCCTCGACACCCGCGCCGCGGAAGCGATGCCCGGCGTGAGGGTGGTGAGGGACGGCGACCTCGTCGCCGTGCTCCACGCCGACCCCGAGGCCGCCGGAGCCGCTCTGGACGCCATCCAGGCCCGCTGGAGCACGCCGAAGCCGGAGTTCGACACCGAGACGGTGTTCGACCACATCCTCCGCACCTCCACCACGGCGGAGACCGCCCTCGAGCGCGGCGACCTCCCGTCCGCCCTGAGCGGCGCCGCGCACACCTTCGAGTCCGAGTACCGCAAGGGCTACGTGGCACACGCACCCATGGAGACCCACACCGCCGTCGCCGAGATCAAGGACGGAAAGCTCACGGTGTGGGCCTCGACGCAGACGCCGTTCCCCACCCACGACCGCCTCGCCGAGGAGCTCGGGCTCGCTCCCGACAAGGTCCGGGTCATCACGCCCTACGTGGGCGGCGGCTTCGGGGGCAAGAGCGCCGGCCTGCAGGCCTCGCATGCGGCGCGGCTGGCGCGGCTCACCGGGGTCCCGGTGCAGGTGGCCTGGACCCGCGAGGAGGAGTTCTTCCACGACACCTTCGACCCCGCCGCGGTGGTCACCCTGGTCTCCGCGGTGGACCGCGCGGGAGCCATGACGGCCTGGGACTACCACGTCTTCGCCGCCGGCGACCGGGGCACCGACTTGTTCTACGACGTCCCCAACGCCCGTATCCGCGTGTCGGGCTCTTGGCACGGCGGCGGGACCGGGCTGCATCCCTTCGGCACCGGTCCCTGGCGGGCGCCAGGCGCCAACATGAACGTCTTCGCCAAGGAATCGCAGATCGACCTCATGGCGGCGGCCATCGGCGCCGACCCCGTCGAGTTCCGGCTGCGCAACACCTCCGACACGCGCATGCTCGGCGTCATCCGCGCAGCCGCGAAGGCGTACGGCTGGAAACCCGGGGCGGCGCCCCGCCGCACCGGCCGGGGCCGCGGCGTCGCCTGCGGCATCGACGCCGGCACCTACGTCGCGCTCATCGCCGACGTCACCGTCGACCGCGCCACCGGCGCCATCGCGGTGGACCGGGTGGTGGCGGCCCAGGAGATGGGCGTCGTCGTCAACCCCGAGGGCGCGACGATGCAGATGGAGGGGTGCATCACCATGGGGCTCGGGTATCCCCTGACCGAGGAGCTCCGCTTCGAGGGCGGCAGGATCCTCGACACCAACTTCGACACCTACGAGCTCCCGCGCTTCTCCTGGGTGCCCCGCATCGAGACGGTGCTCGTGCGCAACGATGCCGTCGCGCCCCAGGGCGGTGGCGAGCCGGCCATCGTGCCCATGGGCGCCGTCATCGCCAACGCCGTGTTCGACGCCACCGGCGCCCGGCTCTACCGGCTGCCCATCACGCCCGCGCGCCTGCTCGCCGCCCTGAAGGACCGCGACGCCGCGAGCGCCGCGGCCACCCCCTGACCCCTCCGGCGACGGCGCCACGACGGGCAGGCAACCGGAAGCGGGGCGTCCGCCGCTCCCTGCGGCCAGGGTGGGCCGACGCGCACACCGGCCCGCGGGGCATCACCCGGTGGCGCGGTGCGTCCGACGCGGCGAGCCTGGGCCGCGTCTCCGCCTGCCTGGACCTGTTCAGCGACCTCACCGGTACGGTGTCCGGCGCCGAGGTGCGCCGGCACGGCGAGCTCTCCTCGCCCTGGCTCCGGCTCGAGCGGCCGCGCGTCCTCGCGCTGCGCGACCCCGGGCTGCGCGAGGCGGGAGGCTCCTGACGGCGCGCCGCGGCGGGCTCTCAGGCGACCGGCCCGGGCGCCGGCCGTCGGGACGGAATTCCGTTGCCGATCCGTCCGGTTCTAGCGGCGAGGGTCCTCGCAGGTGCGACACCGCGGACAGCTGGCCATCCTCGTCTTCGGACTGGGTCTCGCGCTCGCCGCTCCGGCGGCGGCGGAGGACGAGGCCGCAGCAGGCCTCGACCTGCCCGGCGCCGTCCGGCTCGCCCTGGCTCATCAGCCCTCCCTGGCCGCCGCCGGCGACCGGGCGCGGGCGGCCGGGCGCGAGGCCGACGCCCGCTCGTCGCAGCTCTGGCCTCAGCTCGGGGTCCAGGCCGGCGACCTCTACACGGGCAACCGCGACGGCACCCTCGACTTCGCGGCCGCCAACGGTCCGCGCGAGATCACCGGTCAGCTCGTCGTGGGCCAGTGGCTGCTCAACCGTACCGCCCGGGAGACCGTCACGGCATCCCGAGCGGCGGCCGCGTCCAGCCGCATGGCCGCCCTGGTGGCCCGTCTGGGGGTGGCGGGGGCCGTGGCCCGCACCTTCTTCGCGCTGATGGAGGAGAGGGCCGCGGTCGACACCTGGCGGGCCGCGGAGCAGATGGCCGGCACCAGCCTCCAGGCGACGCAGAAGGGCCTCGACGCCGGGACCCGGTCCCGGCTCGACCTCGTCCGCGCGAGCACGGCGGTGACCCAGGCACGCCAGGGCCTGGCCGTCGCCCGGGCCCGCGAGGAGGCCGCCGCCGAACAGCTGGGCCTGCTCACCGGCCTCGCTCCCCTGCCGCCCCTGGCGCCGCCCCCGCCCCCGGCCGCGACCTTCACGCTGCCTTCCCTGGACACCCTCGACACCGACGCCCTGGCGCACCAGCCCTCCCTCGCCCTGCGCCGGAGCGAGGCGGAGCGGCAGACCGCGATGCTCGGCGCCGTCCGGGGAGAGCGGCTGCCCCGCATCCAGCTCCAGGCCGCCGTGGGATGGGACACCCTCGCCGTGCCCTGGGATGTCGGGCCGGGCTGGAGCGCGGGGGTCTTCCTGGCCGTGCCCGTGTTCACCTCCGGAGCGCTCAGGGCCACGGAGGACGCGGCGAGGCTGCGGGCGGCGGCGGCGGAGACGGATGTCCGCCAGGCGCGCCTCGACCTGAGGCAGGCCCTGGCCCAGGCCCGCGGCGAGGCCGACGCGGCCCTGGCCGACGTCCGGGCCGCGCGGGAGATCGTGCCGGCACGGGCCGAGATCGCGCGCATCAGCAACGAGGGCTACGAGGCCGGCCGGCTCAACAGCCTGGACCTCTTCCTCGCCCAGCAGGAGCTGGTCCAGGCCCGGCTCTCCCTGGCCTCGGCCACCGCCCGCCTCGGCCTCGCCCTGGCCCGGATCGACCTGCTCACCGGCCGGCTGCCCTCCGGGGGCGGCTGATGCGCGCTGCGGTCCTCCTCCTCGTGGCGGCGGCCGCGGCGGCGCCGCCGGGAACGGCCACCGTCGAGACGCGGGACGTGGCCGCCTCCTACACCGCCTACGCCACCGTCGAGCCCATCACCACGGTGACGGTCTCGGCGGTGGTGGCCGGGGCCGTGAGCGACCTCGCCGTCGTGCCGGGATCGGCGGTGGGGCGGGGCGAGGCGGTCGCGCGCATCGCGGGCCCCGAGCAGGGCGCCGAGATCGCGCGGGCGCGCACCGCGGTGGCCCGCGCCCGCACCGCGCTGCACCTGGCCGAGAGCACCGCGGCCGCGGTGGAGAGCACCTACCCGGACCTCAGCACCCGGCAGCAGCTCGACGACGCCCGCGCCGCGGTGGCCGACGCCCGCGCCGCCCTCGAGGCCGTCCGGGCCGGCCTCGACAACCAGGAGCACGCCGCCACCGTGCGTGCTCCCGTCGCGGGCACCGTCCTCGAGACCTTCGCGGCCGACGGCGACCGCGTGGCCATCGGCGACCCCCTGCTGCGCATCCAGCCCACCGGTGGCCTGTGGGTGCGGGGCAGCTTCTTCGGCGCGGATGCCGGAGCCGTGGAGGTGGGGATGAAGGGGCGCTTCTACCCCGCGTCCGGTGGCGCCCCGGTTCCGGTGGAGGTCCGCAGCGTCATCGCCCCCCTCCAGCGCGACGGCGGCCGCGGCGTGGGGTGCGCGGCCACCGGCGGGGCCACCCTCACGAGCGGCGAGATGGGGACCCTGGAGCTGACAGGGGTTGCACGGCCGTGGCCGGCCGTCCCCACCGAGGCCCTGGTCATGGACGGCGGCCGCTGGTGGGTGCTGGTGCGCGACGGGGAGGCGACCCGGCGCCAGGCGGTCGAGATCGGTCCCCCGATGGACGGCTGGACCCTGATCCGGCGGGGGCTCAGGCCCGGCGAGCAGGTCGTCACCACCGGCGCCTACCTCCTCTTCCACCTGGACTTCTCCAAGCGTTACCAGCCACCGGACTGAGCCGATGCCTCCTCCCATCGTCCGCCGCCTGCTGGCGCGCCCCGCCCTGTGGCTGCTCTTCTACGGCGTCCTCGCGGTGTACGGGGTCTACGCCCTGCTGACCATCCCCGTGGAGGTGCTGCCCCGCTTCGGCTACCCCCAGATCATGGTCATCGCCCACTGGCCGGGGGCCGCCCCGGAGGAGGTGGAGACCCTCGTCGCCCGGCCCCTCGAGGGCGAGCTCCTCGGCCTTCCCGACGTGGTGATGCTGAGGTCCGTGATGGGCCAGGGGACGCTGGAGATCGACGCCCGGTTCGTCTCCGGAGGCGACGCCCAGCTCGACCTGCAGGCCGTCTACGGCGCCCTTGACCGCGCCCGGAGCTCGCTCCCCCCGGGCGTGGCGCCGTTCGCCCAGATCATGGGCAACGCCGTCAACGAGGTGGCCGACTACGCCGTGCGCATCCCGCCCGCGGTGCCCCCCTGGCAAGTGCAGAAGGCCGTGGAAGCCGCGGTGCTTCCCGCGCTCAGGGCCATCGACGGCGTGCAGCGGGTGGAAGTCTACGGCAGCGGCAACGAGGCGCTCTGGGTGCAGCCCGACCTCGCGGCGCTGCACCGCTACGGCGTCTCCCTCGCCGACCTCGCCGATGCCGTCCGCGGCCAGGCCGTCCTGGGCCCGGCGGGCTACCTGGTGCTGGGACATCAGGACGTCCCGGCGGAGGTCCGCTCCCTGCCCACGGCGGCGGACACCCTGCGCCGCTTGCCGGTTCACGCCGGTGGCAGGACCATCCCGCTCGGCGACCTCGCCCGGGTCGAGCACGGCTCCGTACCGGTCCACTCCGGGGCGTTCCTCGACGGGAGGCCCACCGTCGCCCTCGTCGTCATCAAGCAGCCAGGCGCCTCCACCCTGCCGGTCACCGCAGCCGTGGCGCGAACCCTCGGGAGCCTGAAGGGGGAGCTCCCCGCCGGCGCGGCCTGGCAGCGCATCTACAACCAGGGGCACCTGGTCCGCCTGATCCGCGACGACCTGGGCCGCAACCTCCTGGTCGGCGGCGCCCTGGCCATCGCCGTCCTGTTCTGGATCCTCGGGCTCCAGCGCGGGGTCTGGGTGCTGGCGCTGTCCATCCCCCTCGCGCTGCTGCTGGGCATCGCCGGCCTCCACGCCGCGGGGCAGACCCTCAACCTTCTCACCCTCGGCGCCCTGTCCGTGGCCGTGGGCCTCCTGGCGGACGACGGCATCATCGTGCTGGAGAGCATCTACCATCGCCTCGAGCAGGGCGGCGACGCGGTCGACGGAGTGTGGGCAGGCGTCACGGACATCGCCGCTCCCGACCTCACGGGGACGCTCACCACCGTCGCCGTCTTCCTCCCCCTCCTCCTCGTCGGCGGTCTCGCCGCGCTCTTCTTCGTCCCCTTCGCGCTGGCGATGAGCATCTCCCTCCTCGCCTCCCTGGCCATCTCGCTGAGCCTCATCCCCCTCCTCCTGGCGCGCCTGGGGACCCGCCCGCGGACCCGCCCGGCCTCCGGGGCCCGCTTCCTGGCGTGGCTGGAGCACCACAACGAGCGTCTCCTCGACCTCACGCTGCGTCACCCCCGCAGCGCCCTCGCCGCCAGCGCCGCGATGCTGGCCGGTGCCGTCGCCGCCCTGGTCCTGGTGCCCGTGTCGTTCCTGCCGCTGCCCAACGAGGGTGTGCTCCTGGACAGCTTCAGCCTCCCACCCGGCAGCGCCCTGACCACCGTGGAGACAACCGTGGGCGGCCTCACCGCCAGGCTGAGGCGCGACCCCGCCGTGGCCCACACCTTCACGCGCATCGGGTCCGCCGGCGCCACCGCCTACACCGAGCGCAGCTTCGCCGGCGAGATCCAGGTCGTCCTCGAGCCCGACGTGGCCGCGTCGAACCTCGACCGCCTCGCCGCCCACATCCTCGCCGTCGGACACACCGGCGGCGTCCAGCAGAGCATCGACACTCCGACCATCGAGCGGGTCGGCGAGAGCCTCTCCGGGCTACCCCAGCCCTTTGTGGTCACCGTCTTCGGCAACCGCATCGACACCCTCCGCACCGTCTCCGAGGAGGTTGCGAAGAGGCTCCGCACCGTGCCGTCCCTTACCGACGTCTTCAACAACGACGCCTACCCGGTGACGCACCTGCGCCTCGCGCCGCGGGGTCCCGCCCTGGCCGCCTACGGCGTGACCCCCGGCGCGCTCTACGCGCAGCTCGCCCTGGCGCTCCAGGGCCAGGTGCTGGCCCGCGTGCCCCAGGGCAACACCCACCTGGACCTCTACCTCCGCCTGGCGGGGGCGCCGCACCTCACCCTGGAGGGGCTCCGCGCCCTTCCCGTCCGCACCCGCGACGGCTGGACCCCCCTCGCCGTGCTGGCGGACGTCGACCTCGTCGTCGGGCCCAACCAGATTCGCCACCTGAACGGTGCGCGCGCAACGGACATCCTCGCCACCCCCTCGGGTTCCCTCGGCAGCGCCGTCGCCGCCGCCCGCGAGGCGCTGGCGGGCCTCGAGCTCCCCTCCGGGTACCGGGTCGCCTTCGGCGGGCTCTACCCCACCCTGGAGCACCTCGCCGTCGTCCTGGTCCTGGCCGTGGCCGGCGCCTTCCTCCTTCTCCTTGGCATCCTGGTCGTCCAGTTCGAGGGGCTCCGCGTGGCGGGGATTCTGCTTCTCGACATGCCGCTGGCGCTGGCCGGGGGCGCCGTCGCCCTTTGGCTCTCCGGCGTGGGCCTCAACGCCACGGGGCTCGTCGGCTTCCTCACCCTCATCGGCGTCAGCCTCAACCACGACATCGTCCTGCTCCACCGGGCCCGCCGCAACGAGGCCGCCGGCCTCGCCCCGGCCGACGCCGTGCGCGAGGCGGTGAAGGTCCGCTTCCGTCCCATCATCCTCACCACCCTGGCCGCCGCCCTGGGAATGCTGCCCACGGCGCTCGGGTGGGGGCTCGGGGCCGAGCCCGAGCAGGGCCTGGCCATCGTCGTGCTGGGCGGGGTGATCTGGAGCTCGGTGCTGTCCACCAACCTCATCCCCGCCCTCTACCTCCACTGGCATCCGAAGCACGCCCGGTCGTAGGCCGGCTGTGCGACGGCGCTGCCACCCCCGGGGGGCAGGCTGGTGTCCTTGCATCTTGCCGCGGGCTGGCCGACGGGGAACGGGCTGGATCAGGGGCTGCTTCTGCGTGGGCTGAGGCCAGCCTCCGGGCCGTCGCCCGCTGCCGGTTCCAAGCGGTCTCAGGCCGCGTCCCGCCCCCTCCCGACCTCCCTCGAGATCACCCCGTGTTCTGGAGGCCGCGGGCGATGCCGCGGACGGTGGTGAAGAGGGCGTGCTGGAGGTCGCCCTCGGGGCGTCCGGCGGCCCGCCAGCGCTGCAGCAGGTCCACCTGGACCAGGCTCATGGGGTCCACGTAGGGGTTGCGCAGGCGGATCACCCGCTGTAGCGTCGGCTCGCCGTCGAGGATCTCCCCGAGCCCCTTGAGGCGGAGGATCCACTCGCGGGTCCGCTCGTACTCCCCGCGGATCACCGCGAGGATCCGCTCCCCGCCCCCGTCCACCAGCCCGGCGTAGTGGGCGGCGATGGCCATGTCGGCCTTGGCCAGCACCATCTCGACGTCGGCGAGGAGGTTCGCGAAGAACGGCCACTCCGTGGCCATGCGGCGCAGCACCGCCTCCCCGCCTGCCGCAGCGGCGGCCTCCAGGCCGCTGCCGAGGCCGTACCAGCCGGGCAGCAGGTGCCGGCTCTGCGTCCAGGCGAACGTCCAGGGAATGGCCCTCAGGTCCTGCCACCGGTGGCTGCCGTGCCGCGACACCGGGCGCGAGCCGATGGGCATGCGCTCGATGACGTCGATGGGGGTGGCGCCCCGGAAGTACGCCTCGAACCCTGGTTCCTCGTAGACCAGGGCGGCGTAGGCGCCGCGGGCCCGGGCCGCGACGGCGTCCATTGCCGCCGACCACGCCTCCTCCGCGGGCGGCCGGGCCGGCGACGGCAGGCTGGCCTCCAGCACGGCACCGGTGACGAGCTCGAGGGTGCGCTCGGCGATGCCGCGCAGGCCGTACTTGGCGTGGATGATCTCCCCCTGCTCGGTGAACCGCAGCCGGCCGTTCACGGTGCCCGGCGGCGAGGCCAGCACTCCCTCCCGGGGCTTGGAGCCGCCCCGCCCCACCGTGCCGCCCCGGCCGTGGAAGAACGTGAGGTCCACCCCCGCCGCCCGGGCCGACGCGGTCAGGGCCGCCTGCGCCCGGTACAGCGCCCAGCGCGAGGCGGCGATGCCGGCGTCCTTGTTGCTGTCCGAGTAGCCCACCATGACGACCTGGCGGTGCCCCCTCGCCGCCACGTGGCGCCGGTAGACGGGAGCGGCGAGCAGGGCGGTCATGGCCGCCCCGGCGCCGTCGAGGTCGGCGACGGTCTCGAACAGGGGCGCCACGTCCAGGGGCACCTGGCCGTCCTCGGCCAGGCCGGCGCGGCGGGCGAGGTAGAGCACCGCCAGGGCGTCGTCGGGGCCCGCCGCCATGGACACGATGTATGGACCCACCGCCCGCTCGCCCGCGTCGCGGCGGGCCGCCGCGACGGCCCTGAAGACGTCGAGGGCCTCGCCGGCGGGCCCCTCCGGTCCAGCGGCCTCCGGCTCCGGGGACGCCTCCAGCGCCGCCGCCAGGAGCCGCGCCCGTTCCCCGGCCGGCCGCCCGGCGAAGTCGCTCACCCCGAGCAGGAGCCCCGCCGCCCGCCGGTGCACCTCGGCGTGCTGCCGGATGTCCAGGGTCGCCAGGTGGAAGCCGAACGTCTCGACCCTCCGGATCAGGCGCCGGACGAGGAAGAGCCCCGCGTGGCGTCCGCGGTGGGCGTCGAGGCTCGCGGCCACCAGGCGCAGGTCGGCGAGGAGCTCGCCTGGGCCCGCGATCCCCTCCGCCCCCCCCTCCAGCTCGGCCTCCAGCCGGCGTGCGGCAAACCACAGCAGGACCCGGTAGGGCATGGCCCGGTAGCGCTCAGGGATCTCCCGCGCCACCTGCGGAAAGGCGGCGCGGAGCTCCTCGACGCGGGCCACCAGGGCGGGAGCGACATCCACGCGCGAGAGCGACTGGCTGAGGTGGTCGAACAGGGTCCGGACCTCCTCGCGGTACCTGGTCAGCACGATGTGCCGCTGGCGCGCCAGCGTCGCCCTGATCGTGGCGGCGCCGACGTTGGGGTTGCCGTCCATGTCGCCGCCGACCCACGAGGCCAGCTCGAGCACGGGGCACGGCACCGGGAGCCGCGCCCCCGCCTCGCCGTAGGCCGCCCCCAGCGCATCGGAGATCGCCTCGTAGAGAGGGGGAACGACCCGGTAGAGGATCTCGGAGGCGTAGAACAGCGCCTGCTCCACCTCGTCGGCCACCGTCGGCCGGGTGGGGCGCTGCTCCTCCGTCTGCCACACGAGGGTCACCTCCTGCCGCAGCCGGGCCCGGTTCGCCCGCGCCTCGCCGGGCGTCATCGAGCCGTGCTCGACGCGGTCGATGAGCACCCGGGCGATACGCTGCTCCTTGGCCAGCACCGTCCGGCGCACGGCCTCGGTGGGGTGGGCCGTGAATACCGGCGTCACCCGGAGCCGGGCGAGGGCGGCGCCGACCTCCTCGAGAGGGACGCCGGCGGCGGCGACGCGGTCGAGCACGTCCCGCAGGCTGCCCCGCTGCGGATGCTCGTCGTCGAGGAGGTGGTCGCGGCGGCGCCGGATCCGGTGCACCCTTTCGGCCATGTTGACGAGCCCGAAATAGGCCGAGAACGCCCGCACCACCTCGCTGGCCACCGGAGCGTCGAGGCCCGCGAGCCCGGCCGTCAGCTCCGCCTCCGCAGCCTCGTCCCCCGCGCGCCGCCGCCGCGCGGCGAGCCGTGCGGCCTCGACGCGCTCGAAGAGCTCACCCCCACCCTGCTCCACGAGCACCTCGCCCAGCAGCGCGCCCAGAAAACCCACGTCGCGGCGGAGAGGCTCCTCTTCGGGCGAAAACTCCACGATCTCCCGGCGCCCGTTCATGGCCGTCACCACCCCCCCTTTTCACCTTGCTAACCGGGGAACGGGACCGCGGCGTTCCCTCCGGGCGGCGGCAACTTCGCCCCGCCCGCGCCGTATACTCGCTGTCTGGAGGAAGCGATCCGATGCTCAGGACCCTGCGGGCGGTGCGGTTCCTCTTCATGGGACCGGTCATCCTCGTGATGCTCGTGATCATCAACGCCATGACCTCGCCGGGGGACTGGTGGGTGAAGTGGGCGGCCCTGGGTATCGGCATCGCCTGGGTGATGAGCCTGTTCCGCGTGATCGGCGCCGTGGTCGTCGCCGGCGGCCTCGCCGCGTTCATCATGTACCTGAAGAACCGGCCCCACCCCCCGTCCACCGGGATGTAGGCTCTCAGCCGGCGGCGATGGCCTCCAGGAAGGCCTCGCCGTACCGCTCGAGCTTGGCCTTCCCCACCCCGCTGATCCCCAGCAGCGCCTCCGGCGTGGCCGGCCGGTGCGCCGCCATCGCCGCCAGGGTGGCGTCGGAGAACACCACGTAGGCGGGGACACCCTGCTCGTCGGCGAACCGGCGGCGCAGGGCGCGGAGCCGCTCGAACAGCGCGTCGTCGACATCCAGCCCGTCCGCGGTCAGCCGCTTCACCTTCGCCGCCGCCGGCTTCGCCCCCTCCCGCGGCACCGCGAGCTCGAGCCGGCGCTCTCCGCGCAGCACCGCCCACGAGGCGGGCGTCAGCTTGAGGGTCGAGTAGGCGGCCACGTCCTGGTGCAGCAGCCCGTGGTGAACCAGCTGCCGCACGATGGACAGCCACGCCGCCGCCGAGCGCTCCCGGCCCACCCCCCAGGTGGAGAGCCGGTCGTGGCCGAGGGCGCGGATGCGCTCGCCGTCCGAACCGCGCAGCACGTCCACCACGTGCCGCGCCCCGAAGCGCTGCCCCACCCGGTAAACGCAGGACAGCACCTTCTGCCCGTCCTCAGTGGCGTCGTAGCGCTCCGGCGGATCCAGGCAGACGTCGCAGTTGCCGCAGTCCGCGGCCAGCTCCTCGCCGAAGTAGCCGAGCAGCGCCCGCCGCCGGCACCCGAGCGACTCGGCGAAGCCGATCATGGCGTTGAGCTTGTGCAGCTCCACCCTCACCTGCTGCTCGTCGGCGCCCCTCTCGATCAGCCGCCGCGCCATGACCACGTCCTGCATCCCGAACAGGAGCAGCGCCTCGGCCGGCATGCCGTCGCGTCCCGCCCTCCCCGTCTCCTGATAGTAGCCCTCGATGTTCTTCGGCATGTCGTAGTGGACGACGAAACGCACGTCCGGCTTGTCGATGCCCATCCCGAACGCCACGGTGGCAACCACCACCCGGATCTCGTCGCGGAGGAAGGCGTCCTGGACCGCCGTCCGGCGCTCCCTGGCGAGCCCCGCGTGGTACGCCTCCGCGCGCAGCCCCGCCGCCGCGAGGCGACCCGCCACCTCCTCGGTGCGCTTGCGGGACAGGCAGTAGACGATCCCCGCATCGGAGCCCCGGCGCTGCACGAACTCGAGGAGCTGAGCGGCCGGCCGCACCTTCTCGGCCACCGTGTAGCGGATGTTCGGCCGGTCGAAGCCGGCGACGAACAGCCGTGCGGAGGCGAGCCCCAGCCGCTCCCTCACGTCCTCCCTGGTCACCTCGTCGGCGGTAGCGGTCAGCGCCACCAGCGGCACGCCGGGGAACCGCTCCCGCAGACGGCCGAGGGCGGTGTACTCGGGGCGGAAGTCGTGCCCCCAGTGGCTCACGCAGTGCGCCTCGTCGATGGCGAACAGGGCGAGGGGCAGCGTCTCCAGGCGTGCCAGGAACGTCTCGGTCATGAGACGTTCCGGCGCCACGTAGAGCAGCTGCAGCTCGCCGGCGTGGAGACGGGCCAGCGTCCGCCGCGCCTCGTCCTCCTCCAGCGACGAGTTGTAGAACGCCGCGGCTACCCCGTTGGCCCGCAGGGCGTCGACCTGGTCCTTCATGAGCGAGATGAGCGGGGAGACCACGACGGCCGTCCCGGAACGGACCAGCGCCGGAACCTGGTAGCACAGGGACTTGCCGCCGCCGGTCGGCATGAGCACGAAGGCGTCGTTCCCGGCGGCCACGTGCTCGATCACCTCGCGCTGCAGAGGGCGGAAGGTGCGGTAGCCGAAGACGTCGCGCAGGACCGCCGCGGGACCGGACGGATGGCCGTCGAGCTCACCCACGCGCACACCGTATCACGTGGTATCGCGTGCGCGGCCGGCCGCCGCCGGCGGCGTCAGCTCCCTGCCGGGGCCCGCTGGAGGTCGAGGAGAGCCTCGGGATCGTGGGCCGAGGCGCGCCCCACCGCGATCCAGGCGTAGCGGCTGACGAGGGCGCCGAGGAGGAACGCGGCGGCCGCGGGCAGGCGCAGGCCGAGGATGCGGAGCAGGAGCGAGGCCGGCCCGGCGAGGACGCCGCCGGCGCGGAGCAGCGTGCCCGGGACCCCCTGCCGCATGGCGCGGCTGGCGACGCGACCGCGGCGCAGCTCCACGGTGGCGCCCACCACGGTCTCCACGGAGGCCACCAGGAATCCGATGGCGTTCAGCGGTGCCGTCGGGTGGCCCATCAGCTCGAGCAGCCCCGCCGCCGAGCCCAGGGCGGCGATGCCGAAGTGGACGGGCAGCAGCACGCTCCGTGTGGACCAGGCGGGGATCGCCGTCGAGCCGAGGAGAACGCCCGTGTACACCGCCACCACCGCGCCCAGGATCGCGGCCACGACGAGGGACGCCAGCAGCAGGTCCGCGGCCGCCGGCGAGCCCGTGGCGAGGTGCCACTCCTCGAACACGACGGCCGCCGCCGCGACACCGCCGAAGGTGCTGACGGCCCAGGCGCCCACCGACATGGGGGAGCGCCGCTTGAACACCCGCAGCATGGCCAGGAAGCGGAGCGGACGGCCGAGGTCCGCGGTGAGCAGGGCCGGGTTGACGAGCCCCCCGACACCGGCGACCCACACGGCGGTCCGCACCAGCCCCGCCCCCCCACCGAGGAGCAGCGCCGCCAGCGCGAGAACCGCCGACATGCCGGCCAGTCCGCCGACGAAGAAGTAGGCCGGGATCTGCCAGGTCCACACCGGCGCCTTGAGGATCGGCTGGCCGTGGTAGGCGGCACGGCTCGTGGCGCCCCACGGCTGCAGCGGTGTCGTTGGTGTCTGGAACGTCCTGCGCATCGGCTCTCTCCTAGAGGAAGGCGAACACCGCGAAGGCGGCAGCCACCGCCACGGCCGCGGTGACGGCGGCGGCGGTCCACCCCGCCGCGAGATGCGCCAGGGGAGCCTCCGGCCGCGGAGGCAGGCCGTAGGCGGTGGGGTCCCCGATGGTCACGAACAGCGCGTGCACCCCGTCGACCGAAGTGCCGGACGCGTCATAGAGCGCGGCGTCCCGGAAGCCCCTCTCCCTGAGGGTCTCGAGCCGGTCGCGTCCGTGCCGGCGAAGCGCTTCCAGGGGGCCGAACAGGATTGACTCGGTGGGACAGGTCTTCGCGCAGGCCGGGGTCATCCCCTCCTTCTGGCGGTCGTAGCACAGGGTGCACTTGAACGCACCGCCCCTCCCCGGCGCGAAGGTGCGCCGGTCGATGACGCCGAAGGGGCAGGAGACGATGCAGTAGCCGCAGCCGTTGCAGACGTCGTCCTGCACGAACACCGAGCCCACCCGGGTGCGGACGATGGCGCCGGTGGGGCAGGCCTCCAGGCACCCGGCCACCTCGCAGTGCTTGCACACGTCCGAGAGAAACACCCACCGGAACGGGGCCTCGCGGGTCCCGTCCATGGAGCCGGCGCGCTGGCCGCCCCGGAACGCGTTCTCCTCGCGGAACGCCACGTGGCGCCAGGTGGCGGCGCCCAGCGCCACGGTGTTGTCGTAGGACAGCCCCGTGAACACGTAGCCGTCGGCAGGCACGCCGTTCCACTCCTTGCACGCCACCTCGCACGCCTTGCAGCCGATGCACAGCGACGCGTCGGTGAGGAAGCCCACCGTGACGCCGTCCTCGAACGCCGTGTGGCGCCGCTGGTTGTCGAGACCCGAGCCGGGCACGGTGCTCACGACCCACCCCCTTTCGGACGTCGCTCTTCCTCGGGGTGGCGCTTCGAGTCCGCGACGAGCGCTTCGATCCACTCGACCAGGGCCGCGCCGCGCCGGCGCCGTCCCCGCTCCACCCGGCAGGTCAGGGCCTTGGACTCCTGGATGGTCACGTTGGGCTCGCCCGAGATGGCGATGAGATCGTTGGTCACGTCCCCCTTCACCAGGCCGCTCCACCCCCAGTGGAAGGGCAGGGCCACCTGGTGCACGGTGCGACCGTCGATGATCAGCGGCCGCATCCGCCTCGTCACCATCGCCCGCGCCTCGACGGCGGAGCGCAGCGTCACCACGCTGACCCAGTCGCCGGTGGCCACGCCGATGGTGGCGGCGAGCTCGGGGGAGAGCTCCAGGAACTGCTCGGGCTGCAGCTCGGCGAGGTGCGTGAGGGTGCGCGACATGCCGCCCCCGGTGTGGTGCTCGGTGAGCCGGAACGTGGTGAGGACGTGGGGGAAGCGGGGATCCGCGGGGGGCGCGAAGCGGTTGTCGTCCCGCGGGAACCAGTGCTCGGGGGGGTTGGTCTGCCGCTTCACGACGGAGTTGGACAGGGGCGACTCCAGCGGCTCGAAGTGGGTCGGCAGCGGCCCGTCCTTCAGCCCCGCCGGCACGAACAGCCACCCCAGCCCGTCGTCGTGGAGGATGAACGGAGCGTCCCCGGGTGGGCCGCCATGCCGGCCGCGCCGGGCGGAGGCTGGTAGCCGGGGGGCTTGGCCGCGGGAAAGTCGGGGACGTCGACGCCCGTCCACTTCGCCGCCTCCTCGTCCCACCACACCAGCTTCTTCCTCTCGCTCCAGGGATGCCCGTCGGGGCGGGCGGAGCAGCGGTTGTAGAGGATCCGGCGGTCGGAGGGCCAGGCGAACCCCCAGCCGTGCCCGTACGGACCTCTGGGCTCCCGCAGCGCCGCGCGGTTCACTCCGTCGGGACCGTAGACCCCGGAGTAGATCCAGCAGCCGCAGGCGGTGGAGCCGTCCGCCTCGAGCTCGCCGATGCCCGCGACCTGCGGTCCGTGGTGGAGTCGGCCCTCGTGGTCCCTGCCGTGCACCACGCCGTCGGGTCCCTCGGCGGGGTCGGTGCGCCAGCCGTTGATCTCCGCCTGGACCGCCTCGATCTCCGGCTCCCCCGCGGCGTCCTCCGGGTACCACCAGTCCAGCGCCCTCAGCGGCTCGTCGACGGGATCGTCGGAGGCTTCGGCCTTCGCCCGCAGGCGCCTGGCCAGCTGGTGGATGAACCACGCCTCGCTGCGGCAGTCGCCCGGGGGGTCCACGGCCTTCTCCCGCCACTGGAGCATGCGCTGGGTGTTGGTGAACGTCCCCGCCTTCTCGGCATGGCCGGCGGCGGGAAGCAGGAACACCTCGGTGGCCACATCCTCCGGTACGATCTCGCCGCGCTCCACCTCGGGCGACGCGTACCAGAACGACGCCGATTCGATCTCTACAAGGTCCCGGACCACCATCCACTTGAGCCTGGCCAGGGCACGCCGCTCCAGGCGGCCGTTGACGGCGCCCACGGCCGGGTTCTGCCCCATCAGGAAGAACCCCTCGACCTTGCCGTCCTCCATGTCGGTGAAGTAGGAGTAGTGCGAGTGGTCCCGGTTGGTGCGGGGCAGCCAGCTCCAGCCGAACTGGTTGTCCGCCGTGGCGTTGCGGCCGTAGTACGCCTTGAGCAGGCTGACGCTGTAGGCGGGGATGTTCGCCCACAGCCCGGTGCGGTGGCCGGCGTGGCCCCAGTAGGTCGCCAGCGACTGGCCGTCCTCCTTCGCCTTCGGCATCGGCATGTAGCCGGGGAGGATGTCGAAGAGCGTGGGGATGTCGGTGGAGCCCTGGATCGAGGCGTGGCCCCTCAGGGCGAGGATGCCGCCGCCGGGCCTCCCGATGTTGCCCAGGAGGAGCTGCAGGATGGCGGCGGTCCGGATGATCTGCACGCCGACGGAGTGCTGCGTCCACCCCACCGCGTAGCAGATCGCCATGGTGCGCTCCGGGCCCGAGGCCGCGGTGACCGTCTCGGCGACCTGGCGGAACAGCTCCGGCGGGACGCCGCACACCTGCTCCACCAGCTCGGGGGTGTAGCGGGCGAAGTGCTTCTTGAGCACCTGGAACACGCACCTCGGGTGCTGGAGGGTCAGGTCGCGCTGCGGGCGGCCCGGATCGCCGCCCTCGTAGGCCCAGCTCGCGGGGTCGTAGCTCCGGCTGTCCTCGTCCCAGCCCGAGAAGAAGCCGTCGCCGTCGTGGGAGTCCCGGAAGTCCTCACGCAGGATGCACGAGGCGTTGGTGAAGTGGGCCACGTACTCGCGGAACTCGAGGCCGTTGCGGAGGATGTAGTCGACGAGGCCGCCCAGGAACACGATGTCGGTCCCCGCCCGCAGCGGCACCCACAGGTCCGCCATCGCGCTTGTGCGCGAGTAGCGCGGGTCCACGTGGATGAGCTTCGCCCCCCTCTCCCTGGCCTTCATCACCCAGCGGAACCCCACCGGGTGCGCCTCGGCCATGGAGGAGCCCTGGATCAGGATGCAGTCGGCGTTGGCCAGGTCCTGCTGGGCGGTGGTTGCCCCGCCCCGCCCGAACGAGGTGCCCAGACCGGGCACCGTCGAGGAGTGTCATATCCGGGCCTGGTTGGAGACGGACACCATCCCGAGCCCGCCGGTGAACAGCTTCTTGATCAGGTAGTTCTCCTCGTTGTCCAACGTCGCGCCGCCCAGGTGGGCGATGCCCACGGTGTGGCGCACCTCGTCGCCGGCCTCGTCCCGCACCTCGAAGGTGCGCCTGCGCGTATCCCAGACCCGGTCGGCGATCATGTCCATCGCCTTCTCGAGCCCGATCCTCTCCCACTTCCGGCCTCCCGGCCGGCGGTACATCACCGTCGTCACCCGTGCCGGGTGGCTGAGGAGCTCGTGCGAGGCCGCGCCCTTGGGGCACAGCGTCCCGCCGGAAACGGGGCTTTCCGGGTCGCCCTCGATGGCCAGGATCTCTCCGTCCCGGTGGTAGACGAGCTGCCCGCACCCCACCGCACAGTAGGGGCAGACGGAGCGCGCCACCGCGGCGCCGGCGATGCGTGCCCGCAGGTCCCGTGTGCGGCGGGAGAACGACTCCTCCCCCGTCCCGTCGGCGCCGGTGCGGAGCTGACGCAGGAACGGCCAGCGTTCGAAGCTCATGTCGTCCTCCCTGGTGTTGAACATGACTCTACCATGGCGAGCGCAGGCTCGTGCCACGTCATCTCGTGCCGCCCGCCGTCGCCCGGGCCTCACCCTCTCGTTGGGTGTGGACCACGCGTGGGCCGCCGGTGCGCCGGGAGGACCATGCCCAGCCGGCTCCCGGTTCGACGCCTCATGAGACGACCGCTCCTGCGACTCGTTCCACTTGTGGTCGGAGCCCTCGTCGTGATGACCGGGGGGAGCCGGAACTGCGGCCTCCCTGCGCGAGCCGCGGCGTCGCGCACCAGGCTCGGGCGCAAGAGGGCATCCGTGAGCTTCGAGTCGCCGGCCTTGACTCCCGGGGCGGCGATGACTCCGTCGCAGGTTCCGTGAAACGTCTCGCTGAGCTCGTGAGCGCCGAGGCTGCCGTAAGGTTCGCCCCAGGCGATGACCCGCCCGGGGTGGCCGACGGCCGACAGCAGCTGTTCCTCAAGCGTCAGGGCCGCGGGCGGAAACGCGGTGAGAGCATCCTCGACGAACCATCTGCCGCATCCGTGCGCGGGGACGATGAGCGTCCCCACCCACTCCGCCGGTACACGGATCAGTGCTCCAGCCCGTCATGGGTGCCCGCCAGGTCCGCCGGCGGCGGGATGTGCGCCTGTCCCGGGGGCGCTGCCCCCAACGGCGCCGCCCCCAACACGAGAACCACCCTGAGAAACACGAACCGGCGCATGGCCCCCTGCCTCCGGTCTCACTGCTCTTGCAGATCACCGGGTTCTCGATGACCCGGTTCCCATGGATGGAACCTGAGCGCGCTCTCAGTGCCTGGTGAGCGGCGGCGCCCCGGGGAGGGGCACGGCCTGGTCCCGGCACGCCCGGTGAAGACCGCCGGCGTCCCCCGGAGCCGGGTTGTGAGAGACTGCGTCATGCCCTCGCCCGGGACCCTCGCCGTCGGCCTCGTCGCCGGGATCCTCGGCATGGCGTACTTCGTCTACGGCAAGCGCCAGCAGCAGCCGGTCTTCCTGTTCGCCGGGGTGGGCCTGTGCGTGTACCCCTACCTGGTCAGCAACGTGCCGCTGGAGCTCGCCATCGGGCTCGTCATCGCGGCGGCGCCGTTCCTCTTCCGCGAGTGACTCTCCCGCGGCGCGGCGACGGGGAGCCGGGAGGCCTCAGCGCCGGTCCAGGGTCTGGCGGATGGTGCGCGCGAGGACCCCGAGGTCAACGGGCTTCTGGAGGAAGTTCCACGTCAACAGCTCCTCCCCCTTGGGCAGCACCTCGTCGGCGGCGTAGCCCGACATCAGGATGATGCCCATGTCCGGCCAGCGCTCCCTCAGGGCGCGCACCACCTCCACGCCGGTGATGCCCGGGAGCATGGTGTCGGTGAGGAGCAGCTCGAACGGCGTCTCCGCACCGGTGGCGACGGCCTCCTCCCCCGAAGCGGCTGCGACGGTCACGTACCCCAGGCGATCGAGGAGCTGCTGGACCGCGGCCCTCACGGCGGGCTCGTCCTCGACCAGGAGGACGCGCTCGCCGCGGCCGCGGGGGATCTCGCCCTGAACCCGGGACGGCAGCGGGTGCTCCCGGGCGCCGGCGAACCGGGGGAGCCACACGCGGAACGTCGTGCCCGCGCCGTCCGTGCTCTCCACGACGATGCGTCCGCCGTGAGCGGCCACGATGCCATGGACCACGGCGAGCCCCAGCCCCGTGCCCCGCCCCGCCTCCTTGGTGCTGAAGAACGGTTCGAAGATCTTCTCCTGCAGCTCCGCCGGGATGCCGCCGCCGGTGTCGCTGAACGCGAACCACACGCCCTCGGCACCCCCCGAACCGGGAACGGCGCCGGCACCGGAGGTGATGGCCAGCGCACCACCGTCGGGCATCGCGTCGGCGGCGTTGATGGCCAGGTTGACCATCACCTGCTCCAGCTGGCCGTGGTCCGCCCGGACCGGGAGACGATCGCCGGCGAGCTCCACGCTGAACGAGATGTTGGCCCGCAACAGCCGCCGGAGAAGGTTCTCCACGGTGCGGACCACGTCGTTGAGGTCGCCGGGCTCCGGGCGGGTGCGTTCCCGCTTGGAGAAGAGAAGCAGCTGACGGGTCAGCTTCGACGCCCGATCGACGAGCCCCTCCAGCTCGCGCACCTCTTCACGAGGCATGGCGGGAGCCCCGTCCTGCGGGATGCCGAGGACCTGGGTGGTGGTCAGCATGGCCTGGAGGATGTTGTTGAAGTCGTGCGCGACACCCCCCGCGAGCCGACCGACCGCCTCCATCTTCTGGGCCTGCGCGAGCTGGCGCTCGAGGTTGACCTGGGACGTGATGTCGGACTTCACGGCGACGAACCTCACCACCTCGCCCCGCTCGTCGCGCAGCGGCGTGATGGTCATGGCCTCGTGGTACTCGCGGCCGTCCTTCCGCAGGTTGATCAGCCTTCCCGCCCACACCTCCCCGCCGGTGATGGTCCGCCACAGGTCCTCGTAGAACGCCCGGTCCTGGCGGCCGCTCTTGACGATGCGGGGCGTGAGGCCGAGTGCCTCGTCGCTGCGGTACCCCGTGATGCGCTCGAAGGCGGGGTTGACGTACTCGATGACGCCCCGCGTGTCCGTGATGAGGTAGGCCTCCGTCGCCTGCTCCACGGCCGTGGCGAGCCGGCGCCGCTCGGTCTCCGACTGACGGCGCGTGGTGATGTCGCGGTCGGTGCCGCGGTAGCCCCGCAGCGACCCGTCAGGGCCGATCACCGGCGTCCCGCTGGTCTCCATGATGACCGGACGGCCGTCCTTGTGGATGTTGACGTTCTCGAGGAGCGCGAACGCCCGGCGCTGGGCCTTGGAGGCCCGGAACGCCTCCCGCATCCTCCCGGCCTCCTCGGGCGGCATCAGGTCGAAGGGCGTCCGCCCCAGGAGCTCGGCGGGCTCGTAGCCGAGCACCCGGGTCACCTGGGGGCTCGCGTAGACGAAGCGGTCCTCGGCGTCGACCTCCCACACCCAGTCCGACAGCGTCTCGACCAGGGAGCGGAACCGCTCCTCGCTCTCCCGGAGCGCCTCGACGGCCCGCTTCCTCCCGGTGATGTCCTCGAAGGTGGTGAAGACGCGGAACGGCGTCACCTCCCCGTCGCGGAACTCCGGCACGGCTGCGACCTGGATCCAGCGCACCGCCTGCTCGCGAGGGTTGAGGACACCCATCACAACGCCCGAGACGGCCCGTCCCGTGGCGAGAACCTGCCTCGCGGGGTACTCGCCTTCCGGGAACGTCGAGCCGTCCTCGCGGATGGCGTACCACTCGGGGTTCACCGATGTCCGGGCGCGCAGCTGCTCCAACGACACGCCCAGGATGCGCTCGGCGGCCGGGTTGGCACCGGTGATGGCACCGCTGGGATCCTGGTACACGACACCCTGGGCCATCTCCTCGAAGAGCTCCCGGTAGCGAGCCTCGCTCTCCACCAGCATCGCCGCCGCCGCGCCGCGCCTTCGCCCGCGAACAACCACCAGGCCGGTGACGATGAGGACCAGGACCAGCCACCCCGCGAGCCCCGTGGTCTGCCAGGCGTGCTGCTGCGCGATGGCGCGCGAGAAGCCCCGCAGCAGGCGGCTCTCGATCTCCTGCCCCACGGCGTCGGCGCGGGCGTAGGCGACCCGGCGCCCGACGTCGCCCTGGCCCCGGCCCGTCCCCGCCGCTCCCGGCACCTCCACCACCGCCTTGAACCGGTCCAGCGCGCCGGCGTACGTGCGCAGACGGCGGACCAGGTCCTCGTCCGTCAGCGGCCGTCCCGCGAGCCCGATGATGCGGCTGTGGCCGGCCAGGGCGTCCTCCACCGCGAGCCTGGCCCGGTCCACGAGGGCGGCGGCGTCCGTGAGCCCGCTGGTCGGGTCCCCGGCGTCGGCCCGGGTGACCGACAGGTACGCGGTCGCCGCCGAGAGCCTCGCCTCCTCCACGTTGTTGAGGGCGGGCGCGTAGGTCCCGAAGGTGATCCTCCACTGAGCCTCCACCGCGAGGCCGAGCCCCACCGCAACGAACCCGACCACGAGGACGAGGCTGGCGGCCCGGTCGAGCTCCCGGAAGGCGCCAGCGCGTGCGATGTGGATCCACCAGGAACCCTCCCGATCCGCCGGCTCACCGGCCTCGGCCGGCGGCAGCCGTTCCCGCCGGCGTCATCGGCGGGTCCACGCAGAAGCCGTAGCGACGCGCCATGGAGCGATACTCCGGCTCACGGAGCCGGACCTCCAGGACCTCGTTGAACGCCGTCCGGAGCGCCCGGTCCTCGGGACGGAACACGAAGGCGCCGGCCGTCCTCTGTGGCACGCCGCCGCCCACCGGGTCGCTCACCGGCACCACGACCTGCAGCTCGCGCTCCCCCTCCGCTCCGGCGAGGGATCGCAACGTCGGAGCCGTGAGCCCGAACGCGGCGGCGAAGCCGGTCCGGACCGCGGCTGCCCCGGTGCTGGCGTCGGGGACCTCCACGATCCGCGGCCGGGGCACGCCGGCGTGCTCCGCGAACCCCTCCTCGATGGCCCCGGCGATGACCACGATCCGCGCCTCCGGCAAGCGCGCCACGTCGCCGTAGCCGGAGATTCGCAGCGGGTTCCCGGCTCTGACCAGCAGGGCGTTGGTGGCGACGGCGGTGGGAGACGAGAACGCCGCGTGTGCGGCGCGCGCCGGCGTCACCGCGAGCGACATGCCCACCACGTCGTAGCGGCCTGTCGCGAGCTCGTCGAGGAGCGAGCCGAACTCCGCCTGCACCCACTCGACCCGCCCGATCCCCATGGCACGGGCGACGGACTCCAGCAGCTCCGGATCGTGCCCGACGACACGCCCCGCGCCGTCGCGGAAGGCGTAGGGACGCTCGGGAGCGTAGCCCGCCCGCAGCACGCCCGTCCGAAAGACCCTGGCGAGGCTGCGGTCCCGGTGGCCGCACGCCGGGGCGACGAGCAGGGCCGCCAGGGCCAGCGGAACCGGCCACCGGAACCGGCGCCGCGGGCGCGCGGCACGGACCCGCGGAACCGGTGGCAGCGGTTCCTCCCTCACGGTCGATGAGCGTCCGTTCGGCCCTGCAGCTATGCCAGAACTGATCGTTCCCACGCCACTCCCGCCCCGTTTCCGGTGAGCTATTGTTCGAGAATCTAGAGGAACCGCGCAACGACTGTCAACTCCGCCGCCGGTTCCGCCCCGCGAGCCCCGGCCCGGCGGGGAGCCCGCTGCGCCGCGCCGCGCCGGCACGGCAGGACGAGGCGCCCGCCGGCCGCGGCGGCCGGGACCGCATGGCCGCCGGTTCCCCCGCCCGCAGGAAGGCGCCGGACGGCCCGGCCCGGCTTCGTCTCCCGGGCCGGTGCCCCGGGCCCGGGTCGGGGGTCCGGAGCACCACGGCTCAGAAGGAGTCGATCACGATGTCGTGCGTGCCGGCCTTCAGCTTCCGGAGGTACAGCGTCTGGGATCCCGTCGCGGTCTGGCGCTGCACCACGTAGTCCACTCCTGGCGTGAGGATCTCGTAGCCCGAGTACTGCGTCGTCGACAGCGCCTGGACGTGGTAGAACCCCAGGTAGTTGCCGGTGGCGTCTTGGCATGTCGCGATCCGCAACACGATGTAGCGGTACGCCGTCGAGTTGGAGAACGTGAAGTACTGGGGCGGGTCGTCCGCGTTCGTGGCCTCGGCCGCGTCGTACGTGCCCAGGAGGGTCAGGTCGGTGGTGTCCGAGTAGGTGACGTTGGAGAAAGCGGTTGCCGAGCTGGTCCCGTACACCTCGAAGTGCTTGATCCCGACCTTCGCCGTGTAGTTGTAGAGGACGAGCCCCCGGACCACCCGCGCGGCGCCGAGGTCCCAGTTGAACTTGACGTTCGCGGTCGCCGTGTTCGTGCCCCAGCTGGCGGTCAGGCGTACGGCCGGGTCCACGCCGTTGTACGCGTAGTTGTAGTCCGGGGCGTACTCGTCCGTCGCCTTCGCCGTCGTGGCGTCGAAGAGGTGTCCCGGAGGGAACCCGACCACGTAGTAGGTGGTCCCGCCGATGTCGAACCCCGACTCCCGGCCGTAGGCCGCGGCGACGGTGGTGCCGGTGACCTGCTTCCAGTCTCCCTCGGCGACGTTGAGGAACGTCGACTGCAGGACCGAGCCGCCTCCCGGGCCGGTGGCGCCGCTGGGGCCCGTGGGACCCGAGGGCCCGGATGGACCCGCCGGGCCCACGGCGCCCTGTGGCCCTGCCGGGCCCACCGCGCCCTGCGGACCAGCCGGGCCGGCGTCCCCCTGCGGCCCCGCGGGGCCCTGCGCCCCGGTCGTGCCCACGGGCCCCGCCGGACCCGCCGCGCCCGTCACTCCCGCCGGGCCCACCGGACCGGTGTCGCCCGTGAGGCCCTGGGGACCGCTGGCGCCCATCGGGCCTGCAGGCCCGACCGGTCCCGCCTCGCCCGCCGGACCCGGTGCTCCCGTCACGCCCACCGGTCCCGCCGGACCCGCCGCGCCCGTCGCTCCCGCCGGGCCCACCGGACCGGTGTCGCCCGTGAGGCCCTGGGGCCCGCTGGCGCCCACCGGACCTGCAGGCCCGACCGGTCCCGCCTCGCCCGCCGGGCCCGGTGCTCCCGTCACGCCCGCCGGTCCCGCCGGACCCGCCGCGCCCGTCGTCCCGACCGGGCCCACCGGACCGGTGTCGCCCGTGAGGCCCTGGGGCCCGCTGGCGCCCACCGGGCCCACGCCGCCCTCCTGGGCGAGGAGCTCCCAGGCCGTGTTCGACGCCCCCGGCTGCCCGGAGCACCCCGAGGCAACGCAGATCCAGCTCGAGCCCGCGTCGGCGACGGCGTCACCCACGGCGTAGCTCGAGCCTCCGTCCCAGGCGCCGCGCCAGATGAGCCCCGCGGGGCCCGTCGGACCTGCCACGCCCTCGGCGCCGGACGGGCCCGCCGGCCCCATCGGACCGGTGAGGCCCCGCGCTCCCGTCGCGCCGGCCACGCCCGCCGCACCCTGCGGCCCCGCGGGCCCGGTGGCGCCGGTGGGACCGGCCGGACCGGTGGGACCCGGGACCGCGGGAACGTTGGCGGCGAGGAGATCGTCGGCGAAGGCCATCTCGAAGGTGGAAGGGTCGTTGGAGCGGTTGGCGATACCCGAGCCGAACGCCACGACCCGCCCACTGCCGGACAGGACCTCGAGCTTCAGGCGCAGGTTGTCCCCGCCGAGCCCCGGCAGGAGGTCGGCGAGGTTGTGCTGCTGGGGCTCGAAGGGGCTGAGAGCATAGACCCGCGGCGTGCCGAAGGCGGCCCCGGTCCCGTCCACCGCCGTGACCCGCACCGCGGCGTCACCCCCCGCCGTCTCCACGAAGCCGAAGTTGTAGCGCAGCTCCGAGGTGCCCAGCGAAGCCGCCTGCGAGACTCCCAGCAGCTCGGTGCTCTGCCCGGCGCCGATCGCGAAGGAGGCGGGAATCGCGGCGCACAGCTGCCCCACGGTGTCGGCCATGGTGCCGTCCGCGGGCTCCGCGTAGACCCTGGCCGTGACGGTCACCCGCTGCGAAGAAACCGTGCGGAGGGCGCCGAAGACGCCGGTCGCTCCGAAGAGGGTCTCGACGGCCCGGTCGAAGCGGCGCGTCTCGCCCGGCGCGACGGTGAACGTGTAGGTGGCCGGAGAGGTGTTGGCCTGACCTCGCACGAGAAGCGAGAGGACCACGTCGGCGGGCTCGGCGCCCGGGTTCCCGACCCACAGGCGCGTGTACCAGTGGGAGCCCGAGAACCCCGGGCCGTTCCCCACCGAGGGCACGAAGAGGTCGGTTCCGGCGAAGGACGCGAGGGCCGGGCCGGACGGCAGGAGGGAGAGGGCGGCGAGGAGGAGGAGTGCCGTCCGTACGGGGGTGCGCTTCGAGGGGCTCATCGGTCGTCCCACCTTTCCACACCGCTTCACATGTCTGGATCGTCGCGAAAACGTCACGCGGAGGATACACCTCCCCGTCGAGGGTGCAAGGGTGACACGGCGGCCGCCGGCGGCAGCGCCGGTTACCTGGTGAGCTTGCGGTAGGTGATGCGGTGGGGACGGACGGCCTCGTCCCCCAGCGTGGAGCGGCGCCACGCCTCGTACTCCGAGAAGTTGCCGTCGAAGAAGGCGACCTTCGAGTCCCCCTCGAAGGCGAGGATGTGGGTCGCGATCCGGTCCAGGAACCAGCGGTCGTGGGTGATCACCACCACGCACCCCGCGAACCGCTCGAGTCCGTCCTCCAGGGCGCGAAGCGTGTTGACGTCCAGGTCGTTGGTGGGCTCGTCCAGGAGCAGGACGTTGGCCCCCTCCTTGAGCATGCGGGCCAGGTGCACGCGGTTGCGCTCGCCCCCCGACAGCATGCTCACCTTCTTCTGCTGGTCGCCGCCGGTGAAGTTGAAGCGGGAGCAGTAGGCCCGGGCGTTCATGGTCACCTTGCCGAGCCTGACGTCGTCGAGGCCCTCGGAGATGGTCTCGTAGACGGTCTTGTCGGGGTCCAGGGTGCGTGACTGGTCGGCGTAGGCGAGCTGGACCGTCTCCCCGAGACGGAGCGATCCCGCGTCCGGGCTCTCCTCGCCGACGATCATGCGGAACAGCGTGGTCTTGCCGGCGCCGTTGGGCCCGATCACACCCACGATGGCGCCGGGCGGGATGCTGAACGTGGCGTCCTCGAGGAGCGCCCGGTCGCCGAAGCCCTTGGCGAGCCCCTGGGCCTCGATGACCACGTTGCCCAGCCGCGGACCGGGCGGGATGTAGATCTCCAGGTCCCGCGCCACGTCCTCCGGGCGGGCGGTGAGCAGCTCCTGGTAGGCGTTGATGCGCGCCTTGCCCTTGGCGTGGCGGGCCTTCGGCGCCATGCGGATCCACTCCAGCTCGCGCTGCAGCGTCTTCTGCCGCTCGCTCTCCGTCTTCTGCTCCACGCGCAGCCGCTCCTGCTTCTGCTCCAGCCACGAGGAGTAGTTGCCCTTCCAGGGGATGCCGTGGCCGCGGTCGAGCTCCAGGATCCATCCCGCCACGTTGTCCAGGAAGTAGCGGTCGTGGGTGACCGCGATGACGGTGCCCTCGTAGCTCCTCAGGTGCTGCTCGAGCCAGGCCACCGACTCGGCGTCCAGGTGGTTGGTGGGCTCGTCCAGCAGGAGGATGTCGGGCTTCGCCAGCAGCAGCCGGCACAGCGCGACCCGGCGCCGCTCGCCGCCCGACAGCACCGCGACGGAGGTCTCCGCGGGCGGGCAGCGCAGCGCGTCCATGGCCAGCTCGAGGCGGCTGTCCAGGTCCCAGGCGTCGAGAGCGTCCAGGCGCTCCTGGACCTCTCCCTGGCGCTGGAGGAGCCTGTCCATCTCGTCGCCGTCCAGCGGCTCGGCGAACCGGTCGCTGATCGCCTCGAACTCGGCGAGCAGCCCCGCGGCCTCCCCAGCCCCCTCGCGCACCACCTCGATCACGGTCTTCCCGGGGTCGAGGTGCGGCTCCTGCTCGAGCATGCCCACCGAGTAGCCCGGGGCGGCCGCGACCTGCCCGATGAACTCCCTCTCGACCCCCGCCATGATGCGCAGCAGCGTGCTCTTGCCCGAGCCGTTGAGGCCGATGACGCCGATCTTGGCGCCGTAGAAGTAGCCGAGGGAGATGTCCTTGAGGACCTGACGGGTCCCGTGGACCTTCCCCACCCCGACCATCGAGTAGATCACCTTGTTGGGCTCGTCCTGCTTCGCCATTGGCGAAGTCTGCCCCGAAGCGGCGCACGTGTCCAGCCCGGACGGAGAGAGCGGGGCACCGCGGTCCGGTGGCCTCCCGGCGAAGGGGAATCGCGCCTGCGCCGGCGCCGGTTTGGGTGTGCCGGGGGCCCCGCCGCCCCGAGCCGTAACGAATCGGCCGCGACCGGGATAGATGGAGGTGGGAGGGAAACATGAGATCCACCACCGTGGCGATTTCCCTGGCGGCGCTGATGCTGGCCTCCGCCGCGCCCGGAGCGGGCCCGGGAAGCACCGGGACGAAGGCGTACCGATGGGAGGCGCGAGCCATGAAAGACTACGAGAAGCCCTCGCCGGAGGAGCTGCGGGAGCGGCTCACTCCGCTGCAGTTCAAGGTCACCCAGGAGGAGGGCACCGAGCCCGCGTTCCACAACGAGTACTGGAACAACCACGCACCCGGGATCTACGTGGACGTGGTCTCGGGCGAGCCGCTGTTCAGCTCCATGGACAAGTACGACTCCGGCACGGGATGGCCCAGCTTCACCCGCCCCCTGGTGCCCGCCAACATCGAGGAGCACGTCGACAGGACGTTGTGGATGCGGCGCACCGAGGTGCGCTCCCGGCCCGCGGGCTCTCACCTGGGCCACGTCTTCCCCGACGGTCCGGAGCCGACCCGCCTGCGCTACTGCCTGAACTCGGCGGCGCTGCGCTTCGTGCCGGTGGACCGGATGGAGGCCGAGGGCTACGGCGGCTACCTCGGCCCCTTCATCGCCGCCGGCCTCGCGCCCTCCGCAGGCCCCGCGGCGCCCGCGGTGGAGCACCACACGGAGGTGGCGACCCTGGCTGCCGGGTGCTTCTGGGGAGTGCAACAGCTCATGCGCGAGCTCCCCGGCGTCGTGTCCACCGAGGTCGGCTACACCGGCGGCACCACGGCGAACCCCACCTACGAGCAGGTGTGCCGCGGCGACACCGGCCACGCGGAGACGGTCCAGGTCACCTTCGACCCGGCGAGGGTGAGCTACGAGGAGGTTCTGCGGTACTTCTTCCGGCTCCACGACCCGACCACGGTCAACCGCCAGCACAACGACGTGGGCAGCCAGTACCGTTCGGCCATCTTCTACCACTCCGAGGAGCAGCGGCGCATCGCCGAGAAGGTGAAGGAGGAGGTCGACCGCTCGGGGAAGTGGTCCCGCCCCGTGGTCACCGAGATCGTGCCCGCTTCGACGTTCTGGAAGGCCGAGGAGTACCACCAGGACTACCTGATCAAGCACCCCGGCGGCTACATGTGCCACGTCCTCCAGCCCGGGTAGCGCCCCGACCGCCGCGCGCCGGAGGCTGTGTATCATCGCCGGCGTGACGCCCGCCGCGACTCAGGCTCCGGAAGGGGACCCCCGGTGAGCACCGGGCGCCGCCGTGCGCGGGCACGCCGGGACCGGTCGGCGGCGCGCCGGCGAGCGGCGGTCCTGCTGGCGCTGGCCTGCATCGCAGCGCTCCAGCTCTTCATGACCTGGGGCCGCATCGGCGGTCCCTTCCTGGACTCCCGGACGCACTATGACTACGACAACGCCGACTTCAGCTTCAACGCGCGCACCGGCAACCGCGTCGGGACGCTGCGCTCGCAGTTCGGCGTCACCCGCGGGACCTACGACCGCTGGGGGGAGCTCGCCGCACCCTCTTCGTACTACACCGACCACCCGTTCCTGGTGAAGGCGGCCTTTCAACAGTTCACCCGCCTGGCCGGCACCGGCGAGGCGGCCTCCCGCGTCTTCTACGTGATGGTCTCCTTCGGCATCGCCGCGGGGCTCTTCACCATCGTTCTCGAGACCACCGGGAGCCTCGCGGCGGCTCTCGCCGGTGCGCTCACGCTGGTCAGCATTCCCCTGTTCGGCACCTTTCAGACCTGCGTCAAGTTCGAGACCGACGGCATGCTCCTCGGCGTGTGGCAGTTCGCCGCCCTGGCCGCCGCGCTGCGCCGCCCGTCCAGGCGCTCCCTGGCGCTGCTCGCGGTCCTCTCGGCCCTCGCCTTCCTGGCGCACTGGACCGCCGGGCTCTCGGTGGGGCTCGTTACCGGAGCGCTGCTGTGGGAGGCGTCGAGGCACCACCGTCAGGAGGTCCGTGCCGCCTTCCTGGCCACCGCCGGCGGCGGCGCCACCGGGCTGGCCGCGACGCTGGGGCTCATGGTCTTCCTCCAGCACGGCGTCTCCGGCGCCTGGACCGCGCTGGCCACCTCGGTGGCCCGCCGCGCCGCGCCCATCCCCCTCGGCGAGTGGCTCGCCCGCGAGGCTCTCTACGCCAGGGTCAACTTCACGCTGCCATTCCTCGTCCTGGTCCTGATCCTGGCCGTGCTGTTCCTCGCGGACCGCCTGCGCCGGGCCGGCGGAGACCGCGGCGGTGCTCCCGGCCCCCTCCTCGGCGGGTTCGTCGTCCTCACAGCGGCGGTGGCGTCCGTCTGGCTCGTCGCCTTCCGCCAGGGCAGCTGGGTGCACGTCTACTGGCAGTACTGGTTCACCCTGCCGGCCGCCGCCCTGGTGGCCGCCGCGGTGGCCCGCCCCCGCGGCAGAGGCAACGTCGCCGGCCTGGCGGGCCTCGCCACCGTGGCGCTCGTCGTCTTCCTCCAGGTCGCCACGGCCCGCACCACGGCCGGCGTCCTGGAGGGACGTCTCGGCGCACCGGGCGACATCGGGCTGCTGAGCTCCCTGCGCGACAGGCGGTTCGGCCACCTGGTCTTCATCCCGGTCACGGACACCCCTTTCAACGACTGGTTCCAGGGGCCGCTCTTCGAGTACTACACGGACCGGCCGGTGGTGGTGGCCAGCCCTGGCCGCCCGCTCACCGCCGACGACGAGGTGCTGATCCTCAACGTGCCAGGAACGGCGGACGCCGCCGAGCGGATCGGCGCGATGAAGGGCGTCCGCCTCGCCGGCCGGCGCTGCGGCCCGCACTTCTGCGCCTTCACCGTGGAGCCCGCCACACCCTGACGCCCACGGACGGCGGCGGGGGGGCGTATACAATGAGTGACCGGCGCCGCACCGCCGCGGGCGGAGCCGCAACTCGAACATGTACGAAGAGTTCTACGGCCTGTCGGCCCCGCCCTTCTCGATCACGCCGGACCCGCGCTTCCTGTTCTTCAGCGACCGGCACCGGGAGGCCTACGAGCACGTGCTGTTCGGCATCACCCAGCGCAAGGGCTTCATCCAGCTCACGGGCGAGGTCGGCGCGGGGAAGAGCACGCTGTGCCGCGCCGTGCTCGAGCGGCTCGGCAGCGGCTACGCCACCGCCCTCATTCTCAACCCGATGATGACGTCGAACCAGCTCATCCGCGCCATCCTCCACGAGCTCGGCCTGGACTCCAGCGGCAACGACCGCCTCCGGCTCGGGCACCGCCTCAACGAGTTCCTCCTCGCCCGCTCCGCGGCGGGCGGCGACGTCGTGCTGTTCGTGGACGAGGCACAGGACCTCCCCGACGAGCTCCTCGAGGAGATCCGGCTGCTGTCGAACCTGGAGACCGACGACCGCAAGCTGCTGCAGATCGTGCTCATCGGCCAGCCCGAGCTCCGCGTCCGCCTCGCGCGCCCGTCCCTGAGGCAGCTGCGCCAGCGCATCACGGTGCGCTACCACCTGGGCCCGCTGCAGCGCGACGAGATCGAGGCGTACATCCTGCACCGGCTCACCGTCGCCGGCGCCCGCGGCCGCCCCACCTTCTCCCCCGCCGCGGTGCGGGCCGTCCACCGCGCCTCCCACGGCGTCCCCCGGCTGGTCAACGCCATCTGCGACAAGACCCTGCTGGCCGGCTACGTGGAGGGGGTGGACCGGCTCGGCCGGCGACAGGTGCGCCGGGCGGTTCGCGACCTCGCCGGGAGGGAACCGTGAGCCTGGTCAGCGAGGCATTGCGCAAGGCCCGCCAGGAGGCGGCCGAGCGGGACGCCCGCGAGCGCGGGCTCGTCGTTCCGCCGGGCCTCCACCGGCCCCAGCGCGCGCGACGGCGGGGACCCTCCACCCTCGTCTTCGTCGTCATCGCCGCCTCCGCGGCGGGGCTCGGCGCAGCGGGTGCATGGTGGTTCGGGGGCGGGCGCACGCCGGCCGCGGCGCCGGCCGGACCCGGAGCCGCCGCCGTCAGCCCGGCCCGGCCGGCCCCCGCTCCGGCGATGGTCCCTGCGGACAGGGCGGTCCCCGGGGCGAGCACGGCGCCCGCGGAGACGGGCCCCGCTCAGGCGGCGCCGGCGCCCTCCCCCGCCGCAGTCCCGGCCGAGGCACCGGCGGCCGCACCGGCCACCTCCGGCGCGACCCTCCGGACACCGGCCCGAGCGTCCGAGGCGCCAGCCGGCTCTCCACCGGCGGCGGCGCCCGCCCGGCTCCGCCGGGAGGGCGCGGCCGAGCGTCCCGTCACGGACGCCAAGGGAGAGCGGGTGTTCGTCGGCAGGGCCGAGCTGGGCTACGCCACCCTCGACCTGGACTTCCTCGTCGCCAAGCCCGGCGCCCCCTTCGGCCGCATCAACGGCGAGGACGTGGTCGTGGGCAGCATCGTGGACGGTTTCGTGGTCGAGCAGATCGCCGCGGACCACGTGGTCCTTCGCGACAGCCACGGCACCGTGGTGATCAGGGTGCGTTGACCGCTCTCGCCCGGCGGCGTGCGGCTCGTCGCCAAGGGCCGGGGGGCCGTCACCGACCCGGGGCGCCCGCCGCGTGGACTATGCTGGGGCGGTGAAGCCGATGCCACTCCCCCTGCGGGCCGGCCGCGGACAGCCTCCGCCCACGCCGTGCGTGCCGCGCGGAGCGCGGCCGTGAAGTGCGCCCGGTGCGGCAGGGAGGTCCCGGCGCTCCACGACCACGCCGCCGGCGGCCTCTGCGATGCGTGCTACGAGGCGCTGCCGGAGGAGGACCGCCGCCTCATGGAAGCGGCCGTGAGCGCACGCCGCGAGCGGGAGCGGCGGGACACCCGGGTCCGCAGCGTCTGGGCGGTGCTCACCCTGAGCTTCGTCACCCTCGGCATCTACTATCTCTACTGGCTGTGGACCAACCTCCGCGAGCTGCGCGAGGCCTCCCCCGGGAGGAGCACGCCCGCCCGGGCCGGCCAGTGGCTCTTCGGGGTCAAGGTCCTCGTCGTCCTCTCCGGCCTCGTCGCCGGGGTGGTGTGGTCCCTCTCGCTGCTGGGAGACGCGTCGCCCCTGGAGGCCGTCCGCCTCCCCTGGCCGTTCCTGCTGCTGTCGGGAATCGAGATCGTCGTCGACGCCGCCTTCTACGCCTTCTTCACGGCAGCCGTCGGCAGCGGGCAGAAGGCCTCGGGGCTCGAGCCCCTCAACGTGACCACCACCTACCTGCTCTACCTCGGCTACGCGGCGCTGCAGGCCGGCGCCTCGCTGACGGTGCTCGGGAGCGGAGGCGCGCCCGGCGCCTACGGCCTGGGCGCGGCGGCGGTGCTGCAGCTGCTCGAGGCCCTGCCCGAGGCGGCCCTGCTCAGCATCGCGGCCTCGCTGTGCTTCTTGGCGTTCATCGTCCGCGTGCAGAACGGCATCAACCGCATCTGGACGTCCAGTCCGCCCGCCGGCGCCTGAGCCGCCGGACCCGGCTCAGAACCCGCGCAGGCGGCGGGTGAAGGCGGCCAGGGCGGCGAGAAGGTCCGCGATGCGCGCCCGCACCGCCTCGTCGGTGAGGTTCCCCTCGGCGTCGAACCTCTTCTGGGCGCTCGAGATCATCACCTCGGGGCGGTTGAGCGGCAGCATGTCGAGGAAGACGAAGGTGTGCCGCAGGTGGAGCTGGGCGCGGACGGTCCCGAAGCCGCCGCCGGAGGCGCCCATCACCGCCACCGGCTTGCCGGCGAACGGCTGGTCCGGCGGGCGCGAGGCCCAGTCGATGGCGTTCTTGAGCACGCCGGGGACCGAGTAGTTGTACTCGGGAGTGACGACCAGCAGCGCGTCCGCGGCGGCGATCCTTTCCCGGAAGCTCTGCACGGGAGCGGGAAACCCCGCGGCACGGACGTCCTCGTTGTAGAGGGGGATGGGCGCCAGGTCGAAGATCTCCATGGTGACGCCCGCGGGGAGCACGCCGCTTGCCGCCCGCAGCGCGGCGCGGTTGTAGGAGCCTTTCCGCAGGCTGCCCGCGAACCCCAGCACGCGCACCGGCGAGGGGTCCGCCGTCGAGCCCGCCGTTCCTTCCGCCATCGTCGTCCTCCCCACCGGCGCCCTCGGCCGCCGGACAGGGTTTTCCAACCGGCCCGCTCCGAGCCCCATTCCTCGCCGCGGCGCGCCGAGAACCCCGCGGCACTCTGGTGCGTTCAATCGAGTGGTACGAAGTGAGGAGGAGAGCCATGTCGAGAAGAGCGCTGTTGACCCTCGCCGCGATCCTGGTTGCCGCCACCGCCGGCGCCGAGAGCACACGGACCCTTCAGGCGACCCTGTCGGGGGGCGCGACCGCGCCGTTCGCGGTCGAGAACCTGGCCGGCACCGTGTCCGTCGTCCCGGGCGCGGGGAACGAGGTGACGGCCGTGGCCACGATCCACGCCGAGGACGCCGAGCTGGCCTCCGCGATGCGCTTCGAGCAGGTCACGGGGAAGGACGGGCGGGAAACGCTCCGCGTGATCTACCCGCTCTCCGGACACCGGACCGTCCGCTATCCCGGAGCCCACGGCACCTCCCACGTCACCTACGACGGCCGGCGCGTGCGCGTCAGCTCCGGCCACGGGGACGTGATGTACGCCGAGGTCGAGGTGCGCGTGCCCGCGAGCCGGCTCGACGCCGTCTTCCGGAACGCCGTCGGCGTGCTCACCGCGCAGGGGATCTCCGGGCGGCTGCTCCTCGACACCTCGGGCGGCGACATCCGGGCCAGCAAGCTGTCGGGGACGGTGAAGGCCGACACGGGGTCCGGAGACGTCGACGCGGAGGACCTCTCGGGGTCGTTCACGTGTGACACCGGGAGCGGCGACTGCCGCATCACCCGCTTCGACGGCGACACGCTGATCTGCGACACCGGCTCGGGCGCCGTGGAGGGCACCGGCGTCCGCGCCGGCCGCCTCGTCGCCGACACCGGCTCCGGGCGGGTCACGGTGAAGGACGCGGACCTCGAGACCTTCGAGGGGGACACCGGCTCCGGCGGCATCGTGCTGGAGAACCGCGGGGACCGCCTCCGCCGCGTCGACGCCGATACCGGCAGCGGCGGCGTCACGGTGCGCCTGCCCTCCGGCACCGGCTTCGAGCTCCGCGCCGACGTGGGCAGCGGCGACATCACCTCGGACTTCTCCGACGCCCGGGCGATCGTCCACCACCGCCGGGTGGTGGGCTACGAGCGCGGCGACCGGCAGGTGCGGATCAACGCCGACACGGGCAGCGGCAGCGTGCGGGTCGACCCCCTGCGCTGACGGTCCCCACCTCCCGCGTGGCGGCGGGCCGGCATCCCGGGCGTTCCTGCCGGACGCTCCGGGTGCCGGTCCGCGCGGGGGCGGTCCGGCCTGCGGGATTGACGGCGGCGCCCGACCGGTTCCACAGTGAGGACCGCTTGGAGGAGGCCGCCGTGCTGCTGACCATCGACGCCACCGAACCGGAGCCCTGGCTCGTCGCCCGCGCCGTCCAGACGCTCTCCCATGACGGGCTGGTGGTGCTGCCCACCGACACCGTCTACGCCATCGCCTGCACCCTGGACGGCAGCGACGCCATCGAGCGGCTGTACCGGGTGAAGGGGATCACGCCCGCCAAGCGGCTCTCCATCCTGGTGCCCGACATCGCCGCCGCCAGCCGCTACACCCGGGGCATCCCCAACCCGGTGTTCCGCACCATGAAGCGCGTGCTCCCCGGCCCCTACACGTTCATCCTCAAGGCCAGCTCCGAGGTGCCCCGGATCATGCTGCACAAGCGGCGGACCGTGGGCATCCGGATCCCCGACTGCCCCATCACCCTGGCCATCCTCGCCGAGCTCGGCCGCCCGCTGCTGTCGACCTCGGTCCGCAACGAGCGGGACGAGTGGGTGGACGACCCGGTGCAGATCGAGGACGCGCTGCGCGGCCAGGTGGACCTCGTCGTGGACGGGGGCGTCCTCGCCAACGATCCCTCCACCGTCGTCGATCTCTCGGAGGAGACGCCCGTCCTCGTCCGGGAGGGCAAGGGCGACGTGGGCGCGCTCGAGCTCTTCTGAGCGCCGCCTGCGGGCGGGCTCAGGCGCTACCGCAGCCCGCGCAGGAGTGCCTGGAGCACCCTGAGCAGGACGATCCCGATCCCACGTTGCGGCTCAGCCCCGAGGTCCCGAACGTGGACGGCCGGCGCACGACCTCGTCGCAGCCGCAGCGGGGACAGCGCGGCGTGGCGCCGCGGGAGAACATCAGCTCCTCGAAGTCGTGGGTGCAGGCGGTGCAGCGGAACTCGTAGATCGGCATGGCGGACGTCCCCTGACGGCAGCGATGATACACCGCGGGCCGCGGCCCTCAGCTCTCGAGCGGGCCTTCCCGGCGCCGCCGGGGCGGCGCGGCGCGGCGGTGCCGCAGGCCGTCGAGGAGGTGGGCCAGCGCCAGGAGCGGGTGGCGCCACGGCATGCGCGGGCCCGCGTACCGCATGATGGTGCGCATGCGCTCCCGGGGCTCCGGGCGGTAGCAGTGCACGGGGCACGCCGCACAGGCCGGCTTGCCGTCGCCGAAGGGGCACCGCTCGATGCGGCGGGCCGCGTAGTCCAGCAGCTCGGCGCACCCGGGGCACAGGCCGTCGCGGCCGCCGTGGAGATCGCGGCAGGCCAGGGCCACCATCGCCGCCACGGTGCGGCGTTCCCTGCGCAGCCGGGCCGGTTCCCTCGTCACGCCCGCATTCTCGCGCCCCCCGCCGCTCGCGTCCTTGATCCAGATCAAGCCGCCGCGGCGCCTCCGACGCAGCGCGGGGGCCCGAGGGCCCCCGCGCGAATCACTCCATGTGCGAGCTTCCGGGCTCAGGTCCGCTCGGGCTCGAGCCCCCGCTTGACCAGCAGCGGCTCGACCGAGGGCTTGCGGCCCCGGAAGTTCATCCACAGCTTCATGGCGTCGTCGGTGCCGCCACGCTCGAGGATGTTCGTGCGGAACGACTTCGCCGTGGCCGGATCGAACAGCCCCTTCTCCTTGAACGCCTGGAAGGCGTCGGAGTCCAGGACCTCGCTCCAGATGTAGCTGTAGTACCCGGCGGAGTAGCCGCCCCCGCCGCCGAAGATGTGCGCGAAGTACGGGCTGCGGTAGCGCACGATGATCTCGGGCATCATGTGGATCTTCGCCAGGGCCTGCTTCTCGAACGCCGCGGCGTCCACTTCCTTCGCCTCGGTCAGCGTGTGCCAGTCCATGTCCAGGTACGACGCCGCCAGGTACTCCACGGTGGCGAACCCCTGGTTGAAGGTGCCGGCCTTGCGGATCTTGGCGACGAGCTCGTCGGGGATCACCTCGCCGGTCTTCCAGTGCTTGGCGTAGACCTTGAGCACCTCCGGCTCCATCGCCCAGTTCTCCATGATCTGCGAGGGCAGCTCGACGAAGTCGCGCGGCACCGACGCCAGGCTCTCGTAGTGGATGCGGGCCAGCAGCGAGTGGAGGCCGTGCCCGAACTCGTGGAACATCGTCTCCACTTCCTCGGCGGACAGCAGTGCCGGCGTGTCCCCGGTGGGGCGCGTGAAGTTGCACACGTTCACCACCACGGGCCGGACGTCCTTGCCGTTCTCGAAGTGCTGGCCCCGGTAGCGGCTGCTCCAGGCGCCGCCGCGCTTGCCGGCGCGGGGGAAACGGTCCTCGTAGTACACACCGAGGAACGAGCCGTCGGCGTCCTTGACCTCGAAGGCCCGGACCTCCGGGTTGTAGACGGGGATGTCCTTGCGCTCCACGAAGGTGAGGCCGTAGAGCCGGTTGGCGACGTAGAAGATGCCCTTGCGGACGCTGTCCAGGGAGAAGTAGGGCCGCACCTCAGACTCGTCCAGGTCGTACCGGGCCTTCTTGACCTTCTCCGCGTAGTAGCGCCAGTCCCACGGCTCCAGCTTGAAGTCGTGCCCTTCCTTCGTGATCATCTCCTGCAGGGCCGCGGCCTCGGCGTGGGCCACCCCGAGCGCCGGCGTCCACAGCTGGTCGAGGAGGCCGTACACGCCCTCCGGCGTCTTCGCCATGCGCTCCTCGAGGACGAACGCCGCGTGAGTCGGGTACCCCATGAGCTTGGCCCGCTCGGCGCGCAGCGCCGCGATCTTCGAGACGATGGCCTTGTTGTCGCGGGCGTCGCCGTGGTTGCAGCGCTCGGAGTAAGCGGTGAGGATCTGCCGCCTGAGCTCGCGGTTGTCGGCGTACTGGTAGGAACGGCCAGATGCTGGGCGCCTGCAGTGTGAACACCCACTTGCCGGGCATCCCCGCCCGGGCGGCCGTCTCGGCGGCCGCGCTGACGACGCTCGCGGGCAGCCCCGAGAGGTCCTCTTTCTTGTCGATGACGAGGCGGTACGCGTTGGTCTCCTTGAGGAGGTTCTCGGAGAACGTCAGGCCGAGGACCGACATCTCCTTGTTGATGGCGCGCAGACGCTCCTTCTGCTCGGGGCCGAGGTTGGCGCCGCCGCGGACGAAGTCCTTGTAGGTCTCCTCCACGAGCCGGAGCTGCTCCGGGTCGAGCTGGAGCGACCCGCGCTGGTCGTAGACCGCCTTGACGCGCCCGAACAGCGCCGCGTTGAGCATGATGTCGTCGCGCAGCGCCGCGGACATCGGGGCCACCTCCCGGGCGATGGCCTGGAGCTGGTCGTTGGTGTCGGCCGAGGTCAGGTTGTGGAAGACCGATCCCACCTTGTCGAGGAGCTTTCCCGACGTCTCCAGCGCCTCGATGGTGTTCGCGAAGGTCGGCGGCGCGTCGTCGGTGGCGATGGCCTCGACCTCCTTGCGGCGCTCGGCGAACCCCGCCTTGAACGCGGGCAGGAAGTGCTCCGGCTTGATCTGGTCGAAGGGGGGCACGCCGAAGGGCGTCGTCCACTCGACGAAGAACGGGTTGGTCTCGTGTGCGGGCTGCGCCGGCTGGGCAAGGAGCGCCTGAACCGGAAGAACCATCGCAACGAGGACGGCCAGCACGAGCCGCTTTCTCATACGCACAACCTCCTCCTGAACTCGATGTCTCCGCCCTCCTGCCCGGCGCGATGACGGATCGGGGAGAAACGGGCACCACATTGTATGCGAGGTCAAGGAGCAATGGAGAGAAGCGCGGGGCCGGACCACCCCCACCCGCCCCGCGGGCTGTCCTCGCGGAGGGCCGGGCGGGTGGCGAGACGCGGCCTGAGGTCTCGCCGGACGACGCAGCGGGCGCCGGCTGGAGGCCGGCGACGGCTCGTACAGGAGCAGAATGGGATTCAGCCCGCTCTGGAGAGTCCGCGCCAGCGGCGACCGCCCGTCGCCTCCTCCCATCACTGTCTTCGCGCTGGGTCTTGCTCCGGCGCGGATTCTCTGGCAGCCTCGGCACGAAGGGAGTCCTCCATGACTCTGAAAGTCACCCTGGCCGCCTTCGCCGTGCTGGCCCTGACCGCCGCCGCCTCCGCCGCCCCGCAGCCCGCAAGGGACCCCGCCGTCGGCAAGGACACGGCGCTGATGATCATCGACATCCAGAACTTCTACTTCCCAGGCGGCCAGCTGCCGCTGGTCCACCCCGAGGCGGCCGCGGCCAAGGCCCGCACCCTCCTCGAGTACTTCCGCGCCCACGGCCTGCCGGTGATCCACGTGCAACACCTCCCCAAGGACCAGGCCTCGCCTTCCCCCGACTCCGGCAACGAGCAGTACCGCATCCGCCCCGAGGTCATGCCCGCCGCCGGCGAGAAGGTGATCGGCAAGCATTACGCCAACGCGTTCCGCGACACGGACCTCCTGGACTACCTGCACGGCAGGAAGATCACGCACCTGGTGATCTGCGGCATGCAGACCCACATGTGCGTGGAGGCGGCGACCCGCGCGGCGGCGGACTACGGCTTCGACGTCACCGTCGTCGCCGACGCCTGCGCCACCCGTGACCTGAGCTACGGCGGGGTCACGGTCCCCGCCGCCGACGTGCACGCCGCGGCGCTGGCGGCCATGAACGGCACCTACGCGAAGGTGGTCAGCACCGCCGACTGGCTGCGCTGACCGGAGCCGCCGGGGAGGATCGCGTGAGGATCCCCGGCCGGCGACGCCGCCGGTCGCTCGTCCTGGCCGCGGGGGCGGGCGCCGCGTTGCTCCTCTACCTTGCACTGCTCGTCCCCGCCTCCGGACCCGCCGTGACGGCGGCGTCCGCGCGGGCCGGCAAGCCTTTCGTCTGGAACCAGGACGCGGTCTGGTCCGCGCTGGAGCGGGAGTTCCGCCAGGCCCGCGAGGCCGGCTGCGCCGCCACGGGTCCCCGTATCGCGGCGGCACTGGCCGCCCTCGACGCGCACCTCGAGGCGGTGGAGTCGAGGCCGTCGCCCCCGGACGCCGCGATCTTCGCCGACCTGGAGGGGGACCTCTTCGCCAGCGGAGCGCTGGTGGCCGCCTGCCCCGCCCACCTCTCCGGGCTCCTCGAGCGGACCGGCCGGATCCGCGTCGCGGTGAAGCGCCAGTCCGAGAGGTGGGACGTGGACTCGGCCGTGGCCCGCGAGACCCTGTACCGGCTGCTCTACGGCAGCCGGGCCGCCGTGGAGGAGGTGATGCTGCAGCTGCCGCTGCCGGCCGTCCCCGCCCTCCTGCGCGGCACCGACGAGCCCTCCGCCACCCCGGCCGCGAACCTCCTCGGCGTCACCGTGCACAGCGGCGACATCCTGGTGTCGCGCGGCGGCGCGCCCACCTCGGCGCTCATCGCCCGCGGCAACGACTACCCGGGGAACTTCTCCCACGTGGCGCTGCTCTACGTCGACCCCGCGACGGCGGTGCCCAGCGTGATCGAGGCCCACATCGAGCGGGGCGTGGTGGTCTCGACGCTCGCGGCCTACCTGGCCGACACCAAGCTGCGTCTCATGGTGCTGCGGCCGCGGGCGGACCTCCCCGCCGTCGCCGCCGACCCCCGGCTGCCCCACGAGGCCGCCTCCTGGGCGCTCTCCCGGGGCCGACGCCGCCATATCCCCTACGACTTCGCCATGGACGCCCGCGACCACGGCGCCATGTTCTGCTCGGAGGTCGCCGCCGCCGCCTACGAGCACCTCGGGGTCCGGCTGTGGATGGGCATGTCCCGCATCTCTTCGCCGGGGCTCCGCTCGTGGCTTGCGGCGTTCGGCGTGCGCCACTTCGTGACCGAGGAGCCCTCGGACCTGGAGTACGACCCGCAGCTCCGGGTGGTCGCCGAGTGGCGCGACCCCGCGACCCTGGCCGCCGACCACCTGGACAACGCCGTCACCGAGGCGATGCTGGAGGAGGCGGAGGCGGGCGCGAGGCTCTCCTACGACCTCGCCCTTCTCCCAGCGGCCCGTGTCGCCAAGGCGGCCAGCTCGCTGCTCAACCTCGCGGGGATCCAGGGCCCGGTGCCCGAGGGGATGAGCGCCGAGGCCGCCCTGCGCAACCGCGCGCTCACCCGGCGCCACGCCGCCATCGTCGCGCGCCTCGCCGTCCTGGCCGGCGGGTTCCGTGCCCGGGAGGGGTACGCGCCGCCCTACTGGGAGCTTGTCCGCCTGGCGCGGGCCGCCCGGGACGGCCGCTGAGGAGCCCCCCGGACACCGCACCGCCCCGGCGGGGCCGGGGCGGTGCGGGGACGTCAGGGAGAAAAGGGAAGCGCAGGTAACGGAGCCGGCCCCTTTCGGGAACCGGCCCCGCCAGGGTCACAACGGGAGATCTGCTGCCCGCCGGAGGCTGACCCCGGAACCTCCACGGGCGGATGAGACGGCGGACCTGCTGAAAGTCGGAGCCACAGCGTGAACTCAGCTGCCCGCCGGGGGCTGGCTCCGGGACCCCCGGGGGTTCATGAACTCGCGCACCTGCTGCAAGGTGTGGAGCTTGGCGGTCTGTTCCGGTGTGAGCAGAGCATCGAAGGCGTCGCGGCCCGCCTTGACCGCGGCCCGGATCTTCACCCGGAGCTCGTGTGCCTCGATCACCTTGGCACCGACGGCCGCGGCGTCGGCGTTGCCCGCTTCGAGGGCCCCACGGACCTCCGTGCGCAGCGCGAAGGCCTGCTCGGCCAGCGGCTTGACCTTCGCGCGGGTGTCCTCGCGGATGGTCTTCCACGCCTGCTGCTGCTGCTCGGTGAGCTGGAGGACCCCGGTCAGCATCGCCACCCGGTGGTGCTCCATGCCTCGCCGGCCGCGGACCCCGCGCATGCCCATGGCGTGTCCGGCCGCTCCCTGGTGCATTCCCATCATGGCTCCACCCTGCCACCTCCCCGGCGCGGGGCCGGCGGGGGCCTGCTGGGCGAAGGCGAAGGGCACGGCCAGGAGCGCCGCGGCGAACCCTGCTACCAATGGCCTCCTGATCTTCATGATTCCCTCCGTTCGGTGGTGCGGGCCAACGATCCATCGCACCACGCTCGCAATGTAGGGCGCCCCGGCGGCCGAGTCTTCAAGGTGATGCAACGAGAATGTAAGCGATGTAATGAGGCCTGCCGCCGTGCCTCGCGGCGGCCTCAGCCGTCGAAGCGGTAGCCCAGGCGGTGGACCGTGATGATGAACTGGGGGTGGGAGGGATTGGGCTCGATCTTCTGGCGCAGCGAGGCCACGTGGACGTCCACCGTGCGCGAGAAGGGACTGGCGTCGTAGCCCCACACCTCGTCGAGGAGCTGGTCGCGGGACAGCACCTCGCCCCGGTGCTCCACGAAGCAGCGCAGCAGCCTGAACTCCATGGCGGACAGCGCCACCGTCCCGTCCTCCCGGGTGACCTCGGCGCGCCTGAAGTCGACGTGGACGGGCCCGAACTGGTAGGTATCCGGCGAGGCGCTCCCCGGCGTCCTGGCGCGGCGCAGCAGCGCCTCGACGCGGGCGAGCAGCTCCGCCATCTCGAACGGTTTGGTGAGGTAGTCGTCGGCGCCGAGCTTGAGGCCGACGACCTTGTCGACCACCTCCGACCTGGCGGTGAGCATCAGCACCGGGATCTGCCCTCCGGTGCGGCGCAGCTCGCGGCACACCTCGAACCCGTCGATGCCGGGGAGCATGACGTCCAGGATCACCAGGTCGAACGGCGACTCCCGGGCCGCGTCCAGCGCGGACTCGCCGTCGCCTCGCACCTCCACGCGGTAGCCCTCGGCGAGGAGGCGGTCCGCCAGGGTGAGGGCCAGGCTCGGTTCGTCCTCGACGACGAGGAGGCGCGGTACGATGCGGCGCGCCGCCTCCGGCGCGCGGCTATCCCTGCTGGCTGGTCCGTCCACTCCCCGCCTCCCGCTTCCCCGCGGCGGCCGCCGGCACCGGCAGGTGCACGGTGAAGGTGGCTCCGTGGCCGGAGCTGGTCTCCACGGTAACCCGGCCGCCGTGGGCCTCCACCACGTGCTTGACCACGCTCAGGCCCAGCCCGCTGCCCGGCACCGCGACGGCCGCGGGGTCCGAACCCCGCTGGAACGGCTCGAAGATCCTCGAGAGATCGGCCCGCGCGATGCCCGGACCGCGGTCCGCTACCGAGATCTCCACCTCTTTCCCGCGCACGACCTCGGTCAGCCGCACCCGGACGCCGAGCCAGCGGGCGCGGGCGCCGAACTTGACGGCGTTGTCCACCAGGTTCTGCACCACTTGCCGGAGCGCGACGGCGTCGGCGGCCACCGCCGGCAGGTCGCGCGGCACATCCTGCTCCACGGTGAAGCCCTTCTCGTCCAGGACCCACCGGCTGTCGGCCAGCACCTGGGCGACCACGTCGCTCACCGAGACCGGGCCGAAGTGGTACGTCTGCTGCCCCGAGCGGATGCCCGAGAACGCCAGCACCCGGGCCACCAGCTCCGAGAGCCTGCGCCCCTCCCCCTCGATGAGCGCGCCGTACCGCTTGACCTGCTGCGGCTCGCGGACGACGCCGTCGGCGAGGTTCTGTCCCGCGGAGCGGATCGCCGTGAGCGGCGTGCGCAGCTCGTGGGAGACCGCCGCGACGAAGTCCATCTGCTGCCGGGCGAGGCGCTGGGCCCGCTGGCTGGAGATGAGCAGCAGCAGCATGGTCACGCCCAGGAGGGCCAGCACCGACAGCCCGATGGCGAGGTTGCGCACCCGCGCGCCCTGCACCGTGGCCTCCAGCGACCCCCCCGGGTCGTCGACCAGGAGCAGCCACTGGGCGGCGCTGCGCCCACCCGGGAACGCGTCGTCGTCCCGGCGCCCGCGCGGCGGCGGTTCGCCCGACGGCGGCGGTCCGGGCTGGCTCCCGCGCTCACCGTCGCGCAGGGACGTGAGGATCTCCGGGAAGCGCCGCAGAGAGAAGAGGCCGCGCGCGACCTCGGGCCTTCCCTCGCCGGCGCTCGGGCCGGAGCTGAAGACGACGTCGTGCTCGTCGCCGCGCTGGACGATCTGCACCGAGTAGCTGCCCCCGTCGGGGCGGCTGAAGAACGCCGAGACCAGGTGGGGCAGCAGGTCCCCCGTGATGTACGTGCTGTCGAACCTCACGACCACGTACAGCGGCGCCGTGACCGGGTACTCCGGGCCCCCCCGCGCCCAGTTGCGCAGCGCGGCGGGGGGGATGCCCGTGAGGACCAGTCCGGGCAACCGGCCGGCCAGCGGGATCACAGGGCGCCCCGCCGCCATGTCGCCGCGCAGGGGATCCAGCGCGGGCGGCCACGGCGCGCTGGCCAGCACCCCCGTGTCGGGGTCGAGACGCTGCACCTCGAGCCCGGAGGTGGTGCGGCGGACCACCAGGACGCCCGCGACGAGCTCCGGCGACGACGCCTCGTTCCGCCACCGCCGCAGGGACGCGAGCAGGCGCGTCCCGAGCTCCGGCTCCGGGTTCAGCGCCGCCGGGTAGAACGCCGTGAACGCACGCGTGACCTCGCTGTCGAAGTCCTCGCAGAAGCGGAACCCCGCGTGGTTCAGCTCGGCGCGGAGCCGGTGCCGTTCGGACTCGCTGAGGCGTCCCGTCCACTGGTACTGGAGGGTGGCGAGCACGGCGAGGGCCGCCGCCAGGACGGCCACCACTGCGAGGGAACGGAGCGAGAACCGGTCGACGCGCCTCACGGAGCCGAGTGTACCATCCGCAACCGGAAAAGAGTCAGCATCTTACATCGCTTACAACTCCCTTTCGCCGTCTTGAAGACACCCTCGTGGCGCGCGGCGAGACTCCGGCTGGCCGCCGGCCGTGGCGGCCGGGGAGGGACGTGATGAACCACGATTCGCGGTGGATGACCGTGGCCGGGTTCCTGGCCATGGCGGCGGCGGTGGCGGTGTGGGCGGCGGATGGAGCCACGCCGGCCGCCCTGGCCGGCCGCTGGACGCTGAACCGGTCGCTCACTCAGACGCCGAAGCGCGAGGGCGGCTCGTCGTTCCACTTCGGCGCGGGCCGGGGCGGCGGGCGCCGGGGCGGCCCCGGTCCCGGCGGCGAGGAGGCCGGACCGCGCGAGGACCGGGGGGCGCGGGAGGACCGGGACGCGGGGCCGGTGAGGCTCGCCGGCGTCACCGACCTCATGGTCGACAGCAGCGACGGCACGCTGCGCCTCGTCGGCGGTGACGGCCACGTCCGGCTCCTCTACACCGACGGGCGGACCGTCGAGCAGGACTCCGACCGGGGACCGCGCACCGAGAGCACGGTGTGGCGCGACGGGCAGGCGGTGGTCACCACCACGGGCCCCCGGACCACCATCACCGAGACGTTCGCCCTGTCCGGCGACGGCGGCGGACGGCTCGTCCACACCGTCAGGGTGGAGCGGAAGAACGCAAAGGAGCCGCTGGTTTTCCGCTGGGTGTACGATCGCGCCGTACGGCCGAAGTGAAGGCGGGGGCTTACATCTCTTACATCGGCATTGCCTCCAGTTGAAGACTCCCGCCACGAAAGGGCCGACATTGGCTGTTGACAGGTGACGGCCCGCTGCGCTTGTGGTGCCCGGCCCCACGGGCCAGGAGCGGAGCCGGGAGGGTTCGAGTATGAAGAAGGTCGTGATTCTCGTGGCCGTTCTCGCCGTGGCAGCGGCGGCGTACGGCTTCCTTTCCCGCGGAGAGAGCGGATCCGCGACGGCGTATCGCCTCGTGAAGATCGAGAAGGGCAGTCTCGAGGCGGTGGTCTCGAGCACCGGCACCCTCGAGGCGGTCACCACCGTGGAGGTGGGTACCCAGGTGTCCGGGCGCATCGCCCAGCTCATGGTCGACTTCAACGGGCACGTGGAGAAGGGGCAGGTCGTCGCCCGCATCGACCCCACGCTGCTGCAGAGCGCGGTGGCCGACGCCGAGGCCGGGCTGGAGCGCAGCAAGGCCGACCGCGCCCAGGCGAAGCGCAACTTCGACCGCCTCAAGGTCCTCCACGAGCAGGGCATCGCCGCCGATGCCGACTACTCCACCGCGGAGTACCAGCTCGACGTCGCCAAGGCCGGCCAGCGCGAGGCGGAGATCGCCCTGGAGCGCGCGAAGCAGAACCTGGAGTACGCCACCATCATCGCGCCGGTGTCCGGCACCGTGGTGGAGCGCGACGTCGACGTCGGCCAGACCGTGGCGGCCAGCTTCTCGTCGCCGCGCCTCTTCCTCATCGCCAACGACCTCTCGCACATGCAGATCATCGCCTCGGTGGACGAGAGCGACATCGGTCTCATCAAGGACGGCCAGAAGGTTCGCTTCAACGTCAAGGCCTACCCCGACGACACCTTCAAGGGCTTCGTGAAGCAGGTCCGGCTCAAGTCCACGATCGACCAGAACGTGGTCAGCTACGACGTCGTCGTCGACGTCCAGAACCCCGACGGCCGGCTGCTCCCCGGCATGACCGCCACGGTGGAGTTCCTGGTCAACGAGGCCCACGACGTGTTCAAGGTCGCCAACGCCGCGCTCCGCTTCCGCCCCTCGGAGGCCGACATGGAAGCGGCCCGGGCGCGCTGGCAGAAGGAGCGGGCGCAGCGCAACGGTAACGGCAGCGGCACCCCCGGCGCCGCGGCCGGCGGCCAGCAGGAAGGTGCCGGCGCCATGGGCCAGGGGGGCATGCGCGGGCGCGAGGCGTCCCGCGACATGGCGGTGCTGTGGGCCCTGGACCCCACCGGTCAGCTCACCCCCGTCCCGGTGCGCACCGGCATCACGGACGGCCAGTACACCCAGGTCACCGGGCGCCGCGTCGAGGAGGGCATGGACGTCATCGCCGGCATCACCCTCGCGTCGCAGAGCGCCGGGGCGAACCCGTTCCAGGGCAACACCCAGGAACGCCATCGTCCCGGCGGGTTCTGACGGGAGGGTGCGATGAGCCCGACCCACGTCATCGAGACCCACGATCTCGTGAAGGTGTACACCATGGGCAGCAACGAGGTCCGTGCCCTGCGCGGCGTCGACATGCAGGTCGACCGCGGTGAGATGATCGCCATCATGGGGGCCTCGGGCAGCGGCAAGTCCACTTTCATGAACATCGTCGGCTGCCTCGACTACCCCACCTCCGGCACCTACCTGCTGGACGGCGAGAGGGTGGACGGCCTCAACCGCAACCAGCTCGCCGACATCCGCAACCGGAAGATCGGCTTCGTGTTCCAGGGGTTCAACCTGCTCGCGCGCACCTCGGCGCTGGACAACGTGGAGCTGCCGCTGCTCTACGACCGCTCCGGCGCGGCGGGCAACCCCCAGAAGGCGGCCCGCGAGGCGCTCGAGCGGGTCGGGCTCGGCGACCGGATGGACCACATGCCCAACGAGCTCTCGGGCGGCCAGCAGCAGCGCGTCGCCATCGCCCGCGCCCTGGTCACCCAGCCCGCCATCATCCTGGCCGACGAGCCCACGGGAAACCTCGACACGAAGACCTCCATCGAGGTGCTGGCCCTGTTCCAGGAGCTCAACGACCAGGGCATCACCATCCTCCTGGTCACCCACGAGCACGACGTCTCCCAGTACGCCCGCCGCATCATCGAGCTCCGCGACGGGCACGTCATCCGCGACCACGCCGTGGACGACCGCCGCTGCGCCGCCGACGACATGCGGACGGCGGCCGACCTCGAGGAGGCGGTCTGACATGCGCACCTCCGTGCTCATCCGCGTCGCCACCAAGAGCATCTTCAAGAACACCATGCGCACCCTGCTCACCATGCTGGGGATCATCATCGGCGTGGCCGCGGTCATCGTCATGGTGGCGGTGGGCGACGGCGCCCGGCAGCGCATCCGTTCCCAGATCGACAACCTCGGCACCAACATGATCGTCATCACCCCGGGCTCCAGCGCGGCGGGGGGCGTCAGCCAGGGCGCCGGCACCTTCAACCGGCTCACCACCACCGACGTCGACACCCTGCGGCGGGAGAGCACCATGATCTCCGCGATCTCGCCGGTGATCATGACCTTCACCCAGGCCATCGGCGGCCAGGGCAACTGGCGCACCCACATCATGGGCGTCTCGGTGGACTACCAGAGCATCCGCAACTGGCCGACCCAGAGCGGCGTGTTCTTCTCGCAGGCCGACGTGCGGTCCATGCGCAAGGTGGCGGTGATCGGCAACACCGTGGCCGAGAACCTCTTCCCCGGCATGGACCCGGTCGGCCAGGAGATCCAGCTGCGGCGCGTGCCGTTCAAGATCATCGGCGTGATGGCCCCGAAGGGCCAGACCGCCTCGGGGGACGACCAGGACGACGTGGTCCTGTGCCCCTACACCACCGTGCAGACGAGGCTCGCGGGGCACCAGTTCATTCCCCAGATCCTGGCCTCGACGCCCAGCCCCGACCAGGTGCCCCTGGCGGAGAAGGAGCTCACCTCCATCATGCGCGAGGCCCACAAGCTCGCGGGGTGGGAGACCGACGACTTCACCGTCCGCAACCAGAACGACCTCGCCGACGCGGCCCAGGGAACCACCGAGGTCATGACCCTGCTGCTCGCGGCCATCGCAAGCATCTCGCTGCTCGTGGGCGGCATCGGGATCATGAACATCATGCTGGTGTCGGTCACCGAGCGCACCCGGGAGATCGGCATCCGCATGGCCATCGGCGCCCGCGGCTCCGACGTGCTCACCCAGTTCCTGGTCGAGAGCGTCGTGATCAGCATCGTGGGCGGCGCCATCGGCATCCTCGCCGGGTTCGCCGGCGCCGCGGTGCTGGCGCGCGTCACCGGCTGGGCCACGGTGGTCTCGCCGCCCACCGTGGGCGTCGCCCTCATCTTCTCGGCGGGGGTGGGGATCTTCTTCGGCTTCTACCCCGCCCGCAAGGCCGCGGCGCTCAACCCCATCGAGGCGCTGCGCTACGAGTAGCGGCGAACATCCGGAAACGACCGGTGGCGGAGCGTCCCCCCGGGGCGCTCCGCCGCTTTTCTTTTTCCCAGGAAGTCGTCGGAGGGGCTCTTCAGGCCTTGACGCGCTCTACGAAGCGGCCGTCCCGCGTGTCGACCTTCACCCGCTCCCCGGAGGACAGGTAGGGGGGCACCTGGATCTCGAGACCCGTCTCCAGCGTCGCCGGCTTGAGCTGCGCCTGGGCCGTGGCGCCCTTGATCGCCGGCGCCGTGTCGGTGACCGTGAGCTCCACCGTGGTGGGCAGCTCCACCGCGATCACCCGGCCGTTGTAGACCAGCGAGCGCAGCTCCAGGCCGTCGGTGAGGTAGCCCACGGCGTCCCCGAGGAGGTCCGTCGTGAGCGTGAGCTGCTCGAAGCTGTCCATGTCCATGAACGTGAAGTCGTCGTCCTGCCGGTACAGGTACTGGATCGGCCTCTTCTCGCAGTCGGCGGCCTCGACGGCGTCGCCGCCGCGGAACGTCCTGGCCAGCACCTGGCCCGTCGCCAGGTTGCGGGCCTTCACCTTCACCAGCATGCTCGCGCCCCGCGCCGACGGCGTCTGGCTGGCCACGTCGGTCACCACCCACGGGGCGCCGTCCAGGTCCAGGATGTCCCCCCGCTTGATCTCCGTTGCTGCAATCATCGCGTCCTCCGGCCGCCATGCGGCCCACCCTTGTAGCGCAGCCCCGGCCGCGCGGCAAGATCGGCGGAGGCCGCGAGCCCCCCCGGCCGGGGCTCTGGCCCGGCGGCCGTGCCGGCGGTACCCTGATGCCGGAGGTGCCATGGAACGGATCGGTGTGGCCGTCATCGGGGGCGGCGTCGTCGGCTGCGCCGTCGCCAGGGAGCTCAGCGAGGCGGGGGCCCGCGACCTGTTCCTCTTCGAGCGGCTCTCCAGCGTCGGCGACGTCCAGTCGGGGCGCAATTCCGGCGTGGTCCACGCCGGCATCTACTACGCCGAGGGCTCCCTGAAGGCGGCGCTGTGCGTCGAGTCCAACGAGCTCATGTACGAGTTCTGCCGCCGCCACGGCGTCCCCGTCGAGAACACCGGCAAGCTGGTGGTCGCCTCCTCCCCCTGGGAGGTGCCGGCGCTGGAGGAGATCCTGGCCCGCGCCTCCGCCAACGGCGTGCCCGGCGTCCGCATGCTGACCGGCGCCGAGATCAAGGCGTTCGAGCCCAACGTCGCGGGGCACGCCGCCCTCTCCGTGCCCACCACCGGGATCGTGGACGCGGCGCGGCTCACCCGCACCCTCGCGGACCTCGCCACCGCCGCCGGCGGCACCGTCCTCACCGGCTTCGAGGTCACCGGCGTGGCGCCCCAGGGAGGGGTGTTCGAGGTCACCGGCCGCCGCGGCGGCCGCGAGGAGACCTTCGAGGCCGAGACCGTGGTCAACGCCGCCGGGCTCGGCTGCGACGTCATCGCCCGCATGGTCGACCCGGACCGCCGGCTCGAGGTGGTGCCGCTGCGCGGGGAGTACTGCCGCATCAACCGCCACAGCCGCGCCGAGCTCTGGCTCAACGGGCTCAACGTCTATCCGGTCCCGGTGGAGCTCGACCTGGGCTCGACGCGCCGCAAGATGGTCGGCGTCCACCTCACCCCCACCTTCGCCCTGCAGCGGGACGGCACCGCGGTGCTCGGCGACACCGTCACGGTGGGCCCCGAGTTCTCCCCCGTCACCGCCCGGGACGACTACACGAGCGGCCGCAAGCCCGAGTCGTTCTTCCTCGAACGCGCCCGCCGCTTTCTGCCCCGCCTGCGCCTGTCCGACCTCACCCTGGACTTCGCCGGCATCATGGTGCAGCTGCGGGGCGTGTCGGACTGGATCATCGAGCGCGACCGGCGGCACGCCGGCTGCATCCAGCTCCTCGGCATCGACTCACCGGGGCTCACCGCGTCGCTGGCCATCGCCCGGCGCGTCCGCTCGCTCCTGCTCGGCTGAGGCGGGCGCCCGCGCCACCAGGGTGCTGTACTCCTCCATCATGCGGTGCCGGATCACCGCGCACCCCGCGGCCTCGAGGCCGCGTCGCGCGGCGAAGTCGTACTCCCAGGCCAGCCCGGACAGCACCAGGGTGGCCTCCGGCGCCGCCCGCCCGGCGAGGTCGCCCAACAGGGGCAGGAGCACGTCGCCGTAGAGATTGGCCAGAACCACCTGGAAGCGCCGGCCGCCTGGCACGTCGGCCAGCGTCCCCTCCACGTGCTCCACCGCCCCGGCGACACCGTTGAGGACCGCGTTGCGCCGGGCCGTGGCCACGGCCCGCGGGTCCGGGTCCACGCACACCGCGCGCCGCGCCCCGCGCAGCAGCGCGGCGATGGCGAGCACGCCGGTCCCGCTGCCCAGGTCGAGCACGTCGGCGCCACGCAGCCCGTCGAGGGCGCCCAGGACCTCGAGGCAGCTTCGCGTCGTCTCGTGCTCGCCGGAGCCGAAAGCGCCCCGCGCCAGCCGCAGCACCGTCCTCCCGTCCCCGGCCGTCGCCGCGTCCTCCGGCACGATCCGCAGCCAGTCGCCGACGAGCAGCTCCGTCCTCATTCATCCTCCCGCGAGCGGACGCGATGCTACACCGGCCGGAGCTTCGGGGCGGTCGGGTATGCTGAGGGCAAGGAGCTCCCATGGCCTCCACCATCCTCGCCCTCGACCAGGGCACCACCAGCTCCCGGGCCATCGTCTTCGACGCCGGCGGCGCGGTGCTGGGCCTCGCCCAGAAGGACTTCCCGCAGCTCTTCCCCCACCCCGGCTGGGTCGAGCATGACCCCGAGGCCATCTGGTCCACCCAGTCGGGGGTCGCCGCCGAGGCCGTCGCCGCGGCCGGCATCGCGCCCTCCGACGTCGCCGCCATCGGCCTCACCAACCAGCGCGAGACCACCGTGGTCTGGGAACGCGCCACCGGCAGGCCCGTGTACAACGCCATCGTCTGGCAGGACCGCCGCACCGCCGGCGCCGTCGACCGCCTCAAGGCCGCCGGCGTCGAAGGGCTGATCCGCGACCGCACCGGCCTCGTCCTCGACGCCTACTTCTCCGCCACCAAGCTCGCCTGGATCCTCGACAACGTGGACGGCGCCCGGCGCCGCGCCGAGGCCGGCGAGCTCGCCTTCGGCACCGTCGACACGTGGCTGGTGTGGAAGCTGACCGGCGGCGCGGTGCACGTCACCGACGTGACCAACGCCTGCCGCACCATGCTCTTCGACATCCGCACCCTCGACTGGGACGACGAGCTGCTCGAGCTCCTCGGCATCCCCCGGGCCGTCCTGCCCGGCGTGTGCCCGTCCAGCGGCGTGTTCGGCGAGGCGTCCCACGCCGTCATGGGTGGCGGCATCCCCATTGCGGGCATCGCCGGCGACCAGCAGGCGGCCACCTTCGGCCAGTGCTGCTTCGACCGCGGCCAGGCCAAGAACACCTACGGCACCGGCTGCTTCCTGCTCATGAACACCGGCGCCGAGCCCACCGTCTCGCACAACCGCCTGCTCACCACCCTGGCCTGGCAGCTGGACGGCGAGGCCACCTACGCCCTGGAGGGCAGCATCTTCATCGCCGGCGCGGTGGTGCAGTGGCTGCGCGACGGGCTCGGCCTCATCCGCCGCTCGGAGGACGTCGAGGCGCTCGCCGGCAGCGTCGAGGACAACGGCGGCGTCTACCTGGTGCCCGCCTTCGCCGGTCTTGGCGCGCCCCACTGGGACCAGTACGCCCGCGGCACGGTCGTCGGCCTCACCCGGGGAAGCGGTGCCGGCCACCTGGCCCGCGCCGCACTGGAGGGCATCGCCTACCAGGTGGCCGACGTTGTCGGCGCCATGGAGTCGGACAGCGGGATCGCCCTCGACGAGCTGCGGGTCGACGGCGGCGCCTGCCGCAACGACCTCCTCATGCAGTTCCAGGCGGACATCCTGGAGGTCCCGGTGGTGCGCCCCGCCATCGTGGAGACCACCGCCCTGGGGGCGGCCTACCTGGCGGGCCTCGCCGTGGGCGTGTGGTCCGACCGCGAGGACCTCCGGCAGCACTGGCGGGAGGAGCGGCGGTTCGAGCCGGCCATGGCCCCGGAGCGCCGGCGCGGTCTGCTCGCCCGCTGGCACGACGCCCTCGAGCGGGCGAAGGGCTGGGAGAAGGGAGGGGACGCATGAACCGCGCAACGATGCTGCGCCGGGCCGGGGAGGACGTCCGCTGGGACGTGCTGGTGATCGGCGGCGGCGCCACCGGGCTCGGCACCGCCGTGGAGGCCGCGGCCCGCGGCTACCGCACCCTCCTCCTCGAGCAGCACGACTTCGGGAAGGGCACATCGAGCCGGAGCACCAAGCTCGTCCACGGCGGCGTACGGTACCTGCAGCAGGGCAACGTGTCCCTCGTCCTGGAAGCGCTGCACGAGCGCGGCCTCTTGATCCGCAACGCACCGCACCTGGTCCACCACCTGGCCTTCGTCGTGCCCACCTACGACTGGTGGGAGGGCCCCTTCTACGGGATCGGGCTCAAGCTCTACGACATGCTCGCCGGCCGGCTGGGCCTGGGCCCGTCCCGCCACCTGTCCCGCGGGGAGACGCTGGCGCACATCCCGACCATCGAGCCCGAGGGCCTGCGCGGCGGCATCAGCTACTACGACGGCCAGTTCGACGACGCGCGGCTGGCCGTGACCCTGGCGCGGACCCTGGAGGACCACGGCGGCGTCGCGCTCAACTACGTCCGGGTCACGGGCCTCGGCAAGAAGGACGGCCTGGTCACCGGCGTCACCGCCCGGGACCTCCTCGGCGGCGACGGGATGGAGCTCGACGCGCGGGTCGTCGTCAACGCCACCGGCGTCTTCGCCGACGCCGTCCGGGCCATGGACGAGCCCGGCCAGCCCAGGCTCATCGCCCCCAGCCAGGGGGTCCACCTGGTCCTCGACCGGTCCTTCCTGCCGGGCGACAGCGCCGTCATGGTCCCCCACACCGCCGACGGCCGGGTCCTGTTCGCCGTGCCGTGGCACGACCGGGTCGTCGTGGGCACCACCGACACCCCCGTCGAGGAGGCCTCCCTGGAGCCCCGCCCCCTCCAGGCCGAGGTGGACTTCCTCCTCACCCACGCGGCCCGGTACCTCACCACCGATCCGGCTCCCGCCGACGTCCTCAGCGTCTTCGCCGGGCTGCGCCCCCTGGTGGCGGCCGGGGACGGCGAGGACACCGCGTCGCTGTCCCGCGACCACACCCTCACCATCTCCCCCTCGGGGCTCGTCACCATCACCGGGGGCAAGTGGACCACCTACCGGAGGATGGGCCAGGACACCGTCGACCAGGCCGCCGCGGTGGCGGGCCTGCCGCCCCGCGACTCGGTGACCGCCGGGCTGCGGCTGCACGGCTGGACGGAGGAGCCGGCCGCTCCACCGTTCGACGTCTACGGCGCCGACGCTCCGGCGGTGCGCGCCGCGGCCCGGAACGCCCCGGAGGGGGAACGGCCCCTGCACCCGCGGCTCCCCTACCTTCGCGGCGAGGTCCTCTGGGCCGTCCGGGAGGAGATGGCGCAGACCGTCGAGGACGTCCTCGCCCGGCGTACCCGGGCGCTGCTCCTGGACGCCCGCGCCGCCATCGAGGCCGCGGCCGGGACCGCCGCCCTCGTCGCCGCCGAGCTCGGCCGCGACGAGGCGTGGCAGTCCGAGCAGGCCGAGGCGTTCCGCGCCCTCGCCCGCGGCTACCTCCTCACCTGACGCTCCCGTCCGCCGCGGACGTATCACGTCAGTCGGCCCGCCGGGCGCGCCGGGCGGGGACCGGCGAAATCCGAAGATGCAGAGATGCAAGCCTGACCCCGGTGGGGAATCAGGTGCCGATCAGCAACCCCGCGCTCAACAGCGCCGCGAACACCAGCTCCAGCGCCCCCGTCGCGGCGAGCAGGCCGTTGAGGGCACGCCCCTCCTCCCGCCGGGCCCGGCGGATCAGGGAGGCCGCCTGGGGCAGCGCCGCCAGCACCACCAGCGTCCACCCCGACAGCGCCCGCGCGGCCACGGCCGCCATCAGGACCGCGTAGGCGCCCACCAGCAGCGCGGCGTACTCCCGCCGCGCGAACGCCACGCCGAACCGCACCGCCAGGGTGCGCTTGCCCGCCGCCCGGTCGGTCTCCACGTCACGGAGGTTGTTGACCACGAGGATCCCGCTGGCGAGCAGGCCCATGATCACGCCCACTACCAGCGCCGCCGGGTCCAGTCGCCGGGCCTGCACGAAGTACGTGCCGCCTACCGCCACCAACCCGAAGAACAGGAAGACGAAGAGCTCGCCGAGCCCATGGTAGCCGAAGGGAAACGGCCCGCCGGTGTACGACAGCATGGCGGCGATGGCCGCGGCGCCGAGGACCGCCACCGGCCACCCTGCCTCCGCCACCAGCAGCGCTCCCACCGCCACCGCCGCCGCGACCACCGCCCACAGGCCCGCGCGCACCGCCCGCGGCGAGAGCAGACCGGCCTGCGTGACCCGCAGCGGGCCGACGCGCGCCTCGGTATCGGCGCCGCGCCGGAAGTCGTCGAGGTCGTTGGCCAGGTTTGCCGCGATCTGGATGAGCAGCGCCCCGGCCAGCGCCGCCAGCGCCGGGACCGCGCGGAACACGCCGTGGGCCGCCGCCAGCGCCGTGCCGGCGAGCACCGGCGCCGCCGCCGCCGGCAGCGTCCGGGGACGGGCGGCGAGCACCCACGCCCGCAGAGAGCCCCGCCCCCCCCGCTGCACCCCTCCCGATGGCTCTTCGCTCACGGCCGCCAAGTATAGCGGCCCGCGGGCCGCGGTCCCGCGCCGCAGGGCGTCACCGCGCCGACAGGTCCGCGGTGGGCAGGAAGCGCGGCGGCCGGCGCATCTTCGTCCCCTGCTCGTAGGCGTAGGCCAGCCGCAGCAGCGCCCCCTCCGCCCAGGCGCGGCCGATGAAGCTCATGCCCACGGGAAGGCCGAAGGCGTAGCCCACGGGGACCGTCACGCTGGGGTAGCCCGAGACCGCGGCCGGCGTCGAGCTCGCGCCCAGGAAGTGGTCGCCGTTGACCAGGTCGATGGGCCAGGCGGGCCCACCCGTCGGGGCGACGATGGCGTCCAGGGAGTGGGCCGCGAACGCCGCGTCCAGCCCCTCCGCGCGCGACAGCTTCCGGCAGGTCGCCAGGGCCTTCGTGTACGCCTCGTCGGTGAGGGGTCCCTTCTTCTCCGCCATGAGCATGATCTCCTGGCCGAAGTAGGGCAGCTCGCGGGCGGCATGGCGGTCGTCGAAGGCGATGACGTCGGCCAGCGTGCGCACCGGGGCGCCGGGGCCGAGGGCGGCCAGGTAGGCGTTGAGGTCGGCCTTGAACTCGTAGAGCAGCACGTCGAACTCGGGTTCGTCCAGCTCCTCCACGTGGGGGATCTCCACCGGGTCCACGATCACGGCGCCGAGCCGGCCCATCGCCTCGATGGCCGCGTCCACCAGCCGGTCGGCATCGGGGCTGTAGCCGAAGAAGCGCTTGCGGGCGACACCGATGCGGGCGCCCTTGAGGCCGTCGGGGTCGAGGAACGTCGTGTAGTCCGCAGCCGCGTGGCCCCGGCTCGCCGCCGTCGCCTCGTCCCGCGGATCCACGCCGGTCATCGCGCCCAGCAGGATGGCCGCGTCGGCCACCGTGCGGGCCATGGGGCCCGCGGTGTCCTGGGTGTGGGAGATGGGAACGATGCCGGCCCGGCTCACCAGCCCCACCGTGGGCTTCACGCCCACCACGGAGTTGGTCGCCGAGGGGCACACGATGGAGCCGTCGGTCTCGGTGCCCACGCCCACCGCCGCCAGGCTCGCCGACACCGCCGCGCCGGTTCCCGAGCTCGACCCGCAGGGGCTGCGGTCGAGAGCGTAGGGGTTGCGGCACTGGCCGCCCCTGCCGCTCCAGCCGCTGGACGACCGCGTGGAGCGGAAGTTCGCCCACTCCGACAGGTTGGTCTTGCCCAGGATGACCGCGCCCGCCGCCCGCAGCCGCTCGGCCACGAACGCGTCGCGCGGCGCCCTGGCGCCCACGAGGGCCAGCGAGCCCGCCGTGGTCTCCATGCGGTCGGCGGTGGCGATGTTGTCCTTGATGAGCACGGGAATGCCGTGGAGGGGGCCGCGGGGGCCCTTCTCCCTGCGCTCCCGGTCCAGGGCGTCCGCGATGGCCAGGGCGTCGGGGTTGACCTCGATCACCGAGGCGAGCGCCGGCGTTCCCCGTTCCAGCGCCTCGATGCGGGCCAGGTAGGCCTCAGCCAGCGACCACGCGGTGTGCCGTCCCGCCTTCATCGCCTCCTGGAGCCCGGCCACCGTCGCCTCCTCCAGCTCGAAGGGAGGCAGCGCCGGTGCGCGGAGACCCTCCAAGGCCGCCGCCGCAGGCGCTCCCGCCGTCCCCGCCGCCACCGCCAGCCCCCCCGCAACCCCGGCCTGGATCAGCTCCCGCCGGTTCATCCCCTCCCTGTCGTCGCTCCGCCGATCCCGCTTCGTGCCCATGGCCTGGCTCCTTTTCGTCGGGCAAGTCTACCGCGGCAGGGCGCCGCCGTGCGCCTCCCGGGGCCCCGGCGCGGCGGTGATAGACTGCAAAAGTTGAACACGGTCACAGAAGAGTCGCAGGCGGGGCCCGCCGTGCCCCTCGCAGGGAACGACGTCACGGGCGAGCTCCCCGGGGACGGCGACGCCTCGCTCAGCGGCAACGGGGGCATGCCGGCCGGTCTGCCCGCCCGGAGCCTCCTCATCGTGCCCCACCTCAGGCGCTTCCACGCCGAGCTGCGGCGCCGCAACCTCAGGATCCTCTTCTGGTCCGCCGTGATCTTCAACCCGCTCTACGTCGCCTGGACGATCCTGGACTCCATCCTGGTCCCCGCCCACTGGGGCACGTTCCTCGTCCTTCGGCTCGTCGCGGCCGCCATCAACACGGCCGTCGTGATCCTGGTCCACCGCCCCCGCTGGCGCAGCTACACCTGGGAGGCGTTCTGGATCTACGTCGTCGTGTTCGGCATCTTCATCGCTCCCATGCTGCCGTTCTCCGGGGCCCACTTCCCCACCTACGTGCTCGGCTTCCTGACCATCCTCATCGGCGGCGGGCTGCTGCCGTTCTGGCCGCCGTCCTGGACCATCACGGCGGTGACGGTGGTGATGGCGAGCGAGCCCCTGGCCTTCCTCCTGTGGCCCACGCACCTGACGGGGAGCGAGATCATAGGGAGCGCTTTCTTCGTGCTCACGGGCTCGGGCCTCGGCGTCGTGGCCGCCTACTTCAAGTACGACCTCGCCGCGCGGGACTTCGCGGCCAGGGCGGAGCTCTACGAGGTGGCGCGCCGGGAGTCCGAGGCCCGGCTCAGTCTCGCCGGCGCCACGGAGGACCTCCAGGACGCCCTGGAAAAGCTCAAGGAGCTCGACCGGCTCAAGAGCAAGTTCTTCGCCAACATCTCCCACGAGCTGCGCACCCCCCTCACCCTGATCACGGCGCCCATCGAGGAGCTCGCGCGGGAGGCCACCAACCCCGCCCACCTGCGCCACCTGCGCGTCATCCGCGCCAACGCGCACCGGCTGCTGCGCCTCATCGACGACCTCCTGGAGCTGTCCCGGGTGGACACGGGGGGGCTGCGCCTCAACCTGGCCGAGGTGGACGTGGGGAGCATCGCGGCCACCGTCTGCGAGAACAGCCACCCCGCCGCCATGGCGGCCGGCCTCCGGCTCGAGTTCACCGCGGCGCCCACCCCCAGGCGGGTCGTCGGCGACGCCCACCGGCTCGAGATGGTGGTCACCAACCTGTTGGGCAACGCCCTCAAGTTCACGCCCCGCGGGGGTGAGATCCGCGTCGACGTGAGGGACGACGAGGCGAGGGTGACGATCACGGTGGCCGACACCGGCGAGGGCATCGACCCCGGTGCGCTTGAGCACGTCTTCGAGCGCTTCTTCCAGGTGTCGTCCGACGAGCGGCGCCGCAGCGGCGGGGTGGGGATCGGGCTGGCGCTGGCCAAGGAGCTCGTCGAGCTGCACGGAGGCACCATCGGCGTCGAGAGCGTCCTCGGGGAGGGCACCGCCTTCACGGTGAGCCTCCCCTACGGCACCGGCCACATCCGGCCGGAAGTGGTGGAACGGCGCCAGCGGTTCGTGCCCGAGCAGGACCGCGGGCGCCGCACTTCCGACCCCGAGCCCGCCGTGGACATCACCCCCTCGGACGCCGCCCTCCCCGCGCTGGGCGGACCCGACGACTCGGGAGAGATGCTGGTGTTCGGCGCCGGCCAGCGCCCGCGCCTGCTCGTCGCCGAGGACAACCGCGAGATGCGCGAGTTCATCGCCGGGCTTCTCGAGGACAAGTTCGACGTCACCACGGCCGAGGACGGCGACGCGGCCTGGGAGCGGGTCGTCGCCGACCACCCGGACCTTGTGATCTCCGACGTCATGATGCCGGGCCGGTCGGGCACCGAGCTGTGCCGGGCGATCAAGTCCGACCCGGCCCTGCGGGCCATACCGGTCATCCTCCTCACCGCCCGTTCGGGCTCGGAAGCGACCCTGGAGGGCTACGCGCACGGCGCCGACGACTTCGTTCCCAAGCCCTTCCACCCGCGGGTCCTGCTCGCCCGGGTGTACGCCCAGCTGAAGCTCCGCATCCTGGCGCTCCAGCTCGCCGACCGCGAGAAGCTCGCCGTGGTGGGCACCCTCGCAGCCGGCATCCTCCACGAGGTGCGCAACCCCGTCAACGCCCTGGTCAACGCCGCCCGGGTCCTGGCCGGCGGCAAGGCCTCCGCCGAGGTGTCGGCGAAGCTGCTCGACGTCATTCAGGACGCGGCCCGGCGTATCCACGAGATCACCGCCGCGCTGGAGAGCCATGCCCGCCCGGCGGACGCCTCGACGGCCTCGTTCTGCGACGTCCAGACCGGGCTCGACGCGACGCTCCGGCTGCTGGAGCACCGCATGAGCGGCGTCGAGGTGCACCGGAGCTACGCAGCGGACTGCCGTGTGGCGGTGCCGCCGGGTCCCCTGAACCAGGTCTTCCTGAACCTGGTGGACAACGCGCTGCGGACCGGCGCCCACACCCTGTGGGTCGCGGCGGGACCCCGCGACGAAGGGATCGCCGTGAGCATCGCCGACGACGGCCCGGGGATCCCCCCCGAGGTCGCGCGGCGCGTGTTCGATCCCTTCTACACCACGCGGGGACCCGGCGAGGGCACGGGGCTGGGGCTGTACCTGTCCCGGCGGATCATCGAGGAGCACGGAGGCAGGCTGTGGGTCGAGGAGCGCGAGGGTGGCGGCGCCCGCTTCGTGGTGGTGCTGCCCCCGCTGGGAGCCGGCTGATGCCGGTGGGCGGCGGCACGGGAGCAGTGACAGCGTCCGGGGGGAGGCTCCGGATCGCGGGGAGGCGGCAGGGATGAGCCGATCGTACGAGGAACTCATGGGGTCGCTGGGGCGGGGGATCTACTTCAGGCCGGAGCGTAGCCGGGTGCGGGACCTGCTCTCGCGGGACGCCCACCCGAAGCTCGTGGTCGGCCAGCGCGAGTTCCCGGTGTTCGACATCTCCATGAACGGACTCTCGTTCCTGTCGCCGGAAGACGCCGAGGCCTGGACCGTGGGAGACGAGGTTCCCGTCTGCCTGTCCCTTCACGGCAAGGAGGTCCACGCCGGCACCGCCCGGATCGCCCGGGTCGAGGCGGGACCCCGTGGCGGCGCGCGGATCGGGCTCGGCCTCGTCACAGGGTTCCTCGACCTGCCGGAGATCCGCCGGCAGGACGAGGAGGCCCGCCTGGCCGGCGACCTCGAGGCCGGGCCCCGGCCGGCCTACGACGCGATCCCCCACGACTACCTCCACGCGGTGTCGCGGGCGGTCCACTTCCTCCAGTACTACCGGCGGTCCCTCGACCGTCACGAGGCGCGCTACCGGGCGGAGGGCGGCGCGGCGGCCCACGACCGCGTGGCCGCCCTGGCCGAGAGCGCCCTGGCGGCCGTTCGCGGGCCCTGGAACGACATCAAGCACGAGGCGACGCTGGCCGCGCACGAGGCGCTGGGCGACCGCGAGACGCTGCTCGCCGCCAAGGAGTACACCGAGACCGTCGTCACCTCCCTCATGCTCGAGGCCCCCCTGATGTGGCGGGCCTACACCAAGCCCCTGGGCTACCCGGGCGACTACCAGGTGATGCTGTACTACTACGACAACGCGCTCACCGGGAGCTCGGTCTTCGGCCGCGTCTTCCACAAGCTGGGGGTGGAGCACCCGCTCTCCGCCGGCGTGCGGACCCGCAAGGAGTTCGTCGTCGACCTCATGGAGCGAGAGCACCAGCGTCTCCTGGAGGAGCACGGCGACCGGCTCGAGTACCGGGTCGCCAGCCTGGGCAGCGGCCCCGCCCGCGAGGTCAGCGACTACGTGGCCCGCAGGAAGGGCTGGCCCGGCCGCGTGGTGTGGACCCTGGTGGACCAGGAGGACGAGGCGCTCTCCGTCGCATACCACTCCGGACAGCGCGAGATCGCGCGCCACGGCGCCCGCGGCGCCCTGCGCTGCCTCAACGTGTCGTTCATCCAGCTCCTCTCGGAGCCCTCGGTCATGCCCCTCGAGCAGCCCCAGCACTTCATCTTCTCCACGGGGCTCGTCGACTACCTGCGGGAGAGCCGGGCCCAGGAGCTGGTCCATGCCCTCTACGACCGCCTGTTGCCCGGTGGGCTCCTCGCCGTCGGCAACGCCCTCGGGCCCAACGAGCACTTCTGGTCGCCGGAGTTCGTCCTCGACTGGACGCTCCTCTACCGGAGCCGGGAGGAGATGCTCCGGCTCGCGGCGCACCTGCCCGACACCTCGGAGGTCGAGGTCGCCCGGGAGCCCGGAAACGCGTACTACTTCCTCCTCGTCCGGAAGCGTTGAGCCGGGGAGCGAGCGGAGATCGGGAGTGAGGAGGCACCGCCCATGGATCAGCAGCCCAGCTTGAGTGGCACCGTTCTGTACGTCGACGACGACACGGCCAACCTCACCGTCCTGGAGGCCACCTGCGTCGGCGAGTTCGACGTGCTCACGGCGCCGAGCGGTGTCGAGGCGCTGGAGATCATGGCCGAGCGGGAGATCGCCGTGCTCCTCGTCGACCAGCGCATGCCCGGGATGACCGGCGTCGAGCTCCTCGAGACCGCCCGGCAGCGCCACCCCCACGTGCTGCGCATCCTCATCACCGCCTACTCCGACCTCGCCGACGCCATCGCCGCCATCAACCGGGGCCAGGTGCGCTCCTACATCCGCAAGCCCTGGGAGCCCGAGCAGCTCAAGGCCGTGCTCCGCGACGCCCTGGAGGTCTACGACACCCGCCGCAAGGTCCGCGACTTGGAGCAGCGGCTGCTGGAGACCGAGCGGGTCTACGCCCTGGGCATCATCGTCGCCGGTGTCGCCCACGAGCTGCGCAACCCCCTCACCGCCCTCATGGCCAACCTCGACCTCGCCGCCATGCAGGTTCGCCACCTCCTCGACGCCCTCGGCCGCGACCTTGCAGCCGACCCTGTCCACAGCGAGTCCCTGCGCACCGTGGCGGACCTCATCGGCGAGGGCACCCTCACCGCCAACCGCCTGGCCGAGACCGTGCGGGGCATCCAGCTCAGCCACCGGCGCCAGGACGACCAGAGCACCGCCGACCTCCGCGAGGTCACCGACCTCACCCTGCGCTGCGTCCGCTCGGACCTCCTCAAGCGCGCCAACGTCAAGGTGGACATGGAGCCGGTGCCCCCGGTGGCCGGCTCCCCCAACAAGCTCGGGCAGGTCGTCCTCAACCTCCTCATCAACGCCCTCCAGGCCCTCCCGGAGCGGCCGCGCAACGAGAACAGCGTGGTGGTACGCCTGCGCGGCGACGGTGACCGCGTCACCCTCGAGGTCGAGGACAACGGCTCCGGCATCGCCCCCAACGTCCTCCACCGCGTCTTCGACCCCTTCTTCACCACCAAGGCCAGCGGCGGCACCGGGCTGGGCCTCGCCATCACCAAGAAGATCGTCGACGAGGTCGGCGGCACCATCTCGGTCGAGAGCAGCCTCATGCAGGGCACCCGCTTCACCCTCTCCCTCCCCGTCGCCGTGGAGGACTGACGGCGTCCGCCCGCGCGACCGCCGGGCTCGATCTCTGAGCGCTTCTCCCGAGGCGGAGAGCAGCCTCCGTGTCCCCGCCCCCAACCCCGGCGGGCTGAACCCCGTGCTGGTTCTACGTCGGCTGAAGCCAGCCGCCAACCTCCCACCCGTTGCCGATTCGACGAAACCTCAGGCCGCTTCTCGCCAACCACCCTCGCCCCCGCGAGGAGGAAGGGCTTGGCTACATTGGGTGTATCAACGCGGCGGCGATGCCACCCCCGGACCACTGACCGCGTGGCCATGACACTGCATAATGAGATGTAGCCCAGGTCTTTAGACCTGGGTCTGCAGGTCGTGACGACGACCACCCACCCGCCCGCGCACCCTGAAGGGTGCGGCTACGTGGCTCTGCACGACCGCGCCAACCGCAAGCCCGCGCACCCGGCGGGCTGAATCTCGCAATGCTTCCGCGTTGGCGGAGGCCAGCCTCCGCGCCCCCGCCCGCTGCCGGTTCGACGGATCCTCAGGCCGCGTCTCGCCACCCACCCTCGCCTCCGCGAGGAGGAAGGGCTCGGCTACGTTGGGTGTATCAACGCGGCGGCGATGCCACCCCCGGACCACTGACCGCGTGGCCATGACACTGCATAATGAGATGTAGCCCAGGTCTTTAGCCCTGGGTCTGCAGGTCGTGACGACGACCACCCGCCCGCCCGCGCACCCGGCGGAATCGATCACGGCGTGCTCCTGCTGCCACGGAGACCGGCTCCTCGCCCGCCCCGGTCTCCGCGAGGCAGCCCGGGGCTGGTACGCATGTCCATGACACTTGTTGTCCACACATCGACCACGATGACGACGACCCGATCCGGGAGGCACTGATGAGAGCTCACCCGTGGCCCGCTTCTGCTCCTGTCCGTTCTCCTGGCCGCCGCGCCGGCCGCCGCCGGCGTCAAGCTCGACGGAACCGTCTACACGCAGGACACGCGTCCGCCGTCACGGTCCGCGTGTACGCCCTCGGCGAGACGCTGGCCTCCGGCAAGGCCTCGCTGGACCGCCCCCTCGCCGAAAAGCAGGTCGTGCCCGGCTCCGCGTACGCCTTCGACCTCGCCGGCGCGGCGCTTCCCGTCACCGTTGAGGTCTCGGCACCGGGCCACGTGCCGCAGCCTTCGACGTCCTCTTCCCCTCCCAGCAGACGTTGCCGCCGGCGTGGCTCCAGCGCGGCGGGGAGCGCACCCTGCGCGTCACCGCCGCGGGCAAGCCCGCCGGCGAAGGCGGTGGTGTGGGGCTCCCTCGCCACCGCGGCCCCGGCCGATCAGGCCGGGACGGTGGGTTCCGCGCGTACCGGTATCCAGGCCGACGCAGCCGGCACGTCCGGTTCTTCGCCCGCGACGGCGACACGGCTCGCGGTGGCAGGGCGTCGGCGCCGGCGGACGCTGGGGCGGCGGCCGCCAGCCCAGTCCTCTCCCTCGGCCTCAAGGACCTCGCGCTGGACTCCAGGCGGGTCCGGGTCCGCGTGGTGGACGATGCGCGCGAAGCCCGTAGCGGGCATCCGCGTCGCCGGCGAGGCGGCCCCGGCCGGCGCCGCGGCGGTCACCGGCGACGATGGTCGGGCCGAGGTCATGGTCCAGGGGACGCGGCACCTGGGGCGATCCTCGCCCTGGATGCCTCCCGTCTCGGCCGCGCCGTCCGCTCGGGACCCGTCCCCGCCGGCGGTGTGGTGATCACCGTGGCGCCCTTCGACCCGCTGGAGGTGCTGTGGACGGCACCGCCGGCGACGCTGGCCGTGACCCCCGGGTGGATCCCGGCGGCGCTCAGCGGCAGCGCACCGCTGATCGCCGAGGGCGGCCGGGCGCGCCTGCCGTTCTGGGGCACCGGCGGCACGTTGCGGGTGTTCGCGCCGGGCTTCCAGGCCGGATTCGACCGACTTCGCGCCGCCCCGGCGGGCGGTGGTGCTGCGCCTGCACCCCGAGGTCCGGGTCGAGGGCACGGTCGTGGGCGCGGACGACACGCCCGCTGCCGGGCGTGCCGGTGTGGAGCCGGACGCTGCCGTTCTGGATGCGCAACCGGAGCGTCTCGCTGCCGCTCGATGCGGTCGAGGACGCAGCTCTCGAACCTTCCGGTCGCCGTCAGCGGCCCCTCGGGGGCGTTCACGGTGGCAGGGCTCCCGGCGGGGCCCGCTCGCCCTCGAGGCCCGCCGCCGGGGCCTCCCTGCCGGCGGCCTCTCCCGACCTCGACGCGAAGGCCGGCTCGACGCACCGGGTCACCCTCCGGCTCGTGCCCGGACGGACGCTCAGGCTGACCACCGTCGACGGCGGGGAGCGCCCCGCTGCCCGGCGTCCTGGCCCCGTCTTCCGGGACGCGTCCGCGGAGCAGGGCGGCCCGAGGGTCGCCTCCGCCACCCGGTCCGGCGACGGCGTACGAGCCGCTCGGCGTGGCCGAGAGCGACTCCGAGGGCCGCGTCAGCGTGCCCGGCCTGGCCAGCCGGGCGGCGTCCGCGTCGAGCTCGAGCCGCCGCGGCTACGCCCCGCGTGGGCCAAGGGCGTGATCGGGGCCGCAGGGCTCGACCTCGGCGAGCAGGCCCTGGAGCCCGGCGCCGACGTGGCCGGCCAGGTTGTCGACGAGAACGGAGCCGGCGTGGGCGGTGTCGACGTCTTCATCGACCCCCTCGGCATGGGGCGCACCTCCCGTCCCGACGCCCGCACCGACCCCCAGGGCTTCTTCGTCATCGCCGACCAGGCCCGAACGGGTGAGCTGCAGCTCTCGGCCCAGGGAGAGGACGTCGCGCAGCGCGTCCCCCACCCTGGTCCGTGCTTCCACCCGACGGACCCGTCACCGTGCGCGTCCACCGCAAGCGGTCGCTGGAGGGACGGGTGGTGGACCGCGACACCGGCGAGGCTGTGCCCGGCGCCACCATTCGCGCCCGCAAGGAGCGTGCAGCGCACCGTCGGCGGCCGGATGCCAGTTCTCGGCGACCGGGTCCTGGGCTCCGCCGAGAGCGATGACGACGGGCGCTTCCGCCTCGGCGGCGTGACTCCGGGGAGGCGGTCCTCGACGTCACCAAGACCGCCTACAGCGACCGCACGCTCACCGTGAACGTCCCCGACGACGCCGACCCGGAGCCGCTCACCGTGCCCGTGGAGCGCGGGCTGACCATCCGCGGGCGGGTCGTGGACGCCTCGGGCGCCCCTGCTGGCGGCGTCCCCGTCACCGCCACCACGGCCCGGCAGGGCGACGGGCCCGTCTTCCGGTGGGGTCTCCGTCTCCGAAAGCGCCACGTCGAACCCGGACGGCAGCTTCGAGATCGCCGGTCTCGCGCCGGGACCGTACGAGGTCGTCGCCAAGGGCGACCAGGGTGAGCGGGGGCGGGACGTCGCCGAGGCCGGCGCCGACGGCGTGGTGCTCCGTCTCGAGCGCCCCGGATCGGTGCGCGGCACGGTGCGCCGCCACGACGGCGGCGTGCCGGAGCGGTGCAAGTGCAAGCGTTCGGCGACAGCGGCTCCGGAGCAGGCCGACGCCGGTCCGTCGGGCGCGTTCACCATCGACGGCCTGGCACCCGGCGGATACCACGTCGTGGCCCGCGCGCCCGGCTACTCCCCCGTCTCGGAGAACGTCACGGTGGAGCCCGGCGGTACCGCCACCGTCGAGCTCGAGCTCGCTCCCGGCGGCACCATCCACGGGCGCGTGCTCGGGCTGTCCCCCGACGAGCTGCGGCGCTGCCGGGTCTTCGGCGCCGGCGCCGGGGCGCAGGCCGCCGCCGACGGCACCTTCACGCTGAACGGCGCGTCGCTGGGGCGCGGCCGGGTGACGGCCTCCGTGTTCCCCGGCGGGCGGCAGCGCAGCGCCGCCGTCGACGTCACCGACGTCAACACCCCAGTCGAGGTGGAGATCGACTTCGGCGCCGGGCTCACGCTGTCCGGCTCCGTGACCCGGGCGGGCCGCCCGGCGGCGGGCGCTCGGCGTCGGACGCCGCACCGCCGGGGCAGCCCCGGCTCCTCCACCGTCACCGATGAGGCCGGGCCGCTTCTCCATCGGCGGCCTCGAGCCCGGCGACGGCGACGTCACCGTGCAGGACGAGCAGGGGCGCCCCGGTCGAGCGCCACGTGAGCCTCATCGCCGACACGCAGGTCGACCTGGAGGTACCGTCCGGCGCCATCAGCGGCCACGTCGTCGCCGCCGGCGACGGCACGCCGGTCATGGAGGCGCGGGTCGACGCCGTGCTCCAGGGCACGACGGCGTTCTCGCGGCAGGCGACCACCGACGACGCCGGCGCCTTCGCGCTCCGCGACCTGCCCGACGGCACCTACACGCTGCGCGCCTCGGCGCCGGGGTACTCGCCCGCGGAGGCCACGGCGGCGCTCTCCATGGGCGCCGGCAGCGACGCGCGCCTCGAGCTGGGGGACGAGAACCTCCTCGAGCTCGTCGTCCGCGAGGCCGACGGTCGCGCCCCGGACCGCGTGTACCTCCTGCCCATGCGCGGCGGCCGCGTCGAGGACAGCATCTGGGCGCCCCGTCGACCGCCAGGGCCGGGTGCGAAGGTCGGCACGCTCCCCCCCGGCGACACCACGCTCCGGGCCGCGGCCTGGGTGCCGCCCTCGTGCGCGTGATGGTGCCCAGCCGCGGCAACGGCGTGCAGCTCCAGCCTTCCGGCCGGCTCATCGTGATCACGCCCTTTGCCGAGGGCGCGCCGCCGGCCCGCGTCCGGGTGGCCACCGCCGCCGGGCTCATCGTCCCGGTGTCGCCGTGGTTCAGCCCCACCCGCGACGGCTGGGTGGAGGCCACCGCCGGCCGCACCACCATCGTCGCTCCCGCCGGGAGCTACGTCGTCGAGATGATCGGCCCCGACGGCGCGCACCGCACCCAGCCGGCCACCATCACCCCGGGAGGCACCGCCACCGTCACCTTCGAATGACCGTCCGCCGGGCGGGTGGCGGCGGAGGCCAGCCTCCGGCCCCCCGCCCGCTGCCTCGTCCGGCGGGTCGTCAGGCCGCGTCTCGCCGCCCGCCACACTGCTGCTCCTTGCCTCTTTTGATAGGGGTAGGGAGGGGCGGCTCTTCACCGCCTCCCCCTCCCTCCGAACCGGACGGGCGGTTTTCCCGCATCCGGCTCTCCAGTCGGTGGGGTCCTCAGCGGGACCGGCAGAGGGCAAGCCGGGCTTCATGCATGGAGATCAGCCCCTTGTCCCGAAAGTAGGCGTTGGGCCAGCGCTGATTGTCGCGCCCTCGTCCACGGCCACGCCGGTGCTGCCGCTTGCGCAGGATGCTCCTCAGCCGCATCCGGATCCACCCGTCGAGCCGCGGAAACGTGTACTTGTTGGAGTGCTTGAAGTACCCGAACCATCCCACGATGGTCCGGTTCACGTTCCGTACGATGGTCTCGATCGAGTGCCCGTTGCACCTCTTGGTGTCACGCCGGATCGCGCCCTTGAAGCTCTTCACGCTCTGCGCCCGCGGCCACCTCATGCCGCGTTCGAAGTGGTAGCCGAGAAAGTCGAAGCCGCCTCGCTGCGTCGCATCCACCACCCGCGTCTTGTCCGGGTGCAGCTCCAGCTCCAGCCCGTCAAGGACGCTCCGGATGGTCTCCAGCGCCCGCCGTGCTTCGGCTTCGCTCCGGCACAGGACAACGAAGTCGTCCGCATAGCGCACCATCTCGTACCCTGCCTCCTCCATCACCTCATCCAGAGGGTGCAGGTAGACGTTCGCCAGAAGCGGCGAGATCACCGCCCCCTGGGGTGTCCCCGCTCCCGATGTCCAGCGCTCCATCCCGTCCAGCACCTCCGCTTCGAGGTATCGCCTCAGCAGCTTCAGCACGCGCCCATCCGCCACCTCCTTCTCCACTTCCGCCATCAGGCGGTCGTGCGAGATGGTGTCGAAGTACTTCTGGATGTCCGCGTCCACGACCCATGTCGAGCCCGCTTTCAGCAGCCCGTCCACCCGCCTCAGCGCATCCTTCGCGCTTCGCCCCGGGCGGAAGCCGTAGCTGTGAGGTCGAAACTTCCTCTCGAAGATCGGTTCCAGCACGTGCTGCAGCGCCTTCTGGACGACTCGGTCCCTCACCGCCGGAATGCCCAGCGGCCTTCCCGTTTTCGTCCCCGGTTTCGGTATCTCCACCCGCTTGACCGGTCTCGGCCTGTACGTGTCCTCGCGAAGCTCCTTCGACAGCCGCTCGAGCTCTCGCTCGTGCATGTCCTCGAACCGGGCCAAGGTGATCCCGTCCGCCCCTCCGCCCCCACCTCTCGCCCGGACTTCCTTCCAGGACGCCTCCAGGTTCTTCGCCGAGTACACCTTGTCAATCAGCGCAAACCACTTGCCTCCCTTCACCCCCGTCTCCAGGGCTGCCAGCATGCGCTCCGTCCATACCGTCCGTTCCACCCAGGTCCACCGCCCCTCGGCTTCTCCGGCTTGCTTAGGCTTTGCCACTCGCGCCGGTCTCTCGTCGTCCGTCATGGCCTTCTCGCATCCACCTTCCTGCCCGCCTTCGCTCCGCTCCCATTACAGGCGCTTCATCGCTCTTATGCGGGCTCTGACTCCTGCCGCCGCTCCGCCGACGACAGGTCTCCCGGCTTCACCTGCCTGGCCTTCCCGCCGCTCCGTCCCCAACCACCTGACGACGTCTACCGCACCCGGGCTTCACCCTGACTAGCAGGCTGGCCACGCCGTCCGGCCGAATCGGGTTCGTCATCCTACGGATCAGCAGTTCACCTCCGGTTGCTCCCCACCTCCCTTCACAGAGACGCAGTTACCTTCGGTTACAGGCCGGGTGCTGCCCGACGCGGACTTCCACCGCGCCGACCAGACAGGCTCACCGGCGCACTAGCCGCAGGCTTCAGCCTGGGCCCTGCAGGGAGTGACGGCGACCACCCGCCCGCCCGCGCACCCGGCGGG
>CAVVTR010000001.1:0-173188 GCA_963751245.1 uncultured Acidobacteriota bacterium | reverse complement strand
CCTCGAAGGCTCGACACGGTTTCCGCGGGCTCAACCCCGCGGCCCCATTGAAGGATGACGGTGCAGCGCGCAGACTGCTCGGGCGATCGGGACATTTCCGCGGGCTCAACCCCGCGGCCCCATTGAAGGATGGTCAGCGATCCGCGGACTTGCATCGTCGCGCAGCGCATTTCCGCGGGCTCAACCCCGCGGCCCCATTGAAGGACGGTAGCTGCGATCCGCGACGTCGTGGCACCGCGCGATTTCCGCGGGCTCAACCCCGCGGCCCCATTGAAGGGCGGCTCGCGGCGACCGTCGGACGCGAGCCGCGTCGATTTCCGCGGGCTCAACCCCGCGGCCCCATTGAAGGACGGTCAGCCAGCGGTCGGTCCTCGTGCCGCGACGACGATTTCCGCGGGCTCAACCCCGCGGCCCCATTGAAGGCGAGGACTGTCGTCGGTCGCTGATCGGCCGCCGTCGATTTCCGCGGGCTCAACCCCGCGGCCCCATTGAAGGCGCGGCTAGGCGCGACGCGCTGACCAGCGCACGTCGCATTTCCGCGGGCTCAACCCCGCGGCCCCATTGAAGGAGAGTGCTCGATCGGTCGTCGGCCGCGCACGGCGTGCATTTCCGCGGGCTCAACCCCGCGGCCCCATTGAAGGTACAGCGCTCGCGGCGCTGGCGGTACTGCGCTCGACGCATTTCCGCGGGCTCAACCCCGCGGCCCCATTGAAGGGCGTACGTCAGGCTCCGAGCGTCGCCCCGGCGACGAGATTTCCGCGGGCTCAACCCCGCGGCCCCATTGAAGGTCGACGGTGCAGCGGCGACTACGACGCACGGCGGACGATTTCCGCGGGCTCAACCCCGCGGCCCCATTGAAGGCAAGACGGCGAGGCCGAAGTGCTGGATCGTCATGGCGAAATTTCCGCGGGCTCAACCCCGCGGCCCCATTGAAGGCGATCCCGAACAAGTTGCGCGCCTCCGAGCGAGCTGCATTTCCGCGGGCTCAACCCCGCGGCCCCATTGAAGCCCGATGGCGGCGACGAGGTCGGCGAACTCCTTGGGCTATTTCCGCGGGCTCAACCCCGCGGCCCCATTGAAGCACGATCGTCCGCTCGCAGCGGGACTTCCCGCAGCCCGATTTCCGCGGGCTCAACCCCGCGGCCCCATTGAAGCTCGACCCTCGACCACAGCTCACCACGCTTCAGAGGATTTCCGCGGGCTCAACCCCGCGGCCCCATTGAAGCTGCAGCGACTGGCTGCGCGTCTCCAGCCGCGTCATGATTTCCGCGGGCTCAACCCCGCGGCCCCATTGAAGCGAGGTGACGATTGCGCGCAGCCGGGCGCCATTCTCCGGATTTCCGCGGGCTCAACCCCGCGGCCCCATTGAAACTGCCAGAGGCCGTTAGCGAACTCCGCCGCGGAGCGGATTTCCGCGGGCTCAACCCTGCGGGCGCATTGAGGCTCTGTCGCGTCCGGTGGGCTGACGCTGCTGGGCCCGGTGCTCATGCTGGTGTTCCTGGTCGAGGTCACCGGCATCCCGGTGACCGAGGAGCAGGCGGCGGCGAGCCGGCCCGATTACCGGGAGTACCAGCGCACGACGAGCGCCTTCATCCCCTGGTTTCCGCGGCGGCGCCGCTGAGGGCGGGGGGGCGGGGCGTTCCGGGGGCGCCGCGGAGGGGCCGCACCGGCGGGAAGCCGGCGGGTTGGAAAGCGATTACAGTGGGGGCGGAGGGTCGCACCATGCTGCGGAAGGCCCGGCTCGAGGATCTCGACGCCCTCGTCACCCTGGAGGAGTCGTGCTTCGACACCGACCGGCTGAGCCGCCGGAGCTTCCGCTACCTGCTCACCCGGGGGCACGCCACCACCCTGGTCGAGGAGGAGGACGGGCGGCTCCTCGGCTACGCGCTCCTGCTGTTCCACCGCGGCACGGCGCTGGCCCGGCTGTACTCCATCGCGGTGTCGGCCGAGGCGCGGGGCCGGCACCTGGGGGCGACGATGCTGGCGGCCGCGGAGCGCGAGGCCGTCGAGGCGGGCACCGTCTCGGTGCGCTCCGAGGTGCGCAAGGACAACGTGGCCTCGCGGGCGCTGTTCAGCCACGCGGGGTACCGCCAGTTCGACGAGGTCGGCGACTACTACGAGGACGGCATGGCCGCCCTGCGCTTCGAGAAGAACCTCGATCCGGAGCTGCGCCGCACCCTCGCCCTGGTGCCGTTCTACAGGCAGACCCTGGACTTCACCTGCGGCGCCGCCGCGCTGCTCATGGCCATGAAGGCGCTGCGCCCCGGCCTCGCCATCTCGCGCGGCCTCGAGCTGAAGGTGTGGCGGGAGGCCACGTCGATCTTCATGACCTCGGGGCACGGCGGCTGCGGGCCCTACGGCCTGGCGCTGGCCGCCGCCCAGAGGGGGTTCGGCGTCGAGGTCTACGTGGTGGAGCGCGGCGTCTTCCTCGGCGAGTCGGTGCGCAGCCTGGAGAAGCGGGAGGTGATGCGCCTGGTGGAGGAGGACTTCCTCCAGGAGCTGCGGGACCGGGCCATCCCCGTCCGGCGCCGCCGCCTCAGCGTGGACGAGCTGCGCCGGGCGTTCGAGGACCGCGCGATCCCCCTCGTCCTGATCAGTTCCTACCGCATCTACGGCGAGCGCGTGCCCCACTGGGTCGTGGTCACCGGCTTCGACGAGCGGTTCATCTACGTCCACGACCCCTTCATCTCCGACGCCGAGGGCAAGAGCGAGTCGGAGTCGGTGAACGTGCCCATCGCCCGCGCGGAGTTCGAGCGCATGGCCCGTTACGGCAAGACCGGCCAGCGGGCGGTGCTGCTGCTCAGAGCAGGCGCGGCGCCCGGCCGTCGGCGCGCTCCTCGAGGCGCTGCAGGAACACGCGCATGATCCGGAGGTAGAGGTCGTCCTTGAGGAACCGGTCCTCGACGCGGGTCTCCACGTTGGGGCAGTCGTTCACCTCGATGACCAGCCAGCGGTCTCCCACCTGCTTGAGGTCGACGCCGTAGAGGCCGCTGCCGATGAGGTTCGCGGCGCGCAGCGCCAGGCGGACGCCCTCCTGGGGCACGTCCTCCACGGGCATGACCTCCCAGGTCCCGAAGCGGAACCCGCCGCCCTGGCGGCGCTGGATGATCTGCCAGTGGTGGGGGGCCATGAAGTACTTGGCGGCGAACAGCGGCCGGCGGTCGAGGACGCCGATGCGCCAGTCGAACGGCGTGGGGACGAACTCCTGCGCGATGAGCAGGTCCGAGGTCGCGAACAGCGTCTCGAGGTGGCCGCGCAGCGCGGCGGGGTCGTCCGCCTTGACCACGCCCTGGGAGGACGAGGAGTCGGGGCGCTTGAGGATGCAGGGGCAGCCCGACGGTGTCGCACAGGCCGCCGGCGTTGTCCCGGTGGACGATGACGGTGCGCGGGGTGGGCAGGCCGTGGCGGCGGAGCAGCTCGGCGAGATAGACCTTGTTGGTGCAGCGGAGAATCGAGGTGGGGTCGTCGATGACCACGAGGCCCTCGGCGGCGGCCCGGCGGGAGAACCGGTAGGTGTAGTGGTCCACCGCCGTGGTCGCCCGGATGAACAGGGCGTCGAACTCCGACAGGCGGCCGTAGTCCTCGCGACCGATCACCTCGGCCTCCATCCCCAGGCTCTCGGCGGCCGCCACGAACCGACCGATGGCCCTGGGGTCGGAGGGGGCGAGAGGATCGTTCGGCTCGTAGAGGATGGCGATGTCGAACCGCGACGGGGTGGCCCTCACCCGCGGTATGCCCGGCCGCGCGAAGAAGCTCTGCGCCGCGCTGAACGCGAACTCCCGGTGGGCCTCGGGGATCGCGCTGGCGGGGATCGCCGCCACCTGGCGCAGCTCCCAGTGCTCGCCGAGACCGAAGGTGGCGCGGAGAAACGGCGCCGGGAACTGCTTGAACAGCGCGGTGGCCAGCTTGTCGCGCTCCTTTCCGGCGTCCCGGCCGAAGTAGACGTGCAGCGTGCAGGTGTCGCCCGCGAGCCCGTTCAGGGTCTTCCGGATGGTCTCCTCGAGCTCGTCGGAGGCGAGGCGGACCAGCGCCGGCGAGCGCAGGTCCTGCATGGTCATCACCGTGGGGATGGTCTTGTGGCCGCGGGCCTCGGCCAGCAGCGACACGTAGTACCCGACGGTCTGGTACCGGTAGTGGCGGCACAGGTTGAAGACCTTGGCGGCGCGAAGGTCGGCGAAGGCGGGATCGGACAGATAGGCGCGCGCCGGCACCACCCGGACGCCGGGGGCCTCCAGCGGCCAGTCGTCCGGCTGGGACACCACCACGAGGTTCTCCATCAGGCCTCCACGAAGGACATGACACCATCGGCGGCCCGCTGATTCCAGCCCCACCACCGGGGGGGCCGGAGCCGGCGCGCCGCGGGTGCCTACCGCACTCCGGGCAGGCGCCGGAGCGTCCTGAGGGCGACGGTCATGAAGCGGGCGAAGGCGGCCTGGCTGACCCCCCGGGGTGGAGCGATGGGGAGGAGCCGCTGCACGGAGACGGTCTGCGGCTCGGTGTACTTGAGGATCCCCGCGGCGCCGTGGCGGCGGCCGAGGCCGGAGTCCTTGAAGCCTCCCATGGGGGCGTCCACGGAGGCCCAGGTGGCGGCGTAGCCGTCGTTGACGTTCACGGTGCCCGCGGCGAGGCGGGCGGCGAGGCGCCGTCCCTCGCGGGTCCGCCGGGTCCACACGCTGAAGTTGAGCCCGTAGGGGCTCGAGTTGGCGGCCTGCACGACCTCGTCGACGGTGTCGAAGGGGTAGACCGAGACCACCGGGCCGAACGTCTCCTCGGTGCAGACGCGCATGGCGGGAGTGACGCCGGAGAGAACGGTGGGCTCGAAGAAGAACGGCCCCAGCTCGGGGCGGTGGCGTCCGCCGGCGAGCACCCTCGCGCCGCCGGCCACGGCCTCGTCCACGTGGGCCTGCACGGCCTCCAGCTGCCTGCGCGAGACCAGTGACCCGATGTCGGCCGAGTAGTCGAGGCTCGCGCCCATGGTCATGGTCCGCGTGCGCGCCGCGAAGCGGGCCACGAAGTCGTCGTACACGGGCCGCTGGACGTAGAGGCGCTCGATGGAGATGCACAGCTGGCCGGTGTTCGAGAAGCATGCACGTCCGGCACCCTCGACGGCCCGCTCGAGGTCGGCGTCGGCCAGCACGATCATCGCGTTCTTGCCGCCGAGCTCCATGGAGGAGCCGATGAGCCGCCGCGGCCGCCTGGGCGGCCACGATCCGGCCGGTGCGCGGTGCTTCCCGTGAACATGACGAAGTCGACCGCCTCGATGAGCGGACTGCCCAACTCGGCGCCGCTGCCGGTGACCACCTGGACGAGGTCGGCGGGCAACCCGGCCTCGCGCAGCAGGTCCACCGCCCACAGGGTCGCGAAGGGGGTCTGCCGGTCGGGCTTGATGACGGCGCCGTTGCCCGCGGCGATGGCGGCGATGGCGTCGGTGATCCCGAGGGTGAGGGGGTAGTTCCAGGGCGCGATGAAGCCGACGACACCGAGGGGGTGGTGGTGCTCCCAGGTCGCGGTGAGGACGGGCAGGGCGCCGCGCCGGCGCCGGGGGCGCAGGTGACGCCCGGCGGTGCGGGCGTAGTAGCGGGCGACGATGGCGGTGTCCAGCACCTCCTCGAAGGCGTCGCGCCGGGCCTTGCCCGACTCCAGCTGGATGACGTCCAGGATCTCGTCCTGCCGGGCGAGGAGGAGGTCGTGGAAGCGCAGCAGCACCCTGCCGCGCTCCGCGAAGCTCCGCCGCGCCCAGGCGGGCTGCGCCGCCCGGGCCCGGTCCACGGCGGCCCGGACGTCCGCGGCGGCGCACGCCGCGACGCGCCCGAGCACGGCTCCGGTGAACGGGGCGACGACCTCGATGGCCGGGCGGCCGGCCGGGGCCGCGACCAGCGGCTGAAGCCTCTCGATGAGGGCGTCCCGGCGGCGCGCCGGGGCCGTGCCGCCGGGCGCCTCCTCGGCCTGCCTTCCGATCGTCGCCACGTCGTCCTCCTTCCGGGCCGCCCCTGCGGCGCCGCGCCGCGAGGGTGCGGCCGGTGCCGCACGTCGAATGTAAGGGCGTTGCGGGGGCACTGTCAAAGCGGTGCCGGCGGCCGTCCCCTGGGAATGCCCGCGGGGCGGGCGTGCTAAGGTGCGCCCTCCGGCGGGCGCCGCGAATAGTGGCGCCGCGGAAGTGTTGATATCTGATGGCGGCAGCGCCGCCAGGAGGCGCACGTGGCTGACGAGACGCAGACGAACCTCGGCGACATCGACGTGGACCCCGGCGAACCTCTATCGCGAGGAGATCTTCACCGACATGCAGGTGGCGACCATCCGCCGCCTGACGCCCGGTGGACGAGAACGGCTCCCCGACCCGACCCGGAAGGTCCTCTTCATCGGACAGGCCCAGCTCATGTCCCAGGTCGGCCCGCTGCCGGTCCAGACGGTGATCGAGGCGGACACCCTGAAGGAGGCGATGGCCAAGTTCCCCGCCGCTCTCCGCGAGGCCGTGGACCAGCTCATGGACGAGGCCCGTGAGGCGCGCAGGCGGGAGGCGAGCCGCATCATCCACCCCGGCGAGCTCCAGGGCGGCCCCCACCGCATCATCGAGTGACGCAGCACGCCGGCCTCCCCGCGCGGCGGCGAGTTGACACCGCCGGGGGCGAGCAGGCACAGTGACAGCGCACCCGCGGAGCGCATCTCCGCCCCTGATCAGGAGGAACTGATGGGCCTGGACATCGACTTCGCAAAGCTCTCGCCGCAGGAGGTGCTCGATCTCGCCATAGGCGCCGAGGAAGAGGCGGAGGAGCATTACGAGGGGCTCGCGGACGCCATGGAGCGGAGCGGCAACCTCGCCGTCGCGGCGTTCTTCCGCAAGATGGCCGGCCGCGAGAAGCTGCACCACGACCAGGTCGCGGAGCGGCGACGGGCCCTGTTCGGCGAGGCGCACCCGCGCCTCGGCACCAACATCCTGTGGGGGGTGGAGGTGGCGGACGAGAGCGGCGTGGCCGCCGCGATGTCGGTGAAGGACGCGCTCACCATCGCTCGCCAGGCCGAGATCAACGCCCACGACTACTACGCCGCCGCCCAGGAGTACCTCGCCGACGAGTCCGTCGCTGGCGATGTTCGAGGAGCTGCGCAAGGCCGAGCTGGAGCACCGCCGGCTCATCGAGGCCGAGCTCGCCAGGCTTTCCGGCTGAGCCGGCGCCGGGTCCCCTGGGGCGCCGGGAGTCCCTTCCTTCCGGGAGGAGGATCTGAGACGATGGCCCGCGCGGGCCGCGCGGCCCCGGGAGGAGGAGACGATGGACCGTCCGCTGGCCGCCTTCGACATCGAGAGCATTCCCGATCCTGACGTTGGGAGGCGCCTGTGGGGCCTCGAGGGGGATGACGGCGCGGTCATCGAAGGCATGCTCGCGCGCCGCCTCGAGGACACCGACGGGCGGACCGACTTCCTGCAGCCGCCGCACCACCGCATCGTGACCATCGCGGTGGCCTGGCTCGATCCCTCGTCGGGCAGCTTCAAGCTGGGCGTCCCGGCGGGGGAGGCCGTCGAGGAGGCCCGCCAGATCGAGGCGTTCTTCTCCACGGTGGAGCGCCCGCGCACGGCGCCGCGCCTGATCTCCTGGAACGGCAACGGCTTCGACCTCCCGGTGCTGCGCTACCGGGCGATGCTCCACGGGATCACCGCCCCGGGGTTCTACCGCACCGACGGGGAGTGGAAGTGGAACAACTACCAGAACCGCTTCCACGACCTCCACGTCGACCTCATGGACGTCCTCGCCGGGTTCGGCGCCTCGGAGCGGGTGGGGCTCGACGCCCTGAGCCGCGTGATGGGGCTGCCCGGCAAGACCGTCACGGAGGGGCACCGCGTCGCCGGCCACGTGCTCCGCGGCGAGATGGACGTGGTCCGCACCTACTGCGAGCTGGACGCGCTCAACACGCTGCTGCTCTACCTGCTGTGGAGCCACCACCGCGGCCGGCTGGACCGGGGCGGGCTGCGCCGGCACGTGGCCGCCATCGCGGCGGTGCTGCGGGAGGACGGGGCCCATCCCGCGTGGCGGGAGTACGCGGGCGCCCTGGAGGAGTGGCCGGAGTGGCTGGCGGGGACCGGTGCCGGCCGCTGAGGGCCGGCCGAGGCGTGCGCAGCCCCGGGACGGCGACGGGGGCGTGGAGGAGGTGTCGATGACCGAAGCGAGGAACGGTGTCTCCAGGCGTGACTTCGTGGCCGGGCTGGCCGGCGGCACGGCCGCGGTGGCCCTGGGTGGGGCGGGGGTGTTCGCCGCGGAGGGCACGGCGACCGTGGTGCGCGTGACCTCCGCCTCCGTGTGGCGCGATGGACGCCGGGACGGCGAGGTCGTCGCCCGCATGCTCGACGCGGGTCTCGTGGCGCTCACCGGCGAGAAGACCGCGGCCGCGGCCTGGCGGCGCTTCGTCACGCCGGGCGAGAAGGTGGGCCTGAAGATCAACCTCCTGGGGCGTCCGTTCCTGGTCACGGCCCGGGAGGTGACCGACGCGGTCTCCGGCAGCCTCATCGGCTCCGGCGTCCCGGCCGGCGACGTCGTCGTGTGGGACCGCTACAAGGCCCACTTCGCCCGCACCCCCTACGCCATCGGCCCGGGCCGGTACGGCGAGCGCATCGAGGCCGGCGGCAGCTACGACGCGACGAAGGCGCTCCACGCCTCGGGCGGGGTCGCCCCCATCGACCGTATGGCCACCGAGCGCACCCGGGTGACCATCAGCCTCCCGGTGCTCAAGGACCACGGCGCCTCGGGGGTCACCATGGCGCTGAAGAACGTGGCGTTCGGCGCCTTCGAGCACCATCCCAAGGCCCACGACAACGGGTGCGATCCCTACATCGCCGAGGCCTACGCGCACTTCGTCAAGCACAACCGCGTGGCGCTCATCGTGCTCGACGCCACCCAGGCCTGCTTCGACGGCGGCCCACGCCCCTCCGACCGGTCGAAGATCTGGAACGAGAACGCCCTCTACCTCGCCACCGACCCGGTGGCCCTGGACGTGGTCGGGCGGGCGGTGATCATGGACCGCCGCAAGCAGGCGGGCCTGCGGGACACCACCAGGCTGTGCCGCCACATCGAGACGGCCCGGCGCCTCGGCCTCGGTGTCGGCGACCCGGCGCGCATCGAGGTGAGGGAGATTCGCGTGTAGCTGCGGCGGCGGGCGCCGGGAACCCCGCCGGCGTCACTCCAGGTCGCGTCCCAGGGTGTAGGCCCGGCCGAGCAGCGCCCCGATGCCGTGGTAGGCGTGGATCTCCGGCGCGTACACGAAGGGGGCCACCTTCTCGACGGAGGGGGCGCCGCCGTCGTCGAGGACGTCCTCGTCGGCCTTGACGTCGAGGATCTCGCCGATGAACTGCGTGTGCGAGCCGATCTCCACCACCTTCAGCACGCGGCACTCCAGCGAGAGCGGGAACTCCGCGATGAACGGAGCGTCCACCAGCTCGCTGGCAACCGCCGTGAGCCCGGTGACGGCGAACTTGTCCACGTTGCGCCCGGAGGCGATGCCGAGGAAGTCCGCCTCGCGGACGGAGGCCGTGGACGGGACGTTGACGGTGAACGCGCGGCGGGCGACGACGGCGTCGTAGGTGTAGCGGTGCGTGCGCAGGGAGACGGCGACGCAGGGGGGCTGCGAGCAGCACACCCCGGCCCATGAGGCCGTCATCGCGTTGGGGCGGCCTTTGTCGTCGTAGGTGCCGATGACCCACACCGGGGTCGTGAACACCAGCGTCTTGGCGCCGAGGGATCGCTTCATCCGTCGCTCCTCTCCGAGGTTCCACCGCTTCCGTCCGGGCCCGCTCCGGAGGCGGTCCGCGCCGATGGTAGCGCAGACGGTGTCCAGGTGTCTCAGCCGGCCCCGCCGCCGGGGAAGCGGCCGCCGGCCTCGCGCACCCGGCGCCACAGCTCGGCCAGGGGGCCGTGGCCGGTCAGGCCCGCGGCGGAGCGGTGCCGCAGGGCCGGGAGCGGCGCCACCAGGTAGGCGGCCATGCCCAGCGCCACCGCCGGGGCGATGTCGAGCTCCCAGCTGTCGCCCACCATGAGGCATTCGCCGGGCTCGCGGCCCAGGCGGCCGAGGATCTCCCGGTAGTAGGCGGCCCGGGGCTTCGTGGCGTGGCACGTCTCGTAGCTCGTGACGACGTCGTAGCGGAAGGCGCCGGGGCCGACGCCGCCCCACTCGAGGCGCTGCTCGATGGCGGTGAGGGGGAACAGGGGGTTGGTGGCCACCGCCACCTGGAGCCCCGCCTCCAGGGCCGCCCCCACCAGCCGGGGCGCCTCGGGGAGGGGCCGCGTGAGGGCCCTCAGGGCGGGGAACGCCTCCTCGTAGAAGCGCTCGAAGACGGGCTCCAGCTCCTCCCGGTCAACCCCCACCATGGGATAGAAGACGGCGGCGAAGGCGTCCTCGTTGGTGGGGCCGGCACCGTCGTTGGCGTCCATGGCGGCGGTGGCGGCGAGCAGCGCGCCCACGAGGCGCCGGGGTTCCACGCGGCCGGAGGCCCAGCGGGTGAGGGCCTCGAAGTAGGCGGGGATGAACGTGCTCATGGAGTTGCCGAGCAGGGTGTCGTCGAGGTCGAAGAGGACCGCTCGCGGCATCGGGGCTCCTTCCCTGTGCTGCGCCCTCCATCGTACCCTCGGGACTCGCGGGCGGCGGGGCGCTAGAATCCGGAGGAGCCCCGTGGCGGACGCGCGGGGCGGACGGCTCCGGAGCGCCTCGACGTGGAGCCGGGGAGGACGGAGATGACGGAGCGCATGATCAGGTGGTTCGTGGACATGGTGCAGATCCCCTCGGAGTCCGGGGACGAGGCGGCGATGATGGAGTACCTCCTGCGCGAGGTCCGGGGGCTCGGGGGCGAGGCCGCCCTCGACGGCTACGGGAACCTCATCGCCCACTTTCCGGGGCGCGGGTGCCGCGAGGGCGCCGAGCCGATCCTGCTCTCCTGCCACGCCGACACGGTCAGGCCCGGGGTGGGGATCGTGCCGGTGATCGAGGACGGGGTCGTCCGCTCGCAGGGGGACACCATCCTGGGCGCCGACGACAAGGCCGGCATCGCCGAGGTGCTCGAGGCCCTCGCCACCGCTCCCGTCCGCCCGCCGGTGGAGCTCGCCGTGAGCCGTCAGGAGGAGGTGGGGCTTCTGGGCGTGAAGAACCTCGACTTCTCCCGCATCCGCGCCCGGCGCGGCTTCCTCGTCGACAACGACACCCTGGAGACCATCGTCATCGGGGGGCCGTCGTACTTCGCCATCGACGTGAAGGTGACCGGCCGGGCCGCGCACGCCGGCATGGAGCCCGAACGCGGCATCAACGCCATCGCCGCCGCCAGCCGCGCCATCGCGGCGCTCCCCCTGGGACGTCTGGACGCCGACACCACCGCCAACGTCGGGGTGATCCAGGGCGGGCTCATCCGCAACGGCGTGCCGGCGTCGTGCTCGTTCCTGGCCGAGTGCCGGAGCTCCGACCACGACCGGGCGGTGCGCCTCAACGACGAGATGTGCGCCACCATCCGGCGGGAGGTGGAGGCAGCCGGGGCGTCGGTGGCGATCCGCTCCGAGAACCTGTGCCGGGCGGTGTCGATCCCGGAGGACGCAGAGGCGGTGCGCGTGGCCCGTCAGGCCCTCGCCACGGTGGGCGTCGACGCACGGTGCGTGTTCATCACCGGATTCACCGACGCCTCCATCTACAACAACCAGGGCATCCAGATGGCGGTGGTGGGCACCGGCGGGCCGCGACGAGCACTCCAGCGAGGAGAGCATCGCGGTGGCAGACATGGAGAAGGCCGTCGCCATGCTGGTGGAGGCCATGCGCCTGACGGCCTCCTGATCGCCCGGGCACGGCGGTGATGTGGCGGGCCGGGGAGCCGTGGCCGATACTTCCGGTATGGAGAAGACCCTCGACATCCAGGTCCTGGCGGTGCAGTGCCCGACCTGCTTCGAGTGGGTCGAGCTGGAGATCGAGGCTGACGTCGCCGGCAGCATGGTGGTGGACTGCGAGGTGTGCTGCTACCCCATGCAGGTGACGGTCACCTGCGACCGTGGAGGGTGCGCCGGCGGTATCGGCCCGCCGCCTCGACGACTGAGCGCCGGGCGCCTACCGGATCCCCAGCGCCACCACCACGACCTCGCGGCTGCCGGCGGGCACGGCGGCCAGGCCGAAGCGGACGACGTCGTCCCGGGATGCGAACGCCGGTGCCCTCGCGGCGTCCTCCTCGGCGACGCGCTGTGTCTCCACGAAGAGCTCGTGCCACGTCACGCCGGCCGCCTCGAGCGCCTGCCACCGCCGCCCGGCGGAGCTCCTCCGCGGATGTGGAGGCGACGTTCGGCGTTCCGGGCCAGGGTCGCGGCGACAGCGTCCAGACGGCGGTCGCGGCGCGGCCCCGCCGGCCGCTCGGCGAGCCGGGCGGCCATCGTGGCGTCGACGCGGCCCGGCGCCGGGGGGCACGACCGGCAGCGCGAAGACCTCGGTGACCCACACCGTCGTGCCCGTCCCCGCCGGCCCCCGCCAGGGCGACGCCGATGCCGATCTCGGTGAAGCGTGGCGAGAGGATGCTGTCCCGGTGGGCGGGGCTGGCCATCAGCGAGGCCCGCGCCGACGCCAGCGACGGCGCGCGCGAGATGTTCTCCGCCGCCTCCCTGATGGCGAAGCCGGCGGCGCTCAGCCGGTCGCGGAGCACGCCGGTGGTGGGCGACCGGTGCCCCACGAAGCCGTGGTCGCGCATGTCCTCGCTGTGGGCGCGGGCGACGGCGTCGAGCTCGGGGGAGCGGGCGAGCGGCGGGAGACCGTGGCGCTGCCGGTCCGCGTCGAGCATGGCGGCCATCGCGCGCTCCGCCTCCGCGGAGCTGGCCGGCGCATCCTCCGGCTGGGCTGCCCGCCCCTCCCACGCCTCGGCCAGCGGCAGGCCGACGCGGATGGGCATGAGCGCCACGACGCGCGGACCCGCGGCGCCGTCCGCGACGATCTCCACGGTGCCGTCGCCGGCGTGCTCCCCGACGCTCACGGGGGCCGACCCAGAGGTCGCCGTGCCGCCGGGGCGTCACCCGGACCGTCTCGCCGCCGGGGCGCAGCACGACGACCGAAGGGTCGCCCAGACCGCCCTCCAGGGAGAACGCCAGCGGCCAGCTCCGGCCCGGGCGGAACGACCGCGGGAAGGGCTCGACGAACGCCTCGCGCCGCACCATGATCACCGCCCACCGCCACGGCAGCCGGGCGCCAGGGTCGGCGACCCTGGCGGCGCCCACGTGGGTGGGGGGCGCCGGCATGGAGGCGCGCAGGACGGCGAGCTGGGGGAGCATCTCGGCGGCGTCGCCCTCCGTGGAGAAGACCATCCCCACCACCGCAGAGGGGTCTGGACAGCCCGCCGCGCGCAGGGCGAAGTCCAGGAAGCCCTCGGGGACCCGGTTGCGGAGCGGCTCGTCCACCGTCGAAGCGTAGATGCGGGCGGCCCGGGCGAGCCCCGGGGAGAAGGCGAGATCCGGGGCCGCGGTGGCGAGGGCCGCGGCGGCGTCGCGGTCCTCCGGCGAGGGCGCCTGCCGGCTGCTGTAGGCGGTGGCGGGCCGCCCCGGCAGGGCCAGGCGCAGGCGGTCGCCGTCCCCGGCCGGTCCCGGGGACGGCGCGGCGGCCAGGGAGGCGGCGAGCTGCACGGCGGCCGCTCCCGCGGCGAGGAGGCGGCGGATCCCCCGCATGCCGTGATCCTACCGCATGGGCCCGGCGCGCGGGCCGCGGGGCCGCGCGTGCTACCGTCCTCGGTCATGAAGGCGCTGATCCTCACCCGCGAGTTTCCGCCCCACGTCTACGGCGGGGCCGGCGTGCACGTGGACGCCCTGGTCCGCGAGCTCCGCCGTCTCGTCGAGGTCGAGGTACGCTGCTTCGGAGACCAGCTCGCCTCCGGAGACGGGGTGTCCGTCCGCGGCTACGGCGCACCGGAGGCCCTCCTCGCCCGGGCGCCCGCCGGGCTCCGCGGCGCCCTGGACGCAGCGGCCCGCGGGGTGGCGGTGGCCGCCGATCCCGTGGACGCGGACGTCGTGCACTGCCACACCTGGTACAGCCTGCCGGCCGGCATCCTGTGCACGCTGCTCTACGGCCTGCCCCTGGTCGTCACGGTCCACTCCCTGGAGCCCCTCCGGCCGTGGAAGCGCGAGCAGCTCGGCCGCGGCTACGACTACTCCTCGTGGGTCGAGCGCGCCGGCCTGGAGATGGCGGACGCGGTCATCGCCGTCGTCCCGCGGCACGGCGGAGGACGTCCGGCGCCTGTTCGCCGTGCGCGCCCGAGCGCGTGGCGGTGGTGCCCAACGGCATCGACGTGGAGGCGTACCGCCCCGGTGGCGGCACGGCGGCGCTCGCGGCCCACGGCATCCCGGCCGACCTCCCGTACGTGCTGTTCGTGGGCCGCCTGACCCGGCAGAAGGGGATCGTGCACCTCCTCCGCGCGGCCCGGCTGCTGGATCCGGGGATCGGCCTGGTGCTGTGCGCCGGCGCGCCCGACACGGAGGAGATCGCTCGCGAGACGGAGGCGGCGGTCGCCGAGCTGCAGCGGAGCCGGCGCGGGGTGCACTGGATCCGCGACATGCTCCCCCGGGAGGAGGTGGTGCAGCTGTACGGCGCCGCCCGCGTCTTCTGCTGCCCCTCCATCTACGAGCCGTTCGGGCTCATCAACCTCGAGGCCATGGCCTGCGGGACGCCCGTGGTGGCCGGCGCGGTGGGCGGAATCCCCGAGGTCGTGGAGGACGGCGTCACCGGCATGCTCGTCCCCTTCGAGGCCTCGAACGAGCCCCCCTTCGGCCCCCGCGACGAGGGCGCTTTCGCCCGCGGCCTCGCCGCCGCCCTGAACCGCGTGGTGCGCGACGGCGACCTGCGCGCGAGCATGGGCGCCGCCGCCCGGCGCCGCGCCGAGGAGCGGTTCTCGTGGCGGGCGGTGGCGGAGGGGGTGGAGCGCGTCTACCGGGGCGTGCTCGGGTCCGGGGATCCGCCGGACGCGCAGGGCGGGCGTAGGCGCGCCGGCCCGGGCCGCGCAAGGCCGGTCCTGGAGGGTTCAGCGCCGCGGGGCCTGGGAGGCGGGCACCGGGGCGGGGCGCCGGTTCCACCAGGGGCGGGCGCGTTCGAGCTGCCCCGCCAGGCTGAGCAGCGTCGCCTCTTCTCCGTAGCGGGCCGCGAACTGCACGCCGATGGGCAGCCCCTGGTCGCTCCACGCCAGGGGGACCGACATCGCCGGCTGGCCTGTCTGGTTGAAGAGCATGGTGTTGGCCGGGGGCTCGAGGGGGTCTCGGGCCATCTCGTCGAGGGCGGTGAGGAGGAGCCGCCGGGCGGGGAAGGCCCGGAGCACGCGTATCGCGGCCCGTTCGCTCCGGGACGGGTCGAGGGCGCCGATGCGCACGGGGAGCAGGGGCATGGTGGGCGTGAGCAGCAGGTCGTGGTCCTGGAAGAATGCGTCCACGCGGAGCCGCGCGGCGTGGAGGTGGTCGCGGGCGGCCTGCAGCTGCGTGGCGGTGATGCGCCGGCCGATCAGGCCGAGCAGCCAGGTGGAGGGTTCGAAACCCGCCGGAGTGGGCCGGCGGCCGGTGGCCGCCCCCGCGAGCTCGATGGCGTGGGCGATGTCGACCGCGAGGATGAGCAGGTAGGCGCGGCGCAGGGCGCCCTTGTCGACCTGCGGCCGCGCCTCCTCGACGTGGTGTGCCAGGGAGGCACACAGCGCCGCCGCGTCCTCCGCCGCCCTGCGGCACTCCGGGTGGGTACGCTCCCCGAGGAGCGACTCCGTGGTGAAGGCGATGCGGAGCCGCCCCGGCTCCCTCGCGGCCTCCTCCAGGAACGGCCTCTGCGGCGGTGGCGCCGTGTACAGAGCGCCCGGCTCGGGGCCGTGGGTGACGTCCAGGAGCGCCGCACTGTCCCTCACGCTCCTGGTCAGGCCGTGCTCCTGGACCAGCCCCCCCAGGCTCTCGGCGACATCGGGTCCGATGGGAACCCGGCCCCGGCTCGGCTTGAGGCCGAAGAGCCCGCAGCAGGAGGCCGGGATGCGGATGGAGCCGCCGCCGTCGTTGCCGTGGGCCAGCGGCACGAGGCCCGCGGCCACCGCGGCCGCGGAGCCGCCGCTGGAGCCGCCGGGGGTGTGGGCGAGGTTCCACGGGTTGCGGGTGGGTCCGTGGAGCACCGGTTCGGTGACGCCCATGATCCCCAGCTCCGGCGTGTTGGTCTTGCCGGCGAGGAGCAGGCCGGCCTTCCGGTGGCGGCGCACGACCTCGCTGTCGTGGTCCGGGACGAACGCCGCCAGGAAGCGGCACGACGAGCTCAGGGGCTCACCGGCCACGGCGGCGAGGAGGTCCTTGAGCAGGAACGGCACGCCCGCGAGCGGCCCGGCCGGGACCGGCTCCTCGGCGGCCGCCAGGGCCGCCTCGTCCATGCGGTGGACCACGGCGTTGATCGCGGGGTTGCGCTCGGAGATGCGCTCCAGACACGCCTCCACGAGCTCCCTGGGGTGCACCTCGCGGCGGCGCACGAGCTCGGCGAGCCCGATGCCGTCGAAGGACTCGTACTCGGCGAATCCGGTCATGGCGGCCTCCCTGGCGGATGCTGCAGCAAGGCTAGCAGCCCGCGGGACCGCTGCCAACGGTGGACGGGAGAGCTGCTACGCTCCAGTCATGGCGGACGTCTCGCTGCGCCTCGTCGTGTTCGACTTCGACGGCACCCTGGTGGACAGCGGGGAGCTCATCGTGGCGGCGATGCGCGCCGCCTTCGCCCGCCACGGCGTGCCGTGCCCGCCGGCCGCCGCGGTGCGGCGGGTGATCGGTCCGTCCCTCGGCGAGGTGGTCGCGACCCTCGCACCCCGCGACGCCGGCGTCGAGCCGGGCGTCCTCGCGGAGTCGTACCGGCAGGCCTACGGCGCCCTCACCGCGGCGGCGAGCGTGCCCGAGGCCCTCTACCCCGGCGCGGTCGAGGCCCTGGATACCCTGGAGGCGGCCGGCTACCTGCTCGGCATCGCCACCGGCAAGTCGCGCCGGGGCCTCGGTGACGCGCTGGCGCGCCACGGCCTCCAGGGCCGGTTCGTCACCGTGCAGACGGCGGACGGCGGCCCCGGCAAGCCCCACCCCGACATGCTCTTCCGTGCCATCGACGCGGTGGGCGGCCTCCCCCGGACCACCTGCATGGTCGGCGACACCGTCTTCGACGTGGAGATGGCGCGGTCCGCCGGGGTGGCGGCGGTGGGGGTGGGGTGGGGGTACCATGAGGAGGAAGAGCTCCTGCGTGCGGGCGCCGAGGAGGTGATCGCGGCCTTCGACGGTTTGCCGGCCGCCGTGGACAGGGTGTTCCGCCGGGGGTGACCCTCCCGGTGGTGTCCGCTCCGGCGGCGGTCGCCGGATTTGGGCCGGCGCGGGAACACGACGCGAGGAGGCACCATGAAGGCACGAGTTCTCGGCACCGTGGTGGGGATCGTCGTCGTGGCCGCCGCGGCCGCCGCCTTCCTCGGCGGCCGGCGCCCGCCCGCCGGGGCTTCCGACGGGCCGACCCCCCTGGAGGACCTCACGCGGGCGCAGCTGTACGAGCGTGCCCGGCAGGCCGGGGTTGCCGGCCGGTCCGCAATGAGCAAGGCACAGCTCCTTGCGGCGCTGCGCCGTCCCTGAGCCTCGCCGGCGGGCCGCGCTCCCCGCTCCCTCCCGGCGCCGGCCAGCCCGGGCGCCGGGGACCGGGGTGCGCCGCGCCCGGACGCCGCGCCACAGGGACGCCGGTACACTGGAGGGAACCCACCGGGTGCCGGTGCGTACCAGACAGGGAGGGGGCCGATCATGAAGGGGTTGCTCCTGGTCATCGAGGTGAACCTTGTCCTGTGGATCGTGGCGCTGTTCTCGACCCACTTCTCGGCCGTCAGCGTGATCGGCTTCGTGGTGGCGGCGGTGGCGCAGCATGCGGCCTACGTGCGCATCTACCGGGCGGGGCCGGAGCGTGGCGCCCCCGGGCGTGCCTGACCCCGGGCCGCCGCCCGGGCCCGCTCAGCGGGACGCCAGCAGGAGCGTCAGCGCGAGGGCGATGTTGGTGGCGAGGTTCCAGGTGACGTTGGCGGCCAGCGCCGGCACCGGGACCGGCTCGTGGGAGCCCGCCAGGGCCCAGCGCAGGGGCCGGACGAGGAGCAGCGAGGGGAAGACCGCGCCGAAGCAGGCGCCAGGGAGCACCCGCAGCGCCACCGCAGCCGCGATGGAAACCGGTGTGAGCAGCGCCGCGAGGGCGTAGACGAACGCTGCCGCCCGGCGTCCAAGGAGGATGACCAGGTTCCTCCTGCCCCCGCTCCGGTCGGCCTCCTCGTCGGGGAACTCGTTCAAGAGCAGGAGATTGAACGTCATGAAGAAGGCCGGCACCGCGGCCGCGGCAGCGGCCGGTCCGGGTCGGCCGCCCTGGACCAGGACGGTGCCCCAGACCGGGAGGGCGCCCAGCCCGAGGCCGGCGAACACCTCGCCCAGCCCCACGCGGGCGAGGGCGTCCGTGTAGCCCAGCACGGCGACGGCCCCCACGGCCATCACGGGCAGGAGGCGCCACCCGGCCCCGGGGAGGAGCGCGAGCCCGGCGCCCAACCCCACGGCGGCGGCGAGCACGCCGAAGACTGTCGCTGCGCGCGGCGACAGAGCCGCCGCCGGCAGCGTCCCGCTGCCGCCGGAGAACGGCGTCGGCGTGGTGCGGAGGTCGATGCCGGTGCGCAGGTCGCTGACCTCGTTGAAGACGTTGACGGCCACGTGGAGCGCCACCAGCCCGAGCAGGGCGAGGAGCGTCCTCGGCCAGGAAAGGTCGCCCTCCCACGCCGCCACGGCGGCGCCGCACGCTACCAGTGCCACCGGGAGCGCCAGGAACGGAGCGCGGGCCACCCCGAGATACGCTGTTGCCTGTGTCATGCGAGAGCAGTCTAACCCGTCCGGCGGTCCGCGTGCCAGCGAGGTGAGCACTCTCCCGGCCGGCGCCCCGGCGCCGGCGCCTGCAAACCCTTTCCCGACTGGCGGCGTCGAAGAGGTGTGAACGGGCCGGTGCGAGACACCCGGTCGGTTGAGCGGAGGAGAGGCCGATGACGAGACGGATGTGGAGACGCGCGATCCTTGGATTGACCGTGATGGTGCTGGCGGGGGCAGCGGTCGCCGCGGCCGACCGACCTGCCCTACACCGAGACCTTCGACCAGGCCTACCCCCTGGCCCGGGGCGGACGGGTCACCCTTGAGAATGTCAACGGCGACGTGCGCATCGAGGCCGGCAACCGGGACGAGGTGGCGGTTCACGCCGTCAAGCAGGCCGACAGCCGGAGCTGGCTCGACAGCATCGCCATCGAGGTGGACGCCAGGCCGGACGCGGTGTCCGTGAGGACGCGCCTGAAGAACTCGGGGTGGCAGGAGCACCACCAGTCCCGGGTCGACTACACGATCACCGTGCCCCGTTGGGCGGCGCTGGACGGCGTCGAGCTGGTCAACGGCGACCTGGTGGTCAGCGGCGTCGAGGGTGGCGTCCGGGCGCGGACCGTCAACGGCACCATCGAGGCGCGCGGGCTCACCGGAGACGTCGATCTGTCGACGGTGAACGGCGAGATCCAGGCGGTCCTCGACCCCGTCGCGGACCGACGACCGCATCAAGCTGACCTCGGTCAACGGCGCCATCTCCTTGAGCCTGCCCTCCTCCGCGTCGGCGGAGCTGCAGGCGAAGACGGTGAACGGACGCATCTCCAACGGCTTCGGCATCCCGGTGAACAGGCACCGCTTCGTGGGCTCGGACCTGTCGGGAACTCTCGGCTCGGGGGGCGCCCGGATCGAGGTCCACACGGTCAACGGCACCATCGACATCCAGCCGCTGTAAGCGCAGGACCCTCCCGTCCCAGACGGCCGACGCCGACCGCACGCGCCGCTGGAGGAGGACGGACCGCCCGGCCAAGGCCGGGCGGTCTCGTCGTCCCTGCGCGAGGGACCGGGGGAATGCCCGCCGGGAAGGGGCCGCTATCCGAGAGGGTGCGGTCCCCGCGGCGCCTTTCCTCGTCCCGGGGAGAAGGGCGGCCGGTGAAGATCCTCCACGACATCCTGGAACCCGCGGCGGCGTCCCGCAAGGACGCGCCCAGCGGGCGGCGCCTCGGGATCCTGGCCCTGTCGGCGCTGGGCGTGGTCTTCGGGGACATCGGCACGAGCCCCCTGTACGCCGTCAGGGAGTGCTTCCACGGGCGCTTTGGCGTGGTGCCGAGCCGCGCCGACGTGCTGGGAGTGATCTCCCTCGTGTTCTGGTCCCTGATCGTGGTCATCTCGGTGAAGTACCTGCTCTACGTCATGCGGGCGGACAACCGGGGGGAGGGCGGCATCCTGGCTCTCATGGCCCTGGTCTACCCCAGCGACGAGGCGGGCGCCCGGCGGCGCTGGCTCCTCGTGGCCATGGGCCTGTTCGGGGCCGCCCTGCTCTACGGCGACGGCACCATCACGCCGGCCATCTCGGTCCTCAGCGCCATCGAGGGGCTGGAGGTGGTGACGCCGTCGCTCGACCCCTGGGTGGTTCCCCTCACGATCGTCATCCTCATCGCCCTGTTCGCGTTCCAGCGCCGGGGGACCGGTGGGGTGGGGGCGGTCTTCGGCCCCGTCATGGTCGTGTGGTTCGCCGTCATCGGGTTTCTCGGCGTGCGCGGCATCTTCCTGCACCCCTCGATCCTCGCCGCGGCCAGCCCGTTGTTCGCCCTGGAGTTTTTCGGTCGCCACGGGATCCACGGCTTCCTGGTGCTGGCCGCGGTCTTCCTCGTGGTCACCGGTGGGGAGGCGCTGTACGCGGACATGGGCCACTTCGGCAAGCGCCCCATCCGTCTCGCCTGGTTCATCCTGGTGCTGCCGTGCCTGCTGCTGAACTACTTCGGCCAGGGCGCGCTCCTGCTCGTGCGGGGGGGCGCCGTGGCCAACCCCTTCTACCAGCTGGCGCCGGACTGGGCCCTGGTGCCACTGGTGATCCTCGCCACCGCCGCCACGGTGATCGCCTCGCAGGCGGTGATCTCAGGGGCGTTCTCCCTGACGCGACAGGCCATCCAGCTGGGGTACAGCCCGCACCTGCGCACCGAGCACACCTCGCCCGCGGAGATCGGCCAGATCTACGTCCCCTCGGTGAACTGGATCCTCATGCTGGCCACCATCGGCCTCGTCCTCGGGTTCCAGCGCTCCTCGAACCTCGCCGCCGCCTACGGGGTGGCGGTGACGACCACCATGGTGATCACCACCCTTCTGGCCTTCGTGGTGGCACGCGAGCTGTGGTCCTGGGGACGCCTCACCGCCCTCGGCGTCACCGTGTTCTTCCTCGTCCCCGACCTCGCGTTCTTCGGCGCCAACATGACCAAGGTGACGCAGGGCGGCTGGTTCCCGCTCCTCGTCGCCGTGCTCATCTACACCCTCATGTCCACCTGGTCGAGAGGGCGGGCCCTCGTGGGCAGGCGGCTGCGCGAGCGGGAGATCCCCATCGAGGACTTCCTCTCCGGGCTGGGTAACGACCCCCCGCCTCGGGTCGAGGGGACGGCGGTGTTCCTCACCGGCCTGGTGCGCGGCACCCCCACGGCACTGGTCCAGCACGTCAAGCACAACCGGGTGCTGCACCAGCGCGTCGTGCTGCTCACGGTGGTGACCCGGAACGTGCCCTGGGTGCCGCCCTCGGACCGGGTGACGATCAAGGACATCGGGGACGGGTTCTACCGCGTCTTCGCCACCTACGGCTTCATGCAGGACCCCAGCGTGCCCGACATCCTGCGCCTGTGCGGGCCGCAGGGGCTCGAGGTGGACGTCGAGGGGACCTCCTTCTACGTCGGTCGCGAGATCCTCGTCCCCAGTCGCCGGCGGGGCATGGCGCTGTGGCGGGAGAAGCTGTTCGCCCTGATGTCGCGCAACTCGCAGCCGTCCACCGCCTTCTTCCACGTGCCCCACCGCCGCGTCATCGAGCTCGGGGTGGAGGTGGAGCTGTAGCTGTAGAGGTCCGGTTCGCCCGGGCGCGTCGGTTACTCTTTGAGAGTGATCCTCACGACCCTGGTGGTGGCCATCAGCCTCGGCATCGCGGCGCAGGTGGTCGCGGAGCGGTTCCAGCTCCCGGCGATCCTGCCGCTGCTGCTGCTCGGCATCCTGTGCGGTCCGTCTGGACTGCGGTGGTTCGAGCCCTCGAGCCTGGACGGCCTGCTCGCGGTCCTCGTCGAGCTCGGGGTCGCCGTCATCCTGTTCGAGGGCGCGCTGTCGGCGAACCGGAAGCGGATGGCCTCCGTGGGCGTGTCCGTGTGGAACCTGGTGACCCTGGGAGTGGCGGTCACCGGCGCCGGCGCCGCCTGGCTGGCCCACACCCTCGCCGCCATGCCCTGGCCGACGGCGGCGTTGTTCGGCGCGATCATGACGGTGACCGGCCCCACCGTGATCGGTCCCCTTCTCCGCCACATGGTGGCGCCCAGAAAATTGAAGACCCTGCTCCTGGCGGAAGGCCTCATCACCGACGCCATCGGCGCCGTGCTGGCCTATCTGGTGCTGCAGTGGATCCTGCGCGCATCGGTGCCGTGGCAGAGTCTCCTCGGCGAGCTCGCGGAGCTCGCCCTCACCGGGGCCGTTCTGGGCTTCGCCGCCGGTGCGCTCGCCCGGGTGGTGGTACGACACCGGGTGGTGACCGGGGAGCTCAGCAATCTCGTGGTGCTCTCCCTGGTGGTGCTGTGCTTCATGGTTGCGGAGCACCGCGCCCCTCAGTCCGGCGTGCTCGCGGTGGTGGTCATGGGCTTCACCATGGCGGCCGCCGACCTCCCGGACCTGGCCCCGCTGCGCTCGTTCAAGGGCCAGCTCACCACGCTCATCATCTCGGTCCTCTTCATCCTCCTCGCCGGGCAGCTCGACCTCGCCGCGGTGGCCGGGCTCGGCTTCGCCGGCGTCGCGGTGGTGGCCGGGCTCATCCTGGTGGTGCGGCCGGCTGCGGTGCTGGTGTCCGTGTGGCCCGGCCAGCTCGGCGGCAGGGAGCGGGTGGCGCTGGCCCTGACCGCGCCGAGGGGGATCGTCGCGGCGGCGGTGGCTTCCCTGGCCGCCCGGGAGCTGGAGCGCTCTGGCCTGGGCGGCGGGACGACGCTGGAGGGCCTCGTCTACCTGGCGATCCTCGTCACCGGCGCGTGGGCCACCCTGATGGCGCTCGCACTCCCCGTCGCGCTCGGCTACACGCGGGACCCGCGCCGGCGGCGCGTGGTCCTGGTGGGCGCCAACGCCCTCACCGCGGTGCTGGCCGGCCTCCTCGAGGCGCGTGGCCGCACGACGGTGACCATCGACGATTCCTCTTGGCGGCTGGCACCGCTGCGCAGGGCCGGCCATGCCGTCGTCTTCGGCGACGCGCGGCAGGCGTCGGTGTTCGAGGAGGCGGGCGTGGAGCGGGACACGGTGGTGGTCGCCGCCACCACCAACGACGAGCTCAACCTGCTGGTCGCCCAGAAGGTGCACGACGAGTTCGGGGTGGAGCACCCGGTGGCCGCCCTCCAGGAGCCGCCGGAAGAGCTCGGGAGGCGTTCGCAGGCGTGGCTTGACCTCCTCGGCGGGGGTCGGGTGGACCTGCCCCGGTGGCTGGAGCGGCTCCACGAGGGCGCCGCGTCCGTCGTCTCGGTGGACCTCCGGGACGGCACCACCCGGGACGCGCTGCAGGAGCTCGAGGGGGAGCACGCCGGGGAGGTGGTGCGCCTGGTAGGCTGGAGCGGAGGCGAGCCGGTCTTCCGGGTCCCCTCCGGGGGCGCGGGGGGTTGGGAGGACGGCGTGCTCCTGGTGGCCGCGGGCCGGGCCGAGGAGATCGTGCGCCCTGTCGGCACGCCGGTGCCCGGCTCAGGGCCGGCGGCGACCGGCTGAGCCCTTGCGGTCAGAGCTCCGCTCGCCTTCGAACGCCGCTGCACCCGCGCCCGCTGCGCTCCCTGCGGCGGATCACCCGCGGATACGCCTCGGCCGTGCGCCTTGCGGACGCGGCGCATCGACGTTCTCGTTGCGTGGCCGTGCTCCCGGCCGGGAGGACCGGGTCCGGGCCTCAGTCCAGCTCGAGCCAGTGGAACCAGGTCGGGTGGTGCTCCTTGTACCAGGTGAGGACCTCGTGGATGAAGCGCCGCTTCTCCGGTGACATCACCGCGTCGTCGACGCGGTCGAGGTGGACCCGGATGTGGTCGTCGGTGTACTCCAGGGCCTCCGAGCACCAGGTCTGGAGCTCGTTGCGGATCCGCCCCGAGTCCGAGATCTTCACCGGCCTCGTGCGGTAGTCCTGACCGGCGAAGAAGCGGTCCAGGAGCGGCGAGAAGACGAGCCGGCTCTCCTCGAGGCTCTCCATGAGCCTCAACGTCACCGTGATCCGGCGGATGCCGGCCTCGCACGCCGAGACGACGGCCACACGGTAGACCCCCTCGCGCACCTCCTCGACGCCGGGGCTGCCGGTGTAGGGGTCGGGGAGCATGAACCCCGCCACCGCGAGGCTGCGCCACTCCTTGTTGGGGAAGAAGTCGTCCACGGTGACGGTGCGCCGGCCCATCGGCAGGCCCGCGGTGCGGGCGTGCCGGATGATCTCCCGGTACTGCGCGGCCTCCTCGGCGTCGACGTCGATGCCGAGGACACCGGCGAGGCGGGCGGGGAAGTCCGCGGCATCCTCGTCGAGGGACATGACGTTGCGCTCGCGCTCGAAGGAGACGTCGAACCGCGGAGAGAACAGGCACATGGACGTCTGCACGTCGAGCACCGGGTCGAGGCTGGCGGCCTGGATCGCTTCGGCCGAGGCGGCGTACCCGTCGCAGATGAACAGGTGGGTCTCGCCGTCGCGCTCGTAGGGCCCGACCATGAATGTGGGAGCGTAGGTGCCCGAGTCGTTGAAGGCGGGGATTCCGGTGGGAAGCTCCCAGCCGTCCTCGACGAGGTGGACGCCGACGCGGCGCCACTCCTCCCAGAGGGTGCCGATGCGCTTGGCCCGGGGGCTGCCCCCCAGGGTCCAGACGTGGACGTGCTCGGGACGGATGCCCGGATAGGCGGTGCGGATGGCCTCGAGCACCAGCTCACGGGGAGTCAGGAAGTCGACGAGGATGGAGCGCTCGGCGGCGGCGTCGGCGACGGCGCGCGGCAGGACCAGCGTCCCCATGTAGCCCTCGTAGGGCAGGGAGACCCGCAGGGGCTGGTCGAACAGGTGAAGGACCGCCATGGGGCCGGTGACGGCGCCCTTGGCGAAGCGGGACGTGTTCTCGAGGGTGTCGACGGCGGCACCCCAGACGCGGATGCCGGCGGCCTGGAGCTCCTGCCAGAACTCGCTCCAGTCGTAGCGGCTGACGTTGACCAGACGGTGGATCCGGGCGTCGAGGAAACGGGCGACCTGGGGACGGGCGTAGACGCGCCCGAAGCCCAGCAGCGGGTTGGACCCCATCTCGGGCGTCTCGCCCACCTTGGGCATCAGGCCTTCGCCGAGGGAGACCATGACGGCGTGGTTCTCGGGCAGCGCCCGGGTCAGGTACCACAGCGCCTCGCTCATGGCGTAGGCGGAGACGGCGTCGGCGTCCTTCTTGACCCGGTTGATGCCGGCCTTGTCCAGGCCCTTCCCTTCGCCGTAGCGGCCGAACAGCCTCGTGCCCAGGGCGGTCACCGCCGCGGTCATGACGAACCCGGCCTCCAGGGCGTCGCCCACGAACGCCTGGGGACCGCTGGAACCGCCCCGCAGCCACTCCTCCTCGACGTCCTCGAGCCACAGGTGGAAGCGGCCGAGGATGGAGCGGGTGTCGAAGGCCCACTGTGCGATGGAGTTCCGCCGTGCCATGTCCATGGGGGTCCCCTCCCTGCAGTCCGTGCAACGACAGGGTACCAGACGGCCGGCAGGAGGCTGCCGTCTCAGCGCCGCGCGGGGTCCTGCGACGGCGCCGGGCCCGCGGGCGCCGCGGCGGCCCCTCCGTCCATCACGGCGTCCTCCAGCCGCACCGTGAGCCTGCCGATGTCCTTCGCGCGTCCCGAGAGCTCGACGGGGAGACCGTTGGCGACGTCCAGGTAGATGGTCAGACGTCCCTGCATGCCGAGGAACCCGAGGTCCACCCCTTCGACGTCCGCGCCGCCCACGGCCCTTCCCCGCACCGTGACCGCCCGCGCGGGGAGCTGTCCCGAGCGCTGCCGGCTGCCCGAGGCGTCCACCTGCTCGTAGCTGGCGAAGCGGGTCACCAGGGCGCCCGAGTCGAAGTCGAGGGCCACCAGGTCGCCGTCGGAGACGACGTACGCCGCCAGGTGCCCCGCGGGCGCCGCGAGGTGGTCGGTGGCGAGCAGGTACAGCAGCGCGTAGGAGTCGGTGAGGACGCCTCCCGGCGGGGGGTGGACCGACGGCCGCTCGGGGTAGCTCTTGCGCTTCGTCCAGGACTCGGGGCCCAGCGCGGCCTCGCGCCGGTCCCGCGGCTCCGAGCGCCACGTGTAGGTGCCGTCCCGCGTGTAGCGCACGAGCTTGTGGTACGCCCCGCGGCCGAAGGTGTGCTTCTCCACCTGTACCGCCGCCCCCGAGAGAGGGTCCAGCCAGGCCACCACCTTCTCGCTGCGTCCGAACGGTAGAGTCGTGCGGGTGGTGAGCACGGCCACCCAGGGCGACGGGAGCGGCACGGGCCGCCCCTCGGGGGGCGTGCGCAGGCCCGGCAGGAGGTCCCCGGAAGCCAGCATCTCGAGGGTCAGCGTGGTCTCCGCCGTGAGCAGGAACTTGTGGGCGGCGAAGGTCAGCCGGCTCCACGGCAGGGCGGGTGCGGCGGCGCCCTCCTGGGCGGGGGCGGCGGCCGCGCAACCGACGAGGAGCACCGCCGCCAGCACGGCGCCGCAGAGCCGCTGTCGGCATCTCCCGGTCATGACGCGTCCTCCTTCCCCGGATTCCCGTCCACGGCCAGTGTAGCGTGCGGGACCGCCGGCACCCTCAGCGCCCGGTCTCGCCCGGGGCGGCCGCCGCCGGGACGAGGCTGGCCACCGTGAGGGCGAGCAGCACCCACAGAGGCGCCTCGAGGCCGTGGCTGGCGGCCACGAAGCCGAGGCCGAAGACCCCGAGGGCGCCCAGGGACGTGCCCACGCCCAGCGCGACTCCGGAGCCAAGGGAGCGGCTGTCCGGGAAGAGGTCCTGGCCGATGAGCACGGTCACCGGCGAGGCGGCGAACACGGCGACGCCCATCAGTCCCAGCGTGATCCACAGCCACGCGCCGTGGGCCAGGAGGAAGGCGAAGAGCAGGAGCGCCGACAGCACCGTGGAGCCGACCAGGACCGAACGCCGCCCCACGCTCTCGGCCATGGACCCTCCCGAGAGGTTGCCGGCGATCCCCACAACGAGCATCACGGTGACCAGGGAGGCACCGCCGATGAGCGAGCCGCCGCGGGCGTGCCAGATGAGGGGCACGAACGTCACGACGCCGAGGGCGAGCATGTTCCGCAGCGTCACGAACGCCACCAGGGCGGCCACCGCCCCGCGGTCCCTCGCCCGGATCCGCACCGCCGCGGCGGGCCTCGGGGACAGCCGCGGGATCGCGCGGGGCAGGAGGAGGACCGTGAGGATCCCGGGCAGGGCGAGCCAGCCCAGGGCCCGGATCCCCAGCCAGGTCACCAGCGCTCCCGCCACCGTCGGCCAGACGCCGCGCCCCAGCTCCCCGCCCACCAGGAAGACGGCCATGGTCAGCCCGTGGCTGCGGCGGGCGAGGGAGCGCGCGGCGCTCATCGCCTGGGGGTGGAAGGTGGTGCTCCCGAGGCTGGCGAGCAGCAGCAGGCCGAGCAGGGCCGCGTAGCCGGGGGCGGCGCCAACGAGGCTGGCGCCCAGGGTGCTCATGGCCAGGCCGGCGGTGATGAACAGCCGCCCCCCGGCCCGGTCGGCCAGCCACCCCATCACCGGCTGGAGGAACTGGGCGAGCTGCAACGTGAGGACGAGGCTGCCCACCAGGGCGAGGGGGATGCCGAACGACGCCAGCACGGCGGGGAGCACGCCGGGCAGGTAGTTGACGTAGCCGTCGTTGAGGAAGTGCGCCCAGGTGAGCGCTCCGAGCGCCACGGTGCCGGTGGCGCCCGGCCTCGCTCTGTCCACGTTCACACGTCCCTCCTCGCAGGGCCCCGGGGCCCCGGTGCGACAACGCGGGGGCGGCGCGGTGCATTCGCACGGCAGGCCGGGCGTTTCCGGGGAGCCCGTCAGGGCGTGCGGAACGCCCGGAGCGCCGGGGCCATCCTCGCGGGTGCGTCGGCCACGATACCCGTGGCGCCGCGAGCGGCGAGGGCCGCCGCCTCCCCGGGATCGTTGACGACCCAGAAGTCCACGCGTACCCCCAGCCGCCGGCAGCGGCCGATGAAGCCCGGACCGTCGAGGCGGACGCGCCCCGCGGAGCGGGGCACGAGGGCGGCCGCGCCGGCGACGAGGCCGCGCAGCCAGCGCGGCGGCAGCGGCAACAGGAGCAGCGCGATCTCGGCGCGGGTGAGGGCGGTGGGCCCGGGATAGCCGGCGCGCCGCACCGCCCGGGTCACCCGGCTGTGGAAGCTGCCGACGATGACGGTGCGCTCGGCGCCGCGGCGGGCGAGGAGCCCGGTGAGGAGCGGGGCCGCGGCGGGTGCGTCCGGCTTGAGGTCAACGCTCATGGGGACGCCGGGGCAGGCCTCGAGGACCTCGTCGAGGGTGGGTACCTCGAACCGCCGGGCGGGAGCCGTCCGGCCGCCGGGGACGGCGCCCACGTTCCAGCGCTTCACCTCGGCCAGCGTCGCCCCAGCGATGCGGCGGTCCACGCCCGCGGTGCGCCGGCCGTCGGCGTCGTGACTGACCACGAAACGGCCGTCGCGGGTGAGATGGACGTCCAGCTCGAGGGCGTCGGCACCCTCGGCGAGGGCTCGGCGGAACGCCTCCAGGGTGTTCTCCGGCTCCTCCTCGGAGCTTCCGCGGTGGGCGTAGAGCCGGAACGGCAGCGGCGGCCAGGACATGCTGCACTCATGGTAGCCGCCCCTCGCGGCGCGGAATCGCCGTCGGCACGATCCCGTTTCCGACCAAGGCGGTGCCGGCCCGCGCCGGGCGAAGGCAGGGGAGGTGCGGCCCCCGCGCCGGGTCGCGACGCCGTCGAGGAGGTAGCCTGGTACACTACCGCCCGGGCAGCGTCTCGCCGGGATCCGGCGAGAACCCCGCGGAGGAATCCCCCCCGTGGGCAGTGGTGTTCACCGAGGCCGTGGCCCCACGGGCGTCCCGGGCCACCCCAGGGGCTCAACACCGACAAGGAGACGTCGTCATGGGTGCGATGCGGAGAGAGCCATCGTGCAGCCTGCGCCGGGGTGCACGCCGGTTGCGTGGCTGCACGTGGGCGCTGGTGGCGCTGCTCCTCGGGGTGCCGGCCGCGCGGGCGGCGGCGCCCGGAGGGGGCGCCTCGCTCAGCGTGTCCGAGGCGCTGCGTGTGGCGGGCGAGCACTCCCTGGCCGCCGACCGGTCCGGCCTGCAGCTCCAGGCGGCCGCCGAGGGCGTGAAGCAGGCCCACGCCTCGTACTTCCCCCTCGTCTCGCTGAGCGGCGGGCGGTACGAGCGTGACCATGCCGTGGTGGCAAAGTTCGGCGCGCTGAACGCGCCGACCACGAACCGGGGCTACTGGAGCTTCGAGGTCAGCGTGCGCGAGGTGCTGTGGGACTTCGGCCGCCGTTCCTCGTCGCTGTCGGGAGCGCGGAAGCGGGAGTCGGCCGTCGGGGCCTCGGGCCGCGCCGACGTGACGGGAGCCCAGCTCGCGGCCCTCCGCGCCTACCTCGGCGTGCTCGGCATCGGCGAGCGGCGCGTCGTCGTCAGCGAGCGGGTGCGCAGCCTCCAGGATCACCTCCGCGTCGCCCAGAACCTGTACAAGGAGGGGGTCGTCGCCCGCAACGACCTGCTCCAGACCGAGGTCCGCCTCCGGGACGTCCAGGACCAGGCGGCCCAGCTGAAGGACCAGGAAGCGGTGGCGAAGCAGTCGCTCAACCGCCTGCTGGGACGTGACCCCGGCGCCGCGCTGGAGCTTCCCGCTCACCTGCCGCCCCCGCCGCCCCTCGACGCGGCGGACGACGCGCTCCAGGCCCGGGCGCTGGAGGGCAACCCGCAGGTGGTGGCGCTGCAGGAGAAGCTGGCCTCGGAGAGGGAGGCCGTGGCGGTGCGGCAGGACGACCGCAAGCCCGTGGTGTTCGCCGAGGCGGCGCACACCTACCAGCAGAACGACTACCTGGTCTACCCCCACGCCAACGTGCTCTTCCTCGGGGCGAGCTGGGACGCCTACGACGGTGGCGCCCGCAAGGCGAGGATCCGGGAGGCGGAGGTCGCCACCGAGCTCACCAGCCGCGACCTCACCGAGGCGAAACGCGGGGTCGCCATCGAGGTCGACCGGGCGTTGCGCGCCTACCGGCAGGCGCTGCGCGAGGCGGCCACCGCCAGGGTCAACGTCAAGGCCTCGGAGGAGAACCTGCGCATCGTCGAGGATCAGTACCGCGCCGGCATCGCCAACAGCACGGACGCCCTCGATGCCGAGGCGGTCCTGGCCGCGAGCCGCTTCTCCCTCGTCGACCGCCACTACCAGGCCTACGCGGAGCAGGCCGCGGCGCTCGCGGCGGTGGGAGAGGATCTTCCCGCCTTCTACGACACGATCGGCACCAGGACACCGGAGAACCCGCAATGAAGAAGTGGATCGGCCTCGCCATCATCCTTGTCGTCGTCATCGGCGTCGTGATCGCCGGCTACCTGTACTGGAAGCGCTCGCAGCTGTACCCCAGCACCGAGGACGCCTACGTCCACGGTGACGTGTACCCCGTCGCGCCCCGGGTGCCGGGCAAGATCCTCACCTACCTGGTGAGCGACAACCAGGTGATCGACGAGGGGCAGGTGGTGGCCACCCTCGACCCCTCGACGTTCCAGCAGGTCGTCGACCAGGACCGGGCGGCCCTCGAGAAGGCCCGCTCCGTGGTCGCCCAGACCGAAGCCGAACTGGCCCGGGTCCGCGCCCAGGTGGCGGCCGCCGCCAGCCGGCTCGACCTGGCCCAGATCGACCGCCGCCGGTTCTCCGAGCTGTACGATCGCACCTCGGTGCCCAAGCAGCGCTACGACCAGGCCGTCTCCGCCGAGCAGGTGGCCCGCGCGGATCATCAAGCCGCGCAGAAGGCGGTGGACGCGGTGGCCGGCTCCCTCAAGGTCGCCAGGGACGAGGTCAAGGTGCGCGAGACCCACCTGGCGAACGCCGAGCTGATGCTCTCTTACACCACCGTCGCCGCCCCGGTGGGCGGTATGGTCTCCAAGAGCAGTGGCCAGCCCGGCCAGGTGGTCAGCGCGGGGCAGCCCCTGTGCGCCATCGTCCCCCTGCAGGGCCGCCACGTGTGGATCGACGCCAACTTCAAGGAGACCCAGCTCAAGCGCATCCGGGTCGGCCAGCCCGTGACGTTCCGTACCGACGTCAACCCCGACAGAACCTACCACGGGCACGTCGCCAGCCTGAGCGCCGGGACCGGCGCGGCGTTCGCGCTGCTGCCGCCGGAGAACGCCACGGGGAACTGGGTGAAGATCGTGCAGCGCCTCCCCGTCCGGATCACCATCGATCCCGGGGAGGACCCCGGCAACGACCTCCGGCTCGGCCTCTCGATCCACGTCGAGGTCGACACGCTGGCACCGGTGTCCGCCCCGGCCGCCACGCCGGCGCCCGCGGCCGCCCCTTCCCCTGCCGGATCCCGCTGAGCACGGCAGGGCGCCACCGTGGCCCGGGCCAGCTCCAGCAAGTACATGGTCGCGTTCGCGGCCATGCTCGGGACGCTGATGGAGGTGGTGGACACCTCGGTGGCGAACGTGTCCCTGCCGCACATGCAGGGGTCGTTCTCGGCGAGCATCGACGAGATCACGTGGGTGATCACGTCGTACCTGGTGGCCAACGCGGTCATCCTGCCGATCACCGGGTGGCTGGGCAACTACTTCGGCCGCAAGCGCTTCTACCTGTCCTGCCTGGCCCTGTTCACCGTCGCGTCCCTGGGGTCGGGCGCGGCCCCCTCGCTCACCTTCCTGGTCGTGATGCGCGTGATCCAGGGGTTCGCCGGCGGCGCCATGGTGCCCATGTCCCAGGCGATCCTGCTGGAGTCCTTCCCCAAGGAAGAGCACGGCAAGGCGATGGCGCTGTTCGGCGTCGGAGTGGTGTTCGGCCCCATCATCGGGCCGACCCTGGGCGGGTGGATCACCGACAACCTGACCTGGCGGTGGGTGTTCTACATCAACATCCCGGTGGGTATCCTGGGGATCCTGGCCGGGCTGCTGTTCATCTCGGACCCGCCCTACCTCAAGCGGCCCGAGGGGCGGGTGGACTACTGGAGCTTCCTGTTCATCGCCCTGGGGCTGGGCTCGCTGGAGGTCATGCTCAACCGCGGACAGCGCTACGACTGGTTCGACAGCAACCTGATCCGCTTCTTCGCGCTGTTCGCGGCCGTCGGTATCGCCCTGTTCGTATGGCGATCGCTGACCGCGAAGACTCCCCTGGTCGATCTGCGCCTGTTCAAGGACCGGGCGTTCCTCTCGGGCACGCTGCTGATGTTCCTGCTGGGGTTCGGCCTCTACGGCTCGTTCACGATGCTGCCCCTGTACGCCCAGACGCTGATGGGGTACACCGCCATGTGGGCGGGGTTGGTGCTGTCGCCGGGGGGGCTCGCCTCGCTGGTCGCCATGGGTCTCGTGGGGAGCCTCATCGGCAAGGTCGACACCCGCCTGCTGGTGGCGTTCGGCGCGTTGTGCAACGTCTACTCGCTGTGGCTGCTGCGCGACGTCAACCTGCAGGTTGACTTCATGTACCTCACGGCGTCGCGGTTGTTCCAGGGGTTCGGCCTCGGCTTCCTCTTCGTGCCCATCACCACGGCGGCGTTCGCGGGCCTCGCGCCGCGGCAGGTGGGCCAGGGCACGGGCCTGTTCAACCTGCTCCGCAACGAGGGCGGCTCGGTGGGCATCGCCATGTCAACCACCGTTCTCGCCCGCCGGCAGCAGTTCCACCAGAGCCACCTGGTGGACCGGCTCAACCCTTTCGACCCGGCGTTCCACCAGCAGGTGGGCGAGTTCGCCAGGGGGCTGGCCGCCCGCTCCGGCGAGAGCGCCTCGACGGCGCACACCATGGCCCTGGGGCTCATGGACGGCCTCGTCCACCAGCAGGCGGCCGTGCTCGCCTACGTGGACGTGTTCTGGATGCTCACGCTGGCGTTCGTGATGTTCCTGCCCTTCGTGCTCCTGCTGCGGGGCAGGCCCTCGGGAGGGCCCCCCGCGGTGCACTGACGCCCGCATCGCCGCCGGCGTCTCGACGCCGGGGCGGCGGCACGGTAGGATCGGTCTTCACAGAGCCTCTGCACAGGGGGAGAGCGTCATGATCGACCCGGCCAAGGACCGTCGCTGCCGCGAGATGTTCGATGCGCTGCTGGCCAACATGGCGGACTACGTCGACCACTGGGCCCGCGTCAAGCCCGCCGCTCCAGCGCTCATCGAGCACACCACGTCCGAAGTGGTGAGCTGGAAGCAGTTCAACGCCTCGGTGAACGCCTTCGCCGCCAAGCTCCTCGACTCCGGGCTGCGCAAGGGCGACGTGGTGGCGACCAGCCTTCCCCTGCTCAAGGAGCACGTCTACCTCATGTACGCGTGCTACAGGGCGGGGCTGGTGGTCGCCCCCCTGGACCTGCGGCTGAAGGCGAAGGAGGTCCGGTACTGCTTTGACGCCATGCGGCCGCGCGCCTACTTCTTCCTCGGCAAGACCGCCGTTGCGGACTTCCGCCCCATGGCCCGCGAGGTCATGGAGCACGCGCCGTTCGTGGAGCACTGGGTCCAGTTCCAGAAGGAGGGCGACCTCATCGTCGAGGGGGCCAGGGGGATCATGGACTTCCTGGCGGGCATCCGCTGGATCTTCGTCAAGAGCCTGCTCACCGGCTCCGTCCGCCGCGCCCGCAAGGGCGTGCGGCGGCGGGACCCGGCGTTGCTCATCTTCACCACGGGGTCCACGGGCTCGCCCAAGCCCGCGCTCCTGTCCCACGAGAACGTTCTGGTCCAGAACATCGGGCTCTCGGTGGGGTTCGGCATGAGCGCCGACGACCGCATGCTCGTCAACCTGCCGCCGTCCCACGTGGGCTGCACCACGGAGCAGCTCGCCACCACGGTGTTCGGCGGGGGGACCAGCGTGATCCTGCACATCTTCGAACCCCGCGCCAGCCTCGAGGCCGTCGCCCGGCACCGCGTGACGATCCTGGGGCAGATCCCGGCCCTCTTCAACCTGGAGTGGCGGCTCCCTGAGTACGCGGAGTTCGACCTGTCCTCGCTCCGCTTCGCCCTCTACGGCGGGCAGGCGGTGTCCCGGGAGTTCCTGGAGAGGATGCGCACGATGGCGCCGCAGATCGGCACCGGGCTGGGGCTCACCGAGACCGCGGGCTTCTGCACCTATACCGACCCCGGGGCCGGCGTGGACGAGCTGTGCCGCGGGATCGGCCGCGACATGCCCCTTTGCCCCCTCACCGTCCGCGAGCCCATGCGCGCGAACGGTGAGGCCGGCGCCGAGAAGACCGCCGGCGAGGTGGGGGAGATCTGCTTCTCTGGCCCCCAGGTCTTCCTGGGCTACCTCAACGATCCCGAGAGCACCGCGCGGACCGTCTCCACCGACGGGATCTGCTACACCGGCGACCTGGGATCCTACGACGCGGAGGGCCTCCACTTCGCGGGGCGCAAGAGCCTGGTGGTCAAGCCGAAGGGTTACCAGGTCTTCCCCGAGGACGTCGAGAACCACGTCAGCGACAAGCTCCGTGGGCGGGTGGCGGCGGTGGGCTGCGTCGGGGCGGAGCACGCGGTGTTTTCCGAGGCGATCATGCTGTTCGTGGAGCCGGCGCCCGGCGCCGAGGTGACGCCGGAGGACGTGTCGGCGGCATGCCTCGACATCGCCGCCTACGCCCGCCCCACCCACGTCGTGATCCTCGGGCCCGGGGAGTTCCCCCTCAACCGGGTGGCCAAGACCGACTACATGGCCCTCCGGGAGCGGGCGAGGACCGTCGTGCACGAGCTGCGCGCCACCGGCGGCTGGGACCGCTGAAGACGAAGAAGGGGAGCCGCGAGGCGGCTCCCCTGCCAGACCTGCGACGGCTGCGGCGGCCCTGGGCTAGGGCATGCCGTAGAGCTTGATGGTGGCCCTTCCGCTGCTGGACGTGGTGCCGGAGGCATAGGTCATCTCGACGCTCTGGAGCGCCTTCGGTCCGCCGTCGATGGCGATCTCCTGGGTGGAGAGGCCGGGACGCACGTACTCGTTGTTGAAGTCGACGTTCTGGGTGGAGCCGTCCGCGAAGGTGATGGTCGCCTTCATGAGACGGATCGGGGTCCCGTTGTCCTCGAACCGGATCTTGCTCACGGCGTCGCTGGACTTCACCTTGATGACGTCCTGCTTGGCCGTGAAGAGGAACACGTTCTGGCCCAGCTTGCTCCACTCGCTGGCGTACGCTGTTGCCATCGCCAGCATTCCCACTGCCGCTACGACCAACGCTGCCCGACCGATCTTTCTCATGCCACCCTCCCTTTGGATGTCCTTGTCTTCGCGCCGTGCGGGTCAACGTCGCGTTGCAGCCCGCCACTCCTGCGCCGTGGTTCCCTGGGGCCCACGCCCCGTCATGCCAGCTTTACGAAGTGGCCTTGTGAAGGTTTCACTCAATCACGCGCGGCGCCCGACGTCCCGTCGCGGGTGCGCTCTCCCGCGGGATCCGGCGGCTCGAGGCGGACGAGCATCTTGCCGATGTTGTCGCCGTGGAAGAGGCCGATCAGCGCGCGGGGCGCCGCCTCCAGGCCCTCGACGACGGTCTCGCGCCACTTCAGGGCGCCCGCCGAGATCCACCCCCCCACGTCCGCGCGGAACTGTCCCGTGGTGGCCGCGTGGTCGGAGACGATGAACCCCTGGAGCTTGAGCCGCTTGATGATGGCGAGAAAGAGGTTGGCCGGCCCCGGGGGCGGCGAGGCGGCGTTGTAGACGGAGATGGCGCCGCACAGGACGACCCGGCCGAACGGGTTCATCACGTTCAACGCCGCCTCGAGGTGATCGCCGCCGACGTTGTCGAACGCCACGTCGATGCCCTCGGGGGCGGCGCGCCGCAGCTCGTCGGTGAGGCTGTCCGCCGCGTGGTAGTTGAACGCCGCGTCCACGCCGGCCTCGGCCTTCAGCCACGCGACCTTCTCGTCGCTGCCCGCGCTGCCGACGACCCGGCAGCCGCGCAGCCGCGCGATCTGACAGGCCGCCGACCCCACGGCTCCCGCCGCCGACGACACGAACACCGTCTCCCCCTCGTGGAGCTCGCCCACCTTCAGGAGCCCCACGTAGGCGGTGAGCCCGGGCATCCCGAGGATGCCGAGGTAGGCCTCCAGGGGCGCGACGGCGGGGTCCACCGGGACCAGGTCGCCGCCGTCCGACACGAAGAGCTCGCGCCACCCGAGCCGCCCCAGCACGTACCCGCCCTCCGCGAAGCGGTCGTTGCGGGAGCGCACCACCCGGCCGACGCAGCCCCCGTCCAGGGGCCGTCCCACCTCGAAGGGCGGCACGTAGCTGCTGCGGTCGCTCATCCGGCCCCGCATGTAGGGGTCCACGGACATCCAGACGTTGCGGACCAGCACCTCCCCGGGACCGGGCTCGGGGACCGGTACCTCCGCCAGCTCGAAGTCGTCTTCGGTGGGGATGCCAGTGGGGCGGTTCCTGAGCCGGATCTCGCGGCTCGAGTCGACTCGTCATCGCAGCCTCCCGTCACGGCTGTGAAGCGGCCGCGCGCCGCCGGTCCCGTCCGGGTGGGCGGAACGGCAGGCGTCCACGGTTTCAGGTCTTCAAACGACGGGGCCGGCCGATTCAATCCCGTCGCCGGGCCCGGGCCGCTGCCCCTGAGGCTACTCGGCGGGGGAGGCTCCCTCGGCGGGGGAGGCTCCCTCGGTGGCGCCGGCCTCTGCGCGCCGTGCCGGGCGCCGCCGCCGGCGGCGCTTCTTGGGCGCCGCGGACGCCTCGCCGCCGCCGCCGGCGCCCTCCGCCGGAGCGGGGGGTGCGGCCGTCTCGCCCTCGGCCTGCGTCGTGGCCTGCGCCGCGGCGGGCACCGTCGCCTTCCGGTGCCGGCGCCCGCCCCGCCGGCGCTTGCGAGGCTGTGTCTTCGTCGCCGGCTCCTCCTCGGGCGTGGCCGGCGGCGCGGCTGGCGCCGTGACCGGCGGCGCGGCCTGCTTTGGCGGGGGCGACTGCTCCGCCACCCGCTCCCGGGTGGGGCGCCGTCTCCGGCCCCGGCCCTGCTCGCCGGCCGCGGCCGCCGCCGGCTCGGCGGGGCGCTCCCTGGCCGCCTCTCCCCGGTCGAGCCAGGAGATCTCCTCCTGGGACCGGTGGAGGTTGGTGGCCGCGATGATCTCGATGTCGAGCTCGAACTCGCGCTCGAGGGAGGCGAGCTCCTGGCGGTAGTGGTTCTGGAAGGCGTCGGCGAGCTCGGGGTGGAGCGCGACGCGGACCCCGCCGATGCGGCCGCCCGCCGCCCGTTCCTCGATCCGGCGGAGCAGGCTGACGCCGACGGTCTCGGGGCTCGGGATCCTCCCGCCGCCGCCGCAGGTGGGGCACACCCGGTGGGTGCGCAGCACCAGCGGCGTCTTGAGGCGCTGCCGGTTGACCTCGAGCAGGCCGTTGTCGCTGATCCTCCCGACGCTGCACCCGGGCCCGGCCGCTCTTCACGGCGTCCTTCATGCGCTTCTCGATCTTGCGATGGTGCTTGCCGGAGCGCATGTCGATGAAGTCGACGACGATGAGGCCGCCGATGTCGCGCAGGCGGAGCTGCCGGGCGACCTCCTGGGCGGCCTCCACGTTGGTGTTGAACGCCGTCGCCTCCTGGTTGGCACCCCGGGTGGAGCGCCCGGAGTTGACGTCGATGGCCGTCAGGGCCTCGGTTCCTTCGATGACGATGCGAGCCTCCGCTGGGCAGGGTCACCGTGGGCTTGAAGATGCTCTCGATCTGGCTCTCCAGCCCGAACCGCGAGAACAGGGGGAGCCGCTCCCGTGTACCGCGTCACCGTGATCTTCGCCCGCGGCATGAAGTGGCGCATGGCGTCCGCACCCGCTCGTAGGCGCCGTCGTCGTCCACGAGGACCTCGTCGATGGAGGAGTCGAGGTAGTCCCTGACCGCCTGCACGATGAGGTCCTGGTCCGTGTAGAACAGGGCGGGCCCCTTGCCTTTCGCCGCCTCGCTCCGGACTCCCTTCCACAGCCGCTGGAGCCCGGCGAGGTCCCGGTTGAGGGCCGTCTTGTTCTGGTCGAGCGCGTTGGTCCGGACGATGTAGCCGAACCCCTCGGGGACTTCCAGCTTGGCGGTGAGGGCGCGGATCTCCTGCCGGTGTCTGCTCGTCTTCGACTTTTCGCGAGATCCCCCGGACCTCGTCGAAGGGCATGAGGACGAGGTAGCGGCCGGCGAGGCTGACGTTCGTGGTCAGCGCCGCGCCCTTCTCGCCGGAGGGGTCCTTGGTGACCTGGACCAGGACGGGCTTGCCGCGCTCGAGCACCTGGTCGATGCGGGGGGCGCCCTTGGTGCCGGCGGGGGGCGTGTGATGGTAGGCCTGCGGGACCACGTCGTGGCAGGCGAGGAAGCCGTGCTTCGGCGCGCCGAAGTCCACGAACGCCGCGTTCAGGCTGGGTTGCAGCGAGACGACGACGGCGCGGTAGACGTTGCCCCGCAGCAGCCCGGCCTCGGCAACGGCCACCTGGTACTCGTCCAGCGTGTCTCCGCTGACGATGGCCAGCCGGAGCTCCTCCGCACGCTGGGCGTTGATGAGCATTCTTCGAGTCACTTGATCTCCTCTTTCCTCGCCCCTCCCGCCGCCCGGTGGTGCCGGCGGCCGCGGGGGGGACGGCGGGGCACGGAACGCATCGACGCCGGCCGACAGGCAGCCGGGCGCGTCGCGAGATGCCCCGTCATCAGACAACTTTAACCGAAGTCGGGGCCGGCGTCGTTCCCCTCCGCCGCCAAGGGCGCCGATGGGAGCGGCGGACGGGCCGCCCCGGCCTCACCAGCGGCGCGGCATGTCCTTGAGGACCCTGTAGGTGTCCCGGGCGATGAGGAGCTCCTCGTTGGTGGGGATGACGTACGCCCGGAGCCGGGAGTCGCCGGTGCTGATCTCGCCCGTGGCCCCCGAGGTGGTCGCCCGGTTGCGCTCGGCGTCGAGGGTGAGGCCCATCGGCTCGAGCCCGGCGCAGATCCGCTCGCGGACCGGTGGCGAGTTCTCGCCGATGCCGCCGGTGAAGACCACGGCCTCGGCGCCCCCCATCTCGGCGAAGTAGGCGCCGATGTAGTGCCTGACCCGCTGGCAGAAGATGTCGACGGCCAGCCGGGCCCGGCGGTCGTCGTTCTCCGCCTCCTCGTCGAGGAGGTCGCGCATGTCGCCGGTCAGCCCCGACAGGCCCAGCAGCCCCGACTGCTTGTTGAGCATGGTGTCCACCTCGGACACCGTCAGCCCCTCCTTGAGAGTGAGGAACTCGATCAGGGAGGGGTCGATGTCCCCCGACCTCGTGCCCATCACCAGGCCCTCGAGGGGAGTGAACCCCATGGAGGTGTCGAAGGAGCGCCCCCCCTTGATGGCGCAGGCCGAGCAGCCGTTGCCCAGGTGCAGCGTGATGATGTGGACCTGCTCGGTCTGCAGGCCGTGGAGCTTGCGGTAGCGGTAGGCGATGTAGCGGTGGGAGGTGCCGTGGAACCCGTAGCGCCGGATCTTGTGGCGCCGGTAGAGCTGGTAGGGGATGCCATAGAGGTACGAGCTCGCCGGCATCGTGGAGTGGAACGAGGTGTCGAAGACGGCGACCTGCGGCACGCCGTCGCCGAGGAGGGTCCCCGCCGCCCGGATTCCCTTCAGGTTGGCTGGGTTGTGCAGCGGCGCGAGATCGATGCAGTCCTCGATACCCTCGAGGACCTCGGTGTCGATGCGGACCGACTTCTGGAAGCGCTCGCCGCCGTGCACCACCCGGTGGCCGACGGCGTGGATGTCGGCCAGGGAAGCGATGCCCTCGATCTGCGAGGAGGAGGACACGATCCAGCGGAGGATGCGGTCGATGGCGGCGCGGTGGTCGCGGATGGGCTCGGCGTGCTTCTCCTTGGGCTTCCCCTCCGCCTGGAACGTGATCAGGGCCTGGCTGCCGATCCGTTCCACCACGCCGCTGGCGAGGCGCCGGTCGTCGTCCGCGGCCATCCTCTCCTCGTCGGTCTGGATGACCTGGAACTTCACTGTGGAGGAGCCGCAGTTGAGCACGAGCACGTTCATCGAGCCTCCCGGCGCCCGGATGCGGGCCTGGTCCGCGGTTTCCCTCCACCTTCGGGTGCGCCGCGTCCGTCTGTCTCCGCAACAGGCTAGCCCAGCCGTGCGTTCCGGGTCGCCTTGACGGGGGGGTGTACCCTGACCCGAAAGGGCCAGGCCACGCCGCGTGCACGGGCGGGCCGTGCTCTCCGGGGGGAGAATGATCGAGACCGTCGACATCGAGGACCACATCGGCCTGGACGACTACGCCAGCATCGCCCACCTCGCCGCCGCCGTGCACGACCTCCGTGCCGAGGCCGGCGTCGCCCTCCCGCATCTCGGCGGGCGCACCGTGTGGATGGTGAACTCCACGGCGCAGGGCGGCGGCGTGGCGGAGATGCTGCCCAAGATCGTCGCGCTGCTCCGGGAGCTGGGCATCCGCGCCGAGTGGCTCGTCATCTCCACGGGGCGCGAGGAGTTCTTCGGGCTCACCAAGCGGATCCACAACATGGTCCACGGGGTCGGAAGCGGCGTGTTCAGCGCCGCCGACCGCGCCCTCTACGACGCGGTGAGCCGCGAGCTCGCCGACGAGCTGGCCACGCGGGTCGGCGGAGGGGACCTGCTGGTCGTCCACGACCCCCAGCCCCTGGGAGCCGGCGCGGTGCTCAAGCGACGCACCGGCGTCCGGGCGCTGTGGCGCTGCCACATCGGGCTGGACGAGACGACGCCGGCCACCTCGGCGGCGTGGAACCTCCTGCGGCCCTACGCCGAGGTCTTCGACCACGCCGTGTTCTCGGCGCCGGAGTACATCCCGTCGTTCCTCGCCGGCAGCGCCTCCGTCATCTACCCCGCCCTCGATCCCCTGAGCCACAAGAACCGCGAGCTCTCCCCGCACAAGCTGGTCGGCGTGCTGTGCAACGCCGGCCTGATGGAGAGCCGGGAGCCCGTCCTCACCCCGACCTGGTCGCGGGTGGCGATGCGGCTGCAGCCGGACGGGCGGTTCCTCCCCCTCGACGGCGACGGCGAGGCCGGCCTCCTCTTCCGGCCGACGGTCACGCAGATCTCCCGGTGGGACCGTCTGAAGGGGTGGCGGCCCCTGCTCGAAGGCTTCCTGCAGCTCAAGCGCCGGGCGCAGGCCCGGGGCAACGGCGGCACCCTGCGCGACCGGCGCCTCGAGATCCTGCGGCTGGTCCTCGCCGGCCCCGACCCGGCGGCGATCCAGGACGACCCCGAGGGGCGCGAGGTGCTCGACGAGCTGGTCTCCGTCTACCGCGGCCTGGCGCCCGCGGAGCAGCGGGACGTCGCCCTGTTCACGCTGCCCATGGAGTCCCTCAAGGAGAACGCTCTGATGGTCAACGCCCTCCAGCGCTGCTCCACGGTCGTGGCGCAGAATTCGCTGAGGGAGGGGTTCGGTCTCACCGCCACCGAGGCCATGTGGAAGCGGCTTCCGGTGCTGGGGACGGTGGCCTGCGGGCTGCGCCAGCAGGTCCGCGACGGCGTCGACGGCCGGCTCGCCCGCACCCCCGGCGACGCGGCGGAGATCGCCGAGCTCCTGGACGGCATGCTGGCCGACCCGGCGGCCCGGGACGCCTGGGGGCGCAACGCCCAGCGCCACGTCCACGAGCGGTTCCTCATCTTCACACAGCTCGGCGAGTGGCTCCGCCAGCTGGTCGGCCTGTCGGGACGGCCGAGGAGCGGGGCGGAGCCCGCCACCACGCCCTCCTGAGCCGGCGGCGCGGAGCGGGCGCCCGGGCGGCGTGAATGCCGCGGGCGGCGCCGGCGTTGTCAGTTGAAGAACCAGGAGGTGACCATGCGCGACCGTCTGCTGGCGGCGCTGTCGCGGGCCGCGGGGGCCGTCCCCGGCGTGCCGTTCCGAGTCACCTTCGCCGACGGCGTCTCCGTCGCCTTCGGCGAGGGCGGCGCCGCCTTCTCGATTACGTTCCGCACGGAGGACGCGCTCCGCCGGGCCGTGGCCGAGGGGTTCCTCGGCTTCGGCGATGCCTACGTGGACGGTGACATCGAGGTGGGGGGCGACTGGGACCGCTTCTTCGCCGTGGCGATGCGGTCGGGGTACGAGGGGGGGCGGCTCCCGCTCGCCGCCCGGGCCGCGCTGGCGGTCCAGCGGCTGCGCACGCGGGACAGCAGGCGCCGCGCGCGCCGCAACATCGCCCACCACTACGACGTGGGCAACGAGTTCTACGGCCTCTGGCTGGACCGGACGATGACGTACTCCTGCGCGTACTTCCGCACGCCGCAGGCCACCCTGGACGAGGCGCAGGAGGCCAAGCTCGAGCTCATCTGCCGCAAGCTCCGCCTGCGGCCGGGACAGCGCCTGCTGGACGTGGGGTGCGGGTGGGGCGGACTGCTTCTGCACGCCGCCGAGCGCCACGGCGTCACCGGGGTCGGGTGCACCCTGTCGTCGAGCCAGGCGGCGCTGGCCGCGGAGCGGGTCCGCCGCGCCGGCCTCGAGGGCCGGGTGACCATCGTCCAGGAGGACTACCGGGACGTGCAGGGGGAGTTCGACCGGTGGGTCTCGGTGGGGATGTTCGAGCACGTCGGGCGCGCCTACCTCGGCCGCTTCGTCCGCCAGATCCGCCGCCAGCTGCGCCCCGGGGGCGTCGGGCTCCTCCACACCATCGGCAAGGACCGCCCGGCCCGGGGTGACCCGTGGACGCTGACCCACATCTTCCCGGGAGGGTACGTGCCCGCCCTGCCCGAGATCGTGCGGCACCTGGGCTGGTCGGGGTTCGTCACCGTGGACGTCGAGAACCTGCGGGAGCACTACGCCCTCACCCTGGACCGCTGGCACGAGCGGTTCGAGGAGGCGTCGGCGCGCATCGAGGCCATGACGGACCGGCGCTTCGTCCGCATGTGGCGGCTGTTCCTCCTCTCCTCCGCCGCCGGCTTCCGCTACCTGGACACCCGGCTCTTCCAGGTGGTCTTCACCCGCGGCGTCAGCGCCGAGGTGCCGATGACCCGCGACGACCTGTACGCGTCCCCGGCCTGAGCCCCCGCCCCGGGGGCGCCGTCCGCCGCCGGTGGAACAGCCCGTGGGGGTCGCGGTCGAAGTGGTAGATCTTGGCGACCTCGAGCTCGAGGACCCGCAGCCAGGGGGTGCGGAACGCCAGGGTGCCGAGCACGGCGCCGAGCACGGGGCCCACCCAGTACACCCACCACCCCCGCCACACGCCGGAGACCAGGGCGGGGCCCAGGGTGCGCGCCGGGTTCGTGCTCGTGCCCGACAGCGGGGCCTCCACCGCCACCATGGCGGCGTAGAGGAAAGGGAACAGCAGCGGGGTGTACGGACGCAGCCTGTCGTGCCCCAGGAAGAGGAACAGACCCGCCACCAGGGCGAAGGTCGTCACCGTCTCTCCGGCCGCCGCCGCGGGGGCGCCGAACCCCCCACCCGGGACCGTGGCCCCGAAGAAGACGGAGGCCCCGACCCGCCCCCACAGGAGGAGGGGCACCGCGCCGAGGCACGCGCCGGCGAGCTGCGCGGCCATGGTGGCGAGGGCGTGCCCGCCGCCCAGGTTGCCCCGCATCCAGAACGCCAGCGTGACCACCGGGTTGATGTGGGCGCCGCTGATCCGTCCCACCGGCGACAGCGCGATGAGCGCGCCGGTGCTGCCGAACAGGAACCCCGTCACCAGGCGGCGCACCGCCGGGTCGGGGAGGAGGCGGGGGACCGGGCTGCCCGTGCCGAAGTCGAGGATGACGATGGACACGCCGACGCCGACCAGCACCGCGGTGCCGACGAGCTCCGAGGCCAGGACCGACAGCGGGACGCGCACGGGCTTCTCCTCGGCGAGGCAAACGCGGTCCCGGCGCGGGATCATCCCGCCGCGCCGCCGCGAGGGAAGTATCCTCCGCCGTGGTACGGTTGACCGACGCAGCCGGGAGCCTGCCGCACCCGCGCTCCGGCGGCCCGGGGCCGCCGGCGAGGGGGAAACGGTGAGAGAAGAAGTCAGGCGCGTCGCCGAGGGCGCGCTGTTCACCGACATGTACCAGCTCACCATGGCGCAGCTCTACTTCGCCACGGGGCTGCACGAGCGCGAGGCGCAGTTCGACTACTTCTTCCGCAGCTACCCCGACTACGGCGACCACAAGGCCGGGTACTGCATCAACGCGGGGCTGGAGTGGCTCCTCGACTGGATGGCCGAGGCCCGGTTCGACGCCGCCGCCATCGCGTTCCTGGCCGCGCGCCGGGGACAGGGCGGCGGGCGGCTCTTCCACGACGACTTCCTGGCCTGGCTGGGCCGGGACGGGAGCTTCGCTTCCCTCTCCATGCGCGCCATCCCCGAGGGGCGGGTGGTCCACCCCGGCGTGCCCCTGGTGGTGGTGAAGGGGCCGCTGGCGATGGCGCAGCTCCTCGAGACGGCGCTGCTCAACCACCTCAACTACCAGACCCTCATCGCCACGAAGGCGGCGCGGGTGAAGGAGGCCGCCCACGGAGGGACGATCCTGGAGTTCGGCATGCGCCGGGCCCACGAGCGCGGCGCCAACGCAGGCAGCCGGGCGGCCCTGATCGGGGGCGCGGACTTCACCTCCAACACGGGTCTCGCCTTCGCCCTCGGCACCGAGCCCAAGGGGACCCACGGCCACAGCATGGTGCAGGCGTACGTCGCCCTCGGCGAGGGCGAACTGGCGGCGTTCCGGGCCTATGCCGACGTGTTCCCGGACGACTGCCTGCTGCTCGTCGACACCATCGACACGCTGGCCTCGGGCGTGCCCAACGCGATCCGGGTGTTCGAGGAGCTGCGCCGGAAGGGTCACCGCCCTCTGGGTATCCGGCTCGACTCCGGCGACCTCGCCTACCTGAGCATCCAGGCCGCCCGGATGCTCGACGAGGCGGGCTTCGAAGACGTTCCCATCGTGCTCTCGAACCAGCTCGACGAGCTGGTCATCTGGCAGATCATCACGCAGATCCAGGAGGAGGCGCCGCGCTCCGGAGTCGACGCGGGCCGGCTCATCCGGCGCCTGGTGTACGGCGTCGGCACGCGCCTCATCACCTCGAAGGGGGACGCCGCCCTCGACGGCGTCTACAAGCTCGTGGGCATCGCCGACGGCGCGGCGTGGCGGCCGGCCATCAAGCTGACGGAGAGCACGGCCAAGACGCTGAACCCCGGGTACAAGGAGGTGTGGCGCGTGTACGACCGCCGCGGCAAGGCGACCGCCGACGTGCTCAGCCTCGACGGCGAGGAGCTGCCGGACCGCGAGGACCTCGTGCTCCATCACCCCACGCGGAAGGGCGTCTCGCGGACCCTGCGCCGGGCCGACGTCTCCGAGTTCGAGGCGCTGCTGGCGCCGGTCATGGACCGGGGACGGCTGCTGTACTCCCCGCCGGGGCTGGACGAGATCCGCGAGGTGCGGGCCAGAGACGTGGAACGCCTGGACTCGGGCGTCAAGCGGCTGGTCAACCCGCACGTCTACCACGTGTCGCTGACCGAGGCGCTGTGGGCGCTCAAGCAGCAGACGGTGGAGCGCGTCCGCCGTGGCGAGTAGCAGCGGGGCGCGGAGGTGGCGGAAGACGCCGCGGCGGGGCACCGTTGATGCGTGCGGGAGGACGACGCCGCTGAGCCATCTCGCCGCCAGGGACCCCGAGAGCGAGCTGATGGACGATCCGGGTCTCGACGACGCCCTTCACGGCGGCGCGTTGCGCGGCCTCGCCAGGATCAACCGCATCAGCGCCGTCGCCCGGACCCTGGAGGAGGTCATCGCCGACGTCCTCACCGTCCCCGGTCGACGGCCTCTGCGGGTTCTCGACGTGGCCTGCGGCGGGGGCGACGTGCCCGTCGCCCTGGCGGCGTGGGCACGGAGGCACGGCCACGACGTGGAGCTGAGCGGGTGCGACCGCAGCCCCTTCTCGGTGGCGTATGCGCGCCGGCGTGCCGAGCGGGCCGGTGTCGAGGTGGCGTTCTTCGAGCTGGACGTCGGGCGTGACCCGCTCCCGGAGGGGTACGACGTGGTCGCCAGCTCGCTGTTCCTGCACCACCTCGGGACCGCCGCCGCGGTGGCGTTCCTCCGGGAGATGAGCCGGACCGCATCGCGGCTCGTGGTGGTCAACGACCTCGTGCGCGGGGCCGGGGGGCTGCTGCTGGCCTCCCTGGCCACCCGGGTGCTCACGCGCTCCCCCGTGGTGCACGTGGACGGCCCCCGCTCGGTCCGTGCCGCGTTCACCGTCGCCGAGGTGCGGCGGATCGCCGCCGACGCCGGGCTCGCGGACGCCCGCGTCGACCGCTGCTGGCCGTTCCGCTTCGTGCTCACCTGGAGGCGGACGTGACGCCGGCCGCCGTCGCGGGTACGGACGCCGACCTCGTCGAGGCGGCCGCCCGCCGCTGGGACGTCGCCGTCATCGGCGCCGGCCCCGCCGGCACCATGGCGGCCCGGGAGCTGGCGCTGGCCGGGCTGGAGGTGGTCCTCGTCGACCGCGCCAGCTTTCCGCGGCGCAAGGTGTGCGGCGGTTGCCTGAACGCCTCCGGGCTCTCCACCCTGGCCGCCGCCGGGCTCGGCGACCTGCCGTTCCGGCTCGGGGGCCGGCGTCTCTCCTCCATGCAGCTGCTGGCCGGCGGACGATCGGCGACGGTGCCCGCGGCGGGGGCGGCGGTGTCCAGGGAGGTCCTCGACCTGGCGCTGGCGCAGCGGGCGGTCGCCGCGGGAGCGGTGTTCCTTCCCGCCGTCACCGCCGCCGTCGAGGCGCTGAGCCGGCCGTTCCACCGGATCTCGCTGGTCCGGGAGGGGGTCCGCTTCGCGGTGCAGGCCAGGGTGGTGGTGGCGGCCACCGGCCTGGGCGGCCGGTTCGGGGCCCCGGGGTTCGCAACCACGGTCGCGCGGGGCTCCCGCGTGGGCGGTGGCACCATCCTGGACGTCGCGCCCGCCACCGTGCCGGACGGCACCGTCGTCATGGCCTGGGCGCCCGGGGGATACGTGGGGCTCGTCCGGGTGGAGGGCGACCGGCTCAACGTGGCCGCGGCAATGACCCCCCGCCTGGCGAGGGACGCCGGAGGGCTGGGCGCGGCGGCGCGGTCCATTCTCGAGGCCGCCGGCGCGGCGGTGCCGGAGGGCCTGGCCGGGGCCGTGTGGCACGGGACGCCGCCCCTGACCAGGCGGACGGTCCCGGCGGCGACGGACCGGCTGTTCCTCGTTGGCGACGCCACGGGTTACGAGGAGCCCTTCACGGGAGAGGGCATGGCCTGGGCCCTGGCCGCCGGGCGGCTGGTCGGCGGCCTCGTCCGCCGGGCCGTCGCCTCCGGGGGGGAAGGGCTGGCGGAGGAGTGGGAGCGGACGCTGGATTCGACAATCAGGCGGCGCCAGCGGCTGTGCCGGGTGCTGGCGGCCTCGCTGAGGCGGCCGGCGCTGTCGCGAGCGGCAGTGGCGGTGCTCGCCCGAGTGCCCGGCCTGGCCGCTCCCCTGATCCGTTCGGTGAACGCGCCCATCGTGGGGCCGGGGGCCGTTGCCGGCGCCGTGGCCCCGGGGGCGTGAAGGGGGGCGGGATGCGAGCGGCGATCATCGGGATCGGCACGGCGTTGCCCGAGGGACGGATCGAACAACAGGCCGCGGCCCGGCTCGCCGAGGGCTTCGGCTGCCGGAACGACGCGGACCGCCGGCTCCTCCAGGTGCTCTACAGGCGGACCGGAGTCAAGCGGCGGGGCAGCGTGCTCCTCGAGCCGGGGGAGGGGGAGGTCGTCGCCCCCTCGTTCTTCCCGGCGCCCTCGGAGCCCGGGGACCGGGGCCCGGGCACCGGCGCGCGCATGGCGCGGTACGTCCAGGAGGCGCCCCGGTTGGCCGTGGCGGCGGCGCGACGGGCGATGGAGGCGGCCGGTCTCGCGGGCGCGGACATCGGACAGGTGCTCACGGTGTCCTGCACGGGGTTCTTCGCGCCCGGCATGGACGTCACCCTGATCCGTTCGCTGGGGCTGCCCCCCACGACGGGGCGCACCCACATCGGGTTCATGGGCTGCCACGGCGCCCTCAACGCGCTGCGGGTGGCCGTTCCCCTGGCCGGCTCCGAGGGGGGCCGTGCGGCGCTGGTGTGCGCCGTGGAGCTGTGCAGCCTCCACTTCCAGTACGGCTGGGACCCCGACCAGGTGGTGGCCAACGCCCTGTTCGCGGACGGCGCGGCCGCCGCGGTGGTGGCTCCGGCGGAGGACCGCGGCTGGCCCGTGCGGGGCAGCCGCTCCTGGCTCCTCCCCGACTCCGGGGAGGCCATGACCTGGCGCATCGGGGACCACGGGTTCGAGATGACGCTCTCCGCCCGGGTCCCGGACCTCATCCGCGAGCACCTGCGGCCCGGGCTCGACCACTGGCTCCGCGAGCACGGTCTCGGAGTGGAGGACGTGCGCACCTGGGCCATCCATCCCGGTGGCCCGCGCATCGTCAGCCAGGTGGCGGAGACGCTGGGGCTGGCGCCGGAAGCCACGGCGGTATCGAGGCAGGTGCTGGCGGAGTGCGGCAACATGTCGTCCCCCACCATCCTGTTCATCCTCGAGCGGCTGATGCGCGCCGGGGCCCAGCGCCCCTGCGTGGCGCTGGGATTCGGGCCCGGCCTCACCGCCGAGGCGGCGCTGTTCGGCTGAGGGGAGGGCCGCCGGCGCTCAGCGGAGGAGCTCCGCGAGACGGCCGGAGTCGATGTTGCCGCCGGTGAGGACGACGCAGATCCGCTTCCCCGCCGCGTCCAGGGCGCCGTCCAGCAGCGCGGCCACCCCGGCCGCGGCCGAGCCCTCGACCACCAGGTGCTCCCGCCGCGCCACCTCGCCGACCGCCCGGCGGATGGTCTCCTCGCGGGCGAGGACGACGTCGTCGATGGTCTCCAGTCCGAGCCGGTAGGTGCGCTCGCTCACACCACCCTCGAGCCCCTCGCAGACCGTCTCCGCCCCCTCCACCCGCAGGTGGGCGCGGCCGTCCCGGCGGGACAGCCACATGCCGGGGGACGCGTCGGTGTTCACCGCGATCACCTTCGCCCGCGGGCGGCGCGAACGGGCCACCACGCCGATGCCGACGGCACACCCGCCGCCGCCGCACGGTACGACGACGGCGTCCAGGTCACCCGCCTCGTCGAAGATCTCCACCCCGGTGGTGCCGCCGTTGCCGGCGATGACCAGGGGGTCGTCGAAGGGTGACAGGAACGCGCCGCGGAGCTCCTCGAGGCGGGCGAGGGTCCAGGCCTGCGTGTCGTCGTAGCCGGCGTGCGGCGAGCGGAGGACCCGGGCGCCGTGCCGCAGGATGGCCTCCTCCTTCACCCGCGGCACCGTCGAGGGGACGACCACCGTGCAAGGGATGCCGAAGGCGGCCGCGGCCCGCGCCACGCCCAGGCCGTGGTTGCCGGCGGAGCACGCCACCACCGCGGCGGGCGGGCTCTGCGCCAGGGCGGCGACGGCGCCCCGCACCTTGAACGAGCCGGTCACCTGGAGGTTCTCGCACTTCAGGAGCACCCTGCCGCCGGTGACCTCCGAGAGCCACTCGCTCTCGAGCAGCGGAGTCCTGCGCGTGTGACGGGCCACCACCGGCAGCACCGACGCCACGAGCTCCGCGTCGATCTCGCTCATACCGGCCAGTCTACAGCCCTGCGGGGGATCAGCGGCGCAGGTCGTCGAGGAGCTTCTGGTACTCCTCCCTGGTGATCTCGCCCCTGGCGTAGCGCTTCTTGACGATCTCCTCGGGGGTCTCCGGAGCGGCCGCGGGCGGCAACGGCGAGCGCGGCGCGCCCCGCGAGCCGGCGGCGCGCGCGATGAGCACCGCGAGCACCACGATGGCGACGATGACGAAGAGCCAGAAGATCCACGTCCACCCCATGCCGTAGCCGGCCATGCCGTATCCACCCATCTGGGACCACCCCCATCCTCTCAGGAGCATCTCGCCCGCGTTCCCGGCCTCCCGGAGGCGGCCGCTCCTTTTCACCCTCTTCAACCTCGAATGGGGAGGTTTGCTTTCGGGCGCCATCCAAGCGCGTGTGCGCTACCCTTGGATCCGGCGGAGCGCGGGGCCGGAAGAGCCTCGCGGGCGCGGCCCGTGACGGGGCGGGGAGGGCGGCTTGACGGCAGGACACGGCCACGTGCACTCGGCCGGGATGAGGAACAGCCGGAGGCTGACGGCGGCGCTGGTGCTGGCCGCCGTGTACATGGGCGCCGAGGTCGCCGGCGGCCTGCTCACCAACTCCCTGGCGCTCCTCGCCGACGCCGGCCACATGCTCTCCGACGTCGCGGCCCTCGGCCTCTCCGTCTTCGCCATCCGCATCGCCCAGCGCCCCCCCGACGACGAGCGGACCTACGGCTTCTACCGCGGGGAGATCCTCGCCGCCATGGCCAACGGCGCGGCACTGGTGGCCATCGCCGTGTTCATCTTCGTGGAGGTGTACCGCCGGCTCATGAGCCCGCCGGAGGTGGCCGGTAGGGGCATGATGGTCATCGCCGCGGGCGGCCTGCTCGTCAACCTGGTCTCGCTGAAGATCCTGGGCGGAGGGCGCTCGGAGAGCCTCAACGTGCGGGGCGCCTGGCTGCACGTCCTCACGGACACCCTGGGCAGCGTCCAGGCGGTCCTCGCCGGCCTCCTCATCTGGCTCTACGGGTGGCGGTGGGCCGACCCGGTGGCGTCGGCGCTCATCGCGGTCCTGGTCCTCTTCTCGGCGTGGAGCCTCCTGCGCGAGTCCGTGGCCATCCTCATGGAGGGCGTCCCCCCCACCTCCGGCTCGGGGAGGTCAGCCACGCGATCCGGGAGGTCCCGGGTGTGGCCGGCGTGCACGATCTCCACGTCTGGACCATCACCAGCGGCTTCGTGGCCCTGTCCGCCCACGTCACCGTGTCGTCCCCCGATCCCCAGGTGGTCTGGCGGGTCCGCGCCGTTCTGCGCGACCGCTTCGACATCGAGCACTCCACCATCCAGGTCGAGGAGCAGTCCCCCCCGGCCCCGATCCGCCCCCCCGGCTGAGCCGCTACGACGCCAGCGTGGCGCTTTCCAGGCGGATGACCACCCCGGTGAGGGCCTGCGAGACGGGGCAGCCGCCCTTGGCGGTCTCCGCGTGGTCGCGGAAGGCGCCCTGGTCGATGCCCGGCACCTTGCCCTCGGTGGCCAGCTCGATGGTGGTGATCTTGAAGCCGTCTCCCACCTTCTCGATGTGGACGGTGGCCCGGGTGCGGATCCAGTCGGGCGCATAGCCCGCCTTCTCCAGGACAGAAGAGAGCGCCATCGAGAAGCACCCGGCGTGGGCCGCGCCGAGGAGCTCCTCCGGGTTGGTGCCGTCTCCGTTCTCGAAGCGGGACGCGAAGGAGTAGGCGCCCTCGTATCCTCCGGTGCCGAGCTTCATCCTGCCGGAGCCGTCGCGTAGCCTCCCGTTCCACTGTGCCGATGCGGTGCGCGCAGGCATGGTGAGCCTCCCTTGAAGACGGTGCGTCTGCCGGCGGTGTGGCGCGGCCCGCGGTCCCCGTCCTGCCGGCTGCAACCCGGCCGCGGGATGGCGGATTCCGGCTCCGCGCCGCAACAAGCCGCGCTGCACGACGTATGTTCGGGGGGGAAGGCGGCTCCCGGCGCCGCTCCTCCCGGGGAGGACACCATGGCAGACCGGATGTACCGCAGCGAGCACGACCGCATGATCGCCGGCGTGTGCGGGGGGCTCGCCGACCACCTGGGCGTCGATCCCACGCTGGTCCGCCTCGCCTTCGTGCTGCTCGCCTTCCTGCACGGTGTCGGCATCCTCATCTACCTGGCGATGGCCGTGATCGTGCCGCGGGAGAGCGCGGTGGAGATGGCGCCCCGGGAGGTCGTGCGCAGCAACGCGCGGGAGTACGGGGACGAGGCCCGCCGCGCCGTGGCGGGGGTCCGGGGTGGGGGCGGCGGGAAGGGGGAGGAGGCGCCCGTTTGCGATGAGCCCGCTCCCCCGGCGGAGGATCCAGGCCGCGGCGGGGGTGCTCCCGGGGAGCCCACCGTGGAGGTCGTGCCGCCGGCTCCACCGCCGCCGCCGGCCCCGCGGCCGGTCGGGGGGACGGGCCACGGGAGCGTGCTGGGGGCCGTGCTCATCGCCCTCGGGGTACTGCTGCTGGCCCGCAACCTGGGGTTCATCTGGTGGATCGACTGGGGCGTCTACTGGCCCGTCGTGCTCGTCCTCCTCGGTGGCGCCCTCGTGGCCCGGGGACTGAGGAGGTAGCGTCATGGACGACCGTCCCCGCCACCGCCACGCCGTCACCTTCCCCCTCTTCCTCATCGCCGGGGGCCTCTACCTTCTCGCCTGGAACCTGGACCTGACGGCCTGGTCCCCCTGGGAGGTGGCGTCGACCTTCTGGCCGCTTCTCCTCGTGGGGCTGGGACTCGACCTTCTCCTCGGACGGCTCCCGGGCTGGATCGCCTTCCCCCTGGCGGCGGTGATCCTGGCGCTGCTGGGCCTGGCGGCGGTCAGGCTGTCCCACCGGCCCCCCGGCGCGGAACCTCCGGGGGCGCTCGAGACGGTCTCCGTGGCGGTGCCGCTGGCGGGGGCCGCCTCCGCCCGCGTCGACCTCGACGTCGTCGGGGGACGGCTGGACCTGGGCGCCGGCTCCGGCACGGGAGCCGACCTGGTGAGCGGCCTGGCCTCGGCCCGCCGCGGCAGCCCCCTCCGCGTCTCCTCCTTCCGGGAGGGGACGAGCTCCACGTCGTGCTGCGCTCCCTCCGCAGGGAGCGGTCGCCTTTCCGGCTCTCGTCGGCGGCCCCTCCGGGTCCGGGCGATGGGACCTCCGGCTCCACCCCGGCGTGCCGCTGACCCTCGACGCCAGGGCCGTCGCCGCGCAGGCGCGGGTGGACCTCGGCGACCTCGACGTCCGCAGCCTCCGCTTCTTCCTCGAGGTCGGGGAGGGGAGCCTCGTGCTCCCGGCGCCGTCGGGTGACGCCGCGGCGCGGGTCGGCGTGACGCTGGGCCGGCTCACCGTGATCCTGCCGGAAGGCGTTCCTGTCCGCATCGTGCCCGACAGCAGCCTGGCCCGGATCCGCGTCGACGAGGACCGCGTTCCCCGCCGCCGCGGCGGGTGGCAGTCACCGGGGTTCGAGGACGCCCCCCGCCGCCTCACCCTCGAGGTGCACGCCACGCTGGGGAGGGTCCTCGTCAGGTGAGGACCGCACCCCCGCCGCCGTCCGCTCGTCCCCGGGCGGCGAGCTCCTGGGGCAGCAGGGCGGCGTAGAGGAAGGCGTTGACCGGCGTGGGCACGCCGGCGGCCTCACCGAGACGGACCACGGCGCCGTTCTGCGACTCCAGCTCCGAGGGCCTGCCGGCGGCGATGTCCCGCTGCATGGAGGCCGTGGTGTGCTCCGGCAGGGTGTCGACGAGGGCCAGCGTGGCGGCCGGCGCCCCGGCGGGGATCGCGACGCCGTGGGCGCGGCCCACCGCGGCCACCTCCTCCACCGCGGCCACCAGCAGGTCGCGCGTGGCGGGGAGGGAGCGCAGCACCCCGACACCGGCCCGCGTCACCGCGCCCAGCCCGGAGACGGCCGTGATGAACAGGAACTTCTCCCACATGGCGAGGCGGATGTCCGCCGGGACCTCGGCGCGCACCCCGGAGCGCTCGAGGGCGGCGCGGAGGCGCTCGGCACGGTCGCTCGCGCCGCCGCCGAGCTCGCCCAGAGCCACATAGGGCTCCAGCCCCGCGTGGCGGATGTGGCCGGGCTCCACGACCATGCTCGAGATGCGGCACAGGCCGCCGAGGACGGCCCCGCGACCGAGCACACCGGCGAGCTGGTCGGGGGCCTCGACACCGTTCTCCAGGGGCACGACCGCCGTCCCGGGGCCCACCAGGGGGGTGAGGGTCGGGGCTACCTCCGCCACCTGCCAGGACTTCACGGCGACGAGAACGGCGTCGACCGGGCCCACTCGGGAGGGCTCGCCGGAGGCCTCCACCCGGTCCAGGGCGAAGTCCCCGGCGACGCTGTCCACCCGGAGGCCGCGCCGGCGCAGCGCGTCCAGCGTGGCTCCCCGGGCGACGAACACGACCTCCTCGCCCGAGCGGGCCAGCCGCCCCCCGAAGTACCCGCCGACGCCCCCCGCTCCGATGACCGCGATCCGCATGACCACCTCCCCGGCTCCGCACCACCCTCTCCTACCGCGACGGCCGGCGCGGAATTCCTCCGTGGCCGCGGGCCCGCGAGGGTGCTATATCTGGTTCATCGAGGCGAGGGAGGACCGGGAGATGCTCACCATCCTCGTGGTGTCGGACTCCACCGGGGAGACCGCGGAGCGTGTGACCCGCGCGGCCCTGGTGCAGTTCGGAGACGCTCCGGTGGAGATCGTGCGCCGGGGGGGCGTCCGCTCCGACGCACAGGTCCGCACGGTGGTGCAGGAGGCGGCGGCCAGCGAGGCGCTGCTCCTCCACACGCTGGTGTCGGACGAGTCCAGGCGGCTCATGCTGCAGGAGTGCCGGCTCCACGGCGTGGACTCCATGGACCTGATGGGGCCGGTGCTGGAGCGGCTGGCGCACCGGCTGGACCTCAGCCCGCAGGAGAAGCCGGGCCTGTTCCAGCAGCTCGTGGAGGCCAAGGCGCGCGCCATCGAGGCGGTGGAGTTCGCCTTCCGCCACGACGACGGGCAGCGCGCGGACGAGCTGGAGGGGGCGGAGATCGTGCTCGTGGGCGTATCGCGCACCATGAAGACGCCGACCATGCTCTACCTCGCCTACCGCGGCTGGTTCGCCGCCAACGTCCCCATCGTCCCGGACGTGCCGGTGCCGGCGGCGGTGGCGTCGCTGCCTCCGGGGCGGGTGTTCGGGCTGCTCATGACCGCGGTCAGGCTCGCCGAGCTGCGCCGCGCCAGGGCGGTGTACCTGGGCATGCCGTCGGGGGTGTACGCGTCGCTGCCGCAGGTGCGGGCGGAGCTGCTGCACTCCCAGCACCTCTGCCTGGAGCACGGCTGGAACCGCGTCGACGTCACCGGCAAGTCGGTGGAGGAGGTGGCCCGGGAGATCCTCGCCCTGCGGGAGGGGGGGACCGCTCAGTCGTCGTAGACGCGCCAGTGGGCACGCTCGGCCTCCCACCCCGCCAGCACGTCCTCGGGGGGGCGCACGATGAGGGCCTCGCAGCGGGCGGTGACGGTGCCGTCGGGGAGCCGGACCTCGCCCGCGACCTGGGCGCGGCGGTGACCGCCCCTCACCACCCAGCCCACGACCTCGAGGGGGGTTCCGGTGGGCGTGGTGCGGCGGTAGGTGACCTCGAGCTTGAGCGTGACCATGAGGTTGGACCAGTCGCCGTCCAGCATCACGGCGCGGCCTGCGGTCTCGTCGAGGAGGGCGGCGACGACGCCGCCGTGGACGATGCCGGGGTAGGAGTTGAAGTCGTCCGGTACCGTCACGGTGGCGCGGACCTGGCGGTTCTCGGGGTCGTTGTACCAGCTGACCTTGAGACTGATGGGGTTCTCCCGGCCGCACAGGAAGCACGAGCGCGAGTTGGGTTGCTTGTCCATGGCCATCGTCTCTCCCTCCACAGGGCCTCTGCAGGAGCGGGCGGAGGCTCGCGCCCTTCGAGCAGTGTAAAGGCGCCCTCGCCGCCGCACCGCCGGCGCCGCCTGGCCGGGCGGGGGGTGGTGCGGAGGCGACAGAAAGCGCCCGGGAATTCACTTCCCGGGCGCGCGGGGGCCCGGGGGGCGTCAGCGGCGGAGGGTGGTCGGGGGGCCGCTGGGCCCCCCGCAACCGATAGTAGGCCCTCTTGACCGAGGTCCTTGCCGATCCGGCGCAGGACCGGGCGCTGCCCGGCCGGGTGGCGGGTGGTGCGGAGGTGAAAGAAAGCGAGGCCGAATTCACTTCGGCCTCGCGCGGGGGCCCGGGGGGCGTCAGCGGCGGAGGACGGTTTGGGGGGCCGCTGGGCCCCCCGCAACCGATAGTAGGCCCCTGACGAGGTCCTTGCCGATCCGGCGCAGGACCGGGCGCTGCCCGGCCGGGTGGCGGGTGGTGCGGAGGTGAAAGAAAGCGAGGCCGAATTCACTTCGGCCTCGCGCGGGGGCCCGGGGGGCGTCAGCGGCGGAGGACGGTTTGGCGCGGGCCGCGTGTGGCCGCTGGGCCCCCGCAACCGATAGCTGGCCGCTGGGCCCCCCGCGTCAATTGAGGTGAACGATGGCGGCGTTGAGGGCGCCCGCGAAGGTGACCCAGGCGAGGTAGGGGACCAGGAGCCAGGCGGCGGCGGGGCGAAGCCTGGCGAAGGAGGCCACCGTGGCGGCGACGGCGAGCCAGAGCAGGACGATGTCGACCAGGGCGGCAGCCGGGGCGCGCCCGAAGAAGAACAGCCAGGACCACGTCGCGTTGAGGGCGAGCTGCACGGCGAAGAGGAGGAGGGCCTGCCGGCGGCCCTCACCGCGGTGGAGCCAGACGAGCCAGGCGGCCACCGCCATGGCCAGGTAGAGCGCCGTCCACACCGGGCCGAACAGCCAGGCGGGAGGGTTCCACGAGGGCTTCGCCAGGGCCTGGTACCAGGTCCCCACCGAGGTCGCCGTAGCGACGGAGCCGAGCAGCGCCACCACCGCGGTGACCCCCAGGAACCCCGCCAGGGCCAGCGCCTTCCGTGCCATTGCTGCGCCCCCTTCCCCGCTCGCTCCGCAGCGAGCGGCGCCGCGGCCGGAGAGGCCTGCGGACACGAAGAGCGAACGGCCTCGTGGCCGGGATGATTTCCGGAGCGAACACGCTTTACAAGGTGAGGACAGATCGTGAGTCCAGATGTTGGGAACCAGGGAGGTGGACCGTGACCATCAGCACCCGTGTCGATTCCGGCGTCGTCATCATGAGCCTCCGCGGCAGCATCACCATCGGGTCCGGGGACGTTTCCCTGCGCGAAGCGTTTCTCCAGGTCCTCGAGGAGGGCCACAAGAAGGTCGTCATGGACGTGAAGGGTGTGGCGTTCATCGACTCGGCCGGGCTCGGGGAACTGATCCGCTGCAAGGCGACCGCCGCGGCCAGGGGCGCGACGGTCAAGCTGCTGCACGTTCAGGAGCGGGTCCGCAAGGTGCTGCTTCTGACCCAGCTGATCGGCGTGTTCGAGACCTTCGACGACGAGGGTCAGGCCCTCTCCAGCTTCGCCTGAGGGGGTGCCGGCCCGCCGCGGACCCGATTCCGGCCGGAGGACCGGTTCCGTCCGTCGATGACGGGCCGGGAGCGGCTCGCGGCCCGGGGGACTGCATGAGGAGCGCGACAGCAGGGGAGCGAAGGAAGCGGCCGCCGAGGGGCGGTGCGTCACCCGCCGCGTCACCATCCTGCTCAAGGCGAACCGCTGACGAGGCGCTGGGGGTGCGGGGGCTTGCCGGGGCGGGGAGGGGGAGGTAGCGTGGACGGCATGGATTTCACCGGCAAGGTTGCGTTCATCACGGGGGCCACCAGGGGTGTGGGGAAGGCGCTGGCGCTCGGCCTGGCGCGGCACGGGTGCGACATCGTCGTGACCGGCAAGACGGTTCACCCCGACCCCAGGCTCCCCGGCACCATCGGGGAGACGGCTGCGGAGGTGGAGGCGCTGGGCCGCCGGGCCCTGGCCATCCAGCTCGACGTGCGCGACGACGAGGCGGTGGAACGGGCCGTGGGCACCACGCTCGACCGCTTCTCCCGCATCGACTTCCTCGTCAACAACGCCGGTGCGCTGTTCTGGCACGACCTGGTGGAGACGCCGATGAAGCGCTTCGACCTGGTGATGGGTGTGAACGTGCGCGGCGCGTTCGCCTGCACCCGCCACGTCCTGCCCGCGATGATCGCCCAGGACTGGGGCCACGTGGTCATGATGTCCCCGCCGGTGGACCCGGCCGCGGTGACGGGGAAGATCGCGTACTCGGTGAGCAAGTTCGGCATGACCATGATCGCCCTCGGCCTCGCCGGCGAGCTCCGGGACCACAACATCGCGGCCAACGCGCTGTGGCCCGCCACCCTCATCGAGAGCTACGCGACCATCAACTACGGTCTCGGCGGGCGCGCCATGTGGCGCCGTCCGGACATCCTGGTGGACGCGGTGCTGCGCCTCTTCGCCAAGGAGCCCCGCTCCTTCACCGGCCGCACCCTTATCGACGAGGACTTCCTCAGGGCCGAGGGCGTGACCGACTTCACGCCGTACCGCTGCGACCCGGACCACGAGCCGCCGCACGTGGGCTTCGACTTCTCCTTCAGCGCCGGCTGAGGCCCGGGAAGGATCCGCCGGCCGGAACGGGTTGCACGGTGCAAACGCCCCTGCAGGGGCCCACGGGCGGTGACGTCATGGAGAGAGGGAACGCGGGAGATCCGGAGGGGGGGGCGAGCCGGGAGTCCGGGAGGTTCGCCGTCTTCGCATGGGCGGTCCTGGCATACTGCGTGGGCGTGGTGCTCTGGGGTGCCTACGTCCGCGCCACCGGGTCGGGGGCGGGGTGCGGCGGACACTGGCCGCTGTGCAACGGGGTCGTCATTCCCCACTCGCCCCGGGCCGCCACCCTCATCGAGTTCAGCCACCGGGTCAGCAGCGGGCTCATCCTCGTCCTCGTCGCCGCCCTGGTCGTCTGGGCCGTGCGGGTGTATCCGCGGGGGCACGGGGTGCGCTCCGCGGCGTGGCTCTCGCTGGCGTTCACGGTGAGCGAGGCGCTGGTCGGCGCGGGGCTCGTGCTCTTCGGCCTGGTCGCCCGCAACGCGTCGGCGGCCCGGGCCGTGGTCATCGCGGTCCACCTGCTCAACACCTTCCTCCTCCTGGCGTCCCTGGCGCTGGCCGCGCTGTGGGCGAGCGGGGTGCGGGCGTGGCGGCCCCGTGACCGGGGTGCGGCCTTCTGGCTCGTCGCGGGCGGCCTGGCGGGGATGATCGTGCTGGGCGCGAGCGGCGCCGTCACGGCTCTGGGAGACACCCTGTTCCCGGCGGCCACGCTGGCGAAGGGGATCGAGCAGGACTTCTCGGCCGCCGGGAGGGTCATGGTGAAGCTCCGGGTGTTCCACCCGCTGATCGCGGTGGCGGTGGGGACGTACCTGGTCCTGCTCGCCCGCCTGCTGCGGGGCCTGCGCGACGACCGGCCGGGGGTGCGCTTCCTGGCGGACGCGCTGACCACCCTCGTGGTGTTGCAGATCGCGGCCGGGGTGACCAACCTCCTGCTCCTGGCGCCGGTGTGGATGCAGATGGTGCACCTGTTCCTGGCCGACTCGGTGTGGATCGCGGTGGTGCTGCTGGGCGGCTCGGCGCTGTCGCCCGCGGTGGCCCGGACCGGCCGCGCCGCGGTGCCGGCGGTGACGGGTGCGGTGCCGGCCCGCTGAAGGCGGGAGGCGAAGGGGGACACGATGGACGGTGCGTCGCTGCGCAGGAGCCTCACCGATCTCGTCAGGGGGAAGGGGGCCCACGTCTCCCTGGTCAAGGCCGTGGACGGACTTCCCGGAGCGCTGCGGGCGGTCCGGCCTCCGGGCGGGGTACACAGCGTGTGGGAGCTGGTGGAGCACATCCGGCTGGCGCAGAAGGACATCATCCGGTACACCCTGGACCCGTCCTGGGAGTCGCCCCCGTGGCCGGAGGGGTACTGGCCGGCCTCGGATCCGCCCTCGGTGGACGACGAGGCATGGGAGGGCGCCCTGGCCGACCTGCGGGCGGACCTGGACAGCGTCGTGGCGCTGATCCAGGATCCCTCGCTGGACCTCACCGCCGCCATCCCGCACGGCGAGGGGCGCACCTACCTGCGGGAAGTGCTCCTGGTGGCCGACCACACCGCCTACCACACGGCCCAGATCGTGGACGTCCGCCGCGCCCTCGGAGCCTGGGCCGTCCCGTAGCGCCGCCGGGTTTCCCGGCCCATCCCGGACCGGGTACCATGCGCGGAGACCCTTGAGGGCGCGCCGCGTCCCCCGAGCCAGAACCGGTTCCCGGAGAGCCCCTGTGCGACGCATGACTCCACCCTTCCTGCTCCTCTGCCTGCTTGCGGCCGGAACGGCCGCCGCCGTCGAGATCCAGGTGATCGCCCCTGACGGCCAGCCCCTGCGCGGCGCCCGCGTGATCATCGTCGGGCGGCAGGGCTCCTTCGTCACCGACGCGGGGGGACGCTTCACCGTGAAGACCGTCCCGCCGCCCCCCTTTCAGCTGGTGGTCAGCCGCCCCGACGGCGTGGCGCTGGGCCCGGTGACGGTGCCGTCGCTGCCCGCCTCGGGGCCGCTGGTGGTGCGCGTCGGCCCCTCCGTGGCGGAGGCGGTGACGGTGCTGGGGGCGCCGGCGCCTGACATCGACCTCCCCCCCGCCGCGGCGTTCACGCTCCTGGGCCGCGAGGACCTCGTCGAGCGCGACCCGCAGCAGCTCGTCGACGCCGTCGCCACGGTGCCGGGGACCGAGTCCCTGGGCGACGGGCACGCCGCGGTCCCCGCCATCCGCGGCATGGGTTCGGCGAGGACGTTGATCCTGCTGGACGACGGCCGGGTCACCGCGGAGCGCCGGGTCGGCCCCTCGGCCACGTTCCTCGACCCGGGCACCGTGGACGAGATCGAGGTGGTGCGGGGACCGGGCTCGGTCGCCTACGGCTCCGACGCCTTCGGCGGCGTGATCCGCGCCCGCACCCGCGTGCCGTCGCCGGGCGAGCCCGCCACCCTCCGCTACGCGGTGTTCGGCGCCGCCGGCGCTCCCGAGCGGGGTGCCGACGTGGCGGTGAACACCACCGTGCTGGGAGCGGGCCTCCTGCTCGCGGCCAACACGAGGACGTTCGAGGACGTCTCCAGCCCCGAGGGGCGGGTCGCGGACTCCGGCGGGAGCTTCCACGGCTTCCGGGCGGGCCTGCAGGGCCGGACCCTGGGCGGCAACCTGAGGGTCCTGTGGCGCGCGGACTCCGGAGAGGACATCGGCAAGCCCTCGACGGACTCCCTCACCACGCGCACCTTCTACCCCGAGGACACGTCGCACCGGCTCACGGTGGCCTACGACCGCGCCGGTCCGGCCGGGTTCTCGCGGTTGAGCGTCGCCGCCCTGTGGGCCCGGGGGCGGATCGTGACGGCCAAGGACCGCTTCGCCACCGCCAGCGCGCCCCGCCAGCTCTCGCGGGCCACGGTGGAGGCCGACGACTACGGCCTGCGGGTCGAGGCGGAGCGTCCCGTGGGCGCGGGCCGGCTGGTGGTCGGAGTGGACGCCACGGGGCGGACCAACCTCCGGGCGTTCAACACGACGATGCAGTTCACCTCGTCGGGGTGCCCCTGCGACGCACAGGCCGAGCGCGAGGTCTCCGTCGCCTCGGCGAGGCGCGACGACTCCGGGGTGTTCGCCGCGCTGGACCAGGCCGTCGGGGCGGTGGGCCTGGCGTTCGGCGTCCGCGGGGACCGCGTGACTACGAGCAACGAGGGCGGGTACTTCGGCGACCGCGCCACCTCCCGCTCGGACGCCTCGGGGTTCCTGGCGGCGACGGTGCCGCTGGGGCGCGACGTGGCGCTCACCGTGCAGGGGGCGCGGGGCTTCCGGGACGCGCTGCTGTCCGACAGGTACTACCGCGGCATCAGCGGCCGGGGCTTCATCACCGGCAACCCCGACCTGCGTCCGGAGACGAGCCGGCAGCTCGACGCCGCGGTGCGCTTCTCGCGGGGCGCCGCGCGGGTCGCCGTGTACGCCTACCTCTACCGCATCCGCGACCTCATCGAGCGGTACCGGGACGGCACCGACTACGCCTTCCGCAACCGCGGCGAGGCGGAGCTGCGCGGCGCCGAGGTGGAGGCCGGGTTCAAGGTGGGGCGGGCCGTCTCGCTCACCCTCGGGGTGCAGGCCGAGCGCGGGGAGGTGATCGGCGACGGCGCCCCCCTCGACGGCATCCCCGCCCGGGGCGTGCTGCTCACGGTGCGGCAGGACCCCTGGCGGCGGGGCTGGTGGTTCGCCCGGGTGGCCGCCTACGCCCGCGACTCCCGTCCCGGTCCCACGGAGGCGGTGGTGCCGGGCCACGCCGTCGTGGACGGCGGCATCGGTGTGCGCGTCAGCCCGGCGCTGGAAGTGAGCCTGACGGGCCGCAACCTGCTCGACCGGACCTATCCGGACTCGGCGGACGCCGCCGCCGTGCCGGCTCCGGGCCGGGCGGTGCGGCTGACCCTGCGCGGCGTGCTCTGAGTCAGGGCTGCAGGGGCTCGGAGGGGGCGCGGCGCCGCCTGTGCTCGGTCATGGCCTTGAGGGCGGCGTGGCGGTAGAGGTCGGACAGCGTCGGGTAGTTGTAGAGCGTCTCGGCGATCTGCAGCGCGGTGGCGTTGGAAGTCAGGAACGCCTGCCCGATGTGGACCAGCTCGCTGGCACCGGTGCCGACGATGTGCACCCCGGCCAGACGGAGCGACTCGGCGTCGAAGAGCAGCTTGAGCATCCCGCCCATGTCGCCGATGATCTGGCCGCGAGGGTTCATGTCGTACCGGGCGCGGCCGGCGACGTACTCCATCCCGCGTGACTGCAGCGACTCCTCGGTGTCCCCGATGTAGCTGATCTCGGGGATCGAGTAGACGGCGAAGGGGAGGACCTCGGTGTGCAGCGGGAGCCCGGGGATCTTGAAGGCGTGGCGCATGGCCTGCCGGCCCTGTTCCATGGAGGTACTGGCCAGCGCCGGGTACCCGATCACGTCGCCGACGGCGTACACGTGGGGGTGGGCGGTCTGGAAGTGCTCGTTGACCTGGAGCAGGCCATAGCCGGTGGGCTCGAGCCCGAGGGCTTCCAGCCCGAGGTCGTCGGTGTTGCCGTCGCGGCCGACGCAGTAGAGCAGGACGTCGGCCTCGAGGATGTTCCCCGAGCGCGTACGGCAGCGCACGCGGCGGGGCTCCTCGTCCACGAGCTCGATGGCTTCGTAGCGGTCGCTGTGGAGGATGACCATGCCGAGCCAGCGCAGCTCGCGCTCCAGGATCTCGACGATCTCCCGGTCACAGTAGGGAAGCAGCCGGTCGCGGGTGTCGACCAGGGTCACCTGCACGCCGAGGGCGGCGAAGATGCTGGCGTACTCGATGCCGATCACGCCCGCGCCCAGCACCATCATGGAGCGCGGGATCCGGGGCAGGGAGAGGATGCTCTCCGAGTCGAAGATGCGGTCGCCGTCGAAGGCAACGTCGCCCGGGTGGTTGGGGCGCGACCCCGTGGCGATGACGACGACGTCCCCTGTCAGCTCCGTGCGCAGCTGGCCCTCCACGCCGTACACCGCCACGGTGTGAGGGTCCACGAAGCGCGCGTGTCCCTGGAAGACCTGGATGTGGTAGCGGTCCAGCGACTCGTTGATGAGCTCGAGCTCGCGGTGGACCACGACGCGCTCGCGGAAGGTGAAGTCGGAGACGGTGATCTCGTCGGGGATCTCGACCCTGATCCCGTGCAGCTTGTCCCGCGTCAGGCCGAGGACGAACAGCGCGCTCTCCCGGAGCGTCTTCGAGGGGATCGTGCCCCAGTTGACCCGGTTGCCGCCGACCACGTCGGCCTGCTCGACGACGGCCACCCGCTTGCCGGCCCGCGCCGCCTGGATCGCGGCGCGCTCGCCGGCAGGGCCGCAGCCGATGACGACGACGTCGTAGTGTGGCTCCACGGCTCTCCCCTCCGCGCCGGGGGGCGCGGGCCCCCGTGCAGCGCCTCGCGGCTGAAGCGCAGGATCATTCTATACAACCGTCACTCGTCGGCGTCGGCGGTGGTCGTCGGCAGCGGCTCCGAGGCCATGAGGCTCTGGACCCCGAGCTCGTGGACCAGCCGTCCGCCGTTGTGGGCGGTGTTGGCGAGGAGCACGGCGCCGGCAGGTAGAAGAGCAGAAAGACCCCGTAGCGACGGCCACCGCCGCCCGGCCCTCCAGGGGCCGCGGGTGAGGCGCGGCGCCGACCAGTATCGCGGCGAAGACGACGGTCAGCATGCTGAAGACCAGCCGGGTGCGCTCGGCCAGCTCCTCGTGGTGCTCGAGCACGGCGTTGACGGCGGGGGTCCGCTCGGCCAGCTGTCCCGCGGCCTCGCCGGTGGACACGGCGACGAAGGTGGAGGCCGTGCCCAGGACCATCAGGACGAAGGCGGCGAGGAGCAGCCCGCGTCCGTGCTCCTTGGCGAAGACGACACCCAGTGCCACGAACAAGGGGCGACCAGGAGCAGGGCGATGGGGAAGTGGATGATGAGGGGATGGAGGCCGTCCCACGACGGGATTGGCGGAAAGTCGATCATGGCTCCCTCCGCGGCGCTCGCGGCGCCGGATCGGCCGCCCGGCGCCCCGGAGGGCGACGGGCGGCCGGCGTCCTGGGTCGTCAGCTTACCTCGACGTACTTCTCCTTGGGGTTGAAGCAGGAGAGGCACTTCGCGAAGTCGAGGTTGGTGGTGGTGTAGCCGCACACGGAGCAGACGTAGAAGGTCTTGGCGCTGCCCGTCATGACTCGAGGTTGTCGAGGGCCTCGGTGTAGAGGCTTGGCGTGCTCGGCCTCGGCGGTCTTGGCGTAGTTGAAGGTCTGGATGGCGTCCTTGTTGCGCTCCGTCCGGGCCGCGGCGAGGAACTCCGGGTACATGGTGTCGCGCTCGTAGGACTCGCCCTCGATGGCCGCCTCCAGGTTTTCCGGCGTGGTCTTGACCTCGGGCTGTCTCGATCGTCGCCGCCGGGGTGCCGCCCATCGTCCGTGATCACCTTGGCGTGGTTGTCGGCGTGGATCTCCTCGGCGCGGGCGGCGGCGCGGAACAGGCTGGCCACCTTGCCGTAGCCCTCCTCGTCGGCCTTGTCGGCGAAGGCGAGGTACCGGGCGTGGGCGTTGCTCTCGCCGTTGAACGCGGCCTGCAGGTTCTCCAGGGTCTTCGGCGCGGCGGCCTCGGCGCGCGGCAGCGTCGCGGCGCCCAGGGCCAGTCCCGCCGCGACGACTGCGGCGGCCGTGATGACGGTGCGGATCGTGCGGACGTTCTTCATGTCGATCACCCTCCTTGGATCGGTCGGTTGTGGTTTCGGCCGCTCGGCGGCCTGTCGGTGCCGGAGGAGAGCAAGGCACGTGCCAGGTTTCGCGGCGACCGTCGAAAAGGAGTATCGATAGTGTCTTGGAAGAATTATCCGAATCGGGTGAAAGGCCTGGGTGTAGGAATCTTTGGACAGCATCGGCCGGGCCGTCGGAATTCTCGGACGCTCCGGGGGGTCACAGGCCGAGCTTGCGGATCTTGTACCCGATGTCGCTGCGCGACAGCCCGAGGCTGCGGGCGGCTTCGGCCTGCACCCCGCCGGCCGCCTCCAGCGCACGCTGCAGGATGCGCCGCTCCACCTCGTCCAGGGTGTCGCGGAGGTCGAGGCTCCCGGGGAGCGACGCCACGAAGCCGTCCAGCGGCGCCTCGCCTCCGGACGCCTCCGCCTCGCCGTCCAGGGCGGGGAGCTCGTGGGGGCCGATGGCGGTCTCCCTCGCCAGGATGCACGCCCGCTCCACCAGGTTGCGGAGCTCCCGGACGTTGCCGGGGAAGGGGTAGCGCTGGAGCTGCTCCACGGCGGCGGGGGTGATGGTGTGGCGGGGCATCTTCAGGTCCACCGCGACCGCGTGGAGGAAGTGCTCCACGAGGCGGGGGATGTCCTCCCGGCGCTCGCGCAGGGGGGGCATGGGCAGGGGGACCACCGCGAGCCGGTAGTAGAGGTCCTCCCGGAAGAGCCCTTCGCGGACCCGCTGCTGGAGATCGCGGTGGGTGGCCGCGAGGATGCGCACGTCCACGCGGCGCACCACCCGCGAGCCCACGCGGACCACCTCGCCGTTCATGAGGACGCGGAGCAGCCTGGCCTGCAGCGGCAACGACATCTCCCCGGCCTCGTCGAGGAGGAGGGTGCCCTGGTCGGCGGCCTCGAAGAGGCCCTCCCGGGCCCGTTCCGCCCCGGTGAACGCGCCGCGCTCGTGGCCGAACAGCTCGCTCTCCAGGAGGGTCTCGGTGAAGGCGGCGCAGTTGACCGCCACGAAGGGTCCGTGGGCCCTCGGGCTCGCTGCGTGGACCGCCCGCGCCACGAGCTCCTTCCCCGTGCCGGTCTCCCCGGTGATGAGGACCGTGGCGCTGGTCGGAGCGACGCGGGCGATGAGCTCCTTGGCCTGGAGCATGCCGGGGCTGTCGCCGATGAGATCAGCGGTGGGGTCGAGGCGGCGGACCTGGCCGCGGAGCCGGGCGTTCTCCCGCAGCAGGGCGGTGTGCTCCAGGGCGCGCCGCACGGCGGCCAGCACGGGCTCGGGCAGGAACGGCTTGGGGATGAAGTCGAAGGCGCCCTGGCGCATCGCCTCGACGGCCAGCTCGACGGTGGCATACGCGGTCAGCATGATGACCGGCAGGGTCGGGTCGAAGTCGCTCGCCGCCCGGATGACCGCAAGGCCGTCGCCGTCGGGGAGCTTCTGGTCCGTGATCACCAGGTCCAGGGAGGCGCTGGCGAGGGCCCCCCGGGCGTCGGCCACCGTGCCGGAGTCGATCACGTCGTGGCCGTCCTCTTCGAGGATCGACGCCAGGATGCGGCGCATGTTGGCCTCGTCGTCGACGATCAGGATCCGTGGCACCGTGCGCCTCCCCTCACGCTCCGCCCTCCGGCAAGGCCGGCAGGCGCAGCTCGAAGCGGACCGCCCCGGACCGGTTGGCGGCGAGGACGGTCTCCCCTCCGTGGGCCTCGGCGATGGCCCGGGCGATGGCGAGCCCCAGTCCGGTCCCGGTGGGCCTGGTGGTGAAGAAGGGCTCGAAGATCCGCGAGACGACGTCGTCGGCGATGGCCTCCCCGCTGTTTGCGACCCAGACCGTCACCCCCCCGCCGTCCGGCCGCGCGCCGAGCTCCACGAGGCCGCCGCGCCCGGTGGCGTCGATGGCGTTGACCAGCAGGTTGAGCACTGCCTGGTGGATCTGGAAGGGGTCCATGAAGGCCACCAGCTCGCCGGGGCAGGAGGTGGCCAGCGTCACGCCGGACTCCTCGGCGCGGGCCTGGACCAGCCCGGCCAGGTAGCCGACGGTGGTGCACATGGACGTGCGGCGGCGCTCCGGAGGCTTGCGGCGGGCGTAGGCGAGCAGGTCGGTGGTCAGGTGCTCGAGTCGGTGGGCTTCCCGCCGGGCCACGGCGACCATCTCCCGGCGCTCCTCCGGCGAGCGGGTCTCGCTCTCCGCCAGGCTGAGCGAGCTCACGATCATCGCCACGGGGTTGCGCACCTCGTGGGCGATGGCGCTCGACAGCCGCCCCACCGCGGCCAGCTTCTCCTCCTCCACGAGACGGTCGCGGGTCATGCCGAGCTCGGAGACGCTGCTCCTGAGGGCGTGGCTCTCCCGCCGCAGCAGACGCGCGAGGAGGGCCACCACGAGGGCCACGACGATGTAGATGAGCACGACGTTGGACGCCTCGAAGTACTCGATCCGGCTGGTCGCCGGGTGGGCCCGGAAGTAGAGCCACACCTCCACGAAGGTCATGGCCACGGCGACGCCGAGCACCAGCGCCACACCCCGCGGGGAGTGGCGGAACGCGGCCGCGATCACCGGGATGACGATGAGCACCGCGTAGTGGCTGTCCTCCATGCCGCCCAGGCGCGAGATGACGAAGGCGAACGCCAGGTTCACCCAGATCGAGGCGCGGGAGTAGGCGAGCAGCTGTGGCAGGTTCCGGGGCCCCTGGGGCGTGTGGAGCCAGATGAGCTCCACCGACTGCATGAGGATGCGGCCGAACACCACGACGAAGAACAGCTGGGGAGGGGTGCCCACCAGCGGGCGGAAGAGGACGTGGACCAGCGCCAGGACGGCGAGGACGGCCAGGTTCAGGACGATGAGCACGGACTCCTGGAGCATCACGGTACGGGCCTCGTCGGAGACCAGCGGTACCTCTGCCGCCGCCGGCATGCCGGCCAGCCGATCCCTCTCGAGCCCGGTCGCCACGTGTCCTCCCCTGTTCATCGTTCATTCTAGCGGCCGGGGCCGTCGAACGCGCGGGGTACTTCGAAGATTCCGTCTCAAAATTTCGTATCATATTGAGAACGCTGGAATAAACAGGCAGGCCGCAGGGGTAGGAAGAGTACGGGGAGAGTGAGATGGTCAAGACGAGACTGCGATTCGAGGAGCTCCTGGAGACCATTCACGCGGAGGGCTTCGATCTCCTGGACGGCAGCGACCTCCCCGTCGACGTGGATCTGGAGAGCGCGCTGGAGGACGACAACCTGGTGGGGGAGACCGTGGAGGTCAACTTCCGGCGGGTGGGCAGCGACGCCGAGGACGCCATCGTGGCGGACGTCCACGTCCGCGACGAGATCTACCACGTGGTCGGGCGCGCCCGGGACGTCGGCGTGCTGGAGAACCGGATCCGGGGCATCGCGAGGCTCGGGTCGTAAGCTCCGGCGGCCCCGGGGTGCGCCGGGGCGCGGCCGTGCCGCCGCGCTTCTACAATGGTGGCCTCACCAGCGGTGACGACGGGAGGTCGGGAAGGCTCATGGACGCGACGGCGGCGGAGAAGAGGATCAGGGAGCTCCGGGAGACTATCCGGCACCACGACCATCTCTACTACGTCAAGGACGCGCCGGAGATCTCCGACGAAGCATACGACGCGCTCTTCCACGAGCTGGAGGGGCTGGAGGAGCGATTCCCCGGGCTGGTGTCGCCGGACTCCCCGACCCGCCGGGTGGCGGGGCGGCCGGTGGACGCCTTCCCCACCGTGGAGCACCAGGCGCCCATGCTCAGCCTGGATTCCGACCGGGAGGAGACGGCGCTGCGCCGTTTCGACGACCGCATCCGCAAGGCGGTCGGCGACGCCGTGACCTACGTCATGGAGCCCAAGCTCGACGGCCTGTCGGTGGAGCTCGTCTACGCAGAAGGCGTCCTGGTCCGCGCCAGCACCCGGGGGGACGGCGTCCGCGGCGAGGGGGTCACGGAGAACGTCCGCACCATCCGGACGGTGCCGCTGCGGCTGCGGACCGCCACGCCCCCCGCCCTCCTCGCGGTGCGCGGCGAGGTGATCATGCGGACCCCGGAGTTCGAGGCGCTCAACGAGGCTCTCATGAACGACGGGCGCCCGCCATTCGCGAACCCCCGCAACGCGGCTGCGGGCTCGCTGCGCCAGCTCGATCCGAGGATCACCGCTTCCCGGCCCCTCGACGCCTACTTCTACGACATCCTCCGCCTGGACGGCGGCGAGGTGGAGAGCCAGACGCTGATCCTCGAGGCCCTGCGCTCCTGGGGGCTCAGGGTGAACGAGCTGGTGCGCCTGGGGACCACGGTGGACCAGGTCATCGACTACCACCGGGAGCTGGGGGAGCGGCGGGACGACCTCGCGTACGAGATCGACGGCATCGTGGTCAAGCTCGACCGCCTCGCGGCGCGGGAGCTCGTGGGGTGGACCTCCCGCCACCCCCGCTGGGCGTTCGCCTACAAGTTCCCCCCCGCCGGGAGGTGACGCGGGTGCTGCGCATCGTCGCCGGGGTGGGGCGCACCGGCGTGGTGACCCCGGTGGCGATCATGCGGCCCGTGGAGCTGGGCGGCGTGACGGTCAGCCGGGCGACCCTGCACAACCGTGAGGAGGTGGAGCGCAAGGACGTGCGCGAGGGGGACACGGTCCGCGTCCAGCGCGCCGGGGACGTGATTCCCCAGATCGTGGAGCGCATCGACGACGGCCGCGAACGGGGACCGCGCTTCGAGATGCCCGCCCGCTGCCCCTCTTGCGGCACCCCCCTGGAGCAGCGCGGACCTTTCACCGTCTGCCCCAACGGCTTCGACTGCCCCGCCCAGCGCACCGGCCGGCTGCAGCACTTCGCGTCCCGGGACGCCCTCGACATCGAGGGGCTCGGCGAGGAAACGGCCCAGCTCCTGGTGGAGCAGGGGCTCGTCGGCGACCTCCCCGATCTTTTCGACCTGCGCGCCGGCCAGCTCGTGCCGCTGGAGGGGTTCGCGGAGAAGTCCGCCGGCAAGCTGATCGCCGCCATCCGCGGCGCCTCCCCGGTGGAGCTGCACCGGTTCCTGTTCGGGCTCGGCATCCCCGAGGTCGGCGTCAAGGTCGCCCGGGACCTGGCCGGTCACTTCGGGACGCTGGAGGCGGTCAGAGCGGCCACGGAGGAAGCGCTCGAGGAGGTGCCCGGCGTGGGGCCGCGCATGGCGGAGCAGATCGCCGGGTTCTTCCGGGCCCCGCGCCACGCGGCGCTCCTCGATCGTCTGCTGGACGGGCGCGTGGAGGTGGCGGGCGTGCGGCCGCCCGGAGGCGGCGGGACGGCGTCCGGCGCCCCCCTCGCGGGGCTCGCCTTCGTGTTCACCGGAGGGCTCGAGCGCCTCAGCCGCCGCGACGCGAAGGGCCTCGTGGAGCGCCACGGAGGGCGGGTCACGTCGTCGGTCAGCCGCACCACGGACTACGTGGTGGTGGGCGCCGATCCCGGCTCGAAGCTGGACGAGGCGAGGTCGCTGGGCGTGTCGATCCTGGACGAGGAGGCCTTCCTGGCGTTCCTCGCCGGCCGCGGCGTCGACGCGTAGGGAGCGCGAGGCGGCGGCCGCGGCCGCGTCGCAGCCGCGGGACCAGCGCTGAAATGGCCGTCGCAGAAGCCACGTTGCACAACACGGCGCGCTCGGCGCCCGCGGGCCCAGCGGCGGGGCGGTGCGGCAGGGAGCCGCGGCCCGGGAGGCCGCCCCCGGCGATGGCGCGCTCCGGAGGGGAGAAGCGGATGAAACAGAAAGAGCACGGCGGCGACCGCCCGGCTGGCGGCAGGCCATCCCTGGGCAGCCCCTCTCCCATGGGCAACACCTGGCGCCTGCTCCTGTGGGTCCTGCTCCTCGTCATCGCGTTGCCCTGGATCCTCCGCCTGGCCGGAGTGACGCCGGGGAGCGGGCCGCAGATCGACTACACCTCGTTCCTCGCTCAGCTGCGCGGCGGCAACGTGGCGCAGGTGGTGGTGAAAGGTGACCGGCTCTCGGGCACCTTGAAGAAGAAGGCGACCGAGAAGATCTCGGGCGAGCAGGTGACGTTCACGTCCTTCGTCACCTACCTGCCGTCCTTCGGCGACCGGAGCCTCATGGGCGAGCTGGAGAAGCAGGGCGTCAGCCTTCGCACCCGGCCGCAGGGGAGCGACTCGTGGCTGCTGATCCTCTTCTACGCGGCCCCCTTCCTCCTCCTCGTGGGGTTCGGCTGGTGGGTCGTCAAGCGCATGCGCGGCCAGGGACCCAACGTGTTCTCCATGGGGCAGAGCCGGGCCAAGCTCTACGAGCGCCGGGACGAGCACACGACCTTCGACGACGTCGCCGGCGGCGAGGGCGTCAAGACGGAGCTGCGCGAGATCATCGAGTTCCTCAAGGATCCGGGCCGGTTCCGCCGGCTGGGCGGCAAGCCGCCCAAGGGCGTCCTGCTGGTGGGGCCGCCGGGAACGGGGAAGACGCTGCTGGCCCGAGCCACGGCAGGCGAGGCCAATGTCCCTTTCTTCTCCATCACGGGCTCGGACTTCATGGAGATGTTCGTGGGGGTGGGGGCGTCGAGGGTGCGGAGCCTGTTCGCGGACGCCCGCCGCGCGGCGCCGGCCATCATCTTCGTCGACGAGCTGGACTCCATCGGCCGGCACCGCGGGGCCGGCCTCGGGGGCGGGCACGACGAGCGCGAGCAGACGCTGAACCAGCTCCTCTCCGAGATGGACGGCTTCGAGCCCCACGAGGGCGTGATCATGATCGCCGCGACCAACCGGCCGGATATCCTCGACCCCGCCCTGCTGCGGCCCGGCCGCTTCGACCGCCGCATCACGGTGGACCTGCCCGGCACCGAGGCGCGGCGGGCGATCCTCCAGGTGCACGCCCGCAACAAGCCGCTGGCGCCCGACGTCGACCTGGGCGAGGTGGCGAGGGGGACTCCCGGCTTCGCCGGGGCCGATCTCGAGAACCTCCTCAACGAGGCCGCCCTGCTCGCCGCCCGTAAGGGCAAGGACGCCGTGGAGAGCGCCGACATCGAGGAGGCCCGGGACAAGATCCTCATGGGGCTCGCCCGCGAGGGGGTCGCCCTCACCGACGAGGAGTGCAGGCTGCTGGCTTACCACGAGGGGGGGCACGCCGTTCTCGCCGCGGTGCTGCCCAACGCCGACCCGATCCACAAGGTCACCATCATTCCGCGGGGGCGGGCCATGGGCGTCACCCAGCAGCTCCCGACGCGGGACAAGTACGTGTACTCGAGGGAGTACATGCTGGACCGCATGGCCGTCATGCTGGGCGGCCGCGCCGCCGAGGAGCTCGTGCTCTCCACCGCCACCAGCGGCGCCGAGAGCGACCTCAAGGAGGTCACGCGCCTGGCGCGCAAGATGGTCCTGGACTGGGGCATGAGCGAGCGGTTGGGCCACCTGGCCCTGGGCAGCGGCCGAGAGCACGTGTTCCTGGGGGAGGAGATCGGGAAGGCACGGGAGTACAGCGAGACCACCGCCCGGGAGGTGGACGAGGAGGTGCGCCGCGTGGTCGAGCAGGCCTTCCGGCGTGCCGTGGAGACGCTGAAGGAGCACCGGGACGGCCTGGACCGGGTGGCGTCGCGGCTCCTCGACCGCGAGGAGATTCTCGGGCAGGAGGTGATGGAGCTCGTTGGCGGCACGGCTGCGAAGCAGGCCTCCGGCGACGCCTCGCAGCCCCCTCGGACCATGGAGGCGATGTCCGCGCCGGCGGTCAGGTAGGCCAGCCTGGCGTGGCGGAGCGCCTCGGCGGGGATGGAGAAGCGGACCGCCAGGGCGAAGAGGTTGATGACCTCGCCGGCTCCTGGACCCGGCAGCCGCCGCAGTCGGTCCGCCGCCTCGGCGGCGCCGGTTCCGATGACCACGAGGTCGTACGTGTCGGACACCTGAGCCTCTCCCTCCTTCCGGGGCGTTCCCGGCCGGCGGACAGGGGCGGAGGAGCGCCGCACCGGTACCGGCGGTGAAGACGGCGGCCGCGGGGCCGCCAGCTCCCCTCCGGAACGGTCAGAACGCCTCGCCGAAGCCCACGTAGATCCTCGCGCCACTGTTACCGTTGGGGCGCAGCACCGGCCACGCGAGGTCCAGGCGCAGCGGGCCGATGGGCGTGAGGACGCGGACGCCGAGGCCGCTGCCCGCGCTCAGCTCGAAGTTGAACCCCGACCAGTTTTCCTGGACCTGGCCGGCGTCCACGAAGGCGGCCAGCAGGATGTTCGGCGTCAGCCGGTAGCGCATCTCCTCGTTGAGCACGAGCAGCGCGCCTCCCCCCAGCGGCCGCAGCGTGCCGTCCACGAGCCCCAGGGGTCCCACCGTGTCCTGGGCGAAGCCTCGTACGGTGGTCTCGCCGCCGGCGAAGAACCTCGCCGTCTGCGTCTCGGGCAGGGGGCCGTCCAGGGACTTCGCCGAGCCCAGCCGCAGGCCCTGGGCCCAGATCCAGCGGGAACCCGGCGTGGTCGCCACCGAGAACGAGCCCAGGGCGCGGATGATCCGGTCGGTGGAGCCGAGGAAGAGGGGGCTGTAGCTCACGTCGAGCGCCCCGTACCACCCCCGGGTGGGGTTGAAGAAGTCGTCGCGGCGGTCGACGATGAGCTGCCCGCCGACCGAGGCCAGGGTGACGATCTGCTCGGGGAAGGTGGATGCGGCCGTCTGCCCCGTGGTCCGCGTCCGCTCGCGGGTCAGGTAGCCGCGCAGCTCCACCCCTGCCTCCCGGGGCAGCCTGCCCTCGAGGGTGATGGTGTTCGTGCGCTCGATGAGGCCGTTCTGGCGCAGGTACGACTCCGACAGCCATCCGTCGAAGGAGAGCCGCCCGCCGGGGGGCGGCGGCAGGTAGAGGTAGAGCCGCCCGGCGCGGTTGTCGGTGCCGTAGTGGCCGGTGAGGTTGACGCCGATGCCCCGCCCGAACAGGTTGGAGTCGCGCAGGTCGAGGAGCACCTCGCTGCCGGTCCCGGAGCGGTACCGCAGGCCGGTCCCCACCGTCCAGCGGGGCTTCTCGGTGAGCGCAACGTCGATGGTCGAGGTCGTTCCGTGGTCCTTCCGCGTCACGATGACGGAGGCGACGGGGTCGAACGACGCGATGTTCGAGGCGGTGGCATCCAGGGCCGACAGCCTGACCGGGTCTCCCTCGTGGACGGTGATGCCCTTGCGCAGCACCGACCTGCGGATGTCCGGCGCGCCGCTGATCACCACGTCGCTCACAGTGACGTGCTCGCCGGGATCGAGGGAGATCCGGACGTCCCAGGCGTCGCCGGGCCTGCGCTCGACCTGCGTGCGGACGGACACGGCCGGGTAGCCGTCGTTCTCGTAGCGGTCGCGGATCGCTCCCACGGCCGCGGCGATGGTCCGCGTCCGCAGCGGCACGCCCGGCTTCAGGGGGAACGCCTCCGAGCCCGCGACGCCGAGGGGGTCGTCGCCCTCGAGCAGGATGCGTCCGACGAGGATGCGGCGGCCGGCGTCGACGGACACCCTGACGGTGCCGGTGTCGTCGTCGCCCCGCTCGAGGACCGCTCCCGTGACCTTCGCGTCGGGGAAGCCCTCGGTGGTGAGCAGGGTCTTGAGGCGGTCCGTCGCCGCCTGCTCGCCCGCCAGCAGCGCGGCGAGGATCGGCGGCGCGTTCATGAGCGGCTCCAGGGCGCGGCGGGTCTCCTCCGGGACACCCGAGAGGCGCAGGCGGTCGAGGAGCAGGTGGGCGCCCTTCTCGATGGTGAAGGCGACGCCTCCCGGCTCGGCGTGTGCCGTGACGGTTGCTTCGGGATAGCCCAGGCTGGCGAGCTCGCGGCCCAGGGCGCCCTTCATGTCCGAGATGGCCTGCTGCTCGAGGGGCGGGGGCTGGTAGAGGGCGCGGACCCGTTCCTTGGCGTCGAGGGGCAGCGTCGCACCGGAGAAGGTGATGCGGACGAACGGGCCCGTTTCGGCCGTGAACGACAGGATCTTGCTCTGGGCTCCGGAGACCTTCCCCTTCACGCGGGCCTCGGGGTAGCCGGCCGACGCCAGCGCGCGCTCCAGGCGGGCCTCGCCGACGAAGACCATGAACGGATCGAAGACCTGGCCGCGGGTGAACCCCGCCGCCTCGCGCAGCCTGCGCACCTTGAGGGGCCACGAGCCCTCGAAGCGGAGGGTGTCGAGCTTGGGCCGCTGCTCCCGCGACCTCGTCGTGCCGCCGAAGCGGAACCGCTCGAGCACGGCGGCGCCGTCGCCCTCGGTGGAGGAGGTGAAGGCCTGGACGGCGAACCCCGGCAGGGCCCGCCAGTTCCACAGCTGCAGCAGCGTCGTCTGCTGCTGTGTGTTGGTCAGGTCGGTGCTGAAGAAGAGCGCGGTGTTCTCGCTGATCACCCGGGCGATTGTCAGGTTGGTCCCCGGGTCCACGCCGGTCTCGGTGGCGATGTCGATGGGGGTGAGGTTGCTGTTGGTCAGCCCGATAACGTTGCCCACGCTGCGGAGCAGGCCGGCCTGGGCCAGGTCGGTGAGCCCGAGCTGCTGCGTGGCGGCGGTGGGTCCCTGGCCCTGGGGCGTCTCGGTGACGATCTCGACGTGGGGATCGGCCCCGTACTCGCCGGGGAAGTCGATGATGCCCTTGGAGATCTGCTTGACGGAGCCGCCCAGGGTGAGCTGGCCGTTCGGCATGATACGGATCTCGCCTGCCAGCGCCGGCCGGGCCAGGGTGCCGCGCACGTAGAGGCGCTGCCAGCGCAGCTGCAGGGAGCCGAGGTTGTTGTCCACCTGGATGCCGGCCGCCGTGGTGACCTGCAGGTCCACGTCCACTCGGTCCAGGGGGTCGTCGACGGCGACCGGGGCCGAGGAGACGCCGCGGCCCAGGATCGCGCCCGTCAGGTCGAAGTTGCGGTCCCACACTCCGCGCTCGAGGTTGAGGTCGCCGACCAGGGCGAACCGGCCCTCGCTGCGGGGCTCCAACGCCATCAGCCCGCTCAGGGTGACCATGATCCCTTCGGGAAGGACGAAGTGGACCCCCTCGAGCTCGGCGACGATGCCCTGCTGCACCCGGGGGTCCCAGCCGCCGCCCAGGTCGACGCGGCCGCCGTTGACGTCGGCCGAACCGCCGTCGATGTCCAGGACGCCGCCGGAGAAGGAGGTCTTCACCGTGAGCCCGGTGACCTGCACCGGGGGGTCGAGGACGACCATGGAGCCGCCGGTCTGGCTGACGGACACGGTGCCCGTGGGGGCGTCGAAGGGACCCGTGATCTCGAGACGGGCCTGGACCGCGCCCCGGAACGACACCGCAGGCACGACGATCTGCATCAGGTCCGGCGCGAGCGTGGCGTTCAGCGAGACGTCGATCGCGCTCCTCGCGACGTCGACGATGCCTCCCCCGGCGATGACGCTGGTACGGCCCTCGAGGTCGAGGGACTCCACCTCGAGGCGGCCCCCGGTGAGCACCACGGCCGGTGTTCGCACGGCGCGGACGGCACCGGCGCCCTCGCCCACGGTGAGCCCGGGCAGTTCCAGCCTCCCCACGGCCGTGCGGGGGGTGAGCGGGTCCCAGCGCAGCGAGAGGTCGAGCCCGGAGCGGATCGGCAGCGCTGCGGCCCGAGGTCCGAGGAGCGACACGAGGGGGGTCAGCTCCAGAGCCTCCGCGTGGGCGGTGACGGTCGCCGGCCCCGAGGGGGCGTGGGGATAGAGCCATGACGGCCGGGGCAGGTCGCCCAGGGGCAGGATCGCGTGCATCGTGAGGCTGCCGGCCGCGCTGAGGAGCTGCTCGGAGGTCACGTCCAGGGAGCCGCGGGCCAGGGTGCCCCGCAGCGAGAGCGGTTCCAGGGCGCTTCCGGAGGCGCGGGGCTCCCAGCGCAGGAGCGCGTGCCCCGTGGGGGTGCCGAGGGTGCCCTGCAGCTCGACGTCGCCGTCGAGGCAGCCGTCGAGGGCGACGGGGACCGTCTCCGTGAACGTCCTGAGGCCGACGTCGCGCCAGTGGATCTCGAGGTCCAGGGGCGCGGCCGGGGTGAGCCCTTCGAGGGAGCCGCGGGCGAAAACCCGTCCCTCGGGGAGGGCCACGCGCAGGGAGTCGACCCTGAAGCCGCCGGATCCCGCGGAGCCCGCCAGGCTCACGGTGTCGGCCTGCCATCGGCCGAGGGCGGCGCCGCTCCAGCGTACGGCCGCGTCTTCCACCGCCCATTGCCCCGGCTCGAGCCTGGCCGTCCCGCGGCCGTCGATCGTCCCCGCCGGGCTCAGGGAGGAGGCGGGGAGGGCCAGGACCACCGCGGTGGCCGCCGGCAGCCCCGAGAGGCTCCAGGCCGCCGTGGCGCTCCGCCGCGCGAGGGAGGCGGTGCCGGCGGCGGTGACCTCGGCGCCTCCAACCGCGGCTGTGACGTTCCACGTGGCCTCCGCGGCGGTGCCGCGCACCTCGCCGTCGAGGGTGTCGAGGCAGCGCCCGGCGATCTCCGGGCGCTGCCAGCGCACCCGCGCCGAGAGGGTGGGGGCGGACCAGTCCCCGGAGAGGGTGGCGACGGCGTGGAGCGGGCCGCCGCCGGGGGCGGCGGGTGCGAGGGACGGCAGCCACGCGGCGAGGACCGCGGCCAGCTTCTCCGGCTCGGTGGCCTGCACGTCGGCCTCGAGGTCCACGGACGAGCCGACGGTGGCCCGGCCGGAGGCCGTCGCCACGGCGCCGGGCAGGGAGGCACGCAGCGAGAGGTCCTGCACCGAGCGCCCCACCACGCGGCCCGCGAGGCTCACGCTCCCGGCCGGCCACGACAGGGTGAGGGCGGCGGATGCGGTCAGCCCGTCCATGGCGAGGGGGAGCGGCGCCGTGCCCGAGGCGTGCCCGGTGAGCGCGGCCCGCGCCGGCATCAGGGCCCGCGTGTCCGGGGACATCAAGGACCGGAGCGGCTCCAGGGACAGGCCCTCGAGCGAGGCGTCGAAGGGGATGGCGGAGGGCGCGACCGGCCCGAGGGTCACGCTGCCCCACGAGGGATCGTGGGCCTCGACGAGGAACCGGCCCTCCGGCGTGGTGATCCGGAAGCCGGTCACCGGGTAGCCCGCCACGTGGAGCCCCTCGCCGCGTCCGCTGCCCTCCACGCCGAGGCCCTGGCCCCGGCGCCACGTCACCGTGCCGTCGAAGCTCACCGTCCCCCCGGCGTCGAACCGGCTCTGGAGCGCGGGCTCCCACCAACCCAGGGTTTCGGCGGCCGGGATGGTCGCCCGCAACCGGAGGGTCAGCTCCCGTGTCGACAGCACGGGCCGCGCCGAGCCCGACAGGTGGGCCTCCACCGCCGCGCCCGCGAGGTCAGCGCCGTGCAGCACCACGCCCTCCGGTGTCGCGCCGGCGGTGGCGGTGAGGCGCCCCAGGGGCAGCCTCCGCCCGTCCCGGTTCAACGAGACGGTCGTCGCGTCCAGGGTGGCCGAGGCGCGGCCGCCGAGCAGGCTGCCGGTGAGGCGGACGCCGTCGGCGTCGAGGCCGGCGATGCCCAGGCCCACGGCAGCCGCCCCGCCATGGACCGAGAGGCTCCCGATCTCCAGCGCCGGCCATGCCGGTGCGGAGGGCGGAGGATCGGGAGCAGGAGGATCGCCGGCAGGGGGGTCGGACGCGGGCGGCGGGGCCTCCCCGACGGCGGACATCTCCACGTGGAGGCCGTCGACGGTGATGGTCTCGAGGCGGTGCCTGGTGACGAGGCGAACCCAGCTCCACGAGGCCACGAGCGTGTCCGCCGTCGCGAGCGGCGGCCGTCCGGGGGCGGCCACGGAGAGGTCCCCGGCGTGGAGACGCGCGGGCCACCAGCGCACCCCGATGTCGCGCACCTCTACCCGCAGGCCCGTGGCGGCCTCGATCCGCCGGGCCGCCAGGATCCACAGGGCGCGCTGGACCGGAGGCAGGCTGACCGCGATCAGGAGGGCCGCGACGGTCGCTCCGAGCACGGCCACGCTCCAGCGGAACCAGTGGGCTCTCCGGCGGTTCCCTTTGTCGGCGGCACGCTGCCGGTCTGAAACCATGTCCATGATGGTAAAGCAGGAAAGGCCCCCCGGGGATTCTGCGCCGGTGCCGAAGCCGTCTCTTCGAGCACGTGAGCACGATCTCTTGACACGGACGTGATCATCTCTCACAGTGGAGATGTGGTATCTCCACGGTAGCGGTGTGCGGTCGGGAGCGTGGCGTTGCCCGTTGTCCTCATCTCACGCGGCACGATGTCAGGCGGAGCGGCCCTGGCCCGGTGCGTGGCCGAGCGGCTCTCCGTGCGGTCCGTGTCCCGCGAGGACCTGGTGGCCATCGTCGACGCCAAGGGGGATCACGCGCGGCGGGTGATGTCCTCCATCGACCGCGCCGCGCGGGCCTACGAGCAGTTCAGCCAGTACCGGCGTCCGTACCTGGTCCTCATGCGCTACGCCCTGCTGTGCTTCGTGCGCGAGGGCAACGTGGTCTACCACGGCTACTCGGGCCAGTTCCTGCTGCCAGGCCTGCCGTGCTGCCTGCGCATCCGCATCAACGCCCCCATGGAGATGAGGGTGCGCAACGCCATGCAGCGCCTCTCGCTCTCCGAGGCGGAGGCCCGGGAGGCGGTGCTGCGCGAGGACGACGCCCACGTCCGCTGGGGACGCTTCATGTACGGGCGGGACATCCGCGACCCCAACCTCTACGACGTCTGCTTCTCCGCCGAGCGCATGCCGATTCCCGCCATCTGCACCATGGTCGCCGGCGCCCTGCGCGAGCCGGAGCTCCAGCCCTGCGCCGCCACCCTCGAGGCCGTCCAGGACCTCTTTCTCGCCTCCAGCGTGGAGGCGGCGCTGGCCTGCGATCCACGCACGGCGGGTGTCGAGGTGGCGGCGACGGCGCGCGGCGGCGAGGTGCGCCTGGAGGGACCGTACCTGCCTCCGGAGCGGCGGACGGAGCTCGTGGACATCGCGCGGGCGGTCCGCGGAGTGTCCACCATCGAATATCAGCCGGGGTGCGCTCCGTCCTTCGTGCTCGCCCCCTGAGCCGCCTCGGGCCCAGGACGCGAGGCCAGGCGGTGCGGCCCGGGCGCGGGAGATGAGCCATGAGCGACGACGACAACGAGCGGGACGACGCCCCGGTCCGGGAGATCCGCACGATGGTGGGCCAGTGCCTGGCGGCCCTGGAGGCGGAGGTCTCGCTGAGCTCGACGGGCAACGAGATCGGCCGCGAGGCCAACGAGACGGCCGGGCGGCTGTTGACCTTCACCTCGGCAACCTCCCGCCACACCGAGGAGCAGACGGCGATGGCCCAGGAGCGCACGGCGCTGACCCGGGAGCAGACCCGTCTGACCACGCGGAGCACCGAGCTCGCCAACATCCGCACCGACCTCGCCCGGGAGCGCACCTCCCTGGCCGGGCAGCGGACCGACCTCTCCGTGGTCAGGACCGACATGGCCCGGCGCCGGACCGCCCTGAGCGACGACCGCACCGAGCTGGCCAGGAGCAGGACCGACCTCTCGCGGCAGCGAACGCTGCGCGCGGTGACGCGGACCCGGCTGTCGCGGCAGCGCAACGACCTGGCCCTGCAGCGCACCGAGCTGGCCCTCATCCGCACCGGGCTCGCGCTCTTCACCCTGGGCGTGGCCCTGGTGCGTTACTTCGGGCTGTCGTGGTGGAGCCTCTTCGACGTGGGCCTGCTCGTGTCCGGAGTCGCGTTCGTGGCCGGCGGCCTCACCGGCTACGTCCGCGCCCGCTCACGGATCCGCCGCATGGACGCTCTCCTGGGGGCCGACGAGGGCCTGCGCGACATCCTCCCGGCGTGACGTCCCGCCGGTGACGACGGCAAGAGAGAGGGGTGCGCCGCGGCGCACCCCCTCTTCGTGACCGGTGTCAGGAAAGGCTACTCGGGCTGCCAGTCAGGGACCCGGCCCGGCGTCCACGGAGAGCCTGCGGCGTCCATACCCTTCTCGAGCTCGGCCAGGTCCTTCTCCACCAGCGTGCGGAGCGTGCCGACCAGGCCGGTGAACTCCTCGCCGGCGATGTCGTAGGCCTTCTGCTGGGTCGTCGTGGGAGCCGCCGTCGCCGACCACTCGCCGTAGACGATGCCCTGGACGCGGTCGATGATCGACGGCGAGACGGGCATGTTGTGGTCCGCGCGGACCTCGTCCCCCGAGAGGGTGACGGAGAGGTCGTCGAGCTTGGAGCGGAGCGCGTCCGCCTGCGCCAGCAGGGCGGCGTCGGGGGCCGGGGTGTCCTTGAGCGCCTGGTGGATGAGCTTCAGGTGGTCCTGCGTCTGCCGGATGAGGTCACGGGCGCCGAGCACGGCGCGCTGCAGCCGCGCGGTCTTGAGCTGGAAGGCGACCAGCGCCGCCCGGTCCGGATCGGCCAGGGAGTTGAGGTCGATGGGGACGACCTTGAACTCGGCGGGGCCGGCCAGCTCGGTGGTCCGGGTGTCGACGCGCTTGGCCAGCGTGACCTTGTACGTGCCCGGCACCGCCATGGGGCCGCGGGCCCGCCACTCCCAGGGGGCACCGTTCTCGCTGTGCAGCCGTGCCGGCGTGAACGGCGGGTAGCGCAGGTTCCAGGCCACCCGGTGGAACCCCTTCGAGGTGGGGCCCTCGACCCTCTGGATCACGTTGCCCTGGGAGTCCGTCACGGTCAGCACGACGGCCGGCTTGGGCTCGCGGGATTCGGCACGGAGCTCGTCGACCGAGGGGTACGCCGGGTTCTCGCCCTTCTTGATGGCGGCCTTCTCCGCGTCGCGGCGGAGCTCCGCCCGGGTCTTGAGGCCGTCCTTGAGGTAGTAGGTGAAGACCGCACCGAAGGGCGGGTTGTCGGCAAAGTAGAAGGAGTCGCCCTGGAACGACGCGCCGCGGCCGCCCAGCGGCGAGCGCTCGATGTAGGCCAGGGCGTCGCGCACCGGGTAGAGGACGGCGTCCTTGTCCAGGGTCTCGCGGGTCGTGTGCTGGAGCGGAGAGAGGTCGTCGAGGACGTAGAAGCCCCGCCCGAAAGTGGCGAGGACGAGGTCGTTGTCACGCTTCTGGACGGTCAGGTCGCGCACGGCGATGGTCGGCATCCCGCCGGTGAGCTTGACCCAGTGGCCGCCGCCGTCGGTGCTGAAGTAGACGCCGAGCTCGCAGCCGATGTAGAGGAGGTCGGGGCTGGTGGGGTCCTCGGCGAGGGCGTAGACAACCTCGCCGTCGGGCAGGTCGGAGGCGATGGACTTCCACGTGCGCCCGCGGTCCGTGCTCTTGAGCAGGTAGGGCTTGAAGTCCGAGCTCTTGTGGTTGTCGAAGCATGCGTAGACGGTGTCGGCGTTGTGCATCGAGGCGGTGATGCCGCTGACGTAGGTGAGCTCGGGTACGCCGGGGAAGCTGCCGATCTTTCGCCAGGTCGCGCCGTCCCGGACCTGGATGAGGCCGTCGTCCGTCCCGGCGTAGAGCAGGCCCTCGACCAGCGGGGACTCGCTGAGGGTGACGACGCTGCCGTAGAACGACGTCGATGCGTTCTTGGCCACGGCGTCCACGGGCCAGACCCGGCCCATGATCTTCATGGTGTTGCGGTCCAGCTGCCGGGACAGGTCGCCGGAGATCTCTGTCCACGTGTCGCCGCGGTCGTCGCTCTGGAAGACCTGCTGGGCGGCGAAGTAGAGCCGCGTGTGGGAGTGCGGGCTGATGATGAGCGGGGAGTCCCAGTTGAACCGGAACGGGGCCTCGCCCTTGCCCTCCTCGGGGCGGATGCCGATCTCCTCGCCGCTCTTGCGGTCGTAGCGCACGAGGCCGCCGTACTGCGACTCGGCGTACACGATGGTGGGATCCACGGGATCGATCCGACTGACGAAGCCGTCGCCGCCGGTTGTCACGAACCAGTCGGCGCTGGTGATGCCGCTCTGGCTGGTGGTGCGCGAGGGGCCGCCGAGGCTGAAGTTGTCCTGCGTGCCCCCGTACACGTAGTAGAACGGCTTGGAGTTGTCCACGGCCACGCGGTAGAACTGGGTGACCGGGAGGTTGGTCTTGAAGTTCCAGGTCCTGCCGGCGTCGTAGGTCTCGTAGACGCCGCCGTCGCAGCCGACCAGGAAGTGGGCTGTGTCGGACGGGTCGATCCACATGCCGTGGTTGTCCACGTGCTTGGTCTTCTCACCGACCCGGTCCCAGGTCTTCCCGCCGTCGTGGGTGACGTGCAGCCAGGTGTCCATGGAGTACACCGTGTCCACGTCCTTGGGGTCGCAGACGAGCTCGTTGTAGTACTGGCCGGAGGTGGTCGTGTAGTCGCTTCGCTTCGTCCAGGTGGCGCCGCGGTCGTCGGAGCGGAAGATGCCCCCCTTGTCCTCGGCGGCCTCGATGACGGCGTAGATCACGTCGGGGTTCGCCGGCGCCATGGTGATGCCGATGCGGCCCATGTCGACCTTGGGGAGGCCGCTGGTGAGCTTCTTCCAGGTCTTGCCGGCGTCGGTGGACTTGTAGATGGCCGACTCGGGTCCGCCGTCGATGAGCCCCCAGACGCGACGGCGCCGCTGGTACGAGGCCGCGTACAGCACGTCGGGGTTGCGGGGGTCCATGGCAACCTCGGTGACCCCGGTGTTCTCGCTGATGGTGAGGACGGCCTTCCACGTTGCGCCGCCGTCTGTTGACTTGTAGAGGCCGCGGTCGCCGCCGGGGCCCCACAGCGGGCCCTGGGCCGCCACGTAGATGACGTTGGAGTCCCGCGGGTCGACGAGGATCCGCCCGATGTGCTGGGAGTCCTTGAGACCCATGTTGGTCCAGTGCTGGCCGTCGTCGTCGGAGCGGTACACCCCGTCACCCCAGGACACCGAGCGCTGGCTGTTGTTCTCGCCGGTGCCCACCCACACCGTGTGGGGGTTGTTGGGATCGATGGTCACGCACCCGATGGAGTACGACCCCTCGCTGTCGAACACCGGGGTGTAGGTGGTGCCGCCGTCGACGGTGGTCCACACCCCTCCCGAGGCCGACGCCACGTAGTAGTGGCTCGGAGTCGAGGGGTCCACGGCGAAGTCCACGATCCTCCCGGAAGTGAGCGCCGGGCCGATGCCGCGGAGCTTGAGACCGGTGAAGGTCCCCGAGGAGAACACGTCCTTGTTGGCATCACCGCCATCCTTGTCGGGTGCCTTCTTGGCCGCGGAACCCGCGCTCGGCAGCAGCAGCGAAAGACTGAGCACTATTGCGGGAGTGAGTCTCATTGATCGGTCTCCTTCCTGGCCCCATCATACGGCAGCTCGCGGTCCGGCGGCACCAGGCGGGACGCGTCGCCCGCAGCGCCCGCCGGCGGAGCGCCCCGCCGGTCCGCAGGGGGTGCCGGATTGCGCCCGGGCGGGGGCTGGACCACAATGGCCACCGAGGCACTCCTGCCCTGGAGGGATCGATGATTCTCCATCACAGCGCGGCCCGCGGCGCGGGCGCGGCGCCCGCCGGCCCGGCGGGGGCGGCCGAGCTGGAGCGTGCCGGCCACCCTCCCGGGGGCCGCACCTCCCCGGGAGGCGAACGGTGAACCCCTACGAGACGATGGATCGCGACGAGCTGCTGCGGGCGCTGAAGATGTTCGCGGCGAACTGGCTCGCCCACGACGGCTGCTGGTTCCTGGGCGCCGAGGACCGGTTCGGCCTCGAGGTGGCCATCGACCTGGACCGCCGGTCGTGGGCGCGTTTCGCGGAGGCCGAGGCGAGGCGAATCGCAAGGACCTTCGACCTCCCGCCGGGAGGGGGGCTCGAGGCCCTCGAGCGTGCCCTGGGGCTGCGCATGTACTCCCTCCTCAACGAGCAGCACGCCGAGTGGCTCGACGAAGGCCGCCGGCTCCGCTTCACCATGGACGTCTGCCGCGTGCAGGAGACGAGGCGCCGCAAGGGGCTGCCGGACTTCCCGTGCCGCACCGTGGGCGAGGTGGAGTTCTCGACCTTCGCGAGGACCGTCGATTCCCGCGTCCGCACCCGGTGTCTGCACTGCCCTCCGGATGCCCCGGAGGGGCGCGCGTGCTCCTGGGAGTTCACCCTCGGGGAGACGGGATGAGGGGGCGGCGCGGCGCCGGGGGGTGCGGCGGTCCAGGGCCGGACGCCGGAGAGGGGGCAGGGTGAACGAGAGCGCCATCGACCTCATCGCTCTTTCGCGCACCGTGGCCCACGCGCTTCGTCACGAGCCGGCCGCCTACGGTCTCGAGCTCGACCACGAGGGGTGGGCGGCGGTCTCCGATCTGCTCGGCGCCCTGCGCCGCCGCCGGCGGGAGTGGCGGGAGCTCTCCGAGCAGGACCTGGCGCGCATGATCGGGTCTTCGTCCAAGCGGCGCTACGAGCTGCGCGGCGGCCGCATGAGGGCCCTCTACGGCCACTCGCTGAGCCGGCCGCTGGAGCGGCCCGCGGTGCGTCCGCCCGAGCTCCTCTACCACGGCACTTCCCCGGAGACGGTGGAGGCGATCCGCCGTGACGGCCTCAGGCCCACCGCGAGGCGGCGCGTCCACCTCTCCGCCGACCGCAGCGGCGCCGTGGAGGTGGGACGGCGGCGCAGCGAACACCCCGTGGTGCTGCGCATCCTGTCGGGGAGGGCCCACGCGGAGGGTGTGCGGTTCTACGAGGGCAGTGAGGAGGTCTGGCTGGCCGAGGAGATCCCGGCGCGGTTCATCGCGCCGGGGGAGGCCTGAGCCGGCCGTCCCACCCGGGCGAGCGGCGGCCTACAGTCCCTTGGGCAGGTTCTGCAGGATGGCCCGCTTGTCGTTGTAGCCCGAGCGGACGTCGACCAGCTCGCGGCGGTCGATGCCGAGCTCCTCGGCGATGCGGGTGATCTCGTTCTCCTCCGCCAGCGAGATGGAGCCGTCCGCCGCCGCCACCGCGAACAGGCAGTGGAGAAGCTCGTCCTTCTGCTCCCGCGAGGCGATCTCGGCGAACTCCCGGGTGACCAGGAAGTTCTCGGTGCCGCCGAAGAGGGTCTGCTGGGTCTTCGCCAGGTGCACGGCGAGGACCGCCTGCTCCTCGGGAAGCCCTCCGTACTCGTTGACGATCCGTTCCATCCCCCGGGTCTCGTCTTCGCTGATCTCCAGGTCCGCGTTGGCCACGCGGGCCAGGATGAAGGCGAAGGCGGCCACGTAGCGGGCCCGGTCCGGCGGGAGGGCCTCCAGCCGGGCGACGATCTTGCGGACCGTCTCGGTGTCGGCGCGGGGTCCGGCCCCCCGCTCCCTGGCGGCGCCGAACAGCGAGTGCAGCAGTGAGCTCATCGTTCCTCCCGGGTGCATCCGGGCCGCAGTGTACGACCCCCCGTGCGAACGGGGTACGGGGGGAGCGAATTTCGCGGCCCCTCCCGCCGGCCTTGAGCGCCGATGCAGCCTCGACTACTCTGGGTCGAAAGCACATGAGCGCGTCCACGAAGGAACCGGCCGACGACCGGCGCAGGCGGCCGCGCCCGCAGCGGCGGCGGGGTCGCGTCCCCCTGGCGGCGGCCGCCCTCGCGCTGGCCGCCGCCGCAGGGGCGGCGTCCGGCGCCGGCTCCCGGCAGCTCGCGGTCCGCCACTTCACGGCCGCCGACGGTCTGGTCCAGGCCGATGTCCAGGCGCTCCTCCGCGACCCCACCGGCTACCTGTGGGTGGGGACCCGTGACGGGCTCTCGCGCTTCGACGGGCGGCGGTTCTCCACCGTTCCCTTTCCGGCCGGCGCCTCCGGCACCTTCGTCACCGTCCTGGCGTTCCTGCCCGGCGGCACCCTGGTCGGGTCCGCCTCCGGCGAGGTGAGCCGCTGGGACGGCGCGAAGCTCGTCGCGCCCTGGCCGGAGACCGCGCTGTCCCGCGCCCCGGTCCGGGCGTTCGCCCCCTCGGCGGACGGAGGGGTGCTGGTCGGTACGGACCGCGGGCTGTGGCGGTGCACCGGCGGCGGGTGCGTGCTCGTCTCCGATGCCGCCGTCCGGGACATCGTCCCCGCCGGCGGGGAGGGCTCGTCCTGGATCATCACCTCCGAGGGTGCGTCGCTCCTCACGCCGGCCGCCTCCCGCCCGGCGGACCTGGCGGGGTGCGGCCCACCCTGCGCCGTTGCCGCGGCCGCGGGCGGTCCGGACGGCAGCCTCTACCTCCTGCCCGCCGGCGGCGGGCTCCTCACCATGGCCGGGGACGGTGTGCGCCGCCGTGATCTCGATGTGGCCGGGCCCACGTCCCTGGCGGTGGCCGCCGACGGCACGGTCTGGGTCGGAACCCGTCGCGGCCTGTTCTCGTGGACCGGGAAGGACGGCCTGTCGCGCTGCATCCTCCGCTCCGGAGAGGGCGTGGACGTCGCCGCGCTCCTGGTGGACCACGAGGGGAGCCTCTGGGTGGGGACGCGGGGCGAAGGGCTTTACCAGGTTCCACCCGGCGCCTTCGAGCTGCTCACCGGCGCCTCGGGTCTGCCCGCCCCGACGGTCCGGGCGATGGCTGCTGGGGGCGGCGGGTGCGTGTGGCTGGCGACGGAGGTCGCCGGCGTCGCTTCGCGGTGCGACGGTGCCTGGGGGGCGGCGCTCACCGCCGCCGACGGTCTGCCGGGCCCCGGGGGGACGGCTCTCCTCGTGCTCGACGACGGCAGCCTGCTGGTGGGCACCGGGCGGGGGCTGGTCCGCTGGGCGGCCGGCGGCCGCGCCCGGCCGGTCGACATGGCCGCCGCCGGCGTCGGAGACGCGGTGACGGCGCTGGCGCGGGCGCCGGACGGCGGGGTCTGGGTAGGGACGAAGCGCGGCGTCGCGCGTCTGGCTCCCGCCAGCCTGGTGCCGCAGGGACCGCTACCGTGGCCGTTGGAGGGGGAGGTGGCGGCGCTGGCGGCGGCTGGCTCCGGGGCGCTCTGGGTGGCCCTCGAGGGCCAGGGGCTGTTCCGCGCCGACGGGGCCGGGGTCCGTCGCGTGGGCGGCGGCACCAGGGTCGCCGCCGATGGCGTGACGAGCCTCCTGATCGACGGGCGGGGCCGGCTGTGGGTCGGGACGGCCGACGGGATCCTGGTGCTCGCGCCTGAGGGTGGTGCGGCGCTCGAGGTACCGGGAGAAGCGATCGGAGGACACGCGGCCCTCTCCCTCGCGGAGGATGCCTCGGGGGCGGTGTGGGCCGGGACCCCGCGGGGCGTCGCCCGAGTCGCCCCGGACGGCACGGTGGACCGGGTGCTCACCGCCGCGGACGGCCTCGCGGGCGGCGGCGCGGTGCGGGGCTGCGCCGTGGTGGACGGCCACGGCCGGCTCTGGCTGGGCTCCACCAACGGCGTCACCCTCGTGCCCGTGACGAGGGGGGCCGCCGGTGCTCCGGCCCCGCCGCCCCTGGTCATCTCCTCGGTGCAGGCGGGGGGGCGGCCAGTGGGCGTCTTCGCTCCCGTGTCCTCGGTGGATCCGGAGCCCTCCCCCGGCATCGTCCTCGACGGGGGCGGCGGCGGTCTCGAGTTCCGATTCACGGCCCTCGCGCTGGCGGCCCCCGGACGGGTGCGGTACCGGTGGCGTCTCGTGGGCGTCGACAGGGGGTGGAGCGCCCCGGCGCGCACGCGGACCGCCTCCTACCCCTCACTGGCCGCCGGCTCCTACCGGTTCGAGGTGGTGGCGGGCGATGCTTCCGGCGAGTGGTCCACGGCGCCTCTCGCCCTCGACGTGCGGGTGAGGGCGCCCTGGTACGCGGCGTGGTGGGCGCGTCTGCTGGGCCTGTCCGTGCTGGGCCTCGCGGTGGCGTGGGGTCTGCGGGCCCGCGCGCGCTCGGTGGACCGGCGGCGGGGCGCCCTGGAGGAGCTGGCGGCGGAGCGCACCCTGGAGCTCGCCGAGGCCAACCGCAAGATCGTCGAGCAGAACAGGCTCCTCGCCGAGCTCTCGCGCACCGATCCCCTCACCGGCCTGGCCAACCGGAGGGTCCTCGAGGACATGCTCCCCGTGGAGATGGCCGTGCTGCGGCGCGAGGTGGCCGGCACTCCCAGGGGCGTGCCGCTGTCTACCCGGGGCCTCGTGGTGTACGTGCTCGACCTCGACCACTTCAAGAGCGTCAACGACCGCCACGGGCACGACATGGGAGACACCTACCTGCGGGTCGCGGCGGACTCGCTGCGCCGGGTCCTCCGGGAGATCGACGTGGCCATCCGCTGGGGCGGTGAGGAGCTCGTGGTGCTCGGACGCGCTCTCGACCGGCTCGGGGCCGTGGCGCTGGCGCGCCGGCTCATGGAGGTGATCGCCGCCTCGGAGCTCGAGGGGCGGGACGGCTCGGCGATCAGGGTGACGGTCTCGGTGGGATTCTGCCCCTACCCGCTGGCCGGCAGCGGGATGCTGGGCTCGGGGTCGTGGGGCCGCCTCGTCGAGGTCGCCGACCGGCTGATGTACGAGGCCAAGCGGCGGGGGCGGGCGCGGGCCTGCGGCCTCGTCTACGCGCCGGGACCCCGCCGCGGCATCGACGAGCGGGAGGTGCTCGAGCGCCTCCTCGCCGATCCCACGGCACCGGCGCCCGGCCTGGAGTTCGTGGAGCTGGGTCTGGAGGATGGCCCCGGCAGCTCGGTCAGGTCCCGGCGGAACGGCTCCTGACCGCGGTGCGCCGGTCCTCCCTTGATCCGGCACGCCGCACCGGTCATGCTTCGGATCCGGGAGCCGGATCAGGAGGACGCATGGAGCCGACGCAGGCAGGCGGGGCGGGGTCGCCGCCCCAGGAGGAGAGGCCGGTCCATCTCGGAGTGACGTCGGAGATCGGCCGGCTGAGGACGGTCCTGGTCCACCTGCCGGGTCCCGAGATCGACGTCATGAGCCCGACGCTGATGCAGGACCACCTCTTCGACGACATCCTCTACGGCAAGCGCGCCCGGGAGGAGCACCGGCGGTTTCAGCAGGTGCTCGCCTCCGTGGCCGAGGAGGTGCTGGACGTGCAGGACCTCTTCACCGCCGCCGTGGCGGACGAGGGGGTGCGCCGCGCCTTCGTCGCCGAGCTGACGCGGCTCGAGGGGCTGACACCGGAGCTGAGCGGGCGGCTCGGCGAGATGTGCGCGGCGGAGCTGTCCCGGGCGGTGGTCGCAGGCATGCTCCATCCCGCGTCGTACTTCGAGGCCCACCCCTCCGCCGAGATCGTCTACCGCCTCTCGCCGATCCCGAACCTGCTCTTCATGCGCGACCCTGCTGCGGTGGTGGGCGACGGCGTCATCGTCTCCTCCATGGCCACCCGGGCCCGCCAGAGGGAGCCCCTGGTGGTCAAGTTCGCGCTGAAGCACAACCCCCGGATGCGGCTCACGGAGGACCGGCGGGTGCTCTTCGACGAGTTCGCGGACCCGACCTTCGTGCACCGTCCGAACCTGCCCACCATCGAGGGCGGCGACGTGCTCGTGCTCCGGGAGGACCTCATCGTGGTCGGGTGCAGCGAGCGGACCTCCGAGGTGGCCGTGGAGATCCTCGCCGAGTGGCTGCAGCGGGACAGCCGGGTGCGGACGGTGCTGCTGGTGCTCATGCCCCGGCAGCGCTCTGCCATGCACCTGGACACGGTCTTCACCCAGATCTCCCCCCACGAGGCGTTGATCTACCCGCCCATGTTCATCCCATCGCTGCTGGAGCTGCTGCCGGTGGTCAAGAAGGAGCTCTCCGGACCCATGATCCGCACGGAGTTCAAGCAGTCCCTCCTCGGTGCGCTGCGCGACGAGGGGATCGACCTGGAGCCGGTGTTTTGCGGCGGCCGCGGCGACCGGATCGCCCAGAGGCGCGAGCAGTGGACCGACGGGGCGAACGCCTTCTGCCTGGCGCCCGGGGTGATCTGCCTGTACGAGCGCAACGAGAGGACCCTGGAGGAGCTCGACCGCCACGGCTGGGAGGTGGTCAGCGACCTGGACGTCGTGGCGGGAAGGGCGCCGGTGGACCCGTCGGGCGGGAGGAAGGTCGTGGTCACTGTCGGGGGCGACGAGCTGTCGCGGGCGCGGGGCGGGCCCCGCTGCATGACGATGCCGCTGGTCCGCGACGCGCTCTGAGCGGCGCGGCTCAGGCCAGGACCACGTAGAACAACACGGCGAAGAAGTGGAGCGCGCTGCCGGTGAGCACGAAGAGGTGCCACACCGCGTGGTGGTAGGGCAGCCGGCGCCAGCCGTAGAAGATGAGCCCGACCATGTAGGCGATCCCGCCGAACAGCAGGAGCTCCAGCCCTCCCGCGCCGACCCGCGTGAGCATCGGCTTGACCGCGATGGCGATCATCCACCCCATGGCGATGTAGAGCACCATCGAGAGCACCCGGAAGCGGCTCATGGCGGCCGCGGTGAGCACGATTCCCAGGATGGTGAGCCCCCAGATCACGGCGAACAGCGTCCACCCCCACGGTCCGCGCAGGTTGACCAGGGTGAAGGGGGTGTAGGTCCCCGCGATGAGGAGGAAGATCGTCGAGTGGTCGAGGACGCGGAGCACCTGCTTCGCGCGTCCCCACGGGACGGCGTGGTAGAGGGTGGAGGCCGAGTAGGTGAGCACCAGGGTGGCGCCGAAGATGCTGCAGGCGACGATGCGCCACACGCTCCCCTCGAGGGCCGAGAACGCCACCATGATTGCAAGGCCGGCGATGGAGAGCGCGATTCCGACACCGTGGGAGATGGAGTTGGCGATCTCCTCCCCGTTGGAGTACCGCGGCGCTGTGGGTGTGCTGGTCATGGTCTCCGCCGGCGGCAGCCGTCGATGGAATCGTAGCATGCGTGCCACCGTGCAGAGCCGGGACCGCGCTCAGCGGGTCGTGGCGGCCTCGATGGCGGTGCGGAGCTCGCGTGCCCTGGTCAGACCCCGGGAGGTCAGGGAGGGGTACCAGGACAGGGGCTGGGCGTCGACGACGGTGGCGAGGCGGCCGCCGTGGATGCGGAACCGGCCTCCTCCGCTGCCGGTGCCGTTGTCGAGCCAGAGGGGGCCGAGGTCGCGGGGCAGGACGAAGGCGAAGGGCTCGGTGGAGAAGAGGTAGGCGTCGATGCCGTCTGCCAGCAGCCCCGTGTCGTCGAGCTTCGGGTAGCGGCCGCGACCGGGGGGCGCCGCGTTGCGCAGGCCCGCCGCCTCCAGCAGACGGGAGATGTAGGTGTCGGGTCCCGCCGCGATCCAGGGGTCCTTCCACACCAGGTAGAGGAAGCGGGGCCCGGGGGCCAGGCCGCGGGCCCAGCTCGTGACGGCCTCGAGGGCTTCGGCGGTGTCCCGGGCGAGCCGGCCGGCCTCGCCCGCGCGGCCGGTGAGCTCCCCGAGGCTGCGCCAGAGGGCGGGGACATCGGTCGGGGAGCGGGGATCGGTGAGCCACACCGGGACTCGTTCCGCGATGCGCAGCACGCGATGGCGCGTGTTCTCCTCGCGGCTGGTCAGCACCACGTCCGGGAGGAGCGCGAGGACGCGGCCGACGTCGGGATTCTTGGTGCCCCCCACGACCGGGATCGCCTCCACCGCTCCGGCGGGTCGGACGCACCAGCGCGTGCGCCCCACCAGCGTCTCACCGGCGGAGAGCATGAAGACGGCCTCCGTGAGGCTCGGGACCAGCGAAACGACCCGGCGCACCGGGCCGTGGAGGGGCGGCCCCAGCAACTCGACGAGGGTCTCTGACACCATGGTCCTCTTCCCGCGCAACGCCGACCCCGGCGGCAAGCTTCCCACGCGCGGCCGCGGCGGCAATATCGCCGGGGGTGGCGCGGTTGACGGAGAGAGCGGATTCCTCCCTGGTCCGCCGGAGAGCTCAGACCGCATGCCGCGTCGCACATCGTCGCGTTCCCGCCGCCCCGCGCGGGTGGCGCCGCTCCGAGGGCGGCCGGTCGGTGCGCCGGTCCTCCTCGGGCTGGCTCTCCTCGCGGCCTCTGTCGTGCTGGGGATGCCGGGGTCCGGAGCGGCCGGTTTCGCCCGCCCACGTCCGGAGCCCCGTCCCGGCGCCGTGGCGAGCGCCCTCCGCTGTCCCGCCGGCGCCGCAGCAGCGGTGCGTCCAGGGGACGCGGGCACGGCCACCGTCGCCGCGCCCCGTCCCATCCCGCTGCGGGACGCCGGCCCCCTGCGGCTTCCGGAGCCGGGGACGGCGGTCCGCCGGCGCCCGTACCTCTGCGGGAACGATGCCGCCCGCGTCGGCTCCGCGGCCCGTGGCCTTCCCCGCGCGCCGCCCGCGCCCCTCCCCTGATCTCCCGCATCCACGAACCGACGGAAAACGGGGCGAGCGCCCCGGGGAGGGACGTCATGGCTGTCCATACCGTGAAGAACCAACCGGCCGTACCGCCGGCCGAGGAAACGCCGTTCGCCGTCATGGCGGGCTGGCTCATGGTGGCGTTCGCGATCATCCCGCTGCTGCTCGGCGTGCAGAGCGGGAGCCTGGAGTACCTGCTCATCGGGGCCGGTCTCGGCGCCGCAGGCGTCGTCGCCATCGCGGCCGGGAGGGCGGCCCGGCGGTGGCACCACCAGCCGCGCCCGTGACGCCGCGCCGCGGTGCCGTCAGTAGAGCTCGTGACGGCCGAGGCGGACGATCTTGCACACGTTGGTGGCGCCGCGGGCGAGGCTGAAGCCAGAAACGAAGACCACCGTGTCGCCGCGCTGCAGCGTGCCCGTGCCGGTGAGCGCCTCGTCGGCGGCGTGCCACAAGGCCGCGGGTGCTTCCACGTTCTCGCCGATGAGGATCGGGTGCACTCCGCAGTAGAGCGCCATCCTGGTCCGGGTCCCCGGCTCCGCGGTGAGCGCGAAGATGGGCGGCTGTGCGGGGAGTGCCACCTTGCTCAGCAGCAGGGCCGTGCGCCCGGAGCGCGTGAGCGCCACCACGGCGCGGGCGTCGGTGTCGTCGGCGGCGTGGGTGGCGGCGCGGCACACGGCGAGCTCGAACGTCTCGTCGTGGAAGTCGGCCCGTGCCCGGCGTTCAGGCTCCCGCGCCATCCACGCCTCCGCCTCGCCGATGATGGCCGTCATCGTCTCCACCGCCGCCACCGGGTAGCGCCCCGCGGCCGTCTCGCCGCTGAGCATGACGACGTCGGTGCCGTCGAGGATCGCGTTGAAGATGTCGGAGGCCTCCGCCCGGGACGGCATGGGCACGGTCATCATGGACTCGAGCATCTGGGTGGCCGTGATGCACACGATGCCCGCGGCGTCGGCACGGCGGAGCAGCGACTTCTGGATGGCGGGGACCCGGTGGATCTCGCACTCGACGCCCAGGTCACCGCGGGCCACCATGAGGCCGTCGCCCAGCTCGAGAGCGCCGATGATCTCGTCGATCCGCTCCACCGCCTCGGGACGCTCGATCTTCGCGACGACGCTCACCGGCCGGCCCTGCGCCGCCAGGCGCTCCTTGAGGCCGGCGACGTCGGCGCCCCGGCGCACGAACGAGAGCGCCACGTAGTCGACGTCGAGGGTCTCCACGGCGAAGCGGAGGTCGTCGAGGTCGCGCTCGGTGAGGGGCGCGAGGGGCAGGTCCGCCCCCGGGAGGTTCACCGAGGCCCGGTCGTGGAGCCGGCCACCCACCCGCACCCGAGCCCGCACCTCGCCGCCCCGGCGGTCCAGGACCTCGAGGCGGACGCGGCCGTCGGCCAGGAGGATGCGGTCCCCCTCGCCGACGTGGTCGGCGAGCGCGGGCCAGTCGACGGGGAGCCGGAGCGCCGAGCCCGGCTCGCCGGAGGGCGTCAGGACGACCTCGCCGCCCTCGGTCAGCTCGGCGCTCCCCCCTTGCAGAAGCCCGAGGCGGATCTTGGGCCCCTGCAGGTCGGCGAGCACCGCCAGCGGACGACCCAGCCGGCGAGCCGCTTCACGGGCGCGGTCACACCGTCGCCGGTGCTCCTCGTGGGTGCCGTGGGAGAAGTTCAGGCGCACCGCGTCCACGCCCGCGGCGATCATCGACTCGAGGACCGAGCCCGCATCGGTGGCGGGGCCCAGGGTGGCCAGGATCTTGGTGCTCCGCATCGTATCTCCCCCCGGCAGCGGCCCTCTCGCCCGGACCGCCGGATCCTCGTCCTCCGCCGGCGCCGCTCAATCCTCCAGCAAGCTCCCGAGGGCCGGTGAACGGCGCCCCAGCGCCCGGCTCACGCCGCGGCGGAGCCCCGCCGGAAGCAGGAACGCCCCGGCCCAGCCGAGCCCCGTCAGGGCCACCACCGCACCGGCGGCACGCGTGGCCCCGGAGACCGCCCGCACCGACGGCTCGGTGAGCAGCCCGAAGCGAAAGAAGAGCTCGTTCCAGTCGTGCTCGCCGCCCCCCACCAGCGGCAGGGCGAGCTCGCGGGCGTCGGCCATGTACACGGATACGTTCACCAGGCTCTGGCCCAGCCACCACAGGCACGCCGCCGCGGCGAACGGGTCGCGCCGGCGCGCCAGGAAGGTCCACACGAGGAGCGCCGGCACCGCGAGCTGCATCAGCGTCCCGCCGAGGATGTGCAGGGTCGACCCGAAGGGAGACAGAAACACGTGGCCGGCCTCGTGGAAGGGCAGGTCGACGAGGTCCATCACCGTGCCCGCCGCCGGCCTGAACAGCAGGTGCAGCGTGCCCCAGGCGAGGAGCACGGCGACGCCGAGGCGGAGCCACGGCCGCAGGGATCCTCCATTGGCGCTGGCGGTGCGGGACACCGTCGCATTGCAGCACAGCGCGCCGGCGGCCTCAAGGTCCGGCCCACACGTCGCGGTCGTCGAGGGCCCAGGCCGGATACTCCTCGTGGCCGAGGAAGCGCCGCGCCGCCAGAGCCGCGAGCTTGGCCCAGCGCTCCCCCGCGGAGGCGGCGAGCTGATAGAGGAAGGCGACCTGGGCGGCGTCGGCCAGGGTCCTCAACGCCTCCTTGCCGAGCCACTCCGCCTCCCGCCTCCCGGCCGACGCCAGGCCGGACAGGACGGACGCGGCCGCGGAGCGGGCCAGGGCCGCCTCGGCGGTGCCCGCCTCGCCGAGGAGGTGGGTGAGCTCGTCCATGAAAGGCTCCGCGGCGCCCTTCCTGCCCAGGGTCTCGAGCATGTCCAGGGCCTGGATGTTGGCGGCGCCCTCCCAGATGGGCGTGATCAGCGCCTCCCGGTGCCAGCGCGCCACGGCCACCTCCTCGAGGAAGCCGAGGCCGCCGAACAGCTCCATTGCGAGCCGGGTGGTCCCGGCGGCGTGCTCCGCCGTGCGTCCCTTGGCGAGGTGGCCGAGGAGGCGCATGTGGTGGTAGGCGGGAGAGTAGGGGGGGCGCTCGGTCCAGCAGCGGTCGAACGCCTCCACGGCGCGGAACGTCAGGGCCAGGCCGCCGGCGGTGCGGACCGCCATGTCGGTGAGGTCGCGGCGCACCAGGGGGTGGTCCTGGAGGGGGGCGCCGAAGGCGTGGCGTGCCCGTGTCCGGAGGCTCGCCTCCAGGTGCGCCTTGCGGGCGATGCCCATGGCGGCCGCGGCGTTGGCGAGACGGGCCACGGTGAGGTTTTCGAGGGTGTAGTAGATTCCCGCCTCCTGCCGGCCCACCAGCCACGCCTCGCTGCCGTCGAGCTCCACCTCGCCGGACGGCACCGCCCGCGTGGCGCTCTTGCTCTTGAGCCGCCTGACGGTGAAGTTGAGCCCGCCCGAGCGGTCCAGCCGGGGGACGAGGAAGAGGGCCAGCCCCTTGGGGCCCGCCGGGGCGCCGCGGGGCCGGGCGGTGACGAGGGCGATGTCGGCGAGCCCCGCCCCGCTGGCGAAGTACTTCTCCCCGGTGAGACGCCACACGCCGCCGTCCCTGGCCGCATCCGTGCGGTTGGCCCCCAGGTCGCTCCCGGCGTGGATCTCCGTGAGCCACGTGGCGCCCCACGCGTCTCCCGACAGAAGCCGCGGCAGCCACTCCCCGTGCTCCGGAGCGTACTTGTGGATGGCGTACGCCGTCTGGTTCGTGATGGTCAGGATGCAGTAGAGACCCGGGTCCGCGAGGAGGAACCCCTGGGCGAAGTGGTGGTGCCAGCTGCCTCCTTCGTAGGGGGGGCGGTTGATGGGGGCGAGCTCCCGCAGCAGGTCGCGCTGCGAGGGGGCCAGCTCGGCCCGGTCCACGCGGGCGCCGTCCAGGTCGTGGATGACCAGGGAGGGCGGACTGAAGTGGTCCACGTGGTCGGCTACCTCGTACGCCCGGCCGCCGGCGAGGGCGCCGAAGCGGGTGAGGTCCGCCTCGTGGTCCGCCGCCTCCCGCCACCACAGGCTCAGGATCGCACGGAGGTCGGGCTCGAGGGTCCAGTGGTTGCGGCCGAAGGCATAGGAACGAAGCTGCACGGCTGACCTCCCGGTGGTGCCCGTGGTGAGCGTAGCGGTGCTCTCCTGGGTGGCAACAGCCGCGGGAGGGGGGGTGTTCCTCAGCGCAGGGCGGAGCGCGCCAGGGCAGGGGCCGGGAGCTCGCCGCTGCAGATGGTGTTCTTGCCGCGGGCCTTGGCCTGGTAGAGGAGGGTGTCCACCCCGCGCATCACCTCGTCCACGGTGACGTCGCCGCGGTCGCAGGTCAGGGCGCCGATGCTGAACGTCACCGGGAACCGCGCCTTCTCGGCGGCGGCGGTGAGGTTCGCGTGGATCTTGCGCGCCACCGCCGCGGAGGCCGGGCCGTCGGTCTCCGGGAGCAGGATGCCGAACTCGTCGCCGCCCAGCCGGGCCACCGTGTCGGTGGCGCGCACCTCGCGGGCCATGACGCGCCCGACCAGACGGAGGAGGCCATCCCCCTCGCTGTGCCCGAGGCGGTCGTTGGCGTCCTTGAAGCCGTCCACGTCCATGTAGAGGACGGTGAACGGACGGCCGTAACGCAGCGCGCGTCCCGCCTCCGCGCGCAGCGCCTCGATGAAGCCGCGGCGGTTGGCCACCTCGGTGAGCGCGTCGGTGCGGGCCAGGCGCCCCTCGCGCTGGACCGCCGCGCTGAGGGCGTGGAACGCCCAGGCGAGGGCGAGCATCACGGTCATGTCCATGACGCCGCCCCACAGCCGCAGGTAGACGTGGGAGAAGATCTTGCCCCCGTACCAGTCCGCCGTGGTGGCCGTGACGGCTCCGGCCACCGCCACCAGCGTCGCGGCCGGGAAGCTCCGGCGCCACGCCACCAGCACCACCGGCACGGCGTACAGGACGCCCAGCTTGAGCTCGGTGCCGGTCACGTAGTCGAGGACGCCGGTGAGCGCCACCAGCACCAGGGCCACAACGGTGACCGGTAGCACCTCTCGGTGGCGGGAGGGGGCGGTGGCTTCCACAGGAGCTTGTCCTGCCGTTCGGGCGCGCGGGCCGGAACGGCAGCGGGAACAGTGTACGCTCGCACGCCCGGGCGCAACCCCCGCCGCGGAATGCCGTAGTGTAAGGGTCGCGTCACGCGGGCTGCGGCCCGGCGGGCGCGTCCGGAAGGAGGAGGTCCGATGGCACGAGGGTACCGGTCGATGGAGGAGGTCCAGGGCGTCAGCCGCCGGCAGTTCGTTCGCGGCGTGGGAGCGTGCACCGCGGTGCTGGGCGGGATGGCGATGGGGACGCAGGGAGCGCTGGCGGAGGAGGTCGCGAAGGGGACCCCGACGCCGACTCCGGTCCCGAAGCTCGAGACGAACCTGACCGAGCTCCTGGCCGTCCCCCGCGGTCCCCACGGTCTTCCGGGGCCGTTCCCCGGCCGCGTCGTCCAGGTCACCGACCCCGCCTCGCTGGTGGGGGACGAGGTCCAGGCGGCCGTGGTGAAGAACATGGTGGAGAAGGGCATCACACGGCTCACGGGCGCCAGCCTGAAGGACTCGTTCGGCATGTTCTTCACCGCCGACGATGTGGTCGGCATCAAGGTGAACCCCGTCGGGCCGCCGCTCATCAACACGCGCCACGAGCTCACGGAAGCGGTGATCCGCTGGCTGGTGGACGGCGGTATGCCGGCCGCGAACATCGTCGTCTGGGACCGCTTCGAGCCCATGATGCGCGACGCGGGCTACACGGCGGAGCGCTATCCGTCCGTCCGCGTGGAGGCCCTCCAGACCATGGACTACGAGGGCAACGCCTGGCGGGACGCCAGGGGGCGCCACGTCAGCGTCGACAGCTTCGACCCCGACGCGTACCTCTTCGTCAAGGGGGTCGAGGGCAAGGGGGTGAAGGGTTACCAGAGCGACGAGTTCTACCTCAACCAGCACGTCTTCAACGGGGAGCGCTCCTACTTCGGCAAGCTCGTCACGCGGCGCCTGACCAAGATCATCAACCTGGCGGCGTTCAAGAACACCGGCAGCGGGATCTCCATGGCGACCAAGAACCTGGGGTACGGCTCGCTGTGCAACACGGGGCGCCTCCACGTGCCCCTCGGCTTCATGCTCAACACCTACGTCCTCGCCTCGCCGTGGATCCGCAACAAGCTGGTGCTCAACATCACCGACGGAATTCGCGCCCAGTACGACGGCGGACCGGACATGAACGCCCAGTTCGTCTACCCCAACCACTCCCTGTACTTCGGGACCGACCCCTTCGCCATGGACGCCGTGTGCCACCGGCAGATCGTCGCCAAGCGGCGCGAGATGAAGGTCACCGTGAGCACCAGCCCGCGGTACACCGAGTACCTGAAGGCCGGCGAGAAGCTCGGGCTGGGAATCGCAGATCCCGCCAGGATCGAGCACGTCACGGTGAAGGCATGAAGATCTTCGCGGCGCTCCTGGCGGCGGCGCTGGTCACCGCCCCGGCCGTGGCGGCGCCCGCCCGCGACGGCGGCGTTCTCCCCTCCGACGGCGCCGCGGGAGGGTGGAGGCGGACCCGGCCGTCCATGGTGTTCCGCGGCGCCGACCTGTACGGGCACATCAACGGCGGCTCGGAGGTGTTCCTGGAGCTCGGGTTCGACGACCTGGTGGTGCAGGACTACGGGAAGGGCGACGGCGCCCTTGCCGTGGAGGTCTACACCATGCGGGACGAGCTGGCCGCCGCCGGGATCTACCTGCTCAAGTGCGGCCGCGAGGCCCGTCACCCGGACATCCCCGGCCGCCACGCCTACTCCCCGCGGCAGGTCCAGCTGTGGCGGGGCCGCACCTACGTGACGCTCACGAACTTCGACGGCAGCGAGGCGACCACCTCCGCGATGGTGACCTTCGCGAGGCTCATCGCGCAGCGGCTCCCGTCCCCGGGTCCGGTGCCGGGGCTCGACGCGCTGCCGGCGGAGGGACGCGACGAGGCGTCGGTGCGCGTGATCCGGGGGCCCGCCACCCTGGAGACCGTCTACACCCTGGGGCCGGGCGACGTCCTCCAGCTCGGCGGGACGCTCACCGCCGTGGCGGCCGACTACCCGGACGGCCGCGGCGGGCGCTTCACGCGCATCGTCGCGTCGTATCCGGACCCGGCGCGGGCCCGCGCCGCCTTCGACCACGTGGCCGCGAACCTGGACAGCTACATCGAGACCGTGTCCCGGACGCCCGGCCGGCTGGTGTTCAAGGACTGGGCCGGGAAGTTCGGCGAGGTCCGCCCCGAGGGCTCGAGGCTCGAGATCCTGGTGAACCTGGACGCGCCTCCGGACGGCGGCTGAGGGTCAGGGCGCGAAGGCGCCCCGCCACAGCCCGTCGAAGAAGTGGCGGGCGTTGTTGCCCAGGGTCCGCGTGTTGTAGCCGCCCTCCTGGACGACCACGGTGGGCAGCCGGAGCGCGCCGATCATGCGTCCGTTCTCGGCGAAGTCGGCCGCCGACAGGCTCCAGGTCCCGGTGGGGTCCGCGGAGGCGGTGTCGAGGCCCAGGCACACGACCAGGAAGTGCGGCCTGAAGCGCTGCACCTGGCGCAGGGCGCGTCCCAGGTGGTCCCGGTACCGTTCGCCCTCCAGGTGCTCCGGGAGCGGGATGTTGTGGTTGAAGCCGAGCCCGGCGCCCGCGCCGCGCTCCTCCTCGAAGCCGCTGAAGTACGGGTAGGCGAAGTGGGGGTGGCCGTGGAGGGAGACGGTCAGCACGTCGGGGCGCTGGTAGAAGATGTCCTGCTGCCCGTTGCCGTGGTGGTAGTCGACGTCCAGAATCGCCACGCGGCCGTGGGCGCTGAGCCACTGGGCCGCCGCGGCGGCGGAGTTGAAGTAGCAGAACCCGCCGAAGGTCCTCCACTCGGCGTGATGACCCGGCGGACGGACCAGGGCGTAGGCCAGCCGCTGTCCCCCGAGGATCGCCGCGGCGGCGGTGAGGGCGCAGTCCACGGCGCGCCTCGCGGCCAGGTAGGCGTTCCGGTTCAGGGGAGTGAACGTGTCGATGCAGTAGTAGCCGGCGCGCACGGCCAGCTCCTTGGGGGGGCGGGCGCCGTTGCGCACGGGGAAGACGTAGGGGTAGACCGACCGCCCCGGCTGGAGGAGCTCGCACATCTTCTTGAAGTAGGACACGTACGCGGTGTCGTGGACCGCGGTGACGTGTGCCTCCGCGAAGTGGCGGGGCTCCGCCGGGGACATCAGGTCGAGCCGCTCGATCTCCTTGAGGATGGCGCGGATGCGCACCGGCGACTCGACGTAGCCGCGCTCGCGGACGTGGTGGATCTCGTGGCGGTCGTTGACCACCAGGGTGATGCGCCGGTCCGCCGGGACCGCCGCGGTCGCCACGGCCGCCGGGGGCTTCGCCACGTAGCGCGGCGGGCGGAGCCTGACCGGGTCGTCCCGGAACGAGTCCACGACCATGTCGATGTAGCCCGCCGGGCACACCGCTCCGTACTTGCGCTCCAGGATGGCCCGCACGATGGCGCGGGCGGTGTCCCGGCGCAGGGGCTCGCCCAGCCCCAGGTCGTCGAAGACGAGGTACGGGGGGTTGTCGTCACCGGGGGAGAGCGGGGTCTCGTAGGCCGTCCCGGCAATGGGCCTCGCGCCGTAGCGCTCGTAGAAGCGGAGACGCTGCACGTTCTGTTTCCTGATGGCCTCGTTCGGGGAGAGGGCCGGGTCGTCAGGGAGGCATTCGAAGAACACGCCGCAGGTTTCGAGGGCCGCCGCCTCCTCCCGGACCCGCTGGTACAGCGCGCCTCCGATGCCGCGCCCGGTGGCGCCGGCCCCGGCGGAGATGAAGTCGAGGTAGCAGAAGCGCAGGTCCGGCGCGTACATGAGGTGGGCGAAGCCCCCGACCTTGCCGTGCCCGTTCCCCGCCACGAAGAGCACCGATTGGAACCGGTACTTCAGAGGGTTGCGCAGGTGCTCGGGAAGGGCCGCGACCGTCTCCTCGGACAGGGCGGCGAACTGGGTGCGCAGGATCTCCTGGATCTGCGCGATCGCCTCGCGGTTCGCCGGCAGCACGTCATCGTAGATCCTGCGGATGCGGAACACCGTCCACCTCCCCACCGCCGGACCATCGTAGCAGCCGGGGCGGCCGCCGGAGCCGGCGGGTGTACGATCGAGGGAAGCAGACGGATGGAGGTGCCCATGCTCGCGATCCGTGCAAGGCTCGCGGTCCTCGTCGGTGTGGCGGCCCTCGCCACGGTGGGCGGGACGGGGTCGACCGCCCAGCAGCAGGAGCCGTGTTGCTTCACGAACCCGCAGTACTCGGGGGTGTGCACGGTTGTCCCCGACCCCGGCGTGACCTGCGCCGACGTTCTCGCCTACCTCAACTCGCCCCACAGCTCCGGCAAGAACTACTGCGACAGCACGCCCCTCCGCGGCGGCTGGGAGCAGGTCGACTGCGCCGTACCACGGCCGTCCGCGGCGGAGTCCGGGACGCCCCGGGGACGATCGCCGCGCTGATCAGCGGGAGGCGCCGTCCGCCCGCGCCTTCATGGCGGCGAGGAAGCGTCTCTTGTTCTCGAGGATCTCCTCCCTGAGCGCCGCCGGCTCGCCGCTGAGGAGCCGCGCCACGGGCCGGCCCCCGGCGAGGTGCTCCCGCACGATCTCCTCCACGTCCTCCACGCGCACCCGCGAGTACCACACGCCCTCGGGGTAGACGACGACGTTGGGGCCGCGCTCGCACAGCCCCAGGGAGCCCGAGGTGGTGACCTGGACCTCGTTGTCGAGGCCGGCCCTGCCGACGGCGGCGCGCAGCGCCTCCACCACCGCCGCGCTGCCGTTGGCCGCGCAGCAGGGCATGCCCTCGGGCTTTTCCTGGGTGCAGACGTAGACGTGGTAACGGAACGGTTCCATGGGCTCCTCCAGGTCGATGTCTCTCGTCAACGCCCCGCGTTCTGCCGCTGGATCATCCACTGCGGATAGAGCACGGGGGGGTCGGTGGGTGCGGAGAGCCGGGCCGTCTCCTCGTCGGAGAGCGCCATGCCGGCGGCGCCGAGGTTGTCCTCGAGCTGGGCCATGGTGCGGGCGCCGATGATCACCGAGGTGACCCCCGGCCGGGCGAGCAGCCACGCCAGCGCGATCTGGGGGATCGAGGCGCTGCGGGCGGAGGCCACGGCATCGAGGGCGTCCACCGCGTCGAACGCCCGCGGGTCCACGGGCGGGAAGTCGAAGCCCGTGCGGCGGGCGCCCTCGGGCCCGGAGGCGCCGCGGCGGTACTTGCCGGTCAGGAGGCCGCCGGCCAGGGGCGACCACGGCAGCACGCCCAGGCCCTCCTCGCGGCACAGCGGCAGCAGCTCGTGCTCCAGGTCCCGGCAGGCCAGGGAGTAGTACGCCTGGAGCGAGACGAAGCGCTCCCAGCCGCGCTCGCCGGCCAGGGTGACCGCGCGGGCGATCTGCCGTGCCGCCCAGTTGGAGCAGCCGACGTAGCGAACCTTCCCCTGCCGGACCAGGTCGTCGAGGGCGCGGAGCGCCTCCTCGACGGGGGCGGCGGCGTCCCATCCGTGGACCTGGTAGAGGTCGACGTGGTCGGTGTCGAGCCGTCTCAGGCTGGCCTCGCACGAGGCGATGATGTGCTTGCGGGACAGCCCCACGTTGTTGGGGTCCCCGCTGCCCCTCGTCGCCGCCTCGCTCATGGCGCCCCGCACCTTGGTCGCGACCACCACGGCGTCGCGGTCGGCCCGGGCGTGCTGCAGCGCCCGGCCCAGCAACGTCTCGGACTCGCCGTAGGAGTACACGTCCGCGGTGTCGAAGAAGTTCACCCCGTGCTCCAGGGCCTTCACGACCATCGCGTTCGCCAGCTGCTGGTCGACGGCGCCGATGTTGAAGAAGCGGGACCCGAACGTCATGGTGCCCAGGCAGAGCTCGGACACCTTCAGGCCGGTGCTGCCCAGTCGACGGTAGTTCATCGGCGTGCTCTCCTCTCGAATCCCGGTGGAGGCCGTCCGCGGCCGGTGGGGCCGGTCGGGCCCGCTACCCCTGTGCCAACGGCATCCCGGCGCGGCCTGTTCCGGAACGGGCGGGGGCCCAGCGGGTCACCGCGCGGGCCACCTCGCGGCCGTCTCCGCTGCGCGCGAGCCGGTGGACGAGCCCGTCGCCGCCGTCGGCGGCCCAGCCCTGGATCCCGTCGCCGGCCCGCGACTCGCCGCGGAAATCGACCTCCAGCCCGGTCAGGGAGCGCTGGGCGAGGCGCTCGGCGCCCGCGGTCTCGAGCACCCAGCCGATGACGCGGACGTTGTTCGCGTGGCCGTTCATGTCGAGGTCCGACCAGCGCACCCGGAAGGCCGCCTGCGCGTCGCCGTCCGCGTCCCCGGGCTCCGGCAGGCGCGGGAAGTCGTCCTCGAGGACGCGTCCGGGACAGCGGCTCGCGATCTCCGAGATCTCCCCGGGCGGGCGCGAAGGCCGTCGCGAGGCGAGGTCGATGATGAGCCACGCGCTGGTCGCCCGCGCCACGGTGCCGCCCGCCGCGTCGGCGATGGTGAACTCGCGCAGCGCGTACAGGCGGCGGGTGCCCGCGGGCCAGGTCCTCACGCTCACCAGCTCGCGCCAGGCGGGGAGACGGGTGATCTCCAGGTGGAGCCGCGAGAGCACCCACGTCAGCCCCAGCGGCGCCAGGCTGTCCACCGACCAGCCCAGGGCGTCGGCGTGGTTGCCCGCGGCTTCCTGCAGCCAGTTGCACACCGTGAGCGGCGAGGCGAGGCCGCCGGCGTCCACCTCGTAGGCACGGGTCCGGAACTCTTCGGCCCAGACGGAGGGGGGTTGGGGCATGCCGTTCTCCTCGTCGGGATGGTACCCGTTCCCGGGCCCGCCGCTTCAGGTGCGGCGGCGGCTGATGAGGCTCAAGACGGCGACGAAGACCGCGGAGCCGATGATCGACCAGATCACCGGGAACCTCGCCTGCCCCACCTGGACGGCGAAGATCTCGGGGAGACGCAACGCCCGGGCGATCCAGAAGCCGATGAGGGCGCCGATGAACCCCAGGGCGATGGAGACCAGGCACCCTCCCCTCGAGTACCCGGTGATGGCCTGGCCCAGCGCGCCGCAGATCCCGGCGATGATGAGGATGATGATGAAGGAAAAGAGCGTCATGGCCCCTCCCGCGGCGCACGCCGCCGGGTCCGGGCCGCCCGGCCGCGCCGGCCGTCGCCGTGATCCCGTGGTGCCCCGCTCCGGTGTCTCGTGTCGTGCAACGGAGGGCGGGGCACCGGCATTCTGCGCTAAGCTCCGCTGACCATGCAGACTGCTTCCGGACGGCGTCCGTGACGGTGATCGTCGGCATCGACGAGGCCGGCTTCGGCCCGGTTCTGGGCCCGCTGACGGTGGCCTCCGCGGCGTTCCGCGTGCCCGCTGCCCTGGTCTCCACGCCGCTGTGGGACGTGCTGTCCCCGGCGGTCTCGCGCCGGCCCGCCGGACGGCGGGGGCCGCTCCCCATCGCCGACAGCAAGCGGCTCCACGGGGGCTCTCGCGGTCCGGGGCGCCTGTTCCACCTGGAGCGGGGCGTCCTGGCCGCGCTGGGCGGCTCGGTCCCGGCGCCGCGGTCGCTGGCGGACCTGCTGGACCGCGTCGCCCCGGGCGGACGCGAGGCGGCCCGGCGCCACCCCTGGTACGGCGCGTGCGACCAGCCGCTGCCCCACACGGTGGCGGCCGCGGAGGTCGAGGCCGCCGCGGCGGTGCTCGCGGAGCGGATGGCGGCGGCGGGGGTGGAGCCGGCAGGGCTGCACTGCCGGCCCCTCTTCGAAGGGGAGTACAACCGCCGCGTCGCCGCGACCGGCAACAAGGCCGCGGTGCTCTTCGGCCTGGTGGCGGAGCTCCTCGGCGAGGCGGTGGCGCTGGCCGACGGCGAGCCGGTCGTGGTGTTCGCCGACCGGCAGGGGGGGCGCAAGCGCTACCTCGGGGCGCTCCAGCGGGCGCTGCCGGGCTGCTTCCCCTGGGTGATCCGGGAGGACGACGCGTGGAGCGCGTACCGGCTCGACGGCGCCGCCCACCCGGTCGAGGTGCACTTCGTGGTGGGCGGCGAGGCGCTGCAGCTCCCGGTGGCGCTCGCCTCCATGACCGCGAAGTACACCCGCGAGCTGCTCATGGAGCAGTTCAACGGCTTCTGGCGGCGCCACGTCCCCGGCCTCGGGCCCACCGCGGGCTACGTCGAGGACGGGCGGCGCTTCATCGCGGAGATCGGCCCGGCCATGGCCGCCCTCGGGGTGCGCCGCGAGGACCTCATCCGGCAGCGCTGAGGACTACAGGGACAGCCGCGAGCCCTGCCGGCGGCTGATGGCGCGGTCGACGGACAGCGCGCCGCTGCCCCGGATCAGGAGCGCGAGGGCGATGCCCACGACCAGGATGTGGTACTCGATGCCCTCGCCGGCCTGCTTCCCCGTCCAGTTCATGAAGAAGCCGTTCGGGAGGTGCACCATGACGGCGGCGACCACCATCTCGACGCCGATCCCGAACGCCGCCACGCGGCCCAGGAAGCCCACGATGAGCCCGAGGGAGCCGAGGAACTCGGCGGCGATGGCGAGAGCGGCGAAGACGGCGGGGATGCCCATCTGCTGGGTGAAGAAGTGCCACGTGCCGGGCAGGCCGTAGCCGCCGAACCACCCCAGCACCTTCTGAGCGCCGTGGGGGAACATGACGATCCCCAGGGTCAGCCGGAGCACCAGGGCGGTGACGTCGTTGTCGGTGCGCAGGAGTGCTTTCAGCACAGCGTCTCTCCTCCTTCCCCGCTGCCGGCCGCCGTCGCCGGGGCGCGCGGCGTCTCCGGGACCGGGAGCTGCGGTGGCCGTGAAGTGCTGTCGGCATTTTACACGGCGCCACGCCGCCGTCCTTGCGCCCGGGCCGGGAGGGTCCCACCATGGGGCCATGGCTCCTCCCGCGCTCCGCGTGTTCGTGATCGGCATGGGCGAGGTGGGGCGGCGCCTCCACGGCGCTCTCCGCCGGGCGGGTGTGGAGGCGGCCGGCGTGACGCGGGAGCAGGGATGGGACGAGGCGCTGGAGCCCTCGGAGGCGCTGCGGCTGGTGTGCGTGCGCGAGGAGAGCCTGGCGGCGGTGGCGGCGCGGCTCGCGCCGGTGCCCCCCGGCCGGCTCGTCTTCGTCCAGAACGGCTGGATCCGCCCCCTCATCGAGGGCTTTCCCGGGTCCACGCGGGGGCTGTGCTGGTTCACCTCCAAGGGAGACTTCTTCCGGGTCCTCCGCCCAGCCCTCTCGCCGGGCCGGCCGCGGCCGGCCTCGCCGGCGCGCTGACCGCAGGGGGGCTCGAGGCCGTTGAGGTGGACGGGCGGGACTTCCGCGGCCTCGAGGCCGACAAGATGGGCTTCAACTGCGTCGTCGGCCTTCCCCTCGCCGTCCGCGGCTGCTCCCTGGGGTGCTACCTGAGCGACCGGCCCGCCGAGGCGGAGGCGGTGTTCGCCGAGGCCGTGAGCGTCTGCGCCACCGTGCTCGGGGTCCCGCCGCAGGTGGGGGAGCGGTGGGCGGGTTTCCTGGAGGCGGCGGCGCCGCTCTCGTGGGTCACGGCGGGGGCGCCGAAGGCGCTGGAGCTCCGGAACGCCGCCGTCGTCCGGCTGGCCCGCAGCCACGCTCTGCCCGCGCCCGCCAACGAGGCCCTGCTCGCCGCGGCCGGCCACTCCGGCTGACCGCCGCGAAGGCGTCAGGGCCCACTGGTCTCGCCGGCGCCGAAGAGGGAGTAGAGCCGGTCGCAGGGCTCCCGGGGGGCCTGGGCCAGGACGCCGAGCTCGGAGGTGTCGCCCTTGTCCAGGGCGGCCTGCAGGCGGTCGAGCTCCCGGCCCTCCTCCTCGAGGAGCGGGGCCACCTGGTCGAGCCGCTGGGGCGAGAGCCTGAAGACCGCGTTGTCCAGCGTGGCCTCGCGTGCGCGGCGGAGACCGCTCCGGGCGGCCGGGAGCAGCCGCCCGGTCAGCAGGGAGAGGTCGCTCTGCTCGACGTTGCGGGCCTCGAGCTCCTCGCCGAGGCGGGCGATGGCGTCCACGGGGCCGCGGCACGCCGCGAGGGCATCGAGGAAGTAGTCGAGGTGGTGGCGATGGCGGAGCCCGGCCAGCCGCTCGCGCGCGGCCTCGAGGCTCGCGGCCGCGGCCCGGGGCCGTGCGGCGCGGAGGAAGCGCTGCGCGTCGGCGATGTCGTGACCCACCGCATCGAGATCTCCGTCCCAGCGGGGATCGCCGGCCCCGGCCCCCCGCCAGCGCGCCGCGAAGCGCGTCCAGGAGCGCTCCAGCCGGGCGACCGCGGCCGTCGCCGGGCCTCCCTCGTCGTGGGTGGTGGCCAGGAGCGCGGGGACGAAGGCGTGGTCCAGACGCGCCATGGCACGCAGGATGGTGCCGGCGCCGAATGCGGCGGGCCCGGCGCCCGCCGCCGGGGCGGCCGCTGCCAGGGCGATCGCCGCAACGAGAAGGAGCGGGGCACGCCGCATCGTCACCATGAGCCTCTCCGTCCTCGCCAACGCCGCCGGGGGAGAGGAATTCCTCGCCGGTCCGGGGCGGAATGTGCTCCGCCGTGCCGCGGGTTACCGGAGCCAGGATCGGCTCTCTGCGGGATGGGAAGAATGGCGTCGCGCCGCCCGGTCTTGTGATTGGGAGCGCAAGGTGGCGACGGCGCCGCGACGAAGCGGGGAACGTGTCGCGAACTCGCGACGCGGAGGATCCGGGGAGGCGTCGTGAAGACCCAGTTCTCAATCGTGATCGTGGCCGTGCTCGCCACCGTGCCCGGCATCGCAGCAGGGCAGGAGGGGAGGGGATCCCTCGAGCTGTGGGTCCACCCGGGGGCCGAGGTGATGCGGGACAACGGCTACCAGGGCCCGCAGACCTGCGCCATGTGCCACTCGGACGCCCTCGGCGAGGTCACCCACTCGGTCCACTGGTACGCCGCTTCCCAGGTGCGCAACGTCAAGGGGCTTCCCGACGGCACGTGGTGGGGGATGGTCAACCGTGAGTGTGCCCTGGCCGGAAGCACCGCGCTGTCCAACTGGACGGCGTCGACGAAGGGGAGGTTCACCGCGGAGTCCGCCGGCTGCGGCATGTGCCACATCGCCGCGCTCCCCTCGCCGCCGCTGCCCCCCGGCAGGGAGGCCACCGAGGCCGAGGCGAACACCGTGGACTGCCTGGTCTGCCACGCCGGGTCGTACGACATGAAGGTCCGCAGGACCCTGGTGACCGATGCCGGCGGAAGCAAACACTGGGGACAGGACACGAGCCTGGCGGCGGCGCTGTCCATCACCCGGGTGCCCACCGCGGAGGCCTGCCTGCGCTGCCACGAGCACTCGTTCTCCCTGGACTACAAGCGGGGCACCCCGTACACCCCGACCAACGACGTCCACGCCGCCGCGGGGCTGCCGTGCACGGCCTGCCACCTCACCACCAGGCACAAGATCGCCAAGGGACAGGCCGAATCGGACATGGTCGCCAACGACCTGCCCGACGTCAGCGTCGCGTGCGCCAACTGCCACGGGCGCTCGCCGCACCGCGGCGCGGCGGGGGGGTTCCTGGACGCCCACGTCACCAGGATCTCCTGCCAGATGTGCCACGTTCCGAGCGTGTCCGGAATCGTCGGCGAGGACTGGGGCAAGCCCGTGAAGGACGACAGCACGGGTGCCTACAGCGAGCTCTCCCGGTACGACGGGATCCCCTCCATCGCCGGGATCTGGGTGCCCACGGTGACAATCCGGCGGGGCGCGCCCGACGCCATGTGGCGGGTACCCAACACGGCAGGGCAGGCCGACGCCCAGAGCTGGATGGCGTTCGCCACCGCGTCCCGCACCACCGACGGGGCGAAGCTCTACCCCGTCCGCGCCCTGGCCCAGATCCTGCTCTTCGACAAGACGCTCAAGATGTGGCAGGCGCCCGGAATGGAGTTCATCCGGGCCGAGGCGGGCATGGCGGAGTTCCCGCTCCTCCTCGCCCCCAACCGCGAGGTCTACAACGACACCGGAGACGTGAAGGCGGCCATCGACGCCGGCATGCGACCGTACGAGTCCATGGGGCTGAAGTGGAGCGGCGGGTGGATGGCCGATGAAGGTGCCCGGGAACGTCCTACATCTCGGTCAACCACGGCATCAAGCGGATGGGCCTGGGGTGTCGGGACTGCCACTCTCCCCACGGCGTGCTGGACCTGGCGGCGCTGGGGTTCACGCCGGACGAGATCGCGCGCATCGAGAAGCCGCGCTGACGCCGCCACGGCGCAGCCCTCGCCCCGGCGGGGCCCGCGGGGAATGGGTCCCCGCCCCGCTCCGGTAGAAGAGGCATGGTCGGGCCGGGCAGGGCCGTGGCGGCGGCGGAGGTCGCGGCGCACTACGACGATCTCGACGTCTTCTACCGGGAGATCTGGGGAGAACACGTCCACCACGGGCTGTGGCTGCGCCGCGGCGAGGGCCGGCAGGCGGCCGCCGAGAACCTGGTGGCCCTGGTCGCGGACCGCGCCCGGGTCGCCGCCGGCGGCCGCGTGTGCGACGTGGGCTGCGGCTACGGCGCCACCGCCCGCTGGCTCGCCCGGGAGCGCGGGGCGGTGGTCACCGGGGTCACGGTGTCGGCCGCGCAGCTGGCCCGCGCCACCGCCGCGGCGGCGGCGACGGGCGGCGCCGTCTTCCTGCTCCGCGACTGGCTCGACAACGGCCTCCCCGGCGCATCCTTCGACGCCGTCATCGCCATCGAGAGCACGGAGCACATGGCGGACCGGGAGCGGTGCGCCGCCGAGATGCGGCGGGTCCTGGCGCCGGGGGGACGCGCCGTGGTCTGCTCGTGGCTGGCCGCGGCGGACGCCGGAGGCTGGCGGAGGTCGCGTCTGCTGGAGCCCATCTGCCGGGAGGGGCGGCTGGCGGCCCTTCCCACCTCCGGGGAGGCCGCCGGGCTCCTGGAGGGCGCAGGCCTCGAGGTGGAGCGGGTGGAGGACCTGACCAGCCGCGTCGCGAGGACGTGGTCCGTGTGCCTGGCGAGGCTGGCGAAGGGCCTCCTCCGCGACCGGAGGTACCGCGCCTATCTCCTCGACCGCCGCCGCCCCAACCGCGTCTTCGCCCTGACGCTGCTGCGCCTGCGCGCCGCCTACGCGGTGGGTGCCCTGCGCTACGGCGTGTTCACCGCGCGCCGGCCGCGCTGATCGCGGCGTTGTGGCCGGCGCCGGGCTGGGATAGCATGCGCCGCAGGGTCGCGGCGCGGCGCGCCGCCGGCCTGGGAGGAGTACGGGCCACATGGAAGCTCTCGGGCAGCTCGAGGTCTCGAATCTCACGATGCGTCTCGGCGGCAGGAAGATCCTGGACGATCTCTCCATCAGCTTCTGGCCGGGGCACGTCCACGCCCTGGTCGGCCCCAACGGGGCGGGGAAGTCCACCCTGGCCAGCACCATCATGGGCCTGGCCGGTTACGAGAAGTTCGAGGGGGACATCCGGCTCGACGGCGAGTCGTTGCGCGGGGTGGCGCTGGACGAGCGCGCCCGGCGGGGGATCACCCTGGGCTGGCAGGAGCCCGCCCGGTACGAGGGGTTGCCCGTGCGCGACTTCATCCTCGCCGGGGCCCGGGTCAAGCTTCCGGGGACCGTGAGAGAGTCCCTGGAGCGGGTCGGGCTCGATCCCGCCCAGTACGGGAGGCGGGCCGTCGACAAGACGCTTTCCGGCGGTGAGCGCAAGCGCGTGGAGCTGGCCTCGATCCTCGCCATGGAGCCGCGCATCGTGCTCATGGACGAGCCCGACTCCGGCATCGACGTGGACGCTCTGAACCGCATCTTCGAAGCCATCCGGCTGCTCCAGCGGCTCGGCTCCACGGTCATTCTCATCACCCACAGCCTCACCGTCCTCAAGAACGCGGAGCACGCCTTCCTCATGTGCGACGGCAAGATCGTCGACAAGGGCTCGGTGGACCGCATCGCGGGCTACTTCGAGCGGACCTGCATCCCCTGCGACGTCCACGACGCCCGCGAGGTGGCGGGGTCGGGAGGCGAGCGTTGAGCGCCACCGCAGGGGGGACCCTGCAGGCCCTCTGGCAGTCCATCCCCGACGGCGAGCCGGGGCCGGAGGCGGCCAAGATCGTCATCCACGGCAACCGCGTCCTCGCCACGCACCTCGTCCCGGGCCTCGTGGTCGAGGCGGAGGAGCGCGAGGACGGCGTCCGGGCGGAGGTGCGGGTCGCCGAAGGCGTGCGCATCGAGCACCCGGTGCACATGTGCTTCGGCATGCTGCCCGAGCGCGGCCTGCAGCACATCGACCTGTCGGTCACCATGGAGGCGGGGGCCCACGCGTCGCTGCTGGCCCACTGCACCTTTCCCAACGCGGTGGACGTGACGCACCGCATGGACGCCGAGATCACCGTCGGCGACGGGGCCACCTACTCGTACTTCGAGCGGCACGTGCACGGCCGGGACGGCGGCGTGACCGTGGTGCCGAAGGCCCGGGTCCGGGTCGGGGACGACGCCCGCTTCAAGACCGAGTTCGAGCTCATCCGGGGCCGGGTGGGGCGCCTCGACATCGACTACGAGACCGTCGTCGGCGCCCGGAGCGTGCTCGAGATGGTGGCCCGCATCTCGGGCCGCGGCGACGATCTCATCCGCATCGACGAGCGGGGGCGCCTGGAGGGCGAGTACGCCCGGGGCGTGCTGACCAGCTACATCGCCGTCCGCGACCGTGCCCGGGCCGAAGTCCGCAACACGCTGGTCGCCACCGCCCCGTACGCCAGGGGACACGTGGACTGCAAGGAGATCGTCAAGGATGAGGCGACCGCCTTCGCTGTTCCGGTGGTGGACGTCCGCCACCCCAAGGCCCACGTCACCCACGAGGCGTCCATCGGGAGCGTGGACACGAGGCAGCTCGAGACGCTGATGTCCCGCGGCCTCACCGAGGACGACGCCGCCGAGCTGATCATCCGCGGCCTGCTCAGCTGACGCCGGCCGCCGGCAGAGAAGCGAACGGGGGACCCGCCTGGGGTCCCCCGTGGTGTCTCCGGTCGCCGCGGGGCGCCCGTCTACCAGATGTCGGCCCGCTCCTTGGCGTCGAGGACCATGGACTGGCCCTGCTTGCAGCCGAACGCCTCGGCGAAGGCGGGGATGTTGGCCAGGGTGGCGTTGACCCGGTAGCGCGCCGCCGGGTGGGGGTCCACCGTGGCGAGCATGCGTGCGAACTCCGGCCGCACGGAGGACGCCCAGACGGTGGCGAAGCCCAGGAAGAAGCGCTGATTCCCGGTGAAGCCGTCGATCACCGGCGGCTTCGGCTTGCCCTGCAGGGAACGCTGATACGCCTTGTAGGCCAGGGTGACCCCTCCCACGTCGGCGATGGCCTCGCCCTCGACCAGCTTGCCGTTGAGGTGCGTGTCGGCGTCCACGGCGTAGGCCGAGGCCTGGTTGACGATCTTCTCGCCGCGGGCCTTGAACGCGGCCAGGTCCGCCGGGGCCCACCAGTCACGCAGGTTGCCGTTGCCGTCGTACTGGCTGCCGTGGTCGTCGAACCCGTGGGTGATCTCGTGGCCCATGACCGCCCCGATGGCGCCGTAGTTCACGGCGTCGTCGGCGTTGGGGTCGAAGAATGGCGGCTGCAGGATCCCGGCGGGGAACACGATCTCGTTCATGGACGGGTTGTAGTAGGCGTTCACGGTGGGGGGCGTCATGTGCCACTCGGTGCGGTCCACCGGCTGGCCGATCTTCGCCAGGTCGCGCTGGAACTCGAACTCCGCCGCGCGGAACATGTTGCCCAGGTACGAGGTGCGGTCGATGGCGAGGGCGGAGTAGTCCTTCCACTTGTCCGGGTAGCCGATCTTCTCCTCGATCTTGGCGAGCTTCGCCAGCGCCTGCGTGCGTGTGGCCTGGCTCATCCACGGCAGGGTGGTGAGGTCGTCCTTGAGCGCCGCGCGGATGTTGTGGAGGATCTCGAGCACCTTGGCCTTGGAAGCCGGGCTGAAGTACTCCTTGACGTAGAGCTGGCCGAGGTCCTCGCCCAGCGCCGCGTTGGTGGCGGCCACCGCCTTGCGCCAGCGCGGCTGGTCCTCCTTGGCGCCCGTGAGCGTCCTGGAGAACGCGAAGTTCTCCTTGACGAAGTCCGACGACAGATACGGCGACGCCTCGGCGGCCAGGTGCCAGCGCAGGTACGTCTTCCACTGGCCCAGCTCCACCTTGGCGAGGTCCGCCGACATCCCCTCGAAGAACGCCGGCTGCCCCACGTTGAGGCTCTTCAGGCTGGCCAGGCCCAGCTCGCTGAAGTACGGCTTCCAGGCGAACGCCGGGGCCTCCTCCACCAGGGCGGCGACCTCGGTGGGGTTGTAGGTCTTCTTGGGGTCGCGGCGCTCGACGCGCGACATGGAGATCTTCGCCATCCCGGTCTCGAGGGCGAGCACGGTCTTCGCCTCGGTCGCGGCCTTGGCCGGCGCGTCGCCGAGGAGCTCGAAGATCCTGGTCACGTGGGCGACGTAGGCGTCACGGATCGACTTGGAGCGGGCGTCGTCCTTGAGGTAGTAGTCCCGGTCCGGCAGGCCGAGCCCGCCTTGCGCGACGGCGGCGATGACCTTGGTGGCGTCCTTGGCGTCCTGCCGGGAGCCCACCTGGAACAACGCGTTCACGCCCAGCGTCTGGAGGTGGGCCACCTCGGCGGCCAGGGAGGCGGTGTCGGTCACGGCCTCGATGCGGGCGAGCTCCGGCGCCAGGGGCTTGGCGCCCTCGGCGTCGATCTTCTTCTCGTCCATGGCGGCCGCCCAGAAGTCGCCGAGCTTCCGCTCGATGCTGCCGGGCTTGGCGGAGGCGTCCGCGGCCGCCTTCTCGAGGATGCCGCGAAGCTGCTCCTGGTTCCGCTCGGCCAGGGCGTCGAAGGTCCCCCAGCGCGGGAACGCCGCCGGGATCGGGTGCTTGGTCACCCATCCCGCGGTGGCGAAGGTGAAGAAGTCCTGGCAGGGCTGACAGTTCCTGTCGAGGTTGGACAGGTCGATCCCTGCGGTGCCGTTCTTGGCCTGGGTGGTGGCGGTGGCGCCGCTGCCTCCGGCGGCCAGTGCGATGGAACCCGCGGTCAGCATGGAGCCGGCCAACAACACGACGGCGATGCGCATTCCACTCTCCTTTCACATCACACCGTGGTGTGCCCGGTGCACACCGTTGAGCTCGCGCACGAGGGTGCGCGTTCCTTGTACCGAGGATGTGCGGCAGCGGACGTCCCGTCTCCGGTGGAGAGGGTGTCGAGCCGCGCGCCCGGGATACTCTACCACTCCGGGAGCGGCGGGACCCCCGCGGCGCCCAGCGGAGGCGGGGTCAGGTCTCCCGCCGGACCACCATGAGCGAGGCGTCGTCGGTGCGGGGGGGCCGAGCCGCGGTGCGCGGCGACGTCGGTCACCACCGCGGCGGCGATCGCCTGCGGGGAGGAGCCGCGGCTTCGGGTGAGGAGGTCCACCAGCCGGTCGCCGCCGTGCTCGCCACCCGTCGCGTTCCGGGTCTCGGTGATGCCGTCGGTGTAGAGGAGCAGCTGTGTGGACGCGAGGCTACGGAAGGTGGCGTGAAGGCGGGCCATGAGGAGCGCCGCCGGGACACCCTTGCCGGCGACGTCGCCGAGGTGGTCGAGGCAGAAGCACTCCAGCGGGTCCGCGAGGAGGCGCTCGGGCTCAACGGGCTCGTGGCACACGGCGCACAGGCCGTAGGTGCCGGTGTCGAGCCTGGCCAGCGCGGCGTCGACCTCGTCCAGCAGATGGGCGAGCTCCTCGTCGTGGTTGACGGTCGTTCTACGGGTGCCGGCGGCCGGGCGCCGCGAAGGTGGCGGTGAAGAGGCGGACGTTGCGCCGTGCGCGGCGGGTGCCGGGGTCGATGTCGAACCCGGCGGCGCGCACCGTGGCCTCGGTGTCGCGGTTGGGGTGGCAGCCGCCGGCCACGAAGGTCCAGGCGGGCTGGATCGCGTCCTGCCAGCGGGCGATGAGGTGGTGCGTGCTGCGCACGTGCTCGAGCATGTGGAGCCGGCCCCCGGGGCGCAGCACCCGGCGGACCTCGCCGAGGCCTCGCAGGGGATCGGGCACGGAACAGAAGACGAGGCCGCTCACCGTGTCGTCGAAGGCGCCGTCGGCGAAGGGGAGCGCCTCCGCGCTGCCGAGGACGAAGGGGACGAGGGGTGCGCGGCGGCGAGCGGCGAGGAGCAGGTCGAAGCGCCGGTCAAGGGCGACGGGCCGCACCGAGGGCGGGTAGAGGGGCAGGTTGCGCCCCGTTCCGCAGCCCACGTCGAGGATGCGGCCGCGGGCCCGCGCCACCAGGTCGTGGCGCCATGAGGCGAAGCCGGTGGCCTCAGCAACCGCCATCATGGCGTCGTACAGCACCGGGATCTGCTCGATGCCCCTCATGTCCTCCCCGACTGGGGATGCAACGCCCGCCACCGGGCGCCGGTCCCCGGGGACCTCGAGGTCATCGTACCCGGTTCCGCGGCGGCGCGGGTGACGGAGGACCTCCCAGCCAGGTACACTCGGGACGTCGATGGGGCGGGACGCGGGACTCTCGGATGGGGGCCGGCCCAGGAGCCCGAGGTGGCGCTCTGCCGCCGTGTTCCTGGTCGTGTTCACAGTGGCGGTGGCCGTGGGCGGTGTGTTCATCGGGGCGCTGGCGGCGCCCCGCGAGCGCCGGGCCGGCCTGGCCGCCTGGGGCGAGCGCCTCAACGCCCTGGCCGAGGACCGCCAGGCCCTCGTCGAGGGGTGGCTCGCGAGCGGGCTCTCCGACGCGCGGACCGTTGCCGAGTACCCCACCGCCGTGGTCCTCGCCACGGGGGACACGTCGCCGGAGGCGAGGAGGATGACTGCCGGCGAGGTCCCGGCCGAGAGGCTGGAGCGCCTGTTCGGCAGCCTGGTGGCGCAAAACGGCTACGCCGGGGCCCTCCTCGAGACGCCGCACGGACGGGTGCTCGCCGGCACCGCCGGCGGGGGGGCGGGACACGCCGCAGTGGTGGCGGAGATCGTGGCGCGGGACCGGCCCGCCGCGCTGTTCTACGAGGGCCCCGGCGGTCGCCGCCTGGTTGCCTTCTGCGCCCCTGTCAGGGCTCCGGGCCGCCCCGAGGCCGCCGGCGTGGTGTTGCTGGTCTCGGACCCGGCGGTCACCCTGTACCCCTTGCTCGAGCGCGACCCGTTCAAGACCGCGACCCTCGAGACCGTGCTGCTCCGGCTTGCGGACGGCGAGATCACGTTCCTCAGCCCGGGCCGCCGCCGCAACGGCCCCCGTGCCGGCTTCGGTGCGGCGCCCGGAGTGCGCGGCACCCTCAGGACGCTTCTTGCCGGCGGTGCGGCGTTCGTCACCCTGCAGGACGATCGCGGCGAGCGGGTGCTGGCCAGCGGGCGGCCCATCGCCGGCACCCGATGGGGCCTCGTGGTCAAGGTGGACCGCCACGAGGCCCTGGCTTCCGTTCGCCACGCCCTGGCCTACCAGCTCGCGCTGCTCCTCGCGTCGGCGCTCGGGCTCGCGGCGGCCGTCCAGGGCGCCTGGCTGCGGCGGGAGGTCCGGTACCAGCGCGAGCTCTCCCGGGGCCGGGCGCGGCTCGGCCTCGTGCTGCAGGAGGCCAACGACGCCATCCTCTTCGCCGACGACTCCGGCGTGATCGTGGACGTGAACGAGGCGGCGGAGACCATGTACGGCTCGAGCCGGGAGGCGCTGCGCGGCACCGAGCTGTCGGAGCTCTCGGCGGAACACGGGGGACCCGTCGGCCGGAGGCTCGACGAGCTGGCCACGGGCTCCGGCGCGGTGGTGGCGACCCGCCACCGGCGCAGCGACGGCACCACGTTTCCCGTCGAGGTGAGCGTGCGGGCGCTGGAGGTGGAGTCGAGCCGGACCCTGGTGGCCATCGTGCGCGACACCACCATGAGGGAGGAGGCCACGGCCGCCCTGCGCGCCAGCGAGGAGCGGTTGCGCTCGGTGCTGCAGAACATGCCGGTGATGCTGGTGGCGCTGGACGAGCGGCTGAACGTGCTGGTATGGAACGCGGAGGCGGAGCGTCTCACCGGCTTCCCGGCGAGCGAGATCGTGGGCAACCCGCGCGCCCTCGAGCTCGTCTTCCCGGACCCGGGCTACCGCGCCGAAGCCGTGCGCCGGTGGGAGCACCTCACGCCGGACTTCCGCGACCTCGAGCTGCGCATGGCCTGCCGGGACGGGAGCCACCGGGACACCCTGTGGTCCAGCGTGTCCCGCCGGGTCCGCATCCCCGGCTGGGCGGGGTGGGGGATCGGCATCGACATCACGGTGCGCCGCGCGGCGGAGGAGGCCAGCAGGGAGGCCGGGCAGAAGCTGGAGGCGCTGTTCCGGGCCTCGCCCTCGGCCATCGTCGCCCTCGACCCCGAGGGCAACGTCACGGCCTGGAACGACGCTGCGGAGCGCCTGTTCGGCTGGAGCGCCGGGGAGGTGCTGGGGCGGCGTCACCCCATCGTGCCCGCCGACGAGTGGGACGAGTTCCTGCGGCTCCACCGGCGCTCCCTGGCGGGACAGGGCGGTACAGGGCGCGAGGTCGAGAGGGTCTGCAAGGACGGGACCCGCGTCCTGGTCACCGTGTCCAACGCGCCCCTCTACGACGCCGCCGGGAGGCTCGCGGGCGCCATGGGCGTGTTCGTCGACGTCACCCAGCAGCGGCTCATGGAGCGTCAGCTCCTCCACGCCCAGCGGATGGAGGCGGTGGGGCGTCTGGCCGGAGGCGTCGCCCACGACTTCAACAACCTGCTCCAGGCCATCCTGGGGCTGGCGAGCATGCTGCGCCTCGAGCTGGCCGCGGCGCCGGAGGCCGGCGAGACCATCGGCGAGCTGGAGGACCACGTGCGTCGGGGGGCGCAGCTGACCCGGCAGCTCCTCCTCTTCGCCCGTCGCGACACGGCTCGCCCCGAGATCCTGGACCTCAACGCCGTGGTCCGCGACTCCGGCGTGCTGCTGCGCCGCCTCCTGCGGGAGAACATCTCGTTCCGGCTCGACCTCGACGAGGGCGAGCTCCCCGTCGTCGCGGACCGGGGCCAGCTCGAGCAGACGCTCATGAACCTGGTCGTCAACGCCGCCGACGCCATGCCCGACGGTGGCAGCCTGGCGATTGGCAGCGGCGCCGAGGGCGAGCACTGGGTCTGGGTCGCGGTGGAGGACTTCGGGACCGGCATTCCGGCGGATGTCATCGACCGGGTGTTCGAGCCGTTCTTCACCACCAAGTCGAGCGGGGGCGGCACCGGCCTGGGCCTGTCCGTGGTCCACGGCATCGTCACCCGCCACGGAGGGCGCGTCGAGCTGCAGAGCACCCCGGGAGAGGGGACCACCGTCCGCGTCGTGCTGCCGCGCGCCGAGGAGCCGGCAGCGTCCTCTCGGCCGGCCCCGGTTGTCCTGGATGACGCTCCTGCCGGACGGGGCGAGCACGTCCTCGTCGTCGAGGACGAGCGCGCGGCACGGACCAGCCTCGTCCGGATGCTCGAGCTGCTCGGCTACCGGGTGACCGCCGCGGCCTGCGCCGAGGAGGTTCCCGACACGGTGGAGGCGTTCGACGTCCTTCTGTCGGACATCCTCCTTCCGGGTATCTCCGGGCTGGACCTCGCCCGCCTCCTCCGGCAGCGGCGCCCGGCCCTCAAGATCGTGCTCATGTCCGGCTACGCCGAGAACGTGGCTGTCCGGGAGACGATCTCGCACGGCGGCGTCCGCTTCCTCCAGAAGCCCTTCAGCATGGTCACGCTGGCCACGGAGCTGCGCTCCGCCCTGGAAGCCTGACGCCGCGAATCCGGTACCATGCCGCTCCGGCGTCCGGGAGCGGCCGCCGGGGAGGAGATGCCATGGGCCTGCTGAGCGGATCCGCCAGCGTGACGCGATTCAACGTGCTTTCCCGGCCGGAGGAGCCGGACTTCGAGCAGGGCGCCTTCCGCGAGATTCCCCCGGGAGCGGAGATCCGCGAGCGCGCCGGGTTCGTCCCGTTCGAACCGGACGCGCCGTACCGTGTGGGTCAGAACCGCTTCGCCTTCCGCGTGCGGATCGACACCCTGCGTCCCGATCCCACCCGGGTGAAGGAGCGCCTCAAGGAGCTGGAGAAGACCGAGAAGGACGCGACCGGTGCCGGGTTCGTCCCCTCCAGGAAGAGGCGGCGGCTGCGCGAGCTCGCCGAGGAGGAGGTGCTCTCCCAGGCCGCGCCCACATCGAGGGTCATCGAGTGCTGCCTGGAGGACCGGGTGCTCTACGTGGGCACCACCGCCAACACCCACCTGGGCCTGGTGCTGGGGCTCGCCCGCCTGGTCGGCATCGACGCGACGTTCAAGGCCCCGTGGATCGACCGGGACGAGCCCGAGGCCTCGAGCCCCCTCGTGGAGGCCGCCGGGCCGGGGCAGTCCGTGCTCGGCTGCCGCTTCCTCCGGGCGCTCCTGGAGGACGGCGACCTGATGTACGAGCCCGAGTCCGGCAGTGTCGCCCTGCACGCCCCCGACGCCCGGGTCACCCTGGCCGGCGCCGTCATCCCCGAGGTCCACCGCTACGTGGAGCGCGGCGCGGAGATCGTGTCGGCGAAGCTCCTCCTGGACGACGTCTCGTTCCGCCTCGACGGCCTCAGCTTCCGTGTGGGAGGCCTGAGGATCGAGACCGAGCGCTTCGACTCGTGGATCGAGCTGCTGGACGCCCGTCTCGAGAGGATCGTCGCCGTCTACGACGTCCTCGACGCCAAGTACGCGGAGCTCAGCGCCTCTCTGCAGGGCATGGAGGCGTGAGCCCCTGCGTCAGGATCGCGGTGGCGCCGGCGGTTCCGCGTCCGGGTGGGGGGCGGCGGTGGGCGGCGGGCCGGGAAGGGGCGGCAGCATCGCGAAGCCCGGGTGGAGCTGGGCGAGGAACTCGAGGCTGTAGGCTCGGTAGGTCACGTAGACCGGGAGCAGCACCACGGTGCCCACGTAGGGGATCGCCAGCACGATGAACCCCACGCAGCAGGTGAACAGCCCGGCCGCGACGACGGCGGCCGCCACGCCGACCCACAGCGCCAGCACGAACAGGGCGTAGAGCAGGAACGGCCCGGCGTAGCGCTCCAGCCACGGGAGGAACTGGCGCCAGGCCTCGCTGGCCCGCAGGCCGGTCGAGTACATGATCGGCACGATGAAGCTGTCGAGGATCAGCGCCACCGCGGCGACGCCGAGGCCGAAGGTCACCAGGGCGCCCGCCGCGAACAGGGTGGCGGCGGCGGTGCGCGCGCTGGAGAAGCCGAGGTGCCAGGGCCCCCCGGCCAGCCCGATGACGATGGCGGCGACGAACCCGGCCACGAGCAGGCACACCAGCGCGAACCCCAGGCGCCACAGGAAGAGCGAGTTGCCCTGGGGTGCGAGACGGCGCCAGGGCTCCACGACGGCGCCGCGGCCCTTCACGACGTCGTCGAGGAACACGAACTTCGCCCGGGAGCTCAGCCACAGGAGGAGGACCAGCAGCGCGACGACGAGGACGGCCGCCAGCAGGATGAGGGGGATCCAGAGCCCGTGCTCGAACGGGGCTGCGGAGAGGGGGAAGTGGTGCGGGCGGTGGAGCAGGAACCCCGGGCGCCCGCCGGGTCCCATGCGGAATCCGGGATTCCCGCCGCCCGCGCCGCCTCCGGCGAGGCCCGCGAGCCACGCGGCGAAGGCGATGGTCAGCCAGCGGGTCAGGTCGAAGGGCGCGAAGAGGAGGCGCTTCGTACGCTGCCACGCCCGCCTCAGGGGTTCGAGGTACCCGATCTCCATGGAGCCTCCCGGCGGGGCGGCCTGGGCTGCCCCTCCCTTCTACTGCATCGGCGGTCCCATTGTTGCACCGGCGCGCCGCCGCCCCGCGTCACGGAAGACAGGAACGTGAACCCGCCGCCCCGCTGTTTCGTACAAGCAGGTGGGAGGCGTGACGATGATCGAGCTCTTCGGACTGGGGTTGCTCGTCGTGGTGGGCGGTGCGGCCCTGCTGCTGGTCGTGGGCCTGCTCAAGCTGGCCGTCCGGCTGCTGCTCATCCCCCTCGCCCTCGCCGGCGCGGCCGTCAAGGTGTTGATCCTGCTTCCCCTGGCGCTGCTGGCGCTCCTCGTGCTCTCCCCGGTGATCCTCGGCGTGGGCGTGATCCTGCTCCTGCCGCTGCTCCTCGTCGGGGCCGCCGTGTGGGGCCTGGTGCACGTCCTGGCCTGAGCGGCTCACAGCAGCATGCCGGCGATGGTGGCCGTCAGCCAGGAGGCCAGGGCGCCGGCGAACATGGCCCGCAGCCCGATCTTCGCCAGGTCGCTCCTGCGGTGGGGCGCGATGGCGGAGATGCCGCCGATCTGGATCCCGATGGACGAGAAGTTGGCGAACCCGCACAGGGCGTAGGTCGCGATGATCTCGGCGCGCGGGGAGATGGCACCGGCTTGGATGTAGTTGCCGAGCTGGCCGTACGCCACGAACTCGTTCAGGGAGATCTTGATGCCGAGGAGGTTGCCGACCTTCGCGGCGTCGGCCCACGGCACGCCCATGAGCCAGGCGAGGGGACGGAGCAGTGTCCCGAACAGCGTCTGCAGCGAACCCGGGAAGATCCCCGTGTACTCTCCGTTGGCAGGTGACATCCCGCCCGAGCTGTAAGTCACGTAGGCGCCGTGGAGCAGCCGGCCGTCGATGAGCGCGTCGAGGCCGTTGAGGATCACGTCCACAACGGCGATGAGGGCGATGAAGCCGATGAGCATCGCACCGACGTTGACCGCGAGCTTGAGGCCGTCGGAGATACCGTTGGTCGCGGCCTCGATGACGTTGCCCCCGGCCGGGATCTCGGGAAGGCCGACGTCACCGGCCGTCTGGGAGTGCTCCTTCTCCGGGAACACGATCTTGCCCAGGACCAGCGCTGCCGGCGCGGACATCACGCTGGCCGCAATGAGGTGCCCGGCCGGGATGCCCAGCGCGATGTAGCCGGCCAGCACCCCGCCCGCGATGGTGGCGAAGCCGCCCACCATGACGGTGAGCAGCTCCGACACGGTCATACCGTCGAGGAACGGCTTGATGAGCAGCGGCGCCTCGGTCTGGCCCACGAAGATGTTGGCCGAGCACGACAGCGTCTCGGCGCCGCTGGTGCCGATGGTCCAGCGCATGAAACGGGCGAACGCCTCGATCACCTTCTGCATGATGCCGAGGTAGTACAGGACCCCCATGAACCCGCCGAAGAAGATGATGGTGGGGAGCACCTTGAAGGCGAACTGGAAGCCGAACCCCGGCCAGGAGCCGGTCGCGGACGTGAAGTACTTCGGATCGGCCAGGTTGGCGAAGAGGAAGCGGGCTCCGTAGTCCGACAGGTTGAGGAACGCGGCCACCTTGTCGCTGAACGTGCCGAAGATGACCTGCCCGGTCACCCCGTGGGCGACGACCCAGGAGACGGCGAGGGCGACGAGGAGCGCGGCGCCGAAGGGCTGGGCTTCCCGGGCGAGCCGGAAGCGGGCGTTGAGGAGCAGCGCGACCACGAGCGCCCCGAGGAGCGGTGCGAGCGCGGCCGGAGCCGCGAGGCCGAACGCGATGGCGGCGGCGGCCACGGCGGCGAAGATCCCGATGGCTGGCCCGCGCCCCCGGTCCCGGGTACCCGCGCCGTGCTGCAGGACGTAGGCCACGACGAGGCTGCCCAGCGCGATGGTGCCGACGAAGCTCCAGACGTCGCGGCGCAGGATGATGAGCGCGAAGAGGAACTGCAGCCCCACGCCCCAGATCACGGGACGGAGCTTGATGTCGCGCCGGTGGAATGACATCGCCCAGCCGATGCCGAGGAGGACGAAGAGGCCCAACACGCTGACGAGCTGCATTCCGGTTCTCCTCCCGAAGTCCGTGTAAATCACGGCACCTTACACGATTTTCCGGGTCCCGGCGCGCAGGGGGCCGCGGGCCCGGCGCCGCCGGGCGGAGGCGTGCTGCCGAAGCCGGTCGCGGTGCTGGTGCACGGACGGGGGTTCTGGCGGGTGTGCAGGCGGCCGGGGTCACCGGTGCGCGGCGCCACCACGGCATCGGCCGGGGGACCGCGGGCACGACTGGACACACGTCAGCCGTTCCCCCTGGCCGGGGTCAAACCCTCGGGAACGGATCCAGCGTCGGGCCGGGGCCGGTCAGAGGCTGCGCTTACGCGCGCGCAGGTTTCGCCGGCTTCCCTTGGCCTTGCCACCCCAACCCTCGTCGTCGCCGAAGAACAGCGGTTCCGCCGGAGCGGACCGGTACGACGGCGTGAACGAGGAGGACGAGGAGGAGGAGGGGGGCCTCGGGCCTGCGGGCCGACGCGGCCGGTCGTCGGCCGCGTTGACCTTCAGGCTGCGTCCGCCGAGCTCGGTGCCGTTGAGCTGCTGGATCGCCCGGGCCGCCTCTTCGTCGCTGGAGAACTGGACGAAGGCGAATCCACGGGGCTTTCCGGTGGCACGGTCGGTCGGCAGGTAGACGTCGACCACGGTGCCCAGCGGGGTGAGCACACCCTCGAGCTCCTCCTTGGTGGTCCGGAAGTTCAGGTTCCCGACGAAGATCTTCGCTGAAATGGCTGCTTCTCCTTCGTTCGTACGGCGTTCACTGCACACCAGCCACCTCCGACGGCCGGGGGCGGTGGTCCGTGGTCATCCACGCAGAACACTACGTTACCCTATTTCGCCGGGTTTTTCCCTCCCCCCCGACGGCCGCCGCCGGCCGTGGGCGCCAATGCGGAGGCGAGGCCCCGCGGGACCGGCGGCGGGAGAGACTGGAGGTCGTCATGGAACTTCCTTCCCTGCAGCACGATGAGCCCGAGCGCACGGTCGCCGTCCTGTTCGCGTCCGGCTTCAACTGCGCCGAGTCCGTCGTCGAGGCCCTCGCACCCTCGCGGGGCCCCGGGTCCGACCGGCCCCGGGTCCAGGCCACGGGCTTCGGGGGCGGCCTCGCCCGGCACGGGCTCACCTGCGGCGCCCTGAGCGGCGCGGTGATGGCCCTTTCGGCCCTGGCGGGGCGCTCGGAGGCGGACGACGACGCCGGGCGCGAGCGCGTCTACCGGATGGTGGACGGCGTGCTGCAGAGGTTCGCGCGCCGGTTCGGGTCGCTGGACTGCCGGCGCGTGACCGGCCTCGACTTCGGGCGCGAGGAGGACCGCGCCACCTTCGACCGGAGGGTCAAGGATGCCGTGTGCCTTCCCCTCGTCGCCTTCGTCGTGCAGTCGGTGCTCGCCGAGCTCGAGGCGGCCGGGCGTCCCGCTCCGTGAGGCCACGGCTCTCCCCTCACCCGGCCTGCGGAGGCGCCGGCTCCGGACGCTCCCTCCGGGAGACGGCCGCCACGGCGCGCAGCCAGCCGGCCACCCCCTCCACCCCCACCGCCACCAGGGGCAGCGCCAGGAGCGTGAGCGCGGCGGAGGAGACGAGCCCGCCCATCACGGTGCGGGCGAGCGGGAAGTAGAACAGGCCTCCGGCGGTGCTGCCCCTGAACGCCAGGGGCAGCAGCCCGAGGATCGTCGTGGTGGCGGTCATGAGCACCGGCCGCAGGCGGTCGCGGCCTCCCCGCACGATGGCCTCGTGCCGGGGCACGCCGGCGCGGCGCAGCTGGTTGATGTGGTCCAGGAGCACGATGCCGTTGTTGACGACCACGCCCATCAGGATGAGCAGCCCGATCTGCGCCATGAGGTTCAGGGGGGTGCCGGTGATGGCCAACGCCCACGCCGCGCCGGGCAGGGCGAACACGATGGAGAACAGGATCGCGAAGGGCTGGGCGAGGGACTCGAAGAGGGAGGCCATGAGCAGGTACACGAGGAGGAGGGCGAGGAGGAAGTTGACGCCCATCTGGGAGGACTGGTCGTCCTGCTCGAGGGTGCGGTCGTCCCACGACCAGGAGGTCCCGGGCGGAAGGTCGATGGCGTTCATCCTCTCCGTGACGGCCTTGCGGGTCCGGCTCCAGTCACCGCCCTCGTAGGTGGCGTTGACCAGCCCGCGGATCTTGCGATCCTCGCGGGCGATCTCCTGCTCCCGGGTGACGATGGCGAAGCTGGCCACGTCGCCCAGCAGCACGGTCTGGTCCCCCACGCGCCGGATCCCGATGCGGCGCAGGTCGTCCAGGTTGCTGCGGTCCTCCAGGCGCAGCGCCAGCCAGGTCTCCACCTCGTGCTCCCCGGTGTTGAAGCGCTGCAGGCGCATGCCGCCCAGGGAGAAGGCGAACACGTCGGAGAGGTCCCTGGCGGTGAGCCCGAGCCGGGCGGCCTTGTCGCGGTCGATGGCCACCTGCACCTCCTGGCGGCCGTGGCGGAAGGACGTCGTGACGTCGGAGACGCCCTCCAGCCCCTCGATCTCCTTCGCGGCCTCCTCGGTGAGGCGACGCAGCTCGGTGTTGTCCTGGCCGTAGAGCTTCACGGAGAAGGCGGTGGTGCCGCCCCCCTCGTCGCTGTCGTCGCGGAAGTAGAGCCTCACCCCCGGGATGACGGGCAGCTGGTCCCGGATCCGGTGGCGCAGCGCCGTCACCTGCTCGTCGGTGAGGTCCTTGCGGCGGAGCACGATGGTGCTCGTGGCGCTGTTGTCCTCGTAGTACGAGTACACGGAGCCCACCTCGAAGTCCTGAGGGTGGGCGTACAGGAACGCCTCCACCCGATCGACGACCCGCTCCACCTCCGACGTGTACCGGAAGTCCGCGAACTCGTAGTGGAGGGCGAGCCGCTCGTTGACCTGCCCCGAGAACATCGCCGTCTTCACCATGCCCGTGAACAGCGGCGCCAGTCCCGCGGCCATGGCGGCGAGCAGCAGCAGGGAGGTGGCCACGCGGTGGCGGAGCGTCCAGTCCAGGGTGCGTCCGTAGGCCTCCTCGAGGCGGACGAGGGAGCGTACCTCTGACGTGGCGCGCGCCCTCAGGACGTGGGCGGACATGAGGGGGATCAGGGTGAGGGAGGAGAACAGCGAGCAGACCAGGGCGAGGCAGATGGCGATGCCGATCTCCCGCAGCCAGGTGGTCAGCTGGGTCTGGGCGCCCACGATGAGGGGGAGGAACACGATGAGCGTCGTCAGCGTCGAGGCGATGACCGCCAGACGCACCGACCCGGCGCCCTCCAGCGCCGCCCGGGCCGTGTCGGGCTCCTCCCGGTGGCGCCGGTCGATGGCCTCGAGGACGACGATGGCGTTGTCCACGAGCATGCCGATGCCCAGCATCAGGCCCATCATGGACAGCACGTTGAGGGACTTGCCGAGGAAGTACATGACGCCGCAGGCGGCGATCACCGAGAACGGGATCGACAGGGACACGATGAGGGTCGAGTCCGCGCGGCGCAGGAAGAAGTAGAGGACGAGGACGGCCAGGACCCCGCCGAGCAGCCCGGCGTTGGACAGTCCGTGGAGCGCGCCGGTGATCGCCTCCCCCTGGTCCTCCCAGACGAACAGCTCCACGCCGGCCAGCAGCGGGTCCCTGCCGATGTCCTCCTTGATCACCCGCGTGACGTCCCGGACGACGTCCACCGTGTTGGCCGTGGACTCCTTGTAGACGTCCAGCGCGACGGCGTAGGTGCGGTCCAGGTGGCGGCCGTAGGTGATGAGGGGGAGGGCGAAGCTCACGTCGGCGATGTCCGACAGGCGCAGGCCGCGGTCGTCGACGGGGAAGTCGCGGACGGCCTCGATGGAGTCGAAGGCGCCCACCGCGCGCGCCGTGTAGCGCAGGCCCGCGTGGTCCACCTGGCCGAGGACGAGATTGGACGAGGTGTTGCGGAGGCGGGCGATGAGGGCCCCCACCTCGACGCTGTGCTCCTGGAGGCGGTCGAGGACGAGGTCGATGTGGACCTCCCGCGGCGCCACCCCGTTGAGGTCGACGCGCGCCACGCCGGGAACGCGCCGGAGCCGGTTGATGACGCGGGACTCCAGGAGGTCCCAGTTCTTCGACAGGTCCACGCCCCGCGCCGACAGCCGCGCCTGGACCACCGGGATGGTGGAGGTGTTGAAGGAGAAGACCTGGACGTCGCCGATGCCGGGGGGAAGCGCGGGCCTCACCTGGGCCAGCTTCTCGCCCACCTGCATCTTCACCACGTCCAGGTCCTGCCCCCAGTCGAAGCGGAGCTCGAACACCGCGGCGTCGGCGCTGGAGGTGGAGCGGAGCTTCTTCACGCCCGACAGCGTGGCCAGGACCTCCTCCACCGGCCTGGCGATCTCCTTGTCCACCTGGGTGGGGTTGGAGTCGGGGTAGGGGATGGACACGACGATGAACGGCGCGTCCACCTCGGGGAGGAACGCCAGGGGCAGGCGGACCAGCGCGATGCCCCCGATGACGAGGATGCTCACCAGGATCATGAGCGTGGTCACCGGCCGCCGGACGGCGAGGCGGGGGAGGTTCATGGAGCGTTCCCTCCGTCGCCTTCCGCGGGCGCGGCGCCGGGGCTCGGGACGGCGAAGGCCTTGCGGTCCAGCAGCGAGTAGACCACCGGGATCACCACCAGCGTGAGCAGCGTGGCCATGCCGAGGCCGCCGATGACCGTCACCGCGAGGGGCGCCCGCAGCTCGGCGCCCTCACCCAGCCCCAGCGCCATGGGGAGCAGCCCCAGGATCGTCGTGGCCGAGGTCATCAGGATGGGCCGCAGCCGACTGGCGGCGGCGTCGAGGATGGCGGCGCGGCGGTCGAGGCCGGCGTGCCGGCGCTGGTTGACGGCGTCCACCAGCACGATGGCGTTGTTCACGACGATGCCCGCCAGCATCACCATGCCGATCATCGCCACGATGTCGATGGACCGCCCCGTGACGGCGAGGGCGCCAACGGCGCCGATGGCGCCCAGCGGCAGGGTGAAGATGATCACGAAGGGGTGGAGGAACGATTCGAACTGGGAGGCCATCACCAGGTAGACGAGGAAGATCGCCAGCGCCATGGCGAGCAGGAGGGAGCGCAGGGAGCGGGCCATCTCCTCCTGCTGCCCGCCGACGAAGGCGCTGACGCCCGCGGGCAGCGCGGCGTCGCGGATGACGCCGCGGATGTCCGCGGCCGCGGCGCCCATGTCCCGTCCGGACAGGTTGGCGGCGATGACCGCGGCGCGCTTCTGCCCGATGCGGCGGATCTCGCTGGGCCCCTCGGTGAGCCGCACGTCGGCCACCGACTTCAGGAAGATGGGAACGCCGTCGCGCTGCCCCACGATCATGTTCTGCACGTCGTCCAGGGAGGCCCGTCCCAGCTCCACCGAGCGCACCAGGATGTCGATCTCCCGGTCGCCCTCGAGGAAGCGGGTGGCCACGTCCCCCTGGACCTTGCTGCGGATGGTCGCCGCCGCCTGGAACAGGTCGAGCCCCACCCGGGCGAGCTGGTCGCGGCGGAACGTCGCCTGCAGCTCGGGGTTGCCCTGCTCGGCTGTGGTCTTGACGTCAACCAGGCCGTCGACGGCGGCGATGCGGCCGGAGAGGGCCGCGGAGACCGCATGGAGCTGCTCCAGGGAGTCGGAGTACACCTCGACCTCGACGGGCGTGCGGAAGGTGAAGTAGCTGGGGCGCTGGAAGGTGTAGACGAGCCGGCCGTCGGCGTCCAGGCGGCGCCTGAGGCTGCCGATCACCGCCTCCTCGGCCTCGGCCGAGGTGCCCGCCTTCATCCGCACCTGGAGGGTGGCGACGTTCTCCCCCTCGGTGCCGGTGCTGGTCAGGGAGATGGCGGCGCCCCCCGCGACGGTGGCGTAGGCGTCCACGGTGCCGGTGTCCCGGAGCACCGAGGCGATCCCCGCTGCCACGGAGTCGGTGACCTCGAGGGGGGTGCCCTCGGGAAGCTGCAGGCGATAGCTGAACTCCCCCTGGGTGAAGGTGGGCATGAGGTCGAGGCCCAGGCGGGGCACCAGCGCCGCGGTGGCCGCGAAGGCGGCGAGCGCCCCGGCGAGAACGGCGCCGCGGTGGTCCAGCGCCCGCTCAAGGACGCCCGGGTAGGTCCTCACCAGGGCGGCGAGAGCGCGGTCGAAGGGCCACACCACCGGCCGCAGGGCGCGGGCCAACCCGCGCCCCGCCGCGGCCAGCACGCGCCGCAGGCGGGCGACGCACCAGCCGGGGGCGGTGACCAGCGCTCCCCGGAGCCAGCGCCGCAGCCGCCCGCGGGGGGCGCCGCCGGCGTCCGCGAGCGTCCCGGAGGTCGCCTCGTGGACTGGGGCCAGCGAGGCCATCATGGGGATGAGGGTGAGGGACACGGCCAGGGAAGCCAGCAGCGAGAAGGAGACGGTGAGCGCCATGTCGAGGAAGAGCTGGGCCGCCACCCCCTCCAGGAACACGACGGGCAGGAACACGGCGACGGTGGTGAGGGTCGAGGCGACCACCGCGCGCCCCACCTCGGAGGCGCCCACCCGGGCGGCCTCCAGGGCCGTGGCGCCGGCCTCCCGCCGCTTGAAGATCGCCTCGAGGACGACGATGGCGTTGTCGACGAGCATGCCGACGCCCAGGGCGAGGCCGCCCAGGGACATGATGTTCAGGGTGGTACCGGTCTGGTACATGAGGAAGAAGGTCGCCACGATGGACAGCGGGATGGAGACGCCGATGATGATCGTGGCGCGGAGGTCGCGCAGGAACAGCATCAGCACCGCCATGGCGAGCAGGCCGCCGAGGAGGGCGTTGTCGAGGACCTCCCGGATGGACGCGCGGATGAAGCGCGACTGGTCCACGCCGGTGACCACGGAGAGCCCCTCGGGGATCTCGCCGCTGACCCGGGCGAGCCTCGCCCGGACGGCGCGGGCGACGGCCACCGTGTTGGCGTCCCCCTCCTTGTAGACGGCGAGCTCCGCCGCCTCCTCCCCGCCGAAGCGGGTGATCACCTCGCGCCGCCGGTGTCCCCGCTCCACCGTGGCCACCTCGCGCAACAGCACGGGGCGGTCGTCCCGGATCGCCACCACCGTGTCCGCGATGTCGTCGAGGTTGCTGAACTCGTTGCGCGCGCGGACCAGGTAGCGTGCCTCCCGTTCGTACAGGCTGCCCCCCGCCTGGTTGACGTTCTCGCGCAGGAGCCTGTCGTCGATGTCCGAGATGGTGAGGCCGAGAAGCGCCAGCTTGCCCTGGTCCGCCGTCACCTGGATCTCGTTCTCGTAGCCGCCGCTGACCTTGATCGCGGCCACGCCCTGGGTGGACTCCAGGTCCTTCTTGAGCATCTCCTCCGCCACGTAGCGCAGACGGTAGAGGTCCTTCCCGCCGGTGACGTAGAGCCGCATGATCGGCTCGCTGGAGGGGTCGAAGCGGAGCAACACCGGCTCGCCCGCCTCGCGCGGCAGGCGCAGGGCGTCCAGCTTCTCCCGCACGTCGATGGCGGCGAACGCCATGTCGCGCCCCCACTCGAACTCGAGCATCACCTGGGAGACGCCGGGCCGGGAGACGGAGGTGAGCTTCCGTACACCGGGCACGATCCCGACCGCCTCCTCGACGGGCCGGCTGACGAGCGCCTCGATCTCGGCCGGGGCCGCGCCCGGGTAGCGCGTCTCCACCGTGAGGCTGGGGTAGGAGAGGTCGGGCAGCAGGTTGATGGGCAGCCGGGTGAACGCCACGATGCCGAAGAGCAGGACCGCCACCGCGGCCATCGACACCGACACCCGCCGACTCAGGGAGAAGTCGATCAGCTTCATGGGACGCTCCGCGGGATCCGGATGGTCAGAGTTTGGCGACGAGGTCGGTCGGGGGGGGCTCCGACGGCACCACCTTCACCGGGGCACCGTGACGGAGGTTGCCCTGCCCGGCGACCACCACCTGCTCGCCGGGGCGGACGCCGGAGGTGAGCTCGTAGCGGTCTCCGTCCTCGAGCCCCAGGGTGACCTCGCGGCGCTCGGCGAGACCGTCGGAGACGACGAACACGTGGGCTTGCTGCATCTCGCGGACGAGCGCACGGCGGGCCACGAGCACCGCGTCGTCGTGGGTCTCCCGCACCATCTGGAGGGTCACGAAGGCCCCGGGCCGCACCTGCTCGGGGGGCCGGGCCGCCTCGACGGTCACCTTCACCGTGCCGGTGGCGGGGTCCACCACGGGGCTGATCTGCCGGATCCGCCCGTCGAACGTCACCTGCTCGTCGGCCTTGAGCGCGATGCGCACCGTGCGCCCCTCCCGGAGCGCGAGCACATCCTGCTCGGGCACGTAGACGCGGGCGATCAGCGGTTCGAAGGCGGTGACCCGGAAGAGGCGCGTACCCGGCGCGACATGCTGCCCCGCCGTCGTGAAGCGTTGCGTGAGCCGGCCGGAGAACGGCGCCCGGATCCCGGTCCTGTCCAGGCGCCACCGCGCCTCGGCCAGCTCCTGCTCGGCGAGCCGGTAGTCCGTGCTCACCCGGTCGAAGTCCTGCTGCGCGACGAGGTTCTCCCGGCGCAGCTCGGCGGCCCGGTCGAAGGCGGTCCGGGTGTTCTCCTCGCGCAGGCGGGCCTTGTTGAAGACGATCTCCGCGTCCTCCCGGTCCAGCACGGCGAGAAGCTGTCCCCGGTCCACGCGGTCGCCCTCCTCGACGAGGACGCGCGTGACGCGGCCCTCTGTCTCGGCGAGCACCTCGACGTCGCTCTCGGAGACGAGGTTGGCCGTGGCGGTGAGGTACGACGACACCGAGCCCGTCGCGGCGGGTTCCACGCTGACCGTGACGGGCCTGGGCCCGCTCTCGTCAGCCGCCTTCGCCGCCGCCGTGGGGGACGCGGGCGGGCCGCCCGCCGCGGCGGGACGGAGCTCGTGCAGCGCGGCGGCACCGGCGAGGAGCGCCGCCACCGCCGACAGCGCCATCCCGAGTCTTGTTCGCTGGCTGCTCCGTTTCATCTCCAACCTCCCGCCGGCTCGTCGCTTGCGCCGTGTCTATGCCTGTAGATACGCAGGAGGGTGCCGCCGGGTTCCCGGAACGGGCTCCCGAGACCGGTGACCGGGGGTCCGGGCTTTGTCAGCGGTAGCGGACGGCGACGGCGGTGATGCGGCGGCCGTAGCGGGGCACGCCGGCCCGCCCCCACCCTGGCTCGCGCCCCGGGCGCCCGCTCTCGCGGGTGCGGTCCTCGACGACGACGACGGCCTGTGCGCCCATGGCGGCGGCCTCGGTCCTGAGGGCGGCCTCGATCCGCTCCACCGTGGGGGCGCCGGAAGGACGGAGCACGATCTCGCCCAATCTCACGATCCCGCCCCGCGGCATCCGCCGGAGGATCTCCACGGAGCTTGGAGCGGTGGGCGGGAACGGCCCAACGCCTGGCGTGCGGTACGAGGAAACGCGGACGGTGGCGCACCCCGGTGCGGCCGCGGCCAGGAGGAGCACGGCGAGAGGGGCGCGCCGCCGCTCCGCGACGCCGCGCGGACGCGTCGCGGCCTCACCGGGCGAGGACACGCGCCACCCTGTCGTCCATGGACTTCTGGTCGGTGACGAAGCTGTTCAGCCCGGCCAGGTTCATGAGGGCGTCGAGGCCGATTCTGCCCGCGGCCAGGTCCCCGCCCCAGCGCCGCAGGGAGGGGATCTTCCCCTCCTCCCGCGAGGCGGCGACCTCCTCGTCGCTCCAGCGCACCAGCAGATCACCGACGCCGTGACGCGCGAGCACCTCGACGAGGGCGTCGGGCTCGAGCCCGGCGGGATCGTGGCGGTCCAGCTCGTCGCAGGCGCGCTCGAGCCCGTCGGGGATCTCCCAGAGTGTGTGCAGCCCCACCGTGCGGGCCTCCACGCCCTCCGCGAGGACGATGTCCAGGTCTTCGGACGTCCGGTGCCGGAGGGACGGGGAGGGAAGGGCGAGGAACTCGTCGGCGGCGGAGGTGGGCATGGTGATGACGTCGAGGCCCGCCAGGCTCGCCACCTGGTCCCCGCTGCGGATGGACGCGCCGATCTGGCGGGAGGGGACTCCGGGGCGGGCGCGCAGCCCGCGGACGGCCTCCTGGCTGGCCAGCGCCGCCTTCTCGCCGACGTTGACGCCGTCGCCAAGGTCGTTGTCGGCCACGAAGGCGTTGAGCCGGCCGAGGAACACGTTGACGAAGGCGGGGCGGGCGAACCGCGCCGCCAGGTAGTTCTGCCGGGCGGAAAACCCCAGGGTGAGGTTGACGGGGATGCCCTCGTCGTGCGCCCGGCGTGCCGCGATGAGCCCCGACGGAGTGAGCGGGATCTTCACGTAGAAGCGCTCGGGGCAGACGGCGAAGAAGCGCCGGGCGAAGGCGAGGGAGCCGTCGAGGTCCTCGGCGAGGTCGGTGTGCTCCTCCACGGACACGTGGGCGTCGAAGGCCTCCACCAGGCGCAGGGCGTGGCGCGCGTTGAGCACGAAGGCGATCTCCAGGAGGACCTGCCGGTCGTGGGCACCGGCGCCCAGGCGTGCCCGGGCCAGCCCGGCGGCGCGCCGGACGAGCTCGTCGTACTGGCCCTTCTGGACCTCGTTGTTGAGCAGGGTGTTGTTGGTGGTCACCGCGCTGCACTGGCGGGTCCACCGACGGCCGATGGCGTCGAGGTCTCCGGTGTCGAACCAGACCTCGGTGCCGGCCTCGCGCAGGCGCTGCCAGCGCGGCTCGTCGTGCTGTCCCGCCGGCGACTCCCCGAAGTGTGGCGTGAACTCCTCCGCCGCCAGCGCCGCAAGCGGTTCCGCGTCAGGCCCGGTACGCTTCGGATCCACGATCACCTCCCCGTCCTTCTAAGACGCGTTCCGCTCGCGGTTCATTCTCCCGGGCGCGCTCGTCCGGGGCCGAAATAGCGGTAGGAGCGGGCGTGTTGGCGACACGCGGGGAGCCTGGGGGCCGGTCCATGGGACAGGGAAGATCGATCCGGTTGACGCTCGCGCTCGTCGCGGCCGCGCTGGCGGCGGCGTGCGCGCAACCGGGCGGCCCCGGGGCTGCGGCGCCGGTCCCCGGGGCGGGGCCGGTCCACGAGGTCGCGGGCGTCGTCTGGACGGTCCCCGACGCCTGGACCGCGCAGCCCTCCCGCGCCATGAGGGTGGCCACCTACGCGATTCCCGCCGCTCCGGGGGCGACGGCCGGGGAGTGCGCCGTGTACTTCTTCGGGCGCGACCAGGGCGGTTCGGTGGACGCCAACATCGACCGCTGGGCGGGGCAGTTCCAGGGCGTGCCCGCGCCGGTCCGCGTCACGCAGCCGATCGCCGGCCTGAAGGTCACCGCCGTGGAGATCCGGGGCACCTACCTGGCGGCGGGAGGACCCGCGACGAAGCCCAGGGAGCGGATGCCGGACGCCGAGCTCCTCGGCGCCGCCGTCCAGGGGCCCTCGGGGCCGGTCTTCTTCAAGTGCGTGGGGCCGAGGGAGACCATGCGGGCAGAGCGCTACGCCTTCGACGCGATGATCGGCTCCGTCCACCGGGCGCCCTGACCCGGGCCTCCGGGGCCGCGGCTCACTCCTGGGTCGCCTCGAAGAACTTCCGCGCCACGACGGGGCCGAGGTCGTCGAGGAGCTGATCGCCGGCCTGCTCCGCCTCGGCCCGCATCCGCGCGACGAACAGCACGCCCACGACCACCAGGCCGCCGGAAAGAAAGCCCAGCGTGAAGATCATCAGGTTCCACAGGACGTCCACGGCGGTCCTCCCCGAGCCCCGGTCCCGGCCTTCCCCCTCTCGTCGAAACGCCACGCTGCGTTGAACCGGATCTCGTCCTGGGGAACCCTGGACGCGCCCGGGTTTGTTCCCTCCTGCCCCGGTGGCGGCGTGGCCGGAGCCGCCCCGTGCCGCGAGGGCGCGCCCGCGCGGCGGGGAAGATCGCGCCCCGCGCGGGGTGTTGCAGCGCGATGAACAGCTCGGGCCACGCAGCGGGTGCGTCTTCGGCCGGTTCCCGGGCCGGAGGATCAGGAGGAGCCATGGAGATCACCAACGACGGCGTGTACATCATCACGGGGGGCGGCGGCGCCGTTGCCGGCGCGGTTGCCGAGGCGTTCCACGAGGCGGGTGCGAGGCTGGCGCTCGCCGACCGTTCCGCCGAGACCGTGCAGCGGCGGGCCGGGGCGCTGGGGGCCCTCGCCGTCGTGGCCGACCTCACCTCGCCGGCGGACGCCGCCCGGATGGTGGAGGAGACGGTGCGCGCCTTCGGGCGGGTGGACGGTCTGATCCACACCGCCGGCGGGTTCGCCGCCGGTCCCGCCGTCGAGGCCGACGAGGCGATGTACGAGCGGATGTTCGACGTCAACGTGCGCACGCTCTTCTGCGCGGTGCGGGCGCTGCTTCCCCGTCTCCTCGAGCAGGACTCCGGCTTCGTCGCGGGGTTCTCGAGCAGCGCCGTGTGGCGGGGCGGGGCCGCGGAGATGGCGCTCTACGCCGCGGCGAAGGGGGCCGTGGCGCTGTACCTGCGTTCGCTGGAGCAGGAGCTCCGCCGCACCGGCGTGGGTGTCGCCATCGTCTATCCCATGGCGCCCGTGGACACCGACGCCAACCGCCGCGCCATGCCCGGCGCCGACACCGGCCGCTGGATCGACCCGGTGGAGATCGCGCGGGCGCTTCTGTTCGCCAGCACGCGGCCGCGGCGGGGCCGCGTCATCGAGCTTCCCGTCGCCTGAGACCGCGGAGGAAGCCCGGCGGCGGCTCCGCCGTTCTACGGAGGGCGGCGCCGGCCCGCGGAGCCGGCCGTGGGAGAGAGGAGGAGGGGCATGTCGATCCTGCGCGAGTCCGACCGGAAGGCGGTGAAGGAGCGCCTTGCGGCGATGGAGAAGCCGGTCACCCTGGTGAGCTTCACCCAGGAGATGGAGTGCCAGACCTGCCGCGAGACGCGTCAGCTCCTCGAGGAGACGAACGAGCTCTCGGAGGCGCTGGCCCTCGAGGTGGTGGACTTCGTGAAGGGGAAGGAGACCGCCGACGCGTACGGGATCGAGCGGATCCCCGCCATCGTGGTGCGCGGCGACAGGGACTACGGCATCCGCTTCTACGGGATCCCCGCCGGCTACGAGTACGCCTCGCTCCTCGAGGACATCCTCTCGGTGTCGCGGCGGGACTCGGGCCTGTCGGACGAGTCCCGGGAGCGGCTCAGGGGGGTGTCGTCGCCTCTCCACATCCAGGTCTTCGTCACCCCCACGTGACCCTACTGCCCGGCCGCGGTGCGGCTGGCCCACCAGTTCGCCATGGAGAGCGATCTCGTCACCGCCGACATGGTGGAGGCCACGGAGTTTCCGGACCTGGCCGTCCGCTACGGCGTGCGCGGGGTGCCGAAGACCGTCGTCAACGAGCGGGACGGCCCCGAGGGGATGATGCCGGAGAAGGCCTTTCTCGAGGCGATCCTCGCGGCCGCGGCACGCTGAGGGCGCCCCTCAGGACGCGAGGAGATCGAGGTATGCGCTGAACCGCGCCTCGTCCTCGGAGCGGAACGATCGGAAGCGGAGCCCCAGGCCCTGGACCCTCTCCCGGTCGGGAACCGCGTGGCGGACCACCTCGGCGAACCCTCGCACGGGGCCCTGGTCGTCGGCGATGGCCAGCTCGAAGGCGAGGAGGGCACCGGGCGGGGCGAGCTCGCGGGTCTCGATGAGCATGCCGGTCCGCGAGACGTTCACCGTGGCGCAGCGCGTCACCGTGCTGGTTCCCTCGTTGCGTCCCACCAGGTGCACCGACGTGCACACCGGCACCCGGGGCGCCACGTCCAGCAGCGGCGGCAGCACGAGCTGGAGGAGGTAGGGGGCCTGGGCCTGGGGGAGCACGCGGTTCACGCCGCGTCCCACGTAGGCGTGGGCCTCGGCGAGGTCCCCGGGGGCCGCCAGCAGGATCAGGGGAACGGCGCGGGCGGGGGAGCCGTCGGCGCGCACGGCGTCGAGGAACGGCTGGACCTCGGGGGTCAGGGCGCGGTAGTCGGCGACGATGGCGTCGTAGGAGTACAGGGCGAGGAGCTCCAGCGCCTGCTCCGGCGGCGTCACCGAGTCCATCCAGAGGCTGGCGAAGTTGACGGCGTCGGTAAGGGAGCCGAAGCGCTCCTCCGCCACGCCCACGCAGAGAAGGCGGAGGGGTACATCCGGCGGATGCCTGAGATCGGCCATTGTCCTGACTCAATCTTGAATCTCACGGCTTCGTCAGGGTGTGACCCCGCTCACAAAGCCGGCGGACCGCCCGCTGTCATCGGGGCTTGCGGGGGTCCGGCAGGGGTTCCGGCCCGCCGGGAAGGCGCTCCCGGTCCGCTCGTATCCTCCGGATCGCGGCGGGGCGGGGCGCACCGTCCCGGACCGGAGCCCCGGCCCGGGACGGTGGTGGTCCGCCTCTACCGGCCCGCGTAGGGCACGCCCCGGGTGATCCAGGCCGGCGCCGGCGCGCCCTTGAGGTAGTGGTCGAAGTACTGCTTCATCCTCATCGCGTAGTCCAGCTTGTCCGCGTACTTCTTCACGTGGTGGGGCTCGTTGCGGTACTCGAGCATGATGCAGTTCTTGCCCAGGCGCCGCATGGCGAGGTAGAGCTCGATGCCCTGGTACCACGGCACCGCGTCGTCCTCGTCGCCGAACTCGATGAGCAGCGGGGTATGGACGTAGTCGGCGAAGAACAGCGGTGAGTTCTCGATGTAGCGCAGCGGGTACTGCCACAGGCTGCCGCCGATGCGGCTCTGGGTGCGCTCGTACTGGAACTGCCGGGCCATGCCGGTGCCCCAGCGGATACCCCCGTAGGCGCTGGTCATGTTGGACACCGGCGCGCCTGCGATGGCGGCCGCGAACATGTCGGTCTGGGTGACCATGTACGCGGTCTCGTAGCCGCCCCAGGAGTGGCCGTGGAGGCCGACGGCCTTCGGGTCGGCGACGCCCATGTCCACGAGCTTCTGCACGCCCGGGACCACGCACTTCAGCGCCGACAGCCCCGGGCGGCCGGTCTCGAACACCACGTCGGGGAGGAAGATCGCGTAGCCGGCGCCGGCGTACAGGGGGAACGACGGCCGGTGGTTCACCACGGGCTCGTTGAAGTCGTAGAGACGCTGCGACATGCGCTCGTAGAAGTAGACGATCACCGGGACGCGGGTGCCCGGCGTGTAGCCGGCGGGCTTGATGAGCACTCCGTCGAGGGGCGTGCCGTCCATGCTCGACCAGTGCACGAGCTCCGCCGTGCCCCAGCCGAACCCCTCGGTCTGCCGCCCCAGGTCGGAGACCTTGCGCGGCGAGCCGAAGGTCGCGTCGGCGACCCAGAGATCGGGGAACTCGGTGTAGCTCTCCCGGGTGTAGAGGATGCGGTCGGCGTTCTTCGCCCTGGCCACGAAGGTGAAGTGCTTCTTCTCGTCGATCAGCCGGCGGACCCCGGCGCGGCCGGCGGTGGCGGCGTAGAAGCCGTAGTTCTTCGCGTCGTTGTGATACGCGGTGAGGAGCAGCGCCTGGCCGTCGGCGACGGACACCGCTTCGGGGTCGGTGTCCACGACGCGGAACGTGACGTCGGTCTTCCGCCCCTCACCGCCGGTGAGCACCACCGGTTCACCGCCGGAGGTGGGGATCTGCCAGACGTCGTACTGGTCGTAGAGCAGGACCGCCGAGCCGTCTCCGACCCACCCCGCCATGCCGTAGGCGGGGGGCGCGCTGGGCGTGTCGTGCTCGACGTCGTCGAACGGAACGCCGAGGGCGGACGTCAGGTCGCGCGAGGCGTCCGTGGCCGCCTCCCAGAGGTGCCAGCTGCCCCCGTCGAAGTAGACGACGAAGCGGCCGTCCGGGGAGAGCCGGTCGCCGCGGCCCGCCAGGTGCGAGGCGATCTTCCTCCGCGAGCCGTCGGCGAGGCTCACCAGGTAGAGGTCGTGGTAGCGGCCGTCCCAGGTCGTCTCCTTGCGGTAGGGGACGTCCGAGGTTGCCAGGGCGACGCGGGGGTTGTCGGGATCGAGACCTGGGGAAGGTCGGTGCCGCCCAGGCGCACCACCACGCCGGTGTCGGGGTGGAAGACGGCCCGGTAGGTCCGCTTCGACTCGCGCTCCCACGCCTTCTTCTGCTGGGGGTTGATGACGGGATCCTCCGAGTGCCAGACGTCCACGGTGGCCTTGTCGAGGATCGACTGCACGTCGTAGGGGCCCGCGGCAGCCTTGGCGCCGCCCTCGTCACCGGTCTCGTCGCCGGCCTCCTCCGGGGGCTCCGCCGTCGCGGGCCGGAAGCCGAAGAACAGCAGCGAGCCGTCGCGGGACCAGGTCACCTCGTTGTCGTCGAAGGGGAGGGCCCACCCCTCGCCCCCCGCGGCGGCGTCGGCCGCCCGGCGGGCGCTGCCGGTGCCCTCGTCCCAGGTCCACAGGGTGGCGGGACCCGCCTTGCCGCGGGCGTTCTCCGTGGCGGCGAGGTAGGCCAGGGCGCTGCCCTTCCGGGGCCACGCGAAGGCGCCCCAGCGGCCGTGCTCCTGCTCCGCGATCGTCGTGGCGGGGAGGGCGGGATCGTCGAGGCGCCGGGCGACGAGGGCGTTCTTCGCGCCCCCGGCCACCGCCACCGCCGTCACCAGCACCCTGGAGCCGGGATCGAAGGTGAAGGCGGCCACGTCCGCGATCGACGTCTCACGCGCCGGGGCGAGCTCCCGGAGCGTCAGCGCCGAGCCCACCGTGGGGTGCGGCGCGCGCTTTCCACGGTGGCCGCCCTCGCCGTTTCCGCCGCCGTTCTTGCCCCCTTCGGCGTCCTTGTCGGGGGCATGGAGGACGGCGAGCCAGCGCGAGTCGTCGGAGAAGGCGAACCGCTCCACCCGCTCCGTCCGGGTCACCGTGCCGGTGGCCACTTCCACTAGCGCCATGCCGCGCTTCAGCTTGTCCTTGCCGGCCGTCTCGCTCTCGGCGAAGGAGGGCTCGAGGGTCATGGCCACCCAGCGTCCGTCGCGGGAGATCACCGGGTGGCTGCCGAGGGGGATCTCGAAGCGCTGCCCGGTGGCCAGCACGTGCACCACCACGCCGCCGTCGCCGCGGTCGGGATCGGCGTTGTAGGCCACCACGCCGCCGGTCTCGGCGATGACGGGGTGGGCGATGGTCTTGAACCGCATGAGGTCCTCGAAGGTCAGCGGCCTGACGCCGGCGGCGCCGGCGGCGGCAGCGAGGAGCAGCGCGGCCCACGCGGCCGCGACGATCCGTGCTGCGCTCTTGCGTGTGGCGTGGAGCATCCCGATCACCCCTCTTTCTCTGGTCCTGATGGCGTCCCCTCCGGGTGGTGGAGGGACTTCGGATGAGGTCCGGACACAAGCGGCGGCGCACACGCGGGGCGGTGCGCCGCGAAGGCGCGGCGGGGGGCGGCGGCCGGCACGGACGGGGAGCGGCTCACTCCAGGGTGCCGACGGCGTCGGCCGCCGCGGCAGGGGCACCCGCGAAACGGGCCACGATGGAGGCGGTGACCAGGTCGCCGGTGACGTTGAGGACCGTGCGGCACATGTCCAGAATGCGGTCGACGCCGAGGATGATGGCGATGCCCTCCATGGGCACGCCAACCATGGCGAGGACCATCATGAGCAGCGGGATCGAGCCGCCGGGGATGCCGGCGACGCCGATGGCGGTGACCACGGCCATGAGCACGACGATGAGCTGGGCGGCCAGCGACAGCTTGACCCCGAACACCTGGGCGAGGAACAACACCGTCGCGCCCTCGAACAGGGCCGTGCCGTTCATGTTCATGGTGGCGCCCAGGGGGAGCACGAAGCCGGCGACCTCCCGGGAGATGCCCAGCTCCTCCTGCGCCACCCGCATGGTCGTGGGCAGGGTGGCGTTGGACGACGAGGTCGAGAACGCGGTGAGCATGACGATGCGCACCTTGCGGAAGAACTCCAGCGGGCGGCGTCCGGCCACCAGCTTGAGGATCAGGCCGTAGCCCACGATGAGGAAGAAGGTGAGGCTCCCCACCACCGTGAGGACGTACTGGAACAGGTTGATGAGCAGCTCGAACCCGAAGCGTGCCGTCACCGAGAAGATGAGGCAGAACACCCCGATCGGCGCCACTTTCATGACCAGCTCGATGATGGCGATGGTGACGTGCATGAGGCTCTCGAGGAAGCGCACCATCGGCTGGGCCTTCTCCCGGGGCAGGGAGGCCAGGGCCACGCCCACCATGAGGGAGAAGAAGATCACCGCGAGCATGTCGCCGTTGGCCGCCGCCTGCACCGGGTTGCGGGGCACGACCTTGACCAGGAGGTCGATGCTCAGCGCCTTGTCCGACAGCCCCATGGCGCCCTCGGTCTGCCCCTTGTACGTCTGCATCAGGCGGTCCTTCACGGCGGGGTCGAGGCCCGTGCCGGGCCTGATCACGTTCATCACCGTGAGCCCGAGGGCGGTGGAGAGCGCCGTGATGGACAGGAACGTCACGATGGTCACCAGCCCGATGCGTCCCAGGCGCTTCAGGTCACCGAGCCCGGCCACCCCCAGCGACAGGGTGGAGAGGATCAGCGGGATGACCACCATGATGAGGCCGGCCAGCCACATCTTGCCGATGGGCTCGGTCACCAGCGAGACGAAGCGCTGGACCGGGGCGCCGCCGCCGGTGACCAGGTTGACCGTGACCCCCACCGCCGCGCCGGAGATGAGACCGAGAAGAATCTTCGTGTGCAGAGGCACCTGGCGCATCGGTCAGCGACCGTAACACCGCCTCTTCGCCGCTGTCAACGTCGTGTCACGCGGCGGAAATCGCGGAACAGCCCGCCGTGCCCGGGTGTTTGCGATCAGGAACGGGAGCGCAGCCGGGGGACACGGCAGGGAGGAGCGGATCATGAGGGTCTTCATCACGGGGGCGACGGGGTACATCGGCTCGGCGGTGGCGGAAGCCTTCGCCCGCGCCGGCCATGCGGTGACCGGGCTGGTGCGCTCCGAGGCGGCGGCCCGGGGGCTGGCGGCCCGCGAGGTGGCGACGGTCACCGGAACCATGGAGGCTCCCGAGAGCTACCGCGCCGCCGCCCAGGACGCGCAGGTCCTCGTCCACTGCGCCGCGGAGATGAGCGAGCGCGGGCCCGGGCTGGACATGCGGACGGTGGAGGCCCTGCTGGCCCTGGCGGCGGAGGCGGGGCGGCCCAGGCTCGTGGTCTACACGAGCGGCGTGTGGGTGCTCGGCGACACGGGGGGCGCGGCGGCCGACGAGGCCTCGCCCCTGCAGGCGCCCGCGGCCGTGGCCCACCGGGTGGAGACCGAGCGGCGGGTGCTGGGCGCGAGCACCGGCACCGTGCGCACCCTGGTGGTGCGGCCGGGCTGCGTCTACGGCGGCCGGGGCGGCCTCACCGCTGGGTGGTTCGCGAGCGCCGTCGCCGACGGCGCCGCCCGCATCGTGGGAGACGGCGGCAATCGGTGGTCGATGGTCCACGTCGACGACCTCGCGCGCCTCTACCTGCTGGCGGCGGAGTCGCCGTGGGGCGGGGAGGTCTTCAACGCCACCGACCGCAGCCGGTTCACGGTGCGGGAGTGCGCCGAGGCGGCGAGCCGGGCGGCCGGTGCCGGCGGCCGCATCGCCGCGGTCACCGTGGCCGAGGCCGCCGGGCGGCTGGGCGGCGTCTCGGAGTGCCTCGCCATGGACCAGCACGTGGACTCGTCCAAGGCGGTGCGCATGTTGGGCTGGCAGCCCCGCCACGGCGGCTTCGTCGACGAGGTGGACCGGGCGTTCGCGGCGTGGTGCGCGGTTTCCGGGGCGTGACCACCGTCGCGTATCCTCGAGGGCGGCGAGGAGGTGGTGACGGTGGAGATCGTGCCCGGGGTGGAGATCGGCGACGAGGAGCTGAGGTTCGTCACGTCCCGCGCCTCGGGGCCCGGCGGTCAGAACGTGAACAAGGTGGAGACACGGGTCTCGGTCCTCTTCGACGTGGACGCGTCGCCCTCCCTGGACGACGAGGCGAAGGCACGGCTCCACGAGCGCCTGGCGGGCCGCATCAGCCGCGCCGGCGTGCTCCGCGTCACCTGTCAGCGGCATCGCACCCAGGGCGCCAACCGCGAGGGCGCCGTGTCCCGTCTCGTCGAGCTGCTCGCCTCTGCCCTGCGGGAGGAGGCGCCCCGCCGCCCCACCCGGATGCCCCGGGCTGCGAAGCGCCGGCGCCTGGACGCGAAGAGACGGCGGGGGGCGCTCAAGGCCGGGCGGTCGGCCCCCGCTCCGGACGACCCTTGAGCCGCATTGACGTGAGCAGAGACTCTGTCTAATCTGGCGGAAGACGAGAGGAGAAACCCATGAGCACGAAACGGATGAGCGTTTCCATCGCCGCGGCGCTCGTGGCCGCGCTGACAGCCGGTACGGTGTCCGCCGAGCTGCAGCTCCCCCGGGTCAGCCCCGCCGCCAGCGTATCCCAGACCGTGGGGGTGACCGAGATCACCATCACCTACTCCCGCCCCGGCGTGAAGGGGCGTGTGATCTGGGGCGACCTGGTCCCCTACGGCAAGGTGTGGCGCACGGGGGCGAACGAGGCCACGACCATCGCCTTTGCCGACGACGTCACCATCGACGGCCACGCCCTGCCGGCGGGCCGCTACAGCCTGGCCACGATCCCGACGCCGGAGACGTGGACGGTGATCTTCAACAAGGTCGCGGACATGTGGGGCATGTACACCTACAAGGCGGAGGAGGACGCCCTCCGGATCACCGTGAAGCCCCGGCCGGCCCCGTTCACCGAGTGGCTCACCTTCGGCTTCCCGGAGCTCACGCCGGACTCGGCGGTGGTCGCCATGACCTGGGAGAAGCTCGAGGTGCCGTTCACGGTGAAGGTGGACGTGGTGGCGACGACGGTGGCGAAGGCCCGTGCGGCGGTGGCGGCCGCGCCCATGGACGACTGGCAGACGCCGTACCGCGCCGCCGCCTTCCTGATCGAGCACGACGCCGACACGGGCGAGGCGCAGACCTGGCTGGAACGCTCGATCATGGTCAAGGAGACCTTCGCCAACCTCGGCCTGAAGGCGCGGTTCCTGGCGAAGGGCGGCGACTTCAAGGACGCCGTCGAGACCGGGAAGCGCGCCATCGAGCTGGGCAGGGCCGCACACCCGCCGGCGAACACCAAGGAGCTCGGCAAGCTCGTCGCGGAGTGGGAGAGCAAGGCGAAGTAGCCGCGCTCGCCGCCCCTCGCCGTCTCATCCGCGGATGGTCGAGACGGCGTCCTCCAGGGCTCTGCGAACCGGGGTGTAGGGCAGGCCCAGCTCCCGCTGGACACGGCCCCCTTCCACGCGCAGACCGGCACGGAGCGTGCGGACGGCGTCCAGCGAGAGCCCCCAGGCCGGCGGGCGCCGCGCCACGTCGGCGAGCCAGGTGAGCACCGCCGCCGCGGGGGTGACGAGGGCATGGGCTGTGGGAAAGTCGTAGGCTGTCAGGAAAGTGATCTTTTCACCCTTTCTCTTCATGGCGTAAAAGTCAAGCACGCTTTTTTTCTTCGTCATGATGGGTCTCCTCCTTTTTTTATTAAAATTCCAGGTTGTTCGGCGTTCTTGGAAAAGGAATGACATCCCGAATATTGCTGATGCCGGTGACCAGCATCAGCAGACGCTCAAAGCCCAGCCCGAAGCCGCTGTGAGGAACGCTACCGATACATGCGGGATTCCAGGTACCACCAGTATGGCGCTTTGTCCATTCCGCTTTCATCCATCCGTGCTTCCAGCACGTCCAGGCGTTCTTCGCGCTGGCTGCCGCCGATGATTTCTCCGATGTTGGGCACCAAAACATCCATGGCCGCGACGGTTTCATTATCGTCATTCAAACGCATGTAAAACGGTTTTATGGTTTTGGGATAATCATAAACGATGACCGGTTTTTTAAAATGTTGTTCGGTCAGATACCGTTCATGCTCCGTCTGCAGGTCCTTGCCGAATCCGATTTCATACTCAAATTTATGACCGGATGCTTGCAAAATATCGACCGCCTCCCGGTAAGGCAATCGAACGTAATCCGAGGTGGCGGTATTTTCCAGGGTCGACATCAAATTTTTATCCACCCATTTTGCAAAAAGCTCGAGGTCCTCGGCGCATTCATCCATGGCATAGGATGATCAGGTATTTGATAAGCTCTTCACCAAGATCCATGTTCCCTGCCAGATCGCAGAAGGCCATTTCAGGTTCGATCATCCAGAACTCCGCCGCATGACGGCGGGTGTTTGAATTTTCAGCCCTGAAGGTTGGACCGAAGGTATAGACATCGCCCAGGGCCAGACAAAACATCTCTGCCGAAAGCTGTCCGGAGACGGTGAGATTGGCTTCTTTGCCGAAAAAATCCTTCATATAGTCCGTCTTTCCATCTTTTAGCGGCAGATTGTCCAAGTCCAACGCCGTCACTTTGAATAATTCGCCGGCACCTTCGCAATCCGATCCGGTAAGAATGGGTGTGTGGATATAACGAAAATTTCTGTCCTTGAAAAATTTATGCACCGCGTAGGACATTTCAGATCGTATCCGAAAGGCGGCCCCGTATTTGTTTGTTCTGGGTCTTAGATGGGCAATGGTCCTTAAAAATTCATCGCTATGACGCTTTTTCTGCAAAGCATAGGTCTCCGGTGCCAGGCTGACAATTTCGACATGTTCTGCCTGAGATTTCCCATTTTTGACCTGAGCCTTGGGATTTGATCAGTTTTCCGCTGACGATCACCGCGGAACCGGTGGTTAATTTTTTTATATCCTCATAATTCGGCAAGCGCGTCATGGGCGATTACCTGTATGTTTTTCAGACAGGAACCGTCGTTGATTTCAAGAAATGAAAATGTCTTTGAGGTCCGCAGGGTTCTGACCCAGCCTTTTATCAACACCTCATCCATGGGCGTCTCGGACTTAACAATTTGAATATTTTTTCTCGTTTCATGGATTCATCTCCATAATTGCCGGTTAAACCCAATTCAAAGGTTGGAAAATGAAGTATCGAACACTATATCAGTATATTAATCCATTGCCGTCTATCAAGGAAAATCGGTTCCCATACAAACTATAATTGGTTTTGTACTTTGCGACAGAAGAGATGGGGTAAAAAGCCTGGAGCAGAATTAAAGAATGGACGAGGTCCGCCTCGGAGGGATAAAAAATCGGGTTGGGTTATTGCACCACCTGCATTAAGCATGACACCCACAGTCAATGCTATCATCACGCCCAGCATCATTACTTTGGATGCCTTTTGGGTGAGTCGAATCACAGCTGCGATGATTGAAATTATCGCCATTGCCGCTATCAATGAAGCCGGGGCCATTACCCAGGGAATGTCCTGTGCCAATATTACCAGAGACTGCATTTGAAATACCCCCTTGGACCTGGTTTTATCAACTTTTTTCTTTAAACAATTCTATACATATGCCACATATTCTATGTCAATAAAAAAATCTATAAAAATTAGGCTTTACAATATGAATATAGTTGATATTTGTCCGTTCTTTCTTAAATAAATTCAATCTAGACTTTGAAAGAAAGGCGTTTGGTTATGGAAGAATCACTTATAGATGAGACGGATGAAACAGTTTGGTATGAAAATGATCAGCCAATTAGGAATTCCTGGAAAGCTTCCGGAAACCCGCAATTTTAGAAGCCGATCATCAGACTGAAGAATTATCCTGGGTCAAAATAATGGAAAAATCCATTTAAATATAATAATAACTCGTTTTTCACAGCAAACCGGACCATTCAGTTACCATCACTTTCCCTCCTGCGAGCATGAGAGCATAATCTCCAGTCCCGGCAAAAATGTCTTTCTCAGAAAAAATGATCGATATTTTAAATTACGGTGCCATAAACCTTGCCATGGCCATCGGATACCGAACCGGTCTTTTTGATGTTATGGATACATTTGAAAGTCCTCAACCCATCGCCGACTATATCCGACAGGCCGGTTTGAACCCGCGCTATGTCCAGGAGTGGCTGGGTGTCATGACCACCGCTGAAATTGTGGAATTGTCCCAGGCAGAGGATTGTGAAAATCAATACTATCTGCCGAAACAATGTCGGGGACTTGATCACCCGACGGGCCGGCAATTCTAATTTAGGCGTATATACCCAGGAGATACCCCTTTTAACCACATGTGCCATGGAGGCGGTAATCGCAGGATTTCGCCACCGGAGAAGGTGTCACCTACGACCACTATCCGAAATTTCAGGCTTTCATGTCCCAACTGGCCAATGCCAAGCACAGTCAGGTTTTGGTAAACAAATTTTTACCCTCTGTCGACAACGGCCGAATCATTTCCGCGCTTGAAATCCGGTATTCGGGTTTGTGATCTGGGGTGTGCCGAAGGGGTCGCCGTGATTATCATGGCCCAAGCATTTCCGCAAAGCCGTTTCGTCGGGATAGACATCTCGCCGAAGCGATCGATGTGGCCCGCAGACAGGCTCGGCGGCAACAAAGTCGAAAACCTTGACTTTATGGTGCTGGATGCCGCACATCTTAAAAATAATATGGAAATGAAGGGTTCTTTCGACTATGTCACGGCTTTTGACGCCATTCATGATCAAACCCGACCCCTGGATGCTCTTCGGGGAGTTCACCATATTCTGGCACCAGACGGCCTCTTTTCAATGGTGGATATTGCCGCCAATTCAAATTTAGCGGACAATTTGGCCCTCCCAATGGCGCCGTTTTTATACACGGTAAGCTTGATGCATTGTATGCCGGTGGGCATGGTAGATGGAGGCACCGGTCTGGGAATGATGTGGGGACGAGAAAAGGCGGTCGAAATGCTCGAAAATGCTGGTTTTCGAGGAATTCAGGTCCTTGAAATACCGGATGATCCCTTTAATCTTCACTTTTTTTGCAGTAAATAATACGCCCCATTCCGCCAAATTGAAAATTTGATAAATTCATAAAAAGTCGGAATTTCATTTTTAGCTCAATGCCTCACCTTAAAATAACAAGGTATAATATTTATTCTGCCTTTTTAGGCTTATTTTCCGGCCATATCACGTTTCAAGTTTTGAGCTTTAAGCCGCTAACGTGACCGTTATATAGTACCCCTGCTCTCCCCTCTGCAGCAGCAGCACGATCGATTTTTTTCGCCGGGATTTGATGACGGCCTTTTTAAAATCCTCACTCGTTCTGGATGATATGATCATCTATCTGGCGAATCACATCTCCCGGTTGGGCGCCGATGTGGTCAAGATACGAATTTTTCTTTATTTTTGAAATTACCACCCCTTCCCTGGGCATAAATTCGATACGCCTTTCTTTTTTCCTGCGTTAGACTCCTCGACTTTGATCCCCATCAGCCGGAAGGCCAGATTCGTCGGCCAGTTCAAGGGGGTACACTTTTGTATTTATCACCACGTTCTGTTCTGTGTTCCGTTGCGCCGGATCTTTGCCCGCAGCGTATCCCCGGCGGCTATGCTCTTGATGGCCGAGTTGTAATCATCTGTTGGAATTAATTTTTTTGTCATCGATTGATAGAATAATATCGCTTTCCTGCATCCCGCCTCTTTAGCAGGGCTTTGCGGTTCCACCGTTTTTACGATGACTCCCTTATTATCCTGAATATTCAGATACCTGCCCAGTGTTTCATCCAAGTTTTGCACGGTGATGCCTATCCAGGCCTGAATCACTTCGCCGTATTGAATCAGATCGGATATGATTTTACGGGCCTTGTCGATGGGGATCGCAAACCCGATTCCCTGGGCTTTGGCGTAGATGGCGGTATTGATTCCGATCAAATCCCCGTTGATGTTCAACAACGGTCCTCCGCTGTTGCCGGGATTAATAGAGGCATCGATCTGAATGAAATCATTATACACTCTGTCCTGGGCCCGAACACTGCGGTTTAAGGCGCTGATGACACCGGTTGTCACCGTGTGGGAAAAACCGAAGGGATTGCCGATGGCAATGACGGTCTCACCGATCATCAGATCATCGCTGCTGCCCATTTTGATGGCCGGAAGCCGGTCTTTGGAATCGATCTTCAGACACCGCCAGATCAGAATCCGGATCCGCACCCACAATCCTGGCCTCGAATTCGCGTTCATCCTGCACGACCACTTTGATGGTGCCGGCTTCCTGGATGACATGGGCATTGGTCAATATTAGCCCCTTTTCTCCATCAATTATCACTCCGGACCCCAGGCTGGTATTCTGCTGTCGGCTTTCAAAGCGAGGATCAAAAAAATCCCTGAAAAATTCATTGAAAAAAGGATTGAGACCAAATCCCGAAAATGGACTGGTGTGCTTGCGAACTTCATAAGCAGAACTTATATTTACCACTGCCGGGCTGACCTTGCGCACTGCCTTTACAACGGGGGTTTCGCGATTCAATTCATGACCAGAGCACTCGGGTGACTGGATTAGAATCAGCGAGAAGATTGACAAAATAATAATTGCATTGAATCGTAAATTGTTGACTTGTCTGGATGCTTGCATCAGATGTCCTCGTGAGTTGCAGATCATCTTGAGATTTTTAGTCAACCGAAAAAATAATCATCAAAAATATAAATTCCAGCTATCTTTTTATGACTTTAAAAGTTATCCTGGCAGGAAGATAACAATAAATATTTAAAATTTCTGTAGAAGGAACTTTTCGTGTGCATATTATGGAATCTTTGGACGATATACTGCCATTTGTCGAAAAACCAAGCCGCTATCTGGGTTCGGAAATTAATACCATAAAAAAGGACTTGGATCGGGTCAAGCTCCGTTTTGCGCTGGCGTTTCCTGATCTGTACGAAATCGGGACGTCCCATTTCGGGATGCAGATACTTTACCACATCCTGAATGCGAACCCGGACATTGCGGCAGAAAGGGTATTCGCACCCGGGATCGGATATGGAATACATTCTGAGAAGACACAGACGCCCACTTTTTTCACTGGAATCCCGCGAACCAATCAGCAGTTTTGATATCATCGGATTCAGTCTTTTATATGAGTTGAACTACACCAATGTCCTTACCATCCTTGATTTGGCCCAAATCCCTTTTCTGGCTTCCGAAAGGAGTCCTTCTCACCCTTTGATCATTGCCGGTGGTCCGTGTACCTGCAACCCGGAACCTATTGCCGACATTTTTTGATGCCATCGTTGTGGGTGACGGCGAAGACGTTGTGATGGAAATGGCCGAGAGCCTGGCTTCGCTGGAAAAAGACGCCCGGGCCGAAAATAAAACGCATCTGCTGAAAAGATGGTCGCAAATTGAAGGCGTCTATATCCCCTCTTTTTTTAAATTCCGCGATCGATGATCCGCGGTATTCAAACCATTGGTCCCGCAGCTTTCAAATTACACAAAAGTTCGACGAGCCATTGTCCCCGATCTGGATAAAATACCATTTCCTGAAAAACCCATCATCCCTTTTGGCAAACCCGTCCATGACCGGCTGCGGCTGGAGGTTTCCCGGGGCTGCACCCGGGGGTGCCGATTTTGTCAGGCCGGCATGATTTATCGTCCGGTGCGTGAGCGCTCACCGGAACATTTGCTGTCACTATCCGCCAGCGCCATCGCCGCCACCGGGTATGAAGACATCTCTTTGCTATCTTTGAGTACCGGCGATTATAGATGTATCGTGCCGCTGATGGAACGGTTGATGAGCCGCTTCGCCTCCGAAAATATTGCCGTTTCCCTGCCCTCCCTGCGAGCGGGTACACTGACTCCCGAATTGATGAAGCTCATCAAAAAGGTCCGTAAAACCGGATTTACCATCGCGCCGGAAGCCGGCAGCCAAAGACTGCGGGATGTAATCAACAAAAATATCAGTGAAGAGGAAATCATCGATACGGTAAAAGACGCCTTCAATCTGGGATGGCAGGTTATCAAGCTGTATTTTATGATCGGTCTGCCCACTGAAACGGACGATGATCTTGAAGCTCTGGTGGAACTGGTTAAAAAACTGCGAAAAATTAAAAGCCACAATGGACGTCTGGGGAAAATCAATGTCAGTGTCGCCACATTTATTCCCAAATCACATACCCCTTTTCAATGGGCCGGGCAGATTTCTTTGGCTGAATCCCGGTCAAAGATCAACTGGCTTCATGATCATTTAAAACTTCCCGGAATTCAATTCAAATGGCAAAATCCTGAGGTCAGCCGACTGGAAGGGCTGTGGGCCCGGGGAGATCGACGTCTATGCCGCCTGCTGATCGCCGCTTATAAAAAAGGATGCCGCTTTGACGGCTGGAGTGATAAGTTCCATTACCCCTTGTGGCAAGAGGCTATCGAAGAAGCGGGAATCGATCCTGATTTTTTTTCGGCCGGAAAGCAAAACCTTAATGAAGCTTTTCCCTGGGATCATATCGACAGCCGTGTCAGCAAAGATTTTCTTAAAACAGGAGTGGCAAAAGGCATAGGATTGCTCCTTTACGGGTGACTGCCGGCAGGAGGGTGTGTGCGCAGTGCGGCGCATGTGATTTTGGGAAAATTGATGTGAAAACGTATACCGGACTTCCAAAATGAACCTTGTAGCGGACCACGGGACAACAAATGATTTGGAGACAGGTTCTAAGAATTTGGCCGTTTATTACTCCAAACTGGATCAGGCCAAATATCTTGGCCATCTTGAAATGGTCAATGTTTTTTTACGGGCCCTCAAGCGCGCTGAAATACCGATTGCTGTTTTCGCAGGGCTTTCACCCCAAGCCAAAGATTTCTTTTGATGATCCGTTGCCCATTGGAATTGAAAGCCAACAGGAGCATTTCACGATAAGCGTGCCGGACTTTGTTCGCCCGGAGAGCTGTCACCCGGCGGCTGAACGCCCATCTTCCCGGCGGCCTTGCCGTAGATTCGTGCAAACTAATTTCTCAAAAACCCGGCAGCCAGGCGCCAAAGGTCAACTACTTATCTGATCACCTTGCGAGGAGGCGAATTTGATGAAGAAAAACTTGCGATCTTTTAACCACGCATCTGAGGTTAGCATTTCACTTTCGAATCGAAAAGGAAAGTTGAAAAAGATAAATTTAAAGGATATGGTATTAGATATTATATTTCTGGATCCAACGCGTCTGCAGCTGACGCTTATGTCGGTGGCTGGAAAAACCGTGCGGCCTGCACTGATCCTGCGGCATATTTTCAGTGTTGCTGAAGAGCAAATCAAACAGGCAAAGGTTGTTAAGCAGAGGGCAAAAGCGATGATAGCAGAGAGTATTTCTTCCGCTTCCAGGATTTAGCTCAACGTCTCTTAGAAATCTATGGCAGTGGTTATGATCAATTTGTCCTTTAACCTATGCCCATGCCCTCTGCTCTCTACTCACAAAACGGAGTCTTATAAGAATGTACAAACAACTCGTCATCAATGTAACCGAACATGAAACGCGGGTAGCACTGTTGGATGATGGTAACATTGCAGAGCTTTATGTCGATCGCGGTGATGACTCCGATATCGCCGGCAATATTTATAAAGGACGGGTGTTGCGTGTTTTGCCCGGTATGCAGGCGGCCTTTGTGAATATCGGATTAAATCAGGCGGCTTTCATCTACGTGGATGATGTGTTCTATGACAATTATAAGGAATATGAGCGGCTATTTGACATCGAATCCGAGGTGGACGAAGACAGTCCAGAGGAAAACCCAAATCAGGAATTTTTTAAAAAGCGTGATTTCAGTATTGAAGAAATTCTCCGGGAGGGACAGGAGATTCTGGTTCAGGCGGCGAAATCTCCCATGGGAACCAAAGGGGCTCGCATTTCTTCATATATTTCTCTTCCCGGTCGGTTTCTGGTTCTAATGCCCACTTCCGATCATATCGGCGTCTCCCGGCGCATCGAAGATGAAGCCGAGCGGGAGCGTTTAAAAGGAATGGTACAGAAGCTGAGAACTGAGGATTTCGGGTATATTGTGAGAACCGCGGCGGAAGGCGAACAGGAAGAAAAGCTGGCCTACGAAATGGGGTTTTTAAACAATCTGTGGAAAAACATTCAGAAAAAATTTGAGATTGCCCGGGCGCCCTCCCTTTTGCATGCTGAGCTTTCCATCAGTCTGCGAGCAGTGCGTGATCTTCTGATTCAGGAAGTAGAAAAACTGGTCATAGATTCAAAACCAACCTACCACGCGGTTCTATCCTTTCTGGACAATTATATGCCCGGCCTAAAGGACCATGTTGTGCTGTATGAGGGCTCAGAGCCGATTTTTGATGCCTATAATCTGGAGGGAGATATTTCCCGAGCCTTGAAAAGGAAAGTATGGCTGAAGTCAGGCGGCTATATTTTGATAGAACATACGGAGGCCCTGGTTGCCATTGATGTCAATACGGGTCGCTATGTCGGGAAACACAACCTGGAAGAGACGATTTTAAAGACCAATCTGGAGGCGGTTAAGGAAATCGCATACCAAATCAGACTCAGGGATCTTGGGGGCATTATCATTATTGATTTCATCGACATGGAAAAAAAGTCCAATCAGGAAAAAGTCTTTAATGCCCTGAGGGAGGCTCTGAAAAAAGACAAAAGCAAAACCCATGTTCTTCCCATCTCTGAAATGGGCTTAATTCAGATGACCCGCAAGCGCACCCGGGAGCCTCTGACCCGAATTCTTTGTGAGCCGTGCTTTTATTGTGATGGCGAGGGGTATCTGATTTCCAGACAGTCCATTTGTTATAATATTTACCGTGAGATTCTGCGGGATGCTCATGATATGGACAGCACACAGCTGACGCTCAGGGTCAATCCGCGAATTGCCGAACTTTTTCTGGGTGAAGAAGATTTACTCATTTCCAAACTCGAACGGGACATCGGTAAGCAAATTGTAATTTATCCCAACCCCGAGTTTCACATGGAACAATTTGATATCTTTGAAGTTCACAGTCAATAAAGCCATGACCAGTATCAAATTTTGTACCAATTTCGGATATTTGCTCTTGACAGAAAAATTTTCTTGTGCTCTATTTATCTGATTTATAGTAGCACGTTGCAACATTGTCGATGTGCCGTGATTGAAAAATTCAAGCAAGAAAATACACATAAGGGATATTTAAAATGAAACGAACATTTCAGCCCAGTAGAATTAAAAGGGCGCGAAATCATGGATTTCTTAAACGGATGTCCACCAAAGCAGGCCGAAGAATCATTAACCGGAGAAGAGCCAAAGGCAGAATTCGGCTGTCTGCCTGACAGGCAGAAACTCATTCGTTTCCATAAAACTCAACTGTTTCTGTATTCGTAATTTTCTAAATTAAACGAAAAAGCTTGTCCGTTGCGATTTTCCTTCACAAAGGCCGACAGAATTTTAAAACGACATGAGTTTATCGCACTGTCAAAATCCGGCCGGAGGATACAAAATGAATATTTTATTGCTGTTTTTTGCCCCGAGCCGGCACGGCCGGTCACGATTGGGTGTTACCGTCACCAAAAAGGTCGGACGAGCTGTCAAAAGAAACAGAATCAAACGTATTGTACGCGAATTTTTTCGATTAAACCGGCAGTTTCTATCGGGAGAATGGGACATCAACATTATCGCAAAAAGTCAAATCGCAGACATTACGTCTGAAAAGGCTTACCGATCATTGCAGAATATTTTTAACCGGATATCGAGATATGATGATCCTCGATAAATTTTTCCAGACCGTTTTCGTGTTCTTAATCAGGGCATACCAGTATACGCTGTCGCCGCTTCTGGGACCTTCATGTCGTTTCTATCCAAGTTGTTCGGAGTATGCCCGGCAGGCCATCATGCGGCATGGGCTACGAAGCGGTCTGCTTTTGGCTGTTAAAAGAATCTTACGATGCCACCCATTTCATCCCGGAGGTGTTGATCCGGTACCCTAACAGGGAACGGCAAGGACGATCACACAGCAACTTTTAAAAAATATAAATAAAAACAGATGTTTATAAGGAATTGATCTCAAAAAGTGAGTCCTATATATTTCGGTTCTTGACAGCCCCCCTTGCTATCCCCTGGGGTCAGTCCACAGATAGCATGCCCCGTTTAATCGAATAAAATTTGGATTCGGCAATAGGCATTTGACGACATCATATCGACAATCGGTTGTAAGGGTTTGCCAACCGAAACTGGAGACTTGATCAATGGCAATAACTGCCCTAAAAAAGGGCACTTAAATTCAGATTTTAGTGAATTTTAGGAGAAGACAATGGAACAAGCGCGTTTGTTAATTGCTATTGTCCTGTCTGCTCTGATCTTTTTGCTGTGGCAGTTCTTTTTTGTCGACAAAGATGCCAACCAGCAATCTGCCAAAAAGACCGAGCAGCCATCGGTAAAAGAGGAACAGGTCAAGGAAGCGAAACCATATCCGAAAGAGCAGGAATTGGCCGCTGCCGACAAGACCCCCAATACCGGCACAGAAGTTTCAGCGCCCGCCAGAATTTCCCGCAGCATTACGGTGGACACACCTTTTTACCAGGTTCAACTCTCTGAGAAGGGAGGGGGGTTCAGCAGTTTTATTCTGAAGGAATACAGGGAAACAGTTGCAAAAGATTCTCCCTTACAAGAGCTTCTTCCCCAAAAAGATTCAATTGAAACCGTTTTGCTTGGGTTTGCCGGGAAAAGCCTGCCCGGGCTGGACAATGCCGTTTTTTCGGCAAGCCTGAATGCCGATACAGTCAATATAAAGGATGCCGCCCAGGAGATTACTTTTTCATGGAAATCCGACGAAGGCGTTGTGGTGGAAAAAACCTATAAATTTTCGCCGGACTCCTATCTGATCGGACTCGATGTCACCATCAAAAACGGTTCTGATCGAAACATTCAGGACAAGCTGTTTGTCGCGCTAAACGGCCTGGCGCCTGCGGGCGAGAGCAGGTATGGTTTTGAAGGTCCCAGTGCCTTGATCAATGAAAAGCTTGAAGAGATTAAAATCAAAGATATCGCAGAAAAAAACACCTACACGGGGAATGTGACATGGGTTGCCATGCAGGATCGATACTTTATGATGAGCGTCATTCCCGATCAGGTTGAAGAAGAAGCCGGCATGCGGCTCTTTTTAAAAGGAGACCGACCTGTTAGAGGCTCAATATTTGAATCCTGCCGGCGATATCCGTCCCGGCACCCAGCACACCTATCAATATTCGCTTTTTTTCGGGCCTAAAAGCATGAAAGTCCTCAAAAATGCAGGGCATGATCTTGGCAAGGCTTTAAATTTTGGAATGTTTGACTGTGCTTGCCAAACCCTGTGTTTGGTTGATGAACCGGCTTTACAGCGTTATTCCCAATTATGGCATTGCCATCATCATTTTAACGATTTTAATCAAACTTGTTTTGTGGCCCCTGGGATCCAAAAGCTATAAATCCATGAGCGAAATGAAAAAGATCCAGCCGTTGATGAAGGAAATTCGGGAGAAATACAAAAATGACAAGAAAAAAATGAACGAAGAGGTCATGGGCCTTTACAGAACCTATAAAATTAATCCTCTGGGCGGTTGTCTTCCCATGGTGGTTCAACTTCCCGTATTTTTTGCGCTGTACCGGATGCTGTATCAGGCGATCGAGCTGCGGCATGCACCTTTTTTCCTGTGGATCGATGATCTGTCCGCACCGGACCGGCTGTTCCATTTCAGTTTTTCATATTCCCATTATGCAACCGCCTTACGGAATTCCCGTGCTGACAATCATCATGGGCGCCACCATGCTGTTGCAGCAGAAAATGTCTCCTCCCATGGGGGATCCGACCCAGGCGAAAATGATGATGTTTATGCCGCTTATTTTTACGGTGATTTTCATCAACTTTTCCTCCGGGCTGGTGCTGTACTGGCTGGTGAACAACATTCTTTCGATCTGCACAGCAATATTATATTCAGAAAAAATTTGCATAATAACGGAGGTTTTACGCGATGTCTTCGTTGGAATTTTTAGCAAAAAATGTAGATAAAGCCATTGAGAAAGCATGTGATGAACTAAATTTGGCACCGGATAAAATCAAATATGATATTCTGTCTCACGGATCCAGCGGTATTTTTGGTCTGGCAGGCGTCAAAAAGGCAAAAATTCGAGTCCATTTACCTGAGAACCCCAAAGAACCCGTTTCGGAAGATGAAGTCTCAGACCTCTATCCGATGAGATTTCCAGTGAGAAAGTATTATCAGCGGAGCATCTGTTTGAGGACAGAAGATTCCGGCACTCCACGACACGATTACATTTGAGGAAAATCCTTTAGATCTTGGGCGAACCGTTTTGCAGCGCATCGTTGACTCGATTACCACCGATGCGGAAATATCGGCTGAAGAAAATTCCGGATGGCTTTTTTTTAATATTAATGGCGGTAATGCCGGCATTCTCATCGGCAAGAAAGGGCAAACCCTTGATGCTATTCAATCGCTGGTCGAAAAAATCGTCAACAAGCACAATCCCCAACAATGATAAAATTCGGGTTCAGGTAGATGTCGAGGGCTATTTGGAGACTAGAAAAGCCAATCTGGAAAAGCTTGCCGAGCGTCTGGCCGAAAAATCCAAACGAATTCGCAAACCCATCTCCCTGGGCCAAATGAGTGCTTATGATCGCAGAATTGTTCATCTGGCCTTAAAAGATGATCCGGATATTCGCACCAAAAGCAGAGGGGAGGGCTATATGCGAAAATTGGTTATTTTCCCCCAAAAAAACAGCAAGCAAAGGCATCAGTTGCGGGCCTAATAAAAATGGACAATTCCACTATAGCGGCAATTGCCACGCCCGGCGGCCGGGGTGGAATCGGAATCATTAAACTATCCGGACCCAAGGGCTGTTTCGATTGCTACAACGATATTTTCCCCTGCTGAATCCAAACATCAAATTCGCTCCCGGCAATACATCGTGTCCAAAGGAAAATTCCCGGGGTGCTTCCAATCACACCGGCTATATCTGGGCCATATCATCGATCCCGAGAATCGGCGGGTTGTGGATGAGGTGCTGCTTTGTGTTATGAAAGCACCCCGGTCCTACACCAAAGAAGATGTCGTTGAGATCAACGCCCACGGCGGTCAGATCGCTGTTAATGCGATTCTTGAACTGGTATTAAGACAGGGCGGGCGAATTGCCGAGCCCGGGGAGTTTACCAAAAGAGCCTTTCTTAACGGACGAATCGATCTTACCCAGGCCGAAGCGGTCATCGACGTCATTAATGCCCGCACAGATAAATCACTGCAAGCGGCGGCGGCCCAGATCAAGGGGCAATTAAAAAGAAGCGTGGAGCAAATCCGGCAGTTTTTGATAGAGTTTTTAACCCGGGTAGAAGCCGGCATTGATTTTCCGGATGATGTTGAAGAGTTCGTGGATTCAAAGGCCACCGCCAGGGCGATAGAAGCGTGCGTTATTCAACCACTGAAACGCTTGATTCAGCACCACAGGGACGGCAATTTTTTGCGTGAGGGGCTGAAAGTGGCTGTGGTCGGTCGACCGAATGTGGGTAAATCGAGCTTATTAAATCGGTTGCTTCAAAAAGATCGGGCAATCGTAACCGCGGTACCTGGCACAACCCGAGATACGATTGAAGAAACGCTGAATATAAATGGATTTCCGATCATTCTTAGCCGATACGGCCGGGCTGCATGATACCAATGATCCGATAGAAACCCTCGGCATTGAAAAAACCATGAAAAGCATCGAGGACGCCGATATGATCGTATTCATGGTAGAAGCCCACCGCGCTATAACACCAGAGGATTATGAAATATATAACAAGGTACAGTCCAAACCCTTTATCATCGCGATTAACAAAATCGATCTGGTAAACGGGAAAAACCCTATCGTGCTTCCGGATTCCTGGATGGGACAAGATTGTGTGGAAATTTCGGCCCTGTATGACAGGGGCTTAGAGCATCTAAAGGAGAAAATAATCCTCGCCGGATTCGGTAAGGATCCGATTGATATCGAGACTGCCATTGTGCCCAACCTCAGACAAAAATTGCTTATGGAGGACAGTCTCAGAGCATCAGAAGCATCAGCCGCGAACTTGAAAAGGACATCCCCATGGAGCTGATTGCCATCCATCTTCAGGAAGCGATTGATTCCTTGGGGCAAATTCTCGGGACCAATGTCAAAGTGGATGTTCTGAATCAAATATTCAGCCGTTTTTGCATCGGAAAGTAAGTTAATGTTTCACGTGAAACATTTATTAACATCACATTAACAGCAAAAAGGAGTTTTGCAAAAGCTATGAGTGTTGACCTTACATCATATTTTAATAAATACGAAGCACTGGTGGCGCAAGCCGACGGTGTATTTGATCGGGTGAAAAATGCCCATGCCGATTGTGTGAAATGCGAAGAAAAATGTGCAGATTGCTGTTTTGCCCTGTTCGACCTGACGTTGATCGAGGCACTCTATATTCATCACAAGTTTAATGAAAAATACCAGGGTTCAGAAAAGGCTGAACTTCTTGAAAAATCCAACCGCGCGGATCGCCGAATTTACAAAATCAAACGCAAGGCATACAGCGATCTTCAGGCCGGCAAAAAAAATGAAGGTGAAATTCTTGCTGCTATGGCGCTTGAACGTGTTCGCTGCCCGCTTTTGAATGAAAAAGAGCTTTGTGACCTCTATGAATACCGTCCTATCACCTGTCGCTTTTACGGCGTCCCGACTGCCATCGGCGGTGCCGGACACACCTGTGGTAAGTCCGGATTCAAACAGGGAGAGAAATATCCGACAATCAACCTGGATGCCGTTCACAGCCAGTTGCAGCAGATATCTGCGGAGCTGCTGCGTGACATCAAATCAAAGAATATTAAACTGGCGGACTTGCTCGTTCCGCTATCTTCGGCAGTGATATTGGATTTTGATGACGTATTTCTCGGGATCGCGGAAGAGCCGGTGGAAGAAACATCCCGCAAGCGCCGTTCGAGGAAAAAGAAATGAGTGAATTTTCTTCTGAAGAAGCTGAAAGCAGAAAAAAAGCGGTATTTGACAGTATGGCGCCGCGACGTCAGAAACACATTCTCAAAAAAGGCTATGATAAATGGGATCCTTTTGAGGAACCCAAAGATCCCATCGATATTCGAAAAGATAAATCCAAGCGAACCACGCAGATGCTCGTGAGAGAATTTTTACAATCGCGCGGTTCTGAAGGGTACAGCAATGCGTATGGCAGAGGGGTTCTTGAAATGGCCCTGGGAATCGTCAATGATGACGAACGGTTTATCGGCATGTACGACTTTGCCCGATGGCACCAGGAGTTGTTAAGAAAGAAGGCTTTAAGAGCAGGGACATTTATGAAAGATACATTGCGATGTCATCTCCGATGGTCTTGTACCCTGATGCCACCACCGTGGATTCATTCCTCGATGAAGTCCCCGTTAATTCCAGGTACTCGCTTGATGTTTCCTGATAAGTCTCCAGCATCCTTTCCAGGGTTTTTCTCGTATCATTTTCTTTCCAATTGATCCAACTCTCCATGTCTTGCCAGGTTCCGATAACCACCAGGATTTGGGGTCTTCCGCGGAGGACAAAGTTTCACCGGAAATATATCCGGGTTGCTGAAGAGCACCGGAGCGCAATTCCCTAAGCAAAGCTATAATTTCCCTTTGTTTGCCCTTAATGAATTTTCGCTTGATAATGATTTTTGCCTGCATGATCATCTCCTTTAGGAACAATCAGATGAAAAAACTCCACAAAATACCGGCACAAATGGCCGAGCCGATAACCCCCGATGAATTGCATGCCATCCCGTGCATCAGTAAAAAGTTTGTCGGATCTTCTTTTAAAGCCGTTAAATGAACTTCCCGGGCTGAGCCGGGTACCGCGGAAACACCGGCAGCCCCCAGCAGGGGATTTATTTTCTCTTTCAAAAATAGATTCATGATTTTACCAAAAATAACACCGGAGGCGGTGGCAATCGAAAATGCGACGGCACCCAGAAAGAAAATACCTAAAGATTTGGGCGTCAAGAACACATCGGCCTGGGTGCTGCAACCCACCGTGAACCCGAGAAATATTGTCGCCGTATCGATGATGGCCGATTGGGCTGTATTGGCCAGGCGATTCACCACACCGCATTCTTTTAAAAAATTCCCCAAAAACAGCATACCCAGCAACGGCAGTGCGGTCGGGGCCAGAAAACAGCACAGTAGAACTCCCGCCACCGGAAATATAATGAGTTCCTTTCTGGAAGCTTCCCGGCCGGCCGGCATTTTTATAAGGCGTTCTTTCCGGGTGGTCAACAGCCTCATTATCGGCGGCTGAATAACCGGTATCAGCGCCATGTATGAATAGGCCGCAATGGCAATGGGCCCGATGAGGTGCGGCGCAAGTTTGGCGGTTAAGAAATATTGATGTCGGCCCGTCGGCGCCGCCGATGATTGCAATCGAGGCGGCTTCTTTGGGAAGAAATCCAAAAAACAATGCGCCCAAAAGGGTAAAATATATGCCCATCTGGGCTGCAGCGCCCAAAAGCATTAATTTCGGCTGGGCCAGCAATGACGAAAAATCGGTCATGGCCCCCAGACCCAGAAAGACGATGGAAGGATAGACACCGGTGGTCACGCCGAAATAAAGATAATGCAAAACGCTGTTGGGTTCATAGATACCGATCCCAAATCCTTTGAAAAAGGGAACATTTCCGACTAAAATACCAAAGCCGATGGGAACCAGCAACAGGGGTTCGTATTTTTTGGCTGTTCCAAGATAAAGGAAAATACAGCCGACAAAGATCATGATGACATGGCGATAGTCCGCCAGGAAATACCCGGTGTTTGATAGAAATTGGTAGAATAGATCGAACATGGTTTAACCCTTAATTTGCTTTTTGTTTATCCCAGGTGAACGTGCCATCCCCTTGAGGGACCAATACACCGGCTTCCTGCAAATATTTTATCGACAGATGAGGATGGGCAAGATTCATTTTATTTGAAATTTCAAATAGTTGAAAAAGATCAAAAGGCTGTTTGAGCTGATCGACCAAAGGCCTGTAAATGCTGGCAAGCTCTTTTACAGACGGAAGATGGCGTTGTATGGAAACGGGTGCTTTAAGTGTTTTCGGTTCCTCGATTAGAGCCTGCTTTTTGTATCGTTTAAGAAACTCATCCCTTTGGTCCCACAAATTGAGAATTTTGTGGATTTGAGAAATGACAAGGGTCAATACTGCCAAGCCCAGAAACACGATGGAAGCGCCAACAACCGCCATGGCCCATCCGTTGCCGGCTGTTATGTTTTCAAAACCAAACAATGTCTGCCTCCTTCTTGAAATTGTTAAAAGGGCTTATCCATCATAGTATATGACAAAAGTCAACAAGAAATGTTTTTTTAAATGGCCTTTCTTCTCTCTTGACCCGAGGCTGTCATTTATTTATATTAAGATTTCATTAACAAGAGAGAAGTTTCATTTTTTGCAATCTTATAAGGAGGAACTCATATGGCTAAAAAACTTTTTTTGGGAGTGGCGATCATTTGTTTTCTCATTACTGCTGCATTCGCTCCATCAGGGCCTGCCTTTGCGGAAGAAAAACCAATGATATTCGGTTTATTGCTGGTTGGTCCGTACAATGATCATGGTTGGAGTCAGGCGCACTTTGACGGGGGCAAATATGTGGAAGAAAAAGTGCCCGGCACCAAAATGATTTATATCGATAAAGTGAATCCGGCCGATCGGCCCGGCGTGACGATCCCTCAATTGGTTGACGACATGATTGAAAAAGGAGCCAAGCTGATTATCGCCAACTCCGATGATATGAAAGACGGAACCCGTGAAGCGGCACTGATGCATCCGGACGTAAATTTTATTCATATTTCCGGCGACGATGTGCTCACCGGCAAGGCTTCGAAAAATCTCAGCAACCTGATGGGCCGCATGGAATATGGTAAAATGATGGCGGGATTCGTTGCCGCGCATACGACGAAAACCGGTAAAATCGGCTATCTCGGGCCTCTGATCAACGAAGAAACCCGGCGACTGGCTGCATCGGCCTACCTGGGCGCTAAATATGCCTGGGAAAAAGTACTGAAAAAAGATCCGAAAGATTTGAAATTTCAGGTGACCTGGATCGGTTTCTGGTTTAACATTCCGGGTGTGACCGCAGACCCCACCCAGGTAGCCCAGAATTTTTACAACACCGGTTATGATGTGGTGATATCCGGCATCGACACCACGGAAGCCGTGGTTGTGGCCAAGCAAAAGAAACAGCAGGGCAAAAATGTCTGGGCCATTCCCTATGATTACCTCGGCGCCTGTGGCGGCGCATCCGATGTCTGCCTCGGTGTGCCGTATTTTAACTGGGGTCCGGGATATGTTAAATTTATCAAGGCCTCCATGTCGGGAAACTGGAAATCCGAATGGGATTGGCAGGGTCCGGACTGGAAAGATATCAATAATCCGGACACCAGCGCGGTGGGTTTTGCGGTGGGGCCGGCCTTGTCGGAATCAGCCAAAGATGCGCTGGAAGCATTTATCAGCGGCTTAGGCAAAGACCAAATTGACCTGTTCAAGGGGCCATTGAATTATCAGGACGGAAGCGCATTTATCAAAGCCGGTGAGACGGCCAGCGATAAACAGATCTGGTATATGGAACAGCTTCTGGAAGGAATGGACGGGCAAAGCAGCGCCAAATAAACTCTATATCAAACATATTATTCATTCGGCTATTTAATTCGGCCAAGTGCAGAAGAAATTTTGTCCGCCTTCTGCACTTGGCAATTTTTTATCCGAAAACCACTTCTAATATAGTAAAGTCATCCGCAAAATTATCCTGGTTACTTATCTTTTTCGCATGCCGGTATAGACGATCCAACTTTGATTGGCTGCCCGACTTGATTTTTTTCATAAAATCAGCAAACTCATTAAATTGCCACATCGACCCATCTGTTTTTTTGACTTCACAGACCCGATCAGAAAAAAAGTTATCATCTTGAGTTTGATTCTCAATTTCAGTCTTTAAAAAGGCCGAATTCAATAGATATGATCTATTAATGCATCATTTTTCTCCTTGACGTACAAATTATTTATTTAAATGAACGATCATTCATTTATCGTCAAGGATTTTTTTAAAAATAAAATCCGTGTCCCTTCTAATGTTGTATTTTCCGCCAAATTCGTTTAATACATGAACCGAAAATGGCTGAAAACTTCTCGTATAAATTTTCCATGCCATTCGATATGGATGGAATTTATAATAAACTCAGAACGATGCGAAAAGTGAAACGCCGTCGTTTCTGAATGGCGATGTGTTAACTCTTACTGGAGACTGCGTTCTCATGTGGATTGAGCTGCAAAATATCCACAAGCACTATGGACCCGTGAAAGCCAATAACGGGGTCAACCTGAACAGTCGCCCCCGGGCGCATTCACGGTATTCTGGGCGAAAACGGGGCCGGCAAAAGCACCCTGATGAAAGTTCTGGCCGGTTTCAGCCAGAAAACCAGCGGATCGATTCTGATAGACGGCAAAGCGGTCAACTACCGTAACCCGGCCCAGGCGGTGGCGCTCGGCATCGGGATGCTGTATCAGGACCCGCTTGATTTTTCCCTTCTTTCCGTGCTGGACAATTTTATGCTGGGACAGACCAATGGATTTTCCGGGCATAAAAACGATTTTAAAAAAGCGTTTCGCCAGCTTGCCGAATCTTTCAATTTTGCTTTGCATCCCGATACCCCGGTAAAAATCCTGACCATCGGTGAAAGACAGCAACTTGAACTATTAAGACTTCTGGCCTTGGGGATTCAGGTCCTCATTTTGGATGAACCGACCACCGGCATCTCCGCCACTCAAAAAGATATCCTTTTTAATTCACTTAAAAAACTGACGGCCGAGGGCAAAAGTGTCGTTCTGGTGTCTCACAAGCTGGAAGATGTCGAAGCCCTGTGCGATGAGGTCACCGTGCTGCGTCAGGGCAAAGTGACCGGCGATATGGATCAACCCTTTGACGCCAACCGATTGCTGGAAATGATGTTTGGAACCCCGCCGCTGCCGCCTGCCCGGTGTATGGAAGCGCCGGGCAGTGATGTTCTGGTGATGAAAAATGTTTCCGGGACCGGCGGAGCGCACCGGTTTAAAAAATTGCAACGTTGTTATCCGGGAGGGAGAGATTGTCGGTCTGGCGGGTCTGGAAGGAAGCGGGCAGGGGGTGTTTTTGCGCCTTGCCGGCGGGTTGAAACAGGCAACCAGGGGGTCCATACTATTAGCAGGCCGCAACATGAAAAATCAGGATCATCACGCCTTCAAGCGCCATGGTGTGACGTTTATGCCGGCATCGCGCCTGGAAGAAGGACTGATATCCGGCATGAGCATCACCGAGCATTTTGCCCTGCAGGAAAATCAACAAAACTTTATAGTGAAATGGCAGGAGGCCCATCGTTTGGCCGGTGAACGCATCGAAAATTTTCGAATAAAGGGAACGCCTGATTCCCCGGTAGATGCTTTGTCCGGCGGCAACCAGCAGCGGCTGCTGCTTTCCTTTTTACCGGAGGATCCCGTGTTGCTGCTGCTCGAGAATCCAACCCGGGGTCTGGATATGGAATCGGTGAACTGGGTCTGGCAGCATCTTCAAAAATATTGCCTCAATAAAACGAGCATTATTTTTTCCTCCTCGGAGCTCGATGAAATCCTCATGGTGGCGGATCGGATACTGGTTTTTTTTGATGGCCGCATCATCAAAGATGTCAAGTCCGCAGAAACCAATGCGTCAGAACTGGGAAAAGCGATAGCAGGGAAGGTTTAAATAGTGAAGATTGAGATTGAAGATTTGTGGATGTCGCTCTCCGAGGCGTAGGCGCTATAACCCTTACGAGCCGGAGGCTTCGCTCCGCCATTTTCATGATCTTATTTATAATTGCTCCGCCGGAGGCTGACCTTAAATAGTCAATATTCAATCGACAATATTCAATCATTTGAAGATGGTCAATTATTAAGCCATTGACTGTCCATGACGAACATTGACTACCTATGAAATCCTATTTTCGCCAATCCCGCCACATACTGTTGACACTGCTTGCGGTATTTTTTTTCACCACGCTGGTTCTGCTGCTTGCCGGAGCCCCGCCGTTTAGTGCCTATTACTATATTCTCAAAGGGTCCCTGGGGTCCTGGAATAAATTTGCCCATGTAACCAAAGCCTGGATACCGCTCACCCTTTGCGGTTGCGGTCTGTTGTTTACCTTCAGAATTGGATTGTGGAACATCGGCGTTGAAGGTCAGGTCATGATGGGGGCGGTGTTTACCACTGCCCTGCTTCGTTTTGGCATCGAAAGCAGTGCCGCCATTTTTTTTCTCGGGATCGTCCATGCTGGCCGGTATGGCGGGCGGCGCCCTCTGGGCGCTGATCGCCGGGTTTTTAAAAACCAGGGGTGGCGTCAATGAAATATTTGCCGGTCTGGGGCTCAATTTCGTGGCCCAGGGGATCATTCTCTGGCTGATTTTCGGGCCCTGGAGGCGACCGGGAGTGGCATCCATGAGCGGCACCGAGACGTTTCCCGTTAAATTGTGGCTGCCCCATCTGGCCTCTATTGCGCCTTTCGCCCTTAGCGCTGTCGATTGTCATCGCTTCTCTGATTTTAACCGGTTTGTTGATGCGGTACTCCCGAATCGGTTTGAATTTAAAAGCCATTGGAAACAACCCGAAGGCTGCTTTCATTTTTGGACTCAAACCCGACCGGTATATGATACTCGCCATGATTTTTGCCGGCGGTTTTGCCGGTCTGGCGGGAAGCCTTCAGGTGAGCGGGGTTTATCATCGCCTGCTGCCGGCCATATCCAGCAATTACGGTTATCTGGCACTTCTGGTGGTGATGCTGTCCGACTATAAAATCCGGCTGGTACCGCTGGTAGCCTTTTTCTTTGCCTGCTTAAATGTGGGCAGTATTCAGCTGCCGATGGTGCTGCAGGTGGATTCATCCTTGAGCGGCGTTATTCAGGGGGCCCTGGTCCTGGCGACTCTCGGTGTGCATGCCTGGCGCAAGCGCATAGTGCATGGGGCAAAGGGCTAAGGGCACAGGGCAAAAGGCAGAGGGTAGAAGACTGAGGACAGAAACGGTCAATTTTTTCACTACGGACTACAGACGACTAACAACAGAGCATTGAGCTTATATGTTAAACGAAATGCATTACGCATCTGTTTTCGATTTCGTAAATTATTTCATTATTTCTATCAGCGCTATCAGTGAGCGATGTTTGAAATCAATTTAACCATACTGTTTGCCAGTGTTGTTGCCGGGGCGGCACCGATTGTGCTTGCGGTGGTGGGTGAGACCATTACGGAAAAAGCGGGACTCATCAACCTTTCGCTGGACGGCTCTATTTTGCTGAGTGCCATGGCGGCATTTGCCGTTGCTTTTGAAACCAACAGCCTGATAATGGGATTTGTTTGCGGGGCAATTGTCGGTGCCCTGGTAGCGGCAACCGTAGCGGTGTTCAGTATCTATCTGCGCCAGAATCAGGTTGCCGTGGGATTTGTATTAACTCTGATGACCCGGGATCTTGCCTATTTTATCGGCAATCCCTATTCACGGCTGCAGGGTCCTCAGGTGTCGCCCCTGCCGATTCCTGTGCTGAGCAAAATGCCTGTTTTGGGTGATATTTTTTTCAACCACAACCTGCCGGTTTACCTGAGCCTGATTTTCATCGCAATTTGCTGGTGGTACATCTACCACACCCCCCACGGCCTGAAATTAAGGTCCGTGGGCGAACACCCCAGGGCGTCATATGCCAGAGGTATCAACCCCCAAAAGCTACAGTTGTTTTATGCTGTTTGTGGTGGATTATTCGTGGGGCTGGCCGGTGCCACGTTTTCGCTGGCCACCAAGCCCGGATGGGGACGGCCCCAGGGAGCGGAAGGGACCGGCTGGATCGCACTGGCCCTGGTAATTTTCGGAGGATGGCATCCGGTTAAGGCTGCTGCAGGTGCCTACTTGTTTTCGCTTTTACAGGTGTTGGGGATCTATTTTCAGGAGTGGCTGCCGTCGGTTCCGTCCCAGGTTTTTCAGGTGGCCCCGTTTCCGCTGATGATATTCACCCTAGTCATTATGTCTTTTGCCCAGAAGGAATCCGTTTTACTTTGGGCGGAAGGCAAAGATCGCATCAAGTCCCTGCTGAGTTTTTTTTCCGGGATGGCACCGTCTGCTCTGGGAAAACCGTATCGGCCGGATTGATCAACATTCCCAAACTGCTTGTCATGGCAATGATTCCCTATAAAACTTCACTATACCCTATCACTTAATGATTCTGTGATGGCCTCTATTACAACTGAAGCAAGCATCTCACCGAAAATTACGTGCTTTCCACAGTAGCGGATAGTCCCGGAACCAAATCCGTTGGCAACAGCGATCGCATCGGTACCCGTTCCGGTTGCAATTGCCCCTGAAACCGGGCTTTTTACGCCGAGCTTACGCATCGCGACGGTTTTTGCTTCAGTTGCCAGCATCACGGATTCCACCATGGCCGCATGGGACATCGTTGCGTTGGTTAAAATGATGATGTTGATGGTTCCTGCTGGATGGGCATCTGTCTGGAATGACCGCCAGTCGGCTCTATCACCTGCGCATCTCGCATTGGAAATCCCGGCGGTGACCATGGCGGATATTTCCACTCCTTGCGATGACCTGGAGACCAGTCTGAAGGAATCCATGGATGCGGAAGTCATCATACCGACAGTTGTGCCGCTGAGTTGAAGCTCTCTGCAATATTCCGCAAGGGTTTTTTCTGGATGGTCCACTATTTGCTTCGTACCCTTGAAATTTTCTGCCACTTTCAAAATTATTATATTTGAAGCGGTACAAGCACCACCGTTAAAAACAGCAGAGCTGAGGACAGGGTGTTCATTGCTAAATCCGACGCAAATATGCTCAGGACGTAACTACTCACCCTTATCAGCATAGATCTGACCCGAAAAGGCCATTTGAATGGCGACTAACGGATTATATCCCTTGTTTGCCATAGTCTGGAGATAGCTGGAAATACGGCAGTAGGATTTTGCATACACACTTTTCCTAAAGCAGCCCGATACTTTCTGTTTAACCTTGCTCATTCTCAGATCTCGTTCTGCCCGATTATTTGTAAACGGCACATGTGGGAATTTTGCGAATAGTAACACCGCAGCTTCATGATTCTTTAGTCGTTCCCACAGATTGTGTGCATCCGATTTTGCGACCTTCCCTCGTTTCCCTTTTTGTTTTGCAGGAATAGGAGGTAGCTCCTTTTCTCCCCGTGTCAGTATGTTGCGATAGCGTTTCTGGAGGTTTTTGTATTCCTGTTCACTCAATTGTTTTGATTCGCGCTTAGCCACAATTGCGCAGTTTTCCTGCAGCAGACGCTTCATGTTGGATGCCCAGGCATACCCATTTGAGTCTACAATAAAGGTGAGTTCCCGCAACAGATGAGAGCCGCACAAACCATGCCCACAATGATCATAAGAGAGATAGGATTGCCAGCAATCATGGATCGCCACACCTCCATAACGAGGGATGATGCCAATTTCCTCAATCGCTTCTTGACCCCGCTTGGGGTGCAGAAATTTCAGTGTGATGTCGCCCGTCGCGTAAACGTGGATCCAATGATTCTTTCGATCCACTCGCAATGATGTCTCATCCACGTGCATGCTGGGCATTTGTAATAGTTGTTTAATGGAAAATTGTTCCCATACCTCCAACGCGTTATACAGTTGAATCACATATTTCAGGATGGTCGCCTCAGAGATTACTTGACCGATCATCGTCTGCATCAATTGTTGTACCCGCTTGAGTGATATCATCTGGGCAATCAACAAATTCACCATGTACCCCTTAATCCCTGGACCATACTGCAGAGGACCTGCCATATCTTCCGGAAAACGTCCTTTGTTTTGCATGTTACATCGAGGGCAGACCTTGATTTCGGCATCTACATGACTGACTACCTTCTCGAAGATGATATCAATCTTGGTACGTCGTTCATGGTCGGTAGCGGGAATGTCGTCCAGGGGTTCAGCGCAGAATTCACATTCCTTAATTTCGGCAACCTGGGTTGTTTCTACTGTACGTGTATTTTCGGACAACACACCATTATGTTTTTTTCCTTTGCCGTTGGCTCCGATAAAGGTTCTGTCTTTGCTGGTTTGGGAGGAAGGTATACTGGAGTTGCGGTTATTCTTCCGGGTCTTTTTCTCCATGAATACCGCTATCAGCAGTTCAAACAGCATGATCATGGATTGAAACAAGGCGGTTGTTTCCTGTGTGATCTTGCCCTCATTCGAGAGATTTTCGAATCTCACCTTGAGTTGATCGAACTCTTCCCTGAGGGATTGCTTATTAACGCTTGGCATGGCGGTCTATGCCTCTTCCTGAGCTTCGACAGCCATTATGGAGGAAAGCACGGCCAGACGTTCCGCGCGAGGAAGCGCTTGATAACGCTTTCCCCAGCTTTCTGATTTACGTTTGATGCGTTGCCGATCTGTGAAATTTTTGCCCGCGTAGCGGGACCAGTGCACCCGGTCAGGGGTAAAGTTAAACCAAATCTTCTCGGTTCTTACACCGGCCTGATTCATTACCTGCAGTTCAAGACTCCCCCAATCCGTTAATAACTCATCGTAAAGACCAGATGGATAACCTGAAAGGATAACCGAACAAGGAAGCCTTTTGAGTAACTCCAGCAGCTCAATATGGTCCCGTTCTTCATAATCAAAACGATAGCGACGGCTTGAGGTGCGCGTGTAACGAAGATATGGGGGATCGCAATACACCAACTCACGCCCACAAAAGATATATGTAGAGAGAAACTCATGGGCGCAGCTATGAACCTTTTCTATTGGGTATTCACACTTGAAGGCTCTAAGGGCATTTAAATCGAGATCAATGGCGATATTATGCAATGCAGCGGGTTTGCGCCGCATTATCGCTCCCCCACCGAGATGAGTTTCAATGTAAGTGTCATGTGGTGGCATCATGGCGATAATGGGCTGACACAATCCCGAAGTCGCCTTTGACCCAAAGTAACTGTTCATTGCTGTTGCCCTTTCATATAGTGTACGATCAACAGCATAGATACAATTTACTATGTTGTCAAGAAAAAAATCTAAATTTAACAGAACTGTTTACATGGCGCTTTTATTATTTATACCGGGATAATGGGGCTACCTTTTTATAGGGGGGTGAGCAGTTACCTCAGGACTTTGTTTCAGCTCAAATCGGTTATTTTGGATCATGATTCGTATGTCTCCGATGAATGCGAAACATTAAATCTCCTGCCCGAACTCACCTTTTCTTCCTCCGCCCTGCTTTCCAGTTCTCGTAATAGTCCCAGCTGACAAAATCATTTATTTCCTTATATTGCCGGTCTTTTTCAAGCAGGCCGGCTCTAAGTACATCTCCGATTGAAAGCATGCCGATGTACTCACCATCTTTTTCAATGAGTATGTGTCTCAGAAACAATCCCAGAAACATTTCTTCCAGCCTGTAAATCCGGGTGCTGTGGCTTGCGCTGCGAAGCGGGGAAGTCATATAGTCGCCGACCTTTGCCTTTTTGGGGTCAAATCCTTCTGAAGTGATGTTGCGCAACAAATCGCGTTCCGACCAGATTCCAACAAATTCGTCGTTTTGCTTTACCAGAATTGCGCCGATTTTATTATCGACCATTTTCCGACAAGCCTGGTAAACCGTCTGATCCGATGAAATGGATACAATCTCGCGTTGTTTGTCCTTTATGATGTCTTCTGCGGTTTTCATGCCTTTCTCCTTCCTAAGCTGAGTGATTCCAGGTTCGGGATTCAAGCCCGCTCTGGCCTGCGCCTCGAAGAGCGCGACGGGATTTGCAATGAATTTGATTTTAAATTCTATGGATTTCGCTTTCCATCACCACATTTTGCCATGCCGGGTCTGGGCCAGGAGTTTATAAGCTATAACAAATCGATACTGCTCATAATATTAATCAAAATCCGGCTTGCCCATCATATCCTATTGAGTAAAACAGATTTATAAATGGTTATCGCGGATTTGAGTCATATTTGCTATATGACGGAAAAAAAACGGAAAAACAACTATCATTTACAATCCTGATAGATATTGATATAAGACTTCCAATGCAGTTCGGTTTAACATGCTTTTATCCATAAATCCCACTGAAAGGTAAATCAACTCATCCACCCGACATTATGGATCGCCCGCAATCAAAACAAGTCCTGTTAATTGCAGACGCTAATCCGGAAAACATTAACGTCCTGAAGACGATGCTGTCTTCTGATATACGACATCAAAGTCGCCGCTGACGGAGAGGAAGCGATCAGGCTTGCCCTTTCTCCGAATACCCCCGGATTAATCCTGCTAAATATCATGATGCCGACTGCAGATATGTACAAGGTATTCAAAAAGCTAAAAGCCGACAAAACCACTAAAGATATCCCGATTATCTGCCTTTCGGAGCCGACCATGGAAGACACGGAAGCAAAGGGATTTGAACTTAGGCGCCGCGGATTACATAACGAAGCCCTTTAAGCGTTCCGTCGTCAAGGCCAGGATTCGGACCCACTTAGAACTGAAGCAGTATCGAGACAATCTTGAAAATAGATTAAAAGAAGGGATAAGGGAGCTGCATGAGGAAATGCAGGAACGCAGAGATGTTGAAGATACATATCGCGCTCTTGTCGAGCACGCGAAAGACGGAATTGCCATTATCCACGATTTTAAGGTCAGGTTTGCAAATCCCGCGTTCTGCAAAATGATCGGCTTTTTCGAGGAGGAACTTATCGGCGCGCATCTTAGGAAATTCATTTCCGAAGAAGAATTTATTAAAAATACCAAACGATATTCCGACAGAATCGCAGGCCTGAATTTACCCCGCATATATAAATCTCAAATTATTCATTCAGACGGATCTACTATTGATGTCGAACTTAATGTTTGTGTTGTACCGTATGGGAGATCACTTGCCGCCTTGGTAATTGTTCGTGATATCCGCGAAGAGGAAGCCTGGAAATATTGTATCTGAATGCGTATAGCCGAATCGGGTCATTTTTGATAGATGATGATAATGAACTGTTAAACCATACAATTTCCACCCTCTTAAAGGAGCTACTGCCATGATCCAGGCATTAAGAACACCGAAAGAGCATTTCAGGGATTTGCCCGATTTTCCATACTCTCCCATCTACATTTTCTTTGCCGACCCGGACCAGCTTTCTGCGCTGGTGGTATTGGCCAATTACGGCCGGGGAGATAACGAGAACGTCATCATCCCGTAT